>CAVQTH010000016.1:0-168959 GCA_963716325.1 uncultured delta proteobacterium | reverse complement strand
CGTTATGGTCAACGCCTTCAATACCACCAAGGCTATCCTGTCGATTTTCTTCAGGGCATTCAGGATGTTCTGCACCGAACTACCCCCTATTTGATGAGAAAAGAAAGAGAAGTTGAAATTCCTGGATAATAGGCACACAGGAGAGTTACGATCAATATTCCCAATAAATGGGGGAGGACCTCTATTGACAAGGCCCCCACATCTACCTTGCTGAAACTGGATACCGCATACAGACACATGCCCACAGGGGGCGTCAGGTTGCCGATCATGATCAGCAGGGTCATCACCACTCCGAAATTGACCAATTCAAATCCGAATTGCTCGGCGATGGGCAGGAATATCGGTATGGTTATAATGAAGATGGCGTTTCCCTCCAGAAAGAACCCGAGCATTAACACGATGATCATAACCATGGTCATGACCCCGAAAGGAGTGGCACTCATGCTCGTCAGATTTTGAATGATCTGATCCGGGATTCTCTGATGAATGGTCAGCCAACCGAAAAAACCCGCGGCAGCAACAATAAAGAGCAGGCTGATGGTCTGCCTGATCGATCCCCAGAAGATCCCGGGCAAGTCCCGCAACGTGAGGTCCTTGTACCATAACCCCAGTACCAATGCGTAGATACAGGCCACGACCGCCGCTTCAGTGGGCGTGAACCATCCGACCAATATCCCTCCAATGATGATGACAGGCCCCAGCAGACATGCCCATGCCTCTTTCGTGCTCTTCCATATTTCTTTGAGACTCGCCCTCTTCTCTTTGGGCAGATCACGGCGTTTTGCCATCAGAGCCAGCGCTATCATCATGGCCAATGCCATCATGAATCCCGGAATAAATCCTGCCAGGAAAAGTTCAGTTACAGACACGCCTGTCAATGCCCCGTAAAGGACAAAGGGGATGCTGGGAGGAATGATCGGGCCGATCGTTGAGGCTGCAGCTATTAGGCCTGCGGAGATTTTGGGTTTATAACCACTGTCGACCATGGCCTTGTGCATCACCTGCCCAATGCCGGCCGCATCCGCAATAGCGGAACCGGAAATGCCCGAAACAATGCATTCGCCGACGATACACACCTGCCCGAGCCCGCCTGGGATATGCCCTACCAGCCCCCTGGCAAAGCCGAAGATGCGATTCGTTACACCCCCGGTATTCATCAGGTTTCCAGCCAGGATGAAGAAGGGGACGGCGAGCAGAACAAACCCGGTGGTGGAAGCATACATTCTCTGGGGCAGCATGGTAAGAAGAGAAGCATTGTCGAGCCCGACAAAGAAGGCGATGGCCGTCAGGGCGATGGCAACGGCAATGGGCAGATCGATCATGATCAGCACCAACAAGACCGCGAAAATGCATAAGGTGAGCATCTCTGCCTCTCGAATAGGTATTTCTCAGAATCAGGAAAAGAGAGTCAGGGAGATGGGATCGATGAAGCGACCATCGATCCCACTCTCTTGCTGCCCCTGAGCGCGGTTAATCACCCATTCACTCACTTCGCCGCTTCGACCATCTTTACGAACGCATTGATATTCTCTTCGTCGGCAATGGCCTTCATCCGATCGTAAGCCGGCCCCATCAGCTTCTTGAATGGGGCCTTATCCGGAGTGCTGACTTCCACACCGAGCTTCTTAAGCTCTGCGATCTGTTGCGCTTCGCCGTCTCTGACGGCCTTCCTCATGAAGTTTCCCGCCTTGACGCTCTCCTCTTTGATGATCTTCTGTTGGTCAGGGGTGAGCTTGTCCCAGACCTTCTTGCTGATCACATGGACCATCGTATTGTAGTTGTGTCCCGTCATCGTGAGATACTTCTGTGTTTCATAGAGCTTGTTGGCGTAAATGACCGCTATCGGGTTCTCCTGACCGTCCACCACGCCTTGCTTCAGGGCCATCTGAAGTTCGCTGAAGCTGATGGTGGCCACGACAGCTCCTAAGGCCTCCATGGCCGCCTGGGTAGGCAGTTCAGGAGGGGTCCTTATTTTAAGACCTTTCACGTCTTCCGGTTTGTTCACCGGCCGTTTGCTGTTGGTGAGGTTGCGGAAACCCCATTCCCAGTTCGAAAGGAATACGAGGCCCGCCTTGTCGAGATCCGGCGCCGCCCATTTGATGAAGGGGCCGTCCAATACCCTGTCGGCATGAGCATAGTTCTCATAAAGGAAAGGAAGCATCACGCAGTTGAATTTCTTCGAGTACTTGCCAAGCTGTCCCTGCGTAGGCAGGCTCATGTCCACCGCACCCAGGATGTTCTGCTCGAGCACCTCGGGTGGCGATCCAAGGGCGTTGTTGGGGAAGTTGGCGATCTTGATCGTTCCGTTCGTCCTTTTCTCCACCGCCTCGATGAACATCTTGACTGCGACGTTCCCGGGATGTGAATCCGCCGCAAAATGACCCAGTTTCATTTGAATGACAGTGGGGTCGGCGGCCTTTGCATTCTGAAACGGCGCGAAAACGAGGACCAGCAACACGAGGACTAGAATCTTTTTCATTTCCCTCTCCTTTCGGTTGAACGATTATAGCCAACGGTGATTATCCATCCAACGGGCCGCTGGTGCGGCCCGGGCCTGCGAGCTGTTCAATAGCGTTTGTCCACAAGCGAGCGCTTTACCCGGTCCAGGCGCTCCTTGGTCACATTGAAATCCTGCATGGCCACGGTAACGAACAGCACGTCGACGATCGCCAGCTGCACCAGGCGCGAGGTCATGGGCGCCAGGCGCAGGGCCGCCTCCTGGGAGTGCACGGAGAGCGCGATGTCGCAGAACTTGAGCAGCGGTGCGTTTTCACTGCCGAGGATGCCGATGACTCTGGCGCCGGCCTTGCGGGCGACCTTGGCGCTGTCGATGATGTCCTTGGTGGAGCCCGTGTGGGAGATGACCACCACCACATCCTTGGCGGAAAGCAGGGCGGCCGACATGACCTGCATGTGCGGATCGTCGTAGGCGACACAGGGGATGCCGAGGCGAAAGAACTTGTGGTGGGCGTCCCGGGCCACGATGGCGGATCCGCCCATGCCGTAAAATTCGATGCGCCGAGCCGACCGCAGCGCCTTCACGGCCGCGTCCAAATCGTCGAGATTGAGCTTGTTGAGGGTGTTGGCGATGGCCTCGCGATGGGCGTTAAGGATTTTGCCGGCGATCCCGGCCAGGGAGTCGCTGTCGCTGACGTTTTCGAAGATGTACTGGGCGGAAGGCAGGTCGCGCGCCAGGTTCAGGCGCAGCTCCATGTAGCCGCCCAGGCCCAGCTTGCGGCAGAAACGAATCACGGTGGGCTCGCTCGTGCCCGCCTTCTCCGCCAGCTCCGTGATGGATGAGGTGATGACGGCTCCCGGGTCTCCGAGAACGCACTTGGCCACCTTCTTCTCCGAGTTTCTCAGAGCGTCGAGGGAGCTGCGGATGAGGGCGAGGGTGTCGGCCATGGTAGCTTTTCTACAAGAAAACGTTTTTATGAGCCAATACAACAATTGTTGTAGTTTTACTACAAATTAAAACCATGTCAAGAAAAAATATGACCAACCTGGGGATTTTCTCGAAATTCGCCGATTTCTTTCGCCAGAACATCGGGATCCTCATGACCTCCATATCCGCCGCTTTCCTGCTGGGGGCTATCTCCATAGCTGCCGGTATCCTGGTGGCATGGCGGTGGGCGCTTCCGGACCAACTGGCCAGCGGCATCAGTCTCTGGATCATGAACTACATCCTGGTCATCGTCTTCAGCGCCCAGTTCTTTTCTCCGCTCGAGCCCACGGTGGCCGCCCTCTACACCTTCCCCTTTTACGCCTTGGTAATACCCGTGCGCGCCTGGCGTAATTACAGAATGAAGACTGGTTCAGACTGAAATGGGTCCCCAGCACCTGCAACAATCCTTTTCCTGCGTTGAGAAACACACATAAAGGCACCGACCTTCTTGCAGACCTCATGTTCCCTGCTTACGTTGGTTCAAATTTCAAACATTGCTGAGGACGCAGGAGGGTATCCATGAAAAGAACTACTTCTTTGTTGGTTGCGGTATTCCTTTTTCTGGTGACGTCGCAGGCTTTTTCCCAGGACGTTAAAGGCGCGGTCACGGGCGCATTGAAGTCAGCCGGCGGAGGGTCCAGCGCAGGCGGCGGGGAGGTGGCGGCGGGACTGAAGGAGGCGCTGGCGACCGGGACCGGAAATGCCGTTCAGAGCCTGTCGAAAACCGACGGGTATTTCGGCGATGCCGCCGCGAAGATCCTGTTGCCGGGCAAGATGCAGCAGGCGGCCGAGGTGTTGAAGAAAGCGGGCTATCAGCGGGAGGTGGACGATTTCATCCTGAGCATGAACCGCGCAGCCGAGCAGGCAGCCCCCAAGGCCAGACCCATTTTTGAGGACGCCGTGAAGAAAATGTCCTTTGAGGACGCTCAGAAGATCCTGAACGGCGGCAACACGGCCGCCACGGATTATTTCAAGACGAAAACCTCCTCCGACCTGACCGCGGCCTTCAAGCCCGCCATCGCGGAGAGCATGAATAAGGTCGGCGTCACGCAGTCCTACAAGGCCATGACCGACCGCTACACGTCGATGGTCCCTTTTGGGAAAACGGATTCCTTCGACCTGGACAGCTACGTGACCCAGAAATCACTCGACGGCCTGTTCGTGAAGGTCGGGCAGGAAGAGGCGAAGATCCGGACCAACCCCGCCGCCCGCACGACGGATCTATTGAAAAAGGTGTTTGCGAAGTAAACGTCTAACCCAACACTTCTTCCAGCGCCAGGGCGCAGCGCGCCTGAGCCTCGTCGGAACCCTCGATTTTCAGGATGTGTTTGTCGAAGTCTATGTCTATCAGCCGGCAACCGTTCTGCTCGACCACGTTTTTAACAATCGTCAGCAGTTGATCGTCCCTGATCGGTGCGTTCATGCCGTTTGCTCCTCTTTAATCGCATTTCGTTCGCCGCGCTAGGCGCAACAGGATGGACATTAAGAATGATTTGACTCAAATCAAGCCGGGCAGCTTGATCCGCCTGTTCGTAGATCCCGGAAATGGGCATATTCGAGGGGTCGGGGAGTAATAAGATCCGCTTAATCTGACAGCGAGAGCCGCCCTATGACGACCAATCTGCCTATGAATTTTCTCCGCTGGCTTGCGGGGAAAATTCATTTCTGCTCGTACTCCATGATCACCGTCACCGTGCGGTTGAAGGCGCGCCCCTCGGGCAGCCCGTTGTCGAACAGAGGGTCCACCGGTCCCTTGCCCTCGAAGGAGACCCTGTCCTTGGCCGCAACGCCTCCCGCCAGGATCTGTTCGAAGGCGGTTTCGGCGCGCTTTTTGGACAGCGCCACGTTGTAATCGAGCTTGCCGATGG
Organism: uncultured delta proteobacterium; assembly: GCA_963716325.1. Lineage (GTDB taxonomy): Bacteria > Desulfobacterota > Desulfobacteria > Desulfobacterales > SpSt-501 > SpSt-501. The sequence goes on along the minus strand of CAVQTH010000016.1, from coordinate 163,646 downwards.
TGTCGGTGTGGCCGACGATCTTGACCGTTGCGGAGGGCACTTCGCGGATGCGCCTGCCGATGCGGTCCACCACCACCCGGTTGCGGTCCTTGATCTCCGCCCGGTCGAAATCAAAGAGGATCAGGGCGTATTTCTCGACGACCTTGTAGCCCTCCCGGCGAGCCAGACGCTCTTCGCGTTTCACGAAGTGCACTGTGGAGGTGTCCCGGGCTCTCAACGACTGTCCTTTTGAGTCCACGGCCTCCAGCGCTGCCGCGACGGTTTTGTAGTTGCCGATGTTCAAAAGACCCACATCCCTGAGTGCGAGCAGGTAGCTCGGCTCCAACTCCCCTTCGCCGGGCAGGCTTTCCAGCCGCTGGTCGTCCCCGTAGATTTCGATGCTCCAGCGCTTCAGGACCACCCCCGGCTCGATCTCCGGCGTGATCCTGAAGGTTTCCGTGTCGCTCAGGGCCTCGATGTAGGTGCTCTGCACGGTGTCGAGAATCGCCGGATCGTCCGCGTAAATTTCAACCCGCTGGTTCTCGACGCGGCCCTCGGGGATGCTTCCCGCGCTTGCCGCCGCCGGCAGCCCGCGGGCCTCTGCTTCCAGGCGCGAAGGGTCGATCCCCCAGATGGTCCTTAAATAGTGTCGCACCGCCTCGGCGCGGCTGCGGGACAGGTCGGTTCTACCCTTTTCCTCGCCGAACCCGGAATTGCAGCCGATCACTTTTAGTCTTGCCTTAGGCCGCTCGGCCGCCCGTTTGCCGATGATGTTGAGCGCCTGGCGGTATTTTTCCATGGTGCCCTTGAGGGATGCAGGGTCGAACGTTTTGGCTTCAGCCGCCGTTTTGAAGAGCGCATAGCGGCCGGGGATATCGGAGCGGCCGCCGTCGAAATAAACGTAGTTGAGCAGGGGCGAGCTGTCGACGACGGTGATCTCTTCCACCGTCACCGTGTCCGGCTCCAGGTTCACCGCGCCGTAGGGCGGGTGGGCCAGTTCCCGGATCACCAGCTTGGGATTGGTCCTGATCTGGCAGAGATCCGAGGAGGCTTCATGCACGTGGCCGCCAGAGTCGGTCACGCGGATCAGGGCCTCGATGGAACTTAGCCGCGCCAGGCGGTCGCGGCCGAGGTCGTCCAGCGGAAATGAATGCGAGGGGGCGATCTCGGCCTCGGAGGACAGTGTTTTCAGCGTGCGATCATTTCCCTGGATCAGGACCTCGCTGCCGGTGATGTCCGGCACAGGATGGAGGTCGAGCTTTACCTGGACAGCGTTCCCGTTCCCAACCTCGGCGATCAGGCCGCCGACGGCCCGTGACTGGACGGCGTCCGAATCGAAGATGAACTCCACCCGCTGGTTTTCGAGCCGACCCTCGCGGGTGTCGTCTGGCGAGGGTTCGGCCGGCAGATTGCGGGCTTCGATCAGCATGCGTGCGGCGTCAATGCCCCAGATGCGGTGGAGATACTCTTTCACCGCCTCCGCCCGGTTCTGGGAAAGCGTCAGGTCGTCTTTTTCGGGTCCGTAGTCGGAGGTGCAGCCCACGATGCCGATCCGGGCCTCGGGCAGATCGCGCAAGGCCTTGCCGACGAAGTTGAGGATGTTGAAATAGCGGCTTGAGAACCCGGCCAGGCCCGCGGGCTGGAAGGCATCTGCGGCTGAGCTGGTTTTCAGCTGGATGTATTGGCCTGGGATGTCGCTTTTCCCGGTGGGGAAAAACAGCATGTGAGCCGCCGGATCGCCCGTTGTGGTGACGGGGACGTCGAAGCTCAAGGCCTTGGGCTCGATAGAAATCGGGTTGAGCAGTTCGTAGGTTAGAACATACTTGTGGAGAATGGTGCTCTTGAAGTCCTGGAAGATGGGCACGAGCTCGGAGGCGGACCGGGCCTTCCAGATGCGGCCGTGATGATCCCGAGCCAGGCTTGTGAGAAACTCATCGGTTCTCTCGTGGGGCATGTAATCGATGGAGAAGACCCGAAACTTTTTGATGCCGAGGGCCGCGACAGCGACCTCCGGCTTTCCGATCTTGCTGTTCAGGTCTTCGCCGTCCGAAAACACCACCATGAGTTTCTGCTCGTCGGCCGGCATGTTCTTCACGATGTCGAGCCCGGCCGTGACGGCTTCGTAGAGATACGTCCGGGTGGTGATGCCCCGGTCAAAAGTCTCTGCGAAGAACCGTTTCCATTCCGAGGCCTGGTTCGATTTAAAGGTGCGCACGTTCAAGGCGCGGCCGCCCACCGTCCTCACGTCCCGGTCGCTGAACACGACGGCGTGGACGTTGTCGATGGGGCGCACATCCTGCAGAAGGCCGTTCAGGGCGGCCAGCAGCGGGCTGATCGCGCCGCGCTCCTGCATGGAGAAGGAATTGTCGATGACCATCACCAGGTTGACGGGGGTTGCCTTGCTCGCCTGGAGCGGCTCAACTGAAACGACCCGGGCCTTGCGGATGCCCCGGGCCAAGACGAAATCGTGCGGCTGAAGGTCGCGGACCGGCTCGCCGGCCGGGTCGAGCACCGAAACGACTACCTGCTGCGGGTTCGCGGTGGGTTCAACGGCGATCTGGGATTTGAAACCCGGGGTTTCTATCTGGACGTCCTCGACGGCGTTCCCCTGAAAGGGGGCCGCCAGGACGATCAGCGACATAAACAAGATCCATCCAGTTTTACGCATAAGCACTCCTTGTCTAAATACTTAAAATGTTACCCGTTCGCATCCATCCTGTCAATTTCGGCGCCTTGACGAAATCGCCTAAAGTCAGACCGCCAACCTGCCGATCTAACCCCACGGCCAGTCGGCTGGACATCTCACCCCATAAGGAGGTTGAACATCATGGCTTTCTTGAACTGGAGCAGCGAACTGAGCGTCGGGATCCCCAAGATCGACCAGCAGCACCAGAAACTCGTGGGCTTTCTGAATGAACTTTATGACGCCATGCAGGCGGGAAAAGGCAGGGATGTGCTGGGCAAGCACATCATGGAGACGGACAAGAAGTACGGGCCGTTCCTGACCGCCAAGGGCGTTAAGTAAAAAGCTCAAGACTGAAAGCTCAACCCGAAACGCCCGAAATGGATTTGGGGTTTTATCTTTTTTTGCTTTCAGATTTCATCTTCGAGCTTTGAGCTGCAGGCGCAGTCAGCGAACCAGCGCCAGACTCAGCCAGGGCCAATACGTGATCAAGGCGAGGGCCGCGAGCAGGAGGCCGACGAATGGCAGGCAGGCCGCGTAGAGCTTGAGCACCGGCCGGTCGAAGCGCAAGCCGGCGATGAAGAGGTTGATGCCCAGGGGCGGGAGGGAGGCGCCGATCTCCAGGTTGGTCAGGAAGATGATCCCGAGGTGGATGGGGTCGATCGCGTAGGCATGGGCGATCGGCGCGATGAGGGGGACCACCACCACCAGGGCCGAGAAGATGCCCATGGTGCAGCCCACGGCCAGCAGGAACAGGTTGAGCACGACCAGGAAGACCAGGCGGCTTTCGATGTGCGCTTGGAAAAAATCCAGCATCTGCATGGGGATCTCGGCGTCGATGAGATAGTTGGTCAGCCCCATGGCGGCGCCCAGAATGATCAGCACCCCGCCCACCAGCACCATGCTCTGCTTGATGAGCTCCGGAAGCGCTCCCCAGCGGATGTCGCGCAGGATCAGGACTTCAACGACGAGCACGTACATCGCCGTGATGGCAGCCGCCTCGCTCACCGCAAAATAGCCGGTGTAGATCCCCCCCAGCACCACCAGCGGAAGGGGCAGCTCCCAGATGCACTCCCGTGCGGCGGCAACCAGCTCGCCGGTCCGGAAGGTTTTGCGGGGCACGCGGGACCGTGCGGCGATGAAAATGCTGTAGGCCGAGAGCAACACCACCAGCAGCGCACCCGGCAGGAGACCGGCCACGAAGAGCTGGCCGATGCCCACCTTGGCGACGATCGCGTAGACGATCAGCGGCAGGCTCGGCGGAAACAGCAGACCCAGGGTTCCCGAGGTGGTGAGCAGCCCCAGCGAAAAACTTTCCGGATATTTGCCGCGGTTCATGGCAGGAAGCAGGATCCCGCCCAGGGCGATGATGGTGAGCCCGGTCGCACCGGTGAGCGCCGTGAAAATCGCGCAGGTCCCCAGCGCGATCACCGACAGCCCGCCGGGCAGCCAGCCGAGCAGGGCGTCGGCCAGTCGGATCAGGCGTCGCGGGGCGCTGCTCTCCGAGAGCAGGTAGCCGGCAAAGGTGAACAGGGGGATCGCCACGAGCATCGGCGTGGTCGCCAAACGGTGAATTTCGATGATGACGGCCGAAAGGTCGATCCCGCTCGCATAGAAAAGATATAGGGCCAGCCCGCAGATGACGACAAACACGGGGGTCCCGATGAGCAGCAGCAGGAGGGCGGCGGCCGTGATCAGCAGGGTGGTCATAGCGGCGGCGCCGGCTCCCGCCTTGCAGCGTCCCGGCGCAGCGCCCGGATCGCGCGCAGCAGAAAACGCAGGCTCATGATCGCAAAAGCTGCGGGGATGATCGTCTCCAGGACCCAGGTGGGCAAGTCCAGAAACGTGCGGTTGCCGATCTGGGCGTCGTCGCGGACAAACTTCACCGCCGCCCAGGTCATCACGGTGCAGACGCCAACGGCGCACAGCTGAGAGACGGCCGCCAGATAACGCCTGCCGCCGGCCGAGGGTCGCAGCTTGATGACCTCGATGGTGATGTGCCGGCCCTCCCGGGCGGCCAGGGAGGCCCCGATGAACCCGACCCACAGCACCAGGTAGCGCACCAGGGACTCGGACCCGGGCAAGCCGACCCCCCCGAAATTGCGCAGCGCGATCTGGGCAAAGGCCGCCACGATCATCAACCCCAGAAAAAGCACCATGAGGGCCTTTTCCAGCCGGCCGATGGTTTCGTCCATCCGCTCCCAGAATCTCACTTCTTGCCCTCCGCGTAGGCCTTCAGCCAGGAAGAGACCTCCTCCTTGGTTTTGGGCGAGTACTTGTGGCTGTTCTCCTTCTGCATGGCCTTTTCCGAAATGGCCTTGTAGTCGGCAATCTGCGCTTTGCCCGGGGTGAGGAGCTTGATGCCCTGCTTTTGCATGACGGTGAGGGCTTCCTGGTTCTCGGCGCGGATGACTTCTCTCAGCCGGGTCATGTGGCGCTGAAAGACCTCTTTGACCACGGCTTGGTGCTGGGGGTCGATCTTGTCGAAGGCCTCCTTTTTCGCAATCAGACCGCCCAGCATGTAATTCAGGGGTGCGTCCGTGATGTACTTAATTCGGGTGAACCACTGCAGGGCAACGGCCACCGAGGGCGGGGCATAGACCACCTCCACCAGCCCGGTCTGGAGGCCGACCAACACGTCGGTAATGGACAGCGGCACCCCGATGACTCCGGCCTCTTCGAAGATGGCCTTGGCCATGGGGGAGTCGTTCCAGATCCAGACCTTGGCCTTCCTGAGCAGCTCGAGGGTGTCCACGGGGAGGGTCGACATCAGGTAGACGAACCCGGCCTCCGACCAGCCCAGCGCCACGTAACCGTTTTTCTCGAGACCGCTCTTGAAACCGCCTTCCATCTTGCCGATAACGAAGTCCGTTTCGGGGTAGCTGTCGAAAAGAAAGGGGATCTGGAGCGCATCGATCTCGGGGAAGAGGGAGGCCAGCGAGGATGAGCTCAGCATGGCGGCCTGAATCTGCCCGATGTGCATCTTGCGGACCATGTCGCGTTCATCGCCCATGACCCCGCCCGGATAGATCTTGAACTGGACGGCGTTGCCGGTTTTTTGCTGGGCTTCGTCGGCTGCGGCCTTGAGCACCTGTATCCATGGGCTGCCTTCAGGTGCGAGGGTGGCCAACTTGATGACGACGGGCGACTGACCCCCGACAAACTGGGGGGCCAGCAGGGCGCTGGACAGGAAAAGAACAACCATCGCGCTAAACAGGCATGCCGGGCGGCGCATCAGAGAGTCTCCTTCAAAAGTACTCGTCCGTCTTCCCGAGCAGGGCTTCGGCCTTGTGCCGGGCGACGGTGTTGAGCAGCGTAAGCTCCGGGACGGTGTCCGCCGGAGTTTCAAGGACCTTGTTCAGGACTGAAACGAACAGCTCCCGGTCGAACGCCTTTCGGGCGTAATAGTCCGCGTAGTAGACATGGGCCATCAGGAACTTGCCCTGGCTGATTTCAATTGCTTTCAGGAAATGTTTTTTAGAAAGGTCGAGGCTGCCTCCGGCCACCTGGGGTCGAGAGGCGTACAGAATCCCCATGAAGATGTGCGGCCCGCCGTAATAATAGGTTTCATCCAGGGTGAGCGCCCGTTTCATGAGGGCCTCCACGCGCGGCAGCTCCGCCAACGCAGTGATGGAATTGGCGTGGGCGCCGATCCAGTTGCCCCAGCAGGAGGCGGACCAGAACACATAAGGGACGTCGGAACGGGTCATTTGGCCGACCTGGCGCTCGTAGTCGCCAAACGGGGACGTGAGGGGAGCTGAAATTCCGCGTTGCTCCAGGGCTTGTAGAGAATAGGTTTTGGCGCGCAGCAGGAGGGCATCGCGAAACGCGGCGTCATCGGCGCCGACGAACGCCGTGGCATAGGAAGAGTAGGCCTGGGCGGCGGCCAGCAGCAGACGCTCGTTGTCGGGCCAGCCTTCCACCATGCCGTCCATCAGCAGCAGATAGGCCGGCATGCCCTCGCGGATCACCCGCAGATCGGACTGCTTGTTGGCGGCCTTGGAGACATCCTCCACCAGGGAAGCGGCGCTGATGACGGTCATTTTTTTGTTGACCGCACAGCCCGCCGCAACGGCGCTCAGGCACAGAATAATAAGCCACATCCCCGCGCTGGAGCACTGAGTTGTGAGAAGCCTCTGCGAGCGTGTGAGATCGAAAATCAACAAGCCTCCTCTTCAGAATGGCCCGTCAGAGATAATGTAAAAGCAGCCGCCTGCCGGGCCATGGAAGATCCGGTTGAAGGGCGCACTATAGGTAAGCCCTATGGCGGCGTCAAGAAAAACTGGCCGGCACCCCGATCCGCGTTCGCGGCCATAGTGGAAATCGGCCCATTTAGTTTCCGGGTTAACCAACCAGGGCCTTTACAAACGGCAAAATAATAAACGGCAGGATGGAACACCACCCTGCCGTTTATTAGAGTGCTTAAGTTCTGGTGCGCGCCGGGTTACTTAGCGGGGACGTAAGGGATCTCTCTCCCCCACCAGCCCTGATCGGCGGACATCTTGGCCTCTTCGGGGCTGACATTTTTGTAGCCCCACCAGCTGAAAGCAGCGTGCTGGTTTGTGGAGAACAGGCGGTCATGTTTGTAGAACTCCGAGGTGCAGCCTGCAATCAGCATGGCAGCGGCAACCAGCAGCAACATCTTCTTCATTTTTCAGTTCCTCCTTTTGGTTGTTAAGTGATGCGGGTTCTCAATTTTCAGGTGGCCTATTATAGTCATACTTTTGCATTTGTCCATAAAAAAAAGAAGAAAATCATCCAACCGGTGAAAGCCCATCAGGCGGCTGCGCGGCCGAAGTGTGCGTCCCGATCCCCCATCAATTTAACCCGTTAAAAATATAGGAACTTTTTAAAGCATCGTTCTCAACAACAGTTGGTCGATACAAGAACATTTCTTTCAACCGATGCCTCCTATGCGTGGCTTCAGGATTCAGTGCTGCCTTCTGGGTTGGGCTTCCACTCTAATCCCTAAAGTCCCATGCCGATTCAGCCGATAGGTCCTCATAGAAAACCAACTTCATTCTTCCACAGGGACTCCATGGCGGCCTCCGATTGTGCCAGGACGATCATGAGTTTACCGGCCGGTTTTGCGGCTGCGATCGCAGTATGCCTCTGTCTCGGCTGCAGCGGCCCAGGAACTGTGATGTCTTCCTCGCAAGGGCGCGGTGAACGCCTGACGCAGCTGCTGAGCTTCGAGACGCGCCGTCAGCAGTCCGCCATTGCCCGGCGCAGTCTATTGTATCGGGAACCGCAGTTGGAGCAGTACCTCGAGCGGATGGTTGCCGGCCTGATGCCCGACGACGGGGTCGAGGGGGTCGTTCCGCATGTGGTTCTGGTCAGCGATCCCGGTCAAAACGCCTATTCGTTCCCGGACGGGGCGATCTACATACATACGGGGCTTCTGTCGCACCTTGAAAGCGAAGCGGAACTGGCGTTGCTGCTGTCCCACGAGCTGGCCCACGTCACCCGGCGGCATGCCTTGCGCGCGCTGGCGGCAGGCCCGGCCGAGACCGATGAGACCATTTTCGATCGGACGCTCTCGGATTCCTTGGCCTGGTTTCATGAATTGACGGCGCAGAAGGAATTTGCCCAACCCTATGCAGCGCGGATGAGCCTGCGCAGGAGCCTTGAGCAGGAAGCCGACCGGGTTGGCCTTGACATGGTGATCAAAGCCAAATATGATCCTTATGAAGCACTTGAAATATTTGAGCATTTAAGAGAAGGCAACGGAAGTGGGACCCGGGGGAAGCGGCCGGCTTTCCTCCTGCAGACGTTGAGCCCGACCGATCTCCCAGCGGGACGATTGACGGACCCTACCGTCTTCAGGAACCATCTCCAGAACCTGCTGCTTGAGCAGGGCCGGCTCGAGGTGCGGCACGGCCGATGGGACGAGGCGTTGCGGTGCGCCCGCCGCCTGCTCCGGGACTCTCCGAACCATGCTCGCGGCCATTTCCTGCTGGGGGAAATCTTAAGGCAGCGCAACGAAGCGGAGGAAGTACCGCAGGCCCTTGCGCACTATTTTCAAGCGATCGCCGCCGACCCTTTCCTGCCGGAACCTTACAAAGCGATCGGCCTCATCCATCTCAAAAAGGGCCAGGCGCGTTCGGCGAGGGGGTTCTTCGAAAGCGCCCTGGCCCTGGCCCCGCATGCACACGATAACGACTACATTCGCAGCTATCTAACCCAGTGCATCACTACGATCGAAGGAGAAGACTTATGAAACCACGTTTTTGGATCTGCCTCATTCTCATGGCCCTGCTCGCATCCTGCGCCCACGGCGGCGGCAAGCCTGCGCTGACATTCAACGCGGCCGTGCCGGAAGGCTGGAAAGAAATCCCGACCGATGACGCCATGATGTTCATGACCAAGGAGGGCGGCTACAAGCAGTTTGTCCTCATCCGGGAACGTTCCCTCTCCGAGCCCTTTCAGTTCACCAAGAAGACGATGACCCCGGGCATGATGCCGGAGGCGGCGGCGGAGATCGTCGTCAATGAGATTCTGGCCGACAGCAACGTCCGCAATTTCAGCGTGACGGAAAACACACCCGCCCGGGTCGCCGGCAACAGCGGCTTCCGGCTGGTCTTCGTTTACACGGATGCCGACGGGTTTGTCTTTAAAACACTCTATTACGGGTTCATCAAGGGCGACACCTTCTACAACATCCGCTACGGCGCCACCCAGGAAGAGTATTTCCAAAAGGACCTGAAGACCTTCGAAAGGGTGTTCGACAGCTTCAAGCTCGTCGCGGCGAAGTAACCAGCCGGTCGGGACGCTCAGCACGCTTTCCCCCCTCTCCCCCTCCGGAAAAGGGGTTGGGGGGGGTATTGCGGCTTCCCTGAGAGCGGGTTTCGATGCGGAGCGATTTCTTCTCTGAAATGAATTGAGCTTTGGCGGTGGGAGCAGTTTTCCAGCCAGGACAAAACCTCTGTGTCCCGCCGCATTTGGATTGCGGCTGGAAAGCCGCTCCCACCCAAAGCCGATGGAACGCTCAGACTCTCCGGAAGACCGGTTACCACCGCCGGGCGTCGTATATCCGTTGCAGCTGCGTGCGGATGACCCACCGTCAATAGCCGGTGAATCAATGATCCTCTACGACCCGCGACAGCCCCACAGCCTCATTGAGTTCGGGATCGAGATCCCGGTCATGGACAGCCGCGCTTCGGAAACCTTCGCCCGGCTGACTTCCCACCCGCGGCGGGGGTCCCAACCCCCCGCCTGGCACATCGGCACGATTCAGGGGCAGGTCACCCGCGAGGATCTGCTGCGGGTTCACTCCGCGGGTTACGTCGATCGGCTTTCCTCCGCAGGCCTGGAGGCGGAGATCATCCGCACCTACGAGCTGATCGACGCCAACGGCAACTACCATCGCTTCAACCCGGCCGTGGCCCAGCTTCCGCTCACTGATCTTTTTAATCGTGTTCTGACGCGGGCGGCCGGAACTCTCCAGTGCGGCCGGATGGGTTTGGAAGGCGGGTTCTGTTTTTACTTCGGCGGCGGCATGCACCACGCTCAGATAGATTACGGCGCGGGCTTCTGCCTGGTGAACGACCTCGTCATTGCGCTGCGCCGGCTCCAGTTCGAGAATCGGATCCGCAGCGCCTGGGTCATCGACGTGGACGCTCACAAAGGCGACGGCACCGCCGCCATCACCGCCGGGGATGATTCGATCTCCACCCTGAGCATCCACATGGCGACCGGCTGGCCGCTCGATCAGCCGGAGCGCGACGCCGACGGGCGTCCGAACCCCTCCTTCATCCCCAGCACCATCGACATCCCGATTGAGTCCGGCGAGGAGCCCGTTTACAACCGCCGGCTGAAGGAAGGACTGGAGGGTCTGGCCGGGGTCGGCCGGCCGGATCTCGCGCTGGTGGTCTGCGGCGCGGACCCCTACGAGCTGGATGAGCTGCCCTCCACGGCCGGCCTCAGGCTCAGCCTGGGCCAGCTCCTGGAGCGCGATCAGATGGTCTATTCCTTCCTGAAGGCCCGCGGCATCCCCGGCGCCTGGGTCATGGCCGGCGGCTACGGCCGGAACTCCTGGCGCGTGTACACCCAGTTCCTCGAGTGGGCGTTGCTCGACCGGATGGGTGCGTGAAATCCCGGTCGAGAATTCCTTTATTGCCAGGTGGCGTCATGCTGGAAATCGCGGTTTTCCTGTGCGGTGCGGTGGTGATGGTCATCGAGTTGACGGGCTCGCGTGTGATGGCCCCGTATCTCGGGACCTCGCTGGTGGTCTGGACAAGCCTGATCGGGATCATCCTGGCCTCGCTGAGCCTGGGGTATTGGTGGGGCGGTCGGATGGCGGACCGACACCCCGCGGCGCGGCTGCTCGGGGGGATTATCCTGTTGGCCGCCTTTGCCACCGCCGCCGTGGCTGCGACCAAGTCCTTCGTGCTCGGGTTCCTCCAATCACAGGGTGCGGGGTTGCACATGAGCGCCGTGTGGTCCACACTCCTGCTGTTCGCGCCCCCGTCGGTGCTCTTGGGCATGGTGGCGCCGTTTGCCGTGCGGCTTAAGCTTGCCGACGCGGGAACCGGCGGACGGACGGCCGGCACCCTCTACGCCATCTCGACCATCGGCAGCATCTTCGGCACGTTCATGGCCGGGTTCGTGCTGATCGCCTGGCTGGGCAGCACGAACATCCTGTTGCTGATGGCGGCCGTTCTGGCGCTGGCCTCTCTGCTGGCGGCGCGCGGCCGGGCAGGCATCAAGGCCGCGGCATGCGTCTTCTTCCTGGTCATGCTTGTTGCAGCCCTTGATTACGACGCTCAGCTGGCGGCGGAGGGCTTCGTGGACATGGACACGCCCTACAACCGGGTAATCGTCTTCAAGGGCGCTGAGAGGGACACGGGCCGGCTCATGCGCGTCTTGACCACCGGTCCGCATGCGCAGCAGTCGGCCATGTACCTGGATGACCCCGTTGCGCTGGCCTTGCCCTACACCCGCTTTTTCCGGCTGGCGGAGCATTTCGCACCGGAGATGAGACGGATGCTGGTTCTGGGGGGCGGCGGGTTTTCCTTCCCGAAATACGTCTTGGCGAACTATCCGAACGTCGCCGTGGATGTGGTGGAGCTGGACCCCGGCATCATCACCGTTGCGCGGGACTACTTCGAGCTCAAGGACCATCCGCGTCAGCGCATCATCGAAGAGGACGCGCGCACATTTCTAAACCGCAACCGAGAGGCATACGACGTCATCCTCTGCGACACCTTCAACTCGGATTATGCCATTCCCTTTCACCTGACCACGGTGGAGGCAGCGCGGCGCATGAAAGACTCCCTGACGAAGACCGGGGTCGTTCTGGTCAACCTGCTGTCGAGCCAGGATTGGGAACGCGACCGTTTTCCCCGAGCCTTGTTTGCCACCTACGCAGCGGTATTCCCCCAGATGCTGGTTTTTGCCGTGGAGGCGCGCCGGGATCGCTCAGGCCGTCACAACATCATCCTGGCGGCATTTGCCTCAAGGGAGGAACCCCTCCTCGCCAATCAGGATCCGGACATCACTGTCATGCTGGCGGGGCGGCTCAGCGCCCCGTCGGCGGCGCAGGTTTCGCCCCTGACCGATGACTACGCCCCAGTGGATCGCTACATCATGTCGGCGTGGTGAGACACCCGGCGGGCCGGGATCATCGCTTCGGCCAGCGGACCCGATGGGGCTGGTCTTCCGGTGACGCCGCACGGGCAGACCTGTGGGAGCGGCTTCCCAGCCGCGATCATCGAGGCTGAAAGCCTCTCCCACACGTTATCACCGACCGGCCGGCGGAGGACCGTGCCCGGCTTCCAATGAAAAAAATCGGGGCGTGCGCCATTATTTCTTAGGGGGTTCGAAGAAGTGCGCTACGTGGTTGCGGTATTGCATGGCGACGTCGTGGTTGTGGACGACGAACATGTCGCCGTCGATTGAGGTGATGGGCCGCTCTAAGGCGGCGAAGACTTCGAAGGTGCGGTTGATGATTTCGTCGGCGGACATGATCTGAAGGTTGTAACCCAGGGCATAGTGCAGATCGATCCGTTGCCGCTGCTTGCCCCACACAAGATGCCGCAGGTGGTCGCGGAGGTCGTCGATCTTCTCGCGCATCACCTGCGTGGGGACACGGCTGAATTGTTCGTCGAACGCTGAAAAAAAGATATTGGCCGGGAAAACCGGCTGCATGCCCATGACCCGTTCAAAAGTCTCCTTGGCGGAGGCGTGGGCCGCGAATTTGATCTTGGTGCCAAGCACGTCCCCCCGCAGCGGCCGCGCGTCTATTTTGCGCGGTTCGCCGAATTTGAGCGAGAGATGGACCTTGCGCTTGTCCTCGCAGAACCGGCGGATGATGAAGCCCATGTCGTGGATGTAGATCTTTTCCTGGCTGACGCCGGCATCGTGCATGCGGGTCAGCTCCTGAAAGTTCTCATCCTCCAGCACGCGTTCGTAGGCCAGGTTGACCGGCACGATGTAGACGTCCACCCCGGCGTCGACCGCGGCCTCGATGTCCATCTGAAACGGCAAATGGTGAAAGCCGTCGATTTTGCCGTTGTAGGTTCTCCCGGTTTTGATCGCGTCCATTTTCAAGAGATCCAGCAGGCTGGACCGGATGGCGGAAAACCCCGGAAACGTCAGGTACATTTCATTACTCTCTACCAGGTGTTGGCGGTAGGCCCGGCTGAGGGAAAGGATTTCCTTTCGGCCCAGCCTGATCTCGGTGCCGTCCGGCTGCTTCAGGGTCACCGGGTTACGGAAGACTTTGAAGGCCCCGCGCTGGCTGAGGTACTGGGCGATGGTGAGCTGATTGGCTTCGGCGAGATTTTTAAATTCAGGATGGATCAGCGTCGGGAAGACGTCCCGGAAAAGGTCGATCTCGTCGATGAACAGGTTGTTGCCGCCCTCCATCAGGACGCGCAGGCCGTTGCGCCGGAAAATCACCCCCAGGACGATGAAGTCGGCTTCGCTGAGGTGATTGGGTTTGAACGTGATGGCGCAGTTGGGGTTTTCACGCCGGAAACGCTTGATGGATTCCAGCCCCACCACCCGGGTGTTGAAGGTGTTGCCCAAGGCCAGGCGGTAGATCAACTCCTCGGTCGGCCCGATCTCGCGATAGTCGTGCGCCATGAGGGGGAACATGGGCTTCATTTTGTCGTAAAGCGGCTTTTTCATCGTCATGCTCGCCGGATGAGTTTTAGGACCGATGTTGGAAAATAAATAAAAAAATACAATATCATTTCGGAAGGTTGAAATCAACTCGACTTGTTTGGAAAGGGATCGTATATTCGGATGCATATGCATGCGGATCGCTTTAAGAGGGGCCTTCTCGTTTCTTTGAACCAGGTCACCCTGCGGGTGAGGGACAAGCAGATCCTTGCGGGAACGTCCTGGGACATCCACACCGGCGAGCACTGGGCGGTTGTGGGGCCCAACGGCGCGGGCAAATCGACCCTGGTGCGGGCGTTGACCGGCGAGGTGCCGGTGGTGCGCGGCGAGATTTTCCCACCGGAGCCCGCGAGTCTCCGGCAGCAGGCGGCCTGCCTGTCTTTTGAGCACCAGCGAAGGCTGATCGAGCAGGAGGAACGCCGGGACGAACACCATGCCTTCAGCGGCCGTCTGGACGGCGGCTTCCGGGTGGGTGATTTCATCCGGTTGGCGCGTCCGCGTCGAGGGGAGAGACACCGGCCCGCGGACGCCCTGGAAAGGATTCAGATCGAGCCGTTGCTGGAGCGTCGCATCCGCGAGCTGTCCTCCGGCGAAATGCGCCGTTTTCAGATTGCGCTGGCCTTGAGCGCATCCCCTCGTCTGCTGATCCTGGATGAACCCTATGAAGGCCTTGACCCGGAGTACCGGGCGGAGTTGGCGAAAATCATCAACGAGCTGATGGGCCCTGATCGCTCGGTGGTTCTGGTCACCCACCGTCGGCGCGAGATCCCGCCGAACGCCACCCACGTGATCGGGGTAAAAGCAGGGCAGGTGGTTTTCCAGGGAAGGCGCGAGGATGTGCTGGGACCCGGGCGGATGGACCGTCTTTATGCATTGGAGTCTTCAGTCATGCGTGAACCGCCGGCCGCACGCCAACCCCGGGTGGAGTCGGGTGACACGCCATCGGAGGTTCTGGTAGACCTCAGAAACGTCACGGTGGGGCACCACGGAGTGCCGGTGTTCGAGAACCTTTGCTGGACGGTCAGGAGCGGGCAGCACTGGGCCGTCTGCGGGCCGAACGGCTCCGGCAAAACCACCCTGCTGAGCCTGATCGCAGGAGACCACCCCCAGGCCTACACCAACACGGTCCGGGTGTTCGGGAAGCTGCGCGGCGGCGGCGGGGGCATCGGCGAGATCAAGGCGGGCATCGGGCTCATTTCAGCGGAGCTGCAGGTGCGCTACCGCAAAGCCGTCACGGCGGAAGACGTCGTGTTGTCCGGTTTTTTCGATTCCGTGGGGCTCTACCGGAGAGCATCACGAGATCAGCAGGCGGCCGCCCGGGCGTGGATGGAATCCTTCGGCATCCAGCCGCTGGCAGCAAAAAAATTCAATCACCTGTCCCACGGCGAGCAACGAATGGTGCTGCTCGCCCGGGCGATGGTCAAACCGCCACGGCTGCTGGTGCTGGACGAGCCCTGCCAGGGGCTTGATTCCGGCAACCGGCGCTTGATCCTGCGGGCCGTCGACCGCATCGCCGCTGCAGGATCGACGACCATTCTATACGTGAGCCATCATCCCGACGAGACCCCGACCTGCATCACTCGGCGCTTGAGCCTGGTCCGGAGCGGCACCGGGTCTTCCCGGGGGGTTGTCTCCTTTGTGGGGCAATAGCCACCCGAACCGCTGTCGGGCATCGCTCCCGATGGAATCGTCAGACGGGGGGGGGGTCACCGCAGGTACCGCGAATTGGCATAGACCGGCAGGGCGAGGCGCGGCGGGAGCCGCGTGAGGAATGTCGGCCGTGCGCCGACCCATCGTGAGATCAGAACAGCGTCAGTTGAATCAGGTAGCCGATTCCGCTGAACAGCCCGATGTAGAACACCATCGAGAAAACCGCGCTGAACCAGACTTTCATGGCTTTGCTTGACAAATTTGCCGCTCCCGGAGGAAAATCACCGTACATACCCATTCTACCCTGAAACGTTCCGACTGTAAAGAAATCGCTGGCGGTGATCAGGCGGCGGGCAGCCCGTTTTTCCGGACGTCTTCGACCAGCACATGTATGAGTTCTGATTCAAACGCCGCTCCCGCCAGGCGCTCCAGGATGCTCATCGCCTGCGCCGGGCCGCGGCCTTTCTGATAGGAGCGGTCCGTCGTCAGGGCGTCGAAGCAATCCGCCACGCTGACGATCGCCGCCGTCCTTGGAATCTGAGACGCCCTCAGCGCATGAGGGTATCCCGACCCGTCCCGCCGCTCGTGATGGAAGCGCACGCAGTCGATTACCGGATCGGCCACGTTGATGGCCCTCAGAAAATCGCTCCCGATCTCCGGGTGCCGGCGGATTTCGGCGCGCATGGCCCGGCTTAGCTTGGAATAGCGATTTTTCAGAAGCTTGTGGCTGAAAGCGATCTTTCCGATGTCGTGCAGCAGGCCGCCGAGGCGGATGATTTCGATCTCTTCAGCGGCGAGGCCTATACGCTGTGCCATCCGTTCGGCATAGGCCGCCACCCGGCGGGCATGCCCCTGGGTGTAGGGATCCTGCGCTCCCATGGCCAGCGTGAGAGACGTCAGATTGCAAACGGTGGCGGGTGAATCCCGTCGGTTTCCCTGAATGCCGTTTAAGGCCCCGGGGTAAATCAATATGGAGTGCGGCGATGTCATAATGTTGTCAGAAAACCGATCCGTCCCGGAGGACCGGACGCACCATCGAATCGCTATGTATTTGGCGGACGGCTGTATAGGATAAAGGCCCGCGGCTGTCAAGGAAAAAAGGCGCCGGCCCTGCCGTGTCATCCGCCGCCCAGGAGGTCCGTCACGCGTACGAAGGCCAGGGGGTTGACGTTGATCGAATTGACCTTCACGCCCCAGTGCAGATGCGGGCCGGTGGCGCGACCGGTCGCCCCGGCCAGCCCCACCGCCTGGCCCTTTCCGATCTTCTGGCCCACCTTCACATCGATTCGGCTCAAGTGGGAATAGGACGTGAACACGCCGGCCCCGTGGTCGATGATGACGGCGTTTCCGGAGTAGAAGAGGTCCTTCGCCAGGCGTATCACCCCGGCGGCGGCCGCATGCACGGAATCCCCGGTCTGGGCCCGGAAATCGGTACCGGTGTGGTGGCTCTGGAGCTCGCCGTTGAAAACCCGGCGGGTGCCGAAGGGACCGTTCATTTCACCCGGCACGGGGATCCGGAAGGCCCCCTGCCAGAGCCGCGACCGGCTGCCGGAAGCATAGATCTGCTTCAGCTCTTCCTGTTCGCGGCGGATGCGGTCGAGCTCCTTCGGGTTGGGACGGACATGGCGGGGGTCCACCGTCAGGGTCTCCTCGCCGTACGTCCCCTGCCGGACCTCGAAGGGCACCTTCTGGGCGAGCCGCTGGGCGCCGGAGCCCCATTCGATGGTCAAGTGGGTCTTTCCGGCCGGTGCTGTCAGCGGAATCCCGACCAGCCCGGCCTGGACCGCCGGGCCCTTGACCGGATGCGGGAAGACCATGATCCCCTGGTCGTGATAAGACAGCCGCAGGTCCCGGGAAGCGGCCGGCATGCGGCGGCAGTCGATCTGGACGAACAACGTGCCGCCGGTTTCGACGTCAACGGTCGAGAGGGTGACCTCGGGGGCGGCGCGGTCGGTTGCCGATTGAGCATGGGCGGATTCTTCTGTCGCGGCCGTTGAAACAGCCCCCAGCCAACAACCAAAGAAGAACCAAACCGCCAAACGGGCCACGAGGCTTCGAGCTCGCGATGAAACCATCCAGGTGTCGGTATTCATAATAAGGGGTATAATAGGAGTGCCTCAGCGGCTCGTAAAGGGGCTCCGCCCGCCGGCGGAGCCCCTTTTTACGAGATCATCCCTTGATGATCCGGGGCAGCATCATCTGGTGCTGCGGGCAGATGGAGCGCGGGTTCTGGTAGGCGGCGCCCGCAAAGGCTTTCAAATAGTTGCGGAGCTCCGTCATCTTGGCCACCTCGTCCACCAGCCCGTGCTGGGCGCAGTAGAGCGGCCGGGAGTTGTCGTAATAGGATTTGACCAGCTTGTTCATCTCATCAATGACCGGTTCGAGCGGTTTGCCGCTTTCCTTCTCCTTCACCAGACGGCGGGAGTAGCTGGCGGCCGCCGCGGTCTCACCGTGCATGACGTAAATCTCGGTGGTGGCGGTTCCCAGGGTGAAGGCGTTGTGGCGGTTGGCGGTAGGGCCGCCCATGACGTAGTGCGCCGCCGCCGTTCCCTTGCGCAGCACCGTCAGGATCATGGGGATCTCGGTTTGCTGGATGGAGTAGATCAGCGACTGCCCTAGACCGAGCAGCTCGGCTTTTTCAGCGATGTCGCCGACGTCGATGCCGCTCGTGTCCTGGAACCATATGATGGGCACACGGTCTCGGCCGCAGTGCACCACGAATTCGTTCATCTTGATCAGCCCCTGGCGGTAGAGCTTGCCGCCGATCCCCGCGTAATCGGCATACTCCGGGTAATGCTCGCCCAGGAATCCCTGGCGGTTGCCGATGACCCCCATGAGGAAGCCGTCGATCTTGACCAGGCCGGTGTAAATCTCAGGTCCATAGCCGGGTCGATATTCCATGTGTTCGCTGTTGTCGACCAGACGGGACAGGATTTCGTCGAAGTCGTACATCTGCTTCTGATTGAAGGGCACCAGGTAGTAGATGTCTTCGGCCGGGAAACGTGGCTCCTTGGGCGCGGCGACGCGGAAGAACTTCGGGTGGTAGGCCGGCATGTCCTTCATGTAGTCCTTGAGCCCGTCCAGGACTCCCTGCTCGGTGTCATAGACGTACCGGAAAAACCCGGTGGCGTCGTGGTGGACCTTGACCGATCCCGGAGGATCCGCCTTGAACTGTTTGGCGGCCGCGATCAGTTGCTCGGCGCCCTCCAGGTCGAAAAAGCCCTTGGGGGACATGCCGCTCAGGATGCCTCCACCGCCGACCGCGATGTTGGCATCCTTGTGGGCGAAGAGGATCGTCGGGCTGATGCCCTGGTAGCCGCCGCCGGCCGGGTTGGTGCCGTAGATTCCGGCCAGGATCGGAATGCCGGCCTGCTCGAGTTCCGCATGGCGGAAGAACGTCGTGCCGGATCCGCGGCGGTCGCCATAGAACTTTTCCTGATCGGGCAGCTTGACACCGCTGCAGTTCACCAGCCAGACCAATGGGATGTTCAACAGCTTGGAGAGATTGGTGGCGCGGAAAATCTCTTCCGCCTGGCCCGGAATCCAGGCGCCCGCAATCACCTTGTTGTCGAAGCCGATCACCACCGCCCATTTGCCGGAGACCTTGGCCAGGCCGTGATAGACGTTGTTGGTCCCCTCCACGTTTTCGTTGGGGTTGTAAAGCGTGTTGAGCGGGGTCCAGGTGCCGGGGTCCAGCAGGTATTCCAGGCGTTGCCAGATCGTCAGCTGCTTGCGCTTGTTGATCTCCGTGGTCGGAAGCCCCACGTTCTTGACCTTCTCAACGGCCTTGCCCACTTCGGCTTCCACATCCTTGAGCAGCTTGACGTTGGCTTCCCTGCTCTTGATGATTCCGGGCTTTAGCGCGCTGCCGAACTCTTTCATCTTCTCGAAATACGATCGCATGTCTTCCATCCTCCCCGTTTATAGTATTTTTCGTTTCTAAGATTCACACGGCCTTTGTGTCGGGTTATGGTGTCGAAAAGATTAAAGTATCCTCATATACGAAACGGCAGCCCGCCGTCAAGGATGGAAACACGCCGCTTCCCCCTTTTGCCTTGACATTCCAAGAGCCTTTCAGTATCAAACACCATTCTGTAGCAAGAGGCGCAAGCCATGCTTGGCCGGGAAACTAAACTGGAGGAGAAGAAGGAATGAGCAAACAAATCGTGGCCCCGATGCCTGGAAAAGTCGTCGACATTCTCGTCAAGGTGGGGGAAGAGGTTCTCGAGTATCAGGAAGTGCTGGTCCTGGAAGCCATGAAGATGGAGAACGCCATCCCGTCGCCGGAGTCGGGGAAAGTGAAAGAGATCAAGGTTAAGAAAGACGACACGGTGGCCACACAGCAGGTGCTGATGGTTCTGGAGTAGCCTCCTGGTCCCTGCCGATCAGACATCGATCAAAAAACAACAGGCCCATGGAAACCATGGGCCTGTTGTTTTTTGATCAACCGCCGAGTGGCGGCGACGGTTACAGCCATTCACCCGGTTCAACCCGGCGGACAATCTCCAGGGCGTCGCCCTTGAGCCGCGCCGCCAGAGCCGCCTCCAGCATTTCCGGTCGGATCACCACGCCGAGTTTGGACAATACCCCTAATGACGCCAAGGCCCAGTCCGTGCTTTTAAACCCCTGTGCCTTGAAGTCCACCCGGTTGATGCGGGCGCGGCCGGCGGGTACGTCCACTCCCGTCGCTTGGATGACGATGCCGGTCTCATCGAGGGCTGCGAAGATTTTTTTGCGCCGCGCCACGCCTTCCGGCCCCAGCGCCACAACCACCGAGGGCCGCTGGATGCCCGTGCCGTCGATCTCCTGCGGGGAGAGAATCATCTCGCTGATGGAGGGGCCCCGCAGCACGGTGATGTCGTAGTCGTTTTTCTGGGTGACGTTGAGGCCGGCGTGCAGGCCCGCCAGGCAAAGAATCTCGCCGGCGGTGATGATGCGCTGGCCGGCGCTGCCCAGCATGATGACCTCCTGCCGGTCGCCGCTGACCGGAACAAATGCCGAGGCGATGGCAAGCGGCGGCGGGACCGGTCTCTGCGCGGCGGCCAGTTCGCGGTAGTGCTCCCCGAACTCCCGGCGCTGATTTTCGGGGACCGGCCCCTCGAACGGGGTGAGCTTCGACAGCATCTCGTCGATGCTTTTGGTCGTCAGACGGTTGCGCTTGGAGAACCGGCCCGGGCAGATTCCCCAGATGTCCACCACTGAAAACCCCTTGAACTCGATAGCCTTGCGGATGACATCGGCGATGTCGCTGCGATAGGCCGAGCCGCGCACGACGTAAGGCGCGCCGGCGGCCCGGGCCACACCGCAGATGTCCAGCGGCTGTTCCAGTCGGTTCAGAAACCCGGAGCCCACCTCGGCGTCGGGTGGGGTGGTTGCGGAATACTGGCCGCCGGTCATGCCGAAATTGAAGTTGTTCAGCACGAGCAGGGTCAGGTCCAGGTTGCGGCGGCAGGCTGCCAGCAGGTGGGCCCCACCGATGCCCTGGCCGCCGTCGCCCATGGTGACCACGACCGTGAGTTCAGGCCGCACGAGCTTGAGCCCGGCCGCATACGTGAGCGCCCGGCCGTGCAGGCCGTGGAAGGCGTGGGTGTGGAAGAACGTGTCGAAAAGCCCCGAGCAGCCGATGTCGCTCACCATGGCGATGCGCTCGCCGCCCAGCCCCATGGTTTGAAACGCCTTGTCCAGGGTGTGGGTGATGCGTTCGTGGGAGCAGCCCGGGCAGAACACCGGCGGCCGCGCCGCGTTCAACAGGCTATCCATGGATAACTGCCTCCACAATAGTTTCCGGGGCGATCAACCGGCCGTCCATCTGACCGCAGAAGCCGACCGCCTGCCCCGGCAGGATGCGTTCGATCTCGCGCACGTATTGCCCCAGGTTCATCTCCACCACGAGGATGCGTTTAACGCCGCCCGCTGCCCGGCGGATGGCCGCCGCCGGCACGGGCCAGAGGGTCTTGAGGACCAGGAGCGAGGCCGGCTTTCCCCGGCGCTGCAACTCGCGCACCGCGGCGCCGGCAGCCCGGGACGTGACGCCGTAGGCAACGACCAGCGTTTCGGCTCCCGCGGCGGGGTGATGGTCGACCATCGCCAGCTGATCCGCCACGGCATTGATCTTGGACTGCATCCGCGTCAGCCCGCGCGTGATCTCGGCCGGGTCCGTCGTGATGAATCCGTCCGGGCCGTGGGTAGAGGAGGTTTGACGCACCGGTATTTTGCCTCCGATCGGCAGAAAGCCCGGCACCCCCTCGCCGCCGGAAGCCTGAAACGGCAGGAAGGGCTGATCCGGCGGGGGTGCGACCCGGTCGACCGGGGCCGGGGGGGTCAGGCGCTCCAGGTCCAGGCTCTCGCGGGTCATGGCGATTTCCTTGTTGGAGGCGACGAACACCGGGCAGCGGTAGCGTTCCGCCAGGTTGAAGGCGTGCACGGTGAGGGTGTAGCAGTCCTTCACGTCGGTCGGCGCCAGGACAATCACCGGCAGCCCGCCGCTGTTGCCCCACTGCAGAAACTGGACGTCGCCGTCCGCCCCGCGGGTGGCCGATCCGGTGGAGGGGCCCAGCCGCTGGATGTCGACGATGACAATGGGGATCTCACTGCCGATGGCGAAGGAGATCTGCTCGCTGTAGAGGCTGATGCCGGGTCCGGAGGTCGCCGTCATGGCCTTCACGCCCGCCATGGAGGCGCCCAGGCAGAAACCGATCGATGCGATCTCGTCCTCGCCCTGGATGCAGACCCCGCCGAGAGGCGGCAGCATGGCCAGCATGTGGTTCAGAATCGTCGTTGCCGGGGTGATCGGGTAGCCGGCAAAAAACCGGCACCCGGCCGCCACCGCCCCCCGGGCGATGGCTTCGTTGCCCTCCATCAGAGCTAACGCCATGGAGCCACCTCACGATGCCGTTAAGGTTTTGGGAATGGTTGCCGTTGGGTGGATGCGCGAGCGGTTGATCGGGATTTCGTCGCATCAGGCCGCCTCAACTACCATTTCGCAACGCCTAGGGCAAGCTGAAAATGCTATCACGTCTTTTGAGGCGGAGGCGGCTGCTGCCAGGGGTAGCGGATGCGCGCGTGGAAGGAGGCCTCCAGCGCGTCCACCAGGGAGCGGATGATGGCATCTATGTCGCGGGTGTCGAGCACGCACTCGCTGAACTGGCTGTCGGCGATGCGCTTGACGACGATGAAGCGGACTAGTTTTTCAAAGGCCAGCCGGCTCGGCGACTTCAAAGTTCGGGAGGCCGCCTCCACCGCGTCCGCGATCATCAGGAGGGCCGCTTCCACGCTCTGGGGCTTAGGGCCCGGGTAGCGGAATTCGTTTAGGTTGACGCTTCCTTCGGGCTTGAGTTTTTTGGCCTTTTCGAAAAAAAAGTCCACCGTCTGGGTTCCATGGTGCTGTTGAACCAAATCGATCACCATTTTCGGCAGCCGGGCATCGCGGCAGATGAGCAGCCCCTGTTGCACATGCCCCGTGATGATCTCGATGCTCTCATAGGGGTCGATGGTGTCGTGCAGGTTGACCCCGTTCAGTTGGTTCTCGACGTAGCCCTCCGGCCGCCGGACCTTGCCGATATCGTGAAAATAAGCGCCGATCCGGAGCAGCAGCGAATTGGCGTCGACGGCATCTCCGGCGGCCTGGGCCAGATAGGCCACGTTCATGGAGTGCTGATAGGTGCCGGGGGCTTCCGTAAACAGTCGTTTGAGAAGCGGTTGGTCGAGGTCGGAGAAGCGTCGGAGCGTGACCGTCGAGCCCACGGTCCTCCCGGCTTTGAGCACGGGCAGCAGCAGCAGCGCCAGGGCCCCCGACGACACCCCGCCCATGAATGCCCAGCCGCATTGCGCCGTCCACGGGTTGGCCGCCAGGGATTGCAGCGCTGCCAGGTTCCACTCCTCGGGCAGATGGGTTGCCAGGACCATGGCGGCCCAGTCCACCCGTTGAAGCGTCAGCAGGACCGCATGCACCACTCCGATCAGCAGGCATGGCAGGAGTGCGCTGCGCAACCGGAGGGTTTTGGGCGCGAGCATGATGGCCGTCAAACCGATCACCAGAAAGCTCGTGAGGAGGTCATAGGACCTGCCCATGAAAAGAGCCGCCAGCAGCACACCGACCAGGAAGGTGCCGACCGCGGTCACCCGGCCCTGGTTCAGGGCGATGACCAGCAGGGGCAACACGGCCAGCGGCAGCGCTGCCACCGGAAGGTTGGTGAAAAGCAAGAGTCCCTTCAGGATCAGGCTCTGCAGAATCAGCAGCATCAGCAGCAACGGATGGGACACGGCGCGCTTGTAGCCGCCCCGCGGCAGCGCGAAGAGGAAGAACCCCAGAAAGACGACCATCCATATGTTGACAAACAGGACCAGGGGAGATTCACGGAAGATCGCTTCCGACCGCTGGGCCTCGAAGATGCGGATCAACTGCTGGTCGCGCTCGTCGATTTTCTTGAAAAACGGAACCAGCACCTCTCCCGCGTGAAAATCGGTGCCGTGGGAAACCGGGGCAGGCCCTGTCGGCGTGCCATCCGTTTCCGGCGCCGGCAGGGTGAGCGGCCGGTCGGCCCGCAGCGCGAACGGCGCCGTCTGCCCGGGTTGCAGCGGACGGACGGTCAGATAGATCTCCTCGACAAAGCAGGACAAAAAATTGAGCAGAACGAGAGCCAAAATGAGCGCGGCACGCATCATGAGCGACCATCCGGAAGCGGTTCGGCCGGAGACGCGCTTCCGTCGGAAGCCCCAGCCAAACGGCAACCCGTCCATAATGAATTAAAGTTTTTGTGGATCATGACGATGATATCCTTGAGAAACCATATTAATCAAGCCGGCGGTGCCAAGTCAAATGGATCGGGAGGAGGCGGCGCCCGGAAGCGGTTTGTGGCGGATAAAAAGCCGTCCGCCGGCCGAAGGAGAGACCATGCTGTCAAGCCGCCCGAAGGCAAGCGCCAAACCCGAAGCGAGTCCTCCCCACGGGCCCGGAGGATTGGCCCGGCTGGTCAACTCGGCGGGCCGAATCGGCCTGAACCTGCTGCAGCGGATGGTCCAGGCCGTCTCTTCCGAGGATTTCATCCGCTTCATGCAGAAGCCGGTGCTGGCCGGCTCGGCCATTCACCTGGGGACGCTGGCGGCCCACTCCGGCAATGGTTCGCGCGAGATGAACCGCACGATTGTATTCGAGCCCGTTGGGGTCGGCGAGGATGCCGTGTCAGCGTCCGAGAGTCTGAAGCTCGCGATTTACCCTTTGATCAAGGGGGAGTATGCGACCTCCACCGGCGAGGTCTTTTCCATCGGGCGCATCGACGGCAACGACTTCATTATGCCGGATTACGCCATTTCCAAGAAACACGCCTTGATCGAAATCAAACGCGATGGTTATTTTCTGAAGGACTGCGGCTCCACCAACGGGACCCAGTTGAACGGGACACGGTTGCAGCACAAACCGGTGGAGGTCCACGATCGGGACGTCATCAGTTTTGCCCGTTACGAGTTTGCGCTTCTTTTCCCCGGCTCGCTCTACGATATGCTCCGGCAGGGGTAGACCACCGTCTGCCCGTCCCCCGTCAGCCGGTCGGACCCCAACGCCGCGCTCAGGACGGGCAGACCGGAGACCGGAAAAACCGCCTACGTCTCCTTGTCCAACTCCATCCTCACGGCTCGCCCGAAGGTGTGCAGCAGGTAGGGTTTTTTGATGTAGGCGCCGGCGCCCAACCGCTGGGCTTCCCTTACGTGCACGGATTCCGAATAGCCGCTGGCGATGACGGCCTTCTGCCCCGGCCGCAGCGCCTGGATGCGTTTGAAGGTCTCAAGCCCGTCGATGCCGGGGGCCATGATCATGTCGAGTACGACCAGATCGGCCGGCTGCCGGCGCAACTGTTCCAGAGCCTCCTCTCCGCTGCGGGCGGTTGCCACCGTATAGCCCAGTCTGAGGAGAATCTCGGATGCGATTTCAATCTGCTCCCGGGTGTCGTCCACGAGCAGAACCGTTTCTCCGCGGCCTTTGAATGCATCCAGCGACACGCTGTCGTCACGCGGCAGGGTCTGGCGGTGGGTGGCCGGGAAGTACAAGGTGATGTCGGTGCCCTGGCCCACACGACTGCGCATGTCGATATGGCCTCGATGGTCCTTCACCGTGCCCCAGACCACCGCCATCCCGAGCCCCGTGCCGCTTCTGCCCATGGCTTTTCGGGTGTAGAACGGCTCGAAAATGCGCTCCATCTCATCCGCCGGTATCCCGATTCCGGAATCCGAAACGGTGAGGCAAACGAAGTCACCGGACACCGGTTCCCCGTACCCTATTTTCTCGTGCTCCAAGTGCCGGTTTTCCGTGCGGACGACGATGGATCCGCCGTCCGGCATGGCTTCAGCGGCGTTGGTCACGAGGTTCATGATGGTTTTCGACAAGTGCACCGGCGAGCCGACAATGTTCAGCAACGGGTCGTCCAAGCGGGTGGCCGCGGCGATGCCGGGATGGTTCAACTCCAGCTTGGAGAACTCGGGGCTGCCCAGGTAGTCCGTCACGATCTGGTTCAGGTTTACCACTTCGGTGGTTTCAACCCCCCGCCGGGCCAGGGTCAGCAGGTCCTGGACGATGGCCGCCGCCCGTTCGCCCGATTTCTTGATGGTCAGGATCGGTTTGCGCAGCAGGCTGTCTTCCGGCAGGTCCAGCAGCAGCAGCTCGGGGTAACTAACGATGCCCGAGAGGATGTTGTTCAAGTCGTGGGCCACCCCTCCGGCCAGGGTGCCGATGGCTTCCATCTTCTGGGCCCGCTGCAGCTGGGCCTGCAATTCCTTCTTCTCCTGATCGGCGCGTTTCAGCTCCGTGGTGTCGTTGCCGATGCACAGCACCTCTTGGCAATTGCCGGTGTCGTCGAAGATCGGCCGGTAGGTCCAGGCAATCCATGCTTTTTTACCGGAACGCAGGGTGGCCTCGCTTTCCCTGACGGCCGGCCGCATGGGGTCGCGGCCCATGGCGGCGATCAGTTCGTCGAAACTGCGGGCGTTCGCCTCGTTTTCCGGCAGGATCAAGTCCGTGGCTTTCCGGCCGACAAGCTCCTGCTCACTGTATCCCAACAACCGCTGCGCGAATTCGTTCACGAAGGTGATCCGGCCGTCCTGGCCGACCCGCAGAATAAGGCTGCTCGCGGTTTCCACCAGCTCGCGGTATTTTTTCTCGCTCTCCTGGACCTTCTCGAACGATACGGCATTGACGATGCTGGTGGCGAGCTGGGAGGCCACTCCGATGAGCAGGCTCATGTCGCCTTGCCTTAGAGGCCTTTTGGACGTGCTGTTGTCTACGACCAGTATGCCGAGGGCCTCCGACTTATGAGAAATCGGGACGCAGATCAACGACTGGCTTCCCAGTTTACGCGCAAATTCGAGGCTTTTCGGGGACAGGTCGCCTTCGACCTGATGAAGGTTTTCAACCAGAAGCGGCCGGCGTTCACGCATGGTCAGAATGAAAACTCCCTTGGAGTGGGGGTTGTCCAGATTGAATGCGGTAGTCCGGAGAAGATCCTCCTGGGCCGCCTCGAGGCCGAAGCCGGAGGCGTACTCCAGCGATGTTCTATCCGAATTCGCCAGCATGATTATTCCGCGGTCGAAGTCCAGCCGTTTCTCGACGATGCCCATCACGGCCGCGATCAGATTGTTGATGTCCAGGATGGTGGATGTGGCCTGCCCGATCTCCTGGACCAGCATGGCGTTGTTGTACCGCACTTCGCTTTCAAGCAGGGTTTCCTCGGCAGCCTTGCGCTGGGCTTCAACGGTTTGCTCCAGCCTCTTGCGCTCAAGACGTTCGGATTGGAACGCACAAAGCCCCACCGCGGTCACCAGCGCCAGGTTCAGGGCGATCCATGCGTGAAGCGACATGAAGCTGAAACCGAACGCGGAGATGATGACCCCCACGGCCGCGGCGATGGTGCTGATCCTCCGCCAAAAGCGGGGCGGGCTTTCCTCCCATGTGATGAGGTAACGGCAGTGGGGAGCCCCCTGGTGAAGGCACTCGGGGTGTTCGATGCGGGCCAATTCACCGGTGGACCAGCGCGCCAGGGCCTCAAAGATGCCTCTGCGGTTTTCGCACTGATAGGGCTTTTCCGTCACGCCGGGCTTTGGGGTTGCGGTGATCGCTACGTTCGCGGGCCCCAGCTGCTTGGTTGCGATGCTGGCCGCCCGGCTCAGCAACACATAATGCCGTTCCATCAACTGGTAGACGATGGCCGGAGTCAACAGTCCCAGCATGTATTGTTTGGCCGCTCCCAATCCCCTGGAGGAGGCAGCAAACCGGCCCACCTGTCTGGAAATGTGCACATCCCCGGTTTTAGCAACCATGACCGCGTTGAATCGGTCGACTTCCTCTTGACTGAACCAATGGGCGGGGTCTTCGATTTGATACGCAGCGATGCCCGCTTCCTCCAAAACGGATTCCACGTTGACTTGAGGATGGTGCAGCCGCAGATACTCGACATACATCTTTGTCAGTCGGCTGTTATATAGGGGCGGACCGTTATTCATAGATATCATGTCGTTCAGGCAAGCATCTGATCGGCCTTGCTGCCGGCAGGCCGGTCACGCTCGCATACAGGCAACCATGGAGGCCCAGGGCCTCTGGTCGGGGTTCTCCTCAAGGGGAGCGCCGCGCAATGACGATCGAAACCGGACCATCTGTTCAATTTTACCACGTTCCGAGGCGGCTGGAAATTGGAATCTACCCGAGCACGCGGACCAAGCGCGACGCCGGAACGATTTCCACCTGCTGGCGCAGCGCCGGCAACTCTTCTTTGAGAATGGTGTAGGTGGCCGGGTGAGGGTGGGCGATTCCCACCGCTTCGCCCTTGCGCTGGGCGATGCGCACCAGTTCCCGGATCTGTTTGCGGATGGAGGCTGGGTCGTGGGCGTGGTCCAAAAACACGTCCCGCTGGGTGAAGGGGATCTGGAACAGGCGCGCCGAGGGCCGGCAGACGCTTTCATCGGTGGTGCGGCTGTCGACGAAATAGAGCCCGTGGCGCTTCAGCGCCGAGAACACCTGGTACATCGGCTCGGAGTTGGCGGTCAGCCGGGAGCCCATGTGGTTGTTGACCCCCTTGATGTGCGGCACGGCCTTGAGGTTCTCCTCGAGCACTCGCAGCAGCTCGTCCGGTCCCATCGATACCAGAAGGGCGCCCGGTCCGGGGTTGATCTCGGGGTATTCCATGGGCTCCATCGGCAGGTGCAGCATGACCTCCAGGCCGCGGTCGTGCGCCCGGCGGGCGATCGCCTCCTGATGGGGGCTGTGCGGCAGGACGGCGACGGTGAACGGCGCATTCAGGTCGATTAATTTCTCGGCCAGCTGCCGGTCGTAGCCCAAGTCGTCGATGATGATGGCCACGCGGGGCGGTTTCTTGAGCGGGGGTGGCTCGGGCGGCGAGGGGGGCAGGGCCGCCTGCAGGGCGTCGGACTCGGCTGCCGGGGCCTTGGGTGAGGAAGGTTTTTCCGGGAACACCTCATAGAGGGGCGGCGTGGCGGCGACCGGCTTTTCAGTGCCGGCCGCTCGGCCGGGCGGCTTCGGCGCCGCAGGCTCGGATTCCGCTTTTTTCTCGGCGACAGGGGGCTTGGCGGCGGGCGCCAGCTCCCGCGGGATGGCCTTCTTGCGCTCGGCCAGCGCCGGACGGGTCTCGGTCCCGGACCGCCAGCGAAGCCCCCACACAACACCGCCCACGACCGCCGCCAGCAGCGCGACGGCGACGAGCGCCCTGAACAGCGGCCGGGTTGCCTTTTTGGGACGGGGCGCGCGGCGGCGCCCCGCGTTGCGCGGTGGCTTCTTTGATGGCATTCTGGAGCGTTCGGGCGCTCAGCTCTTCGCTTGTCGGAGCACGTCGTGGCCGATGAGAATCTCGAGCGCCCGCATCAACTGGTTGTCGTTCTGCAGCGTCTCCAGCTTGAGGGGGCCGACCCGGGACTCGGCATCCTTCATCCGCCCCTTAGGGTCTTCCGCGGGCTTTTCCGGCTTCTTCTTGGGATCGGTTTTTTCGGTCTCCCCTTCGGCCTCCAGGTGGTTTTCAAGATCCTTCTCCTTGAGCATGGCGTCTTCGGTGCCGGTCGGTTCTGCGGCGTCCAGGCGCTTGAACTTGAGAGTGATGTCGGGCTCGATGCCTTTGGCTTGGATGGAGCGGCCGTTGGGCGTGTAATAGCGCGCGATGGTCAGTTTGAGGCCGGAGCCGTCGCGCAGGTTCTCAACGGTCTGTACCGAACCTTTGCCGAAAGTCGTCGTCCCGAGGACCAGGGCGCGTTTGTGATCCTGAAGCGCGCCGGCCACGATCTCCGAGGCGCTGGCCGTCCCGCCGTTGATCAGCACCACGATCGGATAGGTGCGCTGAACCGAAGAGGGCGTGGCGTTGAAAACCTTCGTGTTCTTCTTTTCGCGGCCTTTCATCGACACGATCGCACCCTTGTCCAGGAACTCGTCGGAGATGCTGATCGCCTGGTTCAGCAACCCGCCGCCGTTGTTGCGCAGGTCGAGCACCAGCCCTTTCATGGGTTTCTCGGAGGCCTCCAGCTTTTCAAGCGCCTTTTCAAACTCCTGGGTGGTCGTTCCCGTGAAGTTGGAAATGCGCACGTAGCCGTATCCCGGTTTGAGGCTGATCGACTTGACGCTTTGGATCGGGATCTCATCGCGGGTGATTTCGAAATCCATCGGCTTTTTGACGCCTTCGCGCAGGATGGTCACGACCACCTTGGAGCCTTTGGGGCCGCGCATCATGCGGACAGCCTCGCGCAGGTCCTTGGTCAGGGTCCCGTCCACCTTGATGATGCGGTCCCCCGCCTCGATCCCGGCCTTGTGGGCCGGCGTGTCCTCGATCGGAGATATGACGGTGACGAAGCCGTTCTGCATGGTGATGTGGATGCCGATGCCGGTGAATTTGCCCTTGGTGTCGATCTGCAGGTCCTCGAAGGCGTCGGGCGGCAGCAGGGAGGAGTGGGGATCCAGCCCCTGGAGCATGCCTTGGATGGCCTTTTGGATGAGGTCCTTGGCCTCGACCTCATCCACGTAGTCCTTCTGGATCAGCTC
This sequence comes from uncultured delta proteobacterium, assembly GCA_963716325.1. Classification (GTDB taxonomy): domain Bacteria; phylum Desulfobacterota; class Desulfobacteria; order Desulfobacterales; family SpSt-501; genus SpSt-501. The sequence goes on along the minus strand of CAVQTH010000016.1, from coordinate 133,188 downwards.
GATGACATCGGAGAAGACCTTCAGCTGGTCGTACAGGTCGTCCTTGCCGGCTGAATTGGCGCGCTGGAACCCGGTGCTCAGCATCCAGACGACGAGGGCCGCCACCATGATCACCCACAGTCTCACCGGTCGGTTGAATTTCCCGCTCATATGAATAGCTCCTTCTGGAATAATTGGCGAGGGGTTGGGGAGGGTGTGTATTGCGCCAATTCCCCGCCTTTATAATCGTAGCCTAAAAATCTAAGCACTAAAAACCGTTGATCCAATACCCATTCGATCTTGTTTTATCCACGCTTCAACCACTCCAACGGATCCAGTGACCGGTCGTGATGGCGCAGCTCAAAGTAAAGCCCCGCGACCCCCATAGCGCCGGAGTCTCCCGTGGTGGCGATGACATCGCCTGCCTCCACCCGATTGTCCACCGATTTGAAGACGTCTTCCAGGTGAGCGTAGACAGAGTAGAAGTGATCTCCGTGATCGATGATGACGACGTTGCCGTACCCTTTGAACCAGCTCGAATAGAGAATGGTGCCGGCATGCACGGCTTTGACCGGCTCGCCCCGCTCCGCCGCGATGTCGATCCCGTTGCGAAAGGCCGGAACGTTGAGTCGCGGGTGACGGTAAGACCCGTACAGACTCATAATTTTACCTTTAACCGGAAAGATAAGCAAGCCTTTCGAGGCCGTGATCGGTTTGACGGCAGCCGCCGGGCGGCCGGTGCGGGCATCGGGCGGGTGGGTCAGCGACTGGATTTTCCGCTCCAGCATCTGGGTGGCCTCCCGCAGGCTGCCGACGGCCTCCAGCTGAGCCTGCTTATCGGTCCGGATACCGGCCAGCAGTTTCTCCCGGTTCGACTGCTCACGGTTCACGGCGGCAAGCTGCCGGTCGTAATCGGCCGCCCGGGAGCGCTGTTCTTCCTGGTGTCCGGTCAGCCGGGACCGCAGCTCCTGCAGTTCGGCGGAATAGGCCAGCAACGATCTCTGGACCTCTTCGTCATGGGATACAATGCGTTCCAGCGCGGCCTTGCGCTTCACCGCCTCCAGCATCGAAGCCGAGGTCGCCCACACGTCGGCCGCCCCCAGCCGGCGAATCGTGTAGAGCGCAACCAGGCGTTTGGACAGATAGGCTTCGTTGGCGCGGATGCGCCGGAGCAGATCCTCCTCCGCCATGCGGGTGCTGGCGATTTTGTCCCCCAATTCCTCCAGGGTGGCCTTGACGGCTTGCGCCTGGCGCCGGTGACGGTGCAGTGCCTGTGCCGCCGTCTCCAGGGCATTCACCATGTCGTTCTCACGGCGGCGGATGCGGTCGATCTCGGCCTGGCGCTCCTGGATGTCACGCCCGACCGCCTCGGCCTCCTGGCGCAGGTTTTCCAGGGGGGCACCGGCCGCCGGTGGTACGGAACCGGCGGCGTCGGCCGCGCCTGCGGCAGGCGCCGTTATCAGGAAAACAACCATGATGACCCCGCACAGCGTCATTTTTTCAGGGCGTTGACGCAGCGAGATAAAAGCGCCAAGCCCTCCCACCAGCATGCTGCCGGCGATGACGGCCGCCATTTCCTCAACACTCAGAAACCGGATCGGCAGCACGCCGGTCCAGGCGCCGGTTCCGATGTGGTCCATCACCGCGTTGAAGAGGCCGAACAGGACCGCCAAACCGGCCGCGCCCCCCACAAGCCCCTGGACAAGGCCGGTGATGTAAAAGGGGGCCTTGATGAATCCCTCGGCGGCGCCGACCAGCCGCATGATCTCGACCTCCTCCCGGCGCGAGTAGATCGCGAGCCGGGTCGTGCTGGCCACGATCGACACCGCGGCCACGAAGAAAAGGCCGATCATCGCGGCGCCCACCGCCCGGAGCACGCGGATGATGCCCTGGAGCGTGGCCACCCATTTCCGTCCATACTCGACGGCGTCGATCGCCGCGAGCGCGCCGATCCGCTCGGCGATGGCGTCGATCCGCTCCCATCCTCCGGCGGCCGGGTTCAGCTCGATTTCAAAGCCGTCCGGCAGCGGGTTCTCCTCGAGGTGGTCGAACAGCGAGGCCTGGTTCGGCATCTGGGCCTTGAGCTCCCGCAACGCCTCCTCCCGCGGGATGAAGCGGGCGCGTCGAACGCCGTCGAGGGCTTCGATCGCCCGCTTCACATTTGGGGCGGCGGCGCCGGCCTCCGCTTTGAGATAGGCCAGGATGCGAAGCTCCTGCTGCCAGGCGCCCAGGATCCCGCGGGTGTTCACGAAAAAAAGCAGCGCCGCACTGACGATGAGAACGGCCAGCGAAACGGTGACGACCGTGACGGCATTGAGGAAGCGGTTGGCCAGTATGTCTGCGAGCGCCCGTTTAGCGTGTCGCGCGATCATAGTTCTTTTCGACGGTTGCGGAGGTGACCAGCCGTCCCTGGCTCAGTTGCAGGTCACGGCCCCCCAGGCGCCGAATGAACTGCTTGTCATGGGTGGCGATGACGAGGGTGGTGCCGCGGACATACGCCGCCTGCAGCAGATCCATTACCGCCTGGGCGGAGGCCTCGTCCAGGTTGCCCGTGGGTTCGTCGGCCAGGATGATCTTGGGGTCGCCGACAACGGCGCGGGCCACGGCCACGCGCTGCTGCTCCCCGCCCGATAGCCGGGGTGGAAGCGTCTTGGCATGCGGTTCCATGCCCACCAGGCGCAGCACATGGCGGACCTTCCGGTTGATGAGATCGCGCCGCTGGCCGGAGGCCTCCAGGACCAGCGCGATGTTGTCATATGCGCTGCGGCCGGGGATCAGTTTGAAGTCCTGGAAAATGATACCGAGCTTGCGACGCAACAGGGGAAGCCGCCGCAGGGGGAGACGCTCCAGCTGGATGCCGTCGATCTGTATCTGCCCGGCGGAAGGCTTCGTCCCTCCGTAAAGCAGTTTGAGCAGAGTGGTTTTCCCGGCGCCGCTCGGCCCGCTGATGAACACCAGCTCGTTTTTGAAGATCTCGATGTTCAGGTCGCTGAGTGCTTTTTGGCTCCCGTAGGCATGGTGGACGTTCGACAGGCGTATGATCGGGCGGGGCGCCTCGCAATCGGTCATTCGATGGATTCCCGGCCGATCGCCCGCATGAGGACGGCCTTGGCGATTTTGAAATCGTACAAGGCGTTGTAGTAGTTGGTCATGGTCTGAGTGAGCAGGGTCTGAGCGACCAGCACGTCGGTCTGGGTGGCCACCTGCTCCTTGTATTGCTCCTCGGTGATGCGCAGGTTCTCCTTGGCTTGTTCCACCGCCTTTTCGATCGTGATGATGTTCTGTTCGGCCTCGTTGGTGCGCAGATAAGCCGACTTGACTTCCAGGTTGATGGTGTCGGTGATCTCGGTTTTCCGGTATTTGGACTGGGCCAGCCTTGCCAGTTTTTCTTTGCGCCCGTATCCGGTCCGGCCCCACTGCCAGAATTCCCAAGTGGCGGTGGCCTGGACGTTCCATCCGGCGGAATCGCTGACGCCCTCTCCGCCATGAGCTTCCCAGTCGTCCCCGGTCCGGGCATAGGCGCCCAAAAGGTTGACCGTCGGGAAATAATCTTTTTCGGTGAGCTTCACCTGTTTTTCGGCGATACCGATGTCCAGGTCCGCCACCTGGATCTCCAGGCGGTTTTTCTGGGACTGGGCGAGACAGTCATCCAGGCTCTCCTGAAACGTCGCGTAATCCACTTCCTCGACGAGCAGCACCGGCGTGTTCACCGACCGGCGCAGGACGGTGTTTAAACGGGTCCGGGCGATCTCCAGGTTGTTCTGGGCCGTGGTCAGCTGCTGCTTGGCGTTGGCCAGCTGGACCTGGCTTTGCAGCAGATCGTTCAGCGGGCTCAGCCCGACCTTGTAAAAATTCTCCGCGACCTCTTTCTGGGAGGCGATCGAGGCCACGGTCTGCTGGGCGACCTCCATCAGTTTCTGGTTTTTCAGCACGGAGAAATAGGCGTTCTTGGCGTCCAGGATCACGTCCTGGCGGGTCAGCTTGGAGGACACTTCCGCCCGGTCCAGGCCCAGCTCCGTGAGCTTGTACTCGTTGATCAGGCCGAAGCCCGTGAAGATCGGCTGGGTGAAGGTGGTCGTGAAGGTGTACTGGTCCTCCGGAGACGTCACGATGTCCTTGCCCGACAGCAGGCTGGGAGAGGTCCTTGGCTCGTTGCGGTGGGTGTAGTTGTAGCTTGAGCCTAAGGTCGGGAGAAACTTGGTTATGCTTGAATGGCGCACGGCCTCGGCCGCGTTGATCTCCTCCTGGGAGCGTTTGATCCCCAGGTTGGCTTTGAGCGCCAGCTCGACCGTGTCGACCAGCGAGAGGGCTTCCCCGGAGGTCTGTGCGGGAACGGGTGCCGGGAGCAGAAACAACAGTGCGGCGGCGATGCAGCCGAGCGCGGTGGAACGATGAATGCGTGGCATGGCAACCTTTCGTGAACCTGTGCGTTTGGGAATTGACCCGCCCCTCTGAACCTGCTAAAAATGCACCGAGTCCAAGGAGGGCCGACCCCGGTTTTTCTTGCTCAAAGCCTCCACATCCCATTAAGCAAGGCTTCTTCCAAGGGTGGAGGCTTTTTTATACCCAAAAAGGGACGGAGGGGTCAAGCGTCCGAGCGTTTCGGTGAACCGAACTCAGGAGCATACGCCATGAAACTGGAGCTGATCGACATGCTGTGTCGGAAGTCGTTTCAATACAGCAAGGACCCGGTGTTCAAGCTGGTGTCCGGCCGAATGAGCCATTTCTATGTCAACTGCAAACCGACCACGCTGAGCCCGCGGGGGATGGTTCTCGTCGGTCATCTGCTCTTCGACCATCTTCGCAGCGCCGATATAACGGCCGTCGGCGGGCTCACCTTCGGCGCCGATCCGGTGGCCTTCGCGGCAGCGTTTGCCTCCGAGCTCAACGGCCGGCCGATCAAGGCCTTCTCCATCCGCAAGACTCAAAAAGACCACGGCATCATACGCTGGGTCGAGGGGGACGTCCAGAGGAACGAGCGGGTGGCCATCGTTGACGATGTGGCCACCACCGGCGGTTCCACCATTACTGCCATCGAGCGTGCGCGGGCGGAGGGGCTCGACGTGGTCACGGCCGTGGTGCTGGTCGACCGTCAGGAGGGTGGTTTGGACAACATCCGCCAGCATGTGAGCGATGTCAGCGGGATCGTGACGCGTGATGAGCTCCTGGCGCGCTGGAAAGAGACCCGGGAGGCTTCGTAAAAGGCCTAATTTCAGCGGTGCGCTTCGTCTCGCCGTCGCTGCGGCGCACGGACCGAACGCCTCGCTCCGCGAGACTCGTGCGCCTTGACCTTTGGTCTTTTACAACGCCGCCGAACGTATTTTAATCGATGATGTAGGTTGCGCAGGCGTCTTCGGATTCCCAGGCGTTCACCCGGCTGACGCGGATGCCGGCGGTGTTGATCGCTCTCCGGAGCTCTTCGGCGACGTAGGTGGCGATGCGTTCGGAGGAGGGTTGGCGCCCGGAGAACATCTCAAGTTCGTTCAGGAACTGGTGGTCCAGCCGACCGATGATCTCCCGCAGGCGGGCCTTGATCACGCCGAAGTCCATGAGCACCCCGGCTTCATCCAGCCGGTCCCCTGCGAGATAGGCTTCGATCGTCCAGTTGTGGCCGTGCATGTTTTCGCATTTGGCGCCGACCATCGTCAGACGGTGGGCGGCTGCAAACCGTGTGACCACCTTCAGTTCGTACATCCCCTGACCCTCTCTTCCTCCATTTAGTCCCAACGCCTGCACGGAACCGGCCCCACCCGCCGGATCAGACCGAAGGAAAAATTCGAAGCACGAATTTAGAAATTAATATAAGGAGACATTTTGCCCCGGCACCCACCCTTTTCGCAACGGTGGATCGGCAGACAAGCCGGCTAATTGACCGAGCTTCCCTTGAGCATGCCCTTCAGCTTGTTGGAGAACTTGCCCTTTTCCAACTTGGCAAATTCGCGCAGGAGCTCCTCCTGCTTTTTGGAAAGGCTGGTGGGGGTTTTGATCATGACCTGGATAATCTGATCGCCGCGCTTGCGGGTTCTCAAGGAAGGAATGCCCTCCCCATGGAAGGAGAAGACATCCCCGGGCTGCGTGCCTTTCGGGACATCCAGGGTCTTGCTGCCGTCCAGGGTCGGGACCGAGACCTTGTCGCCCAGGGCCGCCTGCACGAAAGATACGGTCACCTGGCAGACGACATCGTTGTCCCGGCGCTCGAAAAATTCGTGGGGCTGAACGTGGATGAACACGTACAGGTCCCCGGGCGGGCCGCCATGGGCACCGGGCTCCCCCTCGCTGCTCAACCGCAGCCGTGACCCGTTGTCCACCCCGGCGGGGATTTTCACTGCTACCCGTTTGCTGACCTGCACCTGCCCGTTGCCGCGGCACTTCGGGCATGGCCGGACGATGACCTGCCCGTGGCCCCGGCAGACGGGGCAGGCGGTGCGCACCGTGAAGAAGCCCTGGGACCGTGAGATCTGGCCGGAACCGCCGCACTGCCGGCAGCTCTCGGGGCGCTGCCCTTGTTCACAGCCGTTTCCGCCGCACTCCGAGCAGGTCTCGAGCTTGGAGACGTCGATCTCGGTCTCGCTTCCGAAGGCGGCGTCCATGAAGCTCAATGTCAGGTCGTAGCGCAGGTCCGCCCCGCGCTGGACCCGGGAGCGCGAACGGCCGCGGCCGCCGAAGCCGAAGAAGTCCTCGAAAATGTCGCCGAAGCTGGAAAAGATGTCCTCAAATCCGCCGAAACCGGAAAAGCCGGTCCCCTCCAAGCCCGCGTGGCCGAACTGGTCGTACACGCCGCGCTTCTCACGGTCCCGCAACACTTCGTAGGCTTCGGCCGCCTCTTTGAATCTTTCTTCGGCGTCTTTGTCGTCGGGGTTTCGATCCGGATGATACTTGAGTGCCAGCTTGCGGTAAGCCGACTTCAGTTCATCCTCGGATGCGTTCCGGCCAACCCCCAAGACCTCGTAGTAATCCCTTTTGGAGCTCATCTCGCGTCACATGGTCATTCGGAAATAGAGTGTCGCTTCGGCCGCCCCCGGTGAGTTTCAGCGACCTTGCGGCGGGGCGGGTCGGGCAAAATAGTAATACACCCGCCCAAGAAGTCAATTTGAAGCGCCTGCCGGGCATGGACGTCTGGCGACGTCATCCGTCCGCACCGATGTCGACGGTCTCCCCGGTGTGATGCGTGCCGTACCCGCCCAGGGCCTCCACCCGGCGCTTGAAGTCTGCCGAGACGATGACGTCGAGCAGGATCCGGATGTTCTCGGTGGCGACGTGCTCGGCCGGAATGACGAGATCGTAGGTCTCGGTGACCACGGGGATGAAGTCCAGGCCTAAAGCCTTGGCCGCCGCGTAGATCCCCAGGCCGGCATCCGCACTGCCGCTCAAGACGGCGACCGCGATCGACATGTGCGTGAACTCTTCGGTGCCGTAGCCGTTGATGGCGGCCGGCTCGATGCCGAGCTGCTTCAGGCGGTAGTCGAGCAGGATCCGTGTCCCCGAGCCCCCCTGGCGGTTGATGAAGGTCACCTCCGGTCGAGTCAGGTCCTCCACCCCGCGAATCGCCTTGGGGTTGCCGCGGCGCACGATCAGCCCGTTTTCCCGGTGGACCAGATGGACGAGCTTGATGGCTCTCCCGGGCAGGTATTTGCGGATGTAGGAAATATTGTAGGTTCCGTCCTCGCTGTCCAGCAGGTGGGAGCCGGCGAGGTGGCAGGCGCCGCGCTTGATCGCCATCAGGCCGCCCATGCTGCCGACGTGGCTTGAGGAGAGGGAGATTCTGCCGTGGGCGGCCTTGAGCTGGTCGGCCAGCACGTCCAGGGTATTGTCGTGGCTGCCGACGATGACGATGGTCCGGCGCAGTTCGGAAAGCGGCTTGAGGAGCTCGGCGGTCACGGGTTCGTTTTCCCGGAGGCCTTCGGTATCGGCGGGGATGCGGATGATGCCGTCCGCCTCGGTGATCGAGGTGATGGACCCCGCCCCCCGGGGCAGGGGGGTGGCGACGATGCGGCCGTTGACTTCTCCCAGCTTGGCACGGACGAACTCTTCGAGCCCCAGTTTCGAGGCGATCTTGCGCGTGGGCTCCACCGCGACGGTTTCCCGCGCTTCTTCCGGCTGCCCTAATAAGGAGGCCAGCAGGGGACGCACGAGCTGCTCGAAGACAATGATGGCCGAGACCGGGTAGCCGGGGATGCCGAAGACGGGCACGTCCCGAACCGCCCCGACCACCGCCGGTTTGCCGGGCATGATCGTCACCCCGTGTACCAGGACCTCCCCCAGTTGCTCGATCACCGTGCGGGCATAGTCCTCGGATCCGGCCGAGGACCCGCCGATGATCATCACCAGGTCGAAGCCGCCGGAGGTCGCGCTCGTCACCGCAGACGCGATGGCGGAGATATTGTCGGCGACCATGTCGTGCCGGGTGCCGGCCCCCCCGCCGGCTTCCATAAGGCTGGCGAGCACGAAGGAGTTGGTTTCGAGCACCTGCCCGGGTTTGACGTCCGCGAGCGACGCGGCGCGCCAGTCGACCAGTTCGGAGCCGGTGGGGATGATCAGCGCGCGGGGCTTTTTCAGCACCGGCACCGAGAACACGCCCCCGGTCAGAAGCGCGCCCACGCAGTAGGGCGTGATCTTGTGATGGCGCGGGAAGAGCAGTTCCGTGGCAACGATGTCCTCGCCGATTCTGCGCACGTGCTGCCAGGGGAAGGCCGGCGCCTCGATCACCACGCTCCGGTCCTCCTTCACCTGCACGTTTTCGATCATGATGACCGCATCGGTCGCTGCGGGCAGGGCGTTGCCCGTGTTGACGAAGAATGCCTCACGGCCGACGGCGAGCGTCACGGGCCGGGTTTCCCCGGCGCCGTAGGTCGCTTCAGCCTTCACGGCGATCCCGTCCATCGCGGCCGCATGATAGCTCGGCGCCGAGAGGGCGGCAAACACCGGCGCCGCCAGCACCCGGCCGACCGCCTCCGGCACCGGAACGGTCTCAGGCGACAGGTATCGCAAGGGCGCCAGGCGGTCGCGCACGATCCGCCGAGCCTCATCCAGGCTTTTCATTTTCAAATAGACGTTGCGTGGCATTTTTTCCTTCGGGAAAAATGATGTCAGGTTTTTGGGTTGGGTTCCAAGCGTCAAAATCTACGCCTAAAACAATATCACCTCAACGATTGTCCCCTCGTCAAGGCCTTCAATGTTTTTGCCGATTTCGATGATCCCGTCCGATTGGACCATGGTGTTGATCAGGCCCGACTTGCCCAGGACGGGCTCGGCCCGCCACTCGGTCTCGCCGCGCAGGAGTCGGACGCGGACGAAGTCCGTGCGTCCCTGGGCCGAGGCCACGTTGCGGTTGAGGCGGGCGGGGATGCGGATGTCCTCCGCCGTCGGCGCCGCCAGCCCCCCGACATGCAGCAGAACGGGCCGCACGATGCGGCTGAAGACGATCATCGAGGAGACGACGTGGCCGGGCAGTCCCCAGAGCGCCTTGCCGAAGGCCTTGGCCAGGATGGTCGGCTTGCCCGGGCTGATGGCGATCCCGTGCACCAGGAGCTCCGCTCCCGCAAAAGAGGAAACAACCTCGACGCTGTAGTCCCTGGCCCCGACGGAGCTGCCGCCGGAGATCAACACCATGTCGCATTGTTCCAGGGCACGGCGGCAGGCGGCGTGGAGTGACTGGAATTCGTCGCGGACGATCCCGAAGGCTACCGGCACCGCACCGGCTTGGGCCACCAGGCCGGCCAGGGTATAGCGGTTCACATCGCGAATCTGGGCGGGGCCGGGCGTGGCCTCGGCAGGGACGATTTCGTCGCCCGTGGAGATGATGCCCACCACCGGCTGCCGGAAGGCCTTCACCCGCGTCCGGCCGAAAGCCGCCAGCACGCCCGCATCCTGCGGGCGCAGGCGCCGTCCGGCGGCGGCGATCCGCGCGCCGCTTTCGAAATCCTCGCCCGCCGCGATAAGATTCTGGCCGGGGGCCACGCTGCGGACCACCTCGATGCCGGAGTCGTCCAGGGATTCGGCGTGCTCCAGCATGACCACGCCGTCGGCGCCGGACGGCAGCATGCCGCCGGTGGCGATGCGGACGGCCTCGCCGGCGGCGACGGCCATCTGTGGGGTTTCGCCCATGCCGACGGCGCCGACCACCATAAACAGCGCCGGGCTCGACTCGCTGGCGCCGAAGGTGGAAGCGGCCCGCACCGCGTAGCCGTCCACGGTGGAGCGGGCAAACCCCGGCAGGTTTCCTGCCGCATGGACGTCTTCTGCCAGGATTCTTCCGCCGGCCGCCTCCAGAAGGACGTCCTCGGAGGAAACCGGTTGGAATCTCTGCCGGAGGTCCAGCACCTGCTCAACATCCAGAACTTTCAAGAACGCTTTGGTCATTTGACGTTTTTCCCCTGCTCGGCACCCATCAGGGCTCTGCCGGCTCTCCGGGCATGCCCTCGAAAGCAGGCCAATATAGAGAGCATTTCGACTCAAAGTCAATCTACACGCTTGCAAATTCCTGAAAGCAAGCTATAATTTCACCGCAATGCCCTTCAGACATTGCGGGGAAATAGCCAGAAACAAAAAGACAGATGATCTCGCAACGACGTCCCCTCAGGGACATGGACGTTTTACAGAGTCATCGACCAGGAAGGTTATCGATCGCTCATGACAGATGAATCCGAAGCATCCGCAGCATCCGTTGAAATCCTCCGCGCCCCCAAACCCGAATTCTTGACCGAGACACGCTTTGATTCCTTTGATTTGCCGCCCGAGGTGTTGAAGGGGATCGCGGAGGCCGGATTCGAGTACTGCACCCCCATTCAGGCCGAGGCCCTGCCCTTGCTGCTGCAGGGCCGGGACGTGGCCGGCCAGGCCCACACCGGAACCGGGAAGACCGCCGCATTCCTGGTGACGGTCATCACCCGTCTTCTCGGCATGCCGGACCGCAAGACCGGACTGCCGCAGGCCATCATCATGGCCCCCACCCGGGAGTTGTCCCGCCAAATAGTCGAAGAGGCCGCGATCCTCAGCCGGCACACGGACATCACCCTGCTCGAGGTGGTGGGCGGCATCGATTACAAGGAGCAGGCCGAAGGCCTTCAGAAGGGCACCGACATCGTCATCGGCACCCCGGGGCGGATCATCGACTACTACAAGCAGGGCATCCTCAAGACCAAGGACATCAAGTTTCTCGTGATTGACGAGGCCGACCGGCTGCTCGATATGGGCTTCGAAAAAGACATGCGGTTTATCCTGCGCAAACTGCCTTTCTTCGAAAAGCGCCAGTCCATGCTCTTTTCCGCGACCCTGTCCTACCGCGTTTTGGAGCTGACCTACGAGTTCATGAACCTGCCCGAGTTCATTTCCGTGATCCCGGACCAGGTGACCGTGGCGGGGATTGAACAGAGGCTCTTTCATGTGGGCGTCGACCGAAAGTTTCAACTCCTGCTGGGGATTCTGAAGCGCGAGGACTTCACGCGCATCCTCATGTTCGTCAACATGAAAGTCGACGTGGAACGGCTGGCGCGCCGGTTGAAGGCCAACGGGTTCCCGGCCGAGGGCATCACCGGGGACCTACCGCAGCGCCAACGCTTCAAGCTCATGGAGCGCTTCAAGAACGGGCAGATCAAGATTCTGCTGGCCACCGATGTGGCCTCGCGCGGAATTCACGTGGAAGACATCAGCCACGTGATCAACTACGACATCCCCCAGGACGCCGAAAACTACGTCCACCGCATTGGCCGCACGGCACGCGCCGGGAAGACCGGGAAGGCGGTTACGCTGGCGTGCGATGAGTACGTGTTCCACCTGGAACCCCTTGAGACGCTGCTGGGATACAAGATCCCGGTGGTCTGGCCCGAAGAGGACTGGTTCGTCGAGGACCGTTCACGCTCCGAGGACTTGGAACGACCCGGGCGGCCCGACTTTCGGAGCGGCCGCCGTGACCGCGATCGTGACCGCGATCGCGGCCAAGGGCGGACGCGTGGCAGAGACGGGCGGCGGAAGCCGGAGCGCGACGAGGCGCCGAAGAAGCCAAAGGTGAAGCGCATTCCCGGCGCCTTTTTCGGGTTCGGGCCGCAGGAACCGGAAGAGCCCGTTATCGAGACCGCTTCGGAAGAGCCCCAAGCCCCTCCGGTTGAAGCGGCGGCCCCTGTTTCCGAGGAGATCGAAAAGGTGGAGCGCCCCAAGAAGCGCCGGAGACGCCGCCGCAAGAAACGCAGCACCACCCCCGACTCCGGCTCGCCACCCAACGGCGGCGACCCACCCCCGCCGGCCGAAGGCCTTTCGCCGGATGCCCCGGCGGAATCGGCCCCGCCGGCCATTGACTCCACTGATTGAATTCCTTAAGCTACCGGCCATGGGACACGTCTTCGACTTCCACGAGGCCGTCGCATACGAGAAGTGGACGAAGAAGCCGGAGAACCAGCTGGCATTTCAGATGGAGATCCAGCTCCTGCGCGACATGCTGCAGCCGCGACCGGGGGAGTCGATCCTCGACATCGGCTGCGGCACGGGCGCGTGCCTGACGGCTTTCCTCGACATGGGCCTGAAGGTGACCGGAATCGACCCGTCCACTTACATGCTCGACATCGCCCTGAGCAACGCCGGCAACAGGGTCGACCTCTACCGCGGTTTTGCCGAAGACCTGCCCTTTGACGACAACTCTTTCAACCACGCCTGCCTCTTCACCAGCCTGGAATTCGTCGAAGACGCCCAAAAAACCCTGGCAGAGGCCTGCCGGGTGGCCAAGGACCGCTTGTTCATAGGCGTCCTGAACCGCTACGCGATCAAGGGGGTGGAGCGGCGCGTGCGGGGCATGTTCACGCCGTCGATTTACAACCACGCCCGCTTCTTCAGCGTCTGGCAGCTGAAGTACATGCTCTACGACCTGGTAGGCCATGTGCCGATATCCTGGCGGACGGTCTGCCAGCTGCCGCTGCCCTCGGGCAAATTCGCGCACAGCTTCGAGCAGCCGTTCTTGCAGCGCTGCCCGTTCGGGGCCTTTGCCGGCATGGTCGTGATCCTGATCCCACGCGTCCGGACCCGGCCGCTCACCGTGCGGTATCAACCGAGTCACACGCCGGGGGCTGTCCCAGGGTGACGGTCTCATAAGCGCCCGGATTTTATTACTCCGGCGATTAAACAGGTGCAACTTGAATCCAGGCCTCCCGTGAAACCGTCCGTTCGAGGAGTCGATCGCCATGGAAGCGCTCCTTTATGAGAAACTCGAAGATCAAAAAGTGAGGTGTGGCCTCTGCAGCCACCGCTGTGTGATTGCGGAGGGCCAGCGCGGGATCTGCCAGGTGCGCGAAAATCAAAGCGGCGTCCTGCAGAGTCTTGTTTACGGAAAATTGATCGCACGGCATATCGACCCCATCGAGAAAAAGCCGCTGTACCATTTTCTTCCGGGCACGCTTTCCTATTCCATTGCCACCGTGGGCTGCAACTTCCGCTGCCGTTTCTGCCAGAACGCCGACATCGCACAGCTGCCGTCCGATCACGGCGGGGCCATCATCGGCGAAACGGTCAGCCCCGAAGCGGTCGTGACGGCGGCCGAACGCGCCGGGTGCTGCAGCCTATCCTACACCTATACCGAACCGACCATCTTCTTCGAGTTCGCTCTGGAGACCGCCCGGCTGGCCCACTCGCAGGGCCTCCGCAACGTGTTCGTCACCAACGGCTACATGACGCGTGAAGCCCTTGAGATGATCGCCCCGGTCCTGCATGCCGCCAACGTGGATCTGAAGGCCTTCACCCGGAAATATTACAAAGAGCTCTGCGGTGCGAAGCTCGAGCATGTCCAGGAAACCCTCCGGAGCATGAAGTCCATGGGAGTGTTCGTGGAGGTGACGACGCTGATCGTGCCCGGCCTGAACGACGACCCCGATGAGCTCAAAGCGCTGGCGGCCTTTCTGACGCACGACCTGGGTCCCGACACCCCCTGGCACATCAGCCGTTTTCACCCCACCTACCGCCTCACGGACCGTCCCCCCACACCGGTGAAAACCCTACGCGATGCACGGGAGATCGGGCTGACGGCAGGGCTCAGGTACGTCTACACCGGCAACGTCCCCGGCGACACGGGTGAGAGCACCTTCTGCCCGGCCTGCGGCGAGACGCTCATCGAGCGCTGGGGCTTTCAGGTGGGCAAGTTCAGGATAAAAGACGGGCGGTGCGGCACGTGCGGCGCGGTGATCGAGGGGGTGTGGGAATAAGACGCTCGAAGCCTGAAGCTGGAAGCTCAAAGGAACGATCAGAAACAAAACAGCCTCAGGCGGTTTTTATTTTCTGCACCGCCAGCAGGGAAATGACGCCCATGGCCGCACCCGCGAAGAAGGGGATGCGGTAGTCGACCACCCAGAGCATCCCCCCGATCGCCGGCAGAAACACGGCCGCCAGGTGGTTGATGGTGAAGCCGACGGCCATGCTCGGGGCGATGTCCTGAGGGTCCCCCACCTTCTGAAAATAGGTGCGGATGGCGATGGCGAAGGTGAAGAAAATCTGATCGAGAATGTAAATGAACGCCACCAGCAGTTTGGAGTCCGTGGTGGCATAGGCGGTGAAAATGAAGATCACGCTCAGATATTCCAGCGACAGCACCTTGCGTTCGCCGAAGCGGATGATGCTCTTGCCCACCAGGGGGCTTAAGAAATAATTGATGCTGTTGTTGATGACGAAAAGAAGTGTCACCTCCTGAACCGAGTAGTTGAACTTCTGGACCAGCAGCAGCACCGAGAACGCGATGAAGATCTGGCGCCGTGCGCCGGCCATGAAGGTGAGGAAATAGAAGAGCCAGTATCGTTTCCGCAGGATCATCTGCTTGCGTTGGGGCAGCGCCTCGGGATCCGACGGGTCGCGGGTGAAGGCCCAAATCCCGGCCGATGCAATCAACCCGCCGACGATGAGATACACCAGGCGGAAGCTGAGGTACGACATCATCAGCCAGATCAGCAGCCCGATGCCGATGCTGGTGGCAGCGGCCAGACTGGTGAGTCGGCCGAACACCCAGGGCGATTCGTGCTTCTTGAAATACTGCAGGGTCAGGGACATGTTGGTGGTTTCATAGTAATGGAACCCAAAGCTGCTGACGAGCGTTGTCAGGGCAATTCCCGCATAAGAGGGGAAGAACCCTGTCGCCGCCAAGCCGACGCCCAATACCAGGATGGAAACGGCCGAGAGCCGGTGCTCAGGTATGAAACGGATGACGAAGACCGCCAGCAGCGCCAGGAACCCCGGGATTTCACGGATGGACTGGATCATGCCCACATGATTGCCGCCCAGCGTGGCGACGTCCACGGCGAAGTTGTTGAAAAGGGTGGTCCATGTCTGCAGGCCCACGGTGGAGCTGATGGTCAGCACAACCAGGTAGACAAACATCGGGTTGCGCTTGATGGAGTCGGTTTCAAGCATGCGGTATTACCCGTCTTGGGGGTTCAATGGGACCAAAATCACGGTTATTCAGGTTCCTGAATCAACCTTTTAATTAGCAATTTTAAATTGTTATATTATTTTTCAGTGGCAGCTGAAAAATGGGTTCAAATTTTTGAACTCATGTCTTTAGTAAAAAATACTATTAAAAACAACGACTTTTTCTAAAATCGGGGTTTTGGGCGTTTATATTAATGAACGAGACGACTCTGTTGAACCTATCTTTCGCAGGCCTTTTAAAAGGGTCCGCGCTTTTGTCTATTTTATAGTATATTGATTTTAAATGTGTTTTTGCCTGATTGCGCCAAAGACGAATGAAAAACGCCAACATTGGCAAGCAGATTGCATATACATTAGACAAAGCCTAATAATTTCTTCATCTGTTCTCCTCCTTAACGGCTAATTGGATGGTCCAATTAGCCGTTAAAATTTTGTGCCGATCATAATCAATGCCCCGCCGATAGCGGCGGGGCATTGATTATGATATAAGTGAGGAGCAATGATCATCGACTTTCATACCCACCTGTTCCCCGAGTCCATCTGCTCCGGCAGGCAATGCTGCTGCGAGTCCGATCCGGCCTTCGACATGCTCTACCGCTCACCCACGTCGCGCCTGGTGCGCGTGCCGGAGCTTCTGGCGGCGATGGACGAGAACGGTGTCGACCAATCCGTTGTTTTCGGCTTCCCCTGGCAGGATCCCGAGCTTTTCAAAATGCACAACGACTGCATCATGGAGGCGGTACAGAAACATCCCGGCCGGTTGATCGGTTTCGGGTGCTTCGACCCCTCCAGCAGCACGGCAGCCAAAGAGGCGGAGCGCTGCCTGGACGCCGGGCTGGCCGGAATCGGTGAACTGGCCTTCTACCGGTCCGGAATCGAAGACGAAAGCCTCGCGCAGATGGCGCCCGTCATGGCCGTCTGCCGCGAGCGCGGCCGGCCGGTCCTGATCCACACCAACGAGCCGGTCGGGCACAACTACCCCGGGAAAACCCCCAACACGCTCGCCCAGATCTACCGGCTGATCGAACGATTTTCGGAGAACACCATCGTCCTCGCCCACTGGGGCGGCGGCCTGTTTTTTTTCAACCTCCTCAAGAAGGAGGTCAAGGACCGGCTCAAGAATGTCTATTTCGACACGGCCGCCTCTCCGTACCTTTACGATCCCGCCATCTACCGGATCGCGATCGAATTGGTCGGTGTCGAAAAAATCCTCTTCGGAAGCGACTACCCGCTGATCGAGCCGCAGCGATATTTCAAAGAACTGGACTCCCTTCAACTGTCTACGGAGCAGCGTGCGCATATCTGCGGCCTGAACGCTGCGCATTTGTTGAAGGCGTAGCGCGGATCCGACCGGATTGAAAAAAAAAGTTCAATTTAGGTGCGAGAGGGGCCCGCCCGATGAGTTCCCACGCCGTCGCCGTGGTTCGCTATGAGAAACCGGCGGAGTCCGTTCGCCGGGCCGTGGAGATGTGCCGCGGGCTCGATCATCTTCCCGCCGGGGCAAGGGTTTTCATCAAGCCCAATATTGTTTTCTGGACCCGGTCCGTGCCCTTCCCGAAGTGGGGGGTCATCACCACCACGCGCATCGTCGAGGACGTGATCCGGCTGCTGAAGGAGCGCGGCATCGACGACATCACCATCGGCGAGGGCACCGTCACCATGACCCCGGGGGACACGAAAACGGCGGCCCACGCGTTCGAGACGCTGGGTTACGGGGCCTTGAAGCGCACCTACGGGGTCAAATGCCTGAATGTCTTCGAGCGGCCCTTCATCCCCGTGGACCTCGGGGATGGGTTCAAGGTGAGTTTCAACGCGGATGCGCTTGAGAGCGACTTCATCGTCGATCTCCCGGTTTTGAAATCCCACAACCAGACCGTGGTCAGCCTGGGTATCAAGAACCTCAAGGGGCTGATCGACATCCCCTCCCGCAAACGCTGCCACAGCATGCAGCCCGGCCGGGACCTGCACGCCTGGGTCGCCCGCCTGGCGGATCGAATGCCCCCGATGTTGACCCTGATCGACGGCATTTACAGCAACGAACGCGGCCCGGGCTTCGACGGCCGCATGCAGCGCAGCAATGTCCTGGTGGCCTCGGCCGACGTTCTATCCGCCGACCTGGTCGGGGCCTGCATCCTCGGGCACAGCCCCGACAGGGTTCCGCATCTGTTGCACGCGGCCCGAAACCGCGGCCGGCCGTGGGACCTTTCCGATGTAGGGATCCTTGGGGAGAAAATCGAAGCGGTGGCCCGCCACCATGAGTATGATTTCAACTACAGCCTAACCCCCGACGGCATCGTGCCGGCACCCCTGGCCCGGGAGGGGCTTCAGGGCGTCTTCTACCGAAAGTACGATCTTTCCATGTGCACGTACTGCTCGGCGGTGAACGGGAGCATGCTTTCAGCCATTCGGCACGCATGGAAGGGGAGGCCGTGGGACCGCGTGGAGGTTTTGACCGGCAAATCCATGCAGCCGACGCCCGGCATGAAAAAAACCGTTCTCGTCGGCAAGTGCATGTACAAAGCACACCGGAAAAACCCGGACATACGGCAGATGATCGCCGTGAAGGGGTGCCCGCCGGAACCGAAGGACTTGCTCAATGCCCTGCGCCAAGCCGGTATCGACGCGGATTCAAAGTGGTTTGAGAATATGGACCGGCTGCCGGGCGTTTTCATGTCCCGCTACGCCGGCCGACCGGAGTTCGAGGAGGGGCATTTCCGCGCGAGTGAATAGTCAGCGCGTTCGGAGGCTTTTTGTTGTTTCGGCAGGTTCAGGGGAGAGCGTCACGATCCTGGATCCTCGCTAAAAGCGAATAAACGCTTTCTTTCCGCCGGTGGTTTTATCCGGTATCGTGCATCTTTTTCACACCCGGATCTCCCTCAGCTTTCGCATGATCGGCTCGATCTTCTCCCGCTGCTCGGGCGGCAGCATCAGCACCTTCATGGGACGGTTGGCGATCAGGCCGTTTCCGGTGCAGTGCAAGCTGCCGCCGGCGTAAGCCAAGCGCTTTTCTTCACTCGTCAGCACACCCAACACATCCAGCAGGTTGCCGCTGCACCCGTCGGCATCCACGTGTTCGACGGTCTGAAGAAAAAGCGTATTCACGGCAAGCACCGCCTCGTCCACGTCGGCGTATCCTTTCGCCCCGCAGAGCGTTCGGGAGATGAAGCAGCGGCAGTTGAACGGCCTGAGGGCGTAAATCGAACACAGGTCCTCCGCCAGGAGCGGGCATTTTCCAGTGGCAGACGCCTCATTTTCTGCAGGCAAGTCCTCATCCTCGGCGCACCGCTCGGCCAAGGCATTGGTGGAGAGCATCGGCCGGAACCGATGCAGCCCGGATGCCTCGCGGACCCGCCTGAACAGCTTTTCGCGTTCCCCGGGCGGCAGGGTTTTATAGATTTTGTAGGCCTCAAGCGTGGTCAGGGTGACATGGGTGGTGCAGCACACGTGGCAGTGCATTTTGCAGGCGGTGTCCTGGACGCGGACGAATTCGTCGTAGACGGCGTAGATCCGGTCGAGGGCCATGAGCTTGCGTTCGATTTCCATTTTTCTTCTATAATTCATTTAACAGCGGCGGACAACCCGTTGGAATGCCTCCATGACATCTCCGGGGGTGATTCGCCCCAAGCAGTCTGCCGTCGCGCAATTCTCAGCCGCGGTTTCGAAGCAGGGCCAGCAATCGAGCGGCGGCTGTACGATCTCGACGGAACCCCCCCGCGGCCGCCAGCGCATGGGGTCGGTCGGTCCGAAAACCACGACGCTGGGAAGGCCCGTCCATGCCGCCAGATGGCTCACGCCGGAATCATTGCCGATATAGGCCGCGGCGGATCGAAGCAGGGTCAGCAGTTCAATGCTGTCGTTCGGGTGGTGAACGGTGGCTGCGCGGTGTGCCAGCTCCGGCAGAAGGTCCTGTTCGGCCGGACCGAGCACGAACTCCGGGCTCAGCCGGAGGGCCGCCAGCTGCACCGCAACGTCCCGAAAACCCGAAAGCGGCCAGCGTTTGCGCGGGCTGCCGGCGCCGGGGTGAATGAGGACCGTCTGTGAGCGGCTTTTCCCGATAGTGAGGGATGCGGATAGGGTCGTTTGCGGAAACGTTCGGTCCTGGTCCGGAAGCAGGCCGCATCCTCGTACATGCTGCAGTGCGTGCTCGGTCACATGGACGCGCTGATCCGCCGGCGGCCGTGGCGGGAAACGGCAGACACGGGCGCCGGAGATGCCCTGCAGGGAGGAGGCGAGGGCCTCGGAAGAAGAGAAAATCAGGATGTGGGAGAAGGGACCCAGTCTGCGCCGGGCGTCAGGTGCGGCGTCGCCCGCAAAGAGGCAGGCCGTCCAGGCGGCTTCGATCGGAAACCAGGTTTCGACCAGTCCCTCGGCCGCGGCCAGTCTGCCAAGGGGCTCCTGGCAGAGGATGCCGACCGGACGAAAATGACTCCGGAGCGCGACGATGACCGGGAAGATGCAGACGAGATCCCCCAGTGCCCCTTGATGCACAATGAGCAGGGCGGGAGACCTCGTCATTTTTTATTTTCGCGCTTGGCGCGGGGCGGCCGCGGCGCCCGATTTTTGTGGCTCGACGTGGTTGCGCTCGATGGGCACCGGCTCGGCGTGCCAAATGTCCTGGTTGTATTCGCGGATGGTGCGGTCCGACGAAAACTTGCCGATCCGGGCGACATTCAGAATCGACTTTTTGGTCCACTCTTCGGTGTCGCAATACAGAGTGTCGATTCGCATCTGTGCCTGGTGGTAGGCATCGAAGTCGGCCAGGACCATGTAACGGTCCTCGTTCAGGAGCAGGTCGACCAGAGGCTGGAAAAGGCCGCGATCATCCGGGCTGAAGAATCCGTCCCGGATGAGGTCGATGGCCTGTTTCAACGGCGGGTTGCCGCTGTAGTAATCCATGGGGCGGTACCCGGAGCGCAAGGAGACGACCTCTTCGGTGGTGAGGCCGAAGATGAAAATGTTCTCGCGGCCGACCTCCTCCATGATCTCGATGTTGGCGCCGTCCAGGGTGCCCACGGTGAGGGCGCCGTTCAGAGCGAACTTCATGTTGCTGGTGCCGGAGGCCTCGTAGCCCGCGGTGGAGATCTGCTCGGAGACGTCCGAACCGGGATAGATGATCTCCGCCAGGGTGACTCGGTAGTTCGGCAGGAAGACCACCTTGAGGGTCTGGTTGGTGGCCGTGTCCCGGTTGATCATGTCGGACACGTGGCAGATCAGGCGGATGATCATTTTGGCGGTGTGGTAGGCGGGGGCCGCCTTGCCCCCGAAGAAGAAGGTGCGCGGGTGGATGCGGAAGTCCTTCTCCTCTTTGAGCCGCAGCCAGAGATAGACCGCGTGCAGGATGTTCAGCATCTGGCGCTTGTATTCATGGATACGCTTGACCTGCACGTCGAAAATGGCCTCGGGGTCCAGCCGTTCGCCGGTCAGCTTGAAGGCGAGGTCGGCCAGGCGCCGCTTGTTGCCGCGCTTGATCTCGCGCCATTCGCGGCGGAAGTCGGGATCCTCGGTGAAGGCTTCGATCTTGCGCAGTTCATGGAGGTCCTTCACCCAGTCGCTGCCGATGCGCCGGCGGATCAAGTCGGCCAGCCTCGGGTTGGCGGAAAGCAGCCAGCGGCGGGGAGTGATGCCGTTGGTCTTGTTGTTGAAGCGGCCGGGGTACATCTCGTCGAAGTCCCGGAGCTCTTTTTCGCGCAGCAGCCGGCTGTGGAGCTCGGCCACCCCGTTGACCGAGTGCGAGCCGACAATCGCCAGGTTGGCCATGCGCACCCGCTTCTCCGGCCCTTCTTCGATCAACGACATGCTGCGCTTGCGGTCGCCGTCGTGCATGAAGCGGATCGACACATCTTTGATAAAACGCCGATTGATCTCGTAGATGATCTCCAGGTGCCGGGGCAGAAGCCTTTGGAACATGGGCACCGGCCATTTTTCCATGGCCTCGGAGAGCAGCGTGTGGTTGGTGTAGGCGCAGGTGCGGGTGGTGAGGTCCCACGCTTTCTCCCAGCTGATGCCGTAGCTGTCGAGGAAAAGCCGCATCAGCTCAGCGACGGCCAGCGACGGGTGGGTGTCGTTCATCTGGATGGCGACCTTGTCGGGGAAGGCGTCGAAGGTGTCGTGGTTGACGAGATAGCGCCGGATAATGTCCTTGATCGAACAGGAGACGAAAAAATACTGCTGCTTCAGCCGCAGCTCGCGACCCTCGTAAAACTCGTCGCTGGGGTAGAGGACCTTGGAGATGTTTTCGGAGACGTTTTTCTCCTCCACGGCCTTGAGATAGTCGCCGTGCTGGAAATAGTTCAGATCGAACTCCTTGGAGGCCCGGGCCGCCCACAGTCTCAAGGTGTTCACCGTGTTGTTGCCGTAGCCGGCAATGGGGATGTCGTGGGGCACGCCCACCACGTCGCTCGTGTCAACCCACTCGCTCTTGAGCGTGCCGTCCGGCAGCCGGGTCTGCTTGACGCGGCCGTAGAAGTGGACCGTGAAGATGACCTCCGGGTGGGGGATCTCCCAGGGGGTGCCGTAACGAAGCCAGTTTTCGGGCAGCTCCACCTGCTGCAGGTTCCGGATCTCCTGGTCGAAAATCCCGAACTCGTAGCGGATGCCGTATCCCATGGCCGGGATTTCCAGCGTCGCCAGCGAGTCCAGAAAACAGGCGGCCAGGCGGCCCAGGCCGCCGTTGCCCAACCCCATGTCCGGCTCCTCGCCGGCGAGCTCTTCCAGGTCGATGGAGAGCTCCTCCATGGCCCGGCGGGTTTCGTCGTACATGCCCAGGTTCAACAAATTGTTGTCCAGCACTCGGCCCATAAGGTACTCCGCCGAGAGATAATACACCCGCTTGACATCCTCGGTGTAATACTTCTGCTGGGTCTTGATCCAGCGTTCAATCAGCCGATCTCGGGCCGCCAGCGCCAGTGAGAGATAGAGATCGCGGTTGCTGGCGGTATATTGGTCTTTGGAAAGAGAGTATTCCAGGTGGCTGGCAAAGGAGAGCTGGATGCTCTGGGAATCCAGGCCCTTGCGGAAGGTCCCCCACTGCTGGAAGAGTTTGCTTTTTTTCATGCGGATCTCCTTAAATATACGCAGAAGCGGCTTTTTAAGCCGCTTCTGCGCAGACCGATGAGGGCTTAACAGCCAAGGCCATATTTGGCTTTATCCAATACAGACTATCATGAAGACCCAAAACGGTCAAACCTGCCGATAGCGCAGTTCTGCGTCCTCCGTCGCGTGTACGGTCGTTGACATATCGGGGAGGTCTGGCATAATAAAACTTTAAAAAATGATGGTGGCCGTATTACCATTCACGTCTGAGCGGCGGAGGACGGATCGCCGTTTAAAGGGTGACTTGGGGATTATCAGACCGACAAGTACATATGCCACCCCGTTCCGCCGGTGCGTGAGATGATGGAAATTGGCATATTTACTTGCCGGAGCAATAATGAACAGCGCTGAGGAAACGACCCCACCCTCCCATCTGAAGAGCGACATCCTGCGAAGCCTGGTCAAGTTGCCGCCCATGCCGCAGATCATCCTGAAAGCCAGAGAGACGATGGCCAATCCCAACGCCGGATTGCGGGACCTGGCCCGGATCATCGAAAACGATCAGGCGCTCGTGGCCAAAGTGCTGTCGCTGGCCAACTCGGCGTATTACGGCATCGGCGGTCAAGTGTCCTCGATCCAGCACGCCGCGGTTCTGCTGGGGCTTAAAACCCTCGGGACCCTGATCACCATGTCGGCGTCCTCGGTGCTCCTGAACCGCGAGTTGAAAGGCTATCACCTGGCGCCGCAGGCGATATGGCGGCATTCGCTCAGCAGCGCTCTCGCCGCGCGGGAGATCGCCGAGCGTCGTTTCCCGGGAACCGAAGCAGACGCGTTCATCGTCGGTCTTCTGCACGATGCCGGTAAAATGATCCTGGACCCCTTTGTTTGCAGCCGGAGAGAAGATAAACCGGACGCTTTCCCGGTGCAGGGGCCGCTGACCGAAACGCTTGAAATCGAGCTGCTGGGGGTCGACCACGCCGAAATCATGGCCCTGGCCTGCCGTTTCTGGCGCTTTCCGGAACCCCAGGTGAAGGGCATCCGGTTTCATCACCATCCCGCGCAATCCTCGCAAAGCGCGCTGGCGTATATCGCGCACCTCGGCCACGTCCTGTCCCAGCGGGCGGGCTTTGGCTGTGCAGCGAATGAAGCGCCGGCGCTCGAAGACGGGGTGTTGGAGTTCCTGGCGCTTCAGCCGGCGGACGTGGATGAGTTGCAGCATCACATGATCCAGGAGCTGGAGCGCCTGGAGGAGGCGTTTCACTGAGGTGGCCCATGCCCGGATTTGACCTGACCGAGTTCTTCAAGCTGTCCTCGGTATTGAATTACAATCTGAGCGCCGCGTCGCTGAACCGTTACAACGTGCTGACCTACATCCTGGCCGGCAAGCGCCTGGACCCGCGCGACCCGGTGGACCGGGAAAAAAAGAGCCTCATGATGGAGGCCCTCGGGTATCTGTTCAGCGCATACAGCCACAAACGGCGGCGCCTCGGCCCCATGGCGGTCCTGCACCCGCTCAGGGCCGCCGCCCTGATGACCCGCGCCAAGGAGGTCCCGGAGCTGGGCAGCCTTCTGACCGTGCTCTTTCACGACATCCTGGAGGACGTGCAATCCGTGGATTTCGAGGGCCAGGAGTGGCGGGACATGGAGCAGCGGCTCTTCGAGATGCTGGAGCACATGCAGCCGGATGAGGAATCCCGGCTCATCCAGCGCCTGAAATGCCTCACCCGCAACAAGTCCGAGTCCTACTACCGCTACATCGGCCGGATGCTGGAATGTGCGGCCGCATTTCCCGATGTGGTGGAGGTAAAGCTGGCGGACCGGCTCGACAACACACTGGACATGCGCATCGACCTCGAGGACCCGCTGGCCGGCATCGACTGTTTCCAGAATATTTTTCAGCTGCTGTTCGTGAACAATTACCCCGGCTACGTGCCGCGGTCCGAGCACCAGCCGGCCTCGGCCATGAACGGTGCCCGGCGCCTCAATCAACTGTACAAAAACGCCGTACTCCTTTCGCTCATCCGCCAGCTGACCTTCACCCCCGAGACGCCGGCGCGCCGGACGCTGTTCAACGCCGTGGCCGAGGCGAGCCTCAAGGAGGCCCAGCGCACCTTCATGCACCTGCTGGGGTATCATTTCAAGGACCACCAGGCTCAGCGCCGCCTGATCCTGGATGCCATGGACTATTGTTTCAGCGGCCGCAGCGACCTGGTCACCAAACCGGACGGCCAACGGATGCTGGACGGTCTGTTTTCAACCTATTTCGCCCCCACCGACAGCCGTGTCCTGAATCAGCAACTTGACGGCCTCTACCAGAACAAGCCGTTGATGATCCAGGCCTGCATTGCCTTCATCGTCATCTTCCAGGGTTTCCTCAACGACCCCCGCTATTATATTCGTGGCATCAGCGCCGCGGGCATCGAAGCGAGCTGAATGTCCCGGCCAAGGATTGCACCGCGGTGAATGCGACCCCGGCAAAAAGAACCCGGTTCGACGGCTGGTTGGCCGGGGTCTGCCTCTCGCGAGTCTTCAACGGGCTGGTTTTCATGAGCTACGCCGCGGCGCTCCCGGTGCTGCAGCGGGAATGGTCGATGTCGGGCGCTCAGGCGGGGGCCGTTGCCGGCGGGTTTCAGATCGGTTATGCATTGTCCCTGGTGTTTTTCTCGAGCCTCGCCGACCGCGTCAGCCCCAAACGCATCTACCTGTGGTCCATGTTTGCCGCCGGGCTGTCGGCGCTCGGCTTTGCCATTTTCGCCCGCGACTTCACCTCCGCTCTGATCCTGCACACCACGGTGGGGGTGGCATTGGGTGGGACGTACACGACCGGGGTGATGATTCTCGCCGACCAGTACGATGTCCGCAGCCGAGGAATGGCGGTCGGGGTCTTCATCGCGAGCACCTCCTGCGGCTATGCGTTGTCGCTGCTTATCAGCGGCGGCGCCCTGCCCACCGGGGGGTACCGGCTCTCCTTTTTTCTGACCGGCCTCGGTCCGCTGCTGGGCTGGGCGATCGCCGGGTGGACCCTGCGGTCCACCGTGGTACCCGCCGCCGGCCGCCGGAAAGACCAGCGTTTTAGACGCGAGGTGCTGACCCATCGACCCACGATGCTGCTGATCTGGGGCTACGTTTTTCACAACTGGGAGCTTCTGGGCATGTGGTCCTGGACGCCGGCCTTCCTGGCAGCCTGTCTTACCCTGGCCGGCGCCACCCACACGGACGCGGCCGGCTCCGGCGCGTTCATGACGGCGCTATTTCATGGCGTGGGGCTTCTCGCGTCGTTCTCGATGGGGGCGCTGTCGGACCGCCTCGACCGCGCTGCCGTCATGCTGACGTTGGCTGCCATCAGCATGAGTTGTTCGTTTGTTTTCGGATGGACGGTGGATTGGCCCCTGGCATGGGTGATGGGCATCGGAGTGGTCTATGCTTTTTCCTCGCTGGGCGACTCTCCCATCCTGTCGGCCGCCCTGACCGAGACGGTGGACAGCGCCTACCTGGGCGCTGCTTTGGGCCTCCGGTCCTTGCTGGGCTTCGGCGCCGCCGCTCTGGCACCGATGGTTTTCGGGCTGATCCTGGATTGGACCAACCCCGCGGCCGGAGACCAAAGGCCTTATACCGACTGGGGCTGGGCCTTCAGCATCCTGGGTTTAGGCGGGGCCGGGGCCGTCTGGGCCGCCCGCAGGTTCAGGAAGCATTGCCGCCCGGGCGCTGCCGGGTAGCCCTTCTTTTTGGCCCCCGCTTGCCGCCGACCCCGGTGGCCATTATCTTCTGACACGCAACGACCGGGAGGTTGCATCACGGTCAGCCCGCAAACCCATCCCTGTTGCTTCAGCCCGAAGCGGGCCTGGACGCTTCGGTGCCAGCGTCAGTTTCACCCCAGCTCACACCTGAAAGGAGGGAATGATTCATGAATGCGACGAAAACTCTGCTACTAGTGGCTGCGGCCGGAATTCTCTTGTCGGGGTGCTGCCTGAAGTTCAACGATCTCGCCCCCGGAACGAACTACAACGTCGGCAGCACCATCGCCACCGGAGGAAAGACGGTGAAGGTCGAGCAGTTCCAGTGGGCGAACGGGACATGGTCGTCGACGGGCCATGCCAAGGTCGATGCGTCCAACTTCGCAGGAGGCTCCGACTACGAGCTCAGGGCCAACAACGTCAACTTCAACTTCCAGCTGGATTACCCGCTTTCGAAGCTGACCTTCAAGTTCGCGGATTACGGAGGCAATGAGAACATCAAGGTGAACAACGACTTCCGCAATGTGTCGAACTTCCTCGGCCTGAACAACACCACGATCGGCGGGGTGAATGTGACCGTCACCGCCGTGCAGGACATCAGCAGCATACGCGGCGAGGTGGTGTTGCAAGGTCCCATCAGTGGTTTCACCGTCGGCGGTCAGGAGTTCTGGATTGACGAGGTCTGCCCGACGAAATAAAAAACCACTGACCCACCCCATAAAAAACCCCGCGGGCCGGGGTGCCCGCGGGGACAGCCGAAGAGGATTGCCGGCCGGCGAAAGGCGGCCGGCGGTATGGTTTGTCAGCCCGGGTCGCCGTTACTTCAGCGCGCCTTTTTCCTTGAAAAACTTCGCCGCGCCGGGGTGGATGAACTTGACCGCATCCGGGGTCAACTGCCCGATCGCCATTTCGGGGGTCAGCTTCAGCGCCCCCTTCCATATGGCGGAAATCTCCTGGAGGTTTGAGAAGATGGCGCTCACGATCTGGTAGACCCGGTCATCGGGGAAATTCTCCATCGCGTTCAGCACGGCGGTGATGGCGATGGCGGGAACGTCGCTGTCCACCCCGGAGTAAGCCCCCTTCGGAAATGCGGTCTTGTGGAAGACGCCCGGGTTGGCCTTCATGATCTTCTCGGCATCTTCGCCCGCCACGGGAAGCAGCACCATCTTGAGTCCGGGGGTGGAGGCGAGGTCGATGATGGAGGAGGTGGGGATCGCTCCGCTCCAGAACATGGCATCGATTTTCCCGTCCTTGAGGGCCGCCACGGACTCCCCCGCTCCGAGCTTCTCGCGTTTGAAATCCTGGTTCCAGTCATATCCCAGTCCCTTGAGGACGTAGTCGGCCTGCTCCTCGGTGCCGCTGTTGGGTGCGCCAACGGACACCCGCTTGCCCTTTAGGTCCATGACGGATTTGATGCCGGTGCCCTCCTTGGTCACGATGTGCAGGGGCTGCTCGTAGAACCCCATCACGATCCGCACTGGCTGTTTCTTGGACAGCTCGCTGATCTTGCCCTCGTTCGCCCAGACCGTGTGGTAGTCATAGGCGAAGGCCATCCCCGCCTTGCCGGCCGTCAGTAGCTTGAGGTTGTCGATGGCCGCCGTGGTGACCTCGGCGGTGGCGTCCGTGTTGGGTACGTTCTTGCCGATCACCCCGCCGATCGCGCCTCCCAGGGGATACCAGACGCCGCCGGTGCCGCCGGTGACGATGCTGAAGGAGAGCTTCTGGGCCAGGACCGGTGCCGCCGGCAAGGCCAGGCAGATCAGGGCTACGATGACGAGCGTTCCAAGGTGCTTGCGCATGAGCGACCTCCTGTTGAGTAGCAGTTTGACTATCAGAAAAAGGGTGTCGAAAAACACGCATCAAACCCGTGGTCCGGACATGCGGCGCAGTGGAAAGCTCCGTCCCGCCCGAAGCGGGTTTAGGAGGAAATTTACCGAAAGCCGCATAACGCCGGATCACGGCCAGGGGCGCAGTTTTTCAGCACCTTGGTAAATGGATTTGTAACACGTGTCAAGCGAAAAGGGCGGGACGAGGTGGCGCAACCGGCACCCGGCAAGAGATGCGCCCGCCGGGATCACTGCAGTCGGAGCAGCGGCGAAGGGATGGTTTGGGAAGCAGCCGAAAAGCGGACGGACGTTCCGGAAAGGAGGGTTGACATCTCGGTCAACGCTTTGGCGGGGGTGTTGTTGGTTTCACTCAGATGGGCGAGGACCACCTGCTCGAGTGCCGGGTGCAGGATGTCCTCCAGCAACCGGCAGGATTCATGGTTCGAGAGGTGGCCGATGCGGCTGCGGATGCGCTGCTTCAGGAACCAGGGGTAGGGGCCGGCCATCAGCATCTCGGGGTCGTGGTTGGCTTCCAGGATCAGCAAGCGGCAGCCGCGCAGATGCTCCCGGACCAACGCCGTGACGTGGCCCAGGTCGGTGGCGATTCCGATGCGGCTGCCGTTGGCGCCGATGGTGAACCCCGCCGGGTCCCGGGCGTCGTGCGAAATGGAAAACGGCCTTACCGTGAGGGTGTTGATCCGAAGTTCGCTGCCGCAGGCGATCGGGTGGATCTCCGGAAGGCATTGCAGCGAGGCCGCCTCCCGGTGGGTGCCGGCGGTCAGGTAGACCGGCAGATGGTGGCGGCGCACCAGGCGCTCGACCCCCCGCACGTGGTCCGTATGCTCATGGGTGATCAGGATGGCGTTCAAGCGGGCCGGATCGAAGCCCTGGCTGCGCATGCGGCGATCGATTTCCCGGGCGGAAAAACCGGCGTCGACCAGGATGGAAGTGGCCCCGTCGGAAACATAAATCGAATTGCCCCGGCTGCCGCTGCCGAGGACGCAGACGGACAACTTTCCTTCGCTGGATTCAACCGGCTGCGGCGGTTCTGGATTCATTTGGCCTCAAGCGGCACGCATGGCAACAGTTCAAAGTAAAAGAAAAAAGACCAATTTACATTCCCTTTGCACTTTCAACTTCCTTTTCCTACCTCCCGGTATGCCCGAACCCACCGGTGCTGCGGTCGGTCGCCTCGAGCCGGCCCACCTCTTCCAGCCGTGCCTGGTGGACGCGCTGGATGACCATCTGGGCAATGCGGTCGCCGCGGCGGACGGTGTAAGCGGCGGGTCCGAGATTGATGACTGCGATCAGCACCTCTCCGCGGTAATCGGCGTCGATGGTGCCGGGCGAGTTGATCATCCCGATGCCGTGTTTGACGGCCAGCCCGCTGCGGGGGCGGATCTGGGCTTCGTAGCCCGGGGGCAGCGCTAAGGCAAAGCCGGTGGGGAGCAGCGTGATCTGCCCCTTGTCCAGAAGGGTGTCCTGCCGCACGGCGGCACAGATGTCCATGCCCGCGGCCTCCGGCGTCATGTATCGCGGCAGCGGGAGGTCGGCGTCTTGCTCCGGCCTGAGGCGCATGATCCTGATGACGGGTTCCCGCGCGTTCATGCGTTTGACGTCAGACACTTCTCAAACGCGTCTTTCCGGGTGTCGACCGGCCCGAGCAGGGTCAGCACCATCCGGTCCCGGCGGAACAGGTCGTTCGCCAGCTGCAGGAGGTCCTCGCGGGTCGCGGATTCGATGCGGTCGATGACGGTCGCCAGGGGGATGTCGGCTCCGAAATATATTTCGTTCTGGGCGGCACGCACCATCTGGGTGTCGGCGTTTTCGGAGGCGAGCAGCAGGCTGCCCTTGGTGTACTCGACGGCGCCTTTGAGCTCCGTCGCGTCGACCGGTTCACGAGTCAGTTTCGAAAGCTCCGCCGCTACGAGTTCGACCGCCTCCAGGGCCTGTTCGGGGCTGACAGCGAGATAAACGCCGGACATCCCCGTGTCGACGTGGGCGGCGATGAAGGAGTAGACCGCGTAGGCCAGCCCCCGCTTTTCGCGCACTTCCTGGAACAGCCGGGAGCTCATGTTGCCTCCCAAAATGGTGTTCAGCAGCGAGAAGGCATACCGCCGGGGATCGACCACCGAAAGCCCGGCCGTTCCTAAACAGATATGCACCTGTTCGAGATCCCGCGGGTGAAGGTCGACTCGGCAGCGGGGGGAGGGGGTCACTCGTTCCGGGAAGCCGTTTCCGGGGCCCACGGACTCGAACGCCGGCCCGACGAGGTCCTCCAGCCGGCGGTGTTCCAGATGGCCGGCGGCGGCGATCACGATGCGCGTGGGCTGGTAGAGCCGGTGAAAGAACCGGCGGATCGTCTCGGAGCCGAAGTGGGCAATTGTTTCGCGCGTGCCGAGGATCGAACGGCCCAGCGGATGCTCGCCCCAGAAGTGGTGTCCGGAGAGATGGTGGATGTACTCATCCGGGCTGTCCTCCACCATGCCGATCTCCTGCAGGATGACCGGCCGCTCGCGTTCCACTTCCCGGGGGTCGAAGGTCGAGTTGAGAAAAATGTCCGAAAGGATGTCCACCATGGTCTCGACCTGGCTGTCGAGCACCTTGGCATGGTAGCAGGTATGCTCCATGGTGGTGAAGGCGTTGGTGTGCCCTCCGATGGCGTCAAATTCCTTGGCGATCTGGAAGGCGCTGCGCCGGGCCGTGCCCTTGAAGATCATGTGCTCGATGAAATGCGAAAGACCGTTTTCGGGAACGGCTTCGTCCCGGGCCCCCACGTTCACCCACACCCCCATGGAAACGGATCGGGTGTGCGGCATGTGTTGACTCACCAGCCGCACACCGTTGGCCAGCACCGTTTTAACTGTTGGGGCGTCCATGTTCCTCTTCGAGGACCGCCTTGTGGCTCAGCCGGATCTTGCCGTCGCGGCCGATTTCGAGCACCTTGACTTTCAGCTTTTCGCCTTCCTTGACGACGTCCGAGACCTTGGTGACCCTGCGGTTGGCCAGCTGGGAGATGTGAACCAGGCCGTCGGTGCCCGGCATGATGTTGACGAAAGCACCGAAGTCCGTGATCTTCACCACCGTGCCCTCGTAAATGGCGCCCACTTCGGGGTCGGCCACGATCTGTTGGACCAGCTTCACGGCCTGGTCGGCTTCCTGTTTGGAGAAGGCGGCGATTTTTACGACCCCCGAGTCATCAATCTCGACGGTCGTGTTGGTTTCACTCTGGATGGCGCGGATGACCTTGCCGCCCGGGCCGATCACCTCCCGGATCTTGTCGGGGTTGATGGTGAGCGTGGTGATGGTGGGTGCATACGGCGAGATCTCCTTGCGCGGCGCGGCGAGGGCTTCCAGCATTTTGCCGAGGATGAACACGCGGCCCCGGCGGGCCTGCTCCAGCGCCTGCTCCAGGACCGCTCGCGACAGCTCGTGGATCTTGATGTCCATCTGCAGGGCGGTGACCCCGTCGTGGGTGCCCGTCACCTTGAAGTCCATGTCCCCGCAGTGGTCCTCGTCGCCGAGGATGTCCGAGAGCACCACCGTCTTCTCCCCTTCACTGACAAGCCCCATGGCGATCCCGGCCACCGGGGTCTTGATGGGAACCCCCCCGTCCATCAGCGCCAGACAGCAGGAACAGACGGTGCCCATGGAGGAGGAGCCGTTGGACTCCAGCACCTCGGACACCAGCCGGATGGTGTAGTCGAAATCACCCTTGGCCGGCAGAATCTTTTCAACCGCCCGGGTGGATAGGCCGCCGTGGCCGATGTCGCGGCGGCTGGGGCCGGAGATGCGCTTGGCCTCGCCCACGGAATAGGGCGGGAAGTTGTAGTGCAGCAGGAAGGGCCGCATCTCCTCGCCGGACAGGGTCTCCACGCGCTGCTCGTCCCGGCCGGAGCCGAGCGTCAGGACACCGAGCACCTGGGTCTCGCCGCGTGTGAACAACGCGCTGCCGTGGGTCCGGGGCAGGATCCCTACTTCGCAGGTGATGGGACGGACTTGGTCAAAGCGCCGCCCGTCCACACGGCGACCCTCCGTGAGGACAAGGGCACGCAGCAGGCGGCGTTTGAGGTCGTCCAGCGCCTCGAGCACTTCCTCGCGGCGTTCGGCGTATGCCTCGCCGAGGGTTTCAAGGAGCGCTTTTCTCACCGCCCGCGTTGCCTGCTGGCGCTGAATCTTCTCGGGGGTCAGCAGGGCCTCCCGCAGGGCGGCGGCCGCCGTGGCTTCCACCTTGGCGACCAGTTCAGGGTCTTTCGGTTTGGCGGCATAGGGCCGTTTCGGCGCGCCGGCCAATTCTCGGAGTTTGACCTGCATGTCGATCAGCGGCTGCATGGCGCGGTGGCCGAAAAAAATGGCTTCCAGCATATCGGCCTCGCTGACGATATTGGCGCTGCCTTCCACCATGACGACCCCGGTCTTCGACCCGGCCACGATGATGTTGATGTCGCAGCGCTCCCAGTCCTGGAGGGCGGGGTTGACCTTGAGTTCCCCGTCGATCCGGCCCACCCGCACGGCGGCGATCGGCCCGGCAAACGGAACGTCGGAGAGGTGAATGGCCGCAGAGGCCCCGACCATGGCGAGGGTGTCCGCGTCGTTTTCCTGGTCCATCGACAGCACGGTGGCGATCACCTGAGTCTCGCAGCGGTATCCCTTTGGGAGCAGCGGCCGGATGGGGCGGTCTGTCAGCCGCGAGGTCAAGGTTTCCTTTTCACTGGGCCGTCCGATCTCACGGCGGAAATAGTTGCCCGGGATCCGCCCGGCCGCGTATATCTTCTCCATGTACTCCACCGTCAGCGGCACAAAATCCCCGGGCCGCTCCTCTTGGGTGGAAACCACGGTGACCAGGACGACGGTGTCGCCATACTGAACCACGACCGAACCGGAGGCCTGTTTGGCCACCTTGCCGGTCTGGATGCTCAAGGTCTTGCCGCCGATCTCTTCCTTCAATAGAAATTCCATACATGTCTCCCCATGCGAAGCCGGACTCCCTGCACCCGCCGTCCGGTCTCGACCGCCGTCCGGCTTTTCCACCGGAGAGGCCGGGCTTTCTCGGAAAGGCCGGGCGTCGTTTCACATGCTGTAAAGTTATTTTTTTAGACCGAGCGTCTCGATGATGGCCCGGTAGCGGTTGACGTCTTTGAACTTGACGTAGTTCAGCAGGCGGCGACGCCGGCCGACCAGCATCAGCAGCCCGCGGCGCGAGTGGTGGTCCTTTTTGTGGACCTTCAAATGCTCGGTCAGGTATTCGATGCGGTTGGTGAGCAGGCCGACCTGGACCTCAGGGGATCCCGTGTCGGAATCGTGCACCTTGAACTTTTCGATCAAATTTTTCTTGTCCTGAGTTGACAGAGTCACGACGTTCTATCCTCCTTATCCTTTCATGAATGGCTTGAGTTGAGTGATCCCCGTAATCTACTTAAAGCAAGCGGACGCAGAGTGCAATAAAAATAACGGGTCATCCGTGCTCCGACCCTGCGAACACGCAGCAGTATTGGATGGCGCTCGTGCCCGGGGTGCGCTGCAGCAGCGCCAGCAGCTCGCCTCGGGGATCGATGAGTTTCAGCAGCCGCCCGTCGTCCGGGGCCCCCTCCAAGCCGACATCCGCCAGAGACAGCGCCCGCCCGTGCCGCACTTTTTCAACCAGCGGCGGGCCGGCCGAGATTTCGGCCAGCGCCGGCAGCGCCCGGGCCATGGGGATGACGGCGCGGCCCCATGCGCCCCGGCGGGCCAGATCGTCCAGATCCTCGAGCGACAGCGCCTCGTCCAAGGTAAACCCGCCGCTTTCCAGGCGGGTTAATTCGCTCAGATGACCGCCGCACCCCAGGTCGCGGCCGATGTCCGCGCACAGGGTTCGGATGTAGGTCCCGGCGGAGCAGCGCACCTCGAATCGCACCCGGGGCAGCTCCGCCGCTACCAGCCGGAGGTGGTGGATGAAAACCTCCCGGGCCGGCTTCTGGACCGGTCGGCCGCGCCGGGCCAGGGTGTAAAGCGGCACCCCCTCATGTTTGAGGGCCGAGTACGTTGGCGGCACCTGGTGATAAACGCCTGCGTAGCGTTGCAAGACCCGGTACAGGTCTTCCTCGGCAACCTCTGTCCCGTGGCGTTCCGCAGTGACCCTCCCGGTCGCGTCCTGGGTGTCGGTTTCGACGCCCAGCGTCAGCACGCCTTCATAGGTCTTTGGACTTTCCACCAGGAAGCGCGCCAGCCGGGTGGCCTGATCGATGCAGCACACCAGCACTCCCCGGGCAAAGGGATCCAGCGTTCCGGTGTGCCCGACCTTGCAGGCCTGCAGCAGCCGCTTGACACGGGCCACCACCCGGGCCGATGACAAGCCGGCGGGCTTGTTGATGACGACAATTCCGTTCATGTCATGGGGCGGCCGGCCCGTCACCCCTCGGGGCGGGGCGGTACAGGGGATAGCGCCGCGTGCACAGGGTAACAGACGAGGGTCGTTTTTTCTCAGCCCGTTGCCCCATGCCCTTTGCCCGCTACATCCGCTCGGCCCACGCCAGCAGCTCCGACTTGATGTTCGCCGGGGTCGATTCGATCTGAAAGCCCGCGGCGCTGTGATGCCCGCCGCCGCCGAAGGCGCCGGCGATGGCGGCGACATCTACGCTGCCGTCGGAGCGCAGACTGACATGCAAGCGAACGCGGTCGTCCGCGGTGGTCCGGCCATTGATCTGCTCCTGGATCAGGGCGGCCACCCGGACGTCTTCAATACGCCGGGCGTAGTTGATCAGGCCGTCGATATCCTCCTGCTGGGTCCGGGTTTCCTCCAGCATGCCGCGGGTGACGGTCATCAGCGACAGCTTGCCGTTGGGCGAGATCTCGATGGAGTTCAATGCCAGGTTCAGCAACTTGATCCGGCCGAGCGAATAGGACCCGAAGACGTGCTGGGCGACCTCGAAGGGGTCGACCCCGGCCTCCATCATCTCCCGGCTGATGGCAAAGGCGGACGCGTTGGTGTTCGAGAACCGGAACGATCCCGTGTCGGTCAGGATTCCGGTGTAGATGCAGGTGGCGATGTCCTTGTCCAGCGGGACCCCCAGCGCCCGGATCAGGCGGTAGACGATCTCCGCCGTGGCGCAGGCCCGCCCGTCGATCAGGCGGTGGGACCCGAAACCGGTGTTGGAGACATGGTGGTCGATGTTGATGACGGACGCCACCCGGCTCATCGCGTGGCACCCCGCGCCGCCGATCCGCGGAAGGTCCCCGCAGTCGAGGACCACCGCTGCGTCGTAGGCGGCGACCGCATCCAGATGCCGACCGATGCGGCCCACGGCCGGCAGGAACTGGTACACCGCCGGGATCGGGCTTTCGTTGTACAGCGTCGTCTGTTTGCCCATCCGCTCCAATGCCAGTCCCATGGCCAGCAGCGAGCCGACGGCGTCTCCGTCCGGGTCGGTGTGCGCGGTCACCAGGATGCGGTCGGCCGTTTTAATCGTTTGAATGATCGGGTTCATCCGTGCGTGTGGCAATCGATTTCAGCAATTGATCGATCCGGGCTCCATGATCGAAGGACTCATCGTAAAAAAATTCCAGCTCCGGCATGTAACGAAGCCCGAGCTGCGGGCCGAGGCGGCGTTTGATGAAGCCGGCCGCGCTGCGGAACCCCTGGACGGCATCGGCGGCGCCGGCTTTTCCGCCGGCGGCGGCAAAGTAAATCCGGGCCAGCCGCAAATCCTTGGTCACTTTCACCTGGGTGATGGTGACCATCTGCACGCGCGGATCGCTGATGTCCCGCCGCAGCAGGTCCGACAGGATCTGCTGAATAAGGCCTCCGACGCGATCGGCGCGTGCATAGCTCGTCATAAGGTGATCAGCTCCATCTCCGAGTCGATGACCTCGGCCAGGCCCAGTTCTTCGGCCAGGTTGAACATTTTGTCGATCTTGGAGTTGATCAGGGCCTTGTCGTTGCCGACCAGTGAAAAACCGACCACCGCCCGCTGGTGCACGTCGTTGTCCTCCACCTCGGCCACCGAAGCGTTGAAGTGGTTGCGCAGCTGGGCAATCACCGCCTTGACGATGCGCCGCTTCTCCTTGAGCGAATGGCACTCGTGCAGCCTGAACGTGATCAACCCGACACCGACCACCATTTTCTATTGCCCCCGCCTGCTGCTTTCTGCAACGCCATGCCACGCCCTGAATCAGGGCCGAGGTCAAGGCGTCGGTGGTTTGAAAGCAAAGCGACCCCGGCGGCTCGCGCGCATTTGCAAACTGCCGGGCCACGCAGCGATCGGCCCCCCCGGACAGGGGGCTATGCCATTACCGGCTTGATCTCCTCCAGGTAGTAGAACTCGATGCGATCGCCGGCCTTGATATCGTTGAAATTCTCGATGCCGATGCCGCACTCGTAGCCGCTCTGGACCTCTTTGACGTCATCCTTGAAACGCCGCAGGGAGGAGTTTTTGCCCTGATAGACGACCACGCCGTCCCGGACCAGACGCAGGCTGCGGCCACGTTCGACCCGGCCGTCGGTGACGTAGCAGCCGGCGATGGCGCCCACCTTCGGGATCACGAACACCTCGCGGACGTCGGCCGAGCCGAGGGTGCGCTCCTCGAAGCGGGAGGCCATCAGGCCGGTCATGGCGCTTTTGACGTCGTTGATGATGTCGTAAATGACATTATAGAATCGCATGTCCACGTTTTCTTCGGTGGCCAAGGCCTGAATTTTCGGTGTGGGCCGAACGTTGAAGCCGATGATGATGGCTTCCGACACGGTCGCGAGCGAAACGTCGGACTCACTGATAGTGCCGGTGGCCGCGTGCACCACGTTGACCTTGACCTCCTCGTTGGACAGTTTGATCAACGCGTCCGACAGGGCCTCGATCGAACCGTGCACGTCGGCCTTGAGGATCAGATTGAGGTCCTTGACCTCGCCCTGCTTCATGCGCTCGAACAGGCTCTCCAGGCTGGGGCGGCTGGTCTGGGCCAAATCCCGGGCGCGCTGCTTTTGCATGCGGTGCAGGCTGATCTGCCGGGCGGCCTTTTCATCGACCACCGCCACGAACTCGTCGCCGGCCATGGGCACGCCGGACAAGCCGATGATCTCGACGGGGATGGAGGGACCGGCCGCCTCCAGCGGCTGGGCGCGGTCGTCGAGCATGGCCCGGATCTTGCCGTAGTGCACGCCGCAGACGACCGGGTCGCCATTGTGCAGGGTGCCTTCGCTGACCAGCACCGTGGCCACCGGCCCCCGGCCGGAGTCTATTTTCGCCTCGACCACATGGCCGCGGGCCAGTTTGTCCGGGTTGGCCCTGAGCTCCATGACCTCGGCCTGCAGCAGGATCATCTCGAGCAACTGGTCGATGCCGACGTCCTGCTTGGCGGAGACGTTGACGAAGATGGCGTCGCCGCCCCATTCCTCCGGGGTCAGCCCCCGTTCGATCAAAGACCGCTTGACGCGGTCCGGGTCGGCGCCCGGCTTGTCGATCTTGTTGACGGCCACGATGATCGGCACATCGGCCGCACGGGCATGGTTGATGGCCTCCACGGTCTGGGGCATGACCCCATCGTCGGCCGCAACGACCAGCACGACCAGGTCCGTGACCTTGGCGCCGCGGGCGCGCATGGCCGTGAAGGCTTCATGACCCGGCGTGTCCAAAAAGGCGATCGCACCGCGGTGGGTCTGGACGTGATAGGCGCCGATGTGCTGGGTGATGCCCCCGGCCTCGGTTTCGGTGATGCGGGTCTTGCGGATGACGTCAAGCAGTGAGGTCTTGCCGTGATCGACGTGGCCCATGATGGTGACCACCGGCGCCCGCGTGGCCATTTTTTCGGGTTCGTCCACGACCGGCTTCAAGATGGTGTCCTCCTCAAAGGCCGCGCGCTCGACCTCGTAGCTGAACTCCGCGGCAATGAGGACCGCGGTGTCAAAATCGATGGATTGGTTGACCGTCGCCATCATCCCCATGCCCATGAGCACCTTGATGATTTCCCCGGCCTTGACGCCCAGCCGTTTGGCCAGATCCCCGAGCAGGATCGCGTCGTCGATTTTGATCCTTCGTTTGATGGCCTTGGCCACGGTGGCCGCCGGTTTCTGGGCGGCCAGCTCTTTCCTGCCCTTGGCGCCCTTGCGGGGCTTGCGGGCGCGGGCGTCGTCGTACAACTCTTCGGCTTCGACCACCGCTTTCTTGCGAAAAGAGATCTTCTTCTTGATGAACTTCTTCTCGGCTTCGGGCTCTTCGGCCTTGCCTTTCTTTTTCTTGCGCTTGCCGTCGCGATCAAGGGCATCCGCCGTGCCGGGGGCGGCCTCCGGCGCCTCTCCGGGGCGAGGCGCCACCTTGGCGCCTCTGGGCTCGATGACCGCCGGCTGGTCCTTGGCCCGTTCCGCAGGACTGTCCGGTGCGGCCAGCGGCATCTTGATGATGCGGGCGGGTTCATCGCGTTTGATCTTCTTGACGACTTTTTTCAACCGGTCGGCGACCACGGCCGACTCCGGTGGGGGAGTCGTCGGCTCTTGCTCCGGGGAGGTTTCGGCCTCGAGCGGCGCGGCGGCTTCGGGGCTCTCGGCAGGCTCGTTCACCGCCGGGTGTCCAGCCGCTGGCGCCGGCGCGGTCTCCACCGCCGCCGCCACTTCATCTTCATCGGTTTCGGCCCAGGCCTCGGCGGATAGGGGTTCCTCCGGTCTCGCGACGGCTCCGGCTCCCGGAGCCTCCCCCGCCTGCTCCGCTTCAGCCTCGGCGGCCGTTTCGGCTTCGGGCTCAGCCGCCTTGCGTCGGCGGCGGATGACCGTGGGCTTGACTCTCGTGTCCTCAACGGCGCGCGCTTTCTTGCCGAAAATAACGGCTTTGGCGCGGGTCACCACTTCGTCGTCGAGAGAACTCATATGGCTGCCGACGGTGACGCCCATGGTCTGGAGCTTGTCCATCAGCACTTTGTTGGTCAGATTGAGTTCTCTGGCCAGTTCATAGACCCGGATTTTCGACATGAACTCCCCCTCGTTGCGCTCCTGTGGAGCCAAACCGGCGAGCCAGCAGCGCCTCAGGCCTCATCGGCCGGCTCCCCTTCAGCCTCAGCGGCGGCCTCCGCGGGGCCTTCGGCCTCGCGGGCCTCATCCGGCTCGCCCGCCGGCGGGTTTTCGACGGTGGCCGCCGTCGCCGCCTGCTCGGCGGCGGTTTTGGCCGCCTCGATCAGGCGGCCGGCAAGCGTTTCGTCGATGCCCCGGATTTGCAATAGGTCCTCGACCGAGGCTTTGCCGATTTCCTCGGCGGAATAATACCCCTTCTCG
Organism: uncultured delta proteobacterium; assembly: GCA_963716325.1. Lineage (GTDB taxonomy): Bacteria > Desulfobacterota > Desulfobacteria > Desulfobacterales > SpSt-501 > SpSt-501. Next base: position 93,994 of record CAVQTH010000016.1, on the reverse strand, counting down.
TAGAGCGCATCCGCCAGGCTGATGCCCACGCCGGGAAGCGCCATGAGCGAGTTGTAGCCGCTCTGCATGGTCTGGTTGTAAATGCTCTCGCTTTTCACGTCCAGGTGCCATCCCGTCAGCTTGGAGGCCAGCCGGACATTCTGCCCTTTCTTGCCGATGGCGATCGAAAGGAACTCGTCCGGGACGATGACCTCCATCGATTTGTTGTCCTCGTCGATGATCACCCGCGAGATCTCCGCCGGGGCCAGCGAATTGCACACGAACTTGGCGGTATCCACGTGCCAGGGGATGATGTCGATTTTTTCGCCGCGCAGCTCCTGGACGACGCTCTGCACGCGGCTACCCTTCATGCCGACGCAGGCGCCGACCGGGTCGATGTCGGAATTGCTGGAGGCAACAGCAATCTTGGCGCGCACCCCGGGTTCGCGGGAGGCCCCCATGATGGAGACGATGCCCTCGCTGATCTCGGGGACTTCGGTGCGGAAAAGCGTGATCAGGAAGCTGGGGTGGGTCCGTGACAGCACGACCTGGGGCCCGCGCGACTCGTGCAGCACTTCTAGGATCATGGCACGGATGCGGTCTCCCCGGCGGTAGCTCTCCTTGGGCACCTGCTCGCGCACCGGCAGGACTCCCTCGGTCTGGCCGAGGTTGACGATGATGTCTCCCCGGTCGATGCGCTGCACGATGCCGTTGATGATCTCGCCCCGGCGCTCGATGAAGCTGGTGTAGACCGCGTCCTTCTCCGCGTCCTTGAGCTTCTGGATGATCACCTGCTTGGCGGACTGGGCCGCGATGCGGCCGAAGGTGGCGGTGTCCATCTTTGTGCCGAGGCTGTCTCCGACCTCGCACTCCGCGTCCAGCTTGCGGCCTTCCTCGATGCTGATTTGCAGCATGGGGTCTTCGACTACCTCGGCCACTTCCTTGAATTGGAAAACCTCCAATTCGCCCGTTTCTTCGCCGTACTGGACCTCAATGTCGATCTTGGGGCCGTATTTCTTGCGGGCGGCCGATTTCAGCGCCTCCTCGAGCGCTTTGACGAGCACGTGCCGCTCGATGCCCTTGTCACGGCTGACTTGTTCGATGACCCGTTTGATCTCCGAAATCAACATGGGGTTTCTCCGTCTGGTTGCAGAATGCGACAGACCCGCCTCCACCCGCCGGAGGCGGGAGGTCACGCGTCTGTCAGATACGCTTTCGAAATGGCGTCGATCGCGATGGCGACCGTCGTCTGGCCCGTGTTCAGCGTCACGGTGCCTGCGGACAGACCTTCCAGGACGCCGCTGAAATTCTTCTGTCCGTTGATCGGGTTCAGGGTCCTGATTTTCGCCCGATGCCCGCGGAAGCGCTCGAAATCCGCTTCCCGTGAAATCCGCCGCCGCGGCCCCGGGGAGGACACCTCCAGGTGATACCGCCCGATGTCGGGCAGGTGCACATCGAGGATATCCCCCAATTCGCGGTTGACGGCCGCGCAGTCCTCCAGCGTCACTCCGCCCGGCTTGTCGATGGTCAGGCGCATGACGCGCCCGCCGCGCTCGCGCAGATACTCGAGGTGAACCAGTTCCAGTCCCTCAGCGTCGCATAGCGACTCGGCCAGCGGCTGCGCCTGGCTCACGATCCACGTTTCGACCACCGGTGCGCCCGGCGGCGGTTTCACGCGATCTCGTCGGTTTTTGTCGGGTCGCTTGACCTTGCCCACGGACGAGCCTCCCGCCCTTGCTGACAAATAAAAAACGGGCTTTAGGCCCGTTTCCTCACGTCCAGGTAGAACTTCCGCGGTGGATCCGAAGGGGTTATCCGCTCATTGGATAATCATGGTTGCGTGCATTCCACGTCACATAACGCCCTACCCAAACCTACCGAGCAAAACGGAAAAACATGGATGGAGCGGGCAACGAGATTCGAACTCGCGACACCAAGCTTGGGAAGCTTGTACTCTACCAGCTGAGCTATGCCCGCTCATCTCAGGTAGACTACTTACGACAACGGCAAAACCTTGTCAATACATTTCGCCAGCAATCTCGGTTATTTCTCGCCGTTGCTGCCCCTGGCCATGCTGGCGCCGGGTCAGTCCAGGAGGCGCCGCAGCTGCGCCAGCTCGGAGCGCATCTCCTCAAGCAACTGGCGGGGATCGGCCGCCTCGTCGCCCTCGCCGGCTTTCAGGTGCTTACGGGCGCCCTCAATCGTGAACCGGCGCCGGTAGAGGAGCTCCTTGATCGCCAACACCCGTTCGACCTCCTTGCGGGTGTAAAGGCGCTGCCCCGAGGCGGTCCGCTTGGGGGCGATCTTCGGAAACTCCGACTCCCAGAAGCGCAGCACGTGGGTCGGGACCTCCGCGATTCGGCTGACCTCCCCAATTTTAAAGTACAGCTTGTCGGGGATGGCCGGTGCCGGTGCGGGTGTAGGTGTTTTCATCTGCCGTCACCCCAATCCCTTTCCACGGCGGCCCGCCGCTGCGATGGTCAGCGGGGGAGCGCCGCGTGAAAATTGGTCAGCAATCGGTCCATGAGGCTCTGGTGCAGGCGGTTGACTTCGACATCCTCCAGGGTTTTTTCCGGTGAGCGATAGGTGAACCGGAACGACAGGCTGCGCTTGCCCGCCGGGATCGGCTCGCCCGCAAACACGTCGAACAGCTGGACGTTCTCCATCAGCGCGAGGCGCATGGCCCCGACGGCATCGAGCACCTGCTGGGCTTCGATGCCCTGGTCAAGGACGAGGGTGAAGTCCCGGGTGACGGCCGGGAATTTTGGAGTGCGCATGCGGTAGCGGGTTCCCGACAGCAACGTCTCGAGCGCACCGGCGTCCAATTCGAACACAAAGCCGGTCTGCTTGAGATCGTAGGCGGCACGCACGCGGGGGTGAATCTCGCCGATGAGGCCCACCTTGCGGCCGTCAGCCATCAGAACGGCCGAATGGCCGGGCCGGGTATAGTTGCAGTCTGCATCCGGCATGCGCACGAAACGGACACCCTCCGACGCGAGGGCGTCGAGCAGGCTTTCGATCGCACCTTTAAGGTCGTAAAAGTCGCACAGGGTCTCCCGGCCGTGCCAGGAGAGCGCCTGCCGGGAACCGGTCCACAGGCCGGCGATGATTTCCGGCTCCTCCGGCAGCTCGGCCCCGAGGGTCTGCAGAAAGACCTTGCCGATTTCGAAGATCTTGAGACGTTTGGTCTGCTGGGCGAGGTTGAAGCGCATGGTTTCGAGCAGCCCCGGGATGAGCGAGGAGCGCATCACGGCCTGGTCTTCGGCCAGCGGGTTCAACACAGGCACGGTGGCCCGCCGCAGGTCGTCCGCAGGCAACTGCAACCGGTCGCAGGACATGGGATGAATAAAGCTGTAGGTGATCACTTCCGTGAAGCCGAGGCCGTTCAAAATGGTCTTGGCCCGTTTCCGCAGCTCGAGCCGGTGATCCGGCGGCCGCTGACCGGCCGGCATGGCGGGAAAGGTGACCGGAATGGTGTCGAAGCCGGACAGCCGCGCCACTTCCTCCATCAGGTCCTCCGGCCGGGCGATGTCCACGCGAAAGGAAGGCGCCGCCACTTCGAGTTCATCGCGTGCGGGGGTGGAGCCGACCTTGAATTCAATGGCCGACAGCAGTCGGGAGATTTTTTTCTTATCGACCTTGACTCCCAACAACCGAGCGGTCCGGCTGACACTAAGCCGGATCGGCCTGGGCGCCCATGGCCGCGGATGGGCGTCGATCAGACCCCCGGCGATCCGGGCGCCGCTCACCTCCGCCATCAGCTGGGCGGCGCGGGTGGCGGCGAGGACGGTTCCCGCCGGGTCGACCCCTCTTTCGAAGCGCCGCGAGGCGTCGGTGCCCAGACCGAGCTTCTTGGAGGTTTTGCGGACGCTCACCGAGTCGAAGCAAGCGCTTTCGATCAGGACACGGGTGGTCTGGCTGCTGATCTCCGAGTTGAGACCGCCCATCACACCGGCGACCGCCACGGGCTTAGCACCGTCGCAGATCATGAGCATGTCGGGGTCGAGCACGCGCTCTTTCTGATCCAGGGTGACGAACCTCTCTCCCGGCCCGGCCGTGCGCACGACGATACGGTTTTCGGCCAGGCGGTCGAGATCGAAGGCGTGCAGCGGCTGGCCGCACTCCATCATCACGAAATTGGTGATGTCCACGACGTTGTTGATGGGCCGCAGGCCCACCGAAAGCAGACGGTCCTGCAGCCAGAAGGGCGAGGGTTTCACGACGACATCTTCCAGCACCCGGGCGGCATAGCGCCGGCAGTGATCCGGCGCCTCGATGCGCACCGACGCCAAGCGGGTGATGCGGTCGTCCGCGTCCGCAACGTTCACCCGGGGGTATTTCAGGCGAGTGCGTTGAATGGCCGCCACTTCCCGTGCCACGCCGATGATGCTCAGGCAGTCGGCCCGGTTCGGGGTCAGGTCGATTTCCAGCACGGGGTCCGAAAGGCCGAGCGCCAGGTTGAGCGGGGCGCCGACCGTCAGGGGGCCTTCCAGGATCAGGATGCTGTTTGCTTCCGTGCCGAGGGCCAGCTCCGCCGCGCTGCACAGCATCCCTTCGGATCGCTGGCCTCGGATGACGCCCGCGCCCAACACGGCCCCGTCCGGCATCACGGTGCCCGGCAGGGCCACCGCCGCCAGCGCGCCCGCCTCGGCGTTGGGTGCGCCGCAGACGATCGGAATGATGAGCTCGCCGGTGTCGACCCGGCAGACCGTGAGCCGCTCGGCGGCGGGGTGCGGATCCACGCTGAGGATGCGCCCGACCCGCACCGTGTCGAGGAAGCGAAAACGGTCATCCGCCGCATCGACCGCCAGCCCCACCAGGGTGAGGGCTTCGGCCAGCTCGGAGGCGTTCAGTTTGATCGGTGTGTACTCGGCCAGCCAGCTTAAACTTACTTTCATGGCGAATTGGGTTTCTAGTCGTTCAGGTATTTGGGTATTTGGTTTTTGGCCATTCAGGCGTTTGGGGGAAGCTGACGCACTCCCGGGTTTTCAGGGGGTTCTTTTTTGCTAAACCACAAAATACCCGAATACCCAAACACCTAATTGCATCAGAATTGACTCAGGAACCGCAAGTCGTTTTCGAAAAACTTCCGCAGGTCGTCGATCCCGTATTTCAGCATCGCAACCCGCTCGACACCCATGCCGAAAGCGAAGCCGGTGTAACGCTGGGAGTCGTAGCCCACATTTTCGAAGACGGCCGGGTGCACCATGCCCGAGCCGAGGATTTCCAGCCAACCGGTGTGCTTGCAGACCCGGCAGCCCTTGCCCCGGCAGATGACGCACAGGATGTCCACCTCGGCGCTCGGTTCGGTGAACGGAAAAAAACTGGGCCGGAAGCGCAGGCGGGTCTGTTCGTCGAACATCTGGTGCACGAAAGCGGTGAGGGTCCCCTTCAGGTCCCCAAAGGACACGTTCTCGTCCACCAGCAGGCCTTCGACCTGGTGGAACATGGGGGTGTGCGTCTGGTCCGAGTCGCAGCGGAAGACCTTGCCCGGCGCAATAACCCGCACGGGGGGCGGCTGGCGCTCCATCGTCCGGATCTGGAGGGGAGAGGTGTGCGTGCGCAGCACGACGTCCGCGGACACGAAAAAAGTGTCTTGCATGTCGCGCGCCGGATGATTTTTGGGGATGTTCAGGGCTTCGAAGTTGTAGTAGTCTTTTTCGACCTCGGGTCCTTCCACGATGTCGAAACCCATCTTGGACAAGATGTCGCAGATCTCACCGCTGACCCGGGTGATGGGGTGCAGGGCCCCCCAGGGCTCCATCCGTCCCGGCAGGGACACGTCGATGCGATCCCCCGCGGACGGGGAGGTCTGCTCGATGGCCTGCAGGGCCGCGCCAATCGCTGCACCCAGACCCTGTTTGATCTCGTTGGCCTTTTGGCCGGCGGCCGGGCGCTGCCCGGGCGGCAGGCCGGCGATGGACCTCAGAAACTGGGTGAGAATCCCCTTGCGGCCGAGGTACTTGACGTTCAGCGCCTGGATGGCCTCGGGGTCCGATCCGGCTGCTTTCAGCTCGGCGCGTGCATCCGCATCAATTTGATCCAGATTCAGTTCCACAATCCCCCACCGTAAGGAGACCGCCTCCCCGTCACCTTCGAAAACCAGGTCGAAGGTCGCGGCGGCGGATCTCCGGGCTTAGGCCGGCCGCGAGGCCAGTTTGACGATGTGGGCGAACCCCGTGGGATCCGAAACCGCCAGCTCGGCCAGGACCTTGCGGTCCAGTTCCACGTTGGCCAGCTTCAGTCCGTGGATGAACTTGTTGTAGGACAGGTTGTTCATGCGCACGGCGGCGTTGATGCGGGTGATCCAGAGCGCTCGGAAATCGCGTTTGCGGGCCTTGCGGTCCCGGTAGGCGTAGCGAAGGGCGCGGTCAAGCGTACCGGCAGCTGTTCGGAAGAGCTTGCTGCGGCCGCCGCGGAAGCCCCTGGCGAGCTTGAGCACTTTTTGGCGTCGATGTCTGGCTTTGAATCCACGTTTGACACGCATGGCGTTTCACCTCTGAAAAAAGTTCAAAAAATTCATAATCAAAAGCGATGAAATCTTCACCCGTTGGGCAGCAGCAGTTTGAGGGTCCGCATGTTGCTCGGGTCCACGATCGGGCTCTTGCGCAGCGAGCGTTTGCGCTTGCGCGACTTCGTGCTCAAAATGTGGCTACCGAAGGCCTTGTGATAGACGATCTTGCCGGTGCCGGTTTTTTTGAACCGTTTGGCAGCCGAACGGTTGGTTTTGATCTTGGGCATGTCCTCTTCTCCTTACGAGGTTATCTTCCTTAAAATTATCCGCAACATCCAAAACAGATGGCGTGAGCACTACCGCTACCGGCCCACGCCACCCGGATGAAACCTTCCATTGTGCGGCAGGCGAACGGCTTACATCGTCCCCCCATCCCGGCGTTCGGCAGATTTGCTTGCCGTCATTTCGGGGCCAATACCAGGAAAAGTGTGCGGTTGTCGAATTTGGGCGTCTGCTCGACGACCGTGATGTCCTGTACCTCGGCGGCTATTTTTTGAAGCAGCTCCATTCCCATGTGGGAGAGGGCGATTTCCCGGCCGCGGAACATCACGGTCACTTTGACCTTGTCTTTTTTGGTGATGAACTCCCTGATGCGGCCGATCTTCACCTGCAGATCATGCTGGCCGGTCTTGGGCCGGACCTTTATTTCCTTGAGCTTGAAAGACGCCTGCTTCTTTTTGGCCTCATGCTTCTTCTTGGTCTGCTCGTATCGGAACCGGCCGTAGTCCATGATCTTGCATACCGGCGGGTCCGCGTTCGGCGAAACCTCCACCAGATCAAGACCGAATTCTGCGGCGGCGGCCAAGGCCTGCTCCGTGGGGATAACGCCGAGCTGATTGCCTTCCGGGTCGATGGCCCGGACCTGTCTGGCCCGGATGTCCTGATTGATGTTTGTTCGGTCTGCCGAGCGGGTTGGCCGCATCGGTCGCGTCGTGAGTGCTATGCCGACACCTCCCCTCTTAAAAGGTCACCCAAAGGACCGCTCGGCCCTCTGGTTTCCATAACCCCATGAATTTGATTGGCATGTGAATCCAATTGCATGGGGTCCATAAATTTTGACCGCTATGAATAATCTACAACATCAAGGAATGCAAGAAAAAAATACATCCACCGGTTTTTCCGTCCCCTGGGCCGTGGCCTCGCCTACTGATTCAAGGTGTATTCCGCGAGGCGGCTGCCGCGCCAGTAGGAGTGGCGGGGGTCGGCAAAAAAAGCCTTGAACAGCGCGAGGCTCTCCCCGCGGCGAACACCGCAGCCCACCCGGATGCGACTATCGCGGTAGAGCGGGCTCAGCTGCGAGCGGTCGCAGGCGGTGCCTCCGCCCATGGCGTCCTCATAGCTGTAAACGATCTCGCCGATGCCGTGCAGCATCAGGGCGCTGAAGCACATGAGGCAGGGCTCCATGGTGCTGAAGACGGTGATGGCGGAAGGGTCCACCGGATCCGTGTGCGCGGCCAGTCTCCGCAACGCCACCATCTCGGCATGGTCCAACTCGTTGCGTCCGTCGCCGCAGGTCCCTTTGCGCGAGCCTCGCGCGACAATTCGGCCTTCGTGCACCATGACGCATCCCACGGGAAAATCTCCCCGTGCAAGGGCCTTGTGGGCCTCCTTAAGCGCTTCACCCATGAAGTGGTCGCAGTCCATACGCTCACCGAATTCGGAAGTCGGAAAAAGGCAGCCATCAGGTTCTCGAAGTCCTTCCCCCTTCAGGCCTCCGCCTTCATTCAAGCCGGCATATCGTGTCGTCGCACGGGCAGGCGCCGTCGACCTCGTAACAGTAAGCGACCCGCGATTCCATCAGCGCTCTTGCGCGGGGGACCGCCGGGAACGGATAATTCCGGACCTTTTCCGTCAGATCCGCTTTGGCCGGTATGGCCCCCAGGCCGCGGCCGACAACCTTCCCGGAGCCCCCGTCCAGGATTTCGGCATCCTCGCCGTTGGTGACCACAGCGACCGGGACCTGGTAGGCCTCGACGAGCCGTGACACGGCCAATGTCGGCCGCTCGCGGGAAACGATGGAGCCGGGGCCGAAGCGGATCACCATCGCGGCCTTCCCTGCGATCCGCACCACAAAGTCCACCTTGATGACGGCGCGGCGGTCATCCGCCTGAAGCAGCAGCTCCCGGCGGGGCTCGATCTCATCCGCCAGATAGCCCCCGCGCTCCACGAGCAGGCGGGCGATTTTCTGGCGGTAGCGTTCGTCCAGGGTGTCGTCGAGGGTTTCCCCCGTGAGGACATCCGAGAGCGTGCCGAGTATTAGATGATGGCCGGTCATTATGAGCTTAATTCTACAACATTGCTGCAGGCCCGGCAACGGGGGAACCTGGAGATCGTGTGGGAGCGGCTTTCCACCGCGATTCCGTTGGTACCGGGCATGGCTGCGACGACCGAAAAGGAGCCCTGCTGCAGTGTGCCGCCGCTCGAAGGGCCCGCTGCAAATTGCGCTTTACAAATTGAACCCATGCGCTTACAATTTTATGAATTTCCTGAAAAGCTTGGTTTCTCGAAAGCGTCAAAGAGAGCGGACCGACGATGCCCATGTCCATCCGTGAGGAATTCGAAAAGCGCGAACGGTCGTTCATGTCGCCGTTCGCCTGTCCCAGCTCCCAGTCCAGGGGACGGAGGGTCGCGGAAAAGCCCTGCGCGGTGCGAACCGCCTTTCAGCTCGACCGGGACCGGATCGTCTATTGCAATGCCTTCCGGCGCCTCAAACACAAGACCCAGGTGTTCCTGGCGCCCATGATCGACGACTACCGCACGCGCCTGACCCACACGCTGGAGGTGTCGCAGATGGCTCGCGCCATTTCCCGGGCGCTTTACCTCAACGAAGACCTCACTGAGGCCATCGCTCTGGGACACGACCTCGGCCACACCCCCTTCGGCCACAGCGGCGAGACCGTGCTGAAGGAGATCTACTCTCCGGATTTCACCCACAGTGAGCAGAGCATCCGCGTGGTCGAAGTGTTGGAAAACGGGGGCCTGGGCCTGAACCTGACGTGCGAGGTGCTCGACGGCATCCTCAAGCACTCCAAGGGCTACGGCAAGGTGCTGCCCGACGACGCCGAGGAACTGGCCAGCACGTGCGAAGGCCGCGTGGTCCGGATCGCCGATTTCATGGCCTACCTGAACCACGATCTGGACGATGCCGTCCGCAGCGGGGTCATACGGGACGAGCAGGTGCCGGCCTCCTGCCGGCGCTTGCTGGGGAAGACCCACTCGGAGCGGGCCACCACCATGATCAAGGACCTCATCTCTTCTTCCAAGGCGGAAGACGGCGTGTTCCGCCTCAGGCCCAGCGACGATCTCCGCGCCGCCATGCTCGAACTGCGGCACTTCATGTACGAAAACGTCTACCGTTCGCCGCGGGTCCAGCAGGACTTCGAAAAGTCGAAGAAAATTCTCTCCGAACTTTACTCCTATTTTCTCGGAAACGAGGACATGCTCCGCCAGGGGTTGGCCGACCTGCAGATGGGCGGCGGCAACCACGAAGGAGCGCCGCGGGAGCGGTTGGTGTGCGACTTCATTGCCAGCATGACCGATCGCTACGCCATGAATCTTTACGCCAACCTGTTTTTCCCCTCGCCCTTCACCCAAAAGGTCAACTGATGGACGCCCGGCTGCCGGCATCGCTGCTGGAACGCCTGCGGTGCGTGTTGCACGACATGGATGCGGCCTACGAGCGGGCGGCCGCCGGCCACGGCTTTGTCTGCTCGGGCTGTTCGACCAGCTGCTGCCGGACGCGCTTTCACCACCACACCCTGCTGGAGGTCCTCTATCTGCGAGATGGTTTCAGCGGGTTGCCGGCCGACCGGCGGGAGCGCATCCGGGCAAACGCCGCCGCCGTGGCCGCTCCGCAGGAGCAGACGGCGGTCTCCGGGGCGGACGCCCGGCCCCTGTGCCCGCTCAACGCCGAGGGGCGCTGCGTGCTCTACGCCCACCGCCCGATGATCTGCCGCCTGCACGGGATCCCGCACGAGCTGCGTCCACCCGGCCGCTCTGCGCAGCAGAGCCCCGGCTGCGAAGAGTTTCACCGGCGCTGCGGCCGGCCGGACCGGCCCCTTCTCGACCGCACGCCGCTATACACCGAGTTGGCGCGGCTCGAGGCGGAGTGCCGCCAGGCTCTGGGACTGCGGCGGAAAATACGGATGACCGTCACCGAGATACTGCTGGACGACGGGGAGCTTTCGTGAAACAGCTGGATGCTGCAGACCTCGACCGGCTGCCGGGCATCCGCATCCGGGAGGGCGAGACCTTCCGGTTCCGCTGCCATCCAGGCATCGGCTGCTTCAACCGCTGCTGCCGCAACCTGAACCTGTTCCTCTACCCGTATGACGTGATCCGTCTCAGAACCCGCCTGGGCCTCACGTCGGATGAGTTCCTGGACCGCCACGTGGACGCGGTGCTGCGCCCGGGGAGCCATTTCCCGGATGTCCTGCTGCGCATGGCGGAAAACGATCAAAAAACCTGCCCGTTTCTCACGCCCGAGGGCTGCAGCGTTTACCCCGACCGTCCCGACACTTGCCGCGCCTTTCCCCTGGAGCATGGACTGCGGCATGATGCCGAAACCGATACAGACGAGCCGGTCTTCTTTTTTCGACCGCCCGATTTCTGCCTGGGGCGGCACGAGGAAAAGCAGTGGACGGTCCCAGAGTGGGTGGAAGACCAGGAGGCCGAAACCTACCACCGCATGACCATCCGCTGGGCGCAGCTGCGGCGGCGGTTCCAGAACGACCCCTGGGGCGTGGAAGGCCCGACGGGGTCGCGCGCCAAGATGACCTTCATGGCCGCCTACAACGCCGACCGCTTCCGCGAGTTCGTCTTCGGCAGCAGCTTCCTCAAGCGCTTCAAGGTCAAAACGGAGCTGCTGAGCAGAATAAAAAAAGACGACGCGCAGCTGATGCTGCTCGGGTTTGATTGGATCAAGTTGTTCTTGTGGGGAATCAAAGGCCAGAGGTTGAAGCCTAAGGGGCGTTAGCCCTGAGAATGGTTGGTCAGCCTGCCCAAAACGATGCCGACCATTCATGTTGGCCGTCTCGCCCCGAAAAAGACCAGCAGGCTCGATCAAGCTTTGAGGATCGCGTTGGATGTACCAGGGGGGCCCATCCATCCCCGTGCGCCTGCCTATTGAGGGCAGGGGAAAATTACATTCTCCCGCAGATCATCGCGGCTGGAAAGCCGCTCCCACCGAGCCACCGTTTCACGGCCGACTGGCGGACCGGCGACCGGCCGGATCATTCCGGCAACACCCCCTTCGGCATCGGCTGCATCTTTTCCCCGCCCAGCACATAGCCGCCGTCGAGCCGAAGCACGCTGCCGGTCATGAAGGGGGCGTCGCGCAGGATGAACATCACGGCCTTGACCACGTCCTCGATGCTGCCGGTGCGGCCGAGCAGGGTGTGGTTGCAAATGGCCTGTTTTTCGGCGTCGCTCAGAAGGCCCCAGCCGCGGGTTCCGGGACCGTGGCGGGTGTCGACGAAGCCGAGCATGATCTCGTTCACGCGCACCTCGGGCGCGGCCTCCCGGGCCCAGGATTCGGTGAGAAGCGAAACTGCGCGGCTGGCGGCGGCGTAGCCGTCGTTGAAGACCAGACCGGCGGGTCCCGCGCGGCCGACCAGGCCGGCGATCGAGGAAAAGTTGATCACGGCCCCGTCGCCTGCGGCTTTCAGGTGCGGCAGGGCGGCGACAAACGCCCAGCGCTTGGCGCGCAGGGTGGTCTCCATTTCGAGGTCCCACTGCTCGCGGACATAGGGCCCATGGACGACGGGCCAGCCGCCGCGCTCGATGTTGTTGATCAGGATGTCGAGGCGTCCGAGGCGCTCGACCACGGCCTGCGTCATGAGGGGGATGTCCTCGGCCTGCCGCAGGTCCGTCTTGAGGATGAGATAATCCCGGCCGGCGGCAGCCAGGGCGCCTCGGAGGTTTTCCAACTCTTCCTGCCAATCGAAATAATTTACCGCAACCGCGGTGCCGGCTTTCGCCAGCGCCAGCGCGACAGCCTTGCCGATGCCTTTGATGCCGCCGAGGACAAGCGCCGCTTTTCCAGTAAGATCCATGAATCGCCTCCCCCTCATGAACAACCCGGTTCCGGGCCATCTTGGAATTTCAGCACCAGCTAACGCGCGAAGGTTTTTTCCAAGAGCTTCTTCACCCACTCCACTCCCAGGCGCAGCAAGGCAATCTCATCATCCCGGGCGTCTTCCAGCAGCTCCGCGCTCATCCTTGCCGGGCGGGCGTCATGCAGCTGCTTGTGGAGCCGGTCCAAATCGTACAGCGCCGTGAAAACCTGCTCGGCCAGCGACGGCGGGAGCGCTTTTGAGCTGAGGCGTGTTTTGAGACTGATCAGCTCCAGCAGCCGGTCGTTTTCGGCATTGTATTGCCTGAGTTCCTGGTCCGCCGCCCATTCATGTATCGTCTGTTGTCGCTCGGCATCGAATCCCCGGCAGTGAGGTTCACGGAGCAGCCGGTATTCTTCCAACACATCGCCGCTCTCTCGGGAGCGGCGCAGGACACGCACCAAGGGATAGGTGCGGCAGGAAGAGGGGCGGTCGCGGTAGACCCGGCAACCGTCGGGGGTGACCAGGGGGCAGGTCCGCCGCTCGGGGTCGCCGGGTTTCAGCGTGACGACCGGCAGCCCCGAACCGGGTCCCGTGTGGCGCAGGGTGTGTTGCTCCAGGAACTGGCGCGACGAAAGCCCCAGTCCCCGCTTCAGGCGCAGCACGTCGTAGGGCGTCAGAAACTGGTTCAGGTCACGGCAGCATTCGTTGAAACAAGCGACCCCGGGGTTGCAGGCAAACCGAAAGGGTGTATCCGGATCGATCGAAATCAGGCGGCCTTCCATGGTCTCCTACCGTACATAGGAAAATGCGGAACGCATTTTCCTGCTACTGCAATTTTGTGTATTTGTCATTTTAAATTTTTCCGTCCATTGAAGGTTGATCCCAGCCACGTACTTTTGCGCATGAACTTTGACCGGAGTTTTGGTCCATATTTTGTGTTCATGCGGCGTTTGAGATCAACCTGTGGCACACCTTTTCAATACCAGGAATTTCGGGGCTTTTGTGCGTTTTGTGCGCCTAAAAACCCTTGACAAGGCATAAGGGGAATGGTATGGTCCATCGCCTGTTAGCCATTTATCTATCTGATTTAAATGAAAAAAATTTAGTATTTGCGATAGGTCGTGCGCTCGGTCCTGGAACCTGCCGGCGTGTTGTCTTATCCCCAACGTCTTGGCTGTCAGCCCTGCTGGTTTAACGTCAACGAAGGAAGGGAGGTGCAGAATCACTCAATCAAGCCATTCTACCATTGTATCGCAATTCACCCTTTTCAATCACCCTGAAACCATCTAGGAGGTACCTCAATGCCAAGTTTTGTCATTAATGAAAAGTGCGACGGCTGCAAGGGCGGCGAGAAGACCGCTTGCATGTACATCTGCCCCAATGACCTGATGGTCCTGGACCCCACGGCGATGAAGGCCTACAACCAGGAACCCGATCAGTGCTGGGAATGCTTCTCCTGCGTCAAGATCTGCCCCACCCAGGCGATCGAGGTGCGCGGGTATGCCGACTTCGTGCCGATGGGGAGCAGCATCATGCCGATGCTGGGCACCGAGGATGTCATGTGGACCTGCAAATTCCGCAACGGCTTGATCAAGCGGTTCAAGTTCCCCATCCGGACCACTCCCGAGGGCGCGGCCAATGCCTACGACGGTTTGAAGGGCAAGGACATCGAAAGCCAGCTCCTGTCCACGGAAGAGGCCGAAGGCCGGCAACTGCCGAAGCCCAAGGAACTCGTGAAGTAGGCGTTACGGTTCTCACGAATATCTACCGATCACTTACGACTATATCATTAAGGAGGAATCAATATGGCATTGCCGAACAAACCAAAGGGCGAACTGAAGGCCGTCAAGGACCCCGAAGTTGTCGAGAAGGAAGTGGACATCCTCATCGTCGGCGGCGGCATGGCTGCTTGCGGCACGGCGTTTGAAGTTAAAAAATGGCTCCAGCCGAACCAGACGGTTCTGCTGGTGGACAAGGCCGCTCTCGAGCGCTCCGGCGCCGTGGCCCAGGGCCTCTCGGCCATCAACACCTACATCGGCGAAAACAGCCCGGACGACTACGTCCGCATGGTCCGCAACGACCTGATGGGCCTGGTCCGCGAAGACCTGATCTTCGACCTGGGCTGCCACGTCGACGACTCGGTGTGGCTGTTCGAGGAGTGGGGGCTGCCGATCTGGAAGAAGGACGAGGCGGGCAAGACCCTGGACGGCATTAAGGGTAAGAAGATGGGGACCCTGAAAGCCGGCGGCAAGCCGGTCCGTACCGGCAAGTGGCAGATCATGATCAACGGCGAGTCCTACAAGCGGATCGTCGCCGAAGCCGCCAAGAAAGCCATCGGGGACACCAACATCCTCGAGCGCGTCTTCATCGTCGAGCTGTTCCTGGACAAGAACAAACCCAACCAGATCGCCGGTGCGGCAGGTTTCTCCGTGCGCGAGAACAAGGTCTACATCTTCAAATGCAAGACCGCCATGATTGCCTGCGGCGGCGCGGTCAACATCTATCAGCCGCGCTCGGTCGGCGAGGGCAAGGGCCGGGCCTGGTACCCGGTGTGGAACTCCGGTTCCACCTACTATCTGGGGGCCAAAGTCGGCGCCGAACTTTCCATGATGGAAAACCGTTTCACCCCGGCCCGGTTCAAGGACGGTTACGGCCCGGTCGGCGCCTGGTTCCTGCTGTTCAAGGCCAAGACCCTCAACGGTCTGGGCGAGAACTTTGCCGCGAGCGAAGCCGCCAAGAAGGAGCTTCAGAAGTACGCCCCGTACGGCACCGCCGCCATCACCCCGACCTGCCTGCGCAACCACCTGATGCTCTTCGAGATGAAGGAAGGTCGCGGGCCGATCATGATGGACACCGTGACGGCGCTGGCCGAACTCGGCAAGACCATGGACAAGAAGGAGCTCAAGCACCTCGAGTCCGAGGCGTGGGAAGACTTCCTGGACATGACCTGCGGCCAGGCCAACCTGTGGTGCGCCACCAACACCGAGCCCGAAAAGAAGAACTCCGAAGTCATGCCGACCGAGCCCTACCTGCTCGGGTCCCACTCCGGCTGTTGCGGGTTCTGGGTCTCCGGGCCGGACTTCGACTGGATCCCGGCGTCCTACAAGATCAAGGCCGCCAACGGCAAGATTTACAACCGCATGACCACGGTCGACGGCCTGTTCACCTCCGGCGACGGTGTGGGCTGCTCCGGCCACAAGTTCTCCTCCGGGTCCCACGCCGAGGGCCGCATGGTCGCCAAGCAGCTGGTGCGCTATGCCAAGGACAACGCCAGCCTCAAACCCGAGCTGGCCCTGAGCAAGGCTCAGATCGTCGACCTGGTCTACAAACCGGTGCGGACCTACCTGCAGTTCGCCGCCTACAGCACGGCGGACGACATCAACCCGAACTACCTGAAACCGAACGGGATGATGTACCGCATGATGAAGGCGACCCACGAGTACGGCGCCGGCACCTCGACTTTCTACATGACGACCAACAAGAACCTCGAGATCGTCATGGAGATGCTGGCCTTGATGCGCGAAGACTGCGAGAAACTGGCGGCCGGCGACCTGCACGAGCTGATGCGCTGCTGGGAAATCATCCACCGCATCTGGACGGTCGAGTCGCACCTGCGCCACATCCAGTTCCGGAAGGAAACCCGCTATCCGGGCTTCTACTACCAAGCGGACCATCCGGGCCAGGACGACAAGAACTGGTTCTGCTTCGTGAACTCCAAGTACGATCCCAAGGCCGCGAAGTGGGATGTGTTCAAGAAAGACTACATCAAGCTCATCCCGTAATGATGGATTGTATCGTGAGTCGGAGAATCAGTAGTTAACCCTTAAAACCTCCAGGTGCCGGAAGGCACCTGGAGGTTTTTTTGTAACATGGAGGTCGAGGGCTGAAGGCAATATCCCCGGGTTATCTCAATGGGAAAGGGCTCTGTCGCAATGGAGAGCGTTTTCCGATTCAGACAACAAAGGATATCGCCGATGGCGCGAACGTAAATTAAAACCGCTGTTCAACATCCAGACACAGCACGGAGGGAAGGCATGACAGACGAAAAAGCAGCCCCTGTGAGTGGAAGCATCATGGTGGTCGGCGGAGGCATCAGCGGGCTCACCACAGCCCTTGAGGCGGCCGAAGTCGGTTACGAGGTGTTTCTGGTCGAGAAAAACCCTTACCTGGGCGGCCGAGTCGCCCAACTGAACCAGTATTTCCCGAAGCTCTGCCCGCCGACCTGCGGGCTGGAAATCAACTTCAAGCGCATCAAAGACAACCCGCGCATCAAGGTGCTGACGATGGCGGAGGTGGAAAAGGTCGAGGGCGGACCCGGGAACTACACAATCGCCGTCAAGGTCAAGCCGCGCTACGTGAACGAGAACTGCACCGGCTGCGGGGCCTGCACCGACGCCTGCCAGACCGAGATCGCGAGCGAGTTCGATTTCGGCATGAAGCAGATCAAGGGTGCTTATCTGCCGTTTGCCATGGCCTTCCCGGCCCGGTACGTGATCGACCCCCGGATTGTCGGGACCGAGGACGGCAAGCGGGCCAAAGCGGCCTGCAAGTACGACGCGGTCGACCTCGAGATGCAGCCGAAAACGCTCAACCTCAACGTGGGCGCCGTCGTCTGGGCCACCGGCTGGGTGCCTTACGACGCCAAAAAGATGGACAACCTCGGCTTCGGCAAGCACAAGAACATCATCACCAACATGATGATGGAGCGCCTGGCGGCGCCGAACGGGCCGACCCTGGGCAAGGTCACCCGGCCCTCCGACGGCAAGGCGCCGGCGAGCATCGCCTTCGTGCAGTGCGCCGGCTCTCGGGACGAGAACTACCTGCCCTATTGCTCCTACATCTGCTGCATGGCCTCCCTCAAACAGGCCACCTATGTCCGCGCCCAGTACCCCGAAGCCAAGATTTACATCTTCTACATCGACCTGCGCGCACCGGGGTATCGCTACGAGAAGTTCTACGAGGCCATCAAGAAGGACCCCAACGTCTTTTTCATCAAGGGCAAGGTCGCGGAAGTCAGCGAGGACAAGGCCACCGGGAACATCACCGTCGTGGCGGAGAACGCCGTCACCGGCGAGAAGATCCAGCAGGCGGTCGAGATGGTGGTGCTCGCGACCGGCATGCAGCCCACGGCGGCGGTCAACAAGCTGCCGGGAGCGGTCAAGACCACGCCGGACGGGTTCATTCTAAACGACTACGCCGTCGGCGGCATGTTCGCGGCCGGCTGCGCCAACAAACCGGCGGATGTCGTTTCGTCCAACCAGAACGCCACCGGCATGGCCCTCAAAGCGATTCAAACCCTGGTGAGGAGGTAGGAGGCCGACCATGAATAAAAAATATGGGGTGTATATCTGCCAAGGTTGCGGGATCGGCGAGTCCCTCAACATCGAAAAGCTTAGTGAAGTGGCCTCCGACGAGGGCCACTCGGTCAAGACCTGCCCGGCCCTCTGCGGCAAGGAGGGGATTGAGCTGCTGAAGCAGGACGTCGCCGCCGGAGTCAACACGCTGGTCATCGGCGCGTGCTCGCCGCGCGTGCTCTACGACACCTTCCGGTTCGATGGCTGCATCGTGGAGCGGGTCAACCTGCGCGAGCATGTGGTGTGGTCCCACGCGCGGGCGACCTGGCCGGCGCCCACCGAAGAGCAGAAGGACGACGAGACCTTCATCGACCACGTCCAGATGATGGCCTCCGACTACCTCAAGATGGCGTTTGCCAAGGTGGAGAAGATCAATCTGCCCGAGCCCTACAAGCTTGAAACCTTCACCAAGAAGATCCTGGTCATCGGCGGGGGCATCACCGGCATTTCGGCCGCCATCGATGCGGCCAAGACCGGCTACGAGGTCACCATCGTCGAGAAGGCGCCCGCCCTGGGCGGCAACGCCGCCAAGTGGCGCAAGCAGCTGCCTACGGACTACCCCTACGAAAAACCCATGGCGCCGGTGATCCAGTCCAAGATCAAGGAGCTCGGCAGCTACCCCGGGATCAAAATCAAGACCGGGACCGTGGTGGCGCGCATCGCCGGCCAACCCGGGGATTTCACCGTGACCTTCAAGAAGCCGGGCGAGAAGATCGAGTTTGACGTGCCGTTCCCGCTGCCGCCCGAGATGAAGGTGGATGAAAGCGGCAAGGAGCTCGAGACCGAGAAGCTCCACGCGCGCTACCTGGAATACAACCAGGGTCGGCAGGACATCCTGACGTTTGACCCGAGCGGCGAGAAGTTCGGCGCCGTGGTGCTCGCGGCCGGCTGGCGGCCCTACCAGCCCGCGGAGGGTGAATACGCCCATCTGGGCTTCGGTGTCACCCCGGACGTGGTCACCAACGCCCAGTTCGAGGAGATCGCGGCCGCCGGCAAGATCAAGCGGCCCTCCGATGGCAAGGAGGCCAAGTCCGTGGTCTTCATCCAGAGCCCGGGGCAGGGCGGTGACCAGGACTTCCCTTACGCCGCCTCGGTGACAAGCCTGGTGGCCCTCAAGCAGGCGACCTACGTGCGCGAGGACTACGCTGACGGCAAGTCTTTCATCATCTACCAGCACATGCGCACCCCGGGCATGACGGAGAACTTTTACAAGGCCGTGCAGCAGGACCCGGGCGTCTTCCTCACCAAGGGTCAGGTGACCAACGTCTCCAAGAACGGCGCGGGCCTCATCGTCGAAGCCGACGACACGCTGCTCGGCCAGCCGATCCAGATCAAGGCCGACCTCGTGGTGCTCGCCACCGGCATGGTGCCGGCCACCAAGGACGACCCGGTGATCAACCTGGCCTACCGCCAGGGCCCGGCCTTCCGCGACAACGCCCTCTTCAACGACTACGCCGACTCGAACTACATCTGCTTCCCCTACGAGACCCAGCGCACCGGCATCTACGCGGCCGGCGGCGTGCGGCGCAGCATGACCACGGAGGAGGCGATGGAGGACGCGGCCGGTGCGGCCCTCAAGGCCATCCAGTGTCTGGAGTCGGTCAACCGCGGGGTCTCCGTGCACCCGCGCTCCGGCGACCTGACCTTCCCGGATTTTTTCTTCCAGCGCTGCACCCAGTGCAAGCGGTGCACTCAGGAATGTCCCTTCGGGGCGCTTGACGACGACGAGCGCGGCACGCCCAAGACCAACCCCACACGCTGCCGCCGTTGCGGCACGTGCATGGGGGCCTGCCCCGAGCGAATCATCAACTTCGCCAACTACAGCATCGACAGCGTCAGCTCGATGGTCAAGGCGATCAAGGTGCCCTCGACCGACGATTTCGACGAGCCGCCCCTGCGCATCCTGGGGCTGATCTGCGAGAACGACGCCTACCCGGCGCTGGACATCGCCGGGATGAATCGCCTGTCCTGGAACGCGGATGTGCGTTTCATCCCGGTGCGCTGCCTGGGGTCGGTCAACGTGATCTGGATCAAGGACGCGCTCTCCAAGGGCATGGACGGCGTTTTCCTCATGGGCTGCAAGCACGGGGACGACTACCAGTGCCACTTCGTCAAGGGCAGCGAGTTGGCCGAGATCCGCGTGAAGAAAATCGGCGAGGCGCTCTCCAGCCTGGCGCTCGAGCCGGAGCGGGTGGCGCAGTTCCAGGTGGCCATCGATGAGTACGACAAGATCCCGCAGATGCTCAAGGAGTTTGTCGGGACCATCGAAGGCCTCGGCCCGAACCCGTTCAAGGGATTCTAATGCGGCGATGATGATTCGAGAAGGGGCGGGAAGCCGCCCCTTCCTGCTGCCACACAGGAGGTGTCGTGTATGACCGAAAGACTCGTTATTGAACCGGATCTCAATTTCATCAAGGATGTGGGGATCCTCGGCGGGGAGGACCTCAAGAAGTGCTACCAGTGCGCCACCTGTTCGGTGGTCTGCCCGATTTCCCCGGACAACAAGCCGTTTCCCCGCAAGGAGATGATCGCGGCGTCCTGGGGGTTGAAGGACAAGCTGGTGAAAAGCGCCGACCCCTGGCTGTGCCACAACTGCGGCGACTGCTCGACCCGCTGCCCGCGCAAGGCGAAACCGGCGGACGTGCTGGCGGCCATCCGCGCGCAGGCGATCACGGAGTACTCGGCGCCCAAGCCCCTGGCCCAGGCCCTGAACAACCCCATGATGCTGCCGATCCTGCTGCTGGTGCCGGCGGTCTACATCCTCATCATGGGCACCCTCATGGGCAAGATCTTCAACTTCCAGTTCCTCAACTTCAGCCCGGAAGGCACCATCGTCCACGCCAAGATGGTTTCCACCTGGCTGGTGGACGTCGTGATGCTGACGGCCGCGGGGTTTGCCGCAGCGGTGTTCTTCAACGGCGTGAAGCGCTTCCTCTGCGACATCCACCAGAACGCCCTGGCCGAGGGAAAGACAACCCGGCAGACGATCGACGCCGGCGGGTTCATCCAGGCCCTGATCCGGACCATTCCCACCATCCTGCGGCACGCGAAGTTCGACGAGTGCACCGAGAACAAGGAGCGCGGCATCTCCCACATGCTGGTGCTCTTCGCCTTCATCGGGCTGTTTATCGTGACCAACATTTTCTTTGTGGCGATCTATGTCTTCCAGAACCACGGCCCGTATACCCAGATGAACCCGGTCAAGTGGCTGGCCAACATCAGTGGAGTTGCCCTCATCATCGGCAGCTTTTTGTTGATCAAGGCCCGCATGAACAAGCCCGACCAGAAATCGGCTTACAAGGACTGGCTGCTGCTGGGACTCGTTTTCGGCCTGGGGGTGACCGGCATGGGCGCCCAGCTGACGCGTTTAGCCGGATGGGCGGGTGCGTCCTACACCATCTATTTCATCCACCTGATGGTGATCTGGTTCACCTTCGCCTACCTGCCGTTCTCGAAGCTGGCGCACCTGGTCTACCGCACGGTGGCCATGACGTATGCGGAGTATGCCGGGCGAAAGTAGGAAAGCCGTCGCCGGCCGTCGTCACCTAAAAAATGGGGGCCTCCGCATAAGCGGAGGCCCCCATTGGTTTGTAAAAACTTAATGATTAAAACAGCGGCATCCGCTCAGCGGATGCAGCTGTTTTAATATTACTTCTTGGTTTCGCCGGTGGCGGCGCCGTGCAGCTTGATCTCGACCTTTTCGTCTAGGCCCTTGTAGTATTCGCGGAGGATCTCGAGGACCTCATCGCGACCGAAGTGGTCGGCCACCTTGGCACCTTCGGAAAGCGCCTTGCGCAGCGCCGTGCCGGAGAGCAGCACGCGGTCTTCCTTGCCGTGCGGGCAGGTGCGCAGCGAGGCCATGCCGTCGCACTTGTAGCAGTAGAAGGTCCAGTCGATCAGCAGCGGTTTGCAGAGCAACGCTTTGCCGGGTTCCTTGGGATGCGGAATCTTGTCAAAGATGGTCTGGGCTTCGAACATCCCGTAGAAGTCGCCCACGCCGGCGTGGTCGCGGCCGATGATCATGCGCGAACAGCCGTAGTTCTGGCGAAAGGTCGAATGCAGCAAGGCCTCGCGCGGGCCGGCGTAACGCATGTCGAGCGGATAGCCGCCCTGGAGCACATTTTTCTCGACGAAATAGCCCTTCACGAGCGCGTCGATGCATTTGACGCGCACGTCGGCGGGGATGTCGCCGGGCTTCAG
Source organism: uncultured delta proteobacterium (assembly GCA_963716325.1). Lineage (GTDB taxonomy): Bacteria > Desulfobacterota > Desulfobacteria > Desulfobacterales > SpSt-501 > SpSt-501. Next base: position 71,891 of record CAVQTH010000016.1, on the reverse strand, counting down.
GTTGCCCACCAGGGAGTGGATGAACACGCCGTCGCAGACTTCCACCGCGATCTTGCACAAGTACTCATGCGAGCGGTGCATGGGGTTGCGCAGCTGCAGGGCCGCGATTTCCTTCCACCCGCGCTCCTCGAAAATCTTGCGGGACTCGGCCGGCCGCATGTATACCCCGGCGTATTTCTTGGGGAATTCACCTTCGCTCAGCACCTTCACCGGGCCGGCGAGATTGACGTCTTTTTGGTTCATGACCATCTGGACGCCCGGGTGGTCCTTCTCGGCGATCTTCCAGAAATCCTCCACCGTTTTGGACCCCTCGCCCATGAATGTTTTTTCGCACTCGTAGCGTTTCTCGGCCACGCCCATGTCGTACTTTTCGGTGACCTTCATGGTGGCCATGATTTCCTTGCTTTCGGGGTCGAACAGAGCGATCTCTTCCCCGACCTTGATCTTGGCCGCGTCGTCCTTGGAGGCGGAAAGGGTGACCGGGATCGGCCAGAACGTGCCGTCCGCCATCAGGAAATTGTCGCAGACGCCCTTCCAGTCGGCCTTGGTCATGAAACCGGTCAGCGGGCTGAAGCCGCCGATGCCCATCATGATCAGGTCGCCGTTCTCGCGCGCCGAAACCGGGATCTGTTTCAGTCCGGCCGCCTTTTTCTTTTCGGCCGCCAGGGCCGCGCCTTCCAGCAGACAACAGGTCAATCCTTTTCCGCCATGGGGGGGTATCAACTGTGACATAGAATCCTCTCTCCTTTCCTGCGTTTTTATGGTTTCGCCCTTTCGACCAGGGCTCGGTGGTTTTAAGTTCAAGATTTCAATTTCTATTAGGCAATGGCGTTTTTGTCAAGCAGATTCGCGGGCGCCACGGAGGATGGCGGCAGACCCACGCGGCGGGCCGGCCAGTTGACATGCCCCAGGGCTGCACCTAGATTGGAAAGCATTAATTCGGAAACAGCCGGATGGACGACATGAGTCAGCCGAAAGTTGTGGATTACGAACGGGCGGTGGAGATCGAAAAGGGGATCTTTTGGGTAGGGTTCTACGATTCTCAGTCCGGCCTGCATTGCAACCCTTACCTGATCGTGGATCACGACGAGGCGGTCGTAATCGACGGCGGCAGCCGGCCGGATTTTCCGACCGTGATGATGAAGATTCTCCAGGCCGGTATTTTACCTAGCCAGATCAGGGCGTTGGTGTATCAACATTACGACCCGGACCTGTGCGGAAGCCTGCCCAATTTTGAGGACATCATCGGCCGGGATGACCTGAAGATCATTTCGGGTGCGGCCAACAACATGTTCATCCGCCACTACGCGGCAACTTCCAAACTGCTGGCGCTGGAAAACCTCGGGTCTCAGTTCACCTTTTCCTCCGGCCGTGTCCTGCAGTTCATCAAAACTCCTTACGCCCACGCCCAGGGGAGCCTGGTCACTTTCGACGCCGAAAGCGGGATCCTTTTTTCAAGCGACCTTTTCGGCTCCTACGGCACGGAGTGGTCCCTTTTTTTCGATCTGCATTTGGAGTGCATGCAATGCAAGGGTGTGTCGGACTGCCGCCGCCAGGTTGTGAAGTGTCCGATTCGGGACATCCTCATGTTTCATCAAAAACTCATGCCCTCGGAAAAGGCGCTGCAGCATGCGCTGAAAAAATTACTGCAGGTGCCGTTTAGAACCATCGCCCCGCAGCACGGCAGTGTCATCACTGATAAGAAGCTCGTCCAAAAGGTTTTCGAACTTCTCGCCGGCCTCAAGGGCGTCGGCATCGACGCCTTGGAGGAAGACGGTTACCGGGTTCCCCCGGAACGCATACAGAAACATTTTGCATGACATGCGGGACGCTTTCCCCATAGCGGAGCACCTCCGCGCGCTGCAGGAACGGCCGGGCGTCTCACCCAAGCAGGTCCGGCAGATGATCGAAAATTGGGCGGTTCAACATGATTCGCTGGCCGCCAACCGGCTCCTGCACGCCTTGGTGCTCAAGTACGCGGCCGCCGAAAAGGACCTGTATCGTCTGAACCGCGAGCTGCTCGCCAAACAGGAGAAAATCGACGAGGACCTGTCCGCGGCAGCGGAGATTCAACGCAGCCTGCTTCCGCGCAAGCCTGCCGATTACGGCCCTCTGGACATAGACTGGGCGTTCGAGCCCTCGGCCCACATCGGCGGGGACATCTTCAACCTGATTCGGCTGGCCGACCATCTCTGGGCCATCTACACCCTGGACATCAGCGGGCACGGGGTGCCGGCGGCCATGGTGGCCGTTTCGGTCTATCAGGCCTTGCAGCCCGGCTCCGGTTTCGTCTCCAGGCCCGACATGCAGGGGACTCAGGATCAACCCCCGCAAAGACCCGCGGAGGTTCTCAAGGCGCTTGATGCGGGATACCCCTTCGAGCGGTTCTCCAACTTTTTCACCATGGTCTACCTGATCCTGGACACCGAACGGATGACCCTGACTTACAGCAATGCCGGGCACCCCCGGCCCATTATCCTGCGCCGTGACGGCCGGGTCAAACTGCTCAAGCGCGGCGGTCCCTTTATCGGGCTAGTCGGCATCCGCTTGCCGGAGGAAGACGACGGCTTCATGGAGGAGCAGCTGGCATTCAACCCCGGCGACAAGCTGTTCCTCTACACGGACGGACTGAACGAATACATGAACCCCGAAGGGGAGATGTACGGCAACCAGCGGCTGCACGCCCGGCTGAAGCAGCACGCCGGGGAAGGCGTTTCAGCGATCATCGATGCGGTTCGGGCCTCCTGGCTCGATTTCGGCCGCGGCGCCCCCCCGGCCGACGATGTGACGCTGGTGGGGATTGAACTGAAGGCATAGTTCCTGGGGCAATGACACAGGGTCGGTATATCCGATTGGTCCATTTGATCCATGCCATTCAGGGCCGCGTGCCGTTCAGGCCCACGAACGTCCCGCCGTTGCGGTAGCACAGGGCACGCATCAGCGTCGCAAAGCGCTGGCCAGTGTTGCCCGCCTGCTGCGTTCTTTCGATGACCGTCGGGAAACCTACCGCGTGAATCCGCATGCGCCGACCGCCGGCCGCCGATGCCCGGTTGATGTGGTCCACCTCGTCGATCACCGGCTGGATGGCGGTTCCGCTGAACTCGTCCCCGAAATAATAAATGCTGACTTTCTTGTCTTCGGAATAAAAGCTGCGGATCGCTTCGACGATGCCCTCCACGGGGTTGCTGTTGCTGAACGGCTGCCAGGAGGCCAGCGTGGAAAGAATGACCCGTCGGCGGCCGGCGGTGTCCGGGATCCACTTGCCGGCGTACTGCGGAAACATGTAGATGCCGTCGTCGTTCATGATCTGCATGCCCTTGACCTGGGGGTAGACCTCCAGGGTCTCCTGGAGCTTCTTCTGCGCCAGGGGCCAGGCGCCGCGCTGCATGCTGTTGGAGGTGTCGATGACGAAGATGACGTACTCGCTGTCCACGGGGATGCCGCCCACCTGGCCGTCGGCCCTGCGGCGCGGCTGCAGCTGCTGCAGCCGCTTCTGCTCCTCGGTCAGCTGCTGAAGCGCTCTGGCGAGCTGCCCTTCGATGATGTTCTGGACCTCGGCATCCCCCTTGGAGGCGGCAAACTGGCCCTCGATGTCCGACAGGTCGCCCTGCAGCCTTGCCAGCCGTTTCTTTTCCTGGGAGAGCTGTTCGCGCTGGGTGGTGAGGTCGCGGTTGAGGATGTCCGTCTCGCCCCGGATCTCGTAAAGCTCCTGCTCGAGCCGCTCGATGCGGGCCTTCAAATCGACCCGGGCGGCCTCGATCTGCTGGGGCGCTGAAAACTTGGACAACACGAACAGCAGGATCATCGCCCCGAACCCGCAGCAGATGCAGTCCAGAAAAGAGAGGCTGAAGACCTCGATATCGCGGTCCTTCTTTCTCACGGCCAATCCCTTGATGGGCACATGAAGGAACCCCGCGTGTCGACGGCCAGGCGCCAGAACTCGCCGGCGGCCATGGGGTCCCCCTCCATGGGAAAGAGAATCGTGTTGACCGGCAGCCCCGCCGGCAGCCGCTTCACGGCCTCTCGGAAAAGGCTCAGGCGCTTGTCGGCCGAGACCCGGCTGCCCCAGGGATTGTCCTTGCCCAGGGTCGGAAGGCCGTCGGTCAGCAGAAAGAGATTGTCCGGGGGCGGAGACATCCGGGCCGCCGCCTCGAAGGCGTTGATGAGGCTCGTTCCCTTTTCCGGCGGCAGGCGGCGCAGCTTATCGACCGCCTGGTTCAAGCGGTTGATGTCCCCGGCCTCAAGCCACGCCCCAGCCTCCAGCAGCGGCCCGGCGGTTTCGTTGAACACAAAGATCTGGACGCGGCTGGCCGGCGGGAGGTTGGCGGTGAGCCAGTCGACGGTGGCCAGCGCTTGCCGCCACTTGGGGGCGCGCAGCTTCTCGGCGCTGCTCATGTTGCGGCGCCGGATGACGCCCACCACGGTTTCGTCCAGCATGCTGGCCGAGGCATCCACCAGGATCAGGATGCGCTGGCCGCCCATCTTCAGGCCGGTCAGGTACTGGCGGTCGCCTTGTCCGGGAAAGGGCCTGAGGTTCCGGCCCAGCTCCTCCTCGCGCTTGGCCCCGGCCTGCAGCCGCTTCACGTCTTCCTCCAGGGAGCGGATGTCCGCCTTGAGCTTGTTGACGTGCTCCCGGCCGGCGAGCGTCTGCTTGTCCCGGTCGGCCAGTTCCATGCGCTTATCGGACAAGGGCTGCAGGATCTTTCGGGAAAGCCCCTCGGTTTTCACCAACTCCGCGGTGATCTCATCGAGGCTGTTGCGGGCCTCGACGAGATGGCGCCGACCTTCCAGGACCGTCTGCTCCCAGCGGTCGGTCTCGGAGGTCAGCTCCTCGGTGACGCGCTGCCGCTGGGCGCTGTTCTGGGAGTTGACCACCACGAAGAGCAGGATGATGGCCCCCAGGCCGCAGCAGATGCAGTCAATGAAGGAAAGGCTGAAGACGGTGAGTTTTCTACGTTTCATTGCGGTCCAGGCAAGCGATCGCGACGATGGTGTCGCCGGTGGTGCCCAGGCGGATCGCATCACCGACATTCAGCGCCACCGGGCCTTCCACCCGCCGGTCGTTCAAAAAGGTGCCGTTGGCGCTGAGATCGCTGAGCACGGCCTTTTCACCCTGGAGCTGAACGGCGCAATGTCCCGGATCGACCCCGTGGGCGTCTCCCTCGATGCGGATCCCTCGGCCTCCGGCCGGCGGATTCATTCCCACCGTGAGCGGGTCTCCGGCCAGGGGGTAGGCCAGGTTCCGGTAGAGGAGGTGGGTCGGCCGCGGCCCAGGCTCCGGTTTCACTGCCGGCGAAAGCGCTGGGGTGCTCCAGGGGCGGCTGCTGAAAAAGGAAGCACCGGCCGGCGGCCGCCCGCCCGCCAGTTCACGCCACAGGGCGGGCAGCGCCAGGGCGGCTGCACCGGCAGGCAACTCGACAACCCGCGTGTTCGGCACCCGCCTCAGGCGCTCTAAAATGCCGGGCAGCCGCGCCACGCGCTGCGAAACCTGAACGGCCGTCGCCGTTCCGGGAGCCGCGCCGCGTTGTACGGCATCGCGCACGGCCTCCAGAAGCTCGTCATAAACCGGCTTGGCGGTCTCCAGGATCATCCCTCGCACCAGGTTCACGCTGTAGGTGGAATGGCCCGCCGGCATCGCGATGGTCGTCGTCTGCTCCTTCTGCAGCGCCGCCAGCACCGAGGGCAGGCGGCGGTAGAGCTCCTGTTCGGTTTCAGCGCTGTGAAACGGGTCAAAGCGGGTCATTCGCACAAACTCCTTGGCGGCGGCCTGGGCCCAGAGTTTGTAGAGCCCTTCCAGGCCGCTCTCGTTGACCGTCAGCGCCTCCTGGAACTCCAGGCGGTCCTCGGCCCTGAGAATGGACACCTCGAAGCGATGCAGGTGCACGTCCACGTGGAGGTGCAGGCCTTCCGGCCCGGGACCGGCCGCCGCCACGGGCAGGCTGACAAACCCCTGCACGGGGATGTCCAGCTCCTGGCTCATCCCCAGGAGCAGGCCCAGTTGGGTGCGCTGAAAGTAGGCCGGGACCGCGATCACCAGGGCGTTTCCGAACCGGCGGGCCTGGTTCCAGATCTGAGCGAGGTGGGCGCAGGCCACTTCCGCCTGGTTCCCGGCGGCCGGCAGGGGAGGGTCCAGCGGGTCGGTGGAGAGCGAATCCCAGAAACGGTTCATGATCTGCCGCGGGAACAGCCGCGCCCGGCGTTCGGCGGCGATGCCGGTGGTGAGCGCTTTTTTTTCCGGCAGGGCGAAGCCCGGGCTTTCCAGGGAGTCCTCATCGATCCGCAGCAGCCGCGGCGGTTCACCGCCGGCCACCAGGATACCGGCATCGCAGAGTTCAAGTCCGAGAAGGTCCATGAGATATGCCTTGTAAAGGGTTCAAGCAACCGTGTTTAGAGTCAAGGGGCTAAGGGTTCGAGGGTTAAAGGGAAGGAAGCGCGCCGCCTTTCGCTCGGCCTCTTGGCCCCTCGACTCCTCGAACCCTTCTCAGTTTGCATGCAGCCGCTGGGTGAGTTTTTCTTCGCAATAGGCCTCGGTGTCGAGGATGAAGCGCTCCTGCAGCAGTTGCAGCTGGTGCAGGATGAACATCAGCAGCAGGCTGACCAGCAGCGCGATCAGGGTGGAGTTGAAGGCTACTCCCAGGCTGCGGGTGACACCGAAGATGTTGCCCTCGATGGCTTGATGGGCTTGGCTCAGGGCGTCCCCGATGCCCCGCACGGTGCCGAGGAACCCGATCGACGGAATGGCCCAGGCGATGTAGCGGATCATGGAAAGCTCCGACTCCTGGCGCTCTCCCTCGGCCTCACAATAGGCATGAACCGCGGTGGCCACGTCCTGCACGCTGCGGGTCGTGTGGAAGCGCTGCAGGCCGGCCAGCAGCGCTCGCGGCAGAAGGGCCCTGCGATGCGGTTCCGGCAGGGCCTGGACCTGGCGGGCCAGCTCCCGGGTGTCGTCCGGCAGGATGCGCACGCCCACCGCCAGAGGGATGAAATCCTGGTTCAACAACGCGCGTTGCCGCAGGATCATCATCCATTTGAAGCCCATGATCGCAAAGGCCCATAGGGCCAGGATGATCTCGGCCTCCTGCTCCCAGTCGTAGATCAGGACGTAGATCGACCGCTCGGTGACGGCCGATTTGTCTTTTTCCAGCGCTGCCGCCTGCTGGGCGAGGATGGCGTCGCCCCGGGGGCGGACGATGCCGACATAGGCGGCATGCACGAGGATGACGATCACGGTCAGCGAAACCACTTGGTACAGGAATTCGAAGGAAAACCCCAAATTGCGTTTCATGGCCCGGTGTTCCCAGATGGAGTAAAGGTTTGGTGTTGCCGGTTGTCTTGCGCCCAAACAATCAAATGCGTGCACCTCCGGACACCGATCGAATCAAATGTCCGCCGGGAAGTCGATGGCCTGGTCCGCCTTCACCTTCTCCGTGGGGTCGAAGGGCTTCAGCGGTTCGCTTTTCGACGGCGTCACAGGCTTTTGCTCCTGGCCCGTTTCGCCCGGAGGCTTTCCCCGGGATGGCGGCGGGGCGGCCTCCGGCGGCCGTTGGCCGGCCTTTTCAGGGCCGGTGGAAGTTTGCGCCAGGTAATTCACCCGGCTACTATTGGGAGCAGTGAAGCTGCCGGCCCTGAACTCCGCTTCGAAGCATACCAGACATAGAAGGGTGATTGCGATCGTTCCCATCATTTTTTAGTTCCCTCCCCCACATATGATTTTTTCACCCGCCGGCCGGCGGGTGAAAAAATCATTCGGAGTACCGGCAGATACGGAACCCCAGGTCGTTGCGTGGGCCGGCACTGTAGTCCCGGAAGGCCGTGCGCAGGTTCGCGATCCCCGCCGACCTCCAGCTCGCGCCCTTCACGACCCGGTGGGAACCTTCCCTCGGGCCGGCCGGGTCCGCCTGCTCCTTCCCGGCCTCCGGGGTTTCGATCGCATAGTAGTCGTGGCACCACTCGGCCGCGTTGCCACCCATGTCGAACAGCCCCGCCGCACTGGGTCCGAATTTCCCCGCCGGTGCGGCTGCCGGGAACCCGTCGTTATACCCCTCGATGGTCACGTCGATCAGACCCTTGGCCGACTCACCCGCGTAATTGCCTGTCCCCGGGGGCGGCGGGTAGCCCTCACCCCACGGGTACTTGCCGGAGACGCCCTGGCGTGCACTGAACTCCCATTCGGCCTCGGTCGGCAGCCGGTAGCCTTTCCCCATGGGTTCGGAAGCGACGACCCGGCCGTCTTTCTGGATGTACACCGGCGGCAGCGATTCCTTCACGCTCAGCCAGTTGCAGAAAAGGGCCGCCTGCTCCCAGGAGACCATCACCGCCGGCAGGTCGTCGCGGTTGAGGTCCTGGTTTTTGAACGTTCCCGACGCGTGCGTCCCCAGAAACTGTCTGAACTCGCGGTTGGTCACTTCGCGGGTCCCGATGTAGAAGGCCCGCGTCAATCGAACCTGTTTGAGGGTTTCGTTCGAACGGCGGCCCTGTTCGCGCCGGGAGGACCCCATGGCGAAGGTGCCCGGTGCCATGCGCTTCAGTTCGTAGCCGCTCGAGGCGCGGGTCAGGCCGGCAGCGCCTGGTGCCGGAGCGGCGTCCCGTCGCTTGAGCGCCACCTTCAGCTCCTGGGGGAATTCCGGGCGGGGCAGCACGCGGGCACGGAAGGGCTCAAGGCCCTCCTTTCGGATTTCGACTTCATGTTCGACGGCCGGCAGCCTGAGCGTGGCCGGCACTTTGCCGCGGCCGGCGCCGTTGACGAACAGCTCGGCATCCGCCGGCTCGACCTTGAAATGGACCACCCCCTCCTGGGCGGTCAGCACCACGTCCAGCCCTTTGATTTCGCCGCCGGTGACGGTCACCTTCTGGCTTGCGCGTTCGAATCCGGATTTGGTCAGTTGAATCTCGTGTTCTTTGCCGGGGCCGACCTCGACCTCGACCGGCGTCTGGCCGACATAGCGGCCATCGACGAGAACACTCGCGCCCGCCGGGCGCGAGCGGATCGCCAGCCGGCCGTCGGCCGGTTCCAAGCGCACCTCGGGAAGGGTCACGGGCTGCCCGGCGCCGACCTCCACGCGGCCCCGCCAGGCCTTGAAGCGGTCGAAGCTGATCTCGATGTCGTGCACGCCCGCCGCAAGCTCCAGTTCGACCGGGGTTTTGCCCAGCGGCCGGCCGTCCACCTTGACGGCGGCCCCGGCGGGGGCGGAACTGAGGCTGACCCCCGACCAGTTGGGGGCCAGGGCGAGCGCAATCTCCTGAATGCGGTCGCAGCCTTCCACGTCCACATCCGCGGCGGCCGCCTGATAGCGGTCGCCGCGAATCTCGATGCGGCGGCGGCCCGGCGCCACCTCCAAGGGCTCGCCCGCAGCGGCCCCGGCCGGGCGGCCGTCGATGAGGACCTCGGCCTCCTGGACGGTCTCCCCCGGCCGGCCGTCGCGATGGGCCTGAATGCGGAGACGGCCGGGGAGTTTCTCGAAGGCCAGCCGGATCTCCTGACGGTCGTCCGCGCCGACCTCGAAGCGGTGGGCGACATCGCGATGACAGGCGAGGGCGGCCTGAAGCTCATAGGATCCCGGCCGCAGGAGGTAATGATCGCCGATGCGGGGGGTGAGCCACCCGCCGGAGAGCGAAAGAGCATCCGGTGAGGGTTCCAGGTGGATCGACACTTGGCGCGCCGTGAACACGAACCACAGGGTTCCTGACAGCCCCAGCAGCAGCGCCCCGGCGGCAAGGGCCCCGCCCCATGCCGCCGCACGCCGCACCCGGCCGCGGCCTCCCTGTCGGCCGGAACGGAAAGGGACCGGCGTGACCAGGATCGGGTCCGTCGGGTTCGTGTCGGGCGTTTTTGTTTCCGGCATGGGCTGGCCTTGTCAAACCGTTTCAGGTGGCGGAGGTTAAACCTTTACTTTGCACACGATGGTAACCCGGATCGGCTCCGGGTTTGGTTTGACGACAAGCTCCAGGCGCTCGTCCCGGTAGCCGTCGCGCGATCCCACCACGGTGTAGGTCCCCGGGCGCAGGCTCAGCTCGCGTGCGCCGAAACGGCCGAGCCTGCCGACACGATACACGGACACCTCGGTCAGGCTGTCGGAAGCGATCGTGACGCGCACCGGGGTTTTGGCGGTCTGAACCAGGGCGCCCAGTTTGTCCGCCTCGGCGCTAAGGCGCGGACCGACCAGCGGTGCGGCCTGGATATCCAGAAGCAAGCGCGCGGCGTTCTCCAGCTGGGCGTCGGAATCGAGCAGTCCGGGCTGGTTTACGAAGACCGCGATGCGCCGTTCCAGGGTCACGAGCGCCGCGGTGCGTTCCTTCCCCTCCTGCGCGAACTGAAGCGTCTGCTCCATACCCAGGGACTCTTCGTAAGCCGCCAAGGCGCCGGCCCAATCCTCGCGCTGTTCGGCGGCCAGCGCCCGCTGCCGCGCGGCGTCGATCCGAGCGGTGCGCCGGCGGATCTCCGTCTGGGCCAGGGCCTCCGCGACGTCAGGGGCCTCCGGCCGCAGGGCCTTGGCCTTGAGAAACCGGGCCTGGGCACCGGTGAGATCCCCCGCATTCAGGGCCGCAAAGCCCTCCGCCATCGATCGGCGAAATTCCTCCGCGGCCATGCGGGTCTTGACGCGCTGCAGTCCTTCGCGGGCTATTTGAGACTGCGGGTCCAGCTGCAAGGCCTCCTGATAATCGGACTGGGCGGCGGGGAGGTTCCCGGCGGCGGCCAGGCGTTCCGCGGACGCCAGGCGCTGCCTCACCGCCTCGACCGGCGAAGCATCCTGGGAAGCGGAAGAACCGACCGGCTCCGCCGCAGCCGGCAGCGGCGGCGATGACGGCAGCCGGGGTTCGGAAGACGCCTTAACGCCCGGCGGCGGGGCCGGGAGGGGCGGCGGCGTTTCAGCCTGCGGCGCTGCCGGAGGGGTAGCGATGGGATGGCGGGAGAGATGCCCGATCCACCAGATGCCGCCGGCCGTCAGGGCAACCATCAGCAGCAGCGCTGCGGTCATCTTCCATCGGCGTGGCGGTCGGGGGGCGGCCGTTCGGCTACCGGCCGACGAGGTTCTGACCCGGATGGGGGCAATGATTTCTTCCCCCCGCGGAGCGGAGGAATCCCTTAAGCTCATCCGCTGAATCCCGTTTCCGTGCGGTAGATTTCGCGCAGCAGCTCGCGCCAGCGCTTGAACTGCTCCTCGGCCGGCCCGGTCAGTTCATAGGTCTGTCCCTCGAATTCCACCAGGATCGGTTTCATCTCGCTGCCGAAGGTTTCGCTCAGTTCCCGAATGGACTCGGAGTGCATCTCCGCCTGCTTGGAGATGTTGAACCCGTTGACGATCACCTGGCCGCCGATGACGGCCATCCCGATTTCAAGCGGCCCGATTTCCCTCCGGCCGGCGCCCATGGCGATGGCTCCGGCCAGCAGCAGGGCACCGCCCACCTGGCGGATGAGCGCATCGCGTTCGATCTTTTGCCGGGCCTGTTGCTCGTCCAGGTTGCTCTTGCGCCAGCTCTCGTAGGACGGCCACATCCGGGCATAGAAGCTTTCGTACTGCTGGTTGAGAGCATCCACGAAGAGATGCTCCCGCTCGCGGATCTTGAGCAGCCGGGCCATCATGGAGTCGCCTTCGGCCGGCAGCCGGTTGACGGTGAGGGCGTCGCCGGGCCCTTTTTTAAGATAGCCCTCGTAGGCCTCGGGCGCAAACCGGTTGGCGAACCTCAGCTGCGAGACGGTGCGAAGCGTCCGGGCCTCCTGAGGGGAAAGTTTCATGCGTTCTTCGGCGAGATCATTGGCGATGCGGTTGTAGAGGTCCTGGAAGGCATCCTTCTCTCCCGGTTGGAGAGCGGCGTACGAGGCGGAAGTGGCTTGGGCTTCATACGTTTTGTCCAGCCAGACCTTTCCGGCGGCATCGCGGGCGTCGATCCGGACCTCGAGGGTTTCACCGCTGGATTCCAGAATCGTGCCTTTGACCAGGAGGTCCACACTGTCGGTCTCGGCCGGCAGGACCCGGACGGCCCCCCACTGGCTGCTGAGCTGCAAGGTGGTTTTCAGATGATGGGGAAGGAAATTCTGCTCGGCCTTGCGGATGTCCGCGTGGGTGCCTTCCTTGCGCGCTTTTTCCGCGGTCATCGGCTCTGAGGAAAAAACGACGACGCCCACGTCCAGGAGCTGCTCCTCGGGGATTTCCTGCGGGGCTTGGAGAATGGCCGTCGGGCCGACCCTGGTCGTGGCGCAGGCCGCGGTCAACAGCGCGCAGGATAAAACAACCAATGCCGCAAGGAAGCGGTGCCGTTTACGGCTTGGCCCGGCTTTTCTTGTAGTCTTCATACTCCTTCCACAGCTTGGCCCTGAGCTCGGGGTCGGTCTCCTTCTCGGCCGCCTCTCGCAGCTGGCGGGCGACGATGTCATCATCCGGGCTCGGGGTGTAGCTGCTGGGCGGCGCCCCCGTGCCGCCCGACCCCCAGCCGCCCGCTCCCTGGCCGGCGCCGGCGGCATCGCCCGGTCTGCCGCGGCCCTCCGATGTCCTGGCCTGATCCGTGCCGGTGCCGCCTTTTTCGCCCCCGGCCGCCTCGGTCCCGCTGCCTTCCGCCTCTGCCGTCGAGCCCTTGCCTGCCGAGGCCGCTCCCCCGCCTTTTTCTCCCGCCTCTCGACCGGCTTCCGCCGCCGCTTCGGCCAGGCCCCTCATGCGTTTGGTCGAGGCGGCCTGGATGAGCCTGAGTTCCTTCAGGAGCATCTCGTCGAAGGCGGCCAGCGATTCGTTGAATTGGCGGTCCAGGGTTTTAAGACGGTCGGCGGGGTCCTCTCCCGGGCCCGGGGTCGGCGGAGTCGCACCGGGCATGGCAGGGGCGCCGGCAGCCGCGGCCTGCGACCGGGCCAGGTGGGCGCTGCAAGCCGCCTCCATCTGCGCCACCAGCGTCTGGTGTTCGACCACCATCTCCTGAACACGCGCCAGATAGGCTTCATACGCCGCCACCACCTCGGGTGAGGCCTTGCCGGAGGCCTTGAGGGCGGCTACCTCCTCGGCGATGCGGTCGCGGGTCTGCTCGCTGAGTTTCAAGTTCTCGCGCGCCCTCTGAAGCTCGGCCGGGGGCGATGGGGCTCCCAGCGCCGAGACAGTGAGAAACAGGAAGGCCCCTGCGGCGGCTATGAGGGCAATGGGCTTCAAGGTGACTGCCTCTGTCTGTGCGGCATTGAGTCTAACTGATTGATTTGATAAAAATTAGCGGCTTCAGTGTAAGGGCTTAAGACGCGGGTGTCAAGCACAAGTCGGCAGCGGAGTTTTAAGTCAATGCCCCGTGGCAGAGGTTTATCCTAAAAAAAACAAAAAGCCGCTTTAAATGCTTCAAAGCGGCTTTTTGAAGATTGGCGGAGAGACCGGGATTCGAACCCGGGATACCCCTTTCGGAATATACTCGCTTAGCAGGCGAGCGCCTTCGACCTACTCGGCCATCTCTCCGGAAAAGCCCCAAAATTTTGGAGCAAAAGTTTTTGCCTTTTTTTCAAACCCTTTTATTTTATCCGGTCCGCGGCCGCGGACCGGATAAAATCACGGAGTGATTTTATGGCGGAGGGAGTAGGATTCGAACCCACGTCCCGTTGCCGGGAAACGGTTTTCAAGACCGCCGCTTTCGACCACTCAGCCATCCCTCCGGCTGAATTTAAATTTTTATCATTTGCGGCAGTCAAAGGTCAACAACTTTTGACGGCGTGCAGGTCGCTCGAAATTCGAGTGCCGTCGAATTCGCAGCGCCTGTCGCTGATGACGGCCGGACCGTGGCTGTCTTGTCTGTTGACAGGTTGCGCGGAAGAGTATAGGAATCCTGAGATTATTCAATGAATATTGAGCAATTGGAACAATTGGAAAGGGAATCCGAAACCATGAAACAAAAGTATGAAATCCTCAGGGACGACGACAACAAGCGCCTGATCATCCGCGAGTTTGCCGAGTTGGACAAGGACATCATGTCGCTGCTGTGCGAGGAAAGCTACGACAAGAAAGCCGTCAAGTCCGCGATGGGCGCCGGACGCGAGGCCTTGGTTGCCGCGCTGCGGACCAAGAACCTCTACCCGCCGGGCATGTACGCCGGGAAGATTGCGGAAAAAGTAATGGAGATGTACGGGTCAAAGGGCAAGGCGTCCGAGGAAATCGTGTTTGACGATCTGGAGTTCCTGGCGCGCGGCCATCAAGCGGCCGAAGCGGCCGCCTCCTACGAAGCCGAAGCCCCTGAAATCGAAGAGTTGCTCGATGTGGGGATAGAAGAGGAAAAGTTCGAGGAAGGTGAGGAGGTCAAGAAGCTCGATTCAACCCTGAAAATCGAAGACGACGAGTTTGCGGACATCGATGACGAAACCTGATGCCGGTGCGGCGCATTCGAGCACTTTTCCAATTGACTTGCCGCCGGAACCGGAATAAAAGAATAGGCGAACGGGTGGTTTTAATTCAAGCAGGCAAATATCCCCTTTGCCTATCATTCTTTTCCTGCACTTTCACTCAATGTGTTGTTTCAAAATCCTTGCGGGTTTTTTTCGTCAGGATAACGACTTGGTGTTGTCTTAACGGCGGAAGCGGGTTGTGGGTATTTTGATCAACCATCGCATCAAGGAGGTGCAAATGGACAAAGAAGAAAAAGCTTTTTACGAGAAACTGGAGGGCAAGGGCGTCTCCAGGCGGGACTTCATGAAGTTCTGCACGTTTCTGACAGCGACCATGGGCCTCTCTTCCTCGTTCGTGCCGAAGGTGGCCGAGGTGTTCGCCCAGCCGGCCCAGCGGCAGCCGGTCGTTTATCTGCATCTCGGCGAATGCACCGGATGCACCGAGGCCGTGATCCGATCCATGTACCCCTGGATCGACCAACTGGTGCTCGAGGTCCTGGACCTGGCCTACCACGAAACCATCATGGCGGCCGCCGGCCACCAGGCGGAGGAAGCGCTGCAAAACGCCGTCAACAAGTACAACGGCAAATTCATCTGTGTGGTCGAGGGTGCGGTTGCCACCAAGTTCAACGGCGGCTACGGCAAGGTCGGCGGCAAGAGCTTCCTGCAGATCGCCAAAGAGGTCTGCACGAAGGCGGCCGGCGTCATCTGCATCGGGCAATGCTCGGCCTTCGGCGGTATCCCGGCGGCCAAACCCAATCCCGGCGGCTACAAGAGCGTGGGCGAGGCCCTGGGAATCAAAACCGTCAACGTTGCCGGTTGCCCGCCCAACCCCATCAATTTCGTGGGCACGGTCGTCAACTTTCTCCTCCTGGGCAAGCTGCCTGCGCTGGACAACCTGGGCCGGCCGCTGTTCGCCTACGGTCAGACCATCCATGACAACTGCGCACGCCGGGGTCATTTCGAAAACGGCGAGTTCGTCACGGAATTCGGTTCCAAGGAAGCCGCCGAAGGCTACTGCCTGTTCAAGGTCGGCTGCCGCGGCCCCGAGACCTACAACAACTGCGGTATCGTCAAGTTCAACGGCGGCACCAGCTGGCCGGTCCAGGCGGGCCATCCCTGCATCGGCTGCAGCCAGCCGGACTTCTGGGACAAGTTCACCCCGTTCTACCAGGAGCTCTAATTTTCGCCACAGCGACAGACAACATCTCTAAGGAGGAGATCATATGGCTGAGAGAATCATTGTTGACCCGATAACCCGAATCGAAGGCCACATGCGGGTCGAGGTGGAAGTGGCCGGCGGCAAGGTCGTTAATGCCTGGAGCTCCGGGCAGATGTTCCGGGGCATCGAACTTATTTTGCAGGGGCGCGATCCGCGGGATGCCCAGCATTTCGTGCAGCGCTCCTGCGGGGTCTGAACGTACATTCATGCTCTGTCCTCGGTGAGGGCAGTCGACAACGCCGTCGGCGTGAAGATCCCCAAGAATGCTCGTCTGGTCCGCAACCTCATGCACGGCGCGCAGTTCCAGCATGACCACATCGTCCATTTCTTTCACCTCCACGCGCTGGACTGGGTGGACGTGGTCAGCGCGCTGAAGGCCGATCCGGCCAAGACCGCGGCCCTGTCGGACAATGTGACCAACGCCCCGTGGGGCGGCACGGCCTACTTCAAGAGTGTGCAGTCGCGGCTGAAGACTTTCGTCGACAGCGGCCAACTCGGACCCTTTTCCAACGCCTACTGGGGGCACCCGGCCTACAAGCTGCCGCCGGAGGCCAACCTGATGGCCACGTCTCACTACATCGAGGCCCTGCGGCTGCAGGCCAAGGCCGCCCGCATGCACGCCATCTTCGGCGGCAAGAACCCGCACCCGCAGTTTCTGGTGACGGGCGGCGTCACCTGCGTCGGCGACCTGACGGCCGAACGCATCGCGGAATTCCTTTACATCACCAAGGAAACCCAGGATTTCATCAAGAACGTCTACGTTCCGGACCTTCTGGCGGTGGCTTCTTTCTACAAGGATTGGGGCGCCATCGGCGGCACCAGCAACTTCCTTGCCTACGGCGAGTTCCCGATGAGCGAGAAGGAGCCGGAGAGCCTCTTCATGCCGCGAGGCCTCATCATGAACCGCAGCATGTCCGGCGTGAAGCCGGTCGATCCGGCAAAGGTGACCGAGCACGTGGCCCGCTCCTGGTACGATGGCAAGGCCGACAAGCACCCCTACCAGGGGGAGACCAAGCCGCTGCAGGAAGACCCCAAGTACAACACCAAGGACAACGACGGCCGTTACTCCTGGCTGAAGGCCCCGCGCTACGACGGCCATGCTTGCGAGGTCGGTCCGCTCGCCCGGGTGCTGGTGGCTTACGGCAGCGGCCAAAAGCAAATCTCCCCCGTGGTGGACAAGGTCGTGAACACTCTCGGCGTCAACGCCGACGCCCTGTTCTCGACCCTGGGCCGCACCGCTGCCCGCGGTATCGAAGCCCTGGTCATCGGCAACGCCATGGAAGGCTGGGTCATGGAGCTCGTCGACAATCTCAAGAGCGGCGACACCCAGACCTGCGCGAGCTACGAAATGCCGGACAAGGCCCAGGGTGTGGGTCTGAACGACGTGCCGCGCGGCGCGCTCGGGCACTGGATCGTGATTGAAGGCAAGAAGATCAAGAACTACCAGTACGTGGTCCCCTCCACCTGGAACCTCGGCCCGCGGGATGCCAAGGGCAAGGTCGGCCCGCTGGAGGAGGCGCTGATCGGAACGCCGGTCGCCGATCCCAAGAAGCCGCTCGAGGTCCTGCGCACGGTGCACTCCTTTGACCCGTGCATCGCCTGTGCGGTCCATGTGATCGACCCGGATTCCAACGAGGTCTACAAGATTAAAGCGCTGTAAAGGTCGCATGACGCAGCCGGCCTCTCCCCCTGCCGGGGAGGGGCCGGTTTTTTTTGACGACTTCGGAGGACCCATCCGGGCGTTGCGCTTCATCTCGTCGGCACTGCGGCGCACTGCCGGTAAGCTGCAGCGCCACGAGACGCGCGCGCCTTAACCTTGACCTTTCTCAAAACCGCCCCATCGGATGACTTTTTAGTGGTTCATCTTTTCGGGGCGCTATTGACGCCATGCCGCCGTTCGTTTACTACATGTCCTGCCGGTAGCGTTTGCCGCGGGGCTACTTCCGACATTATGGAGGCTTACCGTTGACGCCGCCTGACGCGAATCCGTACGATCACAACTATGTCCCCGACATCATGATTCTCGGGATCGGCTCGATCCTCTTCTCGGATGACGGCTTCGGCATCCGGGTGGTCCAGCGGATCGAAAAAGAATATGAATTTCCGGACCATGTGCTGGTGGTGGACGGCGGGGTCCTGGGCATCAACCTGCTGGGCGTGATTTCCAAGCCCAAGCACCTCATCGTCGTGGACACCATGCGCAACAAAGGCAAACCCGGCGACCTTTACCGCCTGGAGGGGGACGCCATACCGGAGCGCATCCGCGCCAAAAACTCCCTGCACCAGGTGGATTTCCTGGAGGCGCTGACGCTCTGCCAGGCCCTCGACAATGTCCCCCAAACGGTTATCATAGGGGTCGAGCCGGAGGATATCCAGACGCTCAGCCTGGTCCTGACGCCGACCGTTCAGGCGCAGATCGGACCGATCATACGGATGGTTCTATCCGAACTGGAGCGGCTCGGTGTATCTTACCGCAAAAAGGAAGACTCGGATCATGTGCCTCGCGATTCCGTCGAAAATTACTGAGATCGAGAACAACATGGCCGTCATCGACGTGGACGGTGTGCGTCGGGAGTGCAGCCTGTTGCTGGTGGAAGATGCCCGGGTCGGGGACTACGTCATCGTGCATGCGGGCTTTGCGATTTCGAAAATCGACGAAGCCGCGGCCCTCGAGACCCTGGCACTTCTCAAGGAGGCCGCCGCCTTAATGGAGGCCAAGGGGGGCGAGGGGAACGACCCGGGTGTGTAGGCGATGGAGCATAACCACGAGGCCAGGAAGCTGCAGGTCAACGGCATCGTTCAGGGGGTCGGTTTCCGGCCGTTTGTCTACCAGCTGGCCCTGCGCCACGGCCTGAAAGGCGAGGTCGCCAATACCTCCTCGGGGGTGTCGATCCACATCGAGGGGCCTGCCGACCGGCTGCGCGCGTTTGAATCCGATCTCACCGGAGAAACCCCGCCGCTCGCCCACATCGTCGAAGTCGCCAGCCGCCCGGAAATCCCGCAGCATTTCTCCGACTTCCGCATCACCTTAAGCCGCGGCGGAGCGGCCATGGCCACCCTGATCTCCCCGGATGTGGCCGTGTGTGGCGATTGCCTGCGCGAGATGTTCGACCCCGCCGACCGGCGTTACCGGTACCCCTTCATCAACTGCACCAACTGCGGGCCACGCTATACGATCATCGACGACATCCCTTACGATCGGCCGAAAACCTCCATGCGGCACTTCACCATGTGCGCCGCATGCCAGGCCGAGTACGACAACCCCCTGAACCGCCGGTTTCACGCCCAGCCTAACGCCTGCCCCGTCTGCGGGCCGCAGGTCGGCCTGTGGGATGCCCGCCGGAAGGAGATCGGGCCGGGGGACCCCATCGCTGCCGCCGCCGACCTGATCCGGCAGGGGAAGATCGTCGCCGTGAAGGGGCTTGGGGGCTACCATCTTGCCGTGGACGCCATGAATGCGGCAGCGGTGGCGCGTCTGCGGCAGCGCAAGCTGCGGGAGGAAAAACCGTTTGCCGTCATGTCGCCCGACCTCGGCGCCATAAAGAACTACGCCGCAGTCGATGCGGAGGATGAAAAGCTGCTTCTGTCGATCCAGCGGCCCATCGTGCTGTTGCGCAAAAAGGGACCCGACCGGCTGGCGGAAGAAGTGGCGCCCCGCAACCCGCACGTGGGGGCGATGCTGCCGTACACGCCGCTGCATCACCTTTTGTTGAAGCATGGGTTTTGCGCACTGGTGATGACCAGCGGTAACTTGAGCGAGGAGCCGATCGCCATCGACAACGATGACGCTTTCGGGCGCCTGGCCGGGATCGCCGATTATTTCCTCATCCACAACCGGGACATCTACCTGCGCAGCGACGACTCGGTGGTGCGGCGCGCCGCGGGCGAAACCCGCTTTTTGCGACGCTCCCGGGGTTACGTCCCCGTGCCGGTTTTCCTCAAGCACACCCTTCCGCCGATTCTGGCCTGCGGGGCCGAGCTCAAGAACACCGTCTGTATCGCCAAGGGCGACAAGGCCTTTATCAGCCAGCACATCGGCGATCTGGAGAACCTGGCCACCTACGAGTTCTTCCAGAAAACCGTCGCGCACATGCTGCGCATCCTGGACGTGCGGCCGGAGGTCATTGCCTGCGACTTGCACCCGGATTACCTCAGCACGCGCTGGGCGGATGAGCAAGAAGAAGTCCTCAAGGTCCGGGTGCAGCACCACCATGCCCACATCGTAAGCGGCATGGCCGAGCACCGCCTGGAGGGTGCCGTGATCGGTGTCGCCTGCGACGGCACCGGCTATGGGCCCGACGGCACGGTGTGGGGAGGGGAAGTCCTGGTGGCGGACGCCGGAGGCTTCGAGCGCGCGGCCCACCTGGCCTGTGTTCCGATGCCGGGCAGCGCGGCCGCCATTAAGGAGCCCTGGCGCATGGCCGTCAGCTACCTGCAGGATGCTTTCGGCGCCGGCCTCTGGGGGTTGGACCTGCCGGTGCTGCGCGAGGCCGGCCCCGACAAGGTGCGGTTGATGCTGGAGATGGCGGCCAAGCGACTCAACTCCCCACTCACCTCCAGCCTGGGTCGGCTGTTCGACGGAGTGGCCGCCATCGCCGGCCTTCGTAGCCGAGTCACCTACGAGGGCCAGGCTGCGATGGAGCTGGAGATGGCGGCTGCAGTTGAGACCGAGTCCTTTTACGACTACGCCTGGGAGGAAGACGCTCCCTGCCGGATCCTGCCGGCGCCGATCATCCGCGGCGTGGTGGGCGATGTCGTCAATGGGCTTGCGGTGCCTGCGATCAGCGCGAAGTTCCACAACACCCTGATTCTCATGTTCAGCGACCTTTGCGACATGCTCCGCAGGCAGCGCGGCCTGAACCGCGTGGTGCTGAGCGGTGGTGTGTTCCAGAATGCACGCCTGATGGTGGGGCTGATCCCCGCGCTATCGGCCCGTGGGTTCGAGGTCTACAGCCACCGCCAGGTGCCGGCCAATGACGGCGGCATCGCCCTGGGGCAGGCGCTGATAGCCGCCAAGCGCATGGAGCACAAGGCATAGGGCAAAAGAATTGCGCTTCGCTATTCCCGCCCCATGCCATACAAAGGATCCATTGACATGGCCATCAAACACAGTGAGGAATATCGAGATGCCACACTGTCCCGCCCGCTCGCCGAGAAGATCCGGCGCACCAGCCAGCGGAGCATCCGCCTGATGGAGGTCTGCGGCACCCACACCGTATCCATTTTTCGAAGCGGGATCCGCTCCGTGCTTCCGGCGACCGTGTCGCTTCTGTCGGGCCCCGGCTGTCCGGTGTGCGTGACCGACCAGGCGGAGATCGACGCCTTCATCGAACTCGCCAAGCAGAAAGACGTCATCCTGGCCACCTTCGGCGACCTCATGCGGGTGCCCGGCAGCACCTCGTCCCTGCAGCGCGAGCGAGCGGAGGGCCGGGACATCCGCATGGTTTATTCGACGGTCGATGCGCTGAACATCGCCCGCGCGCATCCCGGCAGGCAGGTGGTGTTTCTCGGCGTGGGATTTGAAACCACCGCGCCGACCATAGCGGCCGCCATCCTGACGGCCGCGCAGACCAAACTCGAGAACTTCACGGTGATATCGGCCCACAAGACGGTGCCGCGGGCCCTCGAGGCCCTCATGGCGCTGGACGACGTCCGCATCGACGGGTTCATCCTGCCCGGCCATGTCTCGGTCATCATCGGCCTGAACGCCTACCAGCCTTTTTTCGATCGACACCGGATTCCCGGTGTGGTCACCGGCTTCGAGCCGGCAGACATCCTCCAGGCCATCGCCTCCATGGTGGAGCAGATCGAGTTCGGAGCGCCGCGCCTCGAGAATGCCTACCCGCGGGCCGTGACGTTGCAGGGCAACCTTAAGGCGCAGAAAATACTGGCGGAGGTCTTCGAGCCGGCCGATGCCTGCTGGCGGGGCATCGGCCTCATCCCGCTAAGCGGGCTCCGAATCCGCGAGGCGTACTCCGCCCACGACGCCGGAAAGCGTTTTCCCCTGAATCTGCCGGAGGCCAAGCCGCCCAAGGGCTGCGCCTGCGGGGAGATCCTGACCGGGAAAAAAACGCCGCCGGAGTGCGCCCTCTACAAAAAGGTGTGCACGCCCATGGATCCGGTGGGGCCGTGCATGGTTTCGAGCGAAGGGACATGTGCGGCGTACTACCGGTACCACTTTGAAGAATAGGGCATGAAGAATAGGGTTCCAGGGCCCAGGGTTCGAGGGTTCAAGCAAGAAGAATACGGATGTGCGTTTTGCACTCGAACCCTTGACCCCTCGACCCCTTGAACCCTTCAACGGCATTGTCTTGCCCGGAATATAATTTCAGCATTCAGCAAAACAGGGGACCTGGTATGAAAACCGAAAAGATATTGCTCGACCACGGCAGCGGGGGCAAGATTTCCCATCGCATGACCAGGGACATGCTGCTGCCGGTTTTCAACAACGCCATTTTGTCCGAGCTCAACGATGGGGCCATATTCGAGCTGGCCGGAGTGCGAATGGCATTCTCGACGGACTCCTACACCGTCGACCCCATTTTTTTCCCGGGAGGAAACATCGGCGAGTTGGCTGTTTACGGAACGGTGAACGATCTCGCCATGTGCGGGGCAGCCCCCTTGTACTTGAGCGCCGCTCTGATCATCGAGGAAGGTTTCCCGGTCGAGCAGTTGGAGACGATCATCGCCGCCATGGGCAAGGCGGCTGAAACTGCCGGCGTGTCGGTGGTCACCGGCGACACGAAGGTGGTGCCCAAGGGCATGGCCGACAAGATTTTCATCAACACCTCCGGGATCGGAGTGATCCCCGACGGAGTGGATGTCGCCAGCCACAAGGCCCGGCCCGGCGACCGGGTCATCCTGAGCGGCACCATCGCCGACCACGCTGTGAGCGTGCTGGCCCGGAGGGAAGGGCTCTCGTTTGAGACCTCGGTTCAAAGCGACACCGCCCCCCTGAATCACATGGTGCGGGCCATGTTCGCCGCCGGCCGCGGGGTTCACGTGTTGAGGGACCCCACCCGCGGGGGGCTGGGGACGGCGCTCAATGAAATTGCCGAGGCGTCTTCGGTCGGCGTCAGGATCCGCGAGGACCGGATCCCCGTAAAGCCGGAGGTCGCGGGTCTCTGCGAACTGCTGGGCTTTGACCCTCTCTATCTGGCCAACGAGGGCAAGCTCGTCGCCTTTGTGGCACCCGATGACACGGACGCCGTGCTGCAGGCGGTGCGCGTCGACCGCTGCGGGCGGGATGCGGTCGTCATTGGTGAAGTGGTCGCCGGCCACCCCGGCAAAGTGTTCATGGACACCCGCATCGGCGGCACCCGCATCGTGGACATGCTGGCGGGGGAGCAGCTTCCCAGGATCTGTTGAGTAAAGAGTTCCGAGTGCTGAGCAATGAGTTGAAAGAGAGAAAAGACCCTGCGACAGAAAAGGCTAATCCGGCTGATCCTGAGTGCAAAATGATTTCGATGCTTGCCAAGCGGCTACGAACAGGCCCGTCGTTGACTCATCACTCATCACTCATCACTTTATGCTTTTCCTTGTTTTTTTTCATTGGCCTGGCGGCCGGCTGCGACGCGAAGCGCGAGCACACACTGACCGGCCGCACCATGGGCACCACATATACCGTCAAGGTGGTCACGGGATATTTCGGCTCTGTCGCCGGGCTCAAAGAAAAAGTCGACAAGCGGTTGGATGAAATCAACCGCAGCCTTTCACCTTACCTCAAGGAAAGCGAGATCAGCCGTTTCAACCGGTTCCAGGAAGTGGATGTCGAATTTCCGGTTTCAGCAGACTTTCTGCGGCCAATGAGGATCGCAGCCCGACTTTACGAGCTTTCGGGAGGGGCCTGGGACGGTACGGTCAACCCGCTGGTCGACCTGTGGGGATTCGGCCGGTCCGCTCGGACTGGCAAAGTTCCTCCGCCGGAAAAGATTGCGGCTCTGCTCGGCGACATTGGTTTCGATAAAATCGAAATCAGAGACCACGGTGCGTTGGTCAAACGTCGGGCATCGGTAACCCTGGACCTTTCGTCCATCGGGCAGGGGTACGGGGTGGAACAGGTAGTCGATCTGGTTCGCGCCGACGGGTTTACGAATTTCCTGGTTGAAATAGGCGGAGAAATTTATGCCGCGGGCGTTCGTTCCGACGGCCGCTCCTGGCGAATCGGCATCAACCGGCCCAAGTCCGACGCCCGGGTTGATGACATATACAAAGTCGTCGCCTTGAAGGATCGGGCCTTCGCCACCAGCGGCGATTACCGCCAGTTCTTCATTCAGGACGGCGTCCGCTATTCCCACCACATAGACCCCAAGAAGGGTTATCCGGTCGCAAACGGCGTGGTAAGCGTGTCCATCCTGGCGGACAACTGCGCCCTGGCCGACGGGCTGGGCACCGCCGTCCTCGTAATGGGTGCGGAGAAAGGCCTGGCACTGATAGACCGCCTCGAAGGTGTTGGCGCCTTGGTCATCGTGGAGCTGTCCGACGGCAGTCTGCAAGAGTACGCCTCACGGGGGATCCTGCTTGAGCCACCGCCGCGCATGACCGCATCGCTTTTGTCCGCGCCCACAGCGGTTTTCCGCGTTGACAGCCCGCCCCCTCCTTCTTATGTTCCAACAATAATCAAGGAAATGCCAACCATCCCATTTTTCCCCGGCTTGTCGAAGCGTATGTGCGTGAGGACGGCGCCGGGGGGTCTTTTGTTATGCGGTCGGTGAAACGTCTTAACAAGATAACATCCAACCATCTGAAGCTTCACCTGGTCAGCTTGGGCTGCGCCAAGAACCAGGTGGACAGCGAAATCATGCTCGGCCGCCTCCAGCAAGCCGGCTGGAGCATCACCGACAACCCCGAGGAAGCCCACACCATCGTGGTGAACACGTGCAGTTTTATCGAGTCCGCGGCGGAAGAATCGGTCGAAACCATCGTGGAACTGGCGGAATTCAAAAAAAGCGGTTCCTGTCGCAGGCTGGTGGTCACCGGGTGTCTTCCGGAGCGCTACCGGGAAAAAATAATACAGGCCCTTCCCGAGGTGGATATTTTTCTCGGCACCGGGGCCTTCGATCAAGTGGTGAAGGCGGCGGGAGATTCTCCCGTTACGAACGAAACCGTCCTGCCGGACCCGGAACTCGCCTGCCTGGACAGCCCAATCAGCCCCCGCCTGCTTTCCGCCGCCCACATGGCTTATCTCAAGATCGCCGAAGGCTGCAGCAAGCACTGCACCTACTGCATCATCCCCAAGCTGCGTGGCACCCACAAGAGCCGGCCGCCGGAGGATGTGGCGGCCGAAGCCCGGGAACTGGTTGTCGCCGGCGTGAAGGAGTTGGTACTGGTGGCCCAGGACACCACCTCTTACGGCCTGGACCTCACGCCGCCGGCATCCCTCGGGGGTCTGGTGCAGTGCCTCGGCAACCTTTACGTGGGAAAGGGCCGGAAAAATGAGGCGCCCTGGATTCGCGTGCTTTACGGGCACCCCGAGAGCATCGATGAATCCTTCATCCGTGCCGTGGCCGCCCACCCGAACGTCTGCCCCTACTTTGACCTGCCGATCCAGCATGCCAGCAGCCGGATGTTGAAGCGCATGGGGCGGCGCTACACCTGCGACACGCTCAGGCGGCTCTTCCACCGTATCCGGGAAATCGTCCCGGACGCATCCCTGCGAACGACGGCCATCGTGGGGTTCCCCGGCGAAACCGACAAGGACTTCCATGACCTTATGAACCTGGCCGAGGAGATTCGGTTTGACCATTTTGGTGCGTTTGTCTATTCTGACGCCGAGGATGTCCCATCCCACCGGCTGCGCGGCCATGTCCCGCGGGATGTGGCGCAGGACCGATACGACCAGCTCATGTCGGTCCAGATGGACATCTCTGCCGAAAAGAACCAGAAACACATCGGCCGGACGTTTCAGGTGCTGATCGAGGAAGACCTGGGCAGCCACCTGTTTGCCGGCCGGACCGCCTTCCAGGCCCCGGAGGTGGACGGGGTCACGTATGTGAACACCGCGAGTTCGGGGCTCCCGCTGCCCATCGGGCGGTTTGCTCTGGCTCGGATCAACGACGCCCTGGAGTACGACCTGATGGGGGAAGTTGCGTGAGCGATCTCAAAGTACGAATCCTGAAAGCGGTGCAGCCCGATCTGGACGCCATCGAAACAGCGTTGGCGAAAAACCTCAATCCCCATCTCGATCTGGTCCGGGATGTGGCCGGACACATCCTTTTCAGCGGCGGAAAGCGACTGCGGCCGCTGCTCATGGTGCTGTCGGCGCGCCTGTGCGGATACCGCGGAGACTACGACAAAACCTTCTCGACCGCCCTGGAATACCTGCACGCCGCCACCCTGCTGCATGACGACCTGGTGGACGGGGCCTCCCTGCGGCGGAACAAGCCGGCCGCGCACCTCAAGTGGGGCAACTCCATTGCCGTGCTGGTGGGGGATTTTCTGCTCGCCCGGGCTCTTTCCGTTTCAGCTGCCACGGGCCGCGCGCGGATCGTCCAAATCCTGGCGGAGCTGACCGAACAGATGTCCCAGGGCGAGGTTCACCAGTTGATGCGCAAGGGCGACATCCGTCTGTCCGAAGCGGAATACCTGGAGGTGATCCGCCGCAAGACGGCCGTCCTGTTCGAGACGGCCTGCCGGGTCAGCGCCGTTCTGGCCGATGCCTCCGCAGAGAAGGAGTCCGCCCTGGCGGCATACGGTCTCAATTTGGGCATGGCCTTTCAGATTGCCGACGATCTGTTCGATTACACTCTGGGAACCTCCCAGCTTGGGAAGGACGTCGGATCCGACCTGCGCGAGGGCAAGATGACGCTGCCGTTGATTCAAGGCCTGAAGCAGGCGGGTGTCGAGGACCGGGAATGGATGGAGAGGGTTGTTCAGGACCCAAACTTTTCAACCGGGGATTTCTTGAAGCTGGTCGGACGGCTCCAGGCGAGCGGCGCAACCCGCTATGCGGAGCAGGCCGCTGAAGCCTACATTTTCAAGGCCAAAGCCGCGCTCGCGCTGTTTCCCCAAACCGAGACCTTGGGGACCCTGATCGATATCGCCGACTACGCGCTGCATCGCCAGGTTTGATGCACCACGGTTTTTTTGATCCGCAGGTTGCGAAGCGATGGATTCACTCCGTCGGTGTATTATTGGTTGTGCCTTGATCGAATCGGAAAACTGTTCTATCTATCGAGCCATTCGAAGCCTCAATTTCAGGCCATCCCACGAGGGCGCCATGAAAAGCATGTTGGACGATACCCTGAAGGTCTGCACCCTGCTTCTTGCTTTTCTTGCCTGGGCCATCGGCGGCACCGCCGAGGCGCAAAAAGGGGAAGACAGCCGAGCCCTGGTCGTTTTCGGTTCGGCACCGGTTCAGGGCAGCAACGTCACCGCGGCCCGGGATGCCGCCATTGCCGGGGGACTGATTCAGGCCGTCGTCCTCACCGCCATGGAAATCCTTTCCCCCGAAGGGTTCGTGGAAAACTTCAAGAAGCTGAACGAACACCTGCTCGACCGGCCTGACGCATACATTCAGGATTTCAGGGTTCTATCGGAAACCGTCATCGCCAAGCAGCATCGCGTCGTGGTGCAGGCCACGGTGAACGCCAAGCTGATCGCCGATCGTCTGGCCGGGGCGGGGCTGGCCGGCGGGAAAACAAACGTGCCAGCCAGCCAGCTGGCCCTCACCGTGGAGGGCAGCGGCAACCTCGCCAACTTCGTCAAGTTTCGCAAGGCGCTGGGCGGCATCGCGGGTGTCGAAGGCATCCAGGTCCGGGATATGAACCCAAACGAAACCACCCTGCTGGTGGGCTACAAGGGGACCGCCAAGGACCTGGGTACCGCCCTGACCCAGCAGCCTTTCGACACCTTCACCCTGGCCGTGGCCGAAGCCGGGGAAGGGGGGCTGCGAGTGGTGATATCCCCCAAATGACGACCGATGAGTTCTCCACCCGCGGACCGGAGGGCATCCGTCGCCATCGTGAATGCCGATGAGCACCATTGAAAGCCCGCGGCGGCAGCGGCTGCCGAAGCTCACCATCAATATCCCGAACATCCTGACGGTTCTGCGGATCCTGGTTACCCCCCTCTTCGTCATTTTCCTGATCCGCAACCAGCACGGGTATGCGCTGCTCGTTTTTGTCTTTGCCGGCGTGAGCGACGGCTTGGACGGACTGATCGCGCGTTGGCTCAACCAGCGCAGCGACCTCGGGGCCGTCCTCGACCCCATCGCCGACAAACTGCTGCTGACCGCCGCCTACATCACCCTGGGGATTCTCAGGGACATCCCCGGGTGGCTGGCCGTCCTAGTGATCAGCCGGGACGTGCTGATCGTCACCGGCATTGCCGTTTTGACCTTTGCCGATATTCATTTCGACATACGTCCCTCGTTGATCAGCAAATGGACCACCGTGTTCCAGATTCTCATGGTCGGGGTCAGTTTGTTGAATCTCGATTTTTCCGAGGCGAAAACCTTGCTCTTGGCTCTCGGCTGGGTGACCGCCGGGATGACCGTCCTCTCGGGCCTGCATTACACCTACCTCGGGCTCAACATTCTGCAGACCGGCTACGGGGTCCAGACGAAAAAGGATGCCGAATGAACCCGCGGCCAGCCTCGATTTTTCCTTGACACCTCTCAGGGCCGATGGTAACTAAAAAAGCCTGATAAAGGCACGTAGCTCAGGGGGAGAGCACTACCCTGACACGGTAGGGGTCAAGAGTTCAAATCTCTTCGTGCCTACCAAGCGAATCAAGGGGTTATGGCAGCAGCCATAGCCCCTGTTCATTCGTGCGTTCGGGAAAATCCCATCGGGATGGTCTTTTTGGCTGTTTTGGCTTGACAAAAACAGCCATGTAAGGTAGGCTCATAACAATTATGCCTAATCCCGAGAATTATCGGGAGCGGGGGACCCAAGTTTTTGGGGCGAATCGCCTTTTGGCGAAGGGTAACCTTATCGGCCCTAGCCCTTCAGCTAACCTCGTAGGCGTCGATGAGGAAAACCTTCGGAATCGATCGGGGGTCTTTCCTCCACCATTTCGATTCCGGAGGTAGAAGCCATGTCCGTCAAGCATCCCGTCGTCGTCCCGCAGCATTTCCATGTCTTCCAAAACAAGCCACAAAATCTAAACATCCCGCAGTACCATATCCTGATTCTCGCCTGGTCTGCCCTTGTCGTCCTCTATGGTGAAACGGACCCAACTCCTCGTACCGGAGTCCAAGCGGCCTGACGGCTTTTTCGGCTGCTTTCCGCCAGCCGAAAAAGCCGGCTACGAGCCCCAACGGGCATGACATTCGCCTGGTTTTTAAGCCTGTATTATCTAAGGAGGAAAATCATGAAAGCTTCCAAGCCGATCCGTCGGATGTGGGTCTCAATACTGGTGACCACCATATCCATTTTTATCGGAATCATCGCATCAAACGCCACCGCCGCTCAGGTCACCCTCGCATGGGACCCAAACACGGAGAGTGATCTGGCGGGCTACAAAATTCATTACGGCACGGCCAGCAACAGCTACTCGGTTCACATCGATGTTCACAACGTCACCACCTACACGGTGACGGGGCTGACGGACGGGCAAACCTACTATCTCGCAGCCACCGCCTACGATGCTTCCGGCAACGAGAGCGGGTATTCCAACTCTGTGAGCTATGGCGTCCCGGGCGCGAACGGGGCGCCCACGACGCCTGCGACACCATCCGGGGCGACCAGCGCGCCGGTGAACACGGCAGTCGCGTTCAGCACGTCGGCCACCGACCCCAACGGCGACAGCCTGGAATACCGGTATGACTGGAGCGGGGGGGTGGTCTCCGGCTGGGGTGCGGCCAGCCAGTCGCACAGCTGGGCCGCGGCCGGGCAGTATGCTGTGAAAGTCCAGGCGCGGGACAGCAAGTATGCGGAATCGGCCTGGTCGGCAGCCAAAACGGTCACCATAACCCAGAACACCCAGAACGCGGCGCCCACGACGCCGGCGACACCATCCGGGACGGCAAGCGCGCCGGTGAACACGGCAGTCACGTTCAGCACGTCGGCCACCGACCCTAACCGCGACAGCGTGGAATACCGTTATGACTGGGGCAGTGGTATGCTTTCCAACTGGGGAGCGGCCAGCCAGTCCTATAGCTGGGCCGCGGCCGGGCAGTACGCCGTGAAAGCCCAGGCGCGCGACAGCCTGAAGGCGGAATCGGCCTGGTCAAGCGCCAAAACTGTCTCCATAACCCAAAACACTCAGAACGCGGCACCCACGACGCCGGCGATTCCGTCCGGTGCATCCAGCGCGCTGGTGAACACGGCGATCACGTTCAGCACGTCGGCCAGCGACCCCAACGGCGACAGCCTGGAGTACCGCTATGACTGGGGCGGGGGTGTGTTCTCCAACTGGGGGGCGGCCGGCCAGTCGCGCAGCTGGGCTGCGGCCGGGCAGTATGCCGTGAAAGCCCAGGCGCGTGACAGCCTGAAGGCGGAATCGGCCTGGTCGGCTGCCAAGACCGTCACCATTTCGCAGAACTCGATCACCGGGTGTCGCGGATTCGGACGGAGACGGCGTGCCCGACAGCCGGGATGCCTTCCCCAATAATCCGAAAGAGTGGGCGGATGCGAACAGGAACGGTATCGGCGACAACACTGATGCCGCAGCAGCCGCAAATCAAACCAACCAGGCGCCGAATGCGCCCACGCTGGCATCTCCGATAGACGATGCGAAGGTCAACTCAATGGCCGTGCTGAAAACCGGCCCCTTCCGCAGCCCGGTTGCCGGCACCACCCATGCTAAAACACGCTGGCAGGTTTTCGGCGATGAGGACAATGTCTGCGTGTTTGATATCTTGAGCAGTACAGCGCTGACCAGTCTCCCGGTACCCAAGCTAGTGCTGGATGAGGGGACGGCCTATTTCTGGCGGGCGCAGGTCGTCGACTCCAAAGGGGCGGCCTCGGCTTGGTCTGATTACGAGTATTTCTCCACCGTAACATCCGGTACCGACCGGAACGCCAACGGCATCCCCGATGCCCAGGAAGTGTCATGGAGAACGGACCTGGATAGGGATGGTGTAAGGGATATCCGGCAGAGAACTATCAAGTCGGTCAAGATGGTGGGTACCAGCGCCCAATTCGGGGTCAGCATTAAAGACTGCCCGACGGCGCTGGCCATCGAGGCGGTGGAATCCGAAGGCGCGCCCCAGTCGGGTTCGTATTCCAGCGAAACCCCCGGGAGATTTCCATTCGGGCTGATCAATTGCAGAGTCGCCGTGGCCAAGCCCGGCGATCAGGCAACTGTGAAAATTTATTTCTCCCAGGCCGTGCCGCGAGAAAGCAGGTGGTACGAGTATGATACGGCATCCCGCAAATGGTACGACTTTTCGCCCTATGTCAAATTCGCCACGGATCGCAGGTCCGCCACTCTGAGCCTGACTGACGGGGGGATAGGCGATGCCGACGGGGTGGCCAACGGGGTCATTGTCGACCCGGGCGGAATCTTTGTCCCGTAAGATGAAATGACCAGCGATGGCGGGATGGGAAAGAATCCGTCCCGCTCAAGTCTCTATTGCCCCTTTGAGCCTGTTAAGGCTCACTGGGCGCGAGGATAGGCTTCGGGGGGTGAGGAGGAAACGATGCAGACGATTTCCGAGATAAAAATGTTGCTTCTGGAGATACTGGAGTCCGCGTTTCAGAACGGGGACGTGCATGCCACTCAGCAGATGGGCGTCAACATGTCGAATGCGGTCAAACGCGAGGGCGTGGTGATCATCCAGAATCAGAATGTGGAAGTGTATTCCCGCATCATGCCGTTGATGGTGAAGACGCTCAAACTGTGTGATGCGGTGGAGTCGGGCTGGCGCAGTCAGGCCGCGATCGAGCTTGAACCGCAACAGAAACAGCTTCCGCCGCCGGCGGATGACGACGACACGGATCCGATCGAGGCGTGCTGCTCATGGCTGTACGACAACCATATCCAGTGGCAGGACATGCAGGACCTCATGAAGGCTCGCTATCTGGAGTATGTGATCGGTCGTTTCAAGACCAAGACCGAGGCTGCCAAATGGCTCGGGGTCGGCAGCACCTATCTGTGCAAACTCTCCAAAACGACACTTCAAGCCGTCAGCCAAAACTGAAAGCCGATAAAAACAGCCCCCGGGGGATCCTGGCCCCCGGGGGCTGTTTTTTTTCCACGCGCCGTTAACGCTTCGGTCATGGCCTGATCCTCGATGTTCGGGTGCACTTGACATTGTGGGGGTCGTTCATATTAGTTTTAAAATATCCTGAGATTCCAACCCCCATCCGCGCAGGTACCATCCGGCACTCTGTTTCACCTTGGAATCCGAAACCCAACCGTCAATGACCGTTAAACGTTAAAAGGAGGATACCATGGGACTGTTTGATTTCGTGAAGGAGATCGGGCGCAAGCTGTTCAACCGTGATGAAGAGGCGGCTGAAAAAATCAAGAAGCACATCGAAGAGTCTAACCCGGGAATCGAAGGTTTGCAGGTTGAGTTCAAAAACGGGGTGGTATCCATCGCGGGGCAGGCGACCAGCGCTGAGGCCATGGAGAAGGCGGTGCTCATGGCCGGCAATGTTCAAGGCGTCTCGGAAGTCAACATCGACAAGCTGCAGGCCCCTCCCGTTCAGGCCAAGGTCGAGTACTACATTATCAAAAAAGGGGACACCCTGTCGGCCATCGCCAAGCAATTTTACGGCAAAGCGAACGACTACCCCAAGATTTTCGAAGCCAACCGGGAGGTCATCAAGGACGCCAATCTCATCTTCCCGGGTCAGAAGATCCGTATCCCCTTGTCCTGAAGCGATTCTTTCAGAAACGTGAATCCCCCTCCCATTGAAAACGCGCTCGGGAAAGGGTGACGACACATTTAGGTGAAGGAGGGCTTGGCGGCATCCTCGGCAATGTCTTGAACGATGCCGGGCGCGCGGTGGGGGGGAACCAGAACCTCGCTCGGGCTGGCCGGCGCGATTTTCGGGGGCGGTGGAAAATCCATTGGCGGCGCCTTGGGCGGAAGGGTCATGGCCCAGCTTGCCGCCACGGCCTTTCAGGCGCTGAAAGGCAGCGGCAGCCGCTCGAACCAGGTGCCGCTGGGTCTCATGGAGCCGCAGACGGAATGCACGTATGGAAAATTTTTGATGACGATCAGAGCCCCGGAGAAGACGATCCCCGACAGCAGCGCCAGCCGCAGATAGCCCGGCCCCGTTATCTTTTTCCTCCCTTTTTGCACAAGGAGGAAATCCAAAGCCGCAGAGAAAATGACCGCCAACCGCCCGGCCGCTCCGATGTAGGGCACGTTGCGCGTGGCATAGAAATCCGCCAGCCAGCCCAGGCCGGGAATGTCGCTCCCCTCTTCCGGTCCCTGCGGGCATGCACGGCAAAGCGCCGCACGGCGGCGGCGATCCCGGCCACCGGTGCGATGCTCATGGCGGCCGCTCGGCTGTTGGCTTCGGCCATGGCGTCGTCACCTCGGTCTCCGACCGGTTCAAGCGCCTCCCTACCCGGGAGCCTATCGCCGTTTTACTTGGAGCGAGAGGGTATACCATGAATGAATTGTCCAGGCACCGGCTGAATGCATGGGCGGCAGGAATGGTGGCCGCCTTTTTGACGGTGTTTTCTGCCGTTTGTGTCTTGTCTCAACCCATTCCGAGCGAGCCCGGAAAGATCTCCAGCACCGCCATGTGGGCCGAGCTGCTCCAGCGGATGCCGTTCCCATACCGGATCCCCCTGCCGGAGTTAAAGCGCACGGACCTCGATGGAACCTACGTCAAGGTCGTCGTCTCCAAGACCGAAAGGGTTCATTGCCTGCGGTGTCCTGACTATGCCCCGGAGGGCGGGTCCTGGAAGCTGAACGTCGACCGGGGGATTTTTCGAATCTTCCACCCGGAATCCGGCTGGAAGAGCATCGCCACCGCCATCATCACAGGTGATCGCATGGTGCTGGCCAACGACCCGACCTGCATCGAAGACATCGGCGTCTATAGGTGGCGGCTGGAAAAAGGACGGCTGATGGTAGAGGTGATCGACGATCCCTGCGCCATCAAGCTGCGCGCGATGAACCTCACCCAGCAGCCGTGGCTGTCCTGCCGGCCGCCCAACATCGAGGCGGCAGTGACCGAGCATTGGCCGAAGCCCGAAGGATGCGATTGAAGCATTTTCAGAAAAAACAGGGAAGATCCCGGAAAAGTCAATTGCTCAAGCAGGTTGTGCCAAATGTGCAAGAGATCGCAAGCCCGCCTTTTTTCTTGACTCTATTACATTGTAGCTTTAATGTAGCTTTCCATTCATAAGAAAGAAAGCTATGCCCGCAGGCTGCGGGAGGTTTTGACAGGATGCCTTAAGCCCCACACCGCAATCTCCACCAAGCTCGCCAGAACGTGAGGAGACTTTCCAAAGTGGCAGAAGGAAAAAAACTCGGCAGGAACCTCCCGAGCGACGCCGGCGATGATCATCCGGAAGACGCAAACACGAGCCCTCCGCAGACGGTAAACGGCAGCCGGGTCAAGTTTGAGATCTTCGGGGAAGAGATGATCGAGAAACGGGTCAAGGCCAGCGGCAACAGCGGCAGGGTTTATCTTCCTCCGGACTGGGTCGGGCACAAAGTTAAAATCATCCGGATCGATTGAACGGGGAGGTTGCCGCTGTGAAAGACATGCATTATCGCAGACTGAAAACCGAGGATGCCGGGGAAATCACCAGGATCTATGCGGCGATCACCCGCAAACCGGTCAGCGCCGATTTCCAGCGGGTCGTGGAAGACCATGCCCGCCGGGAGGACGGAGCCTGCTTCGTCGCCGAAATGGACGGGCGAGTGATCGGGTTCATGCTCAGCACCATCCTGACCGCAGGGTTCGGCATGGCCAAGAGCGCCTGGATCTCAACGCTGGGGGTGAGCCCGGATCATATGGGCCAGGGCATCGGCGCCGGGCTGGCGGAGGCGGTCTTCGCCTATTACCGCTCCCAGGGCATCGAAAACGTGTACACCTCGGTCCGCTGGGACTCGACGGACATGCTGTCCTTCTTCAAGACCCTCGGCTTCGACCGCAGCAATTTCATCAACCTGCGCAAGATTTTAAAATGAGCGGACGCCGGATAGGGCCGGCGTCCGCTCATTTTAAAATAAATCTTCCGGCCCAATCCCCAACCCCTGAGCATCGCACTGCGCTGCTGCAGGTGATTCCGCAACAGTTATTTCCCATCGCCTTTGAGGCACAGGGCATAGGCGAACAGCGCCGCGCCGGCGGCGCCCGCGATCTGGGTGTCCCACGCGGTCTGCATGCGCTCGATGCCGATTTTTTTCATCAGGCGGTCCACGACCCCTCGGTTTTTCGCCATGCCGCCGGTCACTGCAAATCCGGGCTCCACCCCGACGCGTTTCACCAGAGAAAAGATGCGGTCCGCCATGGCGCCGCAGTATGCCGCGAGAACTTCCTCCCGGGTCCAACCCTTGCGCAGCAGGCCGGCGGCCTCGGACTTGGCAAAGACGACGCACGTGCTGGAGACTGCGGCCGGCTCCTCCCCATTAAACTCGAAGGAACGGTCGCCGGCTTCGGTGATGGGCACGCCGAGCAGGTCGCAAAAAACTTCCATACCGCGGCCGGTGCCGGCGGCGCACTTGTCGTTCATCAGGAAATTGGTCACCTGGCCCTTTTCGTCGCACCGGATGCACTTGATGTCCTGTCCGCCGACGTCGAGCACGGTGCGCACCTCGGGACCGTAGATGAAGTTCGCCCCGCGGGCGTGGCAGGCGATCTCGGTGATGGTGCGGTTGGCAAAGGGCACGTTGACGCGGCCGTAGCCCGTGCCGATGCAGTAATTTGTGCGGTCCTCCGGCATGTCGACCGCTTCCAGGGCGAACGTGAGTGCATTGCGTGCGCTGTTCGGGCTGTCGGAGCCGGTGCGGATGTTGCTGTAGCTCAGGATCTGCCCGTCAGCCACGAGAACGGCCTGTGAGCTGACAGAGCCCACGTCGATGCCGATCGTGATAAACCTGGCCGTGCGCCAATCCAGGTCGGGGTTTTTCCAGTTGGACTCCGTCCAACGCCAGAATTCAGTTTTCTTTTCCTCAGCCATGGCTGTTTCATTCCACGATGACATCGGAAGACGGGCGCTCGCCTCGCCCGGCCTGCCGGGGAGGGGTGGGCGGTTTCACTTGGAAGTTTCGGCCGCGGAAACCGCCGCGCCCACGGCGGCCCCAAACTCGGGATCCGGAGGCGTGTAGAGCCGGTCCACATTCAACTGCCTGGTAATGGAAGCCACGAAACCCGGGTTGCGGGCCAGCCCTCCGAGCAGAGCCACATCCTCATTGACGCCTATGCGTCGGATCATAGAAACGATCCGGCCGGCGATCGAATCGTGAATCGCCCTGCTGATGTCCGGCGTGGCCGTCTTGGAGTGAATCAGGCCGACCACCTCGGATTCGGCGAAGATCGCACACTGAGCGTTCAAAGGCAGCTGCCTGTCGGACTGCAGGCAGAGCGGCCCCATCTCCTCGATGCTGACCTCGAGCGCCCGCGCCATGGCCTCGATGAAGACGCCCGCGCCGGCCGCGCATTTTTCGTTGGTGGCGAAGTCCACCGGGTGGCCCTTCACGTCCAGCCTGGCCGCCCGACTTTCCTCGGCGCCGACATCGGCCACCGTTCGCGCTTTCGGAAAGAAATAGAAAGCGCCCCTGGCCATGGCCTTGATGTCGTTCACGGAGGCGTTCGCGATTCTGACGGCGGCTTTCCCCGAACCGGTTCCGCCAATCCGTTGAATGTCCTTGCGGGCGATGCCCGCCTGCTTCACGGCATTGTCGAGCGAGTCTTCAACGGCGTTGACCGGGTCGAAGCCGGTCAGCACCATACCTTTCCCGATGATCGTGCCGTCCTTCAGGATGACGGTCTTGGTGGTTTTAGCCCCGCAATCGATTCCTGCCGTAATCATGTTGTATCTCCAACCACATCTTCGGTTCCGAAATCGCGCACCGGCCGGCCGCCCGAGGCGTCGTAAAGCTCGGCCCACCGCCTGACCCGCTCGGCGCCGTAGAACGCTTGCCACGCCTCCACGATTTCTTCCACGGGGATGTCGTGAAAGCTCCCGCGCTCGTTCACGTACTCCATGAAGCGCCGGCCCGTGGCGTTGAACGGCTGGAACAGGGAGTCTTCCCGCCCGTTGAATTCAAGCGGCTCGACTCCGTGCCGGCGGCACAACTCGATGTTGAAAGCGGGCGTGGCCTTGACCCATCGGCCGTCCAGGTAGAGCTCGGTGACCCCGTGAAACACGAAGAGGTCGGTTCCCATGAACTCGATCAACTGGCGGGTGGCCAGGTGGTTGCGCACATCCGCGAACGCCAGGCGCGCCGGGATGTTGCCGGCCCTCGCCAAGGCGCACAGCAGGCCGGCTTTCCCGATGCAGAAGGCGCGGCCTTTTTCCAGCACGCGACTGGCCCGATAATGCTCGGGCCGGTAGAACGGCAGGTAGGGGTCGTACCAGATCCCGTCCCGCACCGCATAATAGAGCCTCACGGCGGTTTCGACCGGGTCGCCCGGCATGCGGCCCGCAACCTCCCGGGCTTTCTGCATGACGCGGGGGTGGTCGGAATCGATGATGGCCGTCGGTTGAAGGTAGCAGGCCGGGATTGAGTCCATCGGCTTCAAAAGAGGGTCAGGGCGACTGCCCGTAGCGCAGCCACTTGAACGCCTGCCGGGTTTCCTGCGAAACATCGGACCCGGTGCGCGCCATGAAGATGTTTTCCGGCTTCAGGCAGATGTTCGGCTCATTGGTGTTGTACTCCTGGAACCCGAACGGTTCGAACAGGCGCATCATCATCTGGCGGTACTGCTGGGCCGACATCCGGTTGCCGTCAAGGTCCCACGTCCACGAGTAGCCGACGAAGTAGGCGATTTTTTCCTCGATCAGCGGGTGGACCATCATCATCTGGACGATGCCCTTCGCGATCTTCTTTGTACGCCACTGCCGGCTCACCTCGACCGCATTCACCTCCATCATGGCATGGGGCTGCAGCCCGGCCCAGCGCTCCTCCGGGTCCGGATACGCCAGCACCCCGAACCCCACGATGTGCGTCGAGTCGGCGATGGCCAGCACCACGCTGGTGTCGGGCTGCTCGGCCTTGTGTTCAAGACTTTCGCGCTTGGTGTAAAGCGACCGGTACTGGGCATGCGTGCCGAACTGCCGGTCGAAGCTGAGCGTGCGGATATCCTCGGGCGTACAGAAGGAACGGATCCGAAGCTCCCCCAGGGACGTGGCTATAAAAATCTCGTTCTGCGCGTAACGTCTCATGGCCGGCCGCTCAGAAATCACCCCAGTCCTTGTGGAGATGCTTGGTCATGATCAACAGGTCGTGCAGCTGGCCCTGGGGGTCGATGATGAAATCCTCGAGCACCGCCTTTTTGAAGAAGTCGAGCTTGCAGGCCGCCTCGATCGCCGCATCCTCAATGCCGACGACAAAGTCGGCCCTCAGATCGCGCAACCCCTTGTCCATGGCGAGGTGGATCAGATCCAGCAGCATCCAGCTGCCCAGGCGCTTCTGGCGAAACTCCGGCAGCACGATGATCCGCAGCCGCCCCTGGTGCTGGTAGCACCCGAACGTGTGAGTGTGCAGGCGGGCATGCGCGGTGATGTGGCCGCCGCACTCGGCAATGATTGAAAAGACGCCGTCCTTGCCTTCGACCCAGCCGCGGATCACCGCGGGGTCCATGACATCAAACCGCATGAACCAGCGGTCTTCCTCCGATGCCTGACTGTAGAATTCGCGCAGCGCCTGCTCATCCTTTATTTCAAGCGGGCGGATGGTTACCTCGGTGCAGTTCTTGAGTACGACCTCCTTGGGATATT
Organism: uncultured delta proteobacterium; assembly: GCA_963716325.1. GTDB lineage: Bacteria > Desulfobacterota > Desulfobacteria > Desulfobacterales > SpSt-501 > SpSt-501. The sequence continues at coordinate 33,525 of CAVQTH010000016.1, read as the reverse complement.
TCACCGGGCTTGCCCTCCTTAATCTTTTAGAGGATTCTTGCCTGCAGACGTTTGTATGCGATGGTCATAACAATCGCATGTAAATAGTGTCAAGGCAATCCTCAATGCCGATCCTCAATGCCGACTGAGTCGCCATTGAGAATTGTATCAGATAGAGGGTCAACACTACCGCTTCCTCGTGATCGGAAAGGAAGGCTTTAAGGTCATGATGGCATTTTTTTCTTGACTCCGCCAATCGGTAGCTACTATATAGCTATAACGTATCCCCATGACCACGGGTGGCGGCACCAAAGCCGCCGGCCGAACTTCTTAATACCATCAATACCTTGCACAACGTTCAGATTTCCTGGAATTCTAAACCTATAAAAGGAGGTGAAGTCAATGGCAACTGTACCGGAAAAAATTCAAACCTGGCAAATGGTCCAGCCGACAGCCAAAGATAAGGAAACCGGGCAAATAAAACCGGGAAAGCTGGAAAAGGCCTCGATCCCCGTGCCGGCGCTGCGCCCCGGCGAAGTTCTTGTGCAGGTGGCCGGATGTGGTGTCTGTCATACCGATCTGGGTTATTTCTATGATGGCGTCCCCACCGTCAGCAAGCCGCCGCTGACGCTGGGGCACGAGATCAGCGGCACGGTCGTCGCGGGCGATGAAAAATGGATCGGCAAAGAGGTCGTCGTTCCGGCGGTCATGCCGTGCCGGCAGTGCCAGCTTTGCAAGACGGGCCGAGGCAATCGCTGCCTGGCCCAGAAAATGCCGGGAAACAGCCTGGGGCTCTACGGAGGTTTTTCAAGCCACATCCCTGTCCCCTCCGTTGATCTCTGCGAAGTGAGGAATCGCGGCAGTGTCCCGCTGGAGCATCTGGCCGTGGTGGCCGATGCCGGGACAACCCCCTATCAGGCTGCTAAGCGGGCCGATCTTCAGCCCGGAGACAATGTGATCATCGTCGGCGTGACGGGAGGCGTGGGCGTTTATATGGCGCAGACGGCCAAGGCCCTGGGGGCCAAGACCGTCGTCGGGATTGCCAGGAACCCGGAGAAGCTCCAGCGCTCGTTGAAGTATGGAGCCGATTTTGTGATCAGCTCCAAGGACAAACCGCTCAAGGACCTGCGCAATGAATTCCGTGAACTGTGCAAGAAGAACGGCCTGGAGTCCAGTTTCGGCTGGAAGATCTTCGAGGTGAGCGGGACCAAGGGCGGGCAGGAAATCGCCCTCGAACTGCTTTCCTTCACGGGCAAGTTGATCATCATCGGGTTCGGCATGGCGAAGAACGAATACAGCATCTCCCGCCTCATGGCGTTCGACGCGGAGATCATCGGATCCTGGGGATGCCTGCCGGAATACTATCCGGTGGTGCTGGACATGGTGCTTTCGAAAAAAATAGACATCAGCCCCTTCGTCGAGACACGGCCGATGAGCCGGATTGCGTCGGTTTTCGAAGAGGTTCACAAGGCGGGGTCGCCGGACAAAAGAATCGTCCTGACGCCTGATTTCTAAATCCACCAAAGAGAAAGGGAGAGTCACCTATGTCACTGTCATGGATGCCAAGGGAACATGGAATCAAAGATCACGACCGCCACAGCAAAGAACATTGGGGCACCGAAGCTCCCTGCGTGGTGTATGAGAAAAAACCCCTGAAGGATTTGAAGGGAAACGTGGTCCCCGGGCTTTTTAACGCCTGGATCAGGCTCAACAACCCGGCCCAGTACAACTCCTATACCACCGAGATGGTCAAGGGTGTCATCGCCGGCTTCGAGAACGCCTCCACGGACCGCTCGGTGGTGGCCACCGTGTTCACCGGCACCGGTCCCTTTGCGTTCTGCACCGGCGGGAACACCAGGGAATACTCCGAGTACTACAGCATGCGGCCCGAGGAATACGGCGGCTACATGGAGCTCTTCAACAACATGGTCGACGCCATTCTCATGTGCAAGAAGCCCGTCATCTGCCGGGTCAACGGGATGCGCGTGGCCGGCGGCCAGGAAATCGGAACGGCCTGCGACATCACAGTCTCTTCCGACCTTGCGATTTACGGCCAGGCAGGCCCGCGGCACGGGTCGGCCCCGGTGGGCGGAGCCTCCGACTTTCTGCCCTGGTTCCTGACGATCGAAGATGCCATGTGGAACTGCATCAGCTGCGAGATGTGGTCGGCGTACAAAATGTACCGCAAAGGTCTCATCTCCAAGTGCCTCCCCGTTCTCAAAGACGACAAGGGCAAGTGGGTGCGCAATCCCCAGATCATCACGAATGACTATGTCAAAGACGGCGACATCGTGTACGGCGACTACAAGACCGGCGACGACTTCAAGCAGGCACGGGAGTTTGTCAACAGCAAGCTCAAGGCCAACGAATACGATTTCGCCCTGCTCGATGCCGAGGTGGACCGGATCTCCTGGACCTTTGCCAACCTCTTCCCTGGCTGCCTGATGATGTCCATCGACGGCATCCGCAACAAGAAGAAGTACTTCTGGGATCAGGCGAAGAACCCGAATCGTCACTGGCTGGCCGCCAACATGATGGGCGAGGCGTTTCTGGGATTTGGCGCCTTCAACACGAAAAAGATCACCGGCGCCGATACGATCAACTTCATCAAATACCGCCAGAATGTCGCGGAAGGTAAACTGGTGGACGAGAAATTCTTCGAGGATGTGCTGGGCAAGCCCCAAACCAAATAAATTCACAATCGGACCACCTGCATGCGAAGTTGCCACGAGAGAAACCCTTTGGGCTGATGCCCAAAGGGTTTCTCTTATGTTTGCGCTCCCTTTCCAGTTTTCAGTGGATCGGGTCATTTTTTTCTTGACTTAGCAAGGAAGTAGCTAATATATAGCTACTTAATAAATAAATGAGATTTAACGGCAGGCGGTAGCTTTTATGAGATGATTTCATTTTAACTTATTGATTTTATATAAATAGTTTATAGATAAAGAAATCCGACCAACCCCACCATTTCAGCCATTCGGAGGATGTATGCTGCTTCAGAACAAGAACGCGCTCGTCACCGGCGGTTCCCAGGGTATCGGCGCTGCCATCTCCCTGGAGCTGGCCAAGGAAGGCGCCAACATCTGTCTCACCTATCGCAAACATGAAGCCGAGGCCCGGGACTATGAGCAGCAGATCCGGTCCATGGGCCGCAAGGCCCTTGCGCTGCAGTGCGACATCGCATCCTTCAAGGATGCCGAACGCGTGGTGCAGGCGGCCGCCAAGGAATTCGGCAGTCTGCACATTCTCGTCAACAACGCCGGTATGAACTGGGACGGGGTCAGCTGGAAGATGAGCGAGGAGCAGTGGGACCGCGTGCTGGAGGTCAATCTGAAGGGCTACTTCAATTTCACCCGGCACGTGGCGCCTCTTCTCAAGGACCAGAAGTACGGCCGGATCATCAACATCACGTCCATCAACGGCTTACGCGGCAAATTCGGCCAGACCAACTACTCCGCCTCCAAGGCCGGCATCATCGGCTTCACCAAGGCACTGGCCAAGGAACTGGGCACTTTCGGGGTGACCGTCAACGCCGTGGCCCCCGGCCTGATCGAGACGGCCATGCTCAAGGAGTCCGAGGCCCGGGACAAGATCATCGACCTGGCCATGGGCGAGAGCGCGCTCAAGCGGGTCGGGCAGCCGGAAGACCTGGCGTACCTGGTTTCCTTCCTGGCCTCCGACCGGGCGAAGCACATCACCGGCGAGGTGATCAAGGTGGACGGGGGCCAGTATATTTAAATGGAGGTGTTTGGGTATTTGGATGATTGGGTGTTTGGACGAATGCTCTTGTGGGAAGTTTGACCACCATGCACTCCAATACACCTAAACACCTGAACACCAAAACATCTAAACACCCAATTCGGAGACTGCCATGTCACGTGTAGCCATCATCGGCGTCGGGCAAAGCGAGTTTGTTCGGGCCTACCCCGGCTCGGTCCGCGAGCTGGCGTTCGAGGGGTTCAAGGAAGCCATGCGCGATGCCCGGCTGACCACCAAGGACGTTCAGGCCTCCGTCATCTGTTCGGCGCCTGAATATGACAAGCAGCGCTCGCCGGCGGGCGTGTTCGCCGAGTATCTCGGCCTGAACCCCCAGCCGACCTTTTACGTCGAAAGCCTCTGTTCGTCGAGCAGCATGGGGCTGCGCATCGCCTATGCGCTGGTCCAATCGGGACTCCACGACGTCGTGGCGGTCATCGGGTTTCAGAAGATGTCCGAAATCTCCTCCGCCGAGTCGCAGGAGCGCATGGGCCGCGGCGCCGACATCCAGTGGGAGAGCCCCTTCGGGACCATGATGCCGGCCTACTACGCCATGTATGCCCGGGCCCACATGGCCGCCCATGGAACCACCCTGGAAGACCTGGCGCTCATCCGCGTCAAGGCCGCTACCTACGGCCAGCTGAACGAGAAGGCGGTGTACCGCAAACCGGTCACGCTCGCCAATCTCAGCCACCCGGAGGACCGCATGGCCGGCCCGGTCGCCAGCCCGCTGCGGGTGGGGGATTGCTGCGCCAACGCCGACGGAAGCTCCTGCGTCATCGTCGCCAGCGAAGAGAAGGCCAGGGTTTACTGCAAAAAACCGGTGTGGATCCTGGGGCTGGGAGCCGCCACCACCAGCGTCAACCTGGCCGGTCGGGACCTTTTCACCGGGCTCACGGTGGCCCGCGAAGCCTCCCGCCAGGCCTATAAAATGGCGGGGGTGGGGCCTAAGGACATCGACGTCGCCGAAGTCCACGACTGCTTCACCATTGCCGAGATGATGGCCTATGAAGATCTCGGCTTCGCCAAACCGGGCGAGGGCAAGGAGCTGATCCGCAGCAAGGCGACCTACAAGGAAGGTCACATCCCGGTGAACGTGGACGGCGGGCTCCTGTCCAAGGGCCACCCCATCGGCGCCACCGGCGGCAGCCAGATCCGCACCGTCGTCCTTCAGCTGCGGGAGGAGGCCGGGCCCATCCAGGTCAAAAGCCCGGAGATCGGCCTGGTGCACAACATCGGCGGGGTTGGTCTCTACGGCAACGTCAGCATCTTCGGGCGCTGAGAGCATGTGCGGCCGCGAGCCGCACGCTGCTTTTTGCGGAACTAGGAGGCACGTCATGGCGGAAAAAAAGGAAAGCGACGAGCGCTTCAAGAAATTCGGCACGGTCAGTTTCACGTCCCTGACCAAAACCAACGATTTCATCGACTACCTCGAAAAAGGCACGATCGCCGGCACCCGCTGCAAAGACTGCGGCCGGGTCTTTTTTCCGCCGCGAGCGGACTGTTTTCAGTGCCTGGCAAGCCACATGGAGTGGTTCGAGGTCACGGGCAGCGGCAAGCTCGTATCCTTCAGCAAGCTGGAATACGGGCCGGCCGGGTTCCAGGATGACGTCCCCTACAGCATCGCGTTGCTCGACTATGGTACGTTCAAGATCTTCGGGCGCATCGGCAAGGACGTCCCCGCTGCCGAGATCTCTGTCGGCATGCCCATGAAGACGATCGTGAACCGGCTGCCCAGCGGCCAGTTGAATTACGTGTTCGTGAAAGCATGATTATTGGGATTCGGAACCGAATTCCAATAATCATCTGTGGGTAAAAATAAAAAACTAAAAAACCGGGAGGATACGTCCAATGTCTGATCAAAAATTTACCAAAATAGACATTGCGGGAGGCGTCGCCCGGGTTACCTTCGCCCGGCCCAAGCACAACGTGCTCAACATCGAGATGATGAAGGAGTTGATCGGCGAACTTGAAGGACTCAAAGCCGATCGGGAACTCAAGTGCATAGTGATTTCGGGTGAAGGCCCCAGTTGGTGCGCGGGGGTCGAAGTCGGGGACCACAAACCCGGCCAGGTCGATGCCATGATCGCCACCTTCAACCGCATGCTGGAGCTGATCGAAGGCCAGGAGGTGCCCACCATCGCCGCCGTTCACGGTGCCTGCCTCGGCGGCGGCATGGAAGCCGCCATCGCCTGCGACATCATTGTGGCCGGCAAGAGCGCGGTCTTCGGCCAGCCGGAAATCAAGCTGGGGTTCTTCCCGCCTTACGCCGCCATCCGGCTGCCGCACCTCGTTGGGCCGGGCAAAGCCATCGAGATCTGCACCACCGGCAAGCGTTACCTGGCCGAGGATGCCAAAGACATGGGGTTCGTCACCTACTGCGTGGACGACGGCCGGCTCGCGGAAACGACGGAAACCCTCGTCAAGGAAATCCAGTACGGCAGCCCGCTCATCATCCGCCTGAACAAGCGCGCGGTGAAGCAGCACCTGGGCCTGGCTTTCCCCGCGGCGCTCAAAGGAGTGTCCGACCTTTTCCTCAACACCCTGATGAAAACCGCCGACACCCTGGAGGGTATTGCGAGTTTCGAGGAGAAGCGCAAACCGGTTTGGAAGAACAAGTAGCGAGCAACGAGCAATGAGCAACGAGCTATGAGTGCTGAGGTTTGAGGGGTGAGTGTACAAAAGAGGAGGGGATGAATGTCTCAGATCAAAAAAATCGGCGTCGTCGGTGCCGGCAACATGGGCAGCGGCATTGCCCAGAAAATTGCCCAGGAAGGCATCCCGGTGGTGATGGTCGACCTGAAGGACGAGTTCGTGCAGCGCGGCATGGGCACCATCCGGCGGCTGCTGCAGGAGGGAGTCGAACGCAAAATCTTCAAGCCGGAGCAGGTGGACCAGGTCCTCTCGCGCGTTACGGGCACCACCGACTTCACGGCCTTGGCCGATGCCGACATCGTGATCGAGGCCGTCTTCGAAGACAAGCAGGTCAAGGCGGAGCTCTTCAAGAAACTCGACCAGGTCTGCTCGCCCCGGACCATCCTGGCCACAAACACCTCGAGCTTTTTTGTGCGGGAGTTTGCGGAAAAGACCTCGCGGCCCGATCGCTTCGTCGGCTTGCACTACTTCTACCACCCGGCCAAGAACCGTCTGCTCGAGGTGATCCCGCACGGCGGCACCAGTCCCGAGACGGTGGAGAAATCCCTGCTGGCCGCGAAGCTGCACGGCAAGACCTCGATCCTCGTCAAGGACGCCCCCGGGTTTGCCGTGAACCGGTTCTTCGTGCCCTTCCTGAACGAAGCCGCCCGCATGCTCGAGGAAGGCCTGGCCGATGTCCCCACCATCGAGGAGGCCGGCAAGCGGGCCTTCAAGATCGGCATGGGACCCTTTGAACTCATGAATGTCACGGGGATCCCGATTGCGGTCCACGCCGCCACCACGCTGGGCAACGAACTCGGGCCCTTCTACGCCCCGGCCCCGATCCTCAAGGCCCAGATGGAGAAGAAGGCCAACTGGAACCTGGAGGGCCAGGTGGACGAGTCCAAGCTCCCGGCCCTCATCGACCGCTTCCAGGGCGTCTGCCTGGGGGTGGCAGCGGCCCTGGTGGGCGAGGGGGTGGCTTCCATCGAAGACACCGACCGTGGCGCCAAGATCGGTTTGCGCTGGATCCTGGGGCCCTTCGAAATCATGAACAAGATCGGCATCGGTAAGGCGTATGACGTGGTCCAGACCATCTGCCGCAAGTACCCGGATTTCAAAATGCCGGCCATCCTCGAAACGCAGCACCGGCTGGGCAAACCCTTCGAGTTCAACTTCGTTGATCTCGAGGTCAAAAACGGCATCGCGCATCTGACCCTGAACCGGCCCGAGGCCATGAACGCCCTCAACGAGACCGTCGTGGCCCAGCTCGACCGGCGGTTCGGGGAAGCCGAGGCCGATGTCCGCGTCAAGGCCATCGTGTTCCAGGGCGCCGGTAAAGCCTTCGTGGCCGGCGCCGATATCCGCTACTTCGTGGAAAAGATCAAGGCCGGCCGCATCCCGGACATCGTCGCGTTCACCCGCAAGGGCCACGAGCTGCTGCTGCGGATCGAGTCGTCCAAGAAGCTCACCATCGCCCTGCTCGACGGCCTGTCCCTGGGCGGCGGCAGCGAGCTCGCGCTGGCCTGCCAGGCCATCGTCGCCACCCCGGCCGGCTCCATGGCCTTCCCGGAAACCGGCATCGGCATCTATCCGGGGCTCGGGGGCATGCTGCGCATGGCGCGCCACGTGGGGCCGGCGCTCGCCAAGTACTTCGCGTTCACGGGCGCCTTCATCAGCGCCGCGGACGCCCTGGCCCTCGGCATTGTCACGAAGCTGGTCGAACCCGCGGAGGTGGATGGCGCCGTCCACTCATTGGCCGCCGCGGGCAAGCCGGACAAGTACCGCCGCCGCGAGATCCCTGAAAAGTTCAAGGCGTTCGCAGCCCTGTTCGGCCCGGGTAGCGTCGCGCCGCTTCTTTCGGGCAAGATCCCGGACGGCGCAAATGCCGAACTGGCCGGCAAAGTCGTCAAAACCCTGGGATACAAGGCCCCCCTCGCCCTGCGGATCGCCGATGAGATCGTCGACCAACAGGCGGCGCTGCCGCTGCGGGAAGCGGTGGAGATCGAGCTGGGCCGGCTGAAGGACATTTTTTCCACGGCGGATGCGCTCGAGGGGCTGTCCTCGGCCGGTCGTCGCCGGCCGGAATTCAAGGGGAAGTGAGCATGCCGTGACTCGCGCCGAGCAACTGGCTGCCGAGGGCTGGCAACGGAGGTCCACTTACGACGAGCCGCGGCTCACGGAGATGGCGGACACCTACCGGGAGGTCGGCCTGGAGGTCCATGTAGAACCGTTTCACCCCGAAGACGAAAAAGGGTGCGTCGGCTGTCTGGCGACATTTCCGGATCTCTACAAAACCATCTACACACGCAAAACGCCATTGAACCCATGAGCCCCCATACGGGGCGAACCGAGGTATAAAATATGCACAAGCTGTTGACCAACAAACCCGGAGAACGGATGCTGCTTCTCGGCAACGAGTCGATTGCCCGCGGAGCCGTCGAGGCGGGCGTCGCCTTCGCCAGCACCTACCCCGGCACGCCGTCCTCGGAGCTGTCGCTCAGCTTTTTCCAGATGTCCAAGGAAAGCGACCTGTACTTCGAATACTGCACCAACGAAAAGGTGGCCGTGGAGGTCGCCGCAGCGGCGGCGGCCTGCGGGGTGCGCAGCATGGCTGTGATGAAGCACGTGGGGCTCAACGTGGCGGCCGACGCGCTCATGACGCTCGCCTACGTCGGCGTCAAGGGCGGCATGGTGATCCTCACGGCCGACGACCCCGCCATGTTCTCGAGCCAGAACGAGCAGGACAACCGCTACTACGCCAAGATCTCGGGGCTGCCGATGCTCGAGCCCTCTACCGTGGAAGAGGCCTGCCGAATCGTGGGCTACGCCTTTGACCTCTCCGAGCAGCTCCAGGAACCGGTCCTGCTGCGCACCACCACCCGCATCAATCACTCCTCCGGCGTCGTGACCCTGGGGGAGATCCGGCCGCGCAAGCCGCGCGGCAGCTTCACCAAGGACCCGCTCAACCTGGTGACGGTGCCGGCGGTCTCGCGCAAGCTGCACGTCAAGCTGCTCCAGAACTACGCGAAGGCCCAGGCGCTTTCCGAAGCATCCCCCTACAACATCGTGGAGGGCCGCGGCCGTTGGGGGATCATCTGCAACGGGGTCAGCTACAACTACGTGAAGGACGCCGTGGCGGAGTTGAAGATCGCCGACAAGGTCCGGATTCTGCGCGTCGGTTTCCCCCACCCGCTGCCGGTCCGCATGATCCAGGAGTTCCTGAAGGGGTGCGAAAAGGCCCTGGTCGTGGAGGAAGGCGAACCCTATCTTGAAGAAGCCGCCAAGGCCCACGCCCAGGAAGCCGGCCTGACGCTGCCGATCCGGGGCAAGGCGCCCGAGCTTTTTTCGCGGCTGTACGAATACGACCCGGCCATGGTCCGCCAACACGTGGCCGCCTTTTTCGGCGTGGCCTTCTCGCAGCCGCCGGCGGTGGACGTCTCGGACGTGCCGCCGGTGCCCCAGCGGCCGCCGACCTTGTGCGCGGGCTGCTCCCACCGGGCCACCTACTACGAGGTGCGCAAGGCCGCCGAGGGCCTCGGCCTGGAGACCGTTTACCCGAGCGACATCGGCTGCTACACGCTGGGTCTGCTGCCGCCGCTTTCGATGGCGGACTATCTCATCTGCATGGGCTCCTCCACCGGCACGGCCGGCGGGTTCTCCAAGGCCTGCGACCGCAAGGTCGTCTCGTTCATCGGGGACTCCACCTTTTTCCACTCCGGGATCCCGGGGTTGATCAACTCCGTCTTCAACCACCACAACCTGACTCTGGTCATACTGGACAACGGCATCACCGCCATGACGGGCCACCAGCCCAACCCCGGCGTGGACATGGCCCGGATGAAGATGGAAGGTTACGGCCGCGTGTCCATCGAAGCGATCGTGCGCGCCGTCGGGGTGCCGCACGTAACGGTCATCAAGCCGTACAAGGTGAAGAAAAGCATCGAGGCCATCCAGGAGGCGCTGCAGTTCAAAGGGGTGTCGGTGATCATCTCCGAGGAGCTGTGCGTGCTCTATGCCAACAGCCTGAAACTGCCGCGGCGCAAGCCCTTCCACGTGAGCGACAAGTGCCGCAACCACCGCGACTGCATGAACCGCCTGGCCTGCCCGGCGTTTTACGTCTGGAACGATCGAATCAAGATCGACGCGAACCTGTGCACCGGCTGCGCCCTCTGCGCCCAGATCTGCCCGGAGAACGCCATCCTGCCGGTGAAGGAGGAGAAAAAGTGACGAGTAACGAGCAACGAGTGATGAGGGATGGGTTGGAGAAAAGCGAGTGATTCGAAATTGGATTTTCCAAACGGGCCGGCAGCGTGATCGGCAAATCGCGAAACGCTTGAACCCTAAACACCAAATACCTAAACACCTAAAACACCGATAAGGACAAAATGGACACCAAGCGCATCGTTATCGTTGCGGTCGGCGGGCAGGGCAACCTGCTGGCCTCCAGCGTGCTCGGGGAGGCCGCCCTGCTGGCCGGAGTTCCCATGCGCATGAGCGAGATTCACGGCATGGCCCAGCGCGGCGGCGTGGTGGAATCCGCCCTGATCTTCGGAGATGCGCAAAGCACGATCATCTCCGACGGGGAGGCCGATGTGCTGATGGGCTTCGAGCCGGCGGAGACCCTGCGGGCCATCGGCAAATGCAACCGGCGCACCGTGGTGATCACCAATCTCGCGCCGCTGATGCCCTTCACCGTCAACATCGGCCAGGGCGTCTACCCCGACCTGCAAAAACTTCAGGACCTGATCCGTGCCAAGACCGCGCGGCTGATCGCTTTCAACGCCACGGCGCTCGCCCGGGAGGCCGGCAACGTCCTGTCGGTGAACATGGTCCTTTTGGGGGCGCTCACGCAGACCGGCGTTCTTCCGTTGAGCGCCGACACGGTTAAATCCGCCATGCAACGCAAAACCAAACAGGCCTTTCTGGAGGCCAATCTCAAGGCGTTCGACCTGGGTGTTGCCGCCGCTCAGAAGGCCTGAGGCCGGATCGACGGGCAAACCATTTTTCTGGAACCGATGTCCCGTCCCGGCCTGCCGGGCACGGACGCTACCACGGGGGAGGAAGAAGAGCATGCCGACCAAATCGCGCGAAGTGAAACGGGCCAGCCAAAAGTATTGGGATGAAAAGTTTGAATCGATGCCGGTCGCCGAGCTGCAAAAATTCCAGCTCCGCAAGCTGAAGGAAACCGTGGAATGGGTGTACGAGCGGGTTCCGTTCTACCGCCGCACGCTGGACGAAGCCGGGGTGAAGCCCAAAAGCATCAAGGCCCTCGAGGACATCGCCAAGCTGCCCTTCACCGTGAAACACGACCTGCGGGACAACTACCCCTTCGGTCTGTGCGCGGTGCCGCTCTCGGAGGTCGTGCGGGTGCACGCCTCCTCGGGAACGACCGGCAAGCCGATCACCGGCCCCTATACGGCGGAAGACCTGCAGCAGTGGACCGACTGCATGGCCCGCAACCTCTGGGCGGCCGGTGTCCGCCCCGACGACATCGCCCAGAACGCCTACGGCCACGGATTGTTCACGGGGGGCCTGGGGTTTCACCAGGGGCTCAGCCGCCTCGGCTGCACCGTGGTGCCCACCAGCTCCGGGCTCACCGAACGTCAGATCATGCTCATGAAGGATTTCGGCGCCACGGCGCTGTTTTCCACGCCTTCCTATGCCCTGACCATCGCCGAGCGTGCGGCGGAGATGAAGGTCGACATTCGGGCGCTGCCCCTGCGGGTGGGGGTGTTCGGAGCGGAGCCCTGGTCCACGGCCATGCGCCAGGAAATCGAGGAGCGCATGGGCATCAAGGCGCATGAAGCCTACGGCCTGACCGAGATAGGCGGCCCGGGCGTCGGGTTCGACTGCGTGGCTCAGGACGGCATCCACCTCAACGAGGATCATTTCCTGGCGGAAATCATCGATCCCCAGACCCTCGAGCCGGTGTCTCCGGGGGAAAGAGGGGAGCTCGTCTTCACCTCGCTGCAGCGCCGCGCCATGCCCATGCTGCGCTACCGCACCAAGGACATCACCCGCCTGCGCCGCGAAAAGTGCCGCTGCGGCCGCACCTTCATCAAAATGGACAAGATCTTCGGCCGCTCGGACGACATGCTGATCATCAGCGGGGTCAACGTGTTCCCCTCCCAGATCGAGTCCCTGCTGCTGGAAATCCCCGAGGTGGAGCCCCAGTACCGGATGGTGGTCCGCAAGAAGGGCTATCTGGACCAGCTCACCGTCCAGGTGGAGGGCAAGAAGGAAATCTACGACGCCGGACCGGAAAAACGTCTGGAGGTCGCCGCCAAGGTCATGGGCCACATCAAGGGCATGATGGGCATCAGCGTCGATGTCGAAATCGTCGAGGCGAAATTCATCAACCGCAGCGAAGGCAAGGCCCTGCGGGTGGTCGACGAGCGCCCCAAGCAGCTGCGGTAAGCCGCGGCCTCGGGGCCCATGCGTGGAGGTCATTCCCATGAAAAAACCGTCCAAGTTTCAACCCCGCCGGTTTGCCGTCGTCGGTGCGGGCCCGGTGGGTTGTATCGTGGCAGCCTTTCTGGCCAAGGCAGGCTTCGAGGTCACGCTGTGCGACGTCATGCCCGCCCTCCTGGCCCCGGCCCTGGACCCGGGCATTCGGCTGGAGGGCGCCGAGAATTTTCAACAGAAGGTCACCCGCACGTGCCTGGCCATCGACGATCTGGCGCAATACGACCCCGAGGTGATTTTCATCACCGTCAAGGCGAATGCACTGCCGCTGATCGCATCGGCCCTTGAAAGTTTTCACAAAGCGGGCATGTACGTGATCAGCTGGCAGAACGGCATCGACACGGAGCTCGAGCTCACAAAAACCCTCGGGCGCGGCGGGGTCATGCGCGCCGTGGTCAACTATGGCTGCGGCCTGGTGGGGCCCGGCCACGTGCGGCTGCCCTTTCACCACCCGCCGCATTACCTTCAGGAACTCGACCCCAAAGCCAAGGCGGCCACGGTGGCCATCGCCCAGGCGCTCACCCGCTGCGGCCTGCCCACCGAAGACACCCAGGACATCATCTCCATGGTCTGGCGCAAAGGGGTGCTGAACGCGTGCATGAACCCCGTGTGCGCGGTGACGGGTCTCACCATGAACCGGGCCATGAACGACCCCATCGTCTTTCAGATCGTGAATGCCCTGGTCAAGGAGTGCATCCAGGTCGCCCGGGCGAACGAGATCAACCTGGGCTGGGAATTCTACCCGCACGCCATCGATTACATGGGCAAGGCCGGCGATCACAAGCCCTCGATGCTGATGGATGTCGAGGCCGCCCGCCGCACCGAGGTGGACTTCATCAACGGCAAGTTCGTCGAGTACGGGCAGCGGGTCGGGATGGACACCCCGTTCAACAAAACCATGCTCGCGCTGGTCAAAGGCCTGGAATCCAGCATCGAGTCGAAAAAGAGCCGTTGAGCCGGCCTTGCGGAGAACACGGGATGGTGAACGCAAAGCCGGTCTATGTGGGCGTTGATGTGGGGGCCTCGCGCACCAAGGTGGCTGTTCTGGATTCCGGGAAGCGCCTGGTCGGCTTTGCCGTGCAGAAATCGGGCACCGATTTCACGGTGACGGCCCGGCAGTGCCTGGAAGCGTCGCTGCAAATGGCCGGGCGTGCCGAAACCGCCGTGGCGAACGCTTTTTCAACGGGCTACGGCCGGAACAACGTCGCCTTCGCCCGGGACACCCGCACCGAAATCGGCTGCCACGCCGGCGGGTGCTACCACTATTTCCCAAAGGCGCTCACCATCATCGACATCGGCGGCCAGGACAACAAGGTGATCAAGCTGGATGCATCAGGCCGCCGCACCGGCTTCAAGATGAATCGCAAATGCGCCGCCGGCACCGGCGCGTTCCTGGAGGAGATGGCGGCGCGGCTGGACATCCCCCTTGAGCGCATGAACGACTTGGCGGCCCGTTCGACCGACATGGTCAAGCTCGGCAGCTTCTGCACGGTTTTTTCGGCGACGGAAGTCCTGGAAAACATCCGCCACGGGAAAAAGATCGAGGACATCGTCAAGGGGGTGTTCTTTTCAGTCATCCGGCGGGTGGTCGAGATGGACGCCATGACCGAAAACGTGGTCATGACCGGCGGGGTGGTGGCCCACAACCTTTACATTGTCCGCATGATGGAGGACCTCATCGGACGCCCCATCCTGGTCCCGGAAAAACCCCAGTTGACCGGGGCCATCGGGGCGGCGCTGTATGCGATGAACGGATCCACCGAATGATGCCACACCAACCAATGGAGGAGCTTCATGGCTGAAGAAAAAAAAGTCGCCCGGAAAAAAATCGCCGCCGCGGCGGATCTCAACAACTTCATGCGCGATTACTACCTCGAGCTGGACGCCGCCGCCAAGAAGGGAACCCCCAAGATTGCCTGGTGCACGAGCGTCGGCCCCGCTGAGATTCTGCGCGCCTTCGGTTTTCAGGTGTACTTCCCGGAGACGCACTCGGCCATGCTCGGCGCCACCCGCATGGCGACGGAGTTCATTCCCGTGGCGAACGCCATCGGTTACTCCCCCGAGATTTGCTCCTACCTGACGGCCGACATCGGCGCCTTCCTGAAGGGGGTCACGCCGCTCGAGAAGGCCTTCAACATCAAGAGCATCCCGCGGCCGGACGTTCTGGTGTTCAACACCAACCAGTGCCGGGATGTGCAGGACTGGTTCAACTGGTACGGGGAAAAATTCGACGCGCCGGTGCTGGGCGTGCACACCTACCGCGGTGTGGGCGAGGTGACCGACAAGCACATTTTCTCCATCGCCAAACAGCTCGAGGCGCTGATCCCGCCCTTGGAGAAAATCGCCGGCAGGAAGTTCCAGCTGGATGACCTGAAGCGGACGGTCGCCCTTTCCCGGGAATGCTCCGAGCTTTGGAAAAAAATTCTCGACACGGCCGCGGCCAAACCCGCGCCCCTTACCTTTTTTGACGGCACGACCCTCATGGGGCCGGCCGTGGTGGGCCGCGGGACCCAAAAAGCCGTGGACGTCTACAAGATCCTGCTGGCCGAACTGGAGGACCGCATCCAACGGGGCGAAGGCGCGCTCGAGAACGAAAAATTCCGCATCTACTGGGACGGCATGCCGGTCTGGGGCCGGTTGAGCGTGCATTCCCAGCTGTTTGCCGCCCTCAACGCCAATGTGCTCGCCTCCACCTACTGCAACAGCTGGATTTTCTCGGCCCTGAACCCCGAGGACCCTTTCAACAGCATGGCCCGGGCCTACACCGAGCTCTTCATCGTGCGTTCGGACGAAGCCAAGGAAACCTACATCAAGAACATGCTGAAGTTTTTCAAGGTCGACGGCATCATCTATCACGACGCCAAGACCTGCCCCAACAACTCCAATTGTCGCTACGGCATGCCCCAGAGGCTCGAAAAGCTGACCGGCATCCCGAGTCTGACCATCAACGGCGACTTGAATGACTTGCGGATGATCTCCGATGAGCAGGCCAAGACCAACGTCGAGGCGTTCATCGAACAGCTACAGGAAAGCCGGGGCTGACGATTGATTCCGGTGGTTACTGCTCAGGCAGAGAGGGTTCAGGAGAGAAACAGTTGCCCGTAAAGGAGGGAGTCATGTTGGAGTCTTTATTTCGCCCCAAGGCCGTGGCCGTCATCGGCGCATCGTCAAAAGAGCTTTCCATCGGCAACCGCGTGATCAAGAACCTGATCGATTTCGGCTTCAAAGGCAGCATCTACCCCATCAACCCCAGCGCGGATGAAATCCGGGGCATCAAGGCCTACAAGTCGATCCTGGACTGCCCGGGCCCGGTCGATGTGGTCCACATGGTCATCCCCGCCAAGTTCGTGCCCCAGGCGGTGGAGGACTGCGGCAAGAAGGGCGTCCAGCACATCATCATTAACTCGGGCGGGTTCGGCGAAACCGGGGCCGAGGGCGCGGCCATCGAAAAGGACTTCCTGGAACGGGCCAAGCGGTACGGCATCCGCATATTGGGCCCGAACTGCCAGGGCGTGATCAACACCGACGCCGACATCCGGGCCTACTGCAACTTCACCTTCACGAAACCGGACCCGGGTTTCATCTCCATCGTCGCCCTGAGCGGCGGCGTGGCCGAGGTCATCCACCAGGCGTTCGCCCAGATGGGGGTGGGCACCCGAATATACGCCTCCAACGGAAACGCGGTGGACGTCACCATTCCGGAGATTATGCGCTACCTGGGCGAGGACGAGGGCACCCGGGTTATCGTCACCTACGTCGAGGGGTTGCGGGACCCGGCCAATTTCATGAAGACCGCCACCGAGGTCGCAGCCCAAAAGCCGATCCTGGCGATGAAGGCCGGCCGCACCCGCGAAGGCGCCAAGGCGGCGGCCTCTCACACCGGCGGGCTTGCCAAGGAGGACATTGCCACCGACCTCATCTTTAAGAAAGCGGGGGTGCTCTCCTTCCGGGACGAAGGCCATCTGATCCAGGCGGCCGCGGCCTTCGGCAGCCAGCCGATCCCCACGGGCAACCGGGTCGGCATCATCACCAACACCGGCGGGCCGGCGGTCATCGCCACCGACGTCCTGGTGGGCGCCGGCTGCACGCTGCCGCCGCTGTCGGAAAAAACCAAGGCCTTCCTCACGGAGAAACTTTACCCGGAAGCGTCGATCGGCAATCCGGTGGACGTGCTGGCCACCGCTACGGCCCAACACTACCGGGCCTGCATGGACGCCATGATGGAGGACGACGGCTTCGACTGCGTCTTCGTGAACTTCGTCACCCCGTTCTTCGTGGACAACGAAAGCATCGCCCGGGAAATCGTGGCCGTCAGCCAGCAGCGCAGGAAGCCCGTCGTCTGCAACCTGATGACGGACAAACAGCAGTGGTCCGAGGTGGTCAAGATCCTGCGCGACGGAGGGGTCCCGTGCTTCCCCTTGCCGGGTGAAGCCGCCCGGGCCATGGCGGCCCTGGTGCAGTACCATGCCATCCGCAGCCGGGAGACCCAGGCACCCGCCACCTTCACCGACGTTAAACCGGACAAGGCCCGCAAGATAATGGCCGGGGCCCGTTCGGCCGGCCGGACCCACCTTGCCGCTGCCGAGGTTTACGGCATCCTGGATGCCTACAAAATACCGGTGGCGAAGTGGCGCATCGTGGCCAGTCCGGCCGAGGCCGCCCAAGCCGCGGCTAAAATCGGTTTCCCGGTGGTGCTCAAGGCCGATGCCGAATCGGTGGTGCACAAGAGTGACACGGGTGGCGTGGCGCTCAACCTTGCCAGCGCCAGCGCCGTCAAGAACGCGGCCGTGCAGATGAAAAAGGCCATTCCCGCGCCCGACCTGCGCTTTTTCGTTCAGAAATATCTGCCCGGCGGGCTCGAGCTCATCATGGGAGCCAAGGCCGAGGAAGGCCTCGGCCACGCGGTGGTGTTCGGCCTGGGAGGGATTTACGTCGAGGTCATGAAGGACGTGGTCTTCAATCTCACGCCGGTCAGCGCCGCGGAAGCCCGCGGGATGCTGGGCGCCATCCAGGCCGCCCCGCTGCTGCAGGGCGTGCGGGGGCAGAAGGGAGTGAACCAGGACCGGCTCGTGGAAATCCTGCAGCGGTTGTCCCAGCTGCTCACCGATCTGCCTGAAATCCAGGAGATGGACTTGAACCCGGTCATGGCCTTCGCCGACAAGGTGTTCGTGGTGGACGCAAGAATCAACCTTTAAGAATCAGCCTGAAAGAATCAGCCGGAAAAGCGGCTGATTCTTGAAAGGGGAGAAAAAACATGGCGTGCTGGCTTAACCTGGGTCAGATTCTTAAGGTCAACGCGAAGAAATTTCCGGGGACTGTGGCCCTCAAGGACCGCGAGCGCAGTTTCACCTACCCGGAGCTCAACCGGCGGGTCAACAAGCTGGCCCACAGCCTGTTGGCGCTCGGGCTGAAAAAAGGAGACAAGGTGGCGGTGCTGCTGGAGAACAGCATCGAGATCATCGAGGCCTACCTGGCCACTGCCAAGACGGGCATTGTCATCGTCCCGATCAATTTCCGGCTCATCAGCCCGGACGTGGAATACATCGCCGACAACGCCGATGCCAAGGCCTTCATCGTCCACGACGAGTTCGTCGGCACGGTGGACCCGATCCGGCCGCGGCTGGGCCTGATCCCGCCGGGAAACTATATCGTCGTGGGCACCCCGACTCCGGGCTACCGCGCTTACGAAGCGTTCATCGCGGCCGCCCCCGAGAGCGAGCCCGCGGTCGAGGTGCTCCCGGAGGACACCTGGATCCTGATTTACACCTCCGGCACCACCGGCAAGCCCAAAGGGGTGGTGCGCACCCACGAGTCGCACATCGCCTTTTACCTGATCAATGCGATCGACTTCGGCTTCAACGAGCACGACGTGTGCTTGAACGTCATGCCGCTGTGCCACATCAACTCCACCTTTTTCACCTTCACCTTCACCTACATCGGCGGCTCGGTGGTCATTCACCCCGCCCGCTCCTTCCGCGCGGAAGAAATACTCGAAATCGTCGCACGCGAGAAAATCTCCTTCATCTCCCTCATTCCGACCCACTACAACCTTATCCTCAGCGCGGCCCCGGAGGCCCGCCGGCACGACCGCAGCTCCATTCGCAAGCTGCTGTGCTCGTCGGCGCCGGTGCGCAAGAGCATGAAGCTCGCCATCATGGATTTCTTCCCCGGCGTTCAGCTCTACGAAGCCTATGGATCCACGGAGGCCGGCATCGTCACGGTGCTCAAGCCCGAATACCAGATGAAGAAGCTAGGATCCATCGGCTTCGAGTCGCTCGGCACCGAGTCCATCAAGATCCTGGATGCCGAAAAAAAGGAGACCCCGGCCGGGCAGGTGGGCGAGCTTTACTCGCGCGGGCCCATGCTGTTCAAGGAATACTACAAGCTCCCGGAGAAGACGGCGGGCTCGTTCCACCAGGGGTGGTTCTCCGCCGGGGACATGGCCAGAAAGGACGAGGACGGCTTTTTCCATATCGTGGACCGCAAGGACAACATGATCATCACCGGCGGCGAGCACGTGTACCCCAGCGAGGTGGAAGAGGC
The DNA here is from genome assembly GCA_963716325.1 of uncultured delta proteobacterium. Taxonomy (GTDB): domain Bacteria; phylum Desulfobacterota; class Desulfobacteria; order Desulfobacterales; family SpSt-501; genus SpSt-501. Next base: position 14,145 of record CAVQTH010000016.1, on the reverse strand, counting down.
GGTCAGCAGTCATGAATGCGTGTTCGATTGCGCGGTGGTGGGCCTGCCGGACGAGAAATGGGGCGAGAAGGTGGCGGCGGTCATCATCACCCGGCCCGGGGTGGACCCCAAGAGCATCACCGCAAAGGACATCATGGAGTGCTGCCGGGAAAAACTCGCCGGTTACAAGCGCCCCAAGGAAGTTGTCTTCATTTCCCAGGATGAAATGCCCCGCACGCCGACCGGAAAGATCCTGCACCGCGTGCTGAGAGAGCGGCTCGGTCCGCCGAAAAAATAAAAGTATCGTTCATTCACCTTACCACTCTATCGACCCGGAGGTTGGACCCATGTTGACCAAAGCGTACATCCCCTACAAAGGCTATTTCAGCTCACCGTTCGCCCGCTGGCAGGGGAGCATGGCCAATGAGCATGCCATCGTTCTGGCCGCGGAGACCACCAAACGCTGGCTGGCGGAAAAAAACATGGACCCCACGGTTTTTGACTACGTGTATCTGGGGCTCACCGTTCACCAGTACCAGGGTTTTTACGGCGGCCCCTGGGCGGCGGCCCTGATGGGAGCGGCCGGGGTGCCCGGCCTGTGGGTCAGCCAGGCATGCTCGACGTCCACCGTCGCCATTTATACCGCGGCCATGGGCGTCGAGGCCGGGTTGTTCAGTGCGCCCTTCTGCTTGATGACCGACCGCTGTTCCAACGGCCCGCACGCGGTGTGGCCCAACCCGGCGGGACCGGGCGGGCAGGTGATTTCCGAGAACTGGCTCATGGACAACTTCAGCAAGGACCCCTGGGCCGGGCAGGCCATGATCAAGACCGCCGAAAACGTGGCCAAGGAGGAAGGCATCACGCGCAAGGAGTGCGATGAGGTGGCGCTGCAGCGCTACAAGCAATACCAGGGGGCCCTTGCCAACGACCGTGAGTTCCAGAAGCGCTACATGTACCCGGTGATGATCAAGGTCTCCAAGAAGCAGACCCTCATGCTCGATGCGGACGAAGGTATCATGGACACCACGGCCGAGGGCCTGGCCGGCCTCAGGCCGGTGCTGCCTGACGGCGTCCACACGTTCGGCGCCCAGACCCACCCGGCCGACGGCCACTGCGGAATCGTCGTCGCCGGCCGCGACAAGGCCAAGTCGCTGAGCGCCGACCCTTCGGTGGAAATTCAGGTGGTTTCCTACGGCTACGCCCGGGTCAAGCCGGCCTTCATGGCGGCGGCGGTCTACCCTGCGGCCCAGATGGCCCTCGATGGCGCCAAGATCAAGGCCAAAGACGCTAAGGCCATCAAGACCCACAACCCCTTTGCCGCGAACGACGTGTTCCTGGCCAGGAAGCTGGGCGTCGATGTGATGAACGGGATGAACAACTACGGCTCGTCGTTGATCTTCGGGCACCCCCAGGGCCCGACGGCAGGCCGGCTTATCATCGAAGGGATCGAGGAGGTGGTGATAAAGGGCGGCGGCTATCTCCTGTTTGCGGGCTGCGCCGCCGGCGACACCGCCGCGGCGATGGTCCTCAAGATCGGATAAGAAAAGCGGGCTGACTGCGGAAGAACGCGGTCAGCCCGCTTTTCTTATAGCAAGGGTGTTGCAAAACAAGTTTCAGGTGGGAGAGGCGTCCCGCCTCGATCCTGTTCGCGGCAAGATGCCGCTCCCACATCCCCATCCTGACCGCAACCCTAATCTGACGATTGCTCTAACCGCCGCCGGCAAGCAGCATCAGGCGGATGCGATCACCGTCTTTCAACCTCACTTGCCCCCATGCCGTCGCATCAGCTCGGAGTAGTTCTCGGCCGACTCGCGCATCTTGCAGCCCTGCAGCTTGGTCACGTCCACTCCGTGAGATATCTTAAAAGAGCTCAGGATTTTGGATTCGATGGGGTAAGTGAGTCTCCAGGGCTTCCGGCGATGCCGGTGCGGGTCCGGACCCGGGGGCCGGTGTTTCCTGCCGGACGCCAGTCCCGGGGAGGGTTTACCTTCTGGAGTAAATCGAGCCGGTTCTGGCTTTTGAGCCGGTAATAGATCATGGCCCAGGCGCAGGGAATCTCCGGGTTCACTTCGCAGCTGCCGCCCTGGGAGCCTCCGCAGGGGCCGTTGAGCAGACTCTTGGCGCAGCGGGCCACGGGGCAGATGCTTCCTGTAAAAGAGAGCATGCAGTCACCGCAGCCGTGGCACTTCTCCCGCCAGATGCCCGGTTCGTCCAGGGCGCCCAAAAAGGTGGTGTTCAATGCGGGAAAAACAGGTAGCGGTGCGAAGGCGTCTGCCAGGGTTTGGACGCCGGCGCCGCATGCCAGGGAGAGGACCGTGTCGGTTTCCGGCGGCAGCGTCAGATAGGTTTTCACCAGGTCTTTTTCGCACTGGCGCACGATGCCGTTCACGGCGAAGGCGGGTGGCGGGCCATCGGGGTAATAGATGGGCAGGGACAGTTCGTCGGCAAGCTGGCGGGCCTCCCGGTCTCCCCCGGAAAGACAGACCGTGACACAGGAGCCGCATCCCACCACCAGGACGTTCTTTAGCCCGGCTACCGAAGCGGCGATTTCCTCTACCGGTTTTAGATTTCCTACGATCATTTTGCACCTCCAGGAGAAGGCGGGCTCGCCGGTCTGATACGGGACCAGACACTCAGGCCCTTTTCCCGGCGATGCTCCGGGCAGAGGGCTTCCACCGGCATCCGGAGTTTTTCCGAGACCTTTTCCCCGTAATCGGGCGTATACACGGGCTCTCCGCACACCCGGCACTGGGTCAGATCCAGGGCCACCACCTCCTGCCATGGCGATTCCAGCAGGTGCCTGAATTCCACGGCCTGTTCGGGGCAAACCCGCCAGCACTGGCCGCATCGGGCGCACAAGCCCATGTTATGCGTCAGGACGCGTTTGCCGGCCTGGTCCCGGTAATCGAGGGCCCGGTTCGGACAATTCTGGACACAGGCCAGGCAACCGTTGCATTTCTCGTTCACTTTAAAAAAAGACATTTGGCTTCCATCTACGCGGCACGCCGACGCATGGGTGCCGCACATCGCAGCGCAGCCGCTCGCATACGGTCCATTTCCATTTTAACGGTTTCGACATAGTCGATGGCTTTTGTCTCACAGAAACGGACGCACAGAGGATCTCCGCCGCAAAGGTCGCATTTGAAAGTCTGCCCGCGCTCTTCATTGAATTGCATGACGCCGAAGGGACAGGCCGATACGCACATCTTGCAGCCGATGCAGAGATCGTAGTCGACAAGCACGCGGTCCAGCTCTTCGTCCCTGTAGATGGCCTTCCGGGGACATACCGCCATGCAGGGTGGATTCTGGCAGTGCTGGCAGTGCAGGGGAAGATGGAAACCTTCCTCCCCCCATTGGATCACCCGGATGCGGGAGAGTGCCGGGTTGCTGATGCCCCGGTGTTTCACCGAGCATACCATCTCGCATTTTCTGCATCCATTACATTTTTCGGGGTCTACGACGAGAAACTTGGACATGGGACGTTCCCTCTCATTGTTCATTATGAAGAACGAATATGCATTTATTTTTGCCTTAAAAAAAGCAGCATGTCAAGCAAAAAGTACGTATTTATTCATTTAGAAACCTTTTGCGAGAGACTGGAGCTGAAAGAAATGTTCACAATGGAGAACGTAGTCTTGTATTTCGAGAATTGCACGGGCAGGATTGAAGATTCCCTGCAGCAAGCTACAGGGAATCTTCGACCGTAAGGAATGCGGTCTTTTTTATGATTCGCTCGCTTTCGCGGTTCAGAAACGGAATTCACAAGGGGCGAGCCGGCAGGAGATCAATGGGAGGATGTCGCGGCCTTATTGTTCATTGTGAAGCGAAGCCTTAAGCTTTTCAGCGGTTTCCAGGACCTCCCGGACAATTCCGGGCATGTGTTGACGGTCCATGGACCCGGCGAATCCCACGGCCCACAGGGCCAGGGAAAGTCCGCGGTGATGCCCGAGATTGAGGGCCACGGCGCGAACCCCGGGCAGGTACTCTTCATCGTCCACGGCGTATCCTTCCCGGCGGACCCGGGCAAGCTCCTGAAGATAGGCCTGCCCGTCGGTAATGGACTTTTGGGTATAGCGCGCCAGCCCGTAACTGCGGATCAGCTGGAGCGCCTCTTCATCGTCGAGCTGAGCCAGGAAAACCTTTCCCAACGCTCCAGCCAGAACCGGCAGGGAAGTTCCCGGCGGCGAAGATATTTTCAGCGGGTTTGAAGCTTCGGCCGCAGCGATGATCATCACCCGGGACCGGCTCAGCATGCCGAGAAACACGGTTTGGCCGACCCGGTCGCGGAGTTGATCCAGCAGGGGCTGAGCCTGCCGGATGGTTCGCTGATAGCTGCGGCTTTTAAAGGCCAGCTCCACGATGGTGGGGCCGAGAAACAGCTTCTTGCGCTGAGGGCCCTGGTCCAGCACTCCGGCCTTGAGCAATGCCTGCACGATACCGTGGATGGTCCCCTTGCTGTAGCCCAGTGCGCTGGAAAGTTCGCTGATTCCCAACCCCTCCGCGGAATCGGCGACCATTCCAAGCAGTTCAAAAGCCTTCTGAACCGCCGGCGCCGCGTAGCCCGGTGCCCTCGGAGGTTTTGCGGGTTTCGGTGCCATTTTTTAATTCCCATGGAAAACAAGGGACTTTACCGTGACGGGAAATACCTGGCCGGCGACCAGGGGCTCGCCGATATCGATCCAGTCGCCTTCTTTGAGGATCAGCTCATCTAGCGCTAACAGATTCGTTTTCAGGCTCGTTTCCCGGCGGATGACGTTTCCCACGCCGCAGGCGATGTCTTTTTCAAAAATCAGGATGATCGGTAATTTCCGGGCAATCGAGTTGGGAAGAGCGGCTTCGACGGATCGTGCCAGCAATTCCAGCTCGGGATAAGAAGCCCTGAACGTATCCTTGAAATACAGTGCGGCGATGTCCTCCCCTTCGCTCAGATCGAACCTCTGATACGAGACATTGATTTGGGATACCACGTGTTCGACGCTCAACCGGGACCGGTCGACATCCACCCGAACGACGGGCACGTTTCGGATGGGAAAGCGGAGGTTCTCATCCATGAAGCCGGAACAACCGGAGATGGATAGGGAATAGGCCCCCGCGCCGATGACCGTGGCCCTGATTTTATTGGCCGGCTCGATCACCGGAGCGGCCAACCGGGGAGTCAGCAGATTGATTTTCTTGGCCAGAATCGGACCCATGTCGTCATAGACTCCGTTTGCTCCATACATGAGCTCGGCCACGCCCCCCGAAAAGGAATATTCGTCGATTTTGCCCGTAAAATTCAAATCATCGGTCATCATCAGCTGTCTGGCCAGAGAGGTTTTCGCCGGACCGGTGATGACCTCAAAGAGGATTTCGGCAAATCTTGCGGCAATTTTTTCCACATCCGCTTCCGGGATGGAATCACCGATGCCGTAATTCAACCCCATGTGCGCCATGACTTCTGACGCCGGCCGGGTCAGGCGCCAGATTTTTCCTTGGGAATTTACGCCAAGCAACCTGCCGCCCACCGCGATACAGCTGGTCGAGATCACCTTCCCATTCTTGGATACGGCGATGTTGGAGGTTCCCCCGCCGATGTCGCAGGATAATATCGTGTTGTGGCAATCTTTTGACCGGCCCGTGGCACCCGACCCCCTCGCGGCGATCAGGCTTTCGAAATTGGGGCCTGCCGTGGCGGCCACAAATTTTCCGGCGTCAGTGGACAGCGCTTCCGCGATTTGTTTGGCGTTATGTTTCTTGGCACTCTCTCCGGTAACGATCACCGCCCCTGTCTGGATATCGGCCGGATCGATTCCCGCCCGCTCATATTCTTCTTTCAAAAAAACGGACAGCTGGTCGATGTCGATGGAGTCATTATCTAGTAAAGGCGTATTGATGATTCTTCCTTCATAGAGTATTTTTCTTTCCCGGATTTTGAAACGGCGGGTGGCTGAGAGTTCGTCTCTTTTCAGCACCAGATTCGAAAAGGCCAAGTGGCTGGTTGAGCTTCCCACATCCACGCCAACCGAACGTATTTCAAGTTCATTTATTTCCATGTGAACATTCGATGCTTCCGTTACGGCTTTCCGTGGCAGTCCGTGCACTGTTTGTAAGGGGCATTCGTGCCCCCGGCCGCTGCATGCTTTTTATGGCAGGCTTTACAGCTATTATGGAAGGCAATGCTCAACTTCTTGACCCTTCCTTCGCTTTTCGAGGGATCGTGGCAGGTGCGGCACTTCTTGACGGGCTGGCCCTCTTGCCAGACGTTTCGGCCGTTGCTGTATTCGTGGTGACACTCGTTGCATGCCTCCACGTAGGTATCGGCATGCTTCGAGTGGGAAAACCATACGGATCGCTTCCGATCGGTTTGGTAGACCTTGTTCTCGATGACGATTTCTCCGGGCATTTCCTGTGCTTCACCGGTGTTTGAGGAGGAGGATGTCGCCAGAAAAAAGAGAACCGCGATACATAGTGCGGCTGTCGGGATTCCCGCAAGGATAACCTTGTTTCCCTTTCTTCCGTTGAAATCCTGATCCATCGGGATCATCACCGCGCCTGCTTTGACATATAGATGCCTTGCCCGGATGACGAGAGGCATGCAATGAGAAGTCAGGAATTCTTATCCCGGCAGTTTCTCCGGGGATACGCGAAATCGGAAATCGGTTCCAGTTTCCCCCATCTACCTGTGAAGGCGAGCCTCCAGCCCCGACGCCTCTTTGCCGGCAACGGACAGCCGTTTGGCGGCGCTTCTCTTCTTGATCACGCTTACCTCGTCCACGTCGATGAAATCGACGGCCTTCACTTCACAGAAGCGGACACACTGAGGGGTGCCGTCACAGAGGTCGCACTTGAAGACTTTTTTCTCTTTGAGATTGAAGCTCATGGCGCCGAAGGGGCATGCAGCGATACAGGAGCGGCAGCCGATGCAGGCATCGTAGTCCACGAACACGTGCCCCTTCTCCTCATCCCGCGAGATGGCCTTGACCGGGCAGACAAGCTTGCATGGCGCGTCCTGGCACTGCTGGCAGGACATGGGAACGTAGAGACCCTCCGCCTCCCATTTCATCACCCGGATCCGGCTTCTGGCAGGATTGGATATTCCGTCATGGGAAACCGAGCAAACGAGCTCGCAGAGCCTGCAACCCGTGCACTTCTGGTAGTCTATATACAGTGCTTTTGACATTTATTTCCTCCATTTCGAATCAGATCAGATTGGAAGGCTCGTTTTCCAGGCCGAGCTCTTTCAGCGTCTCCGGTTTGGGAACGCCGTCTTTATCGAGGCCTTTGTGCTCGTAGAGCTCATCGACCATCCGGATGAATTTTTCCTTGTCGATCTTTCTGCCGACGACATCGATGGCCCCCCTTCGGCAGGGCTCGTCAAAATAGCGATGGTTGAGCATATCGCCTTTCTCGAGATCGTCTCTTGTCAGGCCCTCCCTCAGGTTGAAGAGCCTTTCGAGCATGTTGCACCGTCTTGCCACCTTCCAGATCTCTTCGGGCGTTATCTGCAGACCGGTGTTGTAATAGAGCACCTTCGACCAGTCTTCGAAATTGGGAAGCGTCGCTCCCAGGAAGGTCGTATGATATTTGCAGATACCCAGGCAGTCGACGCCCATGTAACAGTTTTCCTGCCAGAAGACCTGCCAGGGTTTTCCCACATACTCCGTGTGCTCGGAGCTCAGGGGCCCGTCGTAGGGTACCGGATTGCTGTAAATCTTTCTCAGCACCGTTTCCGGCAGATGGTACAGGTCGATGGCCGGCCGGCTCCGCAGGTGGTCCGAGCCTCTCGATGCCGTGGCGATGTTCAGCGCCAGGCCGGGGGTAGCCCGCTCGTCGGAATGGAGGTTGCTCATTCCCTTGACCTGGATCAGGTAATCGAAGGAATTCTTCCCGATCTTTTTGGAAGCGGCAATGCCGCCGTCGGCCAGCGCGTCCGCCAGCCATCCCTTCCGGTAGCAGATCCGCTCGATCATTTCGATGACTGCCTCGTCGTTTCCGAATCTCAGATCCAGCCCGTCGGTCTCCTTGGCGGTGATGATGCCCAGTTCGTAAAGCTCCATGGCCCAGGAGATGAGGCTTCCGGTTTCCAGGTTGTCCATGCCGAACTGATTGACCAGGTGGTTTCCGGTGAGCACCGTGGTCGCCCGGGGAGTGTCCGTCTCGCCGCCGAATGCCCCCTGGGAGGTGTATTCCGGTCCCTCGTCGTATCTTCCCGCATAGGGGCCGTCGGTAATCTTGTACTGGGCCCGGCAGTGGACCTGGCAGCCGAAACAGCCCGTCATATGGTAGGGGCCCATGGTCTCTTCACAGATCTCGTCGATCCGCTCGGGTTCGATGTCATCGGCGTATTCGCACTGGTTGTATTGAAAATTCCGGCACCGGACCCCACCCCAGGAATTGGTGGCGCCCCAGATGAAAGGGGTTCCCAGGGCGCCCTGGGTCTGATTTACCTTGGCGCTGACGATCTGGTCGATGAAACGCTTATTGTATTCCAGGGCCTCGGCCGGCCGGGCGATCTTGATATCCATGGTTCCGCGGGCGGCCACGGCCTTGAGGTTCTTGGAGCCCATGACGCATCCCATCCCGGTGCGGCCTCCGGAATTTTTGATCCCGGTCATTACGTTCGCAAACCGGACCAGGTTCTCTCCGGCGGGCCCGCAGACGCAGCTCTTGACTTCCTGGTCGCCCAGGTCTTCGCGGATGGCCCACTGGGAGTCCGTCGCCGACTGGCTCCAGATGCCCCGGGCATCCCGAATCTCGATTTTGCCGTTGTGGACATAAAGGTAAACGGGATGTTTCGCCTTCCCCTTGATGACTAGGTGATGAAATCCGGCCCAGGCCAATTCGGGAGCGAAAAAACCGCCCATGTTCGCGCTGCCGAGCAATCCGGTCAGGGGGGATTTGGCCATGACATGGGTCCTTGCGGTGGCCGAAGCGCATGTGGCGGTCAGAATGCCCCCGCTAATGATCAGGGTGTTGTCCGGCCCCAGGGGATCACACCCCTTTTTCGTATGGTTGTAGAGCAGATATGCGTCCAGCCCCCTGCCGCCCAGGAACTTCTTTCTTGCTTCAAGCGGAATCGGTTTTGTCTGGATATCACCCGTGGTGAGGTCAATATATGCGATTTTTCTGTTTAACGGCATATTACTCTACCCCCTTCTCCTTTAATTTCGCTTCTGCCAGTTTTCGGTTTACATCCCATACCGGACCTCGAATGCGGGGCAGGGTGGGATTGACCCAATGGACCCGGTACTCCATCCCGCATGTCGGGCACTTGGCGGTCATTTTCCCTTTCTCCGGCTGAATCCGCTCCATACAGGTGGGATTGTGGCATCGGAATTTACCGTAGGTCCTTGTCTGTCGCAGACTCTCGGCCGTGGACATCCCTTCTTCTTTTTCGATTGCCATGATTCGCTCCTTAGTGTCCCACATAAGGTTCTTCGATTTTTGCAGCGGGCTGGGTTGGAAACAGCCAGTTCATTATCGTGAACGAATTCGAGAAAAATTTACACCATAATTTCCCCTTTTGTCAAGGGGGATCGTCATTTGTCATTCTTTTCAGACGGCATCACTATATGATAGCTCTATCTATGCCTGCCTGAAGACCGATTTGGATCGATTCGGCGAGAAAGGACGGGCTTTCCCATGTATGTTCATTATGGTGAACGTATTTTCGCCTCATGGATCGAGACCTATTAATCGTCTCATAATTGCCTTTGCGCCGTCATTCCGGCCTGCCCCGGATTACTAATGTCCGGGGCAAGCTCTTAGCCGGAATCCATTGAAGTCAGACAAGAGCCGCGCCGCCTCATCTTCGAACGGGGTTTTATCGAAAACGAAACTATAAGAATCACGGTTTTCACGGTTCCACCTCGCTATATCTTTCTGCATTGACGGAGACCCGGGTTTGGTTTATCTTTGTATCAACAATGTACTGACTATAACGGAAGATTCCAGCCATGATCAAAACCCTGACCAAACACGGAAACAGCCTGGCGCTGGTGATCGAAAAGCCGATTTTGGAGCTGATCGGAGCGGACGCGGACACTCCGTTCGATATCTCCACCGATGGGCAGGTGCTTATCCTTGCCCCCGTTAAAGCTCCTGCTCGAAGATCGGCTTTCAAGGCCGCTCTCAACAAGGTAAATGCGCGCTATCCCAAGGCTCTGAAGAAACTGGCGGGATAACCAGTGCATCCGACCTTCCTGAGTCTACCTGAAGTGCTGGAGATCCATGAGGATCAGGTGGCTCGTTACGGAGGTGCTTCGGGCATCCGGGACATCGAGTTGCTCAAGTCGGCTGTCGGGATGCCTTCAGTCACATATGGCGGCCATTTTCTGCACACGGACATTTGTGAGATGGCTGCCGCCTACTTGTTCCATCTGGTACAAAACCATCCGTTCGTCGATGGCAACAAGCGCACCGGAGCCGTATCGGCGCTCGTCTTTCTCGCACTTAACGAATTCGACTTCGATGCCCCTGAAGATGACCTGGCCGAAATGGTGCTTTCCGTCGCCCGGGGCGAACTCGACAAGACCGGCGTGGCCGTATTCATTCGACGCTTCACACGCCCTGCTTGACCTTATTCGGGGAATTGGTTTCATGGCTGTCCAAAAAGATCGGGTCGATGGCATCATCTTGATGCCTTGATTAGGCAAAATATTGATGCTATGATGCTACTATGAGAACCACACTGGTAATTGACGATCATTTGCTGCGGCAACTAAAAGACAGGGCTTACCGCAGCGGGAAACCGCTTAAAAAAGTGGTGGACGAAGCCCTGCGCATGGGTTTATCTCAACTTCGGAAGCCACACCGGAAAAAAAGGTACCAAAGCAAAACCTATGCGATGGGGTTTCCTCCCCAAGGCAGCTTCGACAAAGCTCTCAGCATGGCGGCCTCCCTGGAGGACGAGGAGATTACTCGGAAACTGATGCTGCGGAAATGAAACTGATCGATTTAAATCTGTTAATATATGCCGTAAACCGCGATGCCCCTTGTCATGCCGCCGCCTGTCGTTGGTGGGAGGAGTGCCTTTCCAATACGGATCCGATCGGCTTGGCGTGGGCCGTCATTTTGGGATTCCTTCGAATCACTACCCACACACGTGTAATGCCCCATCCGCTGACGGCCGAGCAGGCACTCGACCTGATGGACGACTGGCTCCGGCAGCCGGTGGTTCACGTAGTCTTACCGACAGATCGCCATTGGGACATTTTTCGACAGCTGGTGGAACCGCTGGGAACCGCGGGAAATCTTACGATGGATGCCCATCTGGCGGCGCTGGCTATCGAACATGGAGCTACGCTTTACTCCACCGACATCGACTTCAGTCGATTCCGCATGCTGAAAACGATCAACCCGCTTGGCTCGCCATGATGCGGAACCGATGGCAGCTGCCAACGTCATTTGGAAGCAACCTAAGAATTTGCATGCAGCGGGATGGTTTCAAACGAGTGGTCTTTGGTCTGGAGCCCACCAGCGTCTACCACAAGCCGCTGGCCGAGCATCTCATCGAGCAGGGTTATTTGGTGGTTTATGCGACCAACGAGGCGATCAAGAAGAACCGCAGCTTGCTGGATGGCCGTTGGGACAAGAACGACACCAAGGATTCGGCCAACGTGGCCGACCTGGTGGCGCAGGGCAAGTGCCAGTACTACGATCTACCGGATCAGCGGCTGCGGGAGCTACGCAGCCTGCTGTTGTTTCGCAAGCGGTTGAAAAAACAGCTTCACAGCTCTCGGGTGAGAATCCGAAACAATCTGGTGGCGCAGTACTTCCCGGAGTTTGACCGGTTCTGGAATATCGCCGCTGCGGAGAACCTGGCGATCGTGCGTTGGTTTCTGGATCCGGGGAGCCTCCGGTCCGCCGGAGGCGGATGAGCAGTTTATTTCCAAGGTGACACGCCATAACGGCGGTCTTCGTCAGCAACGACGGCTGCGAGAGATCTGGGAAGTGGCCGGCACCTCCATTGGTTGCCGGCCGGGGCCGGGGATGCAGCTGGAAGCGGAGCTGATCGTCGATGCCATTCACGGAATCCAGAATCAGCTGGGCCGTGTAGAGCAGGCCATCCAAGAGTTGGCCTCAGGCTTCCCCGAATATGCGTATCTGAAAAGCATCCCCGGCTTCGGGCCTTATGTTTCAGCGGTGACCTTGGCGGCAATCGGTAACCCCTATCGGTTTGAGAACCGCTCGCAGCTATTGCGACTGGCGGGTTTGGATCTGAGTGCCAGCCCGCAAAGGCGGAGAGAAAAGCAAAACAGCAGTTCCTGTGATCTCCAAGAAAGGCAAAGGCGATCTGCGCTATGCGTTGTATCAGGCGGCGTTGATTGCTTCCAGCTTAACGGTGCACTTCCGAGACTACTACAACCGGCTCTTGGAAGGCCGCCAGCGGGAGCAAGGCATCCGCACCAAGATGCGGGTTAAGATCGCCGCCAAGATGCTGGTGATCGCCTGGACGTTGATGAAACGAAAGCAGTCTTTCGACCCAGCTTATATTCAATCATGACATTTTGGTTTCACCCGTTATGTTTCTATCCTTTGGGTTCATTATATCCGCTGGCGGTATAAAACCCGGCAGCCAGGGCGCTGAGCTGGGGGGACACTAAAAATCCCCCCAGCTCAAAGCGCCCGGGTCACCAACATAAAAAGCAGTCGGATGGGCAATACGCATTTAAAACAGCGAAGCAGCACATTTTGATTTCATCTTCGGTGAGAGCGCCCGAGCACGGGCGTAGAGGCGTAAGACCTCTGGGGGTACAATACCGCCCCGCCATAGGCGGGGTTGCCGAGCCTAAAGCTTGGATAAGGGATGATGGGCAATCCTGGCGCACAGCGCGGGAGAAGCCGGATAATCATAACGATCAGGCGCGGGCTCATTCTCAGGTAAGAGAATCCGCCGAAGAAAAAGTAAAAAAACCAGAGGTGGGGTGTTGCCAAAAAACCGGGGATCCACAACTACCTGAAATCATATATTATTAAAAAGTGCTTGACAGGGGGATTATAGGATGTCCCCATACCCCCTGCGCTCTATCAACCGGCGCTGGTTGCTTGCAGTTTAATGAGTCATTTTCAGACTTACTACAACCGGCTTCTCACAGCCGCCAGCAGGAGCAGCAGGCATCCGCACGAAAATGGGGGGTTAAAGATTGCCGCCAAGCTGATAGTGATCACCTGGACGTTGATGAAGCGAAAGGAGCCCTTCAACCCGGCCTACATTCAAGCTTAAAGAGTGACGACCATCTTCGGTGAGAAAGCCCGAGCATGATCCGCACGGCCATTGGCGGCTACTGGTTAAGCAGAAGTAAATCGATCCAGGGCATAGCCTGTGAACGGCTGGAGTTCGATCCCCCTTTGATCTCTATATAGCTGATAAGGCTGTATTTCTTGGATTCGAAACTATCCCAGTGATCATGAATTCCGAGCTTTAGTGCCGCGCTGTAGTGAAGGCATGAATGAATGGCCTCAGGCAAGCCCAGTGCCTTTCTTTCCTGATTGATGTAGTCACACATGACTGAATCCGTGGCAACGGGGTCATTTCGAAAAAAAGGATGTTTGGATCACTATATTGAAAAATTTCCCATCGAATGGGCTCCGAGCCGTTGTTGAAAGGGTGTCCAAACAAACCATCTCCAATGATAAGCCGTGTCTTTAGTTTAATATGGTGGTTATTGTTGATGTCTCAACAATGCTCTTGCTCGGGTCTGGGTTCTCCGATTCATATAAATAGGCATGCATTCGACTCCGTTCAGTGTACTGATTGTTGCCCGAAAACGTTACCGATCCGTAATGGTTTTTCAACCCGAGAGTGATGCCCGCTCCATAGTGACCTTTGAAAAGAGGAATATTGATGATGTGCGCGGCATCAACCAGCACTTGAGCCGGCCTTACTTTATCTCCGGGAGGGTAAGTCGTTGCAGAGGATGCCGATGATCCAACATCAGCATAATCGGTCAGAGCATAGCTTGCATCACATCCCGGGATGCTCGAGAAAAACAATATATTTTTATAACTTATTTTGTTGATGAATCTCGCTGGTATGGGACGCGATGGGTCTGTTACCCATATCTTTTCAGCTGGAACACCGATCTGTATCAGCGCCTTAACCACTGAATTCACTGTCTCCGGATAGGCGTCCATGACGTTGCTATTCACACAATTCCAGAAGTTGTTCAGGTTGATTTTAATGGC
>CAVQTH010000015.1:0-30509 GCA_963716325.1 uncultured delta proteobacterium | reverse complement strand
TGTCGAAGTACAGGAAAAACTCGTGCGGGTGCGGGCGCAGCCGGACGGGGTCGATCTCGTTGGAGGTCTTGTACTCGGCCCACATGTCCAACACGTCCTGGGTGAAGACGTTCCCCTTCAGCAGGAACTCGTGGTCGGCCTTCAGGCAATTCAGGGCTTCTTCCAGCGAGCCCGGTGCCGAGGGCACCTTGGCCAGTTCCTCGGGCGGCAGGTCGTAGATGTTCTTGTCCAGCGGCTCGCCCGGGTCGATCTTGTTCTGGATGCCGTCGATCACCGCCATCAGGATGGCGGAGAACGCCAGGTAGCCGTTGCAGGACGGATCCGGGGTCCGGAACTCGATGCGCTTGGCCTTGGGCGAAGTGGAGTACATCGGGATGCGGATGGCCGCGCTGCGGTTGCGGCTCGAATACGCCAGGTTCACCGGGGCCTCGTAGCCGGGCACCAGCCGTTTGTAGGAGTTGGTGGTCGGGTTGGTGATGGCGCAGATCGCCCTGCAGTGCTTCAGGATGCCGCCGATGGCGTGCAGCCCCATCTGGGAGAGCCCGGCATACTTGTCGCCGTAAAAAAGGGGCTTGCCGCCTTTCCAGATGCTGCAGTGGGTGTGCATGCCCGAGCCGTTGTCGCCATAGAGGGGCTTGGGCATGAACGTCACCGTGTGGTTGTGGCGGTAGGCGACATTTTTCAGAACGTATTTGAACCACATCAGCTGGTCCGCCATCTGCACGAGCGAGCGAAATTTCATGTCGATCTCGGCCTGGCCGGCGGTGGCGACCTCGTGGTGCTGGGCCTCGATCTCGATGCCGAGCTTCTCCAGAACGAGCACCATCTCGGTGCGCAGGTCCTGGAATTTGTCCATGGGGGGCACCGGGAAATACCCTTCCTTGGGCCGCGGCTTGTAGCCCAGGTTCGGTCCTTCGTCCCGGCCCGTGTTCCACGTGCCCTCGATCGAGTCGATCTCATAGAAGGCGCCGTTGCTTCTGGACTCGTAGCGGATGTCGTCGAAGATGAAGAACTCCGCCTCCGGGCCCATGAAGGCCGTGTCGCCGATCCCGGTGCTCTTCAGGTAGGCCTCGGCCTTCTTGGCGATGTTGCGCGGGTCGCGGGAGTAAGGCTCGCGGGTGAGGGGGTCGGCGATGTCGCAGATCATGCTCAAGGTCGGCTCGGCGCAGAAGGGGTCCATCCGCGCCGTCGCCGGGTCGGGGATGATCAGCATGTCGCTCGCGTTGATCGGCTGCCAGCCGCGGATGCTGGACCCGTCGAAGCCGTAGCCGTCCTCGAAATTGCCCTCCTCCAGCTGGTTGATGGGGACCGAGAAGTGCTGCCAGACCCCCGGCAAGTCGATGAATCGCATGTCGAGCATCTTGGCGCCGTTTTCCTTCGCAAAAGCCAATACCTCTTTGGGTTTCATTGAAATTCCTCCTTCGGGATTAAGTGATAGTGTCTGTTATGGGTACAAGCTTGCCTTTTTAAATTGCATCCGTTCCGGTCTCACCGGTGCGTACGCGCACGGCTTGTTCGACCGGGGTTACAAATATCTTGCCGTCGCCGATCTTGCCGGTGTAGGCGGCCTCGCGGATCTTGGCGACCACCTGGTCGAGCAGATTTTCGGCGACGACGATTTCAATTTTTATCTTGGGGATGAAATCGACCACGTATTCGGCTCCCCGGTAGACTTCCTTGTGGCCCTTCTGGCGGCCGTACCCCTTGACCTCGGAGACGGTCATGCCCTGGATGCCGATGGCGTTCAGCGCCTCCTTGACGTCATCCAGCTTGAACGGTTTGATGATCGCTTCGACTTTTTTCATCATGGGACATTCCTCCTGTTTTCATTCCGCCCGATTTATTCGATTTCAAAAGCCCGTTCGCCGTGCACGGCGCTGTCCAGGCCGATCCTTTCATTTTCTTCTTCCACCCGCAGGCCGCGGGTCAGCGCCTTGGTCACGTAAATCAAGACCAGGGTCATGATGGCGGTAAACGCCGCCGTGGCCAGGGTCGCCCCCAGTTGAACCAGCAGCTGCTGCGCGTTGCCGAAGAAAAGCCCGGTGCCGGCGGGGTTCACGGCCGGGTCGGCGAACAGGCCCGTGGCGAGCGCCCCGAGGGTCCCGCACATGCCGTGGACCCCGAAGGCGTCGAGCGAGTCGTCGTACCCGAGCTTCTGCTTCAGCCGGGCCACCGAAAAGAACCCCAGGGCGCCCGCGGCCAGACCGATGAGGATCGAGGCGCCCAAGCCCACAAAGCCGGCCGCCGGGGTGATGGCGACCAGTCCCGCCACGACGCCCGAGGCGATGCCGAGCACGGTCGGTTTTTTGTTGATCATCCACTCGATGAACATCCACGCCAGGGCGGCGGCCGCCGCCGATGTGTTCGTGGCGAGGAAGGCCGAGCCGGCCAGGCCGTCCGCGACGAGTGCGCTGCCGGCATTGAACCCGAACCAGCCGAACCAGAGCAGGGCGGCGCCCAGGGCCGTCAGGGCGATGCTGGACGGGAACATGGCCTCCTTGCCGAAGCCGATGCGCTTGCCGAGCACCAGCGCCAGCACCAGCCCGGCGACACCGGCGTTGATGTGAACCACGGTTCCCCCGGCGAAGTCAAGCGCCCCCATGCCGGCCATCCAACCCTTGCCCCACACCCAGTGGGCGATGGGGCAGTAGACGAAGGTCACCCACAGGACGGTGAAGAGAATCCAGGACGAGAATTTCATGCGGTCGACGATGGACCCCAGCACCAGCGCCACCGTGATGCAGGCAAACGTCATCTGAAACAGGGCGAACACGTTGGTGGGAATAGTCCCCTCGAGGCTGGCGGGGGTGATCCCGGAGAAGAAGAAAAAGTCGAGGCCTCCGATGATGCCGCCCTTGTCCGGGCCGAAGGCGAGGCTGTACCCCCACATCACCCAGACCACGCTGGTCAGGCAGTAGGCGACAAAGGTCATGGCCAGGGTGTTCAGCAGGTTCTTGTAGCGCGACATGCCGCCGTAGAAAAGCGCGAGCCCGGCGGGGGTCATCATCATCACGAGGGCCGTCGACACGATCATCCAGGCCGTGTCCCCGGAGTTCAGCGCGGCCTCCGCCGCCCAGGCGGAAGAAACCGGCAGCAGACATCCCATCCCAATCACCAACACCGACCAACGAGACTGCATGATCCACTTCCTCCTTTAAGGGGTTCCACCCCTAATCCAATTGCGGAAGCCGCTGCAGCAGGGCTTCCTTGATGGCGGACACCCGCTCGGGATTGTCCACTTTCTGGCCGCTCAAGTCCCGGACATAAAAGACGTCCACGACCTGATCCACCTTGGTCGCGATCTTGGCCACCCAGATGTCGAGCTCGCAGCGGAACAGGACGTCCGATATACTGTAAAGCAACCCGGGGAAATCGTAGGTAAAGACTTCGAAGATGGTGAAGAAGCTGGAACTGGTGTTGTCGACCCGCACCCGGTGCGGCCGTCTTACGGTCCGGGGCTTGACCCCGCGGGCCGCATCCAGGCGCGGCTTGAGGGCGGCAGCGAGGTCCAGGGTTCCGGCCAACACCGCATGCAGGTTCTCCTCTGCGCGGCGCCATTTTTCCTCTTCGAAAATCGGATCCGGCGGCGGCGTCACCTCGAAAACATCCAGGGCCGTCCGGTTGCGCCAGGTGAACACCTGCACATCGAGAATGTTGATGTTGTTCAGGGTGAAGACCCCGGCCAAACTGGCCATCAGGCCGGGACGGTCCTGGGCGCAGACGGTCACCTTGCGGGTGGTTCCCTCGGCGGAAGGTTGTATGTCCCAGACGAAATCGGCCTTTTCCAGCCGTTGAAACAGCTCCATGTGGCCGGCGATGTGCTCCGCCGGCACCGACAACAGGTAGCGCGGGCTCAGCGCCGGAAACAGGTTCTCGATTCTCCGGCGGACCGCCTCGGACCCGGCGGCGGCCATAAGCGCCGCCCGCTTGCCCTCAATGGCGGCCATGGCTTTATCGCTGGCCAGCTCGCCTCTTTCGAGGACGTTCAGCACCTTGAGAAAAAACGTCCGCAGCAGATGCGAGGTCCAGTCGTTCCAGGCGGCCGGGCCGGTCGCCATGGAATCGGCCACCGTGAGGAGATACAGCATTTTCAGGCGCTCGGCGTCCTTGATGCGCCGGGCGCAGACGATGGCGGTTTCCTCGTCGTGGATGTCACGGCGCGTGGCCGTCTTGATGAGATACAGGTGCTCGCGCACCAGAAACACCACCGTTTCCACTTCCTCCGGTGTCAGCCTTTTCTCGTCGAGGATGCGGCGGACCATCTCCGCACCGCTTTCGGAATGGTCCAGGTCCGCCTCGGCTTTGCCGATGTCGTGCAGCAAGGCCGCCCAGAACAGGAGCACCTTGTTTTTCAGTTCGCGGTGGATCCGGGCGAACAGCTTTTCGGCGGCGCGGTCGTGGAACGCAAGTTCTTTGATCGTCTGGACGGTGCGCAGCAGGTGTTTATCGACGGGGTAGAGATGGTACTCGTCGTATTGAATGCGGTTCGAGATCCCTTCGAACTCGGGGATGAAGGCGCCTAGAAACCCGGTGGCCAGGAGGTCGTCCAGGAGTCCGGCATTTGCCTCCGGCGCCTGAAGGGTGCGTTCGAAGGCCCGAACGATCTCCGGCGCCGAGCGATAAGCCGGTCCGACGAGGTACAGGAACTCCCGGATCAGGCGTTTGGCCTCGCCGGTCAGCGGCGCGTTCAGGCGGGCGCTTTCCTCGAAAATGCGGATGAGCAGCTCCGGACGCTTGAGGATCGTCTCGGGGCGCTCGAAATTGAGCATGCCCGAGGAGACGACCTCGATGCCCTCCAGAGGGGCCTTCGTTGCCGTCCGCCGCCGTCCCTTTTTCTCGACGCCCACTTCATGCAGGAGCATGAGGTGCTGCTGTTTCACCAGCTCCATCCGGCGGTGGAGTTCGCCCAGGAAGCGCTCCACCGGCTGCTGTCCGGCCTCGGGCTTGTATTTCAGCCGCTCGGCGATCGTGATCTGGTGTTCGAAATGCAGCTGGTCGCTTTTGCGCCGGCTGATCTGATGCAGGTGGTTGCGAACCGTCCAGATGAACCGTAGGGCATCCCACAGGTTCTGGAACTCGGTGTGGGAGAGCAGCCCGAAGTACTCAAGGTCGCGGGGCTGGCGCAGGTCGACTTCCAGCCGCGCCACCCATAGCATGGTGTGGTAATCGCGCAGCCCGCCTTGGCCTTCCTTCAGGTTGGGCTCCAGCAGATAGGCGGAATCGCCGAATTGGGCATGCCGGCCGCGGGTGTAGACCGCGAGCTGTTCCAGCAGGCGTTGCGGATGCTTGCGAATGACCTTTTCCGTGATCTTGATCATCAGTTCGGAGTACAACATGGACATGCCGCAGATGAAACGGGCATCCATGACCGGTGTCAGCACATTCAGGTCCTTGGATGCGAGCGACAGGCATTCCTTGAGGGAGCGCGTGGCGTAGCCCACGTCCATCCCGATGTCCCAGAGCGGGTAGATCATTTCGCGGATGAGATTTTCGGCATCGGCCGGGATGCGCTTGCCGAACAGGAACAGCAGGTCCACATCCGAGTGCAGGCTCTGCTCTTCCCGGCCGTAGCCGCCCAGAGCAACGATGGCGTAGGGGTTTTTGTTGATCTCCATGCGCGGGCCGATCATGCTCGTCTCAAAGGCCTGCTCGAAGTAATCGTCCAGGATGCGGGTGTGCTGCTTCATGAAGTCGGGCTGCTTGCCTCGCAAAAAGCGCTCGGTCAAGTGCGCGACTTTTTCCTGCAGTTGCTTGCTGGCGGTTTCGTGTACGCTTTCCATACCGGGCTTCCTGTGATGCTGTCGGTTCAGCAGGGTGTGAGCAAGGCGTGTGCCAGGTGGTCCGATATCAATTTAAATGAATCGATATCAGCTGGTTGGAGGACAATCGCCGGGAGGCGGAAGGGGTTAAAATATTACAAATTTGAATTATTTAATATTTTATACGATACAAATTTGTTCTTTTTTATCCGGCGGCTCTGAGGGTTTTACCGTTGGTGGAAGACGGCCTGCCAGATTTGCCGGATGCGCTGTTGCAGGCGCTCGAATTTTTTCACCGGGACGAGGGCCGGCTTTTCCTGGAGGCTCAGCTGGTGGGCGGCGGCGCGGTAGATGAGGTAGGCGTGCTTGAGCACGTGGGCCGTGACCTCGTTGAGGACGGCGGATCCGATCAGCGTCTGGATCAGGCGCACGTTGTCGGTCCAGACCACGAGCTCCGGGTAGCGATGGGCGTGGAGCAGGGCCAGGTACTGCACGAGAAACTCGATATCGACGATGCCGCCGGGATCCTGCTTCAGATCGAACTCTCCCGCCGGCGGCTGCCGGCGTTCGCGGCGCATGCGTTCGCGCATCTCCATGACATCGGTGCGCAGTGGGTCCGTCGGCCGGAGCCGGGCCAGGACCTCGGCACGGATGGTTTCGAAACGCGAGGTGATCCGGTGTTCCCCGCTCACCGGCCGCGCCTTGATGAGCGCCTGGTGCTCCCAGGTCCAGGCCTCGGTGAGCTGGTAGTCGCGGAAGGCCTCCACGTGCTGGACGAGAATGCCGGAGATGCCGCTCGCCCGGAGCCGGGTGTCGATGTCGTACACCCGTCCGGCGCGGGTGTGGGAGGTCAGGATGTGGATCACCCGCTGGCCCAGTCGGTTGAAAAACTGGGCGTTGTCGATCGGCCGGGGGCCGCCGTTTGTCTGGCCGTCGATGCCGGCGTGCAGGAAGACCAGGTCCAGGTCGGAGCCGTACCCCAGCTCGAGCCCGCCCAGCTTGCCGTAGGCGATCACGGCAAAGCCGCGGTCGCAGGAAGCCCCGTTCAGCCGGCAGACCGGCGTGCCGTGCTGTTCCACGAGGTGCAGCCAGGCCAGGTCCACCACGGCGTTGATGACGACCTCGGCGATGTCCGAGAGGTAGTCGCTGACGCGCATGAGGGGCAGCCGGCCGCTGACGTCGGCGGCGGCCACCCGCAGGACGTTGACCTGCTTGAAGATGCACAGCTCTTCGATCTGGACCTCCAGATCGTCGCCCGGCGCCTGGCTCAGGCGGCGCTTGAGCTCGGCGGTGATGGCGTCGCGGGCCGGGGGGCGGTAGAGGGTGCGGGGATCGAGCAGTTCGTCCAGCAGCACCGGGTGCTGGGCCAGAAAAGTGGCCACCCAGGGGCTCGCGTCCGTGAGCTTCACGAGGTGGCCGAGGGCCGCCGGGTATTCCAGGAGCAGGGCCAGGTAGCTCGTCCGACGCTCGATGGAACGGATCAGGTCCGCTACCCGGTGCAGCGTGGGGAGGGGCTGGCCGGCGCGGCCCGTTTCCATCAGCACCAAGGGGATCAACCGGTCGAGACGCTGGCGGCCCGTTTCGCTCAGGGCGCGGGTTTCGGAGTCGCTGCGCAGTCCTTCCAGAACCTGAAGCGCCTCGCCGGGCGGGTCATAGCCGATCTTCTTCAGGATACCGGCCGCCTCGGAGGGATCGATGCGTTGCTGCCAGATCGCGCTCAGCTCGTTTTCAAGTTCCCGGTCCAGGCGGTCGCCATCGGTGCTTTCGAGCAGCATTTGAAAGTGACCGTGGACCGCCTCGCGGTGCCGATTGAGCACCGTCCAGAACTGAGCTGGGTCTTCAAACCCCAGGCTGGCCGCCAGCCGGGCCAGACCCTTCGGGTCGGCCGGCAGCTCATGGGTCTGCCGGTCCGCGGCTTCCTGGAGCCGGTGCTCGACCGTGCGCAAAAAGACGTAGGCGGCATCCAACTCTCGGCAAGTCGTTTCCTGGATGGTGCCGCCGGAGGCCAAGGCCATGAGAACGTCGCGGATCGCGCGTTTCTGAAGGTCCGGGCTAACGCCGCCCCGGATCAACTGGAAAATCTGCCCGAAGAACTCGACCTCGCGGATGCCGCCCGGCCCGAGCTTGATGTCCTGCTGCAGGCCCTTGCGGGCGACCTCCTGCGCGATCATCTGCTTCATCGCCCGCAGGGATTCGAAAGCGCCGAAGTCCAGGTAGCGCCGATAGACGAAGGGATGCAGGCGCTTGAGGAGCTCCTCGCCGGCGACCGGGTCCCCGGCGACCACCCGGGCCTTGATCCAGGCGTAGCGCTCCCAGTCGCGGCCCTGCTCCTGGTAATAGCGTTCCATGGCATCGAAGCTGATCACCACGGGCCCATTGTCCCCGAAGGGGCGCAGCCGAAGATCGACCCGGAAGACAAAGCCCTCGGGCGTCGGCTGGCCGATGACGTGGATCAGCTTGCGGCACAGGCGGGTGAAGAATTCCTCGTTGGACACCGACCGGCCGGTGCCCCGGGTTTCGCCGGCGGCAGAGAAGGCGAAAATGAGGTCGACGTCCGAAGAAAAATTGAGCTCCCGCGCTCCCAGCTTTCCGAGGCCCAGGACCACCAGGCGGGCAGGGTCTCCGTCGAATGAGACCGGCGTGCCTTGTTCGGCGCACTGCCGGCGGAAGAGCCAGGAAAGGGCCTGTTCGAGGCAGGCCCCGGCTAGATCGGACAAATCGGCGGTCACCTCGGCAAGATCGGCTCGCCCGAGGAGATCGCGCCAGGCGATGCGCACCATTTCCCGGCGCCGGATGCGCCGCAGGCGGACGGCGAGGTCTTCGACGTCGGGAGTCCCTTCCAGGGCGATCGATAGCCTGGCGAGAATTTGCCCGGGCGATGCGGCTTTTTGCAGGTCCCCGCTGTCCCAGAGGTCGGCCGACAGCGCGGGGTCCCCCATCAGGCTTTCAGCCACAAAATCGCTGAAGGCCAGCACCTGCTGCAGCTGATCCTGAAAATCGGCCTCCGATGGCAGGCAGCGGCCGGCCTCTTTCAACGCCTGCTGAAGGCGCGCCTGTTTGGTTTCGACATCCGCCGCCAGCATCACCGGCAGCTGTTCGGATTTCATCGCCGCCCTCTGCCGTCCGTGATCGCGTTGCGCTCCACTCGCATCTGGCCTAAACAAAGCTGGAGGCTATCGCCCATAGCCCCATTCCCGCAGCCGCTGGGCGGCGTGCTGGGCGTACTTGCCCTGCTGCACCTGCTGCAGATATCGGCGGTACTCGCGGGCGGCCTCCGGGCGGTGGCTCATGCCCTCCTGGGCATATCCCATGAAGAAAAGGGTGTTTGGGTTTCCAGGCAGCAGGCGCTGGGAGGCCTGAAAATCCTGGTAGGCGGATTCATACTCTTTCAGGTTGAGCGCCGCGAAACCGCTCAGGTGATGGCCCTGGGCTTCCTGAGGGTAGACGGACGTCGCCTGCCGGGCATAGCGTGCCCCCTCGCTGTATTTCTTCTGGATGAGCTGGCACTTGGCCATCGAGACCAGTCCGGCGTAGTCGTTGGGCGCCTGCTTCAAGGCGGTCTGATAGTGGTCTTCGGCCTGGCTGTAATTTTTTGCAGCGAGGGCCTTGTCGCCCTTCTGCATCTCATCGATGGCGCCCTTGATGGACCGCAGCCGCGCGGTGTTGTCCATGAAACGCTCGCGGTAAAGCGGCAGGCCCTTGGCCCCTGCGTACGTGGTGCGCACGGCATTCACTGCGCTCTGGTAGCGTTCGTCGCTCATGGGGTGGGTGGAGAACATGAGCTCGATGGCGCTCGGCTTGGATTTGTTGAGGCTGTTGAGCATCTCCATCAATTCGACCATGCCGTCGGGACCGTAGCCGGCCTTCACCATGTATTCGGTGCCGAGGGCGTCGGCCTGGCGCTCGTTGTCGCGGCTGTAGCTCGCCAGAAACGCGCCGGCGCCGACGCCGCCGAGGGAGGAGGCGACCTGGCCCAGGCCGGGCGCAGCCACGTCGGCAATGATCGACAAACCGCCGACCAGAATGTTGGAAACCTGGCCCTTGGACATCTGCTCGGCGGTGTGCCGAGCGTTGACATGGCCGATTTCGTGTCCGAGCAGGGCCGCGAGCTCGGCTTCGTCGTTGAGGCTGGCGAGAATGCCCCGCGTGCAGGCGATGCTGCCGCCGGGAAAGGCGTAGGCGTTGATGTAGGTGGCGTTGACCACCCGGAAGGAGTAGGGCATGTTCGGCCGGTGGGTCCGCGAAGCCAAGGCACGGCCGACGCCGCTGACGTAGCCGTTCAAGGCCGTGTCCTGGACGGGGCCGTAGTCGTCGGAGAACTGCATGGGCGAATACTGGCGGTCGATCTGGATCTCCTCCTCCTCGGAGACCGTCATGAACTGGGTACTCCCCGTGACCGGGTTGGTGGCGCAGCCGGCGGCGACCCCCGCCGCCGCCATGCCGGTCAGCCACATGAAATGGCGGCGGCTCAGGCCGCCGCGGACATCAAGGTCAGTGTCATACGGTTTCATGCATTCCTCCAGGAAGTGTTCATCGGCGTCCAACGCACCTCGGGAACCTGTGCGCGATGGTCGCGAACGTGGGGAAAATGATAAAAGAAATGCCGAAGGGTGTCAAACGCCTTCGCCCTTCGGATCGGAGGCGATGGCCTACAATTTTGTAATGTTTTGCCCATTCCCACCACGGCGGTGTAATTTCGGTTGACTCCACCTTTTTTTTAATTCATAAAATCCCCTTCCAGTTCCGAACCGCTTGAGTCCGTCGTCTTTCCCGGGTTGAGTCGCCGCGTTGCTTTCAGGTTGATGAAGCGGTAGCCTGCCGTTCGGAGCGGGAGGGAGGAGCATTTCCCCGGGCGGGACGTCTGCCGCCCTGCCGGGAGGGCTTGTTCCCTGCGAATGCCGGGCATTGACTCATTTTTCCAGCGCAGAGGAGTCTCACATGTGTCGCTTGTTTGCCATCACCAGCAAGGAGCCGCTGTCGCCCATGGTGGCGATCGAGGCGCTCAACGTCATGCGGGAGGGCCACGACGGCTCCGGCGTCGGGCTGTTCCTGCGGGATTTGAGCGGGCCCTTCGAGGACATGAAAGACGCACCGATCCTGTCCGGCATTTTCAGCGAAGAGGGGCTGAAGCGCCTGGACGCCTATATGATGGACGTCGGCTTCATGACCAAGTACAAGATCTCCATCAAGGTGCCCAAGACCCCGCCGCCCGGTGTCCCTCGCCGGGACATCTACCTCATCCGGGCCTATGAGTATCCGGAAGAGTGGGAAGGCACGAGCCGCGAGGAACTCCAGCACCGGCTGATGACGACCCGCCTCCGGCTGCGGGCGATGGGCGAGGAAAAAGGGGACATGATCGTCTTTTCCTTCTGGCCGGATGTGATCATGATCAAGGAGATCGGCGACCCCATGGCGGTGGCGCGGCACCTGAAACTGGACCGCAAGGAACTGGGTGCGCGGGTGATCATGGCCCAGGGCCGTCAGAACACCAACTACGCCATCGACCTGTACGCCTGCCACCCCTTCTTCATCCAGGGTTTTGCCAGCATGACCAACGGGGAAAACACGGCGTTTGTCCCCATCCGGACCTTCCTGGAGTCCCGGGGCTTTCCCGGCTATTTCGGCTACAACTCGGACTCGGAGGTTTTCACCCACATCCTGCATTACGCCCACCGCACGCTCGGCTTCGGGATCGAAGCCTACAAGCATGTGATCACACCGCTGCAGGACGAGGACATCGAACAACACCCCGACGCGGAATTCCTGCGCAATCTGAAACAGACCTGCCGGCCGCTCATCACTGACGGACCGAACTGCGTCATCGGCTGCCTGCCCGACGGGAGCCTGTTCATGGTCCAGGACCGCAAGAAGCTGCGCCCCGGGGTGGTCGGGGGCAAGCCCGGGGTGTTCGCATTCTCCTCGGAGATCTGCGGCCTGGACGCCGCAATTCCCCTGCGGGACAAGAGCAGGGATTTTCAGCCCATGTACCTGGACACGGCGGTCGTCGGCCCGGACCGCCAGGAGGTTGCCATATGCAGCCAGAAAGACCCATTACCCCCAGCTCCCTGAGCGTCAAGGATCTTCCCTGGCAGATCCGGTGGGATAAAGCCACCTGCACCCTCTGCGGGAAGTGCACGGCCGTCTGCCCGGTGAACGCCATCGAGCTCGGCGTGTTCCGCAAGCGCCTGATCGAGCCGCCGATCGGCTTCATGGAGGCGCCGGGGACGACCTACACGTCCTACTACGGCGTGCGTCAGAAAACCGACCCGGCCTACAGTTGTGTTGGTTGCGCCATGTGCAACATGGTCTGCCCCAACAACGCCATCGGCCCGGTGCACGCCGACGAGGTCGACAAGCTGCGCTTTCACATCGACCGCGGCGGCCAGCCCCGGCGCCGCGGCGGCCGGCGCAACGTGCCCGGTGTGCTGCTGGACCGCATCAAGTTCATCCGCATCTCCATGCTGACCGACCCGGCGCTCGACGCCGGCCGACACGAATTCGAGCTGCGCACGCTCCTGGGGCGGGTGCTGCCGCCGGAGGAGAACCTGAAGCACATCCGCGAGCACGGCTGGATCCCCCCCGTGCGGGAGATCTACCCGCTGATCATCGGCGGGATGTCCTTCGGCGCGCTGTCCCCCAACATGTGGGAAGGGCTGCAGATGGGGGTGGCCTACCTGAACGAGGAGCTCGGCATGCCGGTGCGCATGTCCACCGGCGAGGGCGGCTGCCCGCCGCGGCTGCTGCGCTCGCGCTTCCTCAAGTACGTCATCCTGCAGATCGCCAGCGGCTACTTCGGTTGGGACGAGATCCTGCACGCCATCCCCGAGATGAAGGAGGACCCCTGCGCGATCGAGATCAAATACGGGCAGGGCGCCAAGCCCGGCGACGGCGGACTGCTCATGTGGTACAAGGTCAACCGTCTGATCGCCGCCATTCGCGGGGTCCCGTCGGGGGTGAGCCTGCCGAGCCCGCCCACCCACCAGACCCAATACTCCATCGAGGAGTCGGTGGCCAAGATGATCCAGTCCATGTCCATGGCCTGGGGGTTCCGCGTCCCGGTGTATCCCAAGATCTCCGGGACTTCCACCGCGCTGGCGGTGCTGAACAACCTGACCCGCAACCCTTACGCGGCGGGGCTGGCCATCGACGGCGAGGACGGCGGCACGGGGGCGGCCTACAACGTCTCCATGAACCACATGGGGCACCCCATCGCCAGCAACATCCGCGACGGCTATCAAAACCTCGTCAAACTGGGCATGCAGAATCAGCTGCCGCTGTTTGCAGGCGGCGGCATCGGCAAGAGCGGAAACCTCGCCGCCAACGCCGCCGCGCTGATCATGCTGGGGGCGAGCGGCATCCAGACCGGCAAGTACATCATGCAGGCGGCCGCCGGTTGCCTGGGCTCCGAATCCGACCGCTGCAACATCTGCAACATCGGGCTCTGCCCGAAAGGGATTACGGCACAGGACCCGCGCCTCTATCGCCGGCTGAACGTGGACGACGTCGCCCAGCGCGTGGTGGACGTGTTTTTGAGCTTTGACACCGAGCTCAAGAAAATCGTGGCGCCGCTGGGCCGTTCCACCTCGCTGCCCATCGGCATGTCCGACGCCCTGGGCGTGGACGACTACCGCACGGCCGAGCGGTTGAGCATTAAATACGTGGTATAGATGGGTCGACCCGTCAGCCGGTCAGCCGGTCGGCCCGTCCGGGCAGGACCGGAGACGGGCCGACGGGCGGCCGCATCATCGCGCCTGGAGTTAACATATGATCGAACCCAGACAGTGCAGTGCAACCTCCGCCCACCTGATTGCGGGCCACCAGGACGGCGAGCGCGTGCGGTCCCGCATCCTCGAAGAGCAGGTGCAGAAGGCGATCGCCGACGGCCATCGCCGGCTGCAGATCGCCGCCTTCGGCCAGCACGGCATCGGCGGCCGCCTGTGGCGGGCCGGGGGGGACATCGTTTCCATCCGCGTCACCGGCCACCCCGGGCAGCGCGTGGGCTCCATGGGATTTCCCAACACGGTGATCGAGATCGACGGCCCGGTGTCCGACGACGTGGGCTGGCTCAATGCCGGGGCCGAGATCATCGTGCACGGCAACGCCGGCAACGGCGCCGCCAACGCCATGGCCCAGGGCCGGGTCTATGTCGGCGGCAACATCGGCGCCCGGGGCATGACCATGACCAAGCACAACCCGCGCTTCAGCCCGCCGGAGCTGTGGGTGCTGGGTTCGGTGGGGGACTATTTCGGAGAGTTCATGGCCGGCGGGATCGCCGTGGTCTGCGGCCACGAGGCTCAGACCCCCGCCAATGTTCTCGGCTACCGGCCGCTGGTCGGCATGGTCGGGGGCAAGGTGTTCTTCCGCGGCCCGCACGCCGGCTTCAGTCAGGCCGACGCCCGCATGGCACCCATCGGCGATACGGATTGGGACTGGCTGCTCGCCCACCTCAAGGTGTTCCTGAAGAAGGTCGGCCGCGGCGAGCTGCTGCGCTCCTTTTCCGGACGCGAGAGCTGGCAGCTGCTGGTCGCGCGCAAGCCGAACGAGAAAACCGGCAAATCGGCGCGGCCCATGCAGGGGTTTCACCGCGAGGTCTGGGACGCCGAGCTGGGCCAGGGCGGCCTGATCGGCGAACTGAGCCGGGTCGACCGCAGCGTGATTCCCGTCATCACCAACGGCGCGCTGCGGCGCTTCGTGCCGGTCTGGGAAAACCAGAAATACGCGGCGCCCTGCGAGGCCAGCTGCCCGACGGGGATCCCGGTGCAGCGCCGCTGGCAGCTCATCCGCGAGGGCCGGGTGGACGAGGCCGTCGACCTCGCGCTCGCCTACACCCCCTTCCCGGCCGCGGTCTGCGGCTACCTCTGCCCGAACCTGTGCATGCAGTCCTGCACCCGCCAGATCGCGGCCATGGCGCCGGTGGATACCACCAAAATCGGCCAGGCCAGCATCCGCGCCCGGCTGCCCGAGCTGCCGCCGCTGACCGGCCGGCGCATTGCGGTGGTGGGCGGCGGCCCGGCCGGGCTTTCGGTCGCCTGGCAGCTGCGCCTCAAGGGACACGAAGCCACGGTCTACGAGGTGGCCGGCCGGCTGGGCGGCAAGTTCACCCGGGTCATCCCGGAAAGCCGGATTCCCAGCGAGGTGGTCGAAACCGAGCTCAACCGCATCCGGGAAACGCTGCCGCACGTCCATCTGCAGCAGGCCCTCCGCCGCGAGGAGGTCGCTCGGCTGCGCGAGGACGTCGACTTTGTCGTGCTCGCCACCGGCGCCCAGAAACCGCGCATGCTGCCCATCCCGGGCATCGAGCGGGCGATATCGGCGCTGGATTTCCTGCAGGCCGCCAAGGCGGGAACCGCTGCGTGCGGCAAACGGGTGGTCGTGATCGGCGCGGGCAACGTCGGCTGCGACGCCGCCACCGAGGCCCGCCGCCTCGGCGCAGAAGACATCCTGCTGCTCGACGTGCAGCAGCCGGCTTCTTTCGGCAAAGAACGGCAGGCCGCCGAAGCTGCGGGCGCGCGGTTCCGCTGGCCCGTGGTCGCCCGCGAGATCACGGCCTCCGGCGTGAAGCTCGCCGACGCCGAAGAGATCCCGGCCGACACGGTCATCGTCTCCATCGGCGACGTCCCGGACCTCTCCTTCCTGCCGGCGGAGATCGCCGTGGAGCGCGGCTTCATCAAAGTCGACGCGAACTACCGCACCAGCGACCCGAAGGTCTTCGCCATCGGCGACGTGGTGCGGCCCGGCCTTCTGACCGAGGCCATCGGCGCCGGCCGCGTGGTGGCCCAGGCCATTTGCGATGAGTCCGACGGCCGGACGCCGGCGCCGTTCCGGCGCCAGATGATCGAAAAGCGGCGGGTGACCGCCGAGTATTTCGACCCGCGGATCACCGTGTTCGCAGATGTTCACCAGTGCGGCTCCCAGTGCCTGTCCTGCGGCGCCTGCCGGGACTGCGGGGTCTGCGTGGCGGTCTGCCCGCAGGGGGCCATCTCCCGCAAGCCACTGGACGGCAAGGACTATGAATACGCCGTGGACGAGAATCTGTGCATCGGCTGCGGGTTCTGCGCCGGGGCGTGTCCCTGCGGCGTCTGGAACCTGGAAGAAAACTATCCGTTGGAATGAAGGCGGGAGGAAAGTGCCTATAGCGCCTAAAGTGCCTATAGTGCCTAAAATTGAAAACCAGGGTAACTGTCCCGGATCAGTTGGATCTTCATTCGATGATGGCTTTTTTGGTTTGGCTCCTTCTGTGATTCGGATTTTTTATGGATTAGAGAAAGACACCCATGTCGAAATACGGCACGTTGACGGCAAATGATGTTTCCGACAAGCCGCGGGAGTCCTGCGGCATTTTCGGGATCTGCGGCCACCCGGAGGCATCCGCGTTGACCTACTTCGGCCTGTATGCCCTCCAGCACCGGGGTCAGGAAAGCGCGGGCATCGCCGTGGTACGCGACGAAAACATCTTTGCCCACCGCGGCATGGGGTTGGTTCACGATGTGTTCGACGTCGATCACCTCGAGGAACTGGAGGGCTGCTGCGCGATCGGACACGTCCGCTACTCCACCACCGGCAGCTCCATCCTCACCAACGCCCAGCCGTTCATCGTCCGCCACCGCCAGAAGGCTTACGCGGTCGGCCACAACGGCAACATCACCAACGCCCACATTCTCAAAGAGGAGCTCGAACAGGCGGGCTCCATCTTCCAATCGACCATGGACAGCGAAATCATGCTGCACCTTTTCGTCAAAAACCTGAAACACGGTTTTGAGCAGGCCCTGGTCCAATCCGTGGCACGGTTGGAGGGCGCGTTTTCGTTCGTCATGCTCACCAGCCGGGGCGAGGTGGTCGGCATCCGGGACCCCAACGGCTTCCGGCCGTTATGCCTGGGGAAGATCAACGGCAGCTACGTGCTGGCCTCGGAAAGCTGTGCCCTCGACCTGGTGGAGGCCGAGTTCGTGCGAGAGGTCGAGCCGGGTGAAATCGTCATCATCACCCGGGACGGCATCCGCAGCATCCGCACGCCGGCGGCCGACCGGCGGGCCTTCTGCATCTTCGAGTTCATCTACTTTGCGCGGCCGGACAGCACCATCGACGGCAAGAACGTCTATCTCATGCGCAAGGCCTTCGGCCGCCGGCTGGCGCGGGAAGCGCCGGTGCAGGCGGATTTTGTCATGCCGTTTCCGGACTCCGGGACCTATGCGGCGGTCGGCTATTCCGAAGAGTCCGGCATCCCGTATGAGATCGGGATGATCCGCAACCATTATGTCGGCCGGACCTTTATTCAGCCCACCCAGAGCATGCGGGACTTCGGGGTGCGGGTGAAGCTCAACCCCGTCAAGGAGCTGCTGAAGGGAAAGGAGATCATCATCATCGACGACTCCATCATCCGCGGCACCACCGTGAAGACCCGCGTCAAGGCGCTCCGGCAGCTCGGGGTGAAACGGGTGCACATGCGGATCTCCGGGCCGCCCCACCGTTTCCCCTGCCACTACGGCATCGATTTCTCCACGCGGGGCGAGCTGATCGCCGCCGGCAAAACCCAGGAAGAGCTCTGCCGGATTCTCGACCTGGACACCCTGCACTACCTGAGCATCGAGGGCCTGCTGGAGGCCACCGGCGTTCCCGATGCAGAGAACCTCTTCTGCAAGGCATGCTTTGACGGGCGTTACCCCGTTTGCTTTGACGAAAGCCTGTCGAAAGGATGTCTCGAGGCGACGTAAACGCCTCCCGCGCCGTCCCCCGGCGTCCGGCCGCCCGCCTCGAGCCATCCCCTATCCCGAAACTTGTCCTTTCAGGCGCCCCAGTGTAGAATGGATTTATCATCAAGGCCGGCCTCCGACCGCCGGCAGGAGGGGTGTCATGATCGAGTCGAAATATCTGAAGGACAATATCGAGAACATCCAGAAACTCATGGCGATTCCCGCTCTGCGGAATTTTGAGACCAAGAGCCTGGGAAAACTCCTGAAGCTCAGCAGAATCCGGGAATACGAGGACGGCGAGGCGATCATCCGCGAGGGCGATCAGGACACGTGGCTCTACTTCCTGCTGTCCGGCAAGATCCGCATCACCAAGGAAAACCTGGAGATCGGCGTCATCGACAAGAAGGGCGAAATCTTCGGCGAGATGCGCATCATCGACAGCGGGCACCGCTCGGCCACGGTCGCCGCCGTCGGCAAGACCGCCTGCCTGGCCGTCGACACCACCGCCAAAAGCCGGTTTGCAACCCAGACCCTCGATGAGGAGAAGCTGGACTTCCTGCTTCTGCTGTACCGCATATTCGCCGAGTACATGTCCATCCGGCTGCGCGTGACCAACGATGAGCTGGTGGCCGCGAAGAAAAAGATCAAGCATTTGATTTCCAAATTATAGGAATGCCTAAAATGCGCTAAAATGCCTAAATTGCCTAAAATAGAAAAAGCAATAAAACCCGCCGCCGATAGCCAGGTTATTCCACTGCAGACGCTCATCGCCGCGGCTTTCAATAGGGCAGTTAGAAACCTATGAATTTTAGGCATTTTAGCTCAATTTAGGCAATTTAGGCATTCCCTCATGCCCTCCACCGTTGAATTCAAGCGGCAGACGGCGAATGTTTTTTTTCACGTACTGACCCGCTGCAACCTGCGCTGCCGGCACTGCTATATCAACCCCGAGCAGCACGGCCGCAAGCGCCTGCCCATCGAGCGCATCGAGCGCTGGCTGGGGGTCTTCGCCGGCCGCAGCCCGGGCGCCAATCTCGTCCTGCTCGGCGGCGAGCCCACCCTGCACCCGGATCTGCCCCGGGCCGTGCGTTGCGCCCGGCGGCTGGGCTTTGGCAGCATCACCATCGACACCAACGGCTACCTGTTCCACGACATCCTCGACCGGGTCACCCCCGCCGAAGTGGACGTCTTCAGTTTCAGCCTGGACGGCGCCGTTGCCGGGACCAACGACCGGATCCGGGGCAGCGGCTCCTACGAGGCCTGCCTGTCCGGCATCCGCCGGGCGCGGGCCCGGGGGTTCCAAACGAGCCTGATCTACACGGTGAGCCGCGCCAATCTGCAAGAGCTCTCCTTGATGGGGCCGTTGCTGGAGGAACTGGGGGTCGGGCGGTTTTTCATCCAGGTGCTGGGGCTGCGGGGCAAGGCCGCGATGACCGGCTGCGATCCGGACGCGGAGGAGGTTTTGCGGGTGCCGCCGTCGGAGTGGCGCGAGAAGGTGCCGGCGGCGGCCGAGGCGATCGCGCGGCGGGGCATCCGCGTGGTATATCCCAAAGTGTTTCTCAGACCGGAGGAAAAATTCGAATGCGCGGGGCTCGTGGCCGACAACTACTTCGTCTTCCCCAACGGCCGGGTCTATCGCTGCCCGCTCTGCGAGGATTTCCCGGTGCACAGTCTGGAACTGCGGGACGGCCGGCTGGTTGATTCGCCGCGCCTGAACGAAAGCGATTTCTTTCGCCTGGACATCCCCGAGGGCTGCGTCATGAACCAACTCATCCAGCCCGGCCCCCTGAGTTCCACCGCCGCCGGCCGGCCCGGATTCAAAATCGCCTGCTGCCTGCTGAAAGAGGAAATCCAGCCGTCGAGCGACGGTTCCGCGTGAGGAGGTGCGCCTTATCGTGGAGCCGATCACCCTGCGCCGGAGAATCATCGCCCTGCTCAGCGACCAGGAGATGGACGTGCGGGAGCTCTCCCAGGAGCTGGGGATCAAGGAGAAGGAGGTCTACGAACACCTCGTGCACGTCGAGCGCTCGGTGGCGGCTGCGAGCGCCACATTCATTCTCACCCCCAGTCAATGCCTGCTGTGCGGCTACGTGTTCGAGGATCGCCGGCGGCTCACGCGCCCCAGCCGTTGCCCCACGTGCAAACGCTCCAAGCTCCAGAACCCTTCTTTTAGAATTATCTAACCACCGACGATTGCATCCGGGGGCGGCGGTTTACTTGACTTAAGTCAATTTATCGTTTACCCAGATCAGCTATAAAACGTTCAGTCATCTTTCTCTCCCAGTTTCATCAGCGATTGTGAAAAGCACTAAAGGGGCCGCTCTCCTTCATGCGCTATCGCATCTGCCAGGCCCCTCGGCCGTAACCCTTGCTTAAAGGTTGCGAAGCGATGAGTCTCCTGAAAAAGCTCAACTGGAAGATCATGGTGCTGCTGGCCGTTCTGGGGGGCGCGGTCGGCGGTTTCGTCGCCTTCGGACCGCCCCAGCTCATGGCCAAGACTGAAAGTCCCCTGTTCTGCAACTCCTGCCACGTCATGGAATCCCAGTTCGAGGCATGGTTCAATGTCGGCGCCCACCGCACGATCCGCTGCGTCGACTGCCACCTGCCGCATGAGAATATGCCGGCGTACTATGTCTGGAAGTCCATCGACGGCATGAAGGATGTCGTCGTGTTTTATTCCGGCAAGACGCCGGAGACGATCACGATCTCCGAGCGCGGGAAGAAGTTCGTGCAGGCCAACTGCATCCGCTGCCATTCCGAGCGCGTGGCGATGATCAACCAGGATCGCAATTGCTGGGACTGCCACCGGTTCCTCCAGCACCATTTGGCCGGCGTCCGAATGACGAACTGAAACCCAACGATCGTCTTTAATCCAAGAACCATCTTAGGAGGGGGAGATGTCCTACAGCGCAAAACACATCTTGGCGGTCTGTTTGTGCACAGCCCTGGCATTCGTTCTTATTGCATGTGAACCGCCCAAGCCGCAGATGGTCAAGACCGTCAACATCCCGGACGGCGAAATCGACCCGGCGGTCTGGGGCAAGGCCTACCCGGAACAGTTCGAGCTCTGGAAGAAGACGGCGGACCCCGTCTCCGCCCGGCGCAGCAGGTACAAGATCGGCATGGACGGCGGGTCGGTCAGCGTGGACAAGCTTTCCATGTATCCTTACATGGCGCTGCTGTTCAACGGGTGGGGGTTCGGCGTGGAGTACAACGAGCCCCGCGGCCACGCATTCATGGTGCGCGACCAGGTTGAGATCGATGCCTCGCGTATCGGCGCCGGCGGTGTCTGCCTGAGCTGCAAGAGCCCTTATTCGCCCGGACTGCAGAAGCAAATGGGGGCCGATTACTACAAGAAGCCCTTCAAGGAAGTCCTGGGCATGATTCCCGAGAAGAATCGCGACCTGGGGGTCGCCTGCATCGACTGCCACGACAACAAGGACATGAGCCTCAAGATCTCGCGCGGCTTTACGCTGATCGAGGCCTACAAGTCCATGGGGGTCGACCCGGCCAAGCTGACCCGCCAGGAGATGCGCTCGGCGGTCTGCGCCCAGTGCCACGTGACCTACAACATCCCCAAGGACAAGGAAAACAAGTCCGTGGGGCTCTACTTCCCCTGGCAGAACAGCAAGTTCGGCGCCATCACCATCGAGGACATCATCAAGCAGATCCGCAAGGACGAGACCGTTCTGGAATGGAAGCAGACGGTCACCGGCTACCGGATGGCTTTCATCCGGCACCCGGAATACGAGTTCTGGACCAACAACAGCACCCACTTCAAGGCGGGCGCCTCCTGCGCCGACTGCCACATGCCCTACACCATCGCTGGCGTCCACAAGGTGTCGGACCACCGCGTGATGAGCCCGGTGCAGGCCGACATGAAGGCCTGCAAGCAGTGCCATGCCGAGAGCCCCGACTGGCTGAAGGAGCGTGTTTTTTCCATCCAGGACCGGACGGTGTCGATCATGATTCGCGCCGGGTATCAGACCTCCACGGTGGCCAAACTGCTGGAGACGGCCCACAAGGCCAAGGCCGAGGGCAAGGTCATCGACCAGCAGCTCTACGACAAGGCCAAGGAATTCTATGAAGAGGCCTTCTACCGCGTCCTTTTCATCGGCGCCGAAAACTCGGTCGGGTTCCACAACCCGCCGGAGGGCCTGCGCATCCTGGGAGATTCGGTTGCGTTCGGCACGCGGGCCGAGGCCTATCTGCGCCAGGCCCTGACCAAGGCCGGCGTCGACGTGCCGATCAAGGTGGATCTGGAAATCATGAAGTATGTCGACCAGCGAGGCACGAAGAAGCTCAAGTTCGACCCCACCCTTGAGGTCAAAGACCCCTACGGCCTGCAGGACAAGTTCTTCTAGCGCAAAATGCCGCCCTGAAGAACGGGCGGCATTTTGACATTGGTTCAATAAAAAGCGCCTCCGGCGAGTTGCCGGGGGCGCTTTTTCAGCTTTCGTCTTCCTGCTTACATCGCGTACAGGTCCTTGCCGTCGATGACCCGCACACCTTCGCGCTTCAACACGGCAGTTGCCGCCGGGACGTTGTCGAAACGGAAGATCAGCACGGCGTTCCGGCCGCTCTGCCGCACGAAGGCGTACATGTACTCCACGTTGATGTTGTCCTTGGAGAGGGTCTTGAGGATACGGTGCAGCCCACCGGGCCGGTCCTCCACCTCCACGGCCACCACCGCGTTGATTCCGACCGTGTAGCCTTTCTCGTTGAGCAGGCGCTTGGCCTTCTCGTTGTCGTTGACGATCAGGCGCAGGATCCCGAACTCGGTCGTGTCGGCCAGTGAAAGCGCGCGGATGTTGATCCCGCCTTCCTCGAAGATGCGCGTCACCTCTTCCAGCCGTCCGGGCTTGTTTTCCAGGAAAATGGAGATCTGCTCGACGTTCATGTCCGCCTCCTTTAGATGTTGCGTTGGTCGATAACCCGGACGGCCTTGCCCTCGCTGCGCTGGATGCTCTTGGGTTCCACCAGCTTGACCACGGTCGTCACCCCGAGGGTTTCCCGGATGTTTTTCTCGAGCTCCCGTTCGACGCTCTGCAGGTTCTTGATGGCATCCGAGAACATGCTCTCGTTCACCTCCACCCGGACCGTCAGCTGATCCAGGTTGGCGACGCGTTCGACCACCAGCTGGTAGTGGGGCTCGAAGGTCTTGGTCTCCATGATAACGCTTTCGATCTGGGACGGAAACACATTGACCCCGCGGATGATGAGCATGTCGTCGCTGCGGCCCTGGATCCGGCCCATGCGCACCATGGTGCGGCCGCAGCGGCAGGGTTCGGGGTGCAGGACGGAGAGGTCCCGGGTGCGGTAGCGGATCACCGGGAAGGCCTCCTTGGTGATGGTGGTGAAGACGAGCTCGCCCGTCATACCGTAGGGCAGCACCTCGCCGGTTTTGGGGTTGATGATCTCGGGGATGAAATGGTCCTCGAAGATGTGCAGCCCGCGCTGAGCCTCGATGCACTCAACGGCCACCCCGGGCCCCATCACCTCGCTCAAGCCGTAGATGTCCATGGCCTTGAGGTTGAGCTTTCCTTCGATTTCCTGGCGCATGCGTTCGGACCAGGGCTCCGCCCCGAAGATGCCCGCCTTGAACTTGAGGTCGCGGAAGCTCACCCCCATCTCCTCGGCCGTTTCCGCCACGTGCAGGGCGTAGGACGGAGTGCAGGTCAGCACGGTCGGGCCGAAGTCATTCATGATCATCACCTGGCGCTTGGTGTTGCCGCCCGAGATGGGGATGACGGAGGCCCCCAGCCTCTCGGCGCCGTAGTGCACGCCGAGCCCTCCCGTGAAAAGCCCGTAGCCGTAGGCGTTGTGCACGATGTCGTCCTTGCGCGTGCCTCCCGCCACCAGGCTGCGGGCCATGAGCTCGGACCAGGTCTGGATGTCCCGGGCGGTGTAGCCCACCACGGTGGGCTTGCCGGTGGTGCCGGAGGAGGCGTGGATGCGGGTCACGTTGTCCATGGGCACGGCAAACATGCCGTAGGGGTAGTTGTCCCGCAGGTCGGTCTTGTAGGTGAAGGGGAGCTTGTGCAGGTCCGTCAGGGCGCGGATGTCCCCGGGCGTCACCCCCGCTTCCTCGAACCGCCGGCGGTAAAACGGAACGGTGTTGTAGACCCGCGCGACCGCCGCCTGCAGCCGCCGCAGCTGGATGGCCTCCAGGGCCTCGCGCGGCATGGTTTCGAACTCTTCGTTGAAAATCATGCTTTCTTATCCTCCTCCGGGAACATCGTCTTGGACAGCTCGACAAGCTTGTATTTCTGGATCTTGCCGCTGGCCGTCATGGGGAACGTGTTGACGAACGCCACGTGCCGGGGGATCTTGTAGCGGCTGATGCGTCCCCGGCAGAAGTCCTTGACGTCTTGCTCCGTTACGGCGGCGCCCTGCTTGAGCTTGACGAAAGCGCCCACCTCTTCGCCGTACTTGCGGTGGGGAACCCCGACCACCTGCACGTCGGCGATGCCCTCCAGTTTGAAAAGATACTCCTCGATCTCGCGCGGATAAATGTTTTCGCCGCCGCGGATGATCATGTCCTTGAGCCGGCCGGTGATGGAGAGATAGCCGTCGGCGTCCATCACGCCGAGGTCGCCCGTGCGCAGCCAGCCGTCGGCGTCGACGGCCTTGGCGGTCGCCTCCGGCATCTTGTAATAGCCTTTCATCACGCTGTAGCCGCGGCAGCACACCTCGCCCTGCACGCCGGGGGGCTGGGCGCACCCGGTTTTCGGGTCGACCACCTTGACCTCGATGCCCGGCATGGCGCGGCCCACGGTTTCGGTTTGGCGGCGGATGTCGTCGCCGATCAGGGTCTGGGTGATGACGGGTGAATTCTCGGTGAGCCCGTAGCAGATGGTGATCTCTTTCATGAACATTTTTTCGATCACCTGGCGCATGACCGCCACCGGGCAGGGTGAACCGGCCATGATGCCGGTGCGCAGGCTGTCGAACCGGAACTTGCTGAACAGTTTGTGGTCCAGGATGGCGATGAACATGGTGGGCACTCCGTAGAGCGCGGTGCAGCGTTCCTGCTCGACGGCGGTCATCGCGGCGACCGGGTCGAAGCCCTCCATGATGACCAGGGTTGCCCCGTGGTTCACCGCAGCCAGGACCCCCAGCACGCAGCCGAAGCAGTGAAAGAGCGGCACGGGCAGGCAGACCCGGTCTTTCGGACCGAAGTGCTGGTTGGCGCCGATCCAATAGCCGTTGTTGCCGATGTTGAAGTGCGTCAACATGACGCCCTTGGGGAACCCCGTGGTCCCCGAGGTGTACTGCATGTTGACGACGTCGTGAGGGTCGAGGGCGGCCTGGCGGGCCCGGTAATCGCCGTCGCCGGTCATGGCGCTCATGGCCAGGACCTCCGGGACGGAATATATCCCGCGGTGCTTTTCCAGGCCCAGGAAAAAGACCCGCTTCAGGTGCGGAAAACGGGCGCTCGCCAGGCGCCCCCGTTCCTGGGCCCGCAGCTCGGGGACGAGCTCATATACGGTCTGCAGGTAATCGATGTCCTGGTAGCCGTCTATGAGAAACAGGTTTTCCGACTCCGACTGTTCCAGAACATAGGCCAGCTCGTTGATCCGGTAGTTGGTGTTGACGGTGAGCAGGACGGCGCCGATCTTGGCGGTGGCGAACTGCAGCGCCACCCAATAGGGGACGTTGGTCGCCCACACGGCCACCTTTTCGCCCTTTTGGATACCTATCGCCATCAGGCCGCGGGCCAGGCGATCCACGAGATCGCCGAACTGCCGGTAGGTCAGACGGAAATCCCGGTCGACATAGACCACCGCCTCGTTGTCCGGGTAGGCGGCGACGGTCCGGTCCAGAATCTGCCCCAGTGTCCACGGCCGCAGTATCTCGTTGCCCATGGAGCCTCCTTTGATCGTCAATCCGGAAAGTAGAGCACGGCGTAAATCGTGGCAGGCGTGTCGCCCAGGCAGGACAAGTAGTGGGGCACAATCGAGTTGTAATAGATGCTGTCCCCCGCGTCCAGCTGGTGCACCTCCTTGCCGTAGATGATCTCGACGCGGCCGGAGTCGACCACGATGAACTCCTCGCCCTCGTGTGAGGACAGGGTCTTCTCAACCGCCGACTCCGGCAGCAGTTCCACGAAAAAGGGTTCCATGTGCCGGTCGGTCTTGCCGCGCCCCAGGGAATAAAATTGCAGGGCGACCGGGGCGTTTTTCGAGCGCAGCATGCTCAGCTCGCGGGAACGATCCTTGCGCCGAATGATGAGCGGATCCCGGCTGACCTGGTCGTCGAGAAAGGTGCCCAGGCGTGCGCCGAGCGCCCGGGAGATTTTCAACAGCGGCCCCAGCGACGGGTAGACATCCTCCTCCTCGACCAGCCGGATCAGCTCGGCCTTGAGGCCGGTCCGCCGGGAAAGCTCGTCCAGGGTGATCCCGTTTTTTTGCATGACGGCTTTGATGCGTTGTCCGATTTTTTCGGTTCTCATGTGAACCTCCTGCGTTGTAAAAAACGATAGGCCTTGACCCTGAAATAAAAGGAAGTATCCATACACCAGCTGTCCACGGATTAAAAGCAAAAACCGGGCAGTCTCTCCGACCGATGACGGCGTCGGTCCTTGACGGACCTGATTAAATCCGGTACACGTGCCGTCATCCATGCACACATCTCTTTTCTTCACCATCTACGGCCGGGTCCTCGAATTGCTGCGGCCGGTGCGCGGGCTGGCCGTCATCCTGACCCTGGCCAACCTGGCGCTGGCAGCCGTGCCGTTCCTGGACCCCATCCTGTTCGGCAAGGCGATCGATTTGCTCACCCACGCTGCCGCGCGGGGGGCCGAGGCCACCTTCCACGACGGCATTCGGATCTTCGGGCTGTGGGCGGCGGTGGGGGTGGGTGGCATCGGTGCGCGCATCCTGGTGTCGCTGCACGCGGACCGACTCGCCCACCGCCAGCGGCTGAACATCACCGCCCTGTTCTTCGAGCATGTCCTGCAGCTGCACCTCGCCTACCATCGCAGAGCCCACTCCGGCCGGCTGCTCAAAGTCATGCTGCAGGGCAGCGACCAGCTTTTCGGGCTCTGGCTGGGCATGTTCCGCGAGCACCTCTCCACCCTGGTGGCGCTGCTGGTGCTGCTGCCCATGACCCTCTTCCTGAACTGGCAGCTGGCGCTGCTGATGATCGTTCTGGTCACGGGGTCGGCCCTGCTCACTGCTTATGTCAGCCGCCGCACGTTCAGCGCCCAAGGCGAAGTCGAGGAATACCGCTCGACGCTGGCCGAGCGGGCGGGGGATGCCATCTGCAACGTGGTGCTGGTGCAGAGCTTCGTGCGGCTCTCGGCCGAGATGCGGAGGATGCGCGACGTGATCGAGCGCCTGCTCTCGATCCAGTTCCCGGTCCTCAACTGGTGGGCCGTAGTGAGCGTGCTGCAAGGGGCGGTGGCGACCATCACGGTCATCAGCATCTTCGCCATGGGGGCCTGGCTGAACCTGAAGGGCGAGGCGAGCGTGGGCGAGATCGTGACCTTCATGGGGTTTGCCACGCATCTCCTCGGCCGCATGGACCAGGTGGTCGGCTTCGTGAACGGCCTGTTCATGGAGGTCCACAGCTTGGGGGAATTTTTCGAGGTGCTGGACACCCAGTCGGCGGTGGCCGACCGCCCCGGCGCCCGGCCGATTGAAAACGTCCGGGGCCGGGTCGAGTTCGACCAGGTGAGCTTCAGCTATGATCCGCATCGCAAGGCATTGGAGGACGTCAGCTTTACGGTGGAACCGGGGCAGACCGCGGCCCTCGTCGGGGAGACCGGCGCCGGCAAGAGCACGGCCATGGGGCTGCTGCACCGCCAGGACGACCCGCAGGGAGGCGCCATCCGCATCGACGGCGTCGATATTCGCGATGTGACCATCGATTCCCTGCGAATGCACACCGGGGTGGTCTTTCAAGAGAGCCTGCTGTTTTACCGCAGCATCGCCGACAACCTGCGGGTCGGCAAGCCGGATGCCACCGACGCCGAGCTGGAAGAGGCGGCGCGGCTGGCCCGCGCCCACGATTTTATCATGCGGCAGCCGCGCGGCTACCAGACGCGCATCGGCGAACGCGGCTCCAACCTGAGCGGCGGGGAGCGCCAGCGCCTGGCGATCGCCCGGGTGCTGCTCAAGAACCCGCCGCTCCTCATCCTGGACGAGGCCACGAGCGCCCTGGACGCCGCCACCGAAGCCCTGGTGCAGCAGGCCCTCAAAACCCTGAAACAGGGGCGCACCACGTTCATCATCGCTCACCGGCTGGCCACCATCCGGGATGCGGACCTGATCCTGGTGTTTCAGGAAGGCCGGATCATCGAGCGCGGGAGCTTCCAGGAGCTGGTGCGCCAGGGCGGCTTCTTCGCGCAGCTGGTGGCGACCCAGTTCCAAAACCCGGCTGACGCCGAGCCCGGCGCCAATCAGAACGCTGCGGCTGCCCCTCTGCCTTCAGACAGCATGTAAACCGCTTCCAGCTCCAATAAAAAAGGCGGCCGCGCAGTCGCGCGGCCGCCTTTTTTTCAGTATGCTATCCAACTAAAATAAATGCCGTCCGCCCAGCGGGCGGCATTTATTTTACACGCTCGGCCTTGATGATCATGACCGTGTCCACGGGGACGTCCTGGTGGCCGCCGCGATTGGCGGTCTTGACCTTCGTGATGGCGTCCACCACGTCCATGCCTTCGACCACCTTGCCGAAGACGGCATAGCCCCAGCCCTGGATGGTCTTGTTCTTGAAATCCAGGAAATCGTTGTCCACCGTGTTGATGAAGAACTGGGCCGTGGCGCTGTCCGGCACCTGGGTGCGGGCCATGGCGAGAGTGCCGCGCTGGTTCTTCAGCCCGTTGTCGGCCTCGTTTTTGACCGGCGGTTTGGTGGGTTTCTCCTTCATGCTGGCCGTCATGCCGCCGCCCTGGACCATGAAGTTGGGGATGACGCGGTGGAAGATGGTGCTGTTGTAGTGGCCGGCATCGACATAGTCCAAAAAGTTCTGGACGGTCTTGGGAGCCTTGTCCGGGTAAAGCTCGATCACGATCTTGCCCTTGTCGGTCTCGATCGCCACCTGGGTAGCGTCCCCGGCGGCGGCCGGGGTCACGGCGGCAAGGACGCTGAGTGCGGAAATCCATGCAAATTTCATCAGAGAGTCTCCTTTCGGGTTTTGGGTGCCCGGAACATAAACGAATATCGCCCAAAGTCAAGTCAGATTTGATGTTATGAAACCGGCAATTGATAGGCCCACTCGTGTTCGGGTTCAGGCGGAGCGGGTTGCCCGCCGCAGCGAGCCGCAACCTTCCATTCAACGAACCAACGCCCGGCTTTATCCTCGTTGACGCCGGCAAACCGTGCTGGTAGAATCTCTTTCACCCGTGTTTCACCCGGATGCGGGCCGTACCCTGTTGCGCCTGCCGCTCGGCGACCATATCCCGCTTCTTTCCTCCGGCGACCCGGGAAAGGAAAGGGTTCGTGATGAAGACGCTTCTCATCTACCCCGCGTTCCCGCCGACGTTCTGGAGCTTCAAGTACGCGGT
This sequence comes from uncultured delta proteobacterium, assembly GCA_963716325.1. Lineage (GTDB taxonomy): Bacteria > Desulfobacterota > Desulfobacteria > Desulfobacterales > SpSt-501 > SpSt-501. Next base: position 1,548 of record CAVQTH010000015.1, on the reverse strand, counting down.
CTCGTTTGTTCGCAAGAAGGCCGCTCTGCCTCCCCTGGGCCTGCTGACGGTGGCGGCAATGCTGCCCGCCGGGTGGCCCAAACGCCTCGTGGATCTGAACGTGGAGCCCCTGACCGCAGAGGACCTGGCCTGGGCGGATTGCGCCCTCATCAGCGCCATGGCGGTTCAGCGCACATCCGCCGAGGAGGTGATCGCGCGTTGCCGGCAGGCCGGCTTGAAAATCATCGTCGGCGGGCCGCTGTTCACCATTGAGCACGACGCGTTCCCGGAGGTCGACCATTTCGTTCTTAATGAGGCCGAGCTCACCCTGCCTCCCTTTCTGGCGGATCTGCAGGCGGGCGGCCCGAAGCGGGTCTATGCCTCCCGGGAGTTTCCCGCCCTGAGCGCCACTCCCCCGCCGCTGTGGCAGCTGATCGATTTGAAACGCTACGCGACGATGAGCATCCAGTTCTCCCGCGGTTGCCCCTTCAACTGCGAATTCTGCAACGTCACCGCCTTGTTCGGCCACCGGCCGCGGCAAAAAGGGGCCGGGCAGGTTGTATGGGAGCTCGATGACCTTTACCGGCGCGGATGGCGGGGCGCCGTCTTTTTTGTCGACGACAATTTCATAGGCAATAAAAGGTATCTGCGCGACGTGCTTTTGCCGGCGTTGGTCGAGTGGCGCAAGGGCAAAAAGGGCCTGCCGTTCAACACGGAAGTGTCCATCAACCTGGCCGATGATCCCGAATTGATGGATCTGATGGTGGCGGCGGGGTTCAACTCGATCTTTGTGGGAATCGAAACGCCCGATGAGGACAGCCTGCTGGAGTGCAACAAGGTCCAGAACCGGCGCCGCGATCTGATGGCCAGCGTCAAGCGCATTCAGCGGGCGGGACTGCAGGTCCAGGGGGGCTTCATCGTGGGGTTTGACAGCGACCCCTTGTCCATTTTCCAGCGCCAGGTCGACTTCATTCAAAACAGCGGCATCGTGACCGCCATGGTCGGCCTGTTGCAGGCCCCGCCCGGGACCGGGCTCTTTGAGCGCCTGAGACGTGAAAACCGGCTGATCGGGCTCATTTCCGGCGACAATGCGGACGGCACCACCAACATCATCCCCAAGATGGGGCTGGACGCCCTGCTCGAGGGCTACCGGACCATCCTGCGGCAGATCTACTCCCCCCGGTATTACTACCAGCGGGTGGTGACGTTCCTGCGCGAATTCAAGACGCCCGGCATCGAGGTCCCCATGGACCTGCAGCGGTTTCTGGCGATCTTCCGATCCTGCCTGCGGCTGGGCATTATCGGCCGGGAACGCGTACAGTACTGGAAATTGATGGCGTGGACCCTGCTGATGCGGCCCCGGCTTTTCCCCCTGGCGATGGCGCTCGCCATCCAAGGCTACCACTTTCGCAAGGTCAGCGAACTACACCTCCTCGATGCGCCGGGCAAGCGCGCCGGTTGAAATCCATGCGGGTCAGGTCGTTTTGGCCCGGAGGGAAGCCGAATGGGTGTTCCTGCGCCCCGGGCACGATAGGTCATCTGCTCGGGGTTGTATTGAGGAATATAGCG
>CAVQTH010000014.1:0-48920 GCA_963716325.1 uncultured delta proteobacterium | reverse complement strand
CGACTACATGGCGACGTGGAAGTTCATTGAAAGGAACATCTTCGGGTTGAAATAAAAAACGGCGCACGGCTCAGGGCACACGGCGCACGGGGAAACGCTTCGAATTATTTCCGTGTGCCGTGAACCCTGTGCCTTGCACCCATAGAAGGAGAATAATTTTCATGAACTCGACTCCCATGACCATCGAAGAACTCAAGCGCATGGCCGGGATCATCCGCTGCGACATCATCGAGATGATCTGCACGGCCGGCGCCGGCCACCCGGGCGGGTCGCTGTCGGCGACCGACGTGGTGACGGCGCTTTACTTCCGATTGATGCGCATCGACCCCACGAACCCCGGCTGGCCCGACCGCGACCGCTTCATCCTGTCCAAGGGCCACGCCTGCCCGGTGTGGTACGCGGCGCTGGCCGAGCGCGGGTATTTCGACAAGAAACACCTCGCGACCCTGCGCCGGCTGGGGAGCATCCTGCAGGGACATCCGGACATGCACAAGACGCCGGGTGTGGATATGACGGTGGGCTCGCTCGGACATGGGTTTTCGGTCGGGCTGGGGATGGCGCTGGCCGGCAAGCTGCGGAAAAAAGACTACCATGTCTGGGTGGTGGTCGGCGACGGCGAGTCCCAGGAGGGGTCGATCTGGGAGGCGGCCATGGCGGCCCCCAAGTGGAAGCTCGACAATCTCACGGTCATCCTCGACCGCAACCACCTGCAGAACGATTACTGCGTGGACGACGAGATGCCCATCGAGCCGGTGGTCGACAAGTGGCGCGCGTTCAACTGGCACGTCGAGAAGATCGACGGCCATTCGATGGAGCAGGTCGTCGCAGTGCTCGAGGCCGCCCGGGAGCGCAAGGGAGTCCCGACCGCCATCATCGCCGAGACGGTCAAGGGCAAGGGAGTCTCCTTCATGGAAAACGTGGCCGACTGGCACGGCAAGGCTCCCTGCCTGGAAGAGGCGGGCAAGGCCCTGGATGAGATCAGGAGGTGCTTCTGTGAAATCTAAATACCGATACGTTCTCCCGGAAATTCAGGCGCTGCTGGCCTCCAAGGATCTATTCGCCAAGGCCAAGGCAGAGCCCACCCGCTATTCGTATGCCGATGCGCTGCTTGCACTGGGCGAGCGCAACCCGGACGTGGTTTCGCTCGACGCGGATGTCTCCAAGTCCATGAAGACGACGTTGTTCGCCGCCAGGTTCCCCGAGCGCTCCTTCAACTTCGGGATCGCCGAGCAGAACATGATGGCCGCCGCAGCCGGCATGGCGACCACGGGCCTCATTCCCTTCGCCAACACCTACGCGGTGTTCGCCAGCATGCGCGCGCTCGACATGGTGCGCAACAGCATCCACTACCCGCGCCTGAACGTGAAGATCGCCGCGAGCCACAGCGGGATCACGCCGGGGCCGGACGGGGTGACCCACCAGGCCCAGGAGGATTTGTCCATCATGCGGGCGCTGGCCGGCTCCACCGTGATCGCGCCGGCCGACCCGACGTCGACGCGGATGGCCGTGTACGCCGCCGCCGCATACGACGGGCCGGTGTATCTCAGCTTCACGCGCGACCCCGTGCCGGTGCTCTACGATGAGAGCTTCCCCTTCAAAATCGGCAAGGCCGTTCTGGTGCGCGAGGGCAAAGATGCCGCCATCATCGCCAACCGCGATCTGGTCGTCCAGGCCTTGATTGCCGCCGAGTCGCTGGCCCAAAAGGGGATCGACGTGCGGGTGATCGACTGCCACACCCTGAAGCCGCTCGACGAGCAGATGGTGCTGAAGGCAGCGAAGGAAACCGGCGCCATCGTCACGGCCGAGAACAACATCATCTACGGCGGGCTCGGCAGCGCCGTGGCCGAGCTGCTGGTGGAGAAATACCCCATCCCGATGAAGCGCGTGGGCGTAGGCAACACCTTCGCCGAGTCCGGGCCGTATCTCGAGGTGATCGACAAGTACGGCCTCACCGCGCGGCACATCATCAAGGCCGTGAAGGCAGTTCTCAAGCGCAAACCGTTAGTCAAGGTCAAAGCGAAAGCCAAGCCGCCGGAAAGACGCAGAGCGGAAGCCGTGAAATCAAAGAGAATGCGCAAGCCCGGCAGGAGGCGTTGACGGGACCCTTTTTCTTATTAGACACGGGACCTCGCCTGGCGCCGCTCCGGAATCACCAATTCTAGTGGGAGCGGCTTTCCAGCCGCGATTCTGTGGAAGAGGCAATCGCGGCTGGAAAGCCGCTCCCACAATAGAAAGCTTAACCAAATTGAGAGCCCATCGCCCTCCGCGATGGGTTTTGTTTGTGCGCCCAGCATGGGCGCTGTCTTGGAGGTGCAAGTCCTCTCGTAATCAGGCCATCGAGAGCGAAGCGAACGGCAACTGCGTGAGGGTGACCGAGCGTGGGGAGGAAGCCGGGAGCGTAAACCGCGGGCCGATGAACAAGAACCGGATAGGAGGCGACGCCGAGCGGGGCGAGCGGGCAAACGACCGCGAAGCCTCGATGGCCAAGGCTCAGGCGGCGTAAATTTGGCGGCCGTGCGGTGAAGGACAGCGTTCTTACCTGGGGAGATCTCGCCTGACGCCTGAAAGGGCGATCCGGTCCGAGGGATCGGAGAGCGAGAAGTCAGCAGAGGTCGTAGGAGCCCTGGAGGGTTCAGGGCGAAGGACCGAACGGAAGAGAGAACGAATCGAGCATGGGTCTCGAAGGCAAAAGGCCTCAGATGTCCAGGCAACTGGAGCTGCCGTTTAAGAGCAGGGGTGAAGCCCCGAGGGTAGAGCGGAGCGAGGAAGGGCCGTCGGCGGCTCATGGAGACGAGCGTTCGGGAGCGAGCGACCTGATGGCCAAGGTGATCAGTCGCCAGAACCTTCAGGCCGCGCTGAAGCGGGTAAGAAAGAACAAGGGCAGTCCGGGCATCGACGGGATGACGGTGGAGGAGTTGGGCGATCATTTGCGGGAGAACTGGCCGGGGCTGCGCGAGCAGCTGCTTTGCGGCCGGTATCGGCCGGCGATGGTCAAGCAGCAGCTGATTCCTAAGAGCGGTGGGGGGATGCGCAAGCTGGGCATTCCGACGGTGCTCGACCGGTTCATCCAGCAGGCGCTTTTACAGGTCCTGCAGCCGATGTTCGATGCGAGCTTCTCGCAGCACAGCCACGGGTTCCGGCCGGGCCGACGGGCGCACGACGCAGTGGTCGAGGCGCAGCGGTACGTTCAGCAAGGCCGGAAGATCGTGGTGGACGTGGACCTGGAGCAGTTCTTCGACCGGGTCAATCACGACGTGCTGATGGGCAGGCTCGCAAAGCGCATCGGTGATCGTCGCGTGCTGGGGCTGATCCGTCGCTACCTGGAGGCCGGGATACTGGCCAATGGGCTGGCGATGGAGCGGTACGAGGGGACGCCGCAGGGCGGGCCGCGGTCACCGTTATTGGCCAACGTGCTGCTCGACGAAGTGGATAAGCAGCTTGAAAGGCGTGGGCATGCGTTTGTACGCTACGCCGACGACTGTAACGTGTACGTGCGGTCACGGCGGGCGGGCGAGCGAGTGATGGAGCTGCTCAAGCGGCTCTATACCAAGCTGAGGCTGCGGGTCAACGAGTCGAAAAGCGCGGTGGACTGGGCTACGCGACGCAAGCTTTTGGGCTACTCGTTTTGGGTGGCCCCGGGGCGTGCGATCAAACGCCGGGTCAGCGCCAAGGCCCTTTGCGCGTTGAAGGACAAGGTTCGCACGATTACCAGGCGCACGGGCGGGCGCAGCATCAAACAGGTGGTCGATCAACTGCGGGTGTATCTTGCCGGGTGGAAACAGTACTATTGCCTGGCGGAGACTCCCGGGGTATTCGCCCAACTGGATGAATGGCTGCGGCACCGTCTGCGAGCGATCCATCTCAAGCACTGGAAACGAGGCAAGACCATCTATCGGGAGCTGCGGCGGCGGGGCCTCTCCCAGGTCGCAGCAGCCAAGGTGGCGGCCCACGGCCGGCGCTGGTGGCGTAACTCGGCCCAGGCCATCAACATCGCTTTTTCTGTCCGCTACTTCGACGAGTTGGAGCTTCCCCGGCTCGCCGCGTGACCTCAATCTTTTGAACCGCCCGGTGCGGACCCGCATGCCGGGTGGTGTGGCAGGGGCGCCGTGAGATCCTCACGGCCCCCTATGCCGATTTCTACCTTATCATTGCTTTAAAACCGAACGCCCGATCCGTTAGAATCTTATCAGTGACGGGTTCCTGTAGGAGAATTTTCGAAATGGCATGGACCGGAGGGGGCCGCTTAAAAAAAGCCCTCTCTCCGGCAAACCGGAGGAGGGCTTTATGCCGCTTTTCAGGTCAGGTGTTACTTGCCGCCGTCCGTCTTGGAGGACTCGACCGCCACGCCCACGTTGTCGCCATGGGCGGCTACCGGCTCGCACTTCGCCTTCTGCCGCTGGATGATCCACTTGCTCAGCCCGCAGACGAAGAGCACGAAGAAGACCATCGACGCATACTCCACCCAGTGGGGCAGGTTGAAAAGCCCGACGATGAACGGGTCGGACGCCATCATCTCGCCGCCGACCTTGCCGAGCAGCGCCGCCCCGATCCACAGGATGATCGGGTAGCGGTCCATCAGCTTGGCGAGCATGGTGCTCATGAACACCACGAACGGGATGGACAGGATCAGGCCGAAGAGGAGCAGGAACAAATTTCCGTGGCTGGCCGCACCCACGGCGAGCATGTTGTCGATGCCCATGCTCATGTCGGCCACGATGATGATCCAGAGCGCCTGCCAGATGTCTTGCGCTTCCTTGCCATGGCATTCCTCGCCGGCGGTGTCGGTGAGCAGCTTGACGGCGATCCAGATGATGACCGCCCCGCCGATCAGCTTGACGTACTGCATGGTCAGCAGCTGGGCCACCAGGAACGTGCAGACCACCCGGACCACGACCGCCCCGCCGGAGCCGAGGATGATGCCAAGCGTGCGCTTTTTGCCCTGCAGGTTCTTGACCGCCATGGCGATGACCACGGCGTTGTCGCCGGCCAGCACCAGGTCGATGAGAACGATGCTCCCGACGGCCAGCAAAAATTTCCAGGAAAATTCGATGTAGCCGAGCCAACCCATGTCAATCATGGTTTCACTCCTTTTTCGCCGCAAGCAAATTTAACTGGCGTTTGCGCCTGCCGTGGCGACTTGAGCCACTTTCCCCCTCTGGTGATTGCTCCTAATTTTAAAGTTATCACGCCGGACTTCGAGCTGTCCAGCGGAAATGCAAATATCCGACCGCCATGGTAAAATAGGGATCGCTTGGATTCAGCACCCGGTCATCCCGGCGAAGATGGGAGGCTTTTTCGGAAAATTCGCGTCCGTCTCTTATTCACCACGTTGAACCGGGACCAAATGTTGACGATCATGGTGTTGGTCTCAAGCTCCCGGTTGGTTTCGATGTGGCGCACTTTTTTTGCCCGGGTCGACCGGTACATGCCGAGGATCATCAGGGGCAGAATCCGCTGGGGGTTGGCGCCCGGCCGGGCGCCCGCAAAATAGAAGTCGACCGTGTCGTACTGCCGGAACCCTCTCAGGATGTGGTAAAAACCCAGGGGCCAGAGACGGCCGCGGGCCTTTTGAAACGCGCGGCTCAGGGACGGCAGCCCGAGAAAGAACCCCTGCAGCCGGTCCTGCCGGTCCACGACCATCTGGACGAAGCGCGGATCGATATACCCGAAGTACTTCTTGGCGTAGTAGGCTTTCTGCTCACCGGTGAGCGGGGTGACGCCATAGAGCGGCTCAAAGGCTGCCTCCAGCACCTCCCAGAACTGGCCCACATACCCCTGAAGCCCTTTTTTGGTGAGGCCCTTGACCAGGCGGTAGCCCTCCGCCTCGGCGGCCGGCAGTGCCTTTTTCTCCATCATTTTAAAAAGTGCCGGCGGCTCCTCAGGGACTTCGACGCGCTGCTCGATGTAATCGATTTCCTTTTCGAAGCCGAACCCCTCTACCAGGTTGCGGTAGTAGGGCTTGTTGTAGCTGCCGGCGATGGTCGGCAGGGCTTCGAAGCCCTCAACCAGCATCCCTTCCGGGTCCATGTCGGAAAAACCATGCGGCCCTGTCATCTCGCGGCAGCCTTCGCGGAGGAACCATTTTTCCAGTTCCCGCAACATGGCTCCGGCCACTTCCGGGTCCTCGACACTCTCGAACCATCCGAAACGACCCCGTTTGTATCCAAGCTTCTGCGTTTCGAGGCGGTGGACGGCGCCGAACACCCGGCCCGCCACTTCACCGTTCCGGCGGGCCAGGAACAGTTTTACTTCGGCTACCCTGAAACCAGGGTTTTTATCAGGCGAGAAGAAATCGAGCTCGTCCCGAATGAGTGGGGGGATGTAGTTCGGGTCGCCGCGGTACAAGTCAGGCGGAAAGGCGACCCATTGCCTGAGGCCTGAGCGGTTCTGGACTTCGGAGATGGATATCGTCATGTCAGGCCGTCCTATGCAGTCGGCGAGGCCGTAACGTCTTCGGCCATCCGGGTCCAATCCAAGAAGATGATAGAGCGGTCGGCCCGTCGAACGGACCAAGGGATTCCTACCACACCGACGTTCAAAACGCCACTGTGCCCGTGAAAATCAATTGCATTTTTTTCAAGAACCAGATACATAAAACATTTTTAAAAAATACAGTTGGATTTCCACTTGGTCTCTTGACATAAAACTTTTGGGTCGCTGCCCACAGCGATTTGGGATTATAAATAAGCATGGCGAACTCCATCATTACCAGAACCGGCAATTATATCCCGGACAACCGCATACCGAACAGCCAGTTCCTCGGCAAGACGTTTTTCGATGCCCATGGCAAGCGCCAGCAGCGCTCTAATCCGGAGATCATCAAAAAGCTCCACGAGATCACCGGCATCGAGGAGCGGCGCTACGCTTCCGACGACATGTGCACCTCCGACATAGCCCTCAAGGCGGCTGAGGCGGCCTTGGACGGGGTCGACCGGGAAAGCCTGGACTACATCATCGTGGCGCACAATTTCGGGGACGTGCAGGCCGGCAGCCTGAGGTGCGACACGGTGCCCACCATCGCTTCACGGGTCAAGCACGGCCTGAGAATCAAGAACCCTTACACCGTCGCCTTTGACCTGCCCTTCGGCTGCCCGGGTTGGCTGCAAGGGGTGATCATGGCCGACTACTTCATCAAGTCGGGGGATGCCAAGCGGGTCCTGGTGATCGGAGCCGAGACCCTGGGCCGGATTGCAGACCCGCACGACATCGACAGCATGATCTACTCCGACGGCGCCGGGGCGGCGGTGGTGGAGGCCACGGCCGAGGACGCGGGCATCCTGTCCCACCTGACGCGCACGGACACTTACGATCACGCGTACCTCTTGAGAATGGCGGGCTCCTACAACCCGGAGCGAAAAGGCAGCGAGATTTTCATTAAAATGGACGGCCACGACATCTACAAGTATGCGGTGAAGACGGTACCGCTCGTGGTAAAGCAAAACCTGGAAAAGAGCGGGCTGGGATTGCATGACGTGAATAAAATTCTCGTGCACCAGGCCAATGAAAAACTGGATGCGGCCATCATCAAGCGGCTGTTCGATCTTTACAAGGTCAAGGAGATCCCCGCCGACATCATGCCCATGATCATCTCCTGGACCGGCAACAGTTCGGTGGCCACCCTGCCGACCATGCTCGACCTCATACTGAAAGGCAAACTGGACGGCCACCGCCTCAACTCCGGCGACATCGTCGTCTTTGCCTCGGTCGGGGCGGGGATGAATGTCAACTCCATGATCTACAAAATGCCCTAAAAACCGGTTTAAAACCCCGTCTGACACCCAATGGCTGCGTTGTCCCGCGGCTTGAAATGCTTACGTACTGACGTGTACGCTCCGCTTTCAAGCCGCGAGACGCCTTGCCCTTGGGCGTGATCCGGGGGTTTAAACCGGTTTTTTATCGGCTCTGATAGCTATATCAACCCGGCTCGACCTTGGTGGGGTCCACCGGTTGGCGATAATCGATCTCGGGCATGCCGAAGCCGTGGTGGCGAAGGAATTCTTCGCGGAAACCTTTCAGGTCGGCGTACCGGGCCAAGTTCTCGGTGGTGACTTTCTCCCAGGCTTCCGCAACGGCCCGCTGTACATCAGGCTGCATTTCCCGGTCGTCGAGCCGGATTCTGCCCTCGCTGTCCAGCGGAGGTTCATGACCTGAAAACAGAAAATCCCGATAAAGCCGATCCATCTGGTGGATGCAGCCCTCGTGCAGGCCGCGCTCCTTCATGGCCTTGTAGAGCAGCGAGGTGTAAAGCGAAACTCCCGGTATTACGGCGCTGGCGCGGGTCACCAGGGCCTTGTTCACGCTGATGAGCGCTCGGCCCCGGCAAGGCTTGAGCAGCGCATCGAGCTGTTTCGCGGTTTGTTCGAGGTCCGCCTTGGCCCGGCCGATGGTGCCGTCGCGGTAGATCGCCCGTGTCATCTCCGGTCCGATGTAGGAAAGGGCGATGGTCAGGGCCCCTTTCGCCAGAGTTCTTTCCTGCAGGAGCCGGGTGATCCACAGGTGCCAGTCCTCGCCCCCCATCACCTTGACGGTCTGAGTCACCTCTTCTTCCGTGGCGGGCTCAGCGGTCATTTCCGCGAGGTTGCCCGTGAGGAAATCGACGCCCCTGCCGGTGAAAGGCCGGCCGATCGGCTTGATTACGGAGGAATAGAGGTCGCCCGTTGCCGGGTCGATGCGGCGGGGCGCAGCGATGCTGTAGACGACGAAATCGACTTCCCCCAGATCTGCTTTGATCCGCTCCACCGTTTCGGCCTTGACCGCTTCGGTGAAGGCATCGCCGTTGATGTTCCAGGCCGGGATGCCCGCCCTCTCAGCTTCCAGTTGAAAGGCTTCGCTGTTGTACCAGCCGGCGGTCGCCGACCGGTGGGGCGCCCCCGGCCGTTCATAGGCGACGCCGACGGTGGCCGCACCGGATCCGAAGGCCGAGACGATGCGCGCCGCTAGGCCGTAACCGTTGGATGCCCCAATGACGAGCACTCTTGCCGGGCTTTTCAGCGAGCCACGGGATTTCACATAATGGACCTGGGCCCGGACTTGGGCGGCACATCCCTGCGGGTGGGCGGTGATGCAGATGTTGTTCCGGATTCTGGGTTCGATGACGATCATGAGTGTTTGACTCCGCTTCTCCACTTTGCTTGTGGGAGCGGCTTTCCAGCCGCGAAAAAACCGCCCTCCGGGAATCGCGGCTGGAAAGCCGCTCCCACAGGCGAATGGACTTCATAGCAGGTCGATTTCCAAATCCTTCCAACCCCCTTTGACAAAGGGGGCGAAGGGGGATTTTGTTCCAAATAGAATGGCGCAGCCCGCCATAACCTGTATTTTAGGAAGCAATTAAAGCTTAAGCCTCCCGGGCCGTGCGGTCAACCCGCCGGAAAATTATAGAAGGCAGATCCATAAAGAACGGCTGGGGGCACGGCGGACAAAAACACGCGTCAGACCGAGACAGGTAGGGACAAAAATCTTGACACCTATAGTAGGGTATAATATCGTTCACCGCTTAGGTTTAATACTCTTCGGTCATTCGGATAGCTTACCCAATCACACTACAGGAGGAACACGATGAAGAAGCTGATCGGGATTTTGCTGGTTCTCGCAGTCGTCTTTGCATGGTCCGTTCCGCAGGCGGTTCAGGCTGCGGATTACAAACCGGAATACAAGCTGTCCACCGTGGTCGGCAAGCCGTTCCCCTGGGGCATCGCCGGCGAGCGTTGGGCCGAGCTGGTCAAGGAAAAAACCAACGGCCGCATCAACATCAAGTGCTATCCGGGCACGAGCCTGGTGGGCGGCGACCAGACCAAGGAGTACACGGCCATCCGGCAGGGCGCCATCGACATGGCGATCGGCTCCACCATCAACTGGTCGCCCCAGGTGAAGGAACTGAACATCTTTTCCATGCCCTTCCTGATGCCCGACTACAAGGCCATCGACGCCCTCACCGGCGGCGAGGTCGGCAAGGAGATTTTCAAGATTCTCGAGAGCAAGGACACCGTCCCGCTGACCTGGGGTGAGAACGGGTTCCGCGAACTCACCAACTCCAAGAAGGATATCCGCAAGCCCGAAGACCTAAAAGGGCTGAAGATCCGGGTGGTCGGCTCGCCGCTGTTCCTCGAGACCTTCACCGCCCTGGGCGCCAACCCCACCCAGATGAGCTGGGCCGATGCCGTGCCGGCGCTTTCCAGCGGCGCGGTGGACGGTCAGGAAAACCCGCTCACCATCTTCACGGCGGCGAAACTGCATTCCGCCGCCAACCAGAAGCACCTCACCCTTTGGGGATACGTGGCCGATCCTTTGATTTTCGTCGTCAACAAGGAAGTCTGGAACAGCTGGAAACCCGAGGACCAGAAGGCCGTTCGCGAAGCCGCCCTCCAGGCCGCCAAAGAAAACATCGATGCGGCGCGCAAGGGGCTGATCCTTCCGGATGACTCCACGATCAAGGAGGTCGAAGTTCTGGGGGTCAGCGTCGTTCGGCTGACGGATGCGGAGAAGGCGGAGTTTAAGAAACTCACCAAACCTGTCTACGACAAGTGGGCCGCTCAGATCGGGGCCGATCTGGTGAAAAAGGCCGAGGTATCTGTAGCCAATCGCAAGTAAAGCACCCCTTTTGCGCATTCCTGAAAACATTCGCCACGGCGCGCACCGGCATGGATGATGAGGTGCGCGCCTTTTATTTCCATCGTCCAACATCACGGAGCTGAAAGCCATGGAGTGCGAACCCCGTGAACCTGCCCCCACCGTAAAAGGTCCCAAGACCCGGGTCCCCCTTAAAATTGAAGAGACTCTGGCGGGGATTGCCATCGGACTGCTGGGGCTCATTACCTTCGCCAACGTGGTCGTGCGCTATCTGACCAACTTCTCCTTTGCCTTCACAGAGGAGTTTTCCATCTTTCTCATGATCCTCGTCGCATTTCTCGGCGGCTCCAGTGTTATGGCCAAAGGCGGCCACCTGAAAATCATGTTCGTGGTGGACAGGCTTTCGCCGGAGCGGCGGCGGATCATCGGTCTTGCCGCCAATGCCCTGACCGCCATCATGTTTCTCCTGCTGGCGGTCTTCGGGGGCCGGATGGCCTGGGATGAATTTCGCTACGAGGTCACATCGCCCGGCTTGGGCATTCCCACCTGGTTCTACACCATGTGGATGCCCGTGCTGGCTTTGGCGATCTTCGGCCGCGCGGTCGGCGTACTGCTGCGCGCATGGAGGAGGGAAGTCTGATGGCACTCGCAAGCTTTCTTTTCGGCGTCTTCTTCATCATGATGTTTGCGGGCGTGCCCATCGCCGCCTCGCTGGGCCTGGCCGGGACCCTGGCCATTGCGACGGGAAAACTCGGCATCATGGCCTTCCCGACCAATGTCTACGCCGGGATCGCCAAGTACCCGCTGCTGGCCATCCCGATGTTCGTCCTGGCCGGAGCCATTTTCGATCGGGCCGGTGTCGCGGAGCGGCTGCTCCGGTTTACGGAAGCCATTATCGGCCGCGGCCGGGGGGCGCTGGCGGTGATCACCATCCTGGTGGCCATGGTCATCGGCGGGATCTCCGGCTCCGGGCCCGCCTGCACCGCCGCCGTGGGCGGTGTCATGCTCGTCGCCATGCTGCGCGCCGGCTACGCCCCCGGATTCGCGGCCGCGGTCACTGCGGCCGCAGGCTCAACGGACATCCTGATCCCTCCGTCGGTCGCCTTCATCGTCTACAGCGTGCTGGTGCCTTCGGCCACCGTGCCGGCGCTGTTCGTCGGCGGGGTCATTCCCGGCATTCTGGCCTGCCTCCTGCTCATCATCCCCGCGCTCTTCCTCAGCATCCGCCACAACTTCGGGGTCGACGTGAGCCAAGCGCCCCTGCCGAAATTCTGGCCCGCGCTGAAGGATGCCTCCTGGGCCCTGGCCGCGCCGGTGCTCATCCTGGGGGGCCTGCGTACGGGCTGGTTCACGCCGACGGAGGCCGCCGTGATGGCCGTGGTCTTCGGCCTTTTCGTGGGGTTCGTGATCTACCGCTCGCTCACCTTCCGCGACGTGTTCGAGCTGCTGATCGAATCCGCCGAAACCTCGGCGGTGATCCTGATCGTGGTCGGCCTGGCCAGCGTCTTCGCTTGGGCCACGAGCACGATGGGCATTGTCGACCCCATCACCGAAGGTCTGGTGGCGCTGGGCGGTGGCCATTCGCTGGCCGTTCTGTGCATCCTGCTGGTGTTCCTCAAGATCGCGGGCATGTTCCTCGACGGCATTTCGATTTTCCTGATCTTCTGTCCGCTTTTTGTCCCCATCGCCCAGAGGTTCGGCTGGGACCTGGTGTGGTTCGGGGTGATGATGACCTACGTCATTGCCATGGGGCAGTTCTGCCCGCCCATGGCCGTGAACCTCATGGTGAGCTGCCGGCTGAGCGGCGCCACTATGGAAGAAACCGTGCGCTGGGATCTCTGGCTGCTTTTATTCATGGGGCTGGGGCTCGTGGCCATGGTGTTCTTCCCATGGCTGGTGCTCTGGCTGCCCCAGGCGACGGGGTTCATGTAAGCCTTCTGTTTCAAGGCGAGCGTTGGTATTCGCGCTCCGGCGTCGAGCGACTCTCGCGCTGGAGCGTTTTTTTTGCGTTTTGTTGCGATGCTCGGGCGCAAGCAAAATATGAAAATATATATTTTTTAATATTTTTTTATTGACACCCGCCGCCGCGGCTGTTAAACGCATACCATCTGCTTGAGCCTCACCTGTAAACAGCTTTTCCCAGGAGCTGACATTTGCTCAAGTCATCCCTCACCGACAAGGCCCACCAGCAAATCAAGGAGTGGGTCGTCCGCTATCACCTCAAGCCCGGGGCGCGCCTGCACGTGAGCGACCTGGCGCATGCCCTAAAAATGAGCCAAACCCCCGTGCGCGAAGCCTTGAGCATGCTCGAAAAAGAGCACTTGATCAATCGCGAGCCCCAGAAAGGATACCGAGTCGGCACTCTGAGCATGCAGGAGATCGAAGATCTGTATGATCTGCGGATCGCCTTGGAGGTGCTCGCGGTTCACCAAGCAGCCAAACGAATGAGCGCTTTGACCCGCAGGCGTTTGTCCTCCATCCTGTCCGAGTTCGGGCGGCTTTTGAAGACCGCTCAGAAACAGCGCATCCTCGAGCGGGGGCAGGATTTCCATGTGGTTGTCCTGGAGGCCAGCGGAAACCGCCCGCTGGCTGAAATCGGACGTGCCATCCTGGACCGGATTTGGGTCATCCAGAACATCAATCTCCTCACCACGGATCATCTTTCCGATGCCCACCCGCAGCACTTGCAGATCCTGGAAGCATTGGAACGAGGGGACGCCAAGAAGGCGGCGAGTCTGATGGAGAAGCATCTCACCCAGGCCAAGGAGTTTGTCCTGTCGCGGCTTAAGAACGGCGACGACATCCTGTCCCGCATGATGCAGGCATCGCCCCTGGAGCGCAAATGAGCCTGTGTGAGGCCGTATCGAGGGTTAAATGTGCCCAAGAATAACAACCTGAACAGATGAATAGACATTCTTCGATCCTATTAAGGAGGAAGGCGAATGACTGCTGACAAAAAAACCTTGTTGGCGATGTACCGCACCATGGTCACCATCCGCCAGTTCGAGACCATGGCGGGCGAGTACTTCGCGGCCGGGCAGATCCCCGGCTTCATCCACCTGTCGATCGGCCAGGAGGGCTCCAGCACGGGCGTCTGCTCCTGCCTGCGGCCGGACGACTATGTCGCCACCACCCATCGCGGCCACGGCCACATGATCGCCAAGGGCGCGGACTTGAAGCGCATGGTGGCCGAGCTGTTCGGCAAGGTGACCGGCTACTGCAAGGGCAAGGGCGGCTCCATGCACATCGCCGATTTCTCGATCGGCATCCTGGGGGCCAACGGCGTGGTGGCCGGGGGGCTGCCCCTGATCTGCGGGGCGGGCCTGTCCATCAAGCTGCGCAAGACCGACCAGGTGGCGGTGGTCTTCTTCGGCGACGGCGCCGCCAACCGCGGCCCGGTGCACGAGGCCATGAACATGGCTTCCATCTGGAAGCTGCCGGTGCTTTTTGTAGTGGAAAACAACCAGTGGGCGTCCACCACCCCGCAGAGTTCTGCCTGCGCCCTGGGCGACCTGTGCCAGCGGGCCGCGGGCTACAACATGCCCGGCTACTCCGTGGACGGCAACGACGTGCTGGCCGTACGCGAAACGACGCTCAAGGCCGTGGCCGAGGCCCGCAAGGGCGAAGGCCCGAGCATGATCGAGAACAAGACCTACCGCATCCGCGGCCACTTCGAGGGCGACCCCCAGAAATACCGCGAGCAGGCCGAGGTGCTGACCTGGCAGGAGAAGAACGACCCGATCAAGCGTTTCGAAGAGAATCTGGGCAAATCCCAGATTCTCACCAAGAAAACGTCCAAGCTGATATGGGATGAGGTAAAAACGGACCTGGATGCGGCTATCGAGTTTGCCAAGAACAGCCCTTTCCCCAAGCCGGAAGATGCACTTCAGGATCTATTCGTGAACGCATGATGGCTTCGGAAGAATGATTTTATATAAGGAGATTGTTTATGTCTGATCGCATTATGAGCGCGTCCGCGGCCCTGGCTGAAGCCCTCCACGAGGAGATGGCCCGCGACGAGACCATTTTCATCCTGGGCGAGGATCTGACCGCCCACGCCGGTATTTTCGGACAGTTCAAGGGGATCCCGGAGAAGTTCCCCGGCCGCATCCTCGACACCCCCATCAGCGAGGCCTGCATCGCGGGCTGCGGCGTGGGTTCGGCCCTGACCGGCATGCGCCCCATCGTGGACTTTCATTTTTCGGACTTCGTCACCTGCGGCATGGACGAATTCTGCAACCAGGCGGCCAAGATCCGCTACATGTTCGGCGGCCAGGTCAAGCTGCCGATGGTGGTCTGGTGCCCGGACGGCGCGGGCCTGCGTGCGGCCGCCCAGCACAGCCAGTCTTTGGAGGCGTGGTTCGTACACACCCCCGGCCTCAAGGTGGTGATACCCTCCGAGCCCGCCGACGTGAAAGGCCTCATGAAGGCCTCCATCCGCGACGACGACCCGGTGATGTTCTTCCAGCACAAGCGGCTTTTCAGCAAAGAGGGCCATGTGCCGGCCGACCCGGAGTTCATCATCCCGCTCGGCCAGGCGGCCGTGAAGCGCGCGGGCAAGGATGTGTCGCTTCTGACCTATGGGTCCGGTTTTTATCTCTGCATGACGGCCGCGCAGGAGCTGGCCAAGGAGGGGATCGAGGCCGAAGTGGTGGATCTGCGCACCCTGAAGCCGCTCGATATGGAGACCGTCGCCGCTTCCGTCAAGAAAACCTTCCGCGCGGTGATCGTGCACGAGGCCTGCCGGACCGGAGGCTTCGGCGCCGAGCTGGCGGCCCGCATCCAGGACGAGCTCTTTGATTATCTGGATGCCCCGATTCTGCGGGTGGCGGCCAGGGACGTGCCCATCCCCTTCTCACCGCCTATGGAAGACTTCGTGCTGCCCAAAGCGGCCGACGTGGTCCAGGCCGTCAAGGCTGTCTGTTACCGATGATGGCAATGCCGGAAGCCCATCTTCTGCGTTGCGCTTTATCCCGTCGACCCTGCGGCGTACCGACCGTACGCCTCGGGCCGCGTGATTCGCGCGCCTTGAACCTGGGCTTCGGGCGCCGCCATCGTGTTACCTAATTGACTGAGAGTTTGGCTTCTTGAGAAAGGGAAACGCATATGGCGATTGAAATTACGGTGCCCAAGCTGGGCCTCACCATGGAGGAGGCCACCCTGGTCAGCTGGAAGGCAGCGGCCGGGGATATGGTGAAAAAAGAGCAGATCGTGCTGGTGCTGGAGACCGACAAGGTCACCTTCGAGATGCCGTCCCCGGGCGACGGGTTGCTGCACCCGGTGGCGGCGCCGGGCAGCCGGATCGAGGTGAGCCAGGTGGTGGGGTATCTCGCCGCCGACAAGGCCGAGCTCGCGAAGCTGGCGGCCCAACACCCGGCCGCGGAAACGGGCGCCCCGGCGGCGGCCGCCGCTGCTGCCTCCAGACCGGCGGCCGGTGCCGCCGGACAGACGGCCGCACCTGCCGCCGCCGGCGGCCGGGTCAAGGCCTCCCCCGTGGCGCGGGTCATGGCGCAAGCCCATGGGATCGACCTGGGCCTCATTGCCGGAACCGGGCCCGGCGGTCGCGTCGTGCGGGCCGATGTCCTCAAGGCCATCGAGAAAGGGGTCCCGGCCAAGGCCGCGTCTGCACCCGCCGCTGCTGCCGGCGAGCTGCTGAGCGTGGTCCAGGAAATCCCCATCGCGGGGGTGCGCAAGGTGATCTTCAAGAACATGCACCTGAGCCTTGCAACCCAGGCCCAGCTCACCCTGCACACCGAGGCATCGGCGGTGGCCATGATGCGGCTGCGCAGCCGCCTGAACGCCGCCGGCGCGAAAGTTTCCTACAACGCCGTCCTGGTGAAGGTCATCGCGCAGGCCCTGAAGCAGCACCCGCTGGTCAACGCCAGCGTGGAGGGCGAGGTCATCAAGGTATGGCGGCAGGTGCACGTGGGGGTCGCCATGGATCTGGGCCGCGGGCTCATCGTGCCCAAGGTGCGCAACGCCGAGGGCAAATCCATCCGCGAGATTTCCGCCGATATCGATCGGCTGGTCGAGGCGGCCAAGGCCGGCAGCCTTGCGCTGGATGACCTGACACTCGGCACCTTTACGCTGACCAACCTCGGGGCGTGGGACATCGACGATTTCACGCCGATCGTCAACCACCCGGAAAGTGCCATCCTGGGGGCGGGCCGCATCGTGGAAAAGCCGGTGGCCAGAGACGGGCAGGTGGTTATCGAGCCGCGCATGGCGTTGTCGCTGTCCTTCGATCACCGCATCATCGACGGTGCGCCCGGGGCGGCGTTTCTGAAGACGATCAAGGATATGATCGAAGAGCCTGCGCTGATGTTGTGAGAATTTGGGGGATTGGCGGCTAAAGGATTCAGGGGTTAAACGATAAAAAGGGTTCAAGGGATCAAGGATTCGAGGGTTCAAGGGGAAAAAGAGAAAAGCAGTATCCGCACGTTATCTTTTCACTCGAACCCTTGGCCCCTCGACCCCTCGAACCCTGTCCCGAAAACGAGGCACTATGTCCAACACATTCGATCTCATCGTCATCGGCGGGGGACCGGGCGGGGTGGCGGCCGCCGTCCGCGGCGTCCAGCTCGGGGCCAAGGCAGCGCTCGTGGAGGGCACGCACTGGGGCGGGTTTTGCCTCAACCGGGCCTGTGTGCCCACCAAGCTATTTGCAGCCACAGTGGACCGAGCCAAGACCGTCCAGACCGCTGCCAAGATGGGCTTCTCCAAGGCGGAAGCCGTGGTGGACCCCGCGGCCGTCTTCAAAATGAAGGATGAGCTGGTGGGGTACTTTTCGATGGGGACCGAGGGCCTCGTGAAGGTCAAGGGCGTGACCCCCATCAAGGGCAAGGGCCGCCTCGCCGGCCCCGGCCGGGTGGCGGTCGGGGAAAAAGTCTACCAGGCCAAGGCGGTCATCGTGGCCGTGGGGGCGCAGTGGGTCCGGCCGTCCTTTGCCGGAGCGGACCTGGAAGGGGTCGTGAACTCCAGCCAGTTCCTGGAGGAAGGCAAGATCCCGGCCCGCAGCCTCGTCCTGGGGGCGGGCCCCTGGGCCATGGAACTGGCCCAGTTCTTGGGCGTCTGCGGCAGCCAGGTGGTGGTCGCCGCCCGCGATCGCGGCATCCTGCCTGATTTCGACCCGGAAATCGGCCAGCGCCTGCGCGGCGCCCTCAAGAATGACCCGCTGACCATCCTCAACTCCTGCCAGGTGGCCTCAATCGCCAAGGACAAAGGCGGCTTGACCGCCGTTCTCTCCGTCAAAGGCAAGGAGGAGACCCGCCGGTTCGACCGGGTGATCTATTTTGATCGTGAACCCGCCCTGTCGGAGCTGGGCCTGGACACGGTCGGTCTCAAGGACCTCGCCGTGGACGAGCACCTGGCCACCAAGGTGCCCGGGATCTGGGCCGTGGGAGATGCCGTCGGCAAGGAGCCTTTTCTCTCCCATCGCTCTTCCGCCATGGGCATCATTGCGGCTGAAAATGCCCTGGGCGCCAAACGGATCTTCAACCCCAACACCGTTCCGCGCGTAGCCTACACGAACCCGCAGGCAGCCTCGGTAGGGCTGAGCGAGGACCAGGCCGAGGCGGCCGGCTACGAGGTCCTCGCCGGCACCGCAGCCATCGGGGCGGGCCCCATGGCGATGATCCAGGGGGTGAGCAGCGGGGTGGTCAAGGTGGTGGGTGAAAAGAAATACGGCGAGCTGCTCGGGGTGCACATCCTGGCGCCGTTTGCGACCGAGATCATCGGCGCGGGTGCGCTGGCGATCCAGATGGAAGCCACCCTGGAAGATCTGGCGCGCGCGGCCCTTCCGCATCCGACCATCGCCGAGTCTTTATCGGATGCGGCGAGAGAGGCATTAGGCTGGGCCATCTACATCCCCTGACCTGGCTGTGCAGGGAGGCCACCTTCTGCGTTGCGCTTCGTCACACAGTCGCTGCGGCGTACGGTCGTACGCCTCGCTCCGTGCGACTCGCGCGCCTTGAATCTGGCCTTCCTGCGCAGCCAGGGGTATTTTGGCGCAGACCTTTTCGATCTGCGATAGATCGCTATGAGGAGTATTACCTCAGCCATTCTGGTTTTGTTCACCCTAATATGCGTGGGCGGAAACGCTCACGCAAATTGGCTGGTGGACGAGGCACGGTGGCACGTCTCGGCGCACGGGCAGATCATGTGCCTGGACTGCCACGGGGATGTCGGCAAAGAGGCGCTGCACCCGGATCCTGTCAAGGTCGACCAACTCCCCGGCAGCTTCTTCCGCCCGGAGCAATGCACCGGCTGCCACGATTCGGCCCTCTCCGAGCTGGAAGCCGGGCGGCATGGCGGCAAGCCGTTGAAAACCGGCCAGGATTATCAACGCTGTATCGACTGCCACGATCCCCACACGCAGCCGCGCATTTCCAATCCGGGCGCATACGACACTGCGCAGCCACCCCAGATCCAATGCGGCAGTTGCCATGAGCCCCGCGAAAAACTGCCGTCACTGCCCTCAGTGGACGAAGCCTGCATGGCGTGCCACCGCCGGGTGGATCTGAAGACCGCCGGGGCGGTTCAGCACTCTAAAGCATTGTGTCTCGCCTGCCACGGGCCGGAGAGCGCTGCCGCCCGCGCCGGCAAGGCCGCCGGATTCCCCATCCTCGATATGGGGCCCGAGGGGTTCCGGCCGCATGGCGAAGTAGCCTGCCTCGCCTGCCATCCCCAAGCGGCCCAATACGGGCATTCACGCCAGGCGCCCGGCGACTGCCTCCAATGCCATGTGCGCCACGACGAGGCGGTCGCCCATGACGCCCACCTTTCGGTCACCTGTGGAGCCTGTCATCTTAAGCAGGTTTTACCCCGCAAGGAAAAAGAAAGCGGCCGCATCGGCTGGGTGCGACAAGCGGGCAACCCCAGCCGCCTGCATGACATGAGGTTGACCGATGACGAAGCCTCCTGCCGCCGCTGCCATCACCGCGCGAACCCGTTGGGCGCCGCAGCGATGGTGCTGCCTGCCAAAAGCATCCTGTGCATGCCGTGCCACGTCGCCACGTTTTCGGCGGGCGACCCAACTACCCTGATTGCCTTGATCGTGTTTGCCATCGGCCTCGCGGGAAGCATGTCCTACTGGTTTTCCGGTTCCATTCCAGGAGTGAACGCCGCGGGTGCGTTTTCCAAAGGGGCCTGGGTGGTCCGCGAAATATCCAAAACCATTTTCTCAACCCATATTTTTTGCATCGCAAAAAATATTGCACTGGATGGATTGCTGCAGCTTAAATTCTACCGGCTCTCGCCTTCGCGCTGGCTGACCCACGGTTTGATGGTGTGGCCGTTCGCTCTCCGGTTCCTCTGGGGCCTTGTGGCACTCCTGGCGTCCCGGTGGGCACCTGGGAGGGACTGGCCGTGGGCGATGCTGGATAAGAACCACCCGGTGCACGGCATGTTCTTTGATGCGACCGGCCTGATGATCATCATCGGCGCGGCCGTCGCGGTCCTGCGCAGCGTTTCCGGCCCGTCTGCGAAACTGCCGGCGATGCCGCGGCAGGACCGCCTGGCGTCCGGCCTTTTGGGAGCCATCGTGGCGGGTGGTTTTGTGCTCGAAGGAATGCGCATAGCAATGACGGGATACCCGCCCGGATCAGCCTATGCGTTCGTGGGCGACGCTCTCAGCCGGTTCTTTTTCGGCGTTTCCGGCCTTGAGGACATCTACGGGTACGTGTGGTACATTCACGCCGTGCTGACGGGCGCCTTCGTGGCCTACCTGCCGTTCAGCCGCATGTTCCACATCGTGCTGGCGCCGGTGCTGCTGGCCATGAACGCGATGGGTCGCCATAAATGACATCCTCGCTGAATGCGCAAAATCCCCCCAACCCCCTCTGACAAAGGGGGCGAAGGGGGATTTCGCTCCACATATTAGGATGGCGCAGCGTAGCTACCCCGGTATTATATGAGAGTGGTTCACAACAGGAGGAAGGATCATGGATATAGAAGGCTACAACATGCCCGAGGACCTTTATTACGAAGAGAATCACTACTGGGTGAAGATAGACGGGGACCTGCTGCTGATGGGGATGGACGACTTCGCCCAAAAGCTGGCCGGGAATATCGTCTTCGTGCAGTTGCCGGAGCCGGGCAAGGCACTGGAGGCCGGCAAGCGCTTCGCGAAGGTCGAGTCGGGCAAGTGGCTCGGCAAGATCAACGCGCCGGTCGACGGCGAGCTGGCCGACGTCAATGAGGAGTTGGAAGGTAACCCCGGCTTGATCAACGAGGACTGCTACGGCAAGGGCTGGATGTATAAAATCAAGCCGGCTGACAAGGCCGACCTGGCGAAGCTGATCCACGGCGCCGACGCCATCCGCAAGTGGGTCGTCGAGGACATCGCCAAGTTCGGGAAGAAATGAATCCGCCCGCCGCGGCGCGGCGGGCGGATTCATATTGGAGTTAGGAACCGGATTTTCCCCCGAAGGCAAACGGGACCTGTGCGGCCTTTAATAGGCGCGCGGTTGAACCTGGAGAAACACAATCGATGGCCAAAACCAACTTCTCCATTCGGCAACTCCTGGAGATGGACGCCTGCACCAACTGTCGGCTCTGCGCCGATGTTTGCCCGGCGGCCTGCGCCGCCATGGACGGCGAGCTCTCGGCCGTATACCGGATGAAAGGGCTCCAGCGCCATCTCAAAAGCAAGGCAGGCGTGTTTTCCAAGCTCCTGGGCCGCCGTCCGCCGTCCGCCGAGGAGCTGAAGCACTATGCCGACACGGTGTTCCGATGCACCCTTTGCAGCAACTGCGAGGAGGTCTGCCCGCTGGGGATCCGGCTGAAAGAGCTGTGGCTGTCGCTGCGCGAGGATCTGGTGCAGGAGAAAGCCTACCCGTCCAAGATCGACATGATCCGCACGAACCTCGCCAAGAGCCGCAACGTGTTCGGCGAGGACAATGCCGAGCGGGGGGAGTGGGTCGAGGACATGCGCAAGCCCCCCGCGGACCGTTATGTGAGGCCGAAGGCCGAGGTGGTTTACGTCACCGGCTGCGTGTCGGCCTATTTCCCGCTGGCCCAGAAGATCCCCATGGCACTGGCCGAGATCATGGACGCCAGCGGGGCCGATTTCACGCTGCTCGGCGAAGAGGAGTGGTGCTGCGGCTTCCCGCTGCTGGGCGCCGGCCTGATGGAGATGTTCGAGGAGTTCCGGGTCCAGAACCTGGCGGCCGTCAAGGCCAAGGGGGCGGCGACCGTGGTCTTCGCCTGCCCGTCCTGCTACCAGATGTGGCGCGAGCACTACCGGACGGACCTCGAGCTTCTATCCGCTCCGGAGTTTCTTCTCCGGCTGGTGCGCGCAGGCAAGGCCCCGCTGGCCGAGCTTCCGCTGACGGTCACCTACCACGATCCCTGCGACCTGGGACGCGGGGCGCGCGTCTTCGAGGAACCGCGGGATGTCATCCGCGCCATCCCCGGCGTCAAGCTCGTCGAGCTGCCGCACTGCCGGGAAAACTGCATGTGCTGCGGCGGCGGGGGCAACCTCGAGATGGTGGATCCGGATCTTGCGGCGAAGATTGCCAAGGCCAAGATCGACGAGGTTTTGGCGACCGGCGCCCAGGCGGTGGTCACCTCCTGCCAGCAATGCGTGCGCACCATGACGAGCTATGCCAAGCGCAACAAGATAAAGCTCGAGGTGCTGGACATCGTGCAGTTGGTCCGTCGAGCGTTAAAGCCTCTCCGCTAACCCATGGTTTGTCTGCAACCCGTTCCGTCGACGTATAACGTTAAACATAAAGGTGAGCGGTCGCGAAAAACCTTGGAGGGATGAATGGATAATTCCAGGCGGGTGTATTCCACGGACGCCGGGCGTATCTGTCCCTCCTGCGAAAAGCCGCTGGCGAAGTGCACGTGTAAAAAGAAGCAGACGCAACCCGTGCCGGCGGACGGGGTCATCCGCATCCGGCGTGAGGTCAAGGGCCGGGGCGGGAAAACGGTGACGGTGGCAAGCGGGTTCCAGCTCGATGATGACAGGCTGAAACAGCTCGCGGCTGAATTGAAGCGGTGCTGCGGCACGGGCGGTTCGGTCAAAGACGGCGAGGTCCTGATCCAGGGCGACCACCGGGAGACCGTGCTGGCGGAGCTGAAAAAAAAGGGATTTGCGGCGAAGCTGGCCGGTGGGTAGTTGCGGGCCTTTAATAATAGCTCAGCCGCCCGATCCATCTCATCCAGTTCATTTACCTGACGCGGCTGTTGCCTCACGGCAGGGTGGTCTTCCTGGCGGACTCTGAGCCTAACGATTCATCGGATCATTATTCTGATCCGGTACGGCCGGAGGATCGCCATCGATCTCACGGCATCGCCGATTCTCGACGCGGCACCTACCTGAGAAAACCCTACACCCTTGAGAACCTCGGATCGGCCGTCAAAGCAGAATTGCAGCGCACGTGATGCCGAATCCGCAAGCTTTCTTCAACCCGGTCTTTTGACTTTCAGGCGGCGCATGCGCTCGATCAGCGTCGTGGGCTTGATACCTATCAATTGGGCCGCCCCATCCTTCCCATAGATTTTCCAGCCGGATCGGACCAGGGCCGCCAGCAGGTTCTGCTTCTGCAGGGCGGTGATTTCGGCTTCCGTCAAAATCGCAGCCGCCGGGCTGGAAGCGGCCTCGGAGATGCTCTGACCTGGGAGTGGGGCACCGCCGTTGACCCTGGGGAGATCGAAGTGCAGTCGGCCGTGCGGTGAAAGGATCAGCGCGCGTTCGATGATATTCTGCAACTCCCTCACATTGCCGGGCCAGGCGTGGGCCTTCAAGTCCATCAGGTTGGCTTCGGTCAGACGGGGAGCCGGCCGGTTCAGGCGCCGCGAGAACACCTCGGTGAAATGGTTGGCGAGCAGAGGGATATCCTCCTTGCGGTCGCGCAGCGGCGTGATCTCAATGGGGAATACGTTCAACCGGTAGTAAAGATCCTCGCGAAACCGCGCGTTCTTGATCTCCTCCATCAGGTTCTTGTTTGTGGCAGCAATGATCCGGACGTCGACCTTCCGCGTACGGCCCTCGCCCACGCGTTCGAATTCCCCTTCCTGCAGCACCCGCAGCAGTTTTCCCTGCAGGCTCGGCGGGATTTCGGCCACTTCGTCCAGAAATAGCGTGCCGCCGTCCGCCGCCTCGAAGCGGCCCATCCGGTCGCTGACCGCGCCGGTGAACGCCCCTTTGACATGCCCGAAAAATTCGCTCTCGTAGAGCTCCTTGGGGATGGTCGCGCAGTTGACTTTGATCAGCGGGCGGGTATTGCGCGCGCTTTGTCGGTGGATTTCGCGGGCGATCAGTTCTTTTCCGGTGCCGGACTCGCCCAGGATGAGCACGTTGGCATCGGTCGGCGCCACCAGCCCGATGCGGGAGATAACCGCCTCCAGCGAGGGGCTTTCGCCGATGATCCCGCCGTAGGTGTGCGCGCCGGCGAGCTCCTCTTTCAGATAGATGTTTTCGGCCTGCAGCCGCTCCTGGAGCTTCTGGATCTCCGCCGTGCGCCTGGCGACCTCCAGCTCCAGTTCATCACGGGATTTTTCCAGGGCCGATTTTTGCAGGTCGCATTCCTTTTGCAGGCGTTCGCAGGCTGAATGAAGCTCTTCCAGGACCCGTGCGCTTCGCAGGGCAGCGGTCAGGCGGGTTGCCGCCGCTTCGAGAAATACCTGTTGGGCCGCCGCGATCCCATCGGCGCGGTGGGAACCGACGTTGAGTGTTCCCACGACCGTCTCGGCCGTCCG
Organism: uncultured delta proteobacterium; assembly: GCA_963716325.1. Lineage (GTDB taxonomy): Bacteria > Desulfobacterota > Desulfobacteria > Desulfobacterales > SpSt-501 > SpSt-501. The sequence continues at coordinate 24,650 of CAVQTH010000014.1, read as the reverse complement.
CAGCGGCAGTACGACCATAGAGCGGATTTCTTCGGGAACCCGACGCAAGAGCGCATCCCCGCGCTTCTTTCCCCCCGGAACGTCCCGGCAATAGACCGCTTCGCTTGTTTCCATAGCCATCGCGACCATATCCGGCCGGCCTCCTGAGAGGAAGGGTTCGGAGGAAACGGTCTCTCCGTCGGAGCGTGTCAGCACCTGCAGTCTTTTTTTGTCGGGGTCATGCAGCACCAGGGATGCATAAGGTTGCTGCAGGTGCTCCTCAATGAACCTGAGAGCGGCCCATGCGACAGACTCCACCTGACGGTGGGAGACCTCGGCATCGAAGCGTTTCAAATCCGCAAGGACTTTTTCATAGTTGTTCTGCTTCATTGATGATCGGTTCCTCAGGGCGCCGTGCTGCTGGCAGGATGGGTACAGGGAGTCGGCGGATGCGAACATCAGGCAGATAACAGGCTTTAACTTAATCAACAATTTGAGGTTTACAACCTGGAAATTGAGACTCTCAGAAAATTGATGATATCGGGCAGGCGGAATTAGGTTGGATGTTCGGCTAAATCAAACGGTTAGATCAGACCACGTCCATGGCATAGCTTTTGATCTACTTGTCGGCACCGACGAGGTTCCGCCGGTGAATTTCATTCCATGCATCACCGTGGATGGCGTTGGGCGAGAGGAGGCAAAAATCCCATGAAGACAGCAACATCCAGAAAAGAAACCGTAGTCAATGGGGTCAATGTGGATGAGTTGTTCAAAACCGTGGATGCGGTCAAGAAAACGGCCCTCGCCAATTCCGTTTCCGTGCGGACAACACCTGATCAACGGCGGCCACAACCGGACATCCATCCGGAATTTCTACGGGGCCGGTGCCGAGGACACCTCGCGCAAGACACCGTTCGTCCGAGCAACAGGGGAAGGGCCACGGAGATCGGTCATGGAGATCGAAGAGAAAAGAGGGGCGAGCGGTTCTCTTGCGGCTCGCCGGTTGAGTGGGCGTATTTCAACAAACCGGAAAAACACAATGCCCGGATGCGCAACTTCAGCCATGCCGGCGCCTGTTTTGAGTGCGCGAAGGCTCCCATCAGTGGCGCGACGATTATGGTGCGGCTTGAGGCCTACCAGGCCGAATGCGGATCGGACTGCCGGGAGAAGAGCGAATGCCCATGGCCGCGTTGGAACGTTCTGGGCGAGGTGAAATGGTGCCGCGGTATAACCGGCATCGGGCGCCCGCTGTTCGGGGTGGGGGTGAAGTTTCATCCTCCGGTATAATTCCAGTCGGATAAAAGCTGCAAGGACAGCTGCCTTTGGATGAGCGGCACGGAATTGCCGTAGGCGCCGCATCCCGAACAGAAATAACGCCAGTTGCATACAAAGGAGGAAGACATGGCCAACGAGACAAAAACAATAGCCAGAAAATGTTGCTCGATAGAACACGACAGACTGGTGGCGGAAGTGGACACCTGCGATCAGCTCTTCAAAAATCCAGCGGAGTGGCACCGCTGCGCCCGTATCATTGCGCGGCGAAGCGGCCAACGGGCAAAGCGCTGCATGCTCCAGGAATGATCCATTGGCGGCGAAGCATTCTCAGAGGTCACAGTGAGATGAACTCCAAGAAGCTTGAGCGAGCCATAGAGCTCGGAGTGAGGCTTGAACACTTTTTCGTGGCCTTGGTGGGTGCGGAGGGCTTTCCGTACGTGAACTCCGCACGCCGGATCGAGCAGGTTGCCGAGAACCAGTTTGCCGTCGAAGAATGGATCTGCCCGTTGACCCTTAAGCACTTGAGCGAAAACTCGAAAATGGCCGTGCTCATCTGGGACCCGGCATCCGATGACGGATACGAAATTCTGGGTGAGGTTTTGATGTTCGAAAGCCAGGCGTTTTTGAACGGGTTCGCACCGGAGGTGGAGGAGGATGCCTATCTGCCCCAGGTGAAACGGAAGCTGATTGTCCGGGCGGAGAAAATCACCGCCTTCAGCCACGCGCTGCGGTGTGACGATATCCAGCAGTTGGCCGAATCAAAAGGCCCAATGGTCCTGCGGGAAGGTGAGGACGGCAGCCGAGCAATCCCGTTTTGCAGCTTCGCTCCCGAGTGGGCCGAGCACGCACGCTTTGACCGCGGCGACGAGCCGTGTGACGACGGGCGGGCTGGGGCAGCCTGAGACGAAGCGATGCCCGGATGTTGACGGTGACCTTCAAGCGACACGCGGTCGTCCGGGGGGAAATCAATGGTCAAAAAGCCCAGATCATTGATGCTGAGCGGGATGCAGCCGACCGGAGAACTGATGATCGGCAACTACGTCGGCGCTTTGAAAAACTGGGTCGAGCTGCAGGCGACTCACGAGTCCTTTTTCATGGTGGCGGATCTTCACGCCATCACGGTGCCGCAGGATCCTGCCGATCTGCAGCGACGGTCTCTTGAATTCGTGGCCCTCTTCCTTGCCTGTGGCGTCGACGCGGAAAGGAGCACGATTTTTCTACAATCCCACGTCCCTGCGCACACGCAGCTGTTGTGGGTCCTCAACAGCGTCACCCCGATCGGGGAGCTGCAGAGAATGACGCAGTTCAAAGACAAGGCGGGCCGCAGCGCAGCGGGCATCCATGCGGGCCTTTTCGATTACCCGGTTCTGATGGCCGCAGACATTCTTCTTTACGACGCCGACCTGGTTCCGGTGGGGGACGACCAGGAACAACACATGGAATTTGCGCGCCGCATCGCCCGAAGATTCAACGGTCTTTACGGCGAGGTTTTCAGGATCCCGGAATCATACACGCCTCGAACGGGAGCCCGGTTGATGGGACTTCAAACGCCGACGGCGAAAATGTCCAAATCGGATCGAAACGCGGACAACTACGTGGCCTTGCTGGATCCCCCGGATGTGGTCCGCAAAAAGATCAAAACGGCCGTCACCGATTCCGGCAGCGAGATCCGCTGCGATGCGGCCAAGCCGGGGATATCCAACCTGATCACGCTCTATGCGGCCGTCAGCGGGGAGGGGGTGGAGTCGATCCAAAACCGGTATGCCGGCAAGGGGTACGCTGAATTCAAAAGAAACCTGGCGGAGCTGATCATCGATTTTTTGCGCCCCATCCAGGCGCGCTACACGGCGATGGCGGCTGACCCGGCCATGCTGGCGGATGTGCTGCAAAGAGGGGCGCGCAATGCCCGTGAGCGTTCCGAAAGAACTCTTTCACGGGTGTATCGTGCCGTCGGGTTCATTCCCGGCGAGTGGGACCACCGCCGCCGGGTCGGCAGGGGGAGGTCGAGCAGTGAACGGCAGTCGGACATCGCATTGCCGGTGGCACCGAAGGCCTTCTGACAGGAGAAACATCATGGAAACCAAAGAGACCAAGGATGTGACCGCGGCGGCAGCCGCAGACACGGATGCCGAGGCGGAGTGCATGACGGATTGCTGCGTGTGCTGTTGCTGTGACACGGAAGAGGAATGCAGCATGGAAGAGTGAAGGGGGCTGTCATGGAAGATACCATCGAATCCAGTTGCGCGCGGGAGTGTCAATACATGTTTAACGAATGCGAGGCGGACGGAACCCCCGGGGGTGAGTGCCGGGTGTATTACAACGACTGTGTCGAAGAGTGCACCGAAACTTTACCCGAGGAGGCCTCAGCCGTCCCCGTGTGAAAGCCAATGAGGCCCGATCGACCTGCAGCCGGATGCTCTCTGAACCGGCCTGAAGGCATCGGTCAAGAAGGAGGTCGTCATGTCTATGCCGCGAAACGAAATCGGTTCGGAAATGGAAATGGCGTGGGGTGTTTTCGCCCAATCGCTGGAGAAGTCCATACGCCTGCTCGATGCCGACATCAAAGAGGCCCAACACCTGGCCTCCAAATGCACCGACGAGTGGTGCGCGGCCACCGAGCATGTCATCGATGAGCTCAACAACGCCTTGTTTTCCATCAGCGAACCGCGCTGGTCGGAAGCGGCGGTTTCGAAAAAGATCAAGGAACTGAAGAACTGTGTTCACGATCTCTACTCCGACTACCGCCAGGTATACCGGAGTGTGCACTGATCGATTGGGCGTTCGAATGCGGCGGAGTTTAGAAAAAGCCAAAGATGCCCGTTTGCGGCGGTGGACGTTTAGAAGGTAAAGCGCGTTGAGCTTACGCCGCAACAGCCGGATTCGGGCGCCCGGGTACCGAAGGAGGTCGACATGTCTCTGATCACCATTACCCATACCATCGGCTGCGATGCGCCGGCGATTGCCCGGCGAGTGGCCGACGGCCTGACCGTCGAGGTATATGACGATTCCAGGCTGAGGGAAGAAGCCCTGCGAATGGGGCTGCACACCGACCAACTCAAGGGGTTTCGGGAAAAGCCGCCGGATTGGTTTGAGCACCTGTTGAGCGACAAGCCCGAGATGTATTTGAATCTGATGAAGTCGGTGATCTATGAAGCGGCCCGCCTCGGACAAGGGGTCATCATCGGGCACGGCAGTCAGATGCTGCTCCATGATTTCGGCTGCGCCATGCATGTTCTGATCACAGCGCAGGAGGAGAGCCGCATCCACAACCTGATGCATCAGATGACCCTTTCGAAGGAAGCCGCCCAGAAATTGATCCACCACAGCGACAACCAGAAAAAGGGGTTTTTCCGTTACGCCTTCCACAAAGACTGGGATGACCCAACGCTTTACGATTTGTGCGTCAACCCCGACAAGATCGGCTCGAAAGGGCGGCACAGCTCATCATGGAAATGGCTCGATCCCCCGAGTTGAAGTCCTGCAGCACGTACGCCCTGGATGCGTTGGAACGCCTGTCGCAGACCAAGCGAATCGAGGCTTCCCTCATGGAGATGGATCTCCGGCATGCCGGTCTGAGAGTCGAGATGCCGGCAAAGGGCGTAGCACATATCACCGGCGTGCTTTACAAACACGAGGACAAGGGCCGCATCCCGGCCGTCATCGGAAGAATTCCGGGAGTGGAGAAGGTCCAATTGGATGTCGCGTTGGTGCCGGTCGGTTACGATTAACAAGGAGGATGTCATGAACATCATCAAATCGCTCAGAGACTTTTTCATAAACGTGTTTTCCGGGAAAGCCACCGGCTTGGGGTCGCCCCCAACCGGCGCGAAGCCGGAGGGAAACAAAGCCGACACAAGCGGGCTGGAAACCCGGTGCATGAATCCGGATCACGGGTGCCGGTTCGAAGTGACCTGAAATCGGGTCTGCATGGGTTCAAGGGTGTCTCCATGAAGCAGAACGTCACCCGGCAACTGATCGAGGCGCACCTGGTGGACGGCAAAATGACCCAGGGGGAGGAAATCGGGCTGCGCATCGACCAGACCCTCACGCAGGACGCCACCGGCACCATGGTGATGCTGGAGTTTGAAGCCATGCAGGTTCCCAGGGCCAAGACCGACGTGTCGGCCCAATACATCGATCACAATCTGCTGCAGACGGATTTCAAGAACGCCGACGATCACCTGTTTCTGCTGAGCGCCTGCAAGAAGTTCGGGGTCTGGTACAGCCGGCCGGGCAACGGGGTCAGCCATCCCGTGCACATGGAGCGTTTCGGAAAGCCGGGCAGGACCCTCCTCGGCTCCGACAGCCACACCCCGGCCGCCGGTTCTCTCGGGATGTTCGCCGTGGGGGCGGGCGGCCTGGAGTGGCCTTGGCCATGGCCGGGGAACCGGTCTATATCCGGATGCCCAAGGTGATGGGCGTGCGGTTGACCGGCCGCCTGCCCGATTGGGTCAGCGCCAAGGACGTCATCCTGGAGATGCTGCGCCGCCACGGTGTGCAGGGAGGTGTCGGCAGAGTCATCGAGTATTACGGACCGGGTCTGGAATGCCTTTCGGCCATGGACCGGCATGTCATTGCCAACATGGGGACCGAACTGGGCGCCACGACCACGGTCTTCCCCTCCGACGAAACCATTAAACGGTTCTTAAAGACGCAGGGGCGGGAGGTCGACTGGGTTCCCATTGCGCCAGGCGAAAATGCCGATTATGACGAAACCGATGAGATCGACCTCTCCACAGTGGAACCGCTGATTGCGCTGCCGAGCAGCCCCGGCAACGTAGTGCCGGTCAGAGAGGTGGCCGGCCGCGAGATCTACCAGACCTACATCGGCTCGTCAGCAAACCCCGGCCTGCGGGATTTCGCCGTGCCTGCGCTCATGGTGGCCGGCGCCCAGGTGCACGAACGGGTTTCCTTCGACGTCAATCCCACCTCGCGGCAGATCCTGGAGAACCTGGTCGAGATGGGGTTGCTGCAAAAGCTGATCGCCTCCGGTGCCCGCATCCATCAAGCCGGATGCAACGGCTGCATCGGGATGGGCCAGGCTCCGGCCACCGGCAAGATCAGCCTGCGGACCGTTCCCCGCAACTTCCCGGGCCGGTCCGGCACCAAAGAGGACCAGGTCTATCTGTGCAGCCCGGAGACGGCGGCGGCCTCGGCGCTGACCGGCGTCATCACCGACCCGCGCACGCTGAACAGGGCCTACCCCCGGTTCGTCGAACCGGACCGGATTCGGATCAACACCCGCATGCTGCTGCCGCCCGAAGACCCGGGCATCTCCGTCGAACTGGAAAAAGGGCCCAATATCAAGCCGCTGCCGGTCTTCGAGCCGCTGGCGGACGGCATTTCCGGTCCGGTAATGCTGAAAGTCGGCGACGACATTTCCACCGACGAGATCATGCCGGCAGGGTCGCGGGTGCTGCCCTATCGCAGCAACATCCCCGAAATCAGCCGATTCGTTTTTTATCCGGTGGACGAAAGCTTTCATGAGCGCGCCCTGGCACACCAACGGCAGGCCTTTTTCGTGGTGGGCGGAAAAAATTACGGCCAGGGATCGAGCCGCGAGCACGCCGCCTTGGCCCCCCGCTATCTCGGCTTGAAGGTTGTCATCGCACAAAGCTTCGCCCGCATCCACCGGCAGAACCTGGTCAATTTCGGGATATTGCCGCTGACGTTCGTGGACCCCGACGACTACGGTCGCATCAACCAAGCGGATGTGCTCGAGATCGAGCATGCGACCGAGGCGCTTCGCAGGGGTGAGACGATCAAAGTCAATAACGCAACCCGAAACACCCTCTTTGCAACCGAGCACGGGTTGACGGCACGCCAAATCGCAGCCGTCCTGGAAGGGGTCTTATCAACGTGGTACGCAAGCGGCAGGCTTCCCGTTCGGAGGAGTGAGACGGGTCGGCCTAGTCACCGCAACAACCTTATAAACAAGGAAGGTGACCGATGGGCAGCGGAATCCAGGAGAGGAAGCAAATCCGCCGCTGTCGCAGGCGGGCAGAAGTCTCATCGATCGGATCGCCAGGGACGGCGAGGTGGACGGTGCGGGCTCGGGTTCGGAGGCACGGGGACACGGCGATCCGATCGGCCGGCGGTCGCCCATCGATCTGCGGCCGCTGCCAGTCGTGCGTTCGGCATCGACGCAAGACTACCGGGAGATCGTGGAGCAGGCCGCAGCGGCCTTCAGCGTCTGGCGCATGGTGCCGGCGCCGAAGCGCGGCGAGGTGGTGCGGCAGATCGGCACGGTGCTGCGGTGGCACAAGCGGGATCTGGCCGAGGTCGTCAGCCGCGAAGTGGGGAAACTCCGGGCCGAGGCCGAGGGTGAGATCCAGGAGATGATCGACATGGCGGATTTCGCCGTGGGGCTTTCCAGGATGCTCTACGGGATCACCCTGCCGAGCGAGCGGCCGGGGCACCGGATCTATGAACAGTGGCACCCGCTGGGGCCGGTGGGAGTGATCACCGCATTCAATTTCCCGCTCGCGGTGTGGTCCTGGAATGCCTTTGTCGCTCTGGTGTGCGGGGATACGGTGATCTGGAAGCCGTCTTCGAAGGCGGCCCTCAGCGCCGTTGCGGCGATGAAGCTCATCTGGCCGGTTTTGAAGAGCAACGATCTGCCCGACGGCATTCTGAACCTGGTGGTAGGCTCCGGGCCGTCGATCGGGGAGGCGATGATCCATGACCGGCGCATCCCCCTGGTCTCAGCCACCGGCAGTGTGCGGATGGGCCGGCAGGTGGCGGCTGCGGTGGGCGCGCGCTTGGGGCGGACGATTCTTGAGCTGGGAGGCAACAACGCGGCCATCGTCTCCCCCAGTGCGGATCTCGATTTGGCCGTCCGGGCGGTCGTGTTCGGCGCCATCGGCACGGCCGGGCAGCGTTGCACGACCATCCGCAGGGTGTTGGTCCATGCGGATTCGTTCGACGGTTTCTGCGCTTCCCTGATCAGATCCTACCAGGAGCTCCACATCGGCAATCCCCTGGAGGACGGAGTCCACATGGGACCCCTCATCGATGCCGAGGCGGTGAACGCCATGCAGGCCGCCCTGCAACAACTGAAAGACCAGGGAGGTAGAATCATCTACGGCGGGAAGGTGCTGTCGGGCGGCCTTTTCGACGCGGGCACCTATGTGACACCCTGCATTGCGGAGGCGAGGGCCGACATGCCGATCGTCCATGAAGAAACATTTGCTCCGATTCTCTACGCGATCAGGTTCCGCACCATGGAAGAGGCCGTGGCGAATCTCAATGCGGTGCCCCAGGGCCTTTCCTCGGCCATTTTCACCAACCACCTGGTGGAGGCGGAGACGTTTCTGAGCGCCGGCGGCAGCGACTGCGGGATCGCCAACGTAAATACCGGCACCTCGGGCGCCGAGATCGGCGGCGCCTTCGGCGGGGAGAAGGACACGGGCGGCGGACGCGAAGCCGGCTCGGATGCCTGGAAGACTTACATGCGGCGCCAGACGGTGACCGTCAACTGGTCGCGCAAGCTGCCGCTCGCCCAGGGTATAAAATTCAACGTGGATTGAGAAAAAAGAGGAGGAGGTTGCTTTTCGGAAAGCAGGGAGGGCCATCATGAAAGAAGACAAGGAGCTTGAACTCGACTGTTCTAAAAACTGCAAGTCCGTGGTCTCGGTCTGCGAGGCCGAAGGCCGTAACCGCAACGAATGTGAAAACCGTTACAACGATTGCGTTTCCAAATGTACCTTTGCATGAAGACTTCAACGGCCGACGCTCTGTCGGCCGTTGAAGCAACTTAACCCAATTTTGGGCTTTCAACCAAATTTCATCTGTACATCCCAAGCGCTCCCATGTAATATACCCGTAAAGAAGGGCTATTCTTAAGCTCGCTATCCATAGCCCCGCCATCCGAAACCATGCCCTGGGATACTTCAGAAAAGTACGAGTTCCTGCTGCGAGTGACCAATTCCCTGGTCACCCAGACCAGTCGGGAAGAACTGTTCGCCGCTTTGGCCAGAGAGCTGAAAAAAAGCTTTCCCTACGACCGCTTGAGCATCTACATGTTCATGCCGGATACGGAAGCGCTGGTGTACTTTGCCTCAGCCACCGGCGTGGTCCCCAAGGGCATGGCGGATCCATCCGGTCGTCCCCTGGACAAAGCGTCCATTGCCCGCGAAGTGATAAAATCGCGGAGCCCCGTATACCTGCAGGACCTCCGCGAACACCGGCATTTTTCCACGGTGCCCGAAATGCTCAAAGCCGGCCTCCGGGCGACCATGGCGTTCCCCCTGGTCGCCCGGAACAAAATCCTGGGGACCATGCACGTGTCCTTCAAACAAAAACCGGCGGCTTTCGATGAACTCGCCGCTGTCCTGGAGGACCTTTCCCGGCAGGTGGCGATTGCGGTGGACAACATGTGGGCCCACGCCAGCCTGCAGGAACTCAACCGGAAGCTCCAGGAGCAGAACCGTTTTCTGCAATGTCAGATCAAGGACGAGTGGGTTGAAAAAGAGAATTTCGAATTCGTTGCGCCGGCCATGCAGCAGGTCATGGAACGGGTGCACCTGGTGGCCGGTACCAGTGCGACCGTGTTGATCACCGGCGAAACCGGCACGGGCAAAGGCGCACTGGCGCAGTACATCCACGATCTGAGCCCCTTTCGGGACAATTTATTTGTAAAGGTGAATTGCCCGGCCTTGGTGTCGAATCTCTTCGAAAGCGAGCTCTTCGGCCATTCACGCGGGGCGTTTACCGGCGCCCACACCCAGCGGATCGGCCGCTTCGAGATGGCCAAGGGTGGAACGGTGTTTCTGGACGAAATCACGGAACTGCCGGTCGACCTTCAAGCCAAGCTCTTGAACGTGCTCCAGGACCACTCATTTGAGCGGGTGGGCGAGTCACGTCCCATTGAAGCGAATTTCCGGGTGATCTCGGCCACCAATCAGGGCCTTCAGCAATCCATAGAGAAGGGCCGGTTCCGCAAGGATTTGTACTACCGCCTGGCCACCGTAACCATCGATTTGCCTCCGCTGCGGGAGCGGCGGGAAGACATTCCAATCCTCATCGAAAGATTGGCGGCAATGGAGGAAGCCACCACCAGCCGCCCCGTTCCTATCTTCACGCCTTCGGTCCTGGATTATCTTTGCCGGTACGACTGGCCCGGCAACATCCGGGAGCTGAGAAACTTCATGAGGAGGGTTTTTGTTTTGCGGGCGGGCAAGAGCATTTCAGCTTCCGAGGCCAAGCATTTCCTTGGCGAAGCTTCGATCAACAGCCCGCAGGATCTGAAAGCGCTGGTCGAGTCGGAAAAAAAAATCATCGAAAAGGCCTTGCGCGAATCCGGCGGTATTGTCTGTGGCCCGAACGGCGCCGCCCGCAAGCTGGGGTTGCCGACCTCAACGCTCCAGTACCGGTTGAAGAAGCATGACATCACCCCTTCCGATTTTCGGAAACACCGTTAAGCCCAATTTTAGCTTTAAAAACCTAAATTTGGGTTTTGAGATGACGGTCTTGTTACGCGCTTGTTTTTTTAACACGTGGGAATCATTTGTGAATTCTTATTTCAGCTCCCCTGGCATGGATATTGATTATATATTCCAGGATTCTTTTTGGATGCCGGCGCCCCGGTGGGCCTCTCAGCGGGGCCAAGCCGAATGCGACTTATTCGCAATTGCCGGGGGAACAATGCCAATCCAGGGTGAGCTATGATGTTCGAAAAAATAAAAGCGGATATCCTGATCATCGGCATGGGCGCCGCCGGCCAACTCGCCGCCCTGTATGCCCACGACGCCGACCCGGACCTCGATATCCTCATCGTTACGAAGGCCTTGCGGGGCAAGGGCGGGTGCAGCCGGATGGTGCAGGGCGGGTTCAACGTCGTTTTGAACCCGGCCGACTCCCACGAAAGGCACCTGATGGACACCCTCAAGGGCGGCCAGTACGTCAACGACCAGGAGCTTGCCAAAACCCTGGTCGAGGAAGCCACCCCCACGATCAAGGAAATGGAAACCCGGTTCGGCTGTTTTTTCGACCGGTCCCCCGACGGGACGGTTCATCAAAAACCGTTTGCGGGCCAATCCTTCGATCGCACGGTCCACAAGGGCGACCTGACCGGCATCGAGATCATCAGCCGCTTCACCGAGCAGGTGATGAAGCGCGGCATCCGGGTGCTGGAGGAATGCCGCGCCGTCGACCTCCTCAAAGACGCCTCCGGTCAGGAGGTGACCGGCGCATTGCTGCTGGACATCAAAAGGGGGCAGTTCATCGCGGCGGAAGCATCCGCCACCCTGGTGGCCACGGGCGGCGGCCCGACCCAGTACCGGTTTCATGCCCCGGGGCCGGAAAAGTCGGTCGACGGCCTGGGCATGCTCTATCGGGCCGGCGCGGTGATGCGCGACATGGAAATGATCCAGTTTCACCCCACCGGGTTGATTGTGCCCGGCAGCGTTGTGGCCGGCTCTCTGCTGGAAGAAGGCCTGCGCGGGGCGGGTGCGTATTTGCTCAACGGCGAGGGCGAGCGCTACATGCAACGCTACGCTCCGGAGGTGGCCGAGCGCGCCACGCGCGATGTCGTGAGCCGCTCCGCCTTTATGGAGATGATGGCCGGCCGGGCCTGCAAGGAGGGCGGGGTTCACATCCTGGCCGCGCACCTGGGCGCCGACTTCGTGGAGCAAAATTTCCCGGGCATGTGCAAGCGCTGCAGGCAATTCGGCTACGACCTCGCCCGCGGGGCCGTGCCGGTGTCGCCCTCCGCGCACTTCTTCATGGGCGGTGCGCGCATCGACAAGCACGGGAAGAGTTCTTTGCAGCGCCTGTTTGTTGCCGGTGAAGATGCCGGCGGCGTGCACGGCGGCAACCGTTTGGGCGGCAACGGTATTTGTGAATCCTGTGTGTACGGACGCCAAGCGGGTAAGGCGTTGGCCCGGTTTCTTAAAAACGAAGCCAGGCACTCCCCGGAAACGGCACCCGGGATGGTTGCGGAAGCCGCCGCGCGGTTCCGGGCGCCCCTGGGGCGGTCGACGGGCGAAGGCCCGTTTCGCCTGCGCGACGAGCTGCGGGAGATCAACTGGGCCAAGGTCGGCATTGTTCGCAGCGGACTTGATCTCGAGCAGGCGTTGAGCGCCTTCAACCATTTGCGCAGCGAGGCCGAAAAGATCCGGGTCCCCGGTCCGCACACCTACAATATGCCCTGGAACATTTCCATCGATTTCCTGAACATGATCGATGTCTCGATCATGACGGCCGCCAGTGCCCTCGCCCGCCAGGAATCCAGGGCCGCCCATTATCGCAGCGACCACCCGCAGCAAGACGATGTCAACGGGCTTTACAACATCTTTCTGGCGCGAGGCGACAACGGGATGCCGGTGCTGAAAAAGGAGCCCGTCCGGTTTGCCTACAAGTCGCTTCAGGAGTGCCGGAACTATCGAAAATAGCGCATCGAGGGGATGCCGCGAGGAAGAGAGAGACATGCCGCCGGAAAAGACCAGCATCGAATACCGCAAACCCGCTCCAGTGGGGTGAATTCGACCCCCACCGCCGCAGGAACATGTACGTGGGCATGTGGGCCTGGATGTGGCAGCGCATCTCCGCGCTGGCCATCGTGGTGTTGCTTGCCCTGCACCTCACGCTGACCTACAAGCCGTGGCTCCAATTTCTGCTGCTGCTGGCAGTCACGTTTCATGCCACGCTGGGGTTGCGCGTGATTCTTCTGGACTTCAACCTGGTCAATGTCAAATACCAGCGCGCGCTCATCTGGGGCCTGACAGGGCTGGGGCTGGTCGTGTTCATTCTCATTTGGAAGTCCATTTACTGAATCAGCAGGTCCCTTGACGGAGTGAAGGAGTTTTCCGTGTCGAGCGAGCAGCGGAACAAAAGGGAATTCGAAATATACCGTTACGATCCCACGCAGGGCGGCGCGGGTCGTTTCGACCGCTATGAGCTTCAGATTGCAGACGAGACCTGCACCACCATCCTGGATGTCCTGATACGGCTGCAAAAGGAGCAGGACCCGACCTTGTCCTTTCGCTATGCCTGCCGGGTCAACATGTGCGGTTCGTGCGGGATGGTCATCAACGGCCGGGAGGGCCTGGCCTGCAAAACCAACGTGTCCGATTTCCCCGGGGACCAGACCATCAGCGTCCGGCCGCTCAACCATTTTCCGGTGGTCAAGGACCTGGTGGTGGACATGGACCCCTTTTTCAAGAGCTACGAATCGTGTCTGCCGTTCTTCGACCCGCGGGACTTCCGCGAAGAGCCATCCATCATACGGCCCGATTCCGCAGAGCGGCAGGCCATCGGTCTGTCCACGGAGTGCATCGCCTGCGGGTGCTGCGTTTCCAGCTGCACCATGGCCAACTATCACAAGGACTATGCAGGGCCCGCGCCCTTGAACCGGGCGTTTACCCTGCTGATGGACAGCCGCGACGGCCTTTACGATCAACGCATGGATCGCGTATTGGCTTCCTGCTACTCCTGTCGCACCGAGTTCAACTGCACCGAAGTCTGCCCCAAGGAGATCAGCTGCACGCGAGCCATCAAGTACATTCAGCGCCTGGCGATGCGGGAGCCCTTCCGGGACAGAAAGCGCATGCCGGAACCGGCGGCAGAAGGCCTAACCGAGCCTGCGCGCATCGCCCTCGCAGCGGCAAAAACCTCAAAGGATCCTGAAATGAACCGCCGGGGGTTTCTCGCCCGCTTGACGGCGGGGATCGGCGCCGCGTCCAGCCTGCTTGTGGGCGGCGTTCTGGCCTCCGCCTTTGTCGGCCCGGCCTTGCGCAGCAAACCGCCCCAGTGGATATCGGCCGGGCCCGTGGACCGCTTCCCTGTGGGGGAGATGGCCACGGTTCGATTGAACTTCGAAGCGGTGAACGGGTTTTACACGCAGGAGCTTGTCAAGCCCATCCTGGTCCTGCGCCAGAACGACGTCGTGGTCTACAGCTCCACGTGCACGCATCTGGGCTGCACGGTCCGCTGGGATGCGGGCCAGAGACTGTTTTTGTGCGCCTGTCATGGCGGGGCCTTCAACCTGGACGGCAGCGTCAAATCCGGTCCGCCCCCGCGCCCCCTGGACCGCTTGGCGTTCCGCATCGACCACGGGAACCTCCTGGTCAAGATGGTGTGACATGCCCCAACTGAAAGAGGCGTTCAAGCATCGCATCGGATGGGACGTTCATCTGGAACCGTTCCTGTATAAAAAGCTGCCGCCGGACACGGGCTGGTCCGCCACCCTGGGCAGCCTGTGCGCCCTGCTCTTTGCCGTGATGACCTTGAGCGGGATGTTTCTGGCCATGTATTACAACCCGTCTCCCGACAGGGCCTACCAGTCCATCGACTACATCATGCAGGAAGTTCACCTCGGGCCCGTGCTGCGCGGGTTGCACCACTGGGGCGCCGGGGCCATGGTGCTGGCGGTCTTTGCCCATCTGGCGACGGTCTTTTTCGCCGGGTCGTTTAAACCCCCGCGCGAGCTGACCTGGGTCCTGGGCGTCGGCTTGCTCCTGTCGACGCTCGGGCTCGGCTTCACGGGTTACCTGCTGCCGTGGGACCAAAAAGCTTACTGGGCCACCGTCGTCAGCGCCAACATTCCCAAAGATATACCGGTTGCGGGTGAGGTGCTGACCAAGCTGCTGCTGGCGGGCGATTCGGTTTCGGGTCTCACGCTCACCCGGTTCTACGCGATCCACATGCTCGTCTTGCCGGCCCTCGTGGCGCTGTTGATCGCCGGTCACATCTACCTGGTGCGGCTGCACGGCATTTCCGACCACGGGCGAGACCCGGGCCGTTCGAACCAGGCTCCCGATTCGAAACCGGACAGGCGCTACCGCTTTTTCCCGGAGCATCTGGCCCGGAGCATGGTGATTTTTGCGGTCGTCCTCGGACTTATTCTCGTTTTGTCCCTTTTGGTCCCGATTCCAAGAGAAGAAATTGCCGGAACCGTGGACGAGAGCTATCTGCCCCGTCCGGAGTGGTACTTCATGTGGCTATTCCAGCTGCTGACGTATTTCCCAGGTTCCACCGAGGTCATCGGCACCCTGGTGGTGCCGATCGTGGGTGTGCTGCTGCTTTTCGCGCTGCCGTTCCTGGAGGGATCGAAATTCCTGGGGGCCGCCCACCGGCCGCTGGCGACCGCCGCCGGGGTCACCGCCATCATCGGCATCGTCTATCTCACCCTCACCGGCTTCGACGGTGCCCGTCCTTACGGCGACCGCATCCGGGTGCCGGATCGAGCGTTGACCCCCACCGAAACCCTGGGTTTGCAGGCCTTCGTGAAGAACGACTGCGCCTACTGCCACCACATCCAGGGCCGGGGCGGGCGGCGCGTCGGCCCTGATCTGGCCAACATCAAAGCCAAGGGGCGGACCGCCGAGTATGTGGCGGCCTTTATCAAAAACCCACAATCGAAGAGCGTCTGGTCGATCATGCCCAAGTATGATATTCCCGAGGCGGAGCAGAAGGCGTTGGCCGATTTCGTTCTCGGCCTTGATTTTGACCCTATCGGCGCAAGAACCGTCACCAAAGAAGAGGTCGTCAAGGGGGTTGCCAAGAAATAGCGCTTGCGACAGATAAAAAGACCCTGATATCGAATGCGCTTTAAATACGTCATCGCATTCGAGCACGATTCGTCTGACGGAAAGCAAGTCATAAACCAAAATTGCTTGGGGGGAGATGGGCGGATGCAGCATATCGATTTGGGACGGGCCGTCATCGAACCATCCAAACCGGTTGTCGCCGGGTCCTTCGCCACCCTGACGTTTACCTACACCGCCGGTCATCCCATCGATGACACGGGGTATGTGAAGATCGTTTTCCGGTTTGCCAGCGATTTCGGCACGCCGCAATTCCACGCACCGAAACTCCCCGATTATTGCCGCGTGCATACCACCGGGGACTGCCGCATCGAATGCCGGTGGGATCCCAAAGGCCACACCCGGCCTTGGGGCCGCTCCATTTTTTTAAAAGTCATGGGTGGGTTCCTCGACCGGGGGCAGAAGATCATCGTCGTCTTCGGCGACACCTCCGCAGGCTCCCCGGGATGGCAGATGCAAACCTTCTGCGAGGACACCTTCGAATTCAAGACGTTGGTGGACCCCATCGCGACCTACGAGTTCAAAGAGCTTGCCGCCTCTCCCGTCCTTTGCATAATGCCAGACAGACCTTCGCGGTCGGTGTGTATCGCTCCGCCGCAGATTCGGATCGGCGAAGGCTTCGCTTACCATCTCAAACTTGAAGACCGTTGGGGAAATCCGACCGCCCCGCCGGCTACCTGCACTCACCCGGGTTTCCATCAGGCAGGGATCTTTCGCGTTACCGCCACCGACAAAGCCACTGCCTTGCCTGCCGTCAGCAACCCGATTCGTGTGGCCGGCAGGACCCCGCAGTTGAAGGCCTACTGGGCAGATCTGCACGGGCAGTCGGAGGAAACCATCGGCACCAACTCCATCGATGATTATTTCAAATTCGCCCGCGACTATGCCTTGGTGGATGTTTGCGGACACCAGGGAAACGACTTCCAGGTCACGGATGATTTTTGGAAAACCATAAACAGAACCGGCAAGAAATTCTACCAACCGAATCGTTTCGTAACGTTCCCGGGATATGAGTGGAGCGGCAACACGCCGCTCGGGGGCGACCGCAATGTCTATTTCACCTCGGAGGGAGGCCGCATCAGCCGCAGCGGTACCGATCTGCTTCCGGGCAAGACCTCGATTTACGAGGACTCCCCCACCGCGTCGCTGCTGTTTGAGAAACTCAGGAGCGGCGGCGGCCCCCGGCCCTTTGCCTTCGCCCATGTGGGCGGGCGATACGCGGACATGCGGATGCACGACCCGGACATCGAGCTCGCCGTCGAGGTCCATTCGGCCTGGGGGACCTTCGAGTGGCTGGTCGATGAAGCCCTCTCGCTGGGATACCGGATCGGCATCTGCGCCAACTCCGATGATCACAAGGGCCGTCCCGGCGCGTCTTACCCGGGCGCAGGGAAATTCGGGGCCCTGGGCGGCTTGACGTGCATCCTGGCGCACAAGCTCGACCGAAAGCATGTTTTCCAAGCCCTCGCGTCCCGCCATTTCTACGCCACAACCGGCCATCGCTGCCTGGTGGGCCTCACGGTGGTCACCGCCGACAAGCGCCAAGCCATGATGGGGGATGTGATCGATGCCGGGCCGGGGTCCCCGCTGCTGCAGGTCGATTTCGCCGGAACCGGCCCGGTCGAGCGGGTGGTGGTTCGAAACGGCCGAAAGACCGTCAAGACCTTGAGACCCTATGGCAGGAAGGATCTGGGACGCCGCATCAAGATTCTCTGGAGCGGGGCCGAGGTCCGTGGCCGCGCCCGCATGGTCGCCTGGGACGGAAACCTGCGGGTGGTGGGCAACCGTGTCCTGGATGCGACCCCCATTAATTTCCGGAACGCCAGTTGCCCCTTGGAAAAGACCGGCGAGGGTGAATTCGCCTGGAAGTCGGTCACGACCGGAGGTGCTGCCGGAATGATCCTCACCCTGGAGAACCCGCGCGAGGGCTGGATCCATCTGCAGACCGCCCAGCGCTCGATCCGCCTTGCCGTAAAGTCGGCGGGGCTGGACCCCCAGACATGGGACTGCGGCGGGCTGTTCAAGAAAATCGAAATCCATCGGCTGCCGGATCAAGCGCCGGTGCATGATTTCTCTTTTGAACTCCCGCTGACCGGCCTCGGCAAGGGAGACCATCCCATTTACATATGCGCAGTCCAGGAAGACGGGCACATGGCGTGGACCAGCCCCGTCTATCTGATAAGGGGCACGCCCAAAGCAAAAGCCTGACAAGAATGTGTCAATTCAAGGGCGGCCCGGTTTGTTAGACCCGCTAACCTCAGAGGAGGCTTTGTTCGTCCATGTCGAGTTTCAACTATGCAATTATCGAGGAAACGGCCAAGGAACTCTACATCCGAGCGCTCTGCGATCTGCCCCCGGATGTGCGCAGCGCCCTGAAAAAGGCCTACGAACGCGAGACCAAGCCCACCGCCAAGGAGGTGTTCAAAGCCATGCTGAAGGCGGTGGACATCGCCGACCAGAAGAAAACCCTCGTGTGCCAGGACA
Organism: uncultured delta proteobacterium; assembly: GCA_963716325.1. Classification (GTDB taxonomy): domain Bacteria; phylum Desulfobacterota; class Desulfobacteria; order Desulfobacterales; family SpSt-501; genus SpSt-501. The sequence goes on along the minus strand of CAVQTH010000014.1, from coordinate 6,366 downwards.
CCGGGTTGCCGATCTACATGGTCAAACTCGGCTCCGCGTTTCACTGGGACGGTTCAGAGATCAAGGAGCGCCTCAGTGTCGGGGCCCGGCGCGCCACCCAAGAGTTCCCGTTCCGCGGGAGTTCAACGCATCCCGTCACCCGGGTGAACCCGCAGACATCGGTGGGTAAAAATCTTCCCGTACTCTACATCGACTTCATAAAAGATGTGGAATACATGGAGATCCTCATGATCCCGAAAGGGTCCGGGTCGGAAAACATGAGCACCATGAAAATGTTCATACCGGCCGACGGGGTCAAGGCGGTCAAGAAGTTCATACTGGACACCTTTATCGCCTCGGGCGCCAACCCCTGTCCCCCGGGGATCATCGGCGTGGGGATCGGCGGGACCGCGGACCTGGTGATGCGCCTTGCCAAGGAAGCCATCGCAAGGCCCGTGGGCCAGCGCAACGAGGACCCCGAAATTGCCAAGATGGAGGCCGAACTCGAGGAGGCCATCAACGCGACGGGAATCGGCCCCATGGGGCTTGGCGGGGACGTTTCGACTCTCGGGGTGCACATCGAGATGGCCTACACCCACATCACACAGAACCCGGTCGCCGTGAACACCCAGTGCTGGCCGGCCCGGCGGGCGAGGGCCCGGATTTACCCGGACGGGCGCATCGAGTACGGCTACTAACGCAAACGATCCCGGCAAGGAGGGGAAGAACCCATGGCGCAGCATCATCTTCAGACACCGTTCTCCGAGGAAGTCATCCGGAAACTCAGGGTCGGGGATATCGTCTATTTCGACGGGACTCTTTTTGGGATCCGGGACCTGACGCAGATATACATGTTCGACCAGAACCATGAACCCCCGGTAAGTCTGGCCGGCATGCCATGCATCCACACCGCACCCAGCTTGAGAAAAGTAGGCGATACGTGGGAGCCCATCTGCGTGGGAACCACGACGAGCGGCCGGATGGACCGGTTCACCCCGGCGCTCATCGAGAAATACGGCGTTCGGGCGGTGATCGGCAAGGGCGGACTATACGAGGGAAGCCTCCAGGCCATGAAAAAATGGGGTGCCGTCTACTTGGCCATCGTGGGCGGCGCAGCATCTCTGGAAACGCAGCAGATCGCAGCGGTGGAGGCGGTTTACTGGGAGCACCTGCACCCCGAGGCGCTTTACCAATTCCGGGTGAAGGATTTCGGGCCGCTCACCGTGGCCATGGATTCGCATGGCGGCCATCTCTACCAGGGGGTGAAAGCGGAAGCCCTCCGCAGGCTCCCCGAAATATACAAGCGACTGGGGGTCGAGTAGAGGCCTGCGGGGCTTCACGCAGTGTGGTTTAACCTATTTAACTGCCGGAGGAATATCACGAGTCAGGCAAGCGCGGAACATGCTCTGTCAGGATGAATCGCTTTCCAGTATAGGATCCACATCATGGAAAAGACGCAAAGCCAGTACGACCGCATCGCGGCAATTTTCTTCTTCGCTGTGGGCGCCTTCTTTGCACTGTACGCGTGCACCATTGAAATAGGGGCGTGGAACGAACCCGGGCCGGGGTTTTTGCCTTTTTGGGCAGGGATCATCTTGGTTCTGATGTCATCGGCGCTTTTTGTGCAAAATCGGCAGCGGAAAGGTCCGGTTCGACTGTCCTTTTTCCCGGAGGCCGTATCCTGGAAAAGGGTCTCAGCCACTTTTGCGGCCTTGATCGCCTACAACCTGGTTTTTGATTTCTTGGGCTTTACATGGACCACCTTTCTTTTCATCGGGTTTTTGGTCAAGTTCATCTTCCCGCAAACCTGGCTGAGAAGTTTCATCGTAGCGGCGTCGGCCGCCGTCATCGCAAGGCTCCTTTTCGTAAACTTCCTCCAAACCCAACTGCCCAAAGGCTTTTTGGGGTTATAGGCCAAATCATGGACCTGCTGAACCACATCCTGCTGGGCGCCCAGGTTTGCTTCACTCCGATCAACCTCCTTTTCTGTTTCATCGGCGTGCTCATGGGGACCCTGGTCGGCGTCCTCCCGGGCCTTGGTCCTACGGCCGCCATCGCCATACTGCTTCCGAACACGTTCCATGTGCCGCCCGTCACCGCCATCATCATGCTGGCCGGGATTTATTATGGAGCGATGTACGGCGGATCGACCACCTCCATCCTGGTGAACATCCCGGGTGAGGCCGCCTCGGTCATCACCTGTCTGGACGGGTACCAGATGGCCTTGAAGGGCCGCGCCGGGGCGGCGTTGGGCATTGCGGCGTTCAGCTCTTTCATCGCCGGGACCATGGCGGTCCTCGGGTTGATGCTGGTGGCGCCCCCGCTCGCCAAGTTCGCCCTGGCGTTCGGCCCGACGGAATACTTCAGCCTGATGCTCCTGGGCATCGTCATCCTGATCTACCTGGCGGCAGGGTCAATCCTGAAAGCACTGATGATGGCCGTGTTCGGCTTGCTCATCGGATCGATCGGCATGGATTCGATTTCCGGCACCCAACGCCTGACCTGCGGCCTCCTGGAACTCTGTGACGGCGTCGGCTTGATCCCGGCCATCATGGGGCTTTTCGGCGTCGCCGAAGTGATTGCCAACGTCGAACAGGAGATCAAAAGAGACCTGGTCACCACGAAGGTCAAACACCTGCTGCCCACCCTGCAGGACTGGAAGGATTCCTTCTGGCCCATGATTCGCGGAGGCTTCCTGGGGTTCTTCATCGGTATTCTGCCGGGGCCGGCGCCCGTGATTTCGGCTTTCACCTCGTATGCCATCGAAAAGAAGCTCTCCAAGCACCCGGAGAAATTCGGCACCGGCATGATCCAGGGGGTGGCCGGGCCCGAGGCGGCCAACAATGCCGCCACCGGCGGCGCATTCATCCCTCTCTTCACCCTCGGGATACCGTCCAACTCCGTCATCGCCATTCTTTTGGGCGCCTTCATGATCCACGGAATTCAGCCCGGGCCCATGCTGATCGCGAAATATCCCGACCTATTCTGGGGAACCATCATGAGCATGTACATTGGAAATGCCATGCTGCTGGTGCTGAACCTGCCCCTGATCGGCATCTGGGTCAAAGTCTTGAAAGTCCCCTATCCGATTCTCTTCCCGCTGATTTTGCTCTTCTGCCTGGTGGGAGTCTTCAGCCTGAACTACAGCAAAGTGGAAGTCGCGCTCATGATCGGGTTCGGTGTTTTCGGGTATCTGGCCCGCAAGTTCCGGTTTGAAATGGCGCCGCTGGTCCTGGCGCTGGTCATCGGTCCGATGTTGGAGAGCAAGCTGCGTCTTTCATTGGTCATTTCGCACGGCAGCCCATGGATTTTTGTTGAAAAACCCATCTCTGCCGTATTTCTTTTGATTTGCCTGGTGCTTCTGATGTCGCCCATGATATCTAAAATCGGCAAGCGTCGGCGAAAGCTTCAGCAGATAGTGGAAAGTGAGAACGTATAGGCAACCGAAAGGGGGAAATGATGACCAGATTGAAAGCGGTTCTTTTGGTGGCGGCATTATCTCTTTTCCTGGCCGTGAGCGCAGGGGCCCAAAATTTTCCCACCGGGCCGATCACCTACATGAATCCGTTTAACCCGGGCGGCGAGGTGGACATTGCCGCGAGGGCCATGCAGCCCTATCTGGAAAAATACTTTGCGCAGCCGTTTGTGATCAATTACCAGCCCGGGGCCGGCGGGGCCCTCTGCTGGTCGAAACTCGCCGCTGCGAAACCCGACGGCTACACCATCGGCGGATTCAGCATCCCGCACATCATTCTCCAGCCGATATTCATGAAGGATGTGGCCTACAAGACCGACGATTTCGTGATCCTGTCCATCGTGGAGTACACGCCGATCGGGTTGGCGGTAAAGAAGGACCATCCGGTCAACACCTTCAAGGAGTTCATCGACTACGCCAAGGCGAATCCCGGAAAAATAAACTGCGGGGGCGTGGGCAAGTTCACCGGACATCATTTTGCCACCCTGCAGTTCATGAAGCTGGCGGGGGTGAAAGTGAATTATGTGACGTTCCAGGGGACCTCGGAGGTTCAGACCGCTTTGCTGGGGGGCCATATCGATGCGGCCTTCACCAATTCCAGTCTGCTGGTGACGAGCAGGGATCAGATCAAAGTTCTGGCCATCGGCTCTTCCCAGAGAATGCCCCAGCTCAAGGATATCCCGACCTTCGAAGAGATGGGCTTCAAGATGTACCCTCGCATTGCACGGGGCGTCATGGGCCCCAAAACCATCCCGGCAGACATTCAAAAATATCTGGAAAAGGCGTTCCTGTCGACGACCGCCCAGGCCGATTTCAGGGCCAAGATGGAAGCCGCCGGCTTCGTGCCGCAGGGCATGGGGATTGAAGAATCCAAGAAGTTCCTGGAATCGGAAGCCCTGGTCATCAAGGAGCTGGCCAAGGATTTTGATCTGCAGAAGCAGTAGGCCGGCGGTGCGTGTCGGACCAAACCGCATCCCACGGAGGTGCACCCAGGAATCCAAGAGACAGCAGCAAAAGCCGCGCAGAATGCGCTAACCGCTGCAACCAGTGCATCTCCAGCTGGGCCTTTGCATGGAAGGGAGTAACGGCGGCCGACATTCGTCGGCCGGCGATTTTTCTATCTAACGGCCGGTTATTCTCAGTTCGAGTCAATCGCCGCAGCCGCGGCGCGATCGGCCAGTACCACAGCCTGGTCTCGGTGTACGCGCCCGGCCGGGATCGCCCGGTCGCCGTCGCGCAGCCGCGCCAGCATTTCGGTTTTTTCTTTGCCGGTCACCACCCACAGGATGCGGCGGCTGCGGTTGAGGATCGGGTAGGTCAGGGTCATGCGGCGCCGCTCCTGGTAGACCTCGGTCATCGCAACGTCTGATTCGGTAATTTCGAGGACCGGGTCCCCGGGCACCAGGGAAGCGGTGTGCCCGTCCGGGCCGAGGCCCAGGTGGACAAGATCCAGCACCGGGGGCGAACCGGCGATCTCCTGCAGGGTCCGGGCGTAGCGTTGGGCCGCAGCTTCCAGATCAGTCTCTTCCACCGGCATGGCATGGATGTGGTCGGGGGGGAGCGGGGCATGATCGAGCAGGCTCGTGCGCAAGTGGGTGAGGTTTCGGTCGGCGTGCCCTTCGGGCGCCACGCGCTCGTCCACCTGAACCACGTGGATCTTTTCCCAAGGCAACTTTTGGCCGGCCAAGGCCCGCAACATCGCCCAAGGGCTCCGTCCGCCGCTCACCGCTGCAATGAAGCAACCACGTGCGGCAACGGCCTCCCCGGCCGCTGCCGCAATAACCTCAGCCGCCCTTCGGGCCACCGCAGCGGCATCCTCAAGCACTTCCATTTGCATGTCGGGGCTCTCCGATTTCGTCAACCATCTCATTCGCGAACAGTCAAAATACTGTCGATCAGCATATCCTTGTGCTGCCAGATGCGGTTGACCCAGTCCTGCATGCGTTCCCTGAAATCGCCGTCCGCCAGGTAGTCTTTCCCGGCGACGTCTTCCGGCACCGGCAATAAACGCACACGGGCAATGATTCGGGGAATCTTGCCCTGCAGCAGCTGCCATATCAGTGCGTCCGGGTCGTTGTCGGGATAGGCTATCGTCACATCCAGGACGCCCGATAAGCTATCCCCCATCGCGGCTAACACAAAGGCCACTCCGCCGGCCCTGGGTCTCAAGAGATTCTGGAAGGGCGAGTTCTGAGAAAGATGCTTGCTGGAGCTGAACCGGGTTCCTTCAATAAAATTAATCACCGAGACAGGAGATCTTCTGAACTTTTCGCAATGCCTGCGGGTGGTGGCCATATCCTGGCCGCGAAGCTCCGGATGCTTGTCAAGGAACTGGCGAGAGTAGCGTTTCATGAAAGGGAAATCCAAAGCCCACCAGGCGAGTCCCAGGAAAGGGACCCAAATAAGTTCCTTTTTCAGGAAAAATTTCAGAAAAGGAATTTTGTTTCTGAAAATGTGTTGCAGAACAACGATGTCCGTCCAGGAACGATGATTGCTGATTACAAGATAAGAGGCATGCGGATTCAGATCGGCCAAGCCTTCGACATCCCATTTTATATCTTTTGTGATCTGCAAAATCAAACTGTTGCAGGCCACCCACTGAGAAGCAAACGCAATCAAGACCAGGGAACACCGGTGGCGGAATCGAGGGGCAAAGAGGATAAATTTCAGCAAAATGACGGGGATAAAAAGGGCAACCCAGAACAACGTATTAAATGTGACCAGTAGAAATGTAATAACGCCAAGCAGCGGTGGAGGCAAAAATTTCAGCATGCATAAACACCATTATGGGAACTCGCTATCGGCGAAGGTTATCTGAAAAAAAACCTCGTGGGCGCCGCCGGTTGGTCCCAGAATATTTGAAATTACAGCCGCCCCCATAGCACCCCGGCGATGCACCGTCAAGGTTTCAG
>CAVQTH010000013.1:0-280170 GCA_963716325.1 uncultured delta proteobacterium | reverse complement strand
AGAATGTGTCAATTCAAGGGCGGCCCGGTTTGTTAGACCCGCTAACCTCAGAGGAGGCTTTGTTCGTCCATGTCGAGTTTCAACTATGCAATTATCGAGGAAACGGCCAAGGAACTCTACATCCGAGCGCTCTGCGATCTGCCCCCGGATGTGCGCAGCGCCCTGAAAAAGGCCTACGAACGCGAGACCAAGCCCACCGCCAAGGAGGTGTTCAAAGCCATGCTGAAGGCGGTGGACATCGCCGACCAGAAGAAAACCCTCGTGTGCCAGGACACCGGGTTGCCGATCTACATGGTCAAACTCGGCTCCGCGTTTCACTGGGACGGTTCAGAGATCAAGGAGCGCCTCAGTGTCGGGGCCCGGCGCGCCACCCAAGAGTTCCCGTTCCGCGGGAGTTCAACGCATCCCGTCACCCGGGTGAACCCGCAGACATCGGTGGGTAAAAATCTTCCCGTACTCTACATCGACTTCATAAAAGATGTGGAATACATGGAGATCCTCATGATCCCGAAAGGGTCCGGGTCGGAAAACATGAGCACCATGAAAATGTTCATACCGGCCGACGGGGTCAAGGCGGTCAAGAAGTTCATACTGGACACCTTTATCGCCTCGGGCGCCAACCCCTGTCCCCCGGGGATCATCGGCGTGGGGATCGGCGGGACCGCGGACCTGGTGATGCGCCTTGCCAAGGAAGCCATCGCAAGGCCCGTGGGCCAGCGCAACGAGGACCCCGAAATTGCCAAGATGGAGGCCGAACTCGAGGAGGCCATCAACGCGACGGGAATCGGCCCCATGGGGCTTGGCGGGGACGTTTCGACTCTCGGGGTGCACATCGAGATGGCCTACACCCACATCACACAGAACCCGGTCGCCGTGAACACCCAGTGCTGGCCGGCCCGGCGGGCGAGGGCCCGGATTTACCCGGACGGGCGCATCGAGTACGGCTACTAACGCAAACGATCCCGGCAAGGAGGGGAAGAACCCATGGCGCAGCATCATCTTCAGACACCGTTCTCCGAGGAAGTCATCCGGAAACTCAGGGTCGGGGATATCGTCTATTTCGACGGGACTCTTTTTGGGATCCGGGACCTGACGCAGATATACATGTTCGACCAGAACCATGAACCCCCGGTAAGTCTGGCCGGCATGCCATGCATCCACACCGCACCCAGCTTGAGAAAAGTAGGCGATACGTGGGAGCCCATCTGCGTGGGAACCACGACGAGCGGCCGGATGGACCGGTTCACCCCGGCGCTCATCGAGAAATACGGCGTTCGGGCGGTGATCGGCAAGGGCGGACTATACGAGGGAAGCCTCCAGGCCATGAAAAAATGGGGTGCCGTCTACTTGGCCATCGTGGGCGGCGCAGCATCTCTGGAAACGCAGCAGATCGCAGCGGTGGAGGCGGTTTACTGGGAGCACCTGCACCCCGAGGCGCTTTACCAATTCCGGGTGAAGGATTTCGGGCCGCTCACCGTGGCCATGGATTCGCATGGCGGCCATCTCTACCAGGGGGTGAAAGCGGAAGCCCTCCGCAGGCTCCCCGAAATATACAAGCGACTGGGGGTCGAGTAGAGGCCTGCGGGGCTTCACGCAGTGTGGTTTAACCTATTTAACTGCCGGAGGAATATCACGAGTCAGGCAAGCGCGGAACATGCTCTGTCAGGATGAATCGCTTTCCAGTATAGGATCCACATCATGGAAAAGACGCAAAGCCAGTACGACCGCATCGCGGCAATTTTCTTCTTCGCTGTGGGCGCCTTCTTTGCACTGTACGCGTGCACCATTGAAATAGGGGCGTGGAACGAACCCGGGCCGGGGTTTTTGCCTTTTTGGGCAGGGATCATCTTGGTTCTGATGTCATCGGCGCTTTTTGTGCAAAATCGGCAGCGGAAAGGTCCGGTTCGACTGTCCTTTTTCCCGGAGGCCGTATCCTGGAAAAGGGTCTCAGCCACTTTTGCGGCCTTGATCGCCTACAACCTGGTTTTTGATTTCTTGGGCTTTACATGGACCACCTTTCTTTTCATCGGGTTTTTGGTCAAGTTCATCTTCCCGCAAACCTGGCTGAGAAGTTTCATCGTAGCGGCGTCGGCCGCCGTCATCGCAAGGCTCCTTTTCGTAAACTTCCTCCAAACCCAACTGCCCAAAGGCTTTTTGGGGTTATAGGCCAAATCATGGACCTGCTGAACCACATCCTGCTGGGCGCCCAGGTTTGCTTCACTCCGATCAACCTCCTTTTCTGTTTCATCGGCGTGCTCATGGGGACCCTGGTCGGCGTCCTCCCGGGCCTTGGTCCTACGGCCGCCATCGCCATACTGCTTCCGAACACGTTCCATGTGCCGCCCGTCACCGCCATCATCATGCTGGCCGGGATTTATTATGGAGCGATGTACGGCGGATCGACCACCTCCATCCTGGTGAACATCCCGGGTGAGGCCGCCTCGGTCATCACCTGTCTGGACGGGTACCAGATGGCCTTGAAGGGCCGCGCCGGGGCGGCGTTGGGCATTGCGGCGTTCAGCTCTTTCATCGCCGGGACCATGGCGGTCCTCGGGTTGATGCTGGTGGCGCCCCCGCTCGCCAAGTTCGCCCTGGCGTTCGGCCCGACGGAATACTTCAGCCTGATGCTCCTGGGCATCGTCATCCTGATCTACCTGGCGGCAGGGTCAATCCTGAAAGCACTGATGATGGCCGTGTTCGGCTTGCTCATCGGATCGATCGGCATGGATTCGATTTCCGGCACCCAACGCCTGACCTGCGGCCTCCTGGAACTCTGTGACGGCGTCGGCTTGATCCCGGCCATCATGGGGCTTTTCGGCGTCGCCGAAGTGATTGCCAACGTCGAACAGGAGATCAAAAGAGACCTGGTCACCACGAAGGTCAAACACCTGCTGCCCACCCTGCAGGACTGGAAGGATTCCTTCTGGCCCATGATTCGCGGAGGCTTCCTGGGGTTCTTCATCGGTATTCTGCCGGGGCCGGCGCCCGTGATTTCGGCTTTCACCTCGTATGCCATCGAAAAGAAGCTCTCCAAGCACCCGGAGAAATTCGGCACCGGCATGATCCAGGGGGTGGCCGGGCCCGAGGCGGCCAACAATGCCGCCACCGGCGGCGCATTCATCCCTCTCTTCACCCTCGGGATACCGTCCAACTCCGTCATCGCCATTCTTTTGGGCGCCTTCATGATCCACGGAATTCAGCCCGGGCCCATGCTGATCGCGAAATATCCCGACCTATTCTGGGGAACCATCATGAGCATGTACATTGGAAATGCCATGCTGCTGGTGCTGAACCTGCCCCTGATCGGCATCTGGGTCAAAGTCTTGAAAGTCCCCTATCCGATTCTCTTCCCGCTGATTTTGCTCTTCTGCCTGGTGGGAGTCTTCAGCCTGAACTACAGCAAAGTGGAAGTCGCGCTCATGATCGGGTTCGGTGTTTTCGGGTATCTGGCCCGCAAGTTCCGGTTTGAAATGGCGCCGCTGGTCCTGGCGCTGGTCATCGGTCCGATGTTGGAGAGCAAGCTGCGTCTTTCATTGGTCATTTCGCACGGCAGCCCATGGATTTTTGTTGAAAAACCCATCTCTGCCGTATTTCTTTTGATTTGCCTGGTGCTTCTGATGTCGCCCATGATATCTAAAATCGGCAAGCGTCGGCGAAAGCTTCAGCAGATAGTGGAAAGTGAGAACGTATAGGCAACCGAAAGGGGGAAATGATGACCAGATTGAAAGCGGTTCTTTTGGTGGCGGCATTATCTCTTTTCCTGGCCGTGAGCGCAGGGGCCCAAAATTTTCCCACCGGGCCGATCACCTACATGAATCCGTTTAACCCGGGCGGCGAGGTGGACATTGCCGCGAGGGCCATGCAGCCCTATCTGGAAAAATACTTTGCGCAGCCGTTTGTGATCAATTACCAGCCCGGGGCCGGCGGGGCCCTCTGCTGGTCGAAACTCGCCGCTGCGAAACCCGACGGCTACACCATCGGCGGATTCAGCATCCCGCACATCATTCTCCAGCCGATATTCATGAAGGATGTGGCCTACAAGACCGACGATTTCGTGATCCTGTCCATCGTGGAGTACACGCCGATCGGGTTGGCGGTAAAGAAGGACCATCCGGTCAACACCTTCAAGGAGTTCATCGACTACGCCAAGGCGAATCCCGGAAAAATAAACTGCGGGGGCGTGGGCAAGTTCACCGGACATCATTTTGCCACCCTGCAGTTCATGAAGCTGGCGGGGGTGAAAGTGAATTATGTGACGTTCCAGGGGACCTCGGAGGTTCAGACCGCTTTGCTGGGGGGCCATATCGATGCGGCCTTCACCAATTCCAGTCTGCTGGTGACGAGCAGGGATCAGATCAAAGTTCTGGCCATCGGCTCTTCCCAGAGAATGCCCCAGCTCAAGGATATCCCGACCTTCGAAGAGATGGGCTTCAAGATGTACCCTCGCATTGCACGGGGCGTCATGGGCCCCAAAACCATCCCGGCAGACATTCAAAAATATCTGGAAAAGGCGTTCCTGTCGACGACCGCCCAGGCCGATTTCAGGGCCAAGATGGAAGCCGCCGGCTTCGTGCCGCAGGGCATGGGGATTGAAGAATCCAAGAAGTTCCTGGAATCGGAAGCCCTGGTCATCAAGGAGCTGGCCAAGGATTTTGATCTGCAGAAGCAGTAGGCCGGCGGTGCGTGTCGGACCAAACCGCATCCCACGGAGGTGCACCCAGGAATCCAAGAGACAGCAGCAAAAGCCGCGCAGAATGCGCTAACCGCTGCAACCAGTGCATCTCCAGCTGGGCCTTTGCATGGAAGGGAGTAACGGCGGCCGACATTCGTCGGCCGGCGATTTTTCTATCTAACGGCCGGTTATTCTCAGTTCGAGTCAATCGCCGCAGCCGCGGCGCGATCGGCCAGTACCACAGCCTGGTCTCGGTGTACGCGCCCGGCCGGGATCGCCCGGTCGCCGTCGCGCAGCCGCGCCAGCATTTCGGTTTTTTCTTTGCCGGTCACCACCCACAGGATGCGGCGGCTGCGGTTGAGGATCGGGTAGGTCAGGGTCATGCGGCGCCGCTCCTGGTAGACCTCGGTCATCGCAACGTCTGATTCGGTAATTTCGAGGACCGGGTCCCCGGGCACCAGGGAAGCGGTGTGCCCGTCCGGGCCGAGGCCCAGGTGGACAAGATCCAGCACCGGGGGCGAACCGGCGATCTCCTGCAGGGTCCGGGCGTAGCGTTGGGCCGCAGCTTCCAGATCAGTCTCTTCCACCGGCATGGCATGGATGTGGTCGGGGGGGAGCGGGGCATGATCGAGCAGGCTCGTGCGCAAGTGGGTGAGGTTTCGGTCGGCGTGCCCTTCGGGCGCCACGCGCTCGTCCACCTGAACCACGTGGATCTTTTCCCAAGGCAACTTTTGGCCGGCCAAGGCCCGCAACATCGCCCAAGGGCTCCGTCCGCCGCTCACCGCTGCAATGAAGCAACCACGTGCGGCAACGGCCTCCCCGGCCGCTGCCGCAATAACCTCAGCCGCCCTTCGGGCCACCGCAGCGGCATCCTCAAGCACTTCCATTTGCATGTCGGGGCTCTCCGATTTCGTCAACCATCTCATTCGCGAACAGTCAAAATACTGTCGATCAGCATATCCTTGTGCTGCCAGATGCGGTTGACCCAGTCCTGCATGCGTTCCCTGAAATCGCCGTCCGCCAGGTAGTCTTTCCCGGCGACGTCTTCCGGCACCGGCAATAAACGCACACGGGCAATGATTCGGGGAATCTTGCCCTGCAGCAGCTGCCATATCAGTGCGTCCGGGTCGTTGTCGGGATAGGCTATCGTCACATCCAGGACGCCCGATAAGCTATCCCCCATCGCGGCTAACACAAAGGCCACTCCGCCGGCCCTGGGTCTCAAGAGATTCTGGAAGGGCGAGTTCTGAGAAAGATGCTTGCTGGAGCTGAACCGGGTTCCTTCAATAAAATTAATCACCGAGACAGGAGATCTTCTGAACTTTTCGCAATGCCTGCGGGTGGTGGCCATATCCTGGCCGCGAAGCTCCGGATGCTTGTCAAGGAACTGGCGAGAGTAGCGTTTCATGAAAGGGAAATCCAAAGCCCACCAGGCGAGTCCCAGGAAAGGGACCCAAATAAGTTCCTTTTTCAGGAAAAATTTCAGAAAAGGAATTTTGTTTCTGAAAATGTGTTGCAGAACAACGATGTCCGTCCAGGAACGATGATTGCTGATTACAAGATAAGAGGCATGCGGATTCAGATCGGCCAAGCCTTCGACATCCCATTTTATATCTTTTGTGATCTGCAAAATCAAACTGTTGCAGGCCACCCACTGAGAAGCAAACGCAATCAAGACCAGGGAACACCGGTGGCGGAATCGAGGGGCAAAGAGGATAAATTTCAGCAAAATGACGGGGATAAAAAGGGCAACCCAGAACAACGTATTAAATGTGACCAGTAGAAATGTAATAACGCCAAGCAGCGGTGGAGGCAAAAATTTCAGCATGCATAAACACCATTATGGGAACTCGCTATCGGCGAAGGTTATCTGAAAAAAAACCTCGTGGGCGCCGCCGGTTGGTCCCAGAATATTTGAAATTACAGCCGCCCCCATAGCACCCCGGCGATGCACCGTCAAGGTTTCAGGGGAATTGACAGCGTGGCTTACCTAGGCTTTTGTATGAGAGGTACGGACTCTTCAAGGTGCCGACGACAGCAGGCTGGACGAGGGCGCATGCCTCGCGGTGAAGAACATTGGAAAGCCGTGTGCGGGAAAACCGCCTGCACGGTTTGATGAGGGAGGGCTGATCCTCTGCCAATACTGATCTTCAGAGTAGTCGCGTGCGACGAAATGTCAGGAGGATGTGGCTTTTGATCTGCCCTCTACTCTACCCATTAACCTTCTGGTGCCAGCTGGCGGCGAATGCGGCTCTCCTCGCCGGTTTTGTCGGATTACCGGCTGGGAGGCCGCAGACCTTAAAAGGGTCTGATAGGTGCTTAGGCTGCAGACGCGGGATGATAGGAGGCCTTACTCGTTTTTAACCACTTGCCGTCTTTGAGAATCCAAGGGTCAACAACACTTGTGCCCCTGGGAAGGCTGGCTAAAAACTCTTTAACATCAAATCCTTTTTGGGAGCGGAGCCAGATCGTAAAGCGCAAAAAAACAGCCCAACAGACCAAAAAGGCATTGAAGGCCAAAACACCAAAAACGATTTTTATGATCATATCCATGGGAATAATTCCCAGAGTACAATTAACATCAGGACTTCGAACGAGGTCTATTATAATATCTAGCTATGCAAGACATAATTGTCAATAAGGATAACCATGTGGTTCTGGAAATTGAGCTTGACACAAGCGGCATCGACCATCAGGAGGCAGCAAACTTATCGGTCTTGAGATCATCCAGGCGACCCAATTCCATGCCCTCAAATATGCGGATCCCAGCCCAGCTGCGGAGATTAGCTCGCTTAATCTCCGCACAATATGCGGATATTATTCTTGCTTTTGCGGCAAATAACAGGGATAATCTCCGCATAGGGTGCGGAGAATGACGACTTACATACATGAATTGAAGGAATGGCCGGTCTTCCGGTGGGACGAGGTCCTGGCGGCTAAGCATCTTGCGCCTGTCCGCCACCGGCAGGGCCGCCTGATCGGGCGCATGGAAGCGCTGGGGTTCGACCTGCGTTCCGAGGCCGTTCTGGCAACGCTCACGGAGGATGTCCTCAAGTCCAGCGAGATCGAAGGCGAAATCCTTGACAAGGACCAAGTGCGTTCCTCGATCGCGCGGCGGCTGGGCATGGACATCGGCGCGTTGGCCCCCGCCGACCGGCATATCGAGGGTGTGGTCGAGATGATGCTCGATGCCTCCCAGAAATATGCCGAGCCCCTGACCGACGAGCGCCTGTTCGCATGGCACGCCGAGCTGTTCCCCACCGGGCGCAGCGGCATGACCAGGATCATCGTCGGCGCGTGGCGCGATGACGGCTCCGGCCCGATGCGGGTGGTCTCCGGTCCGATGGGGCGCGAGCGGGTGCACTACGAAGCTCCGAGTGCACCGCGCCTCGAAGCGGAAAGGTCCGCCTTTTTGAAGTGGTTCAATGATGAGGCCGTGCTTGATCCCGTTCTGAAGGCGGCGCTGGCGCATGTGTGGTTCGTCACCATCCATCCGTTCGATGACGGCAACGGGCGCATGGCGCGCGCCATCGCGGACATGGCGCTCGCGCGCTCGGAACAAAGCGCGCAGCGCTTCTACAGCATGTCCGCGCAAATCCGGCTGGAGCGCAACGCCTACTACGACATCCTGGAAGCCACGCAGAAGGGGGATCTCGACGTCACCGCATGGCTGGAATGGTTTCTCGGCTGCCTCGACCGCGCGATCGCAGGCGCGGAGGACACGCTTTCCGGCGTCCTGCGCAAGGTGCGCTTCTGGGAAGCGATCAAGGACCAACCGCTCAATGAGCGCCAGCGCAAGGTCATCAACCGACTGCTGCACGGTTTTGAGGGCAAGCTCACCTCGTCCAAATGGGCGGCGCTTACGAAGTCATCGCCCGACACGGCACTGCGCGACATCACCGATCTCATCAAAAGGGGCATCCTCGTTCGAAACCCCGGAGGCGGACGCAGCACGAGTTACTCGCTGGCCAAGGTGGAATGAGGAAACGGCGGTGATGATCCTTCATATAGAATCCGCCACTGGGTAGTGCCGTAATTGGGTGCGGGCTGGCGCGTGTATTTCACGCAGCGCGGCATGCATACCAGATCCAAGCGCATCGCCAGTGGCCAGCCGGCCTGAATCATCCGGTAGCCGTCCTGAGGCGCCTGTTCCTTATCTTTGGCTCGACTGTGGGCGACTTTATCGATCCGGCGTTTCATGCGTCGAGCCTTGGCGAACTGAGGACTTATCGCTTTCTCGGGTTCCTGCCCTATGTATTCAAAAAGATACGGTAATCGACATATGTCAACGATGAAACAACGGCCCCAAAGCGCCATAATTCCAGCCGCCCTGCGGGCCACCTCAGCGGCATCGTCAGGCACTTCGATATGCATGTCGAATTTTTCCGCCCCGCCTGATTGGCAATAAGTCGTGCATGGCGTTAATGCCAACGGCGCTTGAATCGCTTCATGAGCACATCGCCGAGGTCTTCTATGGTCACGTGGGGCCATTTCAGTTTTCGCAGATATTTATTGGTCGCGGGGATATCAAACGCCTCCGGGTCGAACTTGCCGCCGAGCCATTCCAGGGTGGACTCGTGTTCGTCATGTTCAGGATCCGTGATGATCTCGAGCAAGTCCGCATACCCATAAGGTCCGCCGCAGTCCTCCGGCGGGCAGGCGCCGGCACCACCGAGGCACTTGGCAATGTCCCCGCGTGGAGGCCTCCGGTCGTAGATCATCTCAACCTTTACGATATGCTCCCATGAATCCCCGAAATCGTACTGGTACATGAACACGCTGCGCATGTGCGGCGCGACATCCTTCAACCGGACCTTGTGTTCGTCGAGCACCGGCGGGTCGTCGTCAAGTTCGTTCATCTCGAAAAGGGGATCAGAAAAAATTCGGTCGCAGATGATGAACTGGTGCAGGTGACTGTTGGTCCAGCCCATCGCAAGCTGGATGGCTGCGTGCAACCACCCTAACGTGGCATCCCCGGGAACTTGAAGCTGGCGCCAGACCGGCGGCGACACGCCCTCCAATTCGATTTTAAGCTGGTAAGTTTTTTCAGGTGATTCCGGTGCGGATTTTGGACTTATGGGTTTCTTCATGGGAGGTGGCGCCTCTCAGAACATGGCATTGCGAGTGACCTTACAAACCGAATTTTCACGCCAGGAGATACCAATCCGGGACCGCCCAGATATTTTTTCTGATCTCCACGACATCGCGCCCCTTGTACACCACCAAACCCAGCGTGCTGACTCCGGGATGGTCTTTCAGGAAGGATTCGATGCTGCGACCGTCGGCGGCGCTCACCTTTTCATGCGCCTTGGCTTCGATCGGCAGGATGAAATCCTTGCCGGCGATGAGAAAATCGATCTCCATCCCGGTGCCGGTCCGGTAAAAATACAATTCGGGCTCGATGGGCTGAAGCTCCTTCCATTTCATCAGCTCGGTGAAAATCCAATTTTCATACAGTGCGCCGGGGCTCACTCCGATGTCGCCCAGCACGGCCTTGATCAGTCCCACATCGGAAAAAAAGAGCTTGGGGCTCTTGATGAACCGTTTGCCGGTATTTTCAAAATACGGCGGCAGCAGGAAGCTTTGGAACGTCATGGTGAGCAAGCCGAGGTATCGCTTGACGGTGTTGACCGCCAGCGCAAGATCTCTGGCGACTTCGCTGATCGACAGAATGTTGGCGATGCGTGAACAAAGTATTTTTTGGGCCAGAGCGAACGTGTCGATATCGGCCACCTGGCCGACGTCCGCGATATCCCGTTCCAGATACGTCTTGCGGTAGTTCTTCAGCCAGCTGATCTTGGCCTCGGTTTCTTTCCTCTGCCAAACCGGGGGATACCCGCCCCAGGACAGGTGCTCATCCCGCATCTTCACGGCGGTCCTCAATGCCTTCGCGGGAAGCACCTGCGGGTTCTTGATATCCTCTCGGCCCAGTCGACGCTCCTGCCACAGCCGGGTCAACAGCGGAATGCGGTCATGGCCGGAGACCTCACGCAAGGAGAAAGGATACAGGTGGAAGAGAGCCACTCTGCCGGCCAGGGTTTCTCTGACACCCTTCAGCAACAGGAGCTGGGAGGAACCCGTGACCAGGTAAATCTTGCGAGCTGCCTGTTTCTGCTCCCGGTCGACAACCAGCTTCAGGGGATCAAAAAGCGAAAGCGATTTCTGCACTTCGTCTAGAATGACGAGGGGTGTGTCGATGGATTCGAGGATCGACACGGCCGAGGACTGGAAACGCAAGCGGTCGTCCGGGTCGTCAAAGGAGATATAGGTGTAGGGCAATTCCAGATGACGCGGGATCTGTGATTCGCAGAGGGTCGTCTTGCCCGTCTGGCGAGCGCCGCTGACCACGATGACCCTCTCATGTTTCAGCCGGGGCAGGATGGTGTCGAGAAGGTTTCTTCGGAGCAGATCCATGGCGGTAGGCTATCAGTGTCATTGCAAAATTGCAATGTAATTTTGCAGCGCCACTGACAAATCCCATAACCCCCATGCCGCCGGAATAAGTGCATGAGCGCCCGGGAAAAAGATTATAAAACAGAACTCCGGCGATGCACCATCAAGGTTTCAGGGGAATTGACAGCGTGGCTTACCTAACTATCAACCATCATTTTTATTTCACAATTCAAAGCCGTGACACCATTAATGTTCCAGCCGCGCTTAAGGCCGCCAGCGGGAAGTCGGCATCCGCACCAAGATGCTGGTGAAGATCGCGGCCAAGATGCTGGTGATTGCCTGGACGCTGATGAAGCGAAAGGAGCCGTTCAACCCAGCGCATATCCAAGTTTAGAGAGTTTCTACCATCTTCGGTGAGAGAGCCCGATCAACAACGTCGAGGCAAACGACCTCGGGAGGGACGATCCCGGGCCTCTTGCCGAGCCCAAAGCTTGGATAGGGGATGATGGGCAATCCTGGCGCTGAGCGCATGGAGATGCCGGATAATCGTAACGATCAAGCGAGGGCTCATCTTCAGGCAAGAGAATCCGCCGGAGAAAGCATCAAAAAAACCACAGGCGAAGTGTTGCCTGAAAACCGGGGCATCCAGAACTGACCGAAATCATGTCTAATTAAAAAGTGCTTGACGGAGGGAATATAGGATGTCCCCGTGTTCCCCCTGTTCCCCTTCTGCTTTTTAAGCCTGCCGGGCTAGTACACCCCGAGGAACTTCAAGGCCACCACGACAACCACGATGACACCGATGATATAAAAGATGCTGTTCATACGTTTTCTCCTGCGATTAATTTAAATATCGATTTCTTCAATTTCCCGTAACCGGCAATGACGAGGCCGATTAAAGCAAGCGCCGTTCCCGTAACACGCGCCGCAATGACGGGAGCCATTGACCGCTGCTGTCACGACTGTCAGTGCCCCACTGCGAACAGCCACCACTTTTCGTGAATTGCCTGGATCACGAACTCAATTTCGTTGTGAAATTCGGCGGCTGAGTTGTTGGCAAGCTGTGCTAACAGTTCCGTGAAGGACATCCACAAAATTACGAGAACGACACTATCCATTGCAACATTCTTGCCAATTTCCGGGTAGCAACAGAAGTTATTTATAAGCAAACGATAACGATAGGTTATATGAACGAGGAGAAGCATATAGCATTGTGGGAGGGTCGTTTTGCCTCAGCATTTGGTGGAACCTCAAAGGATGGAGGGGGGCCTTTTTAGTTAAGCTGCTCAAAGTCTCCCGACTCGACTAAGCACCTTGGCGATATCACAACATACCTGATTATTGGGATACGTCGGATGAAATCACCGGCAAGACGGCCATCTGCGAATAGGACTTAGGGCCGGTCGATACACATGTTACCTCAATACGCCCACTCCTCATGAGCCAACGGTAGCCTGTTCAGCATATCCCGATACTTCCGCCATTGGGGCATATGGGTATCCAATAGCGCCGTGAACCGCTCGTTATGGTGCCGCTCATGCAGGTGCGTCAGCTCATGCACTACGATGTACTCAAGGCACAGCTCCGGCTTCTTGGCCAGCTCCAGGTTGATCCAGACTCGGCGCGCAGACGGGTTGCAGCTACTCCACTTGGTCCTCATGCGTTTGATGCCCCAAGCGGCCGCTCTCACATGAAGTAACTTCTGCCACTTTTCCAACAGCGGCGGATCTTACTGGTGTCAAGGCTTGAATTGTGAATTCAAATAATAGATGCCTAAATACGGCAAGTGGCGCTTTTATCTTCGGCCCTGCAGAAGAACCTCCGCAGTATTTATAAACTGAACAGCCCAGTCACAGACTGTTTCGGCGTATTCCTTGGGTACTTGGCTGCCCACCCCGTAGTCGCCGATATTTCGAAGATCCTGAGCGTCGATCAGCCAGCGATGAAACTTTGGGTCCAATTTCCCACTCTTTGCAAACTCGCGACCGAAGGCGGAGATTACAGCGGCATGACTGCTGTACGATAATCCCAAAACGGCCAAGAGCGCCGATGCCACATAGAACATGGCGTAATAAGCCCGTGAAGCCGCAAAATCATAATACCCATCTTTGATGAGAACTTGGGCCGCCGCGAGACTTTCCCTGGCTTTGGTAAACAGAGCCTCAATGCCGGAGGTCATACCGCCACCTGTTCTTTACGAACATTCATTAAAAACGGGCTATCCTGGGATGCATAGGCTTCGCGAGTGACAAAAACCCGCGAGATGACAACATCATGCCTGAGGCTGGTCTCGGCGGTTGCCAACGAGGTCCGGCTGATTAGGTCTCCATATTCAAAAGGTTTTTTCATAATACAAAGAACATCGATATCCGAGCCTGCGACCGCATCGCCGCGGGCCTGCGATCCATAGAGGAGAACCGAATCCAGATCGTCCCCGAGAATTTCAAGAAGTTGTTGACGATATTCTTTGAGTATTTGTTTGAGGTTGGACGGAGAACCCATGGTGTTTCTCCTTGAGGCAGTCAAAAGAGAAGTGAACCCGACAGGGTTAAATTCGCGATAATATGCTCATTGTAGTCAAGAAAGCTCTGCCGGTCAATGATGCAAAAACAAACCCCCAATCGTATAATGCACGATCAGGGGTTTCGATTTTTATTGGTGGTCCCAACGGGACTCGAACCCGTGTTACCGACGTGAGAGGCCGGTGTCCTAGGCCACTAGACGATGGGACCCTTGAGCGAAATCAGGTGGGTTTAGTTACAGGATACCGCGAATCTTGTCAAATGGTATTTGCGAAAAGGCCGCGTCAGTCGGCCTTTTTGCCTTTGCGGAAACCCGTCAGGAGATAAATGATGAAGCCGACAAACGGGATGGAGGCCACCACCCACCACACGGCCTTGTTTTTCCCCGTTCCGAAATCCTTCTGGGCCACATCCGTCACGGCCCAGATCGTGCCGATGAAAAACGGCACGCAGATCGCCAGAAAGATCAGAATCGCCTTGAGGTCGTCCATGTTCAGCCTTTCAGGAGGTCGGCGACCTTCAAGATCGCGTTGACGTAGTAGGAGCTGGGGTTGTAGGCGTGGATCGCCTTCTCCTGCTGCTCGCGGCTGATGCCCGGCTGCCAGCCGTGGCGCTTGAGGTAGTTGGCAATGCTGGCGATGGCGTCGGCGTGCACCAGCAGATCGATGCGGCCGTCCTGGTCGCCGTCCTGAGCGTAGGCCAGGATGTTGGTCGGCATGAACTGGGCGTAGCCCACGGCGCCGGCATAGGAGCTGGCGATGGTCGTGGGGTCCATCCCCTCGCGCTCCGTGTAGCGCAGCAGGGCCTTGAGTTCCCTGTACCCCCACTCCGCCCGTTTCTGAACGCGTTCGTTGAAGCGCTCCCGGCTGATGCGCCGCTCCGGTGGGATGACGCGCCAGAAGCTCTCCTGGAAGGCCGGGTCGGTCAGGGCAGCCAGCGTGGAGAGGACGTTGAGGGCGGAGCGGCTGCCGGACACGGTGCCCAGGCGGCTTTCCACCAGCAAAATGGCGGTGATCACGCGCTTGTCGACCCCGTAGGCCGCCTCGGCCGTACCGAGGACCGCGATGTTCTCCTGCAGGTAGCGCTGGGCCTTCTCGATAGATTCGGGGGAGCTGAACTGATCGTAGTTCAGCTTGGCCTCGCTGTGGATGAAAAACCGGGACACCCCGTCGGCCTCGACAAACACTTCGGGCCGGCGGTACAGTTGCGAGACGGATTCCGTAGAGAACCCGTCGGCAACGAGCCTCTGCCGCAGGCCGTCGAACGGGTCGGTTTTTCCCTGGGCCGTTGCGGCCGGCACCCAGAGGCAGAAGGCCGTCATCGCAAGGACCAGGATGTGCACGGCCCAATGACGACCGGCATGGTTGGAACTGAGCATTTGGCGTAACTCCTTCGATCGCGCTGTCCAGCGGGGGATGGGTGCTCGGGTGTTGCCCGGGGAGGCATCACATGCTACGTTCAAAATATACTACCACAAGAGCCTGGGATTTGAAATCGTGAAAAAAGCATCCAAGACCATATTCACCTGCCAGGCGTGCGGTTACCAGGCGCCCAAGTGGATGGGCAAATGTCCGGACTGCGGCGGGTGGGGCTCCTTGGTGGAGGAGCGCCAGGCCGCCACGGGGCCGCTCGCCGTGAAGCGCGATGCGGCCGTCGCACCGTCGACGCCGGTGCCGATCGACTCCATCGATATCGAGAACGATAAGCGCCTGCTCACGGCCATCCAGGAGTTCGACCGGGTGCTGGGCGGCGGGATCGTGGCGGGCTCCCTGATCCTGATCGGCGGCGACCCCGGCATCGGCAAGTCCACTCTCATGCTGCAGGCGCTTTACGGTCTGGCCGGCCGGGGCCACCGGGTGCTTTATGTTTCCGGGGAGGAATCCATCCGGCAGATCCGGCTGAGGAGCAAGCGGCTGGGCAGCGTATCGCCCAACATCCTGGTGGTCTCCGAGGTGGAAGTGGACTCGATCCTGGCGATGATCGATTCCATCCGGCCCGAGGTCGTGGTGATCGACTCGATCCAGACCATGTTCAGCCCCGAGCTCGGCTCGGCGCCCGGCAGCGTCAGCCAGGTGCGCGAGGCCACGGTGCGGCTGATGCTCATGGCCAAGCGCTCCGGCATTCCCGCCTTCCTCGTCGGCCATGTGACCAAGGACGGCGCCATCGCCGGGCCGAAGCTCCTGGAGCACATGGTGGACACGGTGCTGTATTTCGAAGGGGACCGCAACCACATCTTCCGGGTGCTGCGCGCGGTCAAGAACCGTTTCGGCTCCACCAACGAGATCGGCGTTTTTGAAATGAAGGACAAGGGGCTGGACGAGGTGGCCAACCCGTCGGCGGTCTTTCTTTCCGAGCGGCCGGCCGCGGCGGCCGGCTCGGTGGTGGCGGCCAGCATGGAGGGCACCCGGCCGATCCTGGTGGAGCTGCAGGCGCTCACCAGCGGCACCAGTTTCGGAACACCGCGGCGCACCATTCTGGGCCTGGATGCGAACCGGGTGGCGCTGCTGGCGGCGGTCATGGAAAAAAAGGTCGGCATGCACCTCATGGGTTACGACATTTTCATGAACGTCGCCGGCGGGGTGAGAGTGGTGGAGCCGGCCATGGATCTGGCGATCGTGGGGGCCATCGCTTCGAGCTTCCTCGACAAGCCCGTGCCCGACCGGACCGTGGTGATGGGTGAGGTCGGCCTCACCGGAGAGGTGCGTGCCATCGGCCAGGCGGAGCCGCGCATCCTCGAAGCGCGCAAAATGGGCTTCAACCGGTGCATCCTGCCGCATGGCAACCTGAAGCGGCTGCCCGCGATGGAGGGCATCGACATCGCCGGGGTGCGATCGGTTTCCGAAGCCGTCGAAAACCTTTTCTGACGGCCTCGCCGACAGCCGCGGCGGAGGGCCCTGGGCGATCTGTTACTGTGCAGCGGCGCCCAGCCGCGAAATCTTCTGCCAAGAGCGATCGCGGCAAGATGCCGCTCCCACAACCCATGCGCATCGGTTTTGCAATTTCCCCAATTTGACTTCAATAAGCCTGCCGTTGTATATAATAATATTTTTCGGACCAGGCGCTGCCCCGCTCAGGCAAAGGGCTCGTAGAATTTATGAAACATCCGGCAGCCAAGGCCAACCGCTGGGAGGACCACTACGCGCGGCTTGCCCGCAAGGAACGGTACCCGGCACGGTCGGTTTACAAGCTCCAGGAAATCCAGAAGCGGTTTGCCGTCATCCGGCCGGGGAACGGCGTTTTGGACCTGGGGTGCGCGCCGGGCTCCTGGCTGATGTATGCGACCGACCTCGCGGGCCCGTCCGGCCGTGTGGTGGGGGTCGACCTGACGCCCGTGACCGTCCGCCTGCCGGCTTACGTCAGCGTGCACACCGTGGATGTCTTTGAACTGGTCGAGGCTCCCGCCGCGTTTTTCGGGCGGGAGTTCGACGTGGTGCTGAGCGACATGGCGCCGGCGACCACCGGCAGCCGGGGCGTGGATGCCGCGCGGTCCCACAACCTGTGCGAGGCCGCCCTCGCCATCGCCCGCAAGGTGCTGCGTCCCGGCGGCGCGTTCGTCTGCAAAATTTTCCAGGGCGAGGATTTCAAACCCTTCTCCGAGGCCGTCAAAGCCGGCTTCTCGGAATGCAGGATTTTCAAACCTCAGAGCTGCCGCAAGGCGAGCAAGGAAATATACCTCATCGGGAAGGGAAGAAAATAGGAGGACCCAATGTCAGGTCATAATAAATGGGCGAGCATCAAGCACAAGAAGGGTGCGAACGATGCGAAACGCGGCAAAATCTTCACCAAGCTGATCAAGGAAATCACGGTGGCCGCCCGCATGGGCGGCGGCGATCAGGACGGCAACCCGCGGCTGCGCGCGGCGGTCCTGGCCGCCCGGGCCGAGAACATGCCCAAGGACAACATCGAGCGCGGCATCAAGAAAGGCACCGGCGAGCTGGAAGGGGTGAGCTACGAGGAAAGCCTTTACGAGGGCTACGGGCCCGGCGGCGCGGCCGTGCTGGTCGAGTCCCTCTCCGACAACAAGAACCGCTCGGTGGCCGAGATCCGTCACATCTTCACCAAGAACGGGGGCAATTTGGGAACCGGCGGCTGTGTCGCCTGGATGTTCAAGAAGAAGGGCTACATCGCCATCGACCGCAAGGCCGTGGACGAAGAGAAGCTGATGGAAAAGGCCCTGGAGGCCGGCGCCGAGGACGTGCGCGAGGACGACGGCACCTTCGAGGTCATCACGGCACCCGAGGATTTCGAGGCGGTGAAGACGGCCATCGATGCGCTGGAAGTGCCTTACATTTCCACCGAAGTCACCATGCTGCCCCAGAACACCACCTCGCTCGCCGGCAAGGAGGCCGAGCAGATGGTGCGCCTGATGGACATGCTGGAGGACTGCGACGATGTCCAGAAGGTGTACACGAACGCCGATATCCCGGACGACCTGGTCGGCCGCGCTTAGCAGGCTGATGATAAACGCCCATCTGCGGCGTTACGCTTGCCCCGAGTCATTGCGACGTACTGCTCGTACGCCTCATTCCTCGGGGCTTCGCGTGCCTTGCATCCGGGCGTTTCTGATCAGCCTGCTGAGCCTGCAGTCCTACGGTTTCAGGCCGAGGGTCGCCTTGCCCGTGGGCGTGATCTGGGCTTTTGAACGGGTCTTTCCGCTGCCCACAGAATCTTACCTGATTTCCGTGGGAGTTGCTTCCAGCCACGATGATCACGGCACGCTGCCGATTCTTCCCGCAAACGACCCAACTTTCCGGTAAGAACCAACCAAACAGACTGACGGCGTAACAAGCCCAAGACCAAGGCGCGCGAGAGCCGCGGCGCGAGGCGTACATTTGGTACGCCGCCGCGCAGCGGGTCGAAGCGCAACGCAGGGATTGGGCTTGTTACGCCGTCAGTCGTCGATTTTCTGGACGTCCGCGCCGGGCGGGATGTCGAAGCTGAACAGCGACGGCTCCAGATTGACGTTGAACTGGGGCTGGATGATGTCGATGCGCGTGTCGTCGCCCAGGTCGTTCAGCGTCACGATGCGCGCAATGTGGTAGGACCGTGGGGTGATGTACAGCCGGATCTCGGAAACGTTCATCGTGCGTTCGATCGGCGTCATTTTGAGTTCGTAGAGGTATTCCCCTTCCGCCCGCGCCAGCACGATCTTGAACTTCTTGCGCACCAGGCTGATGTCCGACAGAAAGCTCGCCCCCTTGCCGTCCCGGAAGAAGACCGGGGCATTGCCCGTCATCACCAGGTTGTCCTGCGGCCGGAAGATCCAGAGTTTCTTGCCGTCGGTGATGATGACCTGGCGCTCCGGCTTCTCGTATTCCCACCGCATCATCCCGGGGTAGCGCACATACAGTCGGCCCGAGGCGAAGTCGGTGATCTCCATGGTCTTGATCGTGGACTCCTGCAGGAACTCCGCCGCGAACTGGGACCCAGTGTAGCGCTTCTCGACCTCTTTCAGGATCTGGTCCAGCGGCGGAAGGTTTTCGCTGGCCGACGCCAAGGCCGGGCCGAGCGCAACCGCCGCGGCCGCGCAGATCCAGAACAGGCGCCATACTTTTTGAAAACGATTCATGGGGCGTGTCGTCCTCTGTTGGAAATTGCCACGCGTTGCTGCGAGCAGGCCGTGACGTTAAATGTTTCCGAAAGGGATGTCAAACGGAATCCCCGGCCGGCTCATGTGAGGCGGCGCAGGAAATCACCGATGTCCGGCAGGCCGCTGAACGCAACGGTTTCCGCCGAACCGCAAGCGTCGGGGTGCACGATGCGGCCGAAGGCGGCCAGGCCGATCCGGTCGATGCAAACCAGCTGGCGCAGGGTGGCCGTCTCATCGATCCAGGTCAGGCGCTGGCCGCGGCTCAGCAGGGTCTCGATGTTGGCGGCGGCCAACTGCTCGTGCAGCTGCCGGCTGTGGTGCAGGGCTTTGACCAGCAGTTTCTTCCGTTCCTCCAGAAGGCGGCCGATGTCCGCCGCGGAATCAGCTCCGGCCAGCATTTCCAGGGCGAATGCGAAAGACTCCCAGCCACGATCATCCGCAAAGCCGAGCTGCCCGATCAATCGACACAGGAAGTCGGTGTTGGAGGGGCTGAAATCGAACCGGGCGCCGCGGAGCAGGACCCGCAGGCGCAGGCGGTCCCGGCCGGTCAGTTGAGACTCGATGGCCGCCGCAACCGATTCAGGGATCAGACGATCGATCGTGAGCTGGTGTACGAACCGCCGGGCGAGCCGCGGCGTCACAGTGACGTTCACCACCCCTCTGCTCCCCGGCAGGCGAAAGGCCGCCGCGAGCGCGGGCCGGCAGAGGCGCTCCACCACCCGGCCTTCGTTCAGGCCGAGGGACCCCTTCGTCACCAGGAGCTCCTCGAGTTCGAGTTGAATCGACTCATCCGGCGAGAACAGCAGTTCGAGCAGACTGTCCCGTTCGCTGTCGGCATCCGCACCGAGGATAACGGCGAGCTCAGCGGCCGAAGGATCCGAAAAGGTGGAGTCGATGAAGCGCATCACCTCCGGCGAAAGGTCCGCCCCGCGCGCAAGGATGTCCCGGATCCTGAGAGCGATGGCGGTTTCGGCCGGCGCGGATGGCATGGCGGTCAGTGTCCTTGCGGTGTGCTTCAGGCCGTCAGACGTAGGGCGCCAGTTTCAGCATGAGCTCATGCTTCTGGAGGGCGCCGGGCGAGCTTTCCTTCAACTCGCCGTTGTCGAAGATGAACAGAAACGGCACGCTCATGATGCTGAAACGGTTGGCCAGCTGAGGGTTGGCGTCCACGTTGACCTTGCCGACCCGGATCTTGCCCTTGGCGTCGGCGGCGAACTGGTCGATGATCGGGGCCGCCGCCCCGCAGCTTGGGCACCAAGGGGCCCAGGCAAACAGCAATACGGGCAGCGGGGATTTAAGGACCTGAGCCTCGAAATTGGCGTCCGTCACCATGACGGGCTGGGGGGCAAACAACGCCTCGGTCTGGAGGGGCGCGCCGCACTTGCCGCACTTGGGGGCGGCGCTGAGTTTGGCACCGGAAACGCGGTTGCGGGCGCCGCACTGGGTGCAGCGCATCTTGTAGGATTCACCCGCAGGCCCGTTGGGTTTTTCCGGGAAAAGATATGCCTTGCACTTGCCGCATTTCGCGGCGCTCGAACCGATTCGGTCCGGCGGCAGCCGGTTCCCGGCGTTGCAGGCGGGGCAGCGTACGATGTCGGTGGTCGTCTGTTCCATGATCTTATTACTCCGGCGATTAAACAGGTGCAACTTAAGCCGATGTCAGGCTCCGCCTCTGCGTGAGTTGCTGGTATTAGACATATCTACTTGCCGGAGTAATAACATAATCCCATGGGGATGTAAGTAAAGATGCGGAGGGACATTCGCCCGGCCTCATTTCATGACGCCATAGGCTTTCAGCTTCTTGTGCAGGGTGCGACGGGTGATCCCCAGGCGGCGGGCGGTTTCGCTCTTGTTCCCGCCGGCGGCTTCGAGGGTCTGAAGGATGGTCGCCTTTTCGATGGCCCCCAAGGGCAAGCGGCCCGCCCCGGCCTCCGCCGGCGGGAGGCCCTCCGGCGGCGCCGGCCCGGCGCCTGCGGTCATGGGGAAGTCCCCCTCCCCGAGATAGTCCGCGCGTGCGAGCACCACCGCGCGTTCCACGGCGTTCATGAGCTCCCGCACGTTGCCCGGCCAGCCGTACCGTATGAGGCGGTCCATGGCCTGGGGGGTGAAGCCCTTGAGGGATTTGCGGTTTTGCAGGGCGAACGACTCCAGGAAGTGCTGGGCCAGCAGCGGGATGTCCTCCCTTCGTTCACGCAGGGGCGGGACCTCAAGCCCGACGACGTTCAACCGGTAATAGAGATCTTCCCGGAACCTGCCGCCGGCGACAAGGTCCGGCAGGTGCCGGTTGGTGGCGACGATCACGCGGACGTCCACCCGCTCCACGGCCTCACCGCCCACGCGGGTGATCTCCCGCTCCTGCAGCACCCGCAGCAGCTTGACCTGCATGGACAGCGACATTTCACTGACTTCGTCCAGGAACAGGCTGCCGCCGCCGGCCTGCTGGAAGCGGCCCTCCCGGCGGCGGTCGGCGCCCGTGAAGGCCCCTTTTTCATGCCCGAAAAGCTCGGATTCCAGCAGCGTTTCGGTGATGGCCGCACAGTTCAGGCGCACGAAAGGGCCCTCGCTGCGCGGGCTGTTGAAGTGAATCGCACCGGCGACGATTTCCTTGCCGGTGCCGGACTCCCCGCTGATCAGCACGGTGGCCTCGGAGGACGCCACCTGGGCCGCCGTGTCCAGCAACTTGAGCATGGCCGGGCTTCGGGCGATGATCCGGCTGCGGTCGAACCGCAGGCCCAGGCTTTCCCGCAGGCGACGGTTCTCCTCCTTCAGCCGCGTGTGCTCCATGGCGCGCTCGATCGTGACCCTGAGCTTGTCGAAATCCAGCGGTTTCGTGAGGTAGTCGTGGGCCCCCTGCTTGAGAGCGGCCACCGCCGTTTCCACCGATGAGAAGGCGGTCATGATGACCACCGGGATGGCCGGGTTGATGGCCTTGATGGCGGACAGCGCCTCCAGCCCGGAGACCTTGAGCATGCGAACGTCCATGAGGACCAGGTCATACGGCTGCTGCCGGGCCATGCCGATCGCGGACTCGCCGTCGTCCGCCTCGGCGATCGCATAGCCCCAGCCGCCCACGAGGGTTTTGAGCATGGTGCGATGAGCCGTGTCGTCATCCACCACCAGGATCGTGTTACGTGTCGGCATGTTGTTGTTCTTTTCCAAAACCAGGTTGCCGCAAAACCTCAGACCGAGCCGGCGACTGACAAAATTCGAAGCACGAAATTCGAAATCCGAAACAAGCCCAAAATTCAAATTTCAAAATATTGCAAACATGTTTCGAATTTGAGTCGTTTGGATATTTGAATTTGTTTCGAGTTTCGATATTCGAATTTCAGATTTCCATTTCAGTGTTACATGGCACCGCGCCTTGATAAAGCACTGCAACTAATTTTCGCAACCATAGCCTATTCCGATCGCACCAGCGGCAGCCTCAGGGTAAAGGTGGTCCCGGAGCCGGGACGGCTGGCCACGCCGATGTCGCCCCCCATCGCCTCCACGATGTTGTGGGCGATGGCCAGCCCGAGCCCGGTGCCGCTCGGTTTGGTGGTGAAGTAGGGTTCGAACACCTGGGACAGGTCTTCGGGCCGGATGCCGCAGCCGGTGTCGGAGACCCGGATCACGAGCCTGCGGCCGTCCGCGGTTTCATCCGTTTTTATGGTGAGCATTCCGCCGGGAGCCATGGCTTCCACGCCGTTCAGGAGCAGGTTGAGCAGGACCTGGCTCAACCGGTCGGGGTCGAGACGCACTTCGTCGGTGCCGGCATGAATGTCGGTTTGGACCGTGACGGCTTTCTCCCGCACCTGGGATTCGATCAGTTTGACGGCATCGCCGATCAGACGCGACAGGCGGATGGGCCGGGGCAGAACGCTGATGGGCCGCGAAAACTCCAGCAACTGGCTCACCACGCGGTTGAGACGGTCCACCTCCTGGATCAGAATGGAGGCGACGTTGGCATCCTGGGCGTTTTCGCGGTAGCGCTCCTGGAAGTACGTGGCAAACCCCTTGATGGAGCTGAGCGGGTTGCGGATTTCGTGCGCCACGCCTGCCGCCAGGCGGCCTACGGTGGCCAGGCGCTGGTTGCGCGCAATTTCGTTGCGCAGGGTGCGGATCTCCCGGAGGTCCTTGAAGAGCAAAATGCGGCCCAGGTGGCGACCGGTTTCGTCGGTGAGCCTGCCGGCACCGATCTCCAGCGGTATCTGCCGGCCGTCCGCCAGGGTGCAGTCGACTTCCTTCTCGATGACGGTCCGCGTCGTTGCGCTCTCACTGAGCTGGGCCCAGAGGCTCGGCGGCAGGACCTTCTCAGCCGGCTTTCCCTGTACAGCGGCGGCGGAGAGGCTCAGCACGGATTCGGCCACCTGGTTGAAGGCGGCGATACGCTCAGCGCTGTCGGTCGCCACCAGGCCGATCGGCATGTTCTCGACCACATGGTCGGAGAAGGCCGTGATGCGGGAGAGGCTCGTGCGGGCGGCGCGGTAGCTTTGAGCCAGCAGCAGCAGCGTGACGCCGGCAAAGCCGGCCAGCAGCAGGATCGTCCCCATGAGGATGGCATGCCACACATCCGAGCGGCGGGCCTCATCGATGGAGGTCATATCCAGCCCCACGAAAATCACTCGCGGCGGGTCGGGCGGAAACTCGAAGCCTTCCGGCGGCCGGCGCATCATCTGCCCCCGCATCATGCCCATGGGCGGGCCGGCGGGCTCGAATCTGCGGAACACCTCGAACACCTGGCCGCCGTCGGCGCCCTTCACCACCCGCCACTCGAGTTTCTTGGACTGGGAGACGGCCGCGACATCGACCCCCTCCCCATACGTCGAGCCCACCCGGTCGAGATCGCTGTGGGCGATCACGTTGCCGCCGGCGTCGGTCACGATCAGGTGAGCGATGTCGGGCACCTGCGCGGTTTCGGTCAGCAGGCGCTGAAGCTGGAAGCCGCCGCGCTGCATGCCCATCATTCCGGTCCGGGTGCCGGCTTCAAACGATCGGATCAGGGCGGCACCCTTTTCGAGGAGCAGGCGGGTCGTGAACTCCCTTTCGCGGTGGATGTTCTGGACGGTCATGAAGGCGAATATCGGCAGCAGCACCGCCACTGCGCCGAGCAGGACCCACGGCGGAATGCCGGTCCAGAATTTGTTATCCTTGAATCGTGCAATCATGAAATAGGGTATTCCAGCAAAAGTCGTGCACAGCTGAATCGACCCGGGCGGCCGGCAGCATGCAATCGTTGAGCTTTGGGCGTCCGGGCCATGCAGCCGGCCTTGGGGGGGCTTCCCAGCCCGGGTCGGTTCAGCTTATTGAGATGGATACTAAGTATCCAATGTATCCATGTAAATAGTTGATGGCTGGATACATGGTATCCGCAGTGTTAAGACTGCAGACCAGGTTAAAAAACAGTTACATGTCGTCGATAGATGATAATAGAAAATAATTACAGATTCTTAAAATAGGATTTTCGCATGCGAAAATCCTATTGGCACAAGCCTTGCTTATTAAGCGATCAACCAACGCTTGCAGCGTATAACCAAACGGAGGTCTTCAATGAAAACAAAGCATGTTGGAATGATCCTGGTGGTCCTGATGATTGTCGGTTTTATCGGTTTTTCCGCCACGTCTTATGCAGGCTGGGG
Organism: uncultured delta proteobacterium; assembly: GCA_963716325.1. GTDB lineage: Bacteria > Desulfobacterota > Desulfobacteria > Desulfobacterales > SpSt-501 > SpSt-501. Next base: position 255,372 of record CAVQTH010000013.1, on the reverse strand, counting down.
ACGCGGCGGCGGTAATTGCGCCGGCCAGGGTGCAGGGAACTGCCCGCGCGGAGGGTTCGGCGGCCAGGGTTTTGGCGGCAACCTGACGGATGAGGAAATCGGCATCATGCAGAAGGAACGCAACGCCTTCCTCGAGAGCACCCGCGAGCTGCGCGAAAGGCATTACCAGAAGGAGTTGGAGCTGCGCGCCGAGATGGCCAAGCAGAACCCGGACGTCAAGAAGGCGGCCGAGCTGCAGAAGGAAGTGTCCGGATTGGAGAGCGAGCTGGACCAGAAGCGGCTGGAGCAACGCCTCAAGATGAAGAAAGAATACCCCCAGATTTACGGCAAGGGGTTCGGCGGCGAATCCGGCCCCCGCGGCGGCATGGGTATGGGGCCCGGCGGCGGCAGAGGACCCGGTCGCGGCGGCTGCCCCGGTGGCGGCCCCTGCGGGCCGTAAAAATAATTCCGGCGGGGGAGGCATCGCCACCCCCGCCGGAATTGTTTCATAGAGATGAAATAACAGCGCCGCAGCCTTCCAGTTCGCGACCCCGAAAATCCCCTCTACACACTTTTTGCCCCATCAATTTTTTTTGCCCTGGTAGGTATTTAATGATAAGGTTTTGTTATGATGTCTGCCAAACTGCTGTAATGCTATTGTGGCCAGGAGCGTGCAAGCGTTTCCCTCTGGGAGGATGGATCATTGGATACCCAGGTGTTGATTATCGGTGGCGGGATTACGGGGGTCGGGCTGGCCCGGGACCTTGCGTTGCGCGGGGTGCAAAGTGTTTTGGTCGAAAGGCGGGACATCAACGCCGGGGCCTCCGGCGCCAACCATGGCCTGCTGCACAGCGGGGCGCGCTATGTGCGCAGCGACCCGGCGGCGGCGGCGGAGTGCCGGGAGGAGAGCGCGCTTCTCAAACGCCTGGCGCCCCACTGCATCGAGGACACGGGCGGGCTCTTCGTGGCGGTGGAAGGTGACGATGCGACCTATGCCGCCGAGTTTCCCGCTTTCTGCGAGCGCAGCGGAATTGCCTGCAAGCCGATCAGCGCCGCCGAAGCCCGGGAATTGGAGCCGGTGCTCTCCGAACGGCTGATCGCCGCCTATCAGGTCGAGGACGCCTCCGTCGACCCGTTCCACCTCTCCCTGGACAACATTTCCGAAGCGCTGGAGCTCGGCAGCCGGGTGATGCTGCACACGCGCGTGGTCGGCTTCGACCGGGAAAACGGCCGCATCCGCCGCACCCGGCTGGTCAACGACGAGACCGGTGAGGAAACGGCGATCGAAGCCGAACAGGTGGTAAACGCCGCCGGCGCCTGGTCCAAAGGAGTGGCCGGCCTCGCAGGGGTGGAGGTCGATCTGTTCTACTCGAAGGGCAGCTTGCTCATCACCGACCAGCGCCTGACCCGCAGAGTCATCAACCGCCTGCGGCCGGCCTCGGACGCCGACATCCTGGTGCCCGGCGGAACCGTTTCCATTCTGGGCACCACCTCCATCCGCATGGACACCCTCGATCGGATCGTCCCCACCGTCGAGGAAAGCGATTACATCATCAATGCGGCGGCGGCCATGGTGCCGTCGCTCGAAACCACGCGCTACATCCGCGCGTACGCCGGCGTCCGGCCGCTGGTGGCAGGGAAGATCCCGGGGGATGACCGGTCGGTCAGCCGCGGCTTCGCCCTCCTGGATCATGCGGCGGACGGCGTCCCCAATTTTGTCTCGATCATCGGCGGCAAGCTGACGACCTATCGCCTCATGGCGGAAAAAACCGCCGACCTGATCTGCAACCGGTTGGGGGTGAGCCGTCCCTGCCTGACGGCAGTGAAGGCCCTGAAAGCCTTCCCGGCCAACCAGTGGACCGCGGCGGGCCTCTCCCCGAGGCTCTGGATGCAAGCCCATCGGCCCGGTGACCTGTTGTTGTGCGAATGTGAAATGGTGCCGGCCAGCGCCGTGGATGCGGTCATCGACGGAATCCGCCACCAGGGCGGCACCCCCAGTCTCTATGCCATCGGCCGCCGCAGCCGCATCGGCAAGGGGACCTGCCAGGGCGCCTTCTGCGGCCTGCGCATCAACGCGTACCTGTACGACCAGGGGAAGCTCGGAGGGCGCCGGGGGCTGGACGATTTGAAGTCCTTTTTGAGCGCCCGCTGGCGCGGGATGCGCCCCATCCTCTGGGACACCGCGCTGCTGCAGGAGGAACTCCAGGAGGCCCTGCACTGCGGCTACCTCGGTCTGGAACTGGGGGAGACCCGATGACCGACACCCCATCGATCCAATGCGACCTGTGTGTGATCGGAAGCGGCATGGCCGGCATGAGCGCCGCGCTCTTTGCGGCGCAGCAGGGCCTATCCACCGTGATGGTGGGCCGAACCGGGGAGATCATCTTTGCCACGGGCCTGCTCGACCTGATGGCGGTGCATCCGGTTGAAAAAGGCGAGGTCTGGGACGACCCCTGGGCCGGCATCGCCCAACTGGCGAAGGACCTGCCGCAGCACCCTTATGCCCGGATCCCCGCCGCAACGATCCGTGCGGCCTTCGACGCGCTGATCGCATTCCTCGAATCCATGCGGCTGCCGTACACCGGCCATGCCGACCGCAACTCCATGGTGCTGACATCGGTCGGCACCTTCAAACCCACCTATCGCGTCCCCGCGACGATGTGGGCCGGCATCGAGGTCTGCCGGCGCAAGGCGCCCTGCCTTCTCGTGGATATCCACGGCCTCAAGGGATTCAGCGCGCTTCAGATCGCGGCCATGGTCGGATCGGACTGGCCGGGGTTGCGCACGGTGCGCATCGCTTTCCCGGGTGTGGCGACCTCGGGTGAGGTGTTCCCGGAGCGGCTCGCCCGGGCGCTCGAGGCGGCGGTCAACCGTGAAAAGCTGGCGGCGGCGATTCAGCCCCGGGTGCAGGGGGCCGGCGCCGTTGGGCTGCCCGCCATCCTCGGCATATCCAACCCGGCGGAGGTCATGGCCGATTTTCAGCGCCGGCTGGGGGTGACGGTGTTCGAGATCCCCACCATGCCGCCCGGCGTGACGGGGCAACGCCTCAAGGAGGCCTTCGAGCGCGGACTGAGGAATCTCGGGGCGCGGCTTTTTCTTGAAAACAGGGTCTTCCGTGCCGATGCGGACCCTCAGGGAGGCTTCCGGCTGCATGCCGGGCGCACGGACCCCGAAGAGGTGATTGCCGCCCGGTCCGTGATTCTGGCCACCGGGCGTTTTATGGGCGGGGGTCTCAAGGCGGATCGGCACGTGGTGCGAGAACCTCTTTTCAACCTGCCGGTGCACCAGCCCGAGGGGCGGGATCGCTGGCACCGGGAGGACTTCCTGGATCGCCGGGGACATGCCGTGAACCGGGCCGGCCTCGAGACCGACCCGATCTTCCGCCCCCTGGATGCCTCTGGACGGCCGGCGCATCCGCGGCTGTTTGCGGCCGGGTCCATCCTGGCCCATCAGGATTGGATGCGCATGAAGTGCGGCTCGGGGCTGGCGATGGCGACCGCGTATGCCGCGGTCGAAGGTGCCGCGCGGGAACTCTCTTGATCCTTCAACTATTAAAACTGAGAGCGGCGAGCGGTCTGGGTATTTTGGTATTTAGGTGTTCTAAACACCAACACACCTAACGACCCAAAACCATCCATCGACCATGCATGAACGCCAGCGATGCGGCGGCCAAACATAGGGGGAAGGCGTTAGTCGTCCGTGGCAGGCTTTAAAATCGGCATGTTCACTTCGGGGTCATACGTGCGCTTGAGGCGCACGCCGTGGAGGGGCAGAAGCACGATCTCGGAGGTGATCAGGACCGGGCACGTTCCCTGGATCAGGTGTCCGCCGTGAACCATTCCCTGCGAGTCGCTCAGCGCGGCATGCAGGTGCACGAAGACCTCCCCGTTTTCCTCCTCACCGACGGTCCCCTGCGCGGAGACGATTTCCAGGGGCGCCTCCAGATGAACGGGGTCGCTGTAGCCTCCGCCGGTACGGTTGTTCATGGGGACCACGACGAAAAAGGATGCTCGCCGCAGGCTGGCGATGCAGCAGGCGATGGAGGCCGCACGGATTCCTTGCTCGCGGCAGACTCCGGCAATGCCGGTGATCAGATCGGTACCCGGAGAAAGGCGGATGAACAGCGCCTTTCTTATTTCCGCTTCTGCGTGCAACGTCGTCATAGGTTTTCTCATTGCTCCGGTTAATAAACCATCCCCGCCGTTTTTCGGCGGGGATGGTTTATTAACGCAAAAATCGATCACGTGTAAAGCCCATGAGTATTTTTCTGATCGCTAAAATCGGTGTGACGATCGGCATGGTGCTGGCGCTGTCCCTGGTGGCCGAACGCGTCAGTCCGCGGGTGGCGGGGGTCCTGTCCGGCTACCCTCTCGGTGCGGCGATGGCACTTTTCTTCATCGGCCTGGAAATCTCACCGGAGTTTGCCGCCCGCAGCGCCATCTACACCCTCGCTGGTCTGGCAGCCTCCCAGGTCTTTGTCTACTGCTATTTCATGGCCTCCACCCGCTTCAGCCGCCGCACCATTCTTGCTTCCTCGGCGACGGCCCTGGGTGGGTATTTTGCGGCGGCCGGGCTGTTGCACCCGATACCCTTCTCACGGGTCGGCGCGGTCCTTACGGCGGGCGTCTCGATTTTTCTGTTCGTTTTTCTCCTGCGCCACGTCCCCAATGTCGCCATCGTCCGCAGCGTGCGGTTCACGCCGGCGGTGCTCCTGCTGCGCGCCTGCCTGGCGGCCGCCATCATCGTCGCCATCACCGCCGCCGCTAAAACCGTGGGGCCGGCCTGGGCCGGTCTCTTTTCAGCCTTCCCGACCGCCCTTTTCCCGCTCTTGTTGATCGTGCACATGACCTATGATAAGGCTCATGTCCACACCATCATCAAGAACTTCCCGCCGGGGCTGGGATCGCTGATCGCCTATGGTGTCTCCGTCTCCTATGGGTACCCGGCGTGGGGGGTGGGGTGGGGGACACTGATGGCGTTCGGCATCGCCACGCTCTATCTGTTGGTTTACAGCGCGGTCATCGCCCGCCGGCGGCCTAGCGCTTGAAGCCCCGGTGGGCGTCATCGTTCTTCCGCCAACTACGGCATCAACGACAGGAGGTATTTCGATGGATCCAAAACTGCTGACCCTGATCGACACGGCGATCCAGCGCGAAGCGGACGCCTACACCTTTTACATGGGAATTCACGACAAGGTCACGGACCCGGCCGTGCGCGAGGCCATCGCGTGGATCGCCGGCGAGGAGCAGAAGCACAAGGCCTTTCTGGTCAGATACCGCAAAGGGGATTTCGGGGATAGCGGCCTGCGACTGAGCGACGTGGCCTACTACAAGATCGCAGAGCACCAAAACGAGCCTGAAGTGAAGGAAAACATGAACAGCTGCGATGTTTATCTGGTGGCGGCCCACCGCGAGCTGCGCTCGCACCAGTTCTACACGGCGCTGGCCGACCAGCATGCGGCGGGAGAAGCCAAAGACATGCTGCTCAAGATGGCCAACGAAGAGCTGAAGCACAAGGAAAAGATGGAATACCTCTACGCGAACACGGCATTCCCTCAGACCTCCGGGGGCTGACCGTCGGCTTCGGATAAGCCCGATGGGCGCTGGAGCTTTTACATAATTCGGTTCGATGTGGGAGTGGCTCCCTGCGATGATGATCGCGGCAAGATGCCGCTCCCACAAAACAATATCAAGGCATTGGGTTTGAGCCTGCCCGGGCAACAGGGCCTCGCCTTATTTTGACGGCTCCACCGGCACGACGGTGACCGGCACGGGCGAGTTCTTCAGCACCTTCTCCGTCACACTGCCGAATCGGAAATTGCCCTTCGCGCCGTGGCTCGTCATCACGACCAGGTCCACCTTTTCCTGGTCGATCAGCTTGAGTATTTCCTTGGCCGGGTCGCCCACGGCCACGTGCTTGATGTAAAGGGGGCAGCTGTCCAGGTATTTTTCGCAGATCTGTCCCAGCCGCTTGCCCGCCGTTTTAGAGGCGTGATCCATGAGCTCCTGCACGCGTTTCTGCTCGAACGCCCCGTACCACCCGTCGTGATGGGCGACGTCCTCGATGACGTAGAGCACGTGAATCTCTGCGCCATATTGCTCGGTCAAGGATTTCACATGGGGCAGCGCCTGCTGGGAGATGCTCGAAAAGTCGGTCGGCCACAGGATTTTTTTCATTTCCATTGCGATTCTCCTACTTATTTCTTCTTGTCGTCCTTAACCTCTTCGAAATCGGCATCGACGACGTCTTCATCCGGTTTGGCCGCCCGCGCACCTCCGGCGGATTGAGCATCCTGCTTCTGGCCCTCGGCCTGGGACGCCTGCTGGTACATGGCCTCGGCCAGCTTGTGCGAGGCGCTCGTCAGCTCTTCGCTCAGGCGCTGGATCTGATCCTTGTCGTCGCCCTCCATGGCCTTGCGCAGCTTCTCGACGGCTTCCCCCACCTTGGTCTTGGTGGCCTCGTCGACTTTTTCGCCCAAGTCCTTGATGGAGCGCTCCGTGGAGTAGATGAGCGCATCCGCGTGGTTGCGCGCATCCACCAGTTCGCGCTTCTTGTGGTCCTCATCCGCATGCATTTCGGCATCCTTGATGAGCTTGTCGATTTCTTCCTTGTTCAGTCCGGAGGAGGCCGTGATCTGGATCGACTGCTCCTTGCTGGTGGCCTTGTCCTTGGCCGACACGTTCACGATGCCGTTCGCGTCGATGTCGAAGGTGACCTCGATCTGCGGCACCCCTCGCGGCGCCGGCGGGATGCCGACCAGCTCGAAGCGCCCCAGGGTCTTGTTGTTGGACGCCATCTCCCGCTCGCCCTGGAGGACATGGATCGAAACCGCCGGCTGACTGTCGCTCGCCGTCGAGAAGATCTGGCTCTTGCGCGTGGGGATGGTGGTGTTCTTTTCAATGAGCTTGGTCATGACGCCGCCCAGGGTTTCAATGCCGAGGGACAGCGGGGTGACATCGAGCAGCAGCACGTCCTTGACGTCGCCCTTCAGCACGGCGCCCTGGATCGCGGCGCCCACGGCCACCACTTCATCCGGGTTGACCCCCTTGTGCGGCTCCTTGCCGAAGATCCGGCGCACCCGTTCCACCACGGCGGGCATGCGGGTCATGCCGCCCACCAGAATAACCTCGTGAATTTCGCGTGGGCTCAGCCCGGCATCTTTCATGCAAGTGCGGCAGGGCTCCTCCAGCTTGTCCAGCAATTCGTTCACCAGCCCCTCGAGCTTGGCACGCGTGATCTTTATGTTGAGGTGCTTGGGCCCGCTGGCATCGGCCGTGATGAACGGCAGGTTGATGTCGGTTTCCATGGAAGTGGACAACTCGATCTTGGCCTTTTCGGCAGCTTCTTTAAGCCGCTGCAGCGCCATCTTGTCGTTGCGCAGATCGATGCCCTGGTCCTTCTTGAACTCGTCCGCCAGGTAGGTGATCACGCGCATGTCGAAGTCGTCGCCGCCCAGGTGCGTGTCGCCGTTGGTGGCCTTGACCTCGAACACGCCTTCGCCGATCTCCAGCACGGAGATGTCGAATGTACCGCCGCCCAGGTCGAAGACCGCGATCTTCTCCTCGCGCTTCTTGTCCATCCCGTAGGCCAGGGCGGCCGCGGTCGGCTCGTTGATGATGCGCAGCACATTCAAGCCGGCGATTTTGCCCGCATCCTTGGTGGCCTGTCGCTGGCTGTCGTCGAAGTATGCCGGTACCGTGATAACGGCGTCGCTCACCTTCTCGCCCAGGTAGTCCTCTGCGTATTTCTTGGTGAACGCGAGAATGAACGATGAGATCTCCGCCGGGCTGTATGGTTTTCCCCGGATGGTGAGGCGGGCATCGCCGTTGGGCGCTTCGTCTATTTTGTAAGGCAGCACCTTCTTGTCATATTGCACGATCTTGGACGCGTATTTGCGCCCGATCAGCCGCTTCACTCCAAAAACCGTGTTCTCCGGGTTGGTGATCGCCTGACGTTTGGCGATCTGGCCGACGAGGCGTTCACCGTTTTCGGTGATGGCCACCACCGACGGAGTCGTGCGGCCGCCTTCGGGGTTGGTGATGACCTTCGGGTCGCTCCCCTCCATGATTGCCACGCACGAGTTGGTGGTGCCCAGATCGATTCCGATAACCTTCGCCATACCGTTTGTCCTCCTTAGATTTTTCTCACTGGTAACTTATGTTGAAAAATTTTTTCAGTCAGACCTATCATCCGCGCCTTTTCGACCGGTCTTCTCAGCGGGAACGGCCACGGCCACCAAGGCGGGCCGCAGGAGCCGTTGATTGATCATGTAGCCCTTCTGCAGTTCCCTCAGCACGGTCGTTTCCGAGACCTCGTCGGATGCCTCCCGCAAAATGGCTTCGTGGAATTCAGGGTTGAAGGGTTTCCCGACCGTGTCGATGGGCGTCACGTTGAATTTTTCCAGGATCCGCAACAGCTCCTTCAGCGTGAGGTTCAGTCCCTCCGACATCTTGTTGTCGGGGCCGCCGGCAGAAGCCGCCTGCAGGGCCAGTTCGATGTGATCTACGACCGAGAGCATCTCCTTGATGAGGGATTGGTTGGCATACTTTCGAAAATCTTCCATTTCGCGGGACATGCGTTTCTTGTAGTTTTCGAACTCAGCCGTTACCCGCAACACCCGGTCGTAGTTCTCCTTGGACTCTTTCTCCTTGGCTTCGAGGAGGGTTTCCAGGTCTTGGACCCGGTCCCCTGAACGGCCCTTGGCCGCGGTGGAGGTCGCATCAGCCCCGTCCCGGCCGGTCTCAGCAATCGGCCCCGATGGATCTTCAGATGGGAGGATGGGGTCGTCCTCCTCCGGGGAAAGAACCTTGACTTTTCGCGTTTCGGACATGGCACCTGCCTTCAAAATAGGTACTTTAAATCGAGCCAGAAAATAAGGCCAGCGGACAAGATGTCAAGACGCAGAAATCTATTTATTATCGGTAAAATAGAGGCTTACTGGGGGCAACCGACGGGCGGCGGAGCGGAACGCCCGCCCCGGGGCTTTAAGACGTGTGTCCTGAACCATCGCGGTTCGGAAACAATCCACGACACAGCCTGCATCACTTATCGCTGCTTCCTTCCGGATCTGACGAGGTTCGTGACCGTCTGTTGCGTGGCGACCGGCCGGATAGATCCAGGCCACACGTCCCAAAACCCCGGGATGGGGGCTCTCAGGGCGGATGACGGGTCAGGAAAACCCAGAGGTGCAACCCGCCATCCGTATGCCTACAGCATACGCCCTAAAAATTTTTTTTCAAGGGAAAAGCGGATGGTAACTATTAAACCGGCAATTGATATGCCACCCCCAGTTCGGGTGAAGGCGGAGCGGGGTGCCCGCCGCGGCGAGCCGCAACCACCCGTTCAACGAACCCACGCACGGCAGCCAGCCCGCTCCATGCCGACCCGGACAGCCCCGGAGGACCGACCCTCACGGAGCCGCCGGCCGTCTCTGCCTGTCTGCGGTGTGGCAGAGTCGCCTGAAAAATTGGTTGCGGCTCGCCGCGGCGGGCACCCCGCTCCGCCTGTCTGTGGGATGCTGGAATTTGCCATATTAATTGCCGGAGTAATAAAAACCCGGCTGCCGGTTGACTTGTGAAAGCGCTTGCCGTACACAAATTTATTGATTTTAGCTGGTTGGAGAATTTCCCGTTGTCCTGCGAAGCGTCCTTCACCCTGCACACAGTTGCCGGGAGCGTTTTATGAATCGTCAGCCCGGAGCCCACCCCGCGAGCCGCCTCGAGCGTCTGGTCGACGAAGCCGTTGCCCGGCACGGGTTGATTGCCGAAGGCGACGGCATCCTGATCGGTGTTTCCGGCGGACCGGACTCGGTCGCGCTGCTGCACCTGCTGGCGGCGCGGGCCTCGGCCGGCCGGCTGCGCCTGGGGGTGGCCCACCTGGACCACGGCCTGCGGCCTGAATCGGAGCGCGATGCGGACTTCGTTCGAGCCATGGCCGTGGGGCTCGGCCTCGATGTTTACGTGGAACGGGCCGACGTGGCTGGGATGCAACGGCGATGGCGTCTGTCACTCGAAGAGGCCGCACGCCAGGCGCGCTATGATTTTTTCCAAAAGACGGCCGCACGCCATGGCTACGTCAAGGTGGCCCTGGGCCATCACGCCGACGACACCGCCGAAACCCTGCTCTTGCACCTGCTGCGCGGCAGCGGCCGGCTCGGCCTGGGAAGCATCCGGGCGATCCGGGAGGGGGGGTACATTCGTCCGCTGATTCGGGCCACGCGCAGCGACATCGAGCAGTATCTGCGGCTCCGGAAACTGGCCTTCCTGACCGACCGGACGAACACCGACACCGCCATCCTGCGCAACCGGATCCGGCATCGGCTGCTCCCTCTGCTGGAGAGCGACTACCGGCCGGGGGTGCGCGCCATCCTCAGCCGGACGGCCGAGGTCCTGGCGGACGAAGAAGACTGGATCGAGGGACTTCTGAGACCCGTCATGGCGGCCATGACTACGGGGCATGGCCCGGGACGGTTGACGCTCGCCGCGGCCGACTTCGGCCGAATGCCGCTCGCGGCCGCGCGCCGCATCGTCCGCGCCGCCGTTCGGCACGTGCAGGGGGACCTTCGCCGCATCGCCTTTGTTCACGTCGAGCAGATCATCCACCTGTCCCGGCGCCGCGGCGAGGCCGGTCCCCTGCACCTGCCGGGGGATGTCCGCGTGCGGATCGAGCAGGATGAACTGGTCTTTGAGCGGCGGGCGGCCACCGGCATGCCCGCCCTGCAGACAGAGCCCCCCGGCGACTACGAATACACGCTCTCGGGGTGCGGCGTGCTCACCATCCGGGAGACCGGCGATCGCATTTCGCTCAGCGAAGTACCCCGCGACGCGGTGACAGACCCGAAGGCGGCGCAGCCGCAGACGGCCTTTCTGGACCGGGACGCCGTTCATTTCCCCGTCACCTTCCGCAACCGGCGGCCCGGCGACCGCTTTGCGCCGCTCGGCGCCGGCGGGACGCAGAAATTGAAAAAATTTTTCAGCGATCACAAAGTCCCGGCCGCCGTGCGCCGGTGCTGCCCGCTGCTCGTCAGCGACGGCCGCATCCTTTGGGTGTCCGGCTATCGGATCGACCAGCAGGCACGGGTGGGCCACCATACCCGGGCCGTGCTCAAGGTCGAGCGATTGCTTGCTAAACAACGGGATGTGATTAATTTAAATATCTGAGTGCCAACTTTCCGGAAGAAGCCCTCCCCGCAGCAAATGGTACTTGAAATTATTCATGAGATACGGAATACTCAAACTTTTCAGGCCGGTTTGTTTCCCGGCGACACCATTAGGAGGTAATCGGCGTTGAACCCGTTCTACAAAAACCTGGCGCTCTGGCTGGTCATCACCCTGATGATGGTCATGCTCTACAACCTCTTCAGCCAGCAGCACCTGAGCGAATCGACCCTCAATTATTCCCAGTTCCTGTCCCTGGTGAACGAAGACCGGGTGGCGGAGGTCGTCATCCAGGGGAAGGAACTCTATGTGACCGACGTCAACCGGTCCCGCTTCAAGGTCTATGCGCCGCCGGATCCCGAGCTGATGGGCCTGCTGCGGCAGAAACGGGTGATCATCATCGCCAAGCCGGAATCCGAGTCGCCGTGGTACATGTCGCTGCTGGTGTCGTGGTTCCCCATGCTCGTGCTGATCGGGGTGTGGGTCTTTTTCATGCGCCAGATGCAGTCCGGCGGCGGCAAGGCCCTTTCCTTCGGCAAGAGCCGGGCGCGCCTCATGACGGACACCTCGGAGAAGGTCACCTTCGCCGACGTGGCCGGGATCGACGAGGCCAAGGAAGAACTCGAGGAAATCGTCGATTTTCTCAAGGACCCTAAAAAGTTCACCCGCCTGGGCGGCCGGATCCCCAAAGGGGTCCTGCTGATGGGCCCCCCGGGAACCGGGAAAACGCTTCTCGCCCGGGCGATTGCGGGCGAGGCGGGGGTTCCCTTCTTCAGCATCAGCGGCTCCGACTTCGTGGAGATGTTCGTCGGCGTCGGCGCCTCCCGCGTGCGGGACCTTTTCGTTCAGGGCAAGAAGAACGCCCCGTGCATCATCTTCATCGACGAGATCGACGCCGTGGGCCGGCATCGCGGTGCGGGGTTGGGCGGCGGGCACGACGAACGGGAGCAGACTCTGAACCAGCTGCTGGTCGAGATGGACGGTTTCGAGTCCAACGAGGGCGTGATTCTCATATCGGCCACCAACCGGCCCGACGTTCTCGACCCGGCCCTGCTGCGGCCGGGCCGGTTTGACCGCCAGGTGGTGGTGTCGCTGCCGGACATCAAGGGCCGCCAGATGATTCTGAACGTCCACATGCGCAAGACCCCCGTCGCTCAGGACGTGAGCGTGCTCACCCTGGCCAAGGGGACCCCCGGATTTTCAGGGGCCGATCTGGAGAACCTGGTGAACGAGGCCGCCCTGCTGGCCGCCAAGCGCGGCAAGGAGCGGGTGGGCATGCCGGATTTCGAAGACGCCAAGGACAAGGTCTACATGGGGCTTGAGCGCAAATCCAAAGTGATCAAGGAGGAGGACCGCAAGGTGACGGCCTACCACGAAGGCGGCCACGCGCTGGTGGCGCGCTTTCTGCCGGAGACCGATGCCGTCAACAAGGTCACGATCATCCCCCGCGGCCGCGCGGCGGGGGTCACGTGGTTTCTGCCCGAGGAGCGCGACTTCAAGTTTCGCGACCAGTTGGAAAGCGAGCTGTCGGTGGCCTATGGCGGCCGTGCGGCGGAGGAGATTATTTTTCACCGCATCAGCACCGGGGCCGCCAACGACATCAAGCAGGCCACGGCCCTGGCCGAGCAGATGGTGCGACGCTGGGGCATGAGCGACTCCCTCGGGCCGCTCAACTACTCCAAGGGCGAGGAGCATGTCTTCCTCGGCCGGGAAATCGTCCAGCACCGCGATTATTCGGATGCCACCGCCCAGAAAATAGACGACGAGATCAACCGATTGATCAAAAGCTCCTACGAGCGCGCCCGCAAGGTCCTCCTGGACAACGTGGATATCCTGCACAAGCTGTCCGCGGAACTCCTCGAAAAGGAAACCATCATGGGCAAAGAGCTGGATGCGATCATCTTCGGTATGCGGCCCGGCATCCAGCTGCCTTCCAAAAAAATCGAGGAGGACGAGGAACCGCCCTCGTCCCGTCAGGCCCCCCCCCACCGGAGGAGGCCAAGCCGGAGCTGGCCTCCTGATGTCCGGCCGCACCGCCTACCGGCTGGCCTGGGACCGGCATGTGCTCGACCTGGGTCGCCGGACCTGCGTCATGGGCGTGGTGAATGTGACCCCCGACTCGTTTTCGGACGGCGGGCGCTTTTTTGATGCTGCGGCGGCCGTGTCCCAGGGCGAGCGGATGGCCGCCGAAGGGGCGGACATCATCGACATCGGCGGTGAGTCGACCCGGCCTTTTTCGGAGCCGGTCGCGGTCGAAGAGGAAATCCGGCGCGTGGTGCCGGTGATCGCCGCGCTGGCGGCGCGCGTCCGGATCCCGATCAGCGTCGACACCACCAAGGCCGCGGTGGCGCGGCGGGCGCTCGAAGCGGGCGCCGCCATGATCAACGACATCTCCGCCCTGCGCTTCGATCCGGACCTGGCCGGCGTTGCCGCCGAATGCGGGGTGCCGGTGATCCTCATGCACATGCGGGGGGAGCCGCGCAGCATGCAGGTGGCCCCGCACTACGACGAACTGGTGATCGACATCCGGGGATTCTTAGAAGCGGCGGCGGCGGCGGCCGAGCGGTGGGGCATCCCGCGCGAAAAACTCATCGTGGACCCGGGAATCGGTTTCGGCAAAACCCCGGAGCACAACCTGCAGCTGATCCAGCGCCTGCAGGAGTTTGCGGCCCTGGACCTGCCCATCCTCGTGGGCCCTTCCCGCAAGTCGTTTATTCGGCGCCTGGTCAAACCGGACGGTGCGAAGGACATCCCCGCGAGTCTGCCGGTGGTGGAAACCGGCACCCAGGCCGCCGTGGCGGCCGCCGTCCTCAACGGCGCCCACATCGTGCGCGTCCACGACGTTGCGACCACCGTTGCCACGGTCAAGGTGGCGGACGCAATTCTGAATGCATGATGGGTTTTTAGGTTGGCTGACCGCTCAGTCTTTTGGAGCGGTCAGCCAACCTAAAAACCCGCTGACGCTGTTTTTCAGGAAATACCGTTCCCGCTCCTGCGCCGGCTGGGGGAAAAGACCAAACGCGCCCAGCAGCGGGTCCTCCGCAAGAAGCCCATCCACGCAGCATGGCACCGCCGCATCCGCCGCATATTGTCCGATGCGGGCGGACATCCACTGCTCCCAGAAGAGAAGCTGTTCGCGGTGCCGGCGCAGCAGGCCGGCGCCGTTTGGCTTCATCCCGAAATGGCCCACCACCATTCGGCCCGGCCGGCGCGCGATGAGCGCATCGATGCTGTCCAGGGCGGTGTTCATGAAAAACGTGGGCGGGGTGGCCGGCCGCATGTAGTCTCGGCCTCCGGGCAAGTCATAGTGGACGCCGCAGGCTTCCCCGGCAAAGAGCGCAGCCGGTGAAAAATAGCTGACGTGATGCGCGGCGTGCCCCGGTGTGATCACGGCGTCGATGCCGTCGGCCGCGAAACCCTGGGCGGCGACAAACCGCTCGGCCGGCAGCGGCTCGAGCGGGCCGTAGCCGTCGGCCACCGGCCCCAGCACCTTTCGCGTGCCTTCCCAGAGCTTGGCCGGGTCGACCAGATGGGGAATGCCTTTCGCGTGGCAGACGACCCTGGCGGTTCCGAAGCGGCGGGCGATCTGGCCCACGGCACCGGCATGGTCGAGATGGATATGGGTGAGCAGGATGTAGTCCAGCCGGGAGCAGCCGAGCGTTTCAAGGGCATGGGCGAGCTGACCCGCGGTTGAAGCGGGGCCGACATCGACCAGAAACGTCGGAGGTCCCTTGACCAGCCAGACACTGATAAAGTCTGCAAAGCCCTCCAGCGGCGGGGTGAGGGTGATCTGGTAAACGCCGTCTTCGAATGTGTTTATATGTGGTTTCAAATTAAAGAGCTCCAGTTGAAGGTCAAAGAAAGCCGTACCCGGATGCCGGGGTGATGTTACCAGAAGGGAAAACCGCCTGGCAAGTTATTGCGTCGAAAAACCGGCGTGCTGGTATGAATCGTGCGGGGTGCGGTACAGCTGAAGGGTCAGCCTTGCTTTCCATTATTGGCACTATAGGCACTTGATTCGATTCAGGCCCGGCCGGTCTCCTTGAGCTTTTCACGGAACACCCGGTAGAAGGTGAGGTGATCGGTGAGGCCGCGGCTCAAGATCTTGGGGAAGTCGTCGATGTTTTTGGAGTTGACGATCAGGTTGACGCTTTTCAGGAAAGCCGTCATGTTGTCCATGGTGCGGTGCCGGCTCGAGACCAGGGCGACGAAGATGTTGCGGCGCACGGACATGCCCAGGCGTTCGAGGTAGATCAGGACGCCGTTCGCCTCCGGGTTGTCGGTGTCGAAATCCTCGTCCACCACCACGATGTCATAGACGTGATAGCGCATGCGTTTGAGGGCATCCCGCGCGTTTTCCGCCACCGTGATCTGGTACTCCATCAGTTCCAGGCTTTCGATGATCGGTTTCTTGAGCAGCGGATGCTGCTCGCACACCAAGGCGGTTTTGCCTTCCTCCTCGACGAAATCGAAGGGCCGGTCGGCCGGGTTGTAGCCGCTCGTGTCGACCTCGTTGAGGGACACCTTGCCCTCGGGCGCGGCGGGTTCGGTGCCGACGGTGATCCGGGTGCGGCATTTCGGGCACGGGAAAGATGCGGATCGCCCGGCCGGAATCTTGTCGTCGGCGATTTTGAATTGACTCTTGCAGCTGGTGCAGATGATGTTCATGCGCATGTCCGTTTTCTGCGGCGGGAGGCGGGTTCCGCCCTCGAGCCGTGAGTTCAGATCATTTTGGTGTAGGCCTTGTCGATCTCCAGCTTGCCGATGTCGGTGGTGGCCTCGCCGCGCGCGCTCTTGATCATGTCGATGCCCCGCCCCACCGCACCGCGGTGGGAGGCATAGGCCATGGCGGTCTCCTGGGTGATCATTCCCTGCTCGAAGAGCGAGACCAGATGCTGGTCGAAGGTCACCATCCCGAAGGCATTGCCGGTCTCCATGATGTCGTAGAACGTTTTGCCCTCGGCCTCGCCGTTGAGGATGGCGTCTTTGACCCGCAGACTGGTGCCCAGGATCTCAAACGTGGCGACCCGTCCCCCGCCCACCTTGGGCAGCAGCCGCTGGCAGACGATCCACCGCAGGGAATCCGCCAGGCGGATGCGGATCTGCCGCTCGTCCTCGTTGGGGAACATGCCGAGGACGCGGTTGATGGTGGCCCCCGCATCGGTGGTGTGCAGGGTGGTCAGCACCAGGTGGCCGGTTTCCGCTGCGCTCAGGCCGATTTCGACCGTCTCGCGGTCGCGCATTTCACCCACCAGGATGACCTTGGGGGCCTGGCGCAGGGCGGCGCGCAGGCCGCCGGCATAGTGGTCGAAATCCATGCCGAGCTCCCGCTGGTTGAAGGTGCCCTTCTTGTGGGGGTGCTGGTACTCCACCGGGTCCTCGAGGGTGACGATGTGCACCGAGCGGCGCTCGTTGATGTCGTCCAGGATCGCGGCCAGCGTGGTGGTCTTGCCGGAGCCCGTGGCGCCGGTGACGAAGACGATCCCGTTTTTTTCCTTGGCGACCTGGTACATCGCCTTGGGCAGCCCGCGTTCCTCGACGGTGGGGATCTTGGACTCCAGCTTGCGGCAGACGATGGAGACGTTGCCGCTCTGGGAAAAGATGTTGACCCGGAAGCGGGCCTTGCCGGGCAGTGAGTAGGACAGGTCGCAGGAGCCTGTTTTGAGAAAGGCTTCGGTCAGCCGGCGGTCCTGGTTGATCATGTTCAGCGCGACCACCTCGGTCTGGAAGGCGGTAAGGGGCTTGGCGCTGTTGCGGATTTCCACCGGCACGAGTTCGCCGGCGCTCTCCACCTGCATGGGTTTGCCGACCGTAAAGTTCAGGTCCGACACCTCGCGGTGCGAGTCGAGCATCTTGACCAGGATGTGGTCGATCTCCTGCTTTTTCACTTCGCCCTCTTTTCACGCTACCGGCCGATGGTTTTTCAAAACCGGCGAACGCCGGAGTGCGTCTCGTTTCAAGCCGTTGTTTTTTTATATGTGATTCCGCATCGCCATGCGGAATCACGCGGAATCATGCCTCCGTGAAATCGACGGGGTTGCCCCTCAGCAGCGGACGGAAGCGCGCTTTGTCGTTGGACTTGGCGTAGGCGTCCTCGGCGCTGATGACCCCGCGTTTGAACAGCTCCATGATCGAGTCGTCCAGCAGCGTCATGCCGTATTTTTTCCCCGTCTGGATCATGGAGGGGATCTGGTGGCTCTTGCCCTCCCGGATCAGGTTGCGCACGCCGGGGGTGGCGATCATGATTTCAAGCGCCACCGTCCGTCCGATCTTGTCGATGCGCTTGAAGAGCACCTGAGAGATGACCGCGCGCAAGCCGTCGGCCAGGGTCGAGCGGATCAGGCCCTGCTCCTGGGCCGGAAAGACCTCGATCACGCGGTCGACGGTCTTGGAGGCGCTGGAGGTGTGCAGGGTCGAAAAGACGAGGTGGCCGGTGGTGGCCGCCTCGACCGCGAGCGAGATCGTTTCGAGATCGCGCATTTCGCCGACCAGAATGATGTCCGGGTCTTCGCGCAGCGCGCCTCTCAAGGCGGCGGAGAAGCTCTTGGTGTGAAGGCCGACCTCGCGCTGATTGATGATGCAGCCCTGGCTCTGGTGGACGAATTCGATGGGGTCCTCGACGGTGATGATGTGGTCCTTGCGGTTGCGGTTGGCCACATCGACCACGGAGGCGAGGGTCGTGGATTTGCCGCTGCCGGTGGGCCCGGTCACCAGAATCAGGCCGCGGGGCAGCATGGCCAGCTTGGACACCACCGGCGGCAAGCCGAGCTGCTCGGCGGTCATGATCGCGTTGGGGATTTCCCGGAACACCGCGCCCACCCCGTTTTTTTGCATGAAGTAGTTCGCGCGGTAGCGGGCCAGGCCGGGGATCTCGTAGCCGAAATCGACGTCGCCCGTTTCCTCGAAGACCTTGATCTTGTGCTCCGCGGTGATCTCGTAGAGCATGGCCCGCAGGTCGTCGCTCGTCAGCACCTTGTATTTGACCCGCTCCACTTCGCCCCGGATGCGCAGCGCCGGGGGCTGCCCGGCCACCAGGTGCAGGTCGGATGCGCCCTGCTCGTGCATCAGCTTGAAAAACGCGTCGATTTTCGCCATGAAATTCTCTCAGTTCCAGTTGCGGCAGGCCGTAAACCCGGCGGGGGCAACGCCTGCGCCCGACGGTTTCGTCCGCCGGCGGCTTATTTGGATGATTTCAGGATTTTGAGCTTTTCGTCCCGCTGGTCAGGCTCCCGGGTGGCTTCACGCCCCGCCTCCAACAGCCGGCGGTGAGACTCGATCACGAACGTGATCTCCGCTTCGACCTGCACTCGCTGCCGCTTCAGGTCGGCGATGGCTTCTTGAAGCTGGGCCATCCGGTTCTGGGCATGCTGCAGCAGCTTGTCGGCCTTGGTCTGAGCCTCGGCCACGATGACGTCCGCCTGCCGGCGTGCGTTTTCCTGCATTTGATCCAGGACCTTCTGGGAGTGCAGCAGGGCGCGCTTGAAGGTGCCCTCGCGCCGCTGGTACTCCCCTTTCTCGCCCTGCATCTTTTTCACCTCGTCGATGAGGCGAAGGTTTTCGCGCTGCAGATCTTCGCAGGCGTTGGCCGCCTGCTCGAGAAACGCTTCGACCTCTTTGGCGTCGTACCCGCGGAAACCGGTCCGGAAGCGTTGCTGCTGGATGTCAAGGGGCGTGAGCGCCATAACGGACTCTCCTCTGTGGCTGGCTATCGCATGCCGGTGGCGATTTCATAGAGGCTCGCCACGGCAAAATGCTCCAGAAACATGATCGCCATGATGACAACGACCGGCGCCAGGTCGACCCCGCCAAAGACCACCGGCAGCCGCCGGCGGATCTGGTAAAGCACCGGCTCCGTCGTGTTGTGAATGAACCGGACGATGGGGTTGTATGGATCGGGGTTCACCCACGAGAGCACCGCGCGGGCGATGACGATCCACAGAAAAGCGTTCAGGGCCAAGCTCAGAATCTTGGCCACCGCGATCAGAAAATTACCGACGATAAACATGGCGTTTCCCACCTCGCGTCGTGAAACCGGATCGACGGATGGACCGGCCGCTGCCGCCCGGCCCGCCGGTGGGCACCTGGCGGATCGCAGCGATCGCCCGGGGAGCCGCGTCCATGCTCCTCGCGGCCATGCAGCCATGCTGAGGGTTATTTCGGCCGGCGGCTGCTTTTACTTGAGGAGAAAAGCGAAGACTCCGACGGGCGGCAATGGGTCTACATCCGATCGTACACTAAAAAAATACCATGGATTTCCGATGATTGCAAATTTGGTGAGGGTATTTAGGTATATAGGTGTTCGGGTGTTTGAGAAAGCGCCAAAGACCGAAATACCCAAACACCCAAATACCTGTTCAACCGCCGGCGATCATGGGGATCAGGAAGACCTCGGCGTTGTCCGGAATGGCCGTTTCGGCAAAGTTCGGCCGGGACACGTACTGATCGTTGATGCGGACCACGGGGTAGTCCTGTGGGTCGCCGGACTCGCGCAGCAGGTCCGCCACCGTCATTCCCCGGCGCCAGGGGTGCTCCTTGCCGGCCACCCGGATCACGCCGTCACCCCGTTGGCCTTGAGCAGGGCCACCACCTCCGGGAAATCGATGCCGAGGCGCTTGACGGTGGCGAGGGTGGGGATGCCCTCGGGGGTCCAGCCGCGGCGTTTGTAGACCGCATCCTTGAGCGTTTCATACTGCTGTTCGCGGAACTTCCGCAGCAGCGCCACCTTCTCCGCCGTGCTCTTGCCGGCGATGTCGACCTTGCAGGTGTCCGTGAGTTGCTTGTCGTAGCGCTCGGCGCGGGACTCGTACTCGAGTTCGGTCACCGGTCCGACGGCCCGATAGGGAAGGGCATCGTGTTCCCGGCGGCCGAAGCCCATGCGCAGGTTGAAAACCCGCTGGAAGTTGTACACCGCTTCGCTCATGCGGATGAGATCCTCCGGCCCGGATTCCCGGCCCGTGACGGAGCTGAAGTACTCGGCGTACCAGGCGACGTGCTTCATCACCTTGGCGGGCTCGGGGGTGCTCTTGTTGTCCTCGGGGATGATGTCGTTCCAGGGCAGCTTGCACAGGCCGCAGAGTGAAAACCAGGTGCGGAACATGGGGAACCAGTGCAGGGCCTCGGCCTTCTGCTCGAAGGTCGGCATGAAGTTGTGCACCATGTCGAGGAAGATCAGCCAGGCCTCGTCGTGCTGGGGGCCCTTGAGGGCCAAACCGTAGCCGCCCTGCTGGGCGAGCGACTCCTTGGTCATGTATTCGGAAAACTCCAGCCCCTTGGACTCCATGCCGATGTCGGCCATGATTTTCGGGTCGGCGCCGAACTCCTTGGCGAACACGCCCTTCATCCGGCGCACCCCCTGCCCGACGAGCTTGCCGAACCCCTCGCCGCGGGCCATCTGGTGTACGATCTCGAGGGCGGCGGCGCGGTTTCCGAAATAAAGCTCCAGACCGCCGGTGTGCCGGGTGTTGATCAGGCCGAGCTCGAAGCACTCCATGGCAAAGGCGGTCGCCGTCCCGACCGAGATGGTGTCCAGGCCGTAGGCATCGCAGTAGAAATTCAACTCGATCACGGTGTGGGGATCGAAGATGCCGAGCAGCGAGCCGCAGCCCGCAACGGTCTCGTACTCGGGTCCGTCGACGAACACCTTCCGGCCGCGGTAGGGTCCGCTCAGCGGCGTGAAGTCCCGAACCCCGTGGGAGCAGGCCACGGTGCAGCCCATCCAGCAGCCGTCGTAGCCGGGGTCGAACAGGCGCCGGAACACGGCCTGGCCGAGGTTGGGGGCCTCCCGGTGCTGCCCGAAACGAAAGTTGTGGGTCGGCAACAGGTCGTGGTCGTTCATGATGGTGACGATGTGGGTGGTGCCGATGACGGCCATTTCGTTCTGCTTGGGATCGAGCTCGACGATTTCCTTCGCATGCAGTTTGGCGACCTTCTTGAGCCGCTCCCGGTCCGCCGGGCGGTTCGTGTCGACGGATATGCCGGAGTCCCAGCGGGCGACGAGGGCCTTGAGGCGCTTGTGGGCGAAGACGGTGCCCACTCCACCGCGGCCGGCCTGCTTGTAGCGGGCGCGCTTGCGCTTGGGGTCGTACCAGCTGAAGTTGAGGCAGCCGAAGTAGGTGTTTTTGGCGCCGGGGCCGGCCGAGACCACGGAGATGTTGCGCGGTTTGCCCTGGGCGAAGTGCTCGGTCAGCACCTCGGAGAGGTGGTAGGCGTCTTCCGGCAGCCCCGTGGCGGCGAAGATCTGCACCGTCTGGTCGATGCCGTCCACGTAAACGACGAGGTCGCGGTCGGAGGCGCCCTGAATCTCCAGCGCATCGAACCCCGAAAACTTGAGATAGGGCCCGAAATAGCCGCCCACGTTGGAGTCGATGACCGAGCCGGTGAGCGGCGACAGGGTCGCGGCGATGCTTTTTCCCGAGCCGGGGTAGGCGGGGGTCCCGCCGAGAGGGCCGCAGGCGATGCACACCGGGTTTTCGGGGTCGTTCCAGCGCGTCGTCGGTTTCACGGCGTTCCAGAGCAGCCAGAGGTCGAAGCCCTTGCCGCCGATGAAAAGATCCTTCATTTGCGGCGTGACCGGCCGGGCGGCGATGTCCAGGCTCGACAGGTTCAGGTGGAGGGTCTGGTTGGCGTAGCCCCGGTCGATGGGGGCGCGCTGGTATGGAAAGGTCTTCTCGAGTTTGAGTTCGTAACCGGACATGGTGTTCTCCTTTGGTCGCTCGTTGCGCGAGGTGTTTTGGTGTTCAGTTGTTTTGGTGTTTGGCCAAACAACCTAAGACCGAGATACCCAACTACCCTTTTCAATTTTATTTCAGTTTCTCCATCCCCTTGAACTCCCGATACGGCGAAAACTCCCCGAGGATGATGTCGTCGTCGGCGGTACCGGTGCGGGCGACCATGCGCGCCACGAGCTCGCCCACGCCGGTGCCGAGCATCAGCCCCTGCCCGCACATGCCCGTGGCATGTAAGAGCCCGGCTATGTCGCGGTTCCAGCCCACGATCGGCGACCCGTCCGGGGTCATGGGGTAAAGCCCGCGCCAGGTCCGGCGGACCCTCAGGTTTTTCAAGCGCGGCAGCAGGTGGACCAGCCGGGTGCAGATCTGGGGCAGGAAGGCCGAGGTCTCGCGTTTGTCGGTCCCGACGATGGGCGGGTCCGGCGTGATGCAGAAAACGACCTGGCCGTGAAGGTTCTGGTAGAAGTAGAAGTTCTTGGATCCCGGCGCCGGCCGGACGTCCACCACCATGCTCTGGAAGAAAGGCTGCACGGGCTCGGTGATGGCGGCCTCGTGGCAGTCCGGGACCACGGGGATGCGGATCCCTGCCGTTTCACACAAGGGCGCCGACAGCGGGCCGGCCGCGTCCACCACCACCGGGGCCTGGTGCCGGCCGCGGTCGGTTTCAACTCCGACGGCGCGGCCGCCGTCCACGAGAACACGGGTGATCCTCTCCTTGAACCGGAACTCGACCCCCCGGCGCACGGCGTGGCGATAATAAGCGTTGGCCACCAGCAATGGGGACATGGTGCCGTCCTCCGGGGCAAAGGTGCCGCCGAGAAGCCCGTCGGCGTTGATCCCGGGGACGATGGCGCCGACCTCCTGCGGCCCTGCGAAATCGATCTTCAGGCCGTAGGATTTCTGCAGCGGCAGCAGGTTCCTCAGCATGTCCGCATCGGCCTGCCGGTAGACCGGATACAGGTAGCCGCCCTGCAGCCACTCGATGTCGTCCCCGTGCACCTGCTTCCAGGCAGACAGGATTTGCAGCGAGCGCAGGCAGGTCAAAATCTTGCCGGGAGCCGAATGCGTCGCCCGCACCCCGCCGATGGCGTGCTTGTTCTCGCCCTGCCCCGGGGACGGGTGCAGGTCGATGACGAGGGTGCGCAGCCCCTTTTCGCCCAGGGCCATGGCGGTCGGCATCCCGACCGAGCCGGCGCCCACAACGATCGCATCGTAGGTTTTATTCATGGGGCCCCTCCGGGATGCCGGCGAAGGCGCCGATGGGCACTTCCACGAAGAGCGGACGGTCCACCCGGTCGGTGACGGTTCCCAGATCGACCCCCTCCTCCTTGAACATGCGCCAGATCATGGGCCGGCAGGTCTTGGAGCCGCAGGCCCCCATGCCGGCGCGCGTGAGGGCTTTGAGCTGGTTCAGGTCCCGGACACCCGCGCGGATGGCGGCCCGGATCTCGCCCGCGGCGATGCGCTCGCAGCGGCAGACGATGGCCTCGTCCGGCGGCGGGGCCTTCTCGTAAACGGCCATGGGGTCGATCGGACGCTCCTGCACCCAGATGCCGACGGCGCGCTTGGCCACCGGCCGGTCGACCCGGATGTGGACCATGAGGGTGCCGGGGTATTTCTTGCGGGTCTTGACCTTCTCCACCGCGTAATAGCCCAGGATGGCGCCGTCCACGTCGGTGACCGGCACCTTCTGGCCGACCGCCACCTTTTCGCGCCAGACCTCGTAAGGCAGGATGACCAGCGGGTGCTCGGGATCCTTGCGGTAGTCGACCAGCGTGACCGAAAGCCCCGGGCAGACCGCCACACAGCTGGCGCAGCCGGTGCAGGTCTCGCTGTCGGTGAAATAGGGCAGGCCCGTGATCGTGTCGTTTTCGGTGTGAATCGCGTGCTGCGGGCAGACCGAGGTGCACGGGTTGCAGGGCACCTCCTGGTAGCAGTGGAAGACCGGGAAAACGCCCTCCTCCTTGGGGGGCGGCTCGCGGCGAACCACGCTGCCGGGCCGTGACTTGAGCACCGTTGCCTTGTCCTCCCACTCCTTCGGGACCTCTCCGGTGTATGCCCCTAAAGACCGGGCGATCCTCAGGCCCTCGATCTTGCCCGTGAACATGGCGGCTGAGGCTTCGGCGATTTCCTGGGCATCGCCGGCGTGAAAGACGTCCATGCCGAACTGCTTGGCCTTGAGGTAAAACTCGTTCACCTCCGCCAGGCCGACGGCGATGAGCACCGTGTCCACGGCGAAGGTCTTTTCGGTACCGGGTTTCACGTTCCACCGGTCGTCGAGCTCGGCGATGGTGGCCGACGCCACGCGGTCCGCGCCGGTCGCGCAGACGATGGTGTGGCGGGTGAAGATGGGCACCCCGAGGCGCATCAGCTTGTCGGCGTGGACCTTGTAGCCGCCGACCTGGGGCAGGGCTTCGATCAGGGCGATTACCTCGATGCCGGCCTGGATGGCGTGGTAGCCGGCGATCAGCCCCACGTTGCCGCCGCCGACGATCAGCACCCGCTCGGAGGACTTGACCCGGTCGCGGTTGACCAGGGTCTGGAAGGCCCCGGCCCCGTAGACACCGGGAAGCGTGTTGCCCGGGAAGGAGAGCATTTTCTCGCGCGCACCGGTGGCCGCCATGAGCTTCGCCGGTTTGACGGTGATGTAGCGGCCGTCGCGCACCACGCCGACGATCCGGTCCGCGAACACGGCCACGGCGGTGGTGTTGAGCCAGACCTCCACCGAGGGGTGCCGGGCGATCTCCGCGGCGAGGATGTTGCCGATCTCAAAGCCGCGCGTTCCGGCGTAGGAGTCCTCCACCGACCCGAAAAACTTGTGGGTCTGCAGCACGAGCTTGCCGCCCAGGCGGTCCTTGTCGTCGACTACCAGGGTGCGCACGCCGAGCTTGCCGAGCTCGATCGCCGCCGACAGGCCGGCCGGGCCGCCGCCGACGATGAGCACATCGGGTGTGACGGCCTCGACCGGCGCCGCCTGCGGCGGCACGTCTTCCGCGGGCAGCCGGGGCAGGCCCTCCACGCTTTGGACCGCCATCCCGGCCCGCAGCGGCGTCATGCAGGCCTTCACGGGCCGCCCGTCGGCGATGACCAGACACTGGGAGCACTGGCCGTTGGCGCAGAAGATGCCCTGGGGGCTGCCGTCCTTCGCGTGGTGGCCGAAGATGTGGACGCCGTTGGCGATCAGGGCCGAGGAGATCATTTCGCCGTCGAACCCGGACAGGGGGGCAGCGTTCCAGGTGAAGGGGATCGCGTCTTTTTCGGGAATCGTCAAAATGGGATGTTTGCGGATACGCATGGACTTCATCTTTTTCGCAGAGGTCCCCCTTTCGGCGCAGAGGTCTTGCGGCGGGAGGAAGCGGTCGCACCGGCCGGTTCCCCTTGTGCGCGGCGTTGCATGTAGCCGTTGAAACGCCGGACGTGTTCGCGGGCCAGCCGCCGGGCGTCATCGGTCGCCCCGGTCGTCGATCGCATCGACCAGGCCGCACAGGTCGCGGAAGTTTTCCTGGAGTTCCGGGTCATCCATCGACAGAAAGCGGTCGTAATAGCGGTGGATGTTGTCGTGAATGGAGGTGAGGACGCTTTGGTAAATCGGGTTCTGGGTGGTGGCGGCGATGGTCATGTGGATCTGCTTGTCCACCTCGAGGAATTCATCGCGTCGTTTTCGACCGGCCCGCACACAGGCACGGGCGACCTCCAGCAGGCCTTTCAGTTTCCGGATATCGGAAGCGGAGCGCCGCTCGGCCGCCTGCGCGGCAATGCTGCCCTCCATCCCTTCGCGGAATTCGGCCAGGTGGCTCAACGAGACTTTCTGCGAGCGGATGAGCAGCCCCAGGCTTTCACTGACGCCTCCGGCATCCATGGCCCGGACCACGGAGCCGCCGCCGACCCCCAGGCGGATTTCGATCAGCCCCTTCTGTTCCAGCACCCGCAGGGCTTCACGCAGGGTCCCGCGGCTGATCTGAAACATCTCTTTCAGGTCCCGCTCGGACGGCAGGGTCTGGCCGGTTTCGATGCGGCCGGCGAGGATGGCCTCCTCGATCTGGGCCACCACTTCCTGGAAGACCTTGGTGGGTTTGGCGGTCTGAAACATGGCAGGGTATCCGTCGCAGTAGGGTTGTAATGGTTAGACCATTTATACCTTCGAGCGGTCCCCCTGTCAAGCGCAAACGTCGGCCGCCGCGGATATAGTGCTTGACTATCGGCGGAC
Source organism: uncultured delta proteobacterium (assembly GCA_963716325.1). Classification (GTDB taxonomy): domain Bacteria; phylum Desulfobacterota; class Desulfobacteria; order Desulfobacterales; family SpSt-501; genus SpSt-501. The sequence goes on along the minus strand of CAVQTH010000013.1, from coordinate 229,303 downwards.
GAGTCCATAAGAATTCGATTCGACTTTAAAAGCCACTAAAGGAGGTAGCTGTGGACCGGTTGATCGACAAGAAGCTGTGTTTTCTGGGGTGCGGCAACATGGGCGAGGCCCTGGTGAGCGGCCTGGTGCAATCCGGCGCGGCCCGGCCGGCGAACATCATCTGCACCGACGTCCGCGAGGAGCGGCTGGAGGAGCTGAGCGCCCGCTACGGGATCCGCACCACCCCGAGCAACGTGGAGGCCGTCGCGCAGTCGGAAGTCGTCATTTACGCGGTGAAACCGCAGCTCATGGCGGAGGTGCTGAAGGAAACCGCGGATCAATTGGACATGTCCAAGCTCATCATCTCCATCGCGGCCGGCGTCCCGCTGCGGGCGATCGAGTCCCTGCTGCACAAGGAGCTGCGCCTGATCCGGGTCATGCCCAACATCGCCGCCTCGGTCAAGGAGTCCGCGACGGCGCTGTCGGCCGGCAAGCATGCCAAGAAGGAAGACGTCGAGCTGGCGATGGCGATCTTCAACTCCGTGGGCAAGGCCGTCTTCCTGCGCGAGAACTACCTGATGGACGCCATCACCGGGCTGAGCGGCAGCGGGCCGGCCTACATCTTCATCATTGTCGATGCGCTGGCCGACGCCGGGGTGAAAATGGGGTTGTCCCGGAAGGATTCCCAGTTCCTTGCTGCCCAGACCGTCATGGGGGCGGCCAAGATGCTCATGGAAACCGGCGAGCACCCCGGCCAGTTGAAGGACCGCGTGACCTCGCCGGGGGGCACGGCCATCGCCGGCATTCACACCCTTGAGAAGGGCGGGCTGCGCACCACCCTGATCAACGCCGTCGAGGCGGCCACCCTGCGTTCCAAGGAGCTCGGTGAAATGATGATCAAGTATTTCGCCGATGCCAACAACAATTAGAAGACGATAGGGGCGCTCCCGGCACCCGATGGCGAGCTCCTTATAAAATTTACCAAATCGGGAAAAGGCCTGCGGAGCAGTTCCGCAGGCCTTTTTGCTGCATTGCAACGGGGTGCCTACCGATTTTTCAAATACGAATAAGGCAACATGATGGTTTAACCCCGGGTTGTACTCTTCGGGGTTTCCTTTTCCGGTGCGGCCGTTTCGGCCACCTCCGGGCCGAGCAGGATGGCAAATGGGCGGGTCTGGGGGCGCGAGTCCAGTGCAATCAAGAGCACCATGGTAAGGGGTACCGATAGGAACACACCCACGGTCCCCAGCACCCAGCCCCAGAATAGAAGGGAAAGGAACACCACCAGCGTTGAGATGCCGAGCCCGCGGCCCATGATTCGGGGCTCAAGGATGCTGCCGATCACCGTATTGACGATGAGGTAGCCTAAAGCGACGATCAGTGTTACCTGCAGGTCGGCCTGCACGAGCGCCAACAGCAGCGCCGGGACCGCCATCAGAAGGCCGCCGATAAATGGTATGAAGTTCAGCAAAAAGGCCAGGATGGCCCACAGGGCGGCGTAGTCTATCGCAAGCATCCACAGCCAGCCCCATATACAGAGCGCGGTAGCCAGACTGGCGATACTTTTGATCACCATGTAGTGATTGATGGAGCTGAATAACCGCTGGAGCCTGAGCTCGGCCTCCTCCTGAAGGTGGAAGGCCTTCCTCAACTTGGTTTGAAGGCCGGGGGCTTCGAGCAGCATGAAGACGGTGGACAGCAGGACCAGTAGCCCGGTGCCGAAGGTGCTTCGCATGTTGGATAGGACCACCCGCACCAGGTCGACCGCTACGTTCGGGTCGATGATGTCTTTGACGGCTTCGCGGGCCATTTCCACGCCGGTCTCTTCCAGCCAGAGGCCGAATTGATCCCTCAGCAAGGTCAGACGCTCCCGATAACCGGGCAAGCTCTCGCGGAATCCCTCCAACTGTCCGGTAAACACCAACCCCAGAATACTGCCAGCCTCAAGGAGCAGGATCACGATCAGCGGCAAGGAGATCCATTGCGGCACGCGTTTGCGCCGCAACCAGCGCAAGGGGGGCGTGAGGATGACCGCAATGAATGCGGCGAGAAGCACCGGCGCAACAATCGATGCCGCCGACTGCAAAACGACGACCGTAACGGCGATGGCCGCCGCAACGATCACGGCCCGGGCGATGGGAGAGAATCCATTGAGGAGGTGCATCGTTTGATCCCTCGAAGTTTGTCAGCCATGCTAACATGTTATTGAAGAAAAAGCACCAGGTCACCTGCAGCGTTTGCCACAATGGCTCCGCGGTGTTACACTACCGATGAACTGCAACCATACCGTATGGAGATTCGTGCCGGATGAAGAGGGTGAAGATATTGATCCTGTTGTTGGCCCTGCTGGCCGGCGGTTCCCAGAGCGTCCTGGCTGCCGCCGAAAAAATCGACTGGCACACCTACGAGAGCGGCCTGGCACGCGGCAAGTTCGAAAAAAAGAAGGTGTTTCTCTATTTCCATGCGGAATGGTGCACCTACTGCGCAGAAATGGATCGCACCACCTTCAAGGATCCTGCGGTGATCGCCGCCCTCAACCGCAACTTCATCCCCATCCGGGTGGATTCGGAGCGTGAAACGGCCGCCGCCGCCCTGTTCCGGGTCAAGGGGTTGCCGGATCTATGGTTTCTCGCCGAATCCGGGGAGGTGATCGGCCACCGGCCCGGTTTCATTCCAGCCGACCAGCTGATGAAAATTTTAAATGTGGTCATGACGGCCCCTGCCGGTAAATAGGCGGATGCAGTGATAGGGTCTCTCTAGTTGGGCGGGCCGCCGCCGAGAGGCTCCGGGCCGGGACGACGCTTGTCAACGGGAGATCCGGCGGATGATCCGGTAGAGGGTGGTTGCGATCAGAAACCCGCTCACGATCACCAACAGGCGGGGAACCCAGATGTGGGGAAGGGCTGCTTCGGCCTCCCGTGCGACGGAGATCCCGATCAGGCCGCAATAGAAAAGGGCCCCGAGTACAGCCAGGACCAGGCTGTAGACCAGCGCGGGATGGTTCAGCCAGAAGGTCGGTCTCCTGGAGGCCAGGCTCCGGCCGGGGTCGAGGCTGCGGATTATCGGCGGCTTGCGGTGCTTCAGCCGATCGATCAGTCTCAGGTAAATGGCTCGGCCCTCCGTTGGTTGGAAAATGGTCGATACCTATTAGGTCGATGTGTAAAAATCAAGCAAATATAAAACGAGCTCGCTGTGCCATTCGACGGCTGGGGGCTCTCTGCCTGGCCGGGCTTGCGATCTGGGGAATGGGAGGCTGCGTCATGCCGCTCAAGTCGAATGAAGACAAACTGCCGGCGGCGGCGCCCGGGGCTGGAATCATCATCTCCGGCCGGACCGGGGCGCCGGTATCCTGGGATGAGATGACGGCCGACCTCCAAACCGTGCGGGTCGTCTACGTCGGGGAAAAGCACAACCTGGCGGCGCATCACGCGGTGCAGTTGCGCGTGATCCGGGCGTTGCATGCCAACGATGCACGGCTGGCGGTCGGCATGGAAATGTTCGACCGTTCCTATCAGGACGCGTTGGACCAATGGTCGGCCGGCAGCCTCGATGAGGACGCCTTCCTGCGCCGTACCCATTGGTACGCCAACTGGCGATTCGATTTCGCGCTCTACCGCGACATCCTCCAGTATGTGAAATCCGCCCACATCCGGCTCGTGGCCTTGAACCTGCCCTTCAACATTCCCCCGAAGGTCCGGGTCGGCGGCATCGAGCACCTCTCCCTCTTCGAGAAGGGGTTCCTGCCGGCGCAGATCGATACCACGGTCTTCGCCCACCGGGAATTCGCCCAGAAGATTTTCGGTATGCACGATTTCAAAACCGGCGTTACGTTCGAGGATTTTTACCTGACCCAGTGCCTGTGGGAGGAGGTGATGGCCGAATCCGTCGCCAACAACCTCGGCGCCGGCCGCATGGTGGTCATCGCCGGCAACGGCCACATCCAATTCAAATACGGCATCCCCGAGCGCGCCTTCACGCGCAACGGCGTCCCTTACCGCACCATTTACCAGGCTTCGGCCGGTGAGGAGGTGGATCCATCCATCGCCGATTACATAATTTTACCCCAATGATTAATGATTTCAGCCGCCAGGCTGAAATCATTAATCATCACTACATGTTGAACGATTTTCTTGACTTCCCGCAACATATTGTATAAAATCCATTCAGAACTTAAAAACGGCCCTCACCTGAACACCCTCGCCCAAAACGACTTAAATTTTGATGGAATCCTCCCCCATGGCACTGGAATACCGGGACCGGACTGATGGAATGGGATACCGCCCGCAACGAGTTTACCAGAAAATCCGCAGGAGTAGCCCCCGTGTTCGAACAAATTGAAAAACGCGACGGCAGGATCGTAGAATTCGATTCGTCAAAGATCACCGCTGCCATCACCAAGGCCGGCATCGCCACCGGCGAGTTCAGCGAGCGTGAGGCCAAAAAACTCACGCTGCGGGTCCTGACCCTGGCGCATGAGCTGCGGCTGGGGCCCACCCCGAAAGTGGAGGAAATCCAGGACATCGTCGAGCGCGTGCTGCTGGACTCGCCCTCCTACAAAACGGCCAAGGCGTACATTCTTTACCGTGAACAGCATGCCCAGATCCGCAAAATCACCACCCGGGCGAATGTCGACCTGGTGAACCACTACATCGAGAAGCTCGACTGGAAAATCCGCGAAAACAGCAACATGAGCTATTCCCTGCAGGGGCTCAACAACTATATCTCCTCCGAGGTGACCTCCGAGTACTGGCTGAACAGCATCTACCCGCCCGAGGTCCGCCAGGCCCACACGGAGGGCGATCTTCACATCCACGACTTGAACCTGCTCTCGGTCTACTGCGTGGGCTGGGACCTGATGGACCTGCTGCGCCAGGGGTTCAAGGGGGTGGAAGGCAAAGTGGAGAGTTCGCCGCCCAAACACCTGCGCAGCGCCCTCGGCCAGATCGTGAACTTCTTTTACACCCTGCAGGGGGAGGCGGCCGGGGCCCAGGCCATTTCCAACTTCGACACCCTGCTCGCCCCGTTCGTGCGCTACGACCGCCTCAAGTATCCGGAGGTCAAGCAGGCCCTGCAGGAGTTCATCTTCAACATCAACATCCCGACGCGGGTAGGATTTCAAACGCCATTTACAAATATCACGCTCGACCTCCACCCGCCGTCCATCCTGAAGGACGCGCCGGCGGTGGTCGGCGGCGTGGAGCGGCCGGAGACCTACGGCGAGTTCCAGGCCGAGATGGACCTGGTCAACCGGGCGTTTGCCGAGGTCATGATGGAGGGAGACGCCAAAGGGCGGGTCTTCACCTTTCCGATACCGACCTACAACCTCACGGCGGATTTCGACTGGGACAACCCCAACCTCGAGTCGTTGTGGCGCATGACCGGAAAATACGGGATCCCGTATTTCTCCAATTTCATCAACTCCGACATGTCGCCGGAGGACGCCCGCTCCATGTGCTGCCGGCTGCGGCTCGACAACCGGGAGTTGCTCAAGCGCGGCGGCGGGCTTTTCGGCGCCAACCCCCTCACCGGCTCCATCGGTGTCGTGACCCTCAACCTGCCGCGCATCGGCTACTTGAGCGACGGCGAGGCGGATTTCTTCGCCCGTCTCACCCGGCAGGTGCGGCTGGCGGCCGAAAGCCTGATCATCAAGCGCAAAGTCCTCGAGCAGTTCACCGACAAAAACCTGTACCCCTACTCCAAGTTCTACCTGCGGGAGATCAAGAAGGCCTCCGGGATCTACTGGAAGAACCACTTTTCAACGATCGGCATCATCGGCATGAACGAGGCCTGCCTGAACTTCCTGGGCAAGGACATCACCACCGCCGAGGGCCAGCAGTTTGCGCTGCGGGTGATGGATTTCCTGAGAGAGGCCATCGCCGGCCTCCAGCAGGACGGCGGGACGCTGTTCAACCTGGAAGCGACCCCGGGCGAGGGCACTTCCTACCGGCTGGCCATGCTCGATAAAAAACGGTTTCCGGACATCGTCAGCGCCAATGAATCCGATGTGCGCGGGCAGGCCGCCGCCCCCTACTACACCAATTCCAGCCAGCTGCCGGTCGGCTTCACCGACGACCTGTTCCAGACCCTGAGGCTGCAGGACGAGCTGCAGTGCAAGTACACCGGGGGCACGGTGCTGCACATCTTCCTGGGCGAGCAGGTGAAAGACACCGCCGTCATACGAAAGCTGGTGCGCAAGATCGCCGCCCAGCACCGGTTGCCCTACTTCACCCTCACCCCGACCTTCAGCATCTGCCCCTCCCACGGCTATCTGGACGGGGAGCAGCCTCTTTGCCGACGGTGCAGCGAGTCCACCGAGGTGTACTCCCGGGTGGTGGGGTATCTGCGGCCGGTGAAGCAGTGGAACAGCGGCAAGCAGGCCGAGTTCGGTGACCGGAAGAACATCCGGATCGCATCCTGATCCGAAACAAACCCACAGGAGAACGCGCCGTGCGGATCGGGGGACTTCAGAAACACTCCTTCATCGACTATCCGGGCAAGGTGAGCTGCGTCGTTTTCCTGGCGGGGTGCAACTTCGACTGCCCCTATTGCCACAACCCGCAGTTGGCCGGCGATCCTACACGGCGGCCGGCCGCGGTGGCGGCGGAAGACGTGTTCGTTTTCCTCGATCAGCGGCGCGGGTTCCTGGACGGGGTCGTCATCTCCGGCGGCGAGCCCACGCTGCATCCGGACCTGCCGGATTTCTGCGCGCGGGTCAAGCGCCTGGGCTACTCCGTCAAGCTGGACACCAACGGAAGCCGGCCGCAGATGCTGACACGGCTCATTCGCGAGGGACTGGTGGATTACGTGGCCATGGACATCAAGACGGACCCGGAGCGGTATGAAGGCTGCGTCGCCGGCCGTTGCGACCGCTCCATGCTGCTGGCGAGCATGCACGTGATGATGGCGTCGGCTCTCGACTACGAATTCCGGACCACCTGCGTAAAGCCCCTGGTCACCCCGGGCACCGTTGAACGCATCGCGCGACTCATCCAGGGCTGCCGCAGGTACGCCCTGCAGCCCTTCAAGGAGGCCACCCTCCTGCATCCCGAATTTTTCAGCACGTTCGACCCCGCGCTGCTCTCCTGCCGAAATGGATCGCCTGAAATGCATCGCGGAGCCTTGGGTTCAAACCTGTCTGGTGCGGTGAGACAGGATCCATAAAAAAATCTTGTCTTGCCCCATAAATCATGTTAAGCGCCAACGGTGATGAACCTTCGGAGCGGTGCGTTCAGCAGGCCCCGTCGATCCAAGGTTTTCCCCGGTGAATCCCATGAATGGTTAAAAGGAGGAAGGTCCCGATGGACAGCGGCAGCAAATTCCTGACGTTCACCTCGGTTATCATGTTGGGGTTGATCCTCCAGGTGGTCCTGGCCGTCGCCGATCAGCGCGACAACCCGGAGAAGGCCGCCGTGGAATTCGCCGAGGCGTATTTCTGGCTGGACGCCTCCATGGCAGACCGGCTCTGCAAGCAGCTGGCACAGACGTCCGAGAACGGCGTGGTGGCGAACTATCTGCAGCGGGTCGACCAGGAAGCCCGTGCCATGGGCTTCCAGTTCAACTATATGAAACAGGGCATCTTCCACATTCAGACCCAGACCACCCTCAAGGACGTCGACACGGCCGAAGTCAGGTTCAAGGGCGAGCGCCGCCGCACCATCAACCCGGTGTTCGGGCTTGTGGCCCGTTGGTTTTCCCTTGGCGAAACCCATCCGGTGGAAGAGACCCTGACGCTGGTCCGGGAGGGCGGCAGTTGGAAAGTCTGCGGCAAACCCTTCCGCCTGATTGAAAGCTGACCCATTCTCCGCTATAATCAATCCCGGACGTGCCGGTTTCACTCTGCGGAAATCGGCACGTCCGTCCGTTCACCCCTTTCTTCCAACCTGCAATGGCCGATACGCTGTCCCTTTACACGCAGCTGCGTGAGCGGGCGTGCCGGATCGCTGTCCGGTTTCCGGCGGTCGATTTTTACCGCGATGAGGCCGGCGCGGTGGACGTCTCGCGGAGGATTTTTGACAACCGACCCGCTGGTCGTCCGGCTGCGGCAGCAAGTGATGGACCGTCTGGAGGACGACTTCGGCCACGGCATGCTGCACGCCACCAAAGTCGCCCTGGACGCGGGCGCCTTGACCCACATCGAGGGCGGGGCCGCAGGCTACACGAACGATTATCTGGCACGCCGGGTCTGCGTCGCGCATTTTGCCGGCCTGCTGCACGACATCCAGCGCAAGCAGCGCAACCATGCCGAACAGGGGGCGTCCTTTGCGGTCCGGCCTGCTCGCCGAATACCCGCTGGGGGCCGATGAAATCGAGGACATCTGCATCGCCATCCGAAACCATGAAGCGTTCAAGGCCACGGTCAGCGTCAACACCCGGGAGGGGGCGCTGGTCTCCGACTGCCTGTACGATGCCGACAAGTTCCGCTGGGGGCCGGACAACTTCACCGACACCCTGTGGGCCATGGTCGCCTTCCGGCGGCCGACCCTGCGCGACTTCGTGAGGCACTACCCGGCCGGAATGGAGAGCCTCTCCCGCATCCGAGCCACCTTCCGCACCCCGACCGGCAGGGCCTACGGCCCCCGTTTCATCGATGCGGGGATCGCCATCGGCGAAGAGCTCTACCGGGTGATCCACGACGAATTCTCCGCCTACCTTTGAAAGCGGTTTCTTGTCGGGCCGGCGAGTAAAAATGCCGCTCCGTGTTTCGCCGGTGCGTGAGATGATGGAATTTGGCATATCTACTTGCCGGAGCAATAACCGCTTTCGTGTTTGACACCCTGAGGCCGTTCTTCTATACTTCTTCAACTTTTCTCGTCGGATCTGCTTCTTCCCACCCCCATCATAAAAGGAGGCTGACATGTCCCAGCAAGCTTGGCCCACACCCCATTGGCCGGAAGGCGTCCCGCGCGAAATTACCGGTTACGACAAGCCTCTCTTTTCGATCCTGGACGACACGGCCAAGGAGTTCCCGGACCGGGTGTACACCGTTTTCAGCGATGCTTCGCGGACCTACGCCCAGGTCAAGGACGCCGCGGACCGGATCGCCAACTTCCTGGCCGGCCGCGGCATCCGCAAGGGCGATCGCGTGGCCATCTTCCTGCCCAACCTGCCGCACTATCCGCCGATCTACTTCGGCATCCTCAAAGCCGGAGCGGTCGGGGTCACCTGCAACCCTTTATACAAGGCCCAGGAGCTCCAGCACCAGCTCAAGGACTGCGGCGCCAAGGCCGTCTTCTGCATGGATCACCCCGGGTTCTACCCGACCACCGTCAAGGCCATCGAAGGAACCGGCGTCGAGACAGTGGTGATCTGCGGGGTCAAGTCCTACCTCCCCAAACTGAAAGGGATCATCGGCGGCCTTTTGGGGAAGATCCCCCAGGCAGAGTCCTACCTGCCCAACCACTTGTTCTTCGACGATGTGCTCGCGGCGGCCAAACCCGAACCTCCCACGGTCGACATCCGCCCCTCGACGGACCTGGCGCTCATTCTTTACACGGGCGGCACCACGGGGATTCCCAAGGGCGCGTGTCTGACCCACACCAATTTCACCTACGACCTCGCCGGCATCAACCAGTGGATGCAGCTCGTGCACGAACCGGGCGCAAAACCCGAGACGCAGCGCAGGGCCTTTCACACCTATCTCGGGGTCCTGCCCTGGTATCACAGCTTCGGGATGACCTGCGCCATGCTTTCCTCCTGCGCCAGCGCCAGCCGGCTGATCTGTGTTCCCGACCCCAGGGCCGGCAACCCGCCGTTCACCGAGGTGCTCAAAATCGTCCAGAAGCACCGTCCTACGCTCATGCCGGCGGTGCCGACCATTTTCATGGCTTTCACGAATCATTCCCATCTGGAAAAGTTCGACCTCACCTCGCTCATCGGCTGTTTTTCAGGGGGCGCCCCGCTGCCGCCGGAGGTCTGCCGGCGATTCGAGGAGAAGACGGGCGCCGTCATTTTCGAAGGCTACGGCCTGAGCGAAACCGCGCCGGTGGCCACCGCCAACCCCACCAACACCCGCCAGCGCAAGATCGGCAGCATCGGCTTCCCGCTTCCGGGCACCAACATCAAGGTGCTGGACGTGGCGTCGGGTTTGCAGGAGTTGCCCCGGGGGCAGGACGGCGAGATCGCCATTTGCGGTCCCCAGGTGATGAAAGGCTACTGGAACCGGCCCGAGGAGGACGAAAGAGCCTTCCGAGCGATCGAGGGCCAGCGCTATTTTCTGACGGGTGACATCGGGCACATCGACGAGGAAGGCTACGTCCTCATAACGGATCGCAAGAAGGACATGGTGCTCGTGGGCGGCTTCAACGTTTACCCGCGGGACGTGGAAGACATTCTCTTCCAGCACCCCAAGGTGGCCATCGCGGCGGTGGTGGGCGTGCCGGACGCCAAGAGCGGCGAGGCGGTAAAGGCCTTCATCCAGCTCAAACCCGGTGAAACGGCCACGGTGGAGGAGATCATGGCCTTCTGCAAGGACAACATGGCCGGCTACAAGCGGCCCAAAAGCATCGAATTCCGGGATTCGCTGCCGATGTCCAGCGTCGGCAAGGTGCTGCGACGGCTGTTGCGGGACGAGGATCGGGGCGCAGCCAAGTAGCAGCGCGGCGGCCGGAGACTCAGTTCCCGGGTTTCGTCCGGCGCCCCACTGCGGGTTTTTTTATTCAATCTCTGTTGGAAGAGTCTAATTCCCCGCGGCGTTGCCGCGGGGAGGTTCCTGTGGACCCGGCAGAACAACGAGGGGTAAACACGCTTCATGAAAAATTCGTTCGCTCAATGGTGTTCAAAACACCCCTACACCGTCACCAGCCTGATCTTTCTGGCGGTGATCATTCTGGGGTGGCGGGTCCTGGGCTGGGGGGAGCGGCACCTCGGGTTCGTGCTGCTGCTGTATTTTATCGTCACGCTGGGGGTGCGGCTGGACGAGATCACCCGCAGCATCGGCGGCCCATCGGCCAACCCGCACGCGCCGGCCGGCGACTCCGACACCGTCATCGCCCATTTGAGGGACATCAAGCAGCTGCTGCACCGCATCGATTCAAGGCTGCAGCGGCCGGAGTCGGATGGCGAACAGAGGCATCGACCTTAGACCTCACCTCCTGCGGGTCATCCCGGGTCGCCGGCTCCCGGGGGGATCCGATCACCGGCTTCCGCCCCTGCAAGGATCGTCATCATGGCCTTGAACCTGGATGCCGTCGGCAAGAAAATCGGCCCTTTCAGGCGGCCCTACGACTGGAAGGACCTCGCTCAGTATGCCCTGGGCGTTGGGGCCGGCTTCGACGAGCTTGACTACTGCTATGAGAAACACCTCAGGGTGATCCCGACCTTCGGGGCGGCGATGACCTTCGAGGTCGTCTGGCATCTGGCGGCGTTGAGCAATCTCAACGCCGCCGGGGTTGTCCATGGCGAGCACGAGATGGTGTTCCATCATCCCATCCCGTCCCAGGGAACCCTGATCACCGAAGGCGCCAATGTCCATTACTACGACAAGGGCCGGGGAAAGGGGGCGCTCGTGGTCACCGAGTTCGAAACTCGGCACTCCAACGGCCGGAGGCTCTTCAGCACGCGTGCGGCAATGTTTGCGCGCCTGGACGGCGGGTTCGGCGGAGAAGACGCTCCGAATCAAGCCCCGCGGTTTCCAGACCGGGCGGCGGACGGCGAAGTGCGGGCAGTGCCCGCCCAGGATCAGCCGTTGATATATCGGCTGTCCGGCGACACGTTCCCGCTCCACGTCGATCCTGATTTCGCGCGAGCAGCAGGCTTCGAACGACCGATCATGCACGGTTTGTGCACCATGGGCTTCGCCTGCCGTGCCCTCGTTTCCCGGCAATGCCCGGGGGCTCCGGAAAAAGTGCGGCGCATCGGCTGCCGGTTCAAGCGACCGCTCTATCCCGGGACGGCGATCAAAACGCTGATCTGGGTTGCCGGCGAGGGCCGGGCGCTCTGGCGGGTCGTGAGGGATTCCGACGGGAGCGTCGTCATCGACAACGGGATATTCGAATACGGAGAGCCCGTGCGGACGTGAATCCCGGCGCGCGTTTCAGCGGCGGGCCGACGCCAACCGCGCCACGGGGTTTCCGAAGCTGCAGGGCATCATGGCCGCACATTTGCCGCAGACGTGGGTGCTTTCCGGCAGGTCCGAAAAATACTCAAGGCCGGCGCGGTTGTGCGTGAGCCGGTCCCAGCAACGGCGGCGTTCGAAGCCGTTGGTCTTGAGGGCATCCACCGGGCAGGCGGCGACGCACAGGCCGCACGCCTTGCCGGCCTTGAGCAGGCAGGCCTCACGGGTTTCGATCAGCGGGTGGTCGCCGAGCTCGGCTTCGGTCACCAGGCTCCCCAGCCGGCCGGTGCAGCCGGCCGGCGTGATCAGCATGTGGTGGGTTCCGAAGCGGCCCAGGTCGACGAGATGGCCCAGGTGCTTGTGGGACCAGCGGGCCATCAGCTTGTCTTCGTTGAAGTTGTGGGTGGCCGGCGTCAGCCCGCACCGGAAACCCTGCTCCTCCAGCAGCGTCCCCAGCGCCTGGCCCAGGCGGTTGATCAGATCGTTGGTGTGCACGTAGGCAAGGCCCCAGTTGCGGCAGGGCCTGCCGCCCTTCTGGTTTTCGCGTGCGAGCTCTTTTTTGAACGGTATGAAAAAGACGATCACCGATCGGGCGGACGGCAGCAGGTCGCGCGGGTGCAGGTGGTCGTCGGCCGCGATGCGCGCGAGCATTTCGAAGCGCTCATCGACAGGGGCTGCCGCCAGCAGCGGGGCGCGCCACCAGCCATGCACTCCCGAACGGCCGGGCTCGGCCGCCACGTGTTCCTCCGCAAACCGACGCAGGTCTTCGACGGACACTGGAGCCATAGGTCCTCCGGTTCACGGGGCAGTGCCGGCACCCCGCGGGCCTGTAAATGGGTTGTTCAAAACTGGAATAGCTACGTGTCGCAGTCTTAAATCATCGTCCGGCTTCCGTCAACGTCCGGAGCGCAACCCGCGGCCTGTCGCCAGCCATTCCTTCGGCAATGGCTCACGCCAATTTCCGGCACCCCTATCCGCCTGCGCCCGGACGCGGGTGGGCATATCCATTGCCGGTCCAATAATAGCTATATATGGCGATTCAAAGATAATGGGATAAACTGATTTTTATCATCAACCGAAATGGGAGCGAGTTTTCATGAAACGAGCGGTCTGGGCCATTTTCGTGTGCGGGATCCTGTTCGCCGGGTGCGCATCGGTTTTCGACTTCCGCCGTGAAGAGGTCTTTGAGGACAGTGCCAAACGCTACGGCAGACTGATCCGTTGGTCCGACTTCGAAACCGCCAGGTCCTATCTGGCGCTGGCTGAATCCGGGGCAAAGGCCCCCCTTCCCAAGAACGTGCGCGTCACGGACTATGAGGTCAAGGAGATGGTCTATGCCGAGGGCAAGCGCCGGGTGCTCCAGGTCGTGGACATTTCCTACTTCCTGGCGAACGACCCCCGGATCAAAACGCTGCAGGACCACCAGGTGTGGGAGTTCGACAGCGACAAGGAGGCCTGGCTCCTGAAGAGCGGGTTCCCCCACTTCTGAGGAAAGGACGCGACCGCTGGCGCCCGCGTTCCCGCCGGCGGCCGGCAGGTTCCCATCATCCCGGTCATGAACATCTGCTTCTATGCGCCCTTCAAACCGCTCGGCCACAAATCGCCCTCCGGAGACTTGGTGACGGCCACCGGCATCTTCGGGTTTCTGGCCGCCCATGGCCACGAGCTGGTGCCGGCGAGCTCCCTGCGCTGCCGGTGGATTTTCTGGAAACCCTGGCTCTGGCCCCGGCTGCTGTGGGAACGCCGGCAGGTGGTGCGGCGGTTCAAGGCGAACCCCTGCGATCTCTGGTTCAGCTACCATTCCTACTACAAGGCGCCGGACCTGCTGGGGCCGGCCGCCGCCCGCCGGATGAGAGTGCCGTACGTCCTGTTCCAGGGGATTTTTTCCACGAAACGCCGGCGCGACCTGAAAACCCTTCCTGGTTTTCTCCTCAACCGCAGGACGCTTCTGGCCGCCCGGCACGTGTTCACCAACAAGGCGGTCGATCTTCGCAACCTCAAGCGGCTGATCCCTGAGGAGCGCATCACGTATGTGGCGCCGGGCCTTCGCCCCGCCGAATTCAGCTTCAACCCGGACGCCCGCGCGCAGCTGCGGCGCGAGTGGGACGCCGGCGACGACCCCGTGGTGCTCTCGGTGGCCATGTTCCGGCCGGGCGTCAAGACCGAGGGCCTCGCATGGGTCATCCGCACCTGCGGCGAGCTGCTGGGGCGCGGGCGGCGGTTTTCGCTCGTCATTGTCGGCGACGGCAAGGAGCGGAGAGGGCTCATGAAGCTCGCCGAGACGGCGGCCCCGGGACGAATTCGTTTTGCAGGCCAGGTGCCCCGGTCGGAGCTTTTCCGGTATTACAGCGCCGCCGACCTCTTTGTGTTCCCCGGCATCCAGGAGTCCCTCGGGATGGTCTATCTGGAGGCCCAGTCCTGCGGCCTGCCGGTGGTGGCGTTCGACAACGCCGGCACCCCGGAGGCGATTCAAAACGGCCGAACCGGCCGGCTCGTGCCGCTGTTCGACGGCCCGCGCTTTGCAGAGGCGATCGACCGCCTGATAACAGACCCTGACCTCCGGCGGCAATGGGGGGAAAACGCCAAGGCCTATGTTCGGGAGTTTCACGATCTCGACACGAATTACGGTCAAATGGAGAGGCAATTGCAGCAGATCGTGCAGAGACAGCAAGGGAGTCGCCGGCCGTGCTGAAGCGCTGGAAAGCAACCCCCTGTTCGGAAGGGGCAATCGACCCGTGAACCGTTCCCTCGACCCGGATCCGCAGCGCACGACAGCCGTCACGACCTTCGGAGTGATCCGCCACGCCGAGACGGTTTGGAACCGCGAAAAGCGCATCCAGGGCCACCAGGACTCGCCCCTGACACCGGAAGGCGAGATGATGGCGGACCGCTGGGGGCTGTCGCTGCGCAGCTTCCACTGGGACCGCATCCTGGCGAGCGACATCGGTCGAGCGGTGGCAACCGCCGGCCGGATCAACACCCGCCTGCAGGTGCCGATGGAGGTGGATTCCCGGCTGCGGGAGCTGGACTGGGGGTGCTGGACGACCAAGACCGTGACCCAGCTCCGGCAGGAGGAGGGCGAACGGCTGGCGCTCCAGGAACGGGCCGGCTGGGACTTCCAGCCGCCGGAGGGCGAATCCCGCCGCAGCCAGCTGGCGCGATGCCGCCAGGCGCTGCTGGAAGCCGCCGGCCGACACCCGGGGGACTCGATCCTGGTGGTCACCCACGGGGGGGTCATCAAATGCCTGGCCCACGGCCTGTGCGACCGAGGGCCGCTGGCGGCCGACGAGATCGGCTCGCAATCGTACCGGCTGTACTGGGTAGCCGCCGCCGCCGGCCGGCTCTCGCTGGACAGGCTCAATGCCGTGGTGCTGCCATGAACCGGCCGCCGCCGTCTCGGGAGCTGTCGCCATGGACGTGTTGATGATTCATGACGTCAGAAGGGAATACTTCGATCTGCCCCTGGACCGGTATCGACTCACCTTCGACGACGGCCTGTATTCCCAGTATTACTACTATCCCTTGCTGCGGGGCCTTCCCGAGCCCCTCACGTTTTTCATCACCACCGCGCTGATCCGCGAGGCACCGGCCCGGCCGCAATTCACAGGGCGATTCCTCGAGCACATGAAAACCGGCGCCTATTCCTACCGGGCCTACATCGAGAAGGACCTCGAGGGCTTCATGACGCTGGAGGAGGTTCGCTTCCTGGCGGAGCAAGCCAACGTGCGCCTCGGCGCCCACAGCCACTTTCACGACCTGATTCTCACCGATGTGCACCCCCGCAAGCCCAAGCCCGTCAGCCCCTGGAAGTCCGCGCGGTTCAAGGAGGTGCCCGAGCCGCTGCGCCGGGGGCTGAGCATCCGCTCGCGGCTGGCGTTTCGAGGGTTTGAATTCCACCAGGGGCGGCTCGCCCCGCGGTCGGAAAGCGATTGGATGGACGACATCCGGCGCGACACCGAGCTGTGCCTGGGCTGGTTTGAAAAGCATCTCGGCCGGGCCCCGAAAGCCTACTGTTTCCCTTTCAACGAATACTCGCCCCCGTTGATCGAAATTCTACGATCCTCCGGTTTCGAAGAATTCTTTGCATCCCGCTCGCCAAAGGACCCCCGCATCATCGGCCGGACGGACATCGACTCCCTGCCGCCGGTGCCAGCCTCGCAGACGTAATTTTACTCCGGCAATGGATATGCGAATTTTGCCATCTCACGCAGAGGCTCCGTCTGACCGCGGCGAAGGGTGCACCGGTGGGTTTGCCGGAGAAATATAATCCGAAACCACTGCGCACGGTCGTCTGCCTGGATCGAGTGATATTCCGCTTGTGTCCGCGGGCGTTCTTCTCTAAGTTCGAGCCGGACACGATTCCGCGGTCCGTGAAATCCATTTTTCCCGGTGGAGCCTGGGATGAAGATTGCGTTCTACTGCCAGCACGTGCTCGGTGTCGGGCATTTCTTCCGCAGCCTGGAGATCTGCCGGGCCCTGACCCTGCACCGGGTGGTGCTGATCACCGGCGGATCCCGCCCGGATGCGACGCTGCCGCCGCATGTGACCGAGGTCCGGCTGCCGGCGCTCGAGATGGACCGAGAGTTCAAGGGGCTGCGGGCGGTTTCCGGCGCGGACCTCGATGCCGTCCGGCGGCTGCGGCGGGAACGGCTGACCGCTCTTTTTGAGACGGAACGGCCGGACCTGTTTCTCGTCGAGCTTTATCCGTTCGGGCGCAAGGCGTTCCGGTTCGAGATCGACCCGGTGCTGGAGGCCATGGCCGTCGGGCGCCTGCCGCGCGGTGGGGTGGTGTGCAGCGTGCGGGACATTCTCGTCGAGAAAGAGGCCCGGGAGAAGCACGAGGCCCGTGCCGTGGGCGTGCTCAACCGTTTTTTCGACGCGGTCCTGGTGCACGCCGACCCGCGGCTGGTCCGCCTGGAGGAAACCTTCAGCCGCATCGAAGCGATCACCATCCCCTTGGTTTACACCGGTTTCATCACGCCGATGCCCATGGCGGACGCCCGGCAACAGCTCCGATCGGCGCTCGGGCTCGCACCCGCGGACCGGCTGATCGTGGTCAGCGCCGGAGGCGGCAGCGTGGGGGCTCCCCTGCTTGAGGCCGCCGTGCGCGCGTCTGGGTATCTGAACTGCGCCGGGAAGACCCACCTGCAGGTATTCACCGGACCCTTTCTGCCGGAGGGCGATTTCGAGCGGTTGAAGCGCGCCGCCGGAAAAGGGGCTGCCGTCGCGAGGTTCACCCCGGAGTTTTTGTCCTATCTGGCGGCGGCCGACCTGTCGGTCAGCATGGCCGGCTACAACACCACCATGAACCTGCTGGCGGCCCGGGTCCCCGCACTGGTGTGGCCGTTCGCCCAGAACCGCGAGCAGCGGCTGCGCTCCGAACGCCTCGAAGCCATGGGCGCCCTGCACCTGCTGCGGGACGCGGATCTCGAACCGTCGCGCCTGGCGGCCCTCATGGGCCGGCGGCTTGAACGGCCTGAGCGGCCGGAGACCGGCCTCGACCTGGACGGCGCTCGGGCCACCGCGCGCTGGATCGACGCGTGGCGGCCGCCGACCGGCGGCGGAGGCGCGCCGTGACCATCGTTTTGTATTGCCAGTACGTGTTTGGAATGGGCCATCTCTTTCGCAGCGTCGAGCTGGCACGGGCCCTCTCCGGCCACCGCGTCGTTCTCGTGGCCGGCGGCCAGGAGGTCGCCCTGGACCTGCCCGGGCATGTCGAACGGGTGCGTCTGCCCGCCCTCTTCATGGATGAGCATTTCACCACCCTGATCTCCGGGGTCGCCGGCCGGTCCGTCGAGGCCATTCAGCGGCAGCGCCGGGAGGCGCTCGCAGCGCTTTTTGAGCGGGCCCGGCCGGAGATGTTCATCGTCGAGCTCTACCCGTTCGGCCGCACCGCATTCGGCTTCGAACTCGAACCGCTGCTGACGGCAATCCGCCGCAACGCCTACGGCCGGGTGCGCACCGTGTGCAGCATCCGGGACGTGCTCGTGGAGAAGCGCGATGCAACGGCCTATGAAGCCCGCGTGGTGGACACCCTCAACCGGTGGTTCGACCTGCTGCTGATCCACTCCGACGAGGGCCTGCTGCCGCTCGATGACACCTTCAGCCGGATCGGGGACATCCGGGTGCCGAAGGTCTACACGGGGTTTGTGGCTCCACGGCCGGACCCGGAAAAAGGCCGGGAGCTGCGCCGCAGCCTCGGCCTTGCGTCCGGGCAAAAGCTCGTGGTCGCCAGCAGCGGCGGCGGCCGCACCGGCTACCGCCTGCTGAAGGGCGTGTTGACGGCCTGCCGGCAGCTGCAGGGCCGTCGCGGGGTGCGGCTCGTCCTCTTCACCGGCCCGTTCATGGCCGACGGGGAGTTCAACGACCTGCAGGGCATGGCGGGCGAGGGTCTCGTCGTTCAACGCTTCACCTCCCGCTTCCTGGACTACCTGAGCGCTGCGGATCTTTCCATCAGCCTCGCCGGCTACAACACCTGCATGAATCTGCTGGCGACGGGGGTGCCGGCGCTGGTGCTGCCCTACGCCCGCCAGCGGGAGCAGCCCCTGAGAGTCGAAAGGCTCAAACGCTGCCTGCCGTTGACGGTTCTGAGCGAGGATGACCTCGCGCCGGAGCGCCTTGCCGCGGCCATTGAAAGCGGCCTGCAGCTCCAGCCCCGGCTCGGCCCTCCGCCGGTGAATCTCGACGGAGCCGCCCGGACGGCCCATTATCTGGAAAATTGGCCGGATGGCCGGCAGCCTCTGACTTGACAGGGGGTCACACCCTTGATGGCACCCATCGGCGGACTTCGGTTTCGAGACGGCGGGGCGGTGAGAATTTCCAGGAATCATTCTTATTTACTCGAAATAGTCCTTATGATATCCAATTGTTGTTTGCCCGCCGGGATGCCCGCAGCACTTAAACGGACTCGGGCGGTCGGCGGGTGTTGCCGCAGTCTGTTGTCCGGCGGTCGATGAGCGAAAGGGCCAGCGGATGAAAGAGCGAATTTTCGCCGATTTTCCCAACCGGTCGAACCGCGTGCAGCGGCTGGTCGTGCTGCCGTTCGGCAAGTCGGTGGACATCGCCTACAAGAGCATCAAGGTCCGTTTTTTCCGCTCCCTGATCACCACCCTCAGCCTGGTCCTGGCCGTGTCTTTCCTGACTTACACCGACGTCAGCAACGATATCGCCAACGGCATGCTGGCCGGCCGCAACCCCGAGATGCGCCAAGCCCTCATCCGGGCAGGGTTCGACCTGGACCCGGGCACCACCAATGTGGCGGCCAGCCCCAAGCAGCGCTGGATCATCATTCTCTCGCTGCTCGTGTGCACGGTGGGCATCGTCAATGCCCAGCTCATGGCCGTCACGGAGCGCTTTCGGGAGATCGGCACCATGAAGTGCCTGGGGGCGCTCGACCGCTTTGTGCTGAGGCTCTTCATCCTGGAAGCCGGCATGCAGGGCCTGGCCGGCGCCGTTGCCGGGTCGCTCGCCGGCGCGGCCCTGGCGCTGGCAGGAGGGGTGATCCGATACGGAGGCCCGGCCGTCAGCCAGGCGGCCGTGGCCGATGTGGCGGCTTCGATCGCCCTTTCAACGGGCATCGGCATCGGGCTGAGCCTGCTGGGCGTATTCTACCCGGCCCTGGTGGCGGCAAGGATGCAGCCGGTCGAGGCCATGCGGGTGGAGCAATAAGCGGGTGTTGGGGTGTCTGGGGGTCTGGGTATTCCGTTTTTGTTCCCGGGGCGACACCCCGTCATCGGAAGGACCCAACACCTCCATACCCAAACACCCAGAGACCCAAACAACCCATGCGGAGCATGCGCCATGGCTGGAATCAGCCACATCGTGCGAGTGTCCAACGTCACCAAGAATTTCAAGCTGGGAAAGATCGAGGTCCAGGTGCTGAAGGGCGTCGACCTGCAGATCGACCGGGGGGACTACATCTCCATCATGGGGCCGTCGGGGTCGGGCAAGAGCACCCTCTTCAACATGATCGGCGGACTCGACAAGCCCACCTCCGGCAAGGTGTTCATCGACGAGGTCGACATTGCCCAGCTCGATGCCTACGAGCTGGCCTGGCTGCGGTGCCGCAAGATCGGGTACATCTTCCAAACCTTCAACATCATCCAGGTCATGACCGCCCTCGAGAATGTCACCCTGCCGATGATCTTCGCCGGTTTGAACAACGATGCCGCCGTGCAGAAAGGAATGAAACTCCTGGAGCAGGTGGGGCTTGGCGATCGCCATAGCCACAAGCCCTTCGAGCTGTCCGGCGGCCAGCAGCAGCGGGTGGCGATCGCACGGGCCCTGGCCAACGACCCGGCCATCATCCTGGCGGACGAGCCCACCGGGAACCTCGATCTGACGACGGGCGAGGAGATCATTGCCCTTCTGAAGCGGCTGAGCCAGCAGCGCGGGGTCACGGTCATTTCCGCCACCCACGATTTTAAGATGCTGAACGTCTCCGACCGGGTGGTGTGGATCCGCGACGGGCGGGTCGACAAAATAGAGGACCGGGAGGAGCTTTCGATCTCCATCGGACGGATTGGGACGCGCGAGTGAGTTCTGGATTCGGCAGAATAAGGCCGCACCCGACGACGGCCATCGGTCCCGCGATTCTGCGATGCGTGCGGACGGCCGCCGTGTTGCTGCTGTGCGCCGGTTTGGCCGGGGCGGCACCCTGCGCCTCCGCTGCTTCGGACGCCGGCGTACGGGTGGCGCAGACCCTCCGCACCCTGGCCGCTTTCGGCGACCGCAGCACGGGCGCGCCGGGAAACGAAAAGGCCGCCGCTTTCATCCGCGAGGAACTCGAGCGGCTTGAGATCGGGGAGGTCCGGTCCCAGCCGTTCGCCGTTCCCGTCATCCGCTGCGGGGAGAGCGTGCTCAGCATCCCGTCCCGCCGAATCAGCGTCCCGCTTCACCCCATCGCCGGCAACGCCGTCAGCCCCCCGGCGATTGCCGCCCCCGGGCTGACCGGCCCGCTGGTCTATGTCGGCAGCGGCGAGCTCGCTTCCCTGAACGGCAAGCGGGTCGAAGGCGCGGTCCTGTTGATGGAGCTCGACTCCTCCCGGAACTGGCTCGATGCGGCCGATCTGGGCGCCCGTGCGGTGATCTATGTGGACCGGGGACAGTCGCCGCGGTTCCTCTTTGAAGACAAGTTCGAGCTGTCCCCCATCCAGTTCCCTCGTTTTTGGATGCCGGCCGGGGAGCTGCTCCGGGTCTTCGGCGATGTCGCGTCGGCGCCGGCCGGCCTGGTGGCCGGCGAGGTCCAACTGCACTCCGAGGCGCAGTGGCAGAACGTCATCGCCGAAAACATCTACTGCCTCGTCGCCGGCACGTCCCCCGAGCGGCGCAAGGAAGTGCTCCTGGTCGAAGCTTTTTACGACAGCACAGCGCACGTGGCCGGTGTTTCTCCCGGCGCCGATGAGGTCCTGGGGGCGGCGACGCTGCTCGAACTGGCACGGTTTTTCAAAGAGAACCCGCCCGAGCGAACCGTGCTGCTGGCGGCCACCTCCGGCCACGCTCAGTCGCAGGCCGGCTTGCGGGAGTTCGTGTGGGGCCTTTCCGTGCGCTCCAAGGATTTGCGCGACGCGAGAAACGAGCTGCGGCGCCTGGTGAAAAAAACCCGCTTGACGGTCCGGGCTTTCAAGGAGTTCCGTTTGGATGAGGCCGGCCCCAAAAGCCAGGCGCCGGCGGCCGACGCCGATGCGGGCGAGGGCGCGGCCGGGGAGGAGGGCGACGGCGACGACCCCGCCGCCCTGCTCAAGGCGGCGTTGGAGGACCGTCTCAAGACCGACGCCGATGGGGTGTCCCGCCGACTCATGCAGCTGCGCCTGGCCGAGCGTGATCGCGATGTCCAGCGCATCCAGGAGCTCACCTCCGAGCGGCAGGTGCTGCGGCGCCTGGCGTGGCGCGCCTCCTACGAAGGGCTCTCCTCCGAGGAGAGACGCCTGCTGAAGAGGGCGGCGGCCCAGGCCCGCCAGGACCAGGAGTCCGCCCTCGCCGATGCGCGTGCCCAGCTGCGTCTGGTGGAGAGCGCCGGCACCCTGCGCAGCGCCCTGCAGGATTTTGAGATTGCCGCGTTCGTGTCCCTGCACCTGTCCAGTCACGGGGACGGCTTCGGCGCGTTCAACTTTGGCTGGCTCTATCCGCTGCGGCCCCGGATCAACCGGGTCCCCGCCTATGCCGCGCTCGAGCAGGCCCTGCGGGAGGGGGCGCCGGTCGTTGCGCAGGCTTCCGGCCAGACCGGGTTTTTAAAGGACACCCTGCGTCCGAGTCGGCTGAGGTCCTGGCAGAGCTACTTTGTCGATCAGCCGGCCCTGGGCGGGGAGGTCGCTGCGCTGGCGGGCTACCACGGCATCACCCTCGCCACCACCGGCGACGCCCGCGCGGCGTGGGGGACCCCGGAGGACGTCCCGGAACGGGTGGACATCGGCTATGCGACGAAGCAGAGCGCCGGTGTCTGCGGGCTGATCGGCCACCTGTCGCGGGCGCCGAAGCTGCGCGAGGAAGATGCCCCGCGCAACGGGTTTTCGACGGTCAGCGGCCGGGCGAAATTTCTGCGCCACGGCGAGCTGTTTGCCGACAAGCCGGCGCCGGGGACGGTCCTGCTCTGCTACCAGGGGCTTTCGCGCTTTCACACCATGGTGGACACCCAGGGGCGTTTCAGCCTCAAGGGCATGGCGGACAAGACTCACAGCTTTCACAAGGTGGTGATCGAGGGCTATCGCTTCGACGAGCGCACCGGTCAACCCCTCTGGACCATCGACAAGAAGCTTACCGGCAAGGACGCCTACCGCGTGAAGATGAACCGGCGCTTCATGGAGACCGATCTCGTCATGTTCGCCGGGGACGGGATCACGCTGTTCAACCTGCTCGAGCCCCGCACCTTTCGGCATCTGACCAAGGCGGACGTTCTGGACGGCCGCCGCGAAGCGGAGCCGCTGCACTGGTTCATGAGTCGGCTCGACACCTGGTCCTCGATCATCACCACCGTTTTTTTGGAACCCGGCACCCCGCTCAAGATGAGCTTGTCCGACACGGTGCTCCGGCGCAAACTCGTCTTGATCAATGCGAGCGAGGAGTGGCCGATCGGTATCGGTTACCGGGTGGAGGATTTCCCCCGGCTGCACCGCACCACCTACCGGGTGGCGCGGGACATGTGGGCGCTGCTGACGCCGCGCATCGCCAATCTGGAGGAGAGCGGCATCTTCAACGAGCGCATCCGCCGGCTCGAAGAGGACGGGCGGACGGCCCTGAAGACGGCGGATGCGGCGCTCGCGGCGGAGACCTACGACCGGTTCTCGGAAGCCAGCGCCCGGTCCTGGGCCCTGGCCATCCGGGTTTACGACGATGTGGAGAAGACTCAAAAAGATGTGCTCTACGGCGTGCTTTTCTACATCGCCCTCTTCGTGCCGTTCGCCTTTTGCCTGGAGCGCTTGCTGTTTTCCTATGCGAACATCTACCGACGCATCGTGGCATTCGGCGCCATCCTGATTGCGCTGATCGTCCTCATCTACAACGTGCACCCGGCGTTCCAGCTGGCCTACAGCCCGATGGTGGTGATCCTTGCCTTTTTGATCATGGGGTTGTCCCTCATCGTGACGCTGATCATTTTCTTCCGCTTCGAGCAGGAGATGGCCGGGCTGCAGACCCGGGCGCGCATGATCCAGGTCGGCGAGATCAGCCGCTGGAAAGCCTTCGTCGCCGCGTTCCTGCTGGGGGTGAGCAACCTGCGCCGGCGGCGCGTCCGCACGGCGCTGACCTGCACCACCCTGGTGCTGCTCACCTTCACCATCATGAGCTTCACCTCGGCCAAGTCCATGCGGCGGCATGCCCGCATCTTCTACGGCCCCGAGGCGACCTATCAGGGGTTTCTGCTCAAGAACGTGAACTGGACGATGCTCCCGCCCGAGGCCTTCGGGGCGATCGCCAGGCACTTCTCCGGCCGCGGGTTGGCCGTGCCGCGGGCGTGGCGCGAGGAAGACGACGTGACGCGCCCGAGCGTCGTGCCGGTGCGGGCCAACGGCCGCAGCGTCGAGGGTCAGGGGCTGATGGGATTGTCGCACGCGGAGCCCCGGGTCTCGGGCCTGGACGCGATCCTGGTCGGCGGGCGCTGGTTTGCCGAGCACGAGCGGCAGGTGGTGATGATGTCCGAGCGGATGGCGGCCGGTCTGGGGATCGATCCGCGGCACCCGCAAGGCCATGTGGTTTCGATGTGGGGCATGGACGTCGCGGTGGTCGGGGTGTTTTCCGGCAAACAGCTGCAGGAGCGGCCGGACCTCGACGGCGAGCCGTTGACACCGGTCACCTTCCCGCGGGAGGTGTCCGCGGAGATGACCGAAGAAGAGGTGGATGCGCTCGAATCCGGGGAGGATGTGCGCGAATTCCAAAGCCGCTACCAACACACAGCGGGCGATCTCACCCTCATCGTTCCCTACCCGACCCTGATGGCGGCCGGCGGCAGCCTCAAAGCGGTCGCCGTTCGCGACGATTCCCGGCAAGCGGCGCAAGCGTCCGCCCAGGACCTGATCGACCGCTTTGGGCTGTCGCTTTTCAGCGGCGAGCCGGAGGGGACGTTTCTCTATCACGCGAGCGACACCATGAGCTACAGCGGGGTGCCGAACATCCTCATCCCGCTGGCGATTTCGGTCTTCATCGTGCTCAACACCATGATCGGCGCCGTCTACGAGCGCAAGCGCGAGATCGCCGTCTACACCTCGGTGGGGCTGGCGCCGTCGCACGTCTCTTTTCTGTTCATCGCCGAGGCGCTGGCCTTTGCCGTGCTGAGCGTGGTGTTCGGCTACCTTCTGGCCCAAACCACCGCCAAGCTGTTTGCCGAGACCGGCCTCTGGGCGGGGATCACCGTGAACTACTCCTCGCTCGCCGGCGTTGCCGCCATGGTGCTGGTCATCGCCGTGGTGCTGCTGTCGGTGATCTACCCATCGAAGGTGGCTGCGGAAATCGCCATCCCCGACGTGAACCGCTCCTGGACGCTTCCGGCCGCGCGCGGCAATACGCTCGAGATGACCTTCCCCTTTCTGATGACGTTCAAGGAGCACGCGAGCGTCGGCGGGTTTCTCTACGATTACTTCGAGGGGCATTTCGACGTATCGCACGGGAGGTTTTCGACCTCCCGCATCAATCTGGCCTTTGCCTGCGAGACCGCGCCGGGCGTCGCCTCCGACACAGACACCTGCCCGCAGGAGGCCTGCGAGCTGCCCGAGTGCCTCCACCTCCGGTGCGAGGTCTGGCTGGCCCCCTTCGACTTCGGCATCATGCAGCGGGTCGAGCTGCGCTTCACTCCGGCGCGGGATGAGCCGGGATTTGTCGAAGTCCATGTCCGGCTGACGCGGGAGTCGGGGGAATCCAACGCCTGGCGGCGGATCAACAAGGGCTTTCTCCACGACATTCGACGCCAGCTCCTGATCTGGCGCTCCTTCGACGAACCGGCCAAGGTGCATTACGAACAAAGGCTGACGGAAGCACGCGCGCGGCTGGAGGGGGGCGCCGCGGGGCCGGCGCCGGAGGATGGAGCGGTGCCGGCGGCGGCCGGGTGAGCCCGAATGACGGAACCACGAACGCGACAGGGAAGGTGAACACGATGACCGAAGACACCCCCGGCACGGATCGCCCGGCCGCCGGACCCAGGGACGGTGCGCCTCACCGCGGCGAGCGGATTCGGCTGCGGGCGGTGCTCACTGGCGCGCTTCTGGCCCTCGTCATCTGCCTGATCACCCCCTTCAACAACGCGCATCTCCAGGGGACCCCCCTCGGAGGGGGGCAGTTTCCGCTGGCGCCGTTTTACATCCTGGTGTGGATGGTGATTCTCACGGGGCTGCTGCGGACGGTGTTCAAGGGGCGTCGTTTTTTGACCGGCCGGGAGCTGCTCGTCATGTGGGCCCTAATGGTGCTGCTCTCCGGGATTGCGTGGACGGGGCTGGCGCGTACGTTTTTCATCAGCCTGACCGCTCCCTACCACTTCGCCACCATGGAAAACCGCTGGGAGGAGGTGCTTCAGCCGTTGCTGCCGAAAGGGTGGTACCCCGACAGCCGGCAGGCCATCGACGACTTTTACAACGGGGTCTCCGGCGCCCGGCAGATGGGGTGGCTGGGGGTGGTCCGGCAGATTCCCTGGGGGGCATGGGCGGGCCCGCTGATGGAGTGGTCCGGCTTCATTCTGCTGTGCTATTTCCTCATGATCTGCATCGTCAGCCTGTTGAGCCGCCAGCCGCTCTACAACGAGCGCATGAACTTTCCCCTGCTGCGGGTGCCGATTCTGCTGCAGGAGGCGATCGACGAGGACCGGCTTTCGTCGGTCTTGACCCACCGATACCTGCTCGTGGGCCTGATGATTCCGGTCTGCCTGCACCTGATCAACGGGCTCAGTTTCTACAATCCGACGATCCCCTCGATCCCGACCCTGGTGCTGGCGGGCAAGTTCTTTCCCAAAGCCGGCCTGTTCTCCGGTTTCTACAAACTCAAGATCTACATTTATCCGGCCTTCATCGGATTTGCGTTCCTGACCGCCAAGCAGGTGTCCTTTTCGTTCTGGGTCTTTTTCCTCGCCGGCGCGCTGCTGGTCGGCCTGCTGAACGTGCTGGGCATCAACATCCCGGCGGCGGCGCTCCGAACGACCTTCGGCCCGACCCTGTCCCGGCCCGAAGAAACCCAGGCGATCGGCGCCTACCTGGTGTTCTTTTTGTTTCTCGCGTGGCTGGCCCGGTTTCACTTTCTCGACATCTTTATGAAAGCCTTCGGCCGACGCAAGGACGCGAACCCGCAGACGGAGTGGGTTGCGACCCGGCCGGCGTTCTGGGGTTTCGTCGCCGGCAGCATCGGGCTCATCGCCTGGTGCCACCACTACGGGCTATCGATCGGCGCCGCCATGCTGGTGCTGACCGCCTTTTTCATGTTCACCCTGGTGGCGGTACGCGTCATCTGCCAGGGCGGCATCACGTATTTCACCCTGACCGCAGCCCCGCTGGACGCCCTTACGGCTTTTTTCGGCTCGCGCTTCCTGACCCAGGCCGGCCTGGTGGTTGCCGCCGTGGCCCAGAAGGTGCTCTTCCTGGACCTGCGCGAATCCCTGATGCCCGCGCTGCTGCACACCCGCAAGGTGACCGACGGCGTGCGCAACAACCGCATGGTGGCCGTTGCCATCGCGCTCACCTTGGTGGCCGGCGTGGCGGTCTCCTTCGCTGCAATGCTGGCCGTCGCCTACAAGTTCGGCATGCGCGAGCTGCAGATGGATTGGGCGACCGGCACCGTCGTCTCCATGTACGAGGACATCTTCAGTCTGGTGGAAACACCGGTCGAACCCAGTCGCTGGGTGCTGATCTTCATCGCTGCCGGCGCGGCCGTCATGTTGATACTGGTGGTCTGCTACCACCGCTTCTACTGGTGGCCGATTCACCCGATCGGCTACCTCACGGCCTACAGCTCCGCCATGTGGACGCTGTGGTTCAGCTTTTTTCTGGGCTGGCTCTGCAATGCCCTGTGCATGCGCTACGGAGGGACGGCGTTGTTCAAGAACCTGCGGATGTTTTTCATCGGGCTGATCATCGGCGATTTCTTCATGGCGGGCAGCTGGGCGATCTATGGGCTGTTCAGCTATGCGAGCTACATGGTGCTTCCGGATTGATGATGCAGCAGGAAAGGGTTCGAGGGGTCAAGGGGCCGAGGGTTCGAGTGCCCCGGCTACCCCATCCTGTTTTTCTTTATCAGTTCCCTTGAACCCTTGAATCCTCGAACCCTTAAACCCTAGTTTTAAGCGCGCGAATGAAAGAAGACAAAGAACTCCAGGAATACCGGGACCTGCTGAAGACTCCGACGCACTTCGAAGAGGGCTTCGACTGGAAGACGGTCGTCGGGGCGATCTTCATCGGGTTTTTGATGATGCCGGGCAGCATGTACCTGCAGCTGGTCATCGGCACCGGCATCGGGCCGGCGGCGCGCTGGGTGACCATCATCCTGTTTGCCGAACTCGCCAAGCGCTCTTACAGCGACTTGAAGCAGCAGGAGATCTTCCTGCTCTACTACATGGCCGGCGCGGCATTGCACACCCCTTTTCAGGGTCTGCTGTGGAGCCAGTATCTGGTGCAGTCCGACGCCGCCCGCATGCTGGGCGTGGCGGAGTTCATCCCGGCGTGGGTGGCCCCTCCGCTGGAGTCCTCCGCGCTCGTCGAGCGCAGCTTCTTCCACCGCGACTGGCTGATCCCGATCTTGCTGCTGATCGGGACCCAGATCATCACCCGGGTCGATCAGTTCGGCCTGGGCTATGCCCTTTATCGGATCACCTCCGATGTGGAGAAGCTGCCATTCCCCATGGCGCCGGTGGCGGCGCTGGGGACGATGGCCCTGGCCGAATCCGTCGAGGAGCGAGAAAAAAGCTGGAAGTGGCGGGTGTTCTCCATCGGCGGCATGCTCGGATTGCTGTTCGGCGCGGTCTACGTGCTGCTGCCGGCGCTCTCCAGCCTGGTCCTGATCGAACCCGTTCGGCTGATCCCGATCCCATGGATCGAGCTCACCCTGCACACCGAAGACTGGCTCCCGGCGGTGGCCACCGGCATCCAGCTCGACCTGGGCCTGGTGTTCATCGGCATGGTGCTGCCGTTCTGGGCGGTGATGGGCGGCCTGGGAGGGCTCATCATCACGATCGTCGCCAACCCCATCCTCTACCAACACGGCATCCTCAACCGCTGGCACCCCGGCATGCGGACCGTGGAGACGATCTTCGCCAACAACTTCGACTTCTACCTGAGCTTCGGCATCGGGTTGGGGCTGGCCATCGGCCTGATCGGCGTCTGGCACGTGATCCGGTCCTTCGGCCGCCAGGGGCCGGGCGAACGCGGCAGCCTGCGCGACCTGTTCCGGCCGCCGCCGGGAAGAGGCGACATCAACTTCTGGCTGTCGATCGGCATCTATTTCTTCTCCACCGCCTCCTACGTCCTTCTCTGCGTCTGGCTGGTCCCCAACTTCCCGGTGGTGTTCTTCATCATC
This sequence comes from uncultured delta proteobacterium, assembly GCA_963716325.1. Classification (GTDB taxonomy): domain Bacteria; phylum Desulfobacterota; class Desulfobacteria; order Desulfobacterales; family SpSt-501; genus SpSt-501. Next base: position 200,295 of record CAVQTH010000013.1, on the reverse strand, counting down.
TACGGTTTTCTTTACACGCCGCTCATCTCCTACATCACGGCGCGGATGGAGGGGATCGCCGGCCAGTTCGTGAGCCTGCCGCTCGTGCGGGAGGCGAGCTTCATCGCCGGCGCGAAGTACTTCGGCTACCAGGGCATCGAGATCTGGTACGCGCCCATCCCGATCCACAACTACGGCAGCGCCACCGTCGGTTTCCGGGAAATCGAACTGACCGGAACCAGCATCCGGGGGATCATCAAGTCGGAGATCGTGGTCTTCCCGGTCGTGATGATCGCCAGCCTGCTCTTCTCGCAGTTCATCTGGCGGCTGGCCCCGATCCCTTCGAGCGCCTATCCGTTCGCCCAGGAGCTTTGGCACCTGCAGGCGCTGAACTCGCTGCTCATGCAGACCGCCACCCTGGAGGGGAACTCCCTTTTCTTCCAGGCGTTGAACTGGATTTATGTAGGATCCGGCACGCTGCTGGGGGTGGTCATCTACCTCGTTCTCACCCTGTTCGGCCTTCCGGTTATGCTGGTCTACGGCCTGGTGCGCGGACTCGGCCAGAGCACCCCCCACGGCCTCATCCTCGAGGTGATCGGCGCCCTGCTCGGCCGTTTTTTCTTCCTGCGGCGGTACGGCGCCATGTGGCGGCAGTACGCACCGGTGCTGCTGGCGGGATTCTCCTGCGGCATGGGTCTGATGGGCATGTTCGCCATGGGGCTCACCCTGATCCTCAAATCCCTCGCCCGGCTGCCCTACTGAACCGGCCGACCGGCCGGTTCAGATCGGTTGCATTTCTTTTTTCCCGCCTTACTTTCAGGCGTCCCGTTTCGAACATTCTATTCATCCATGACAGGCGGTTGAGATGCGAAAGTGGGTCCTGGTAGCGATGGTTGCAGGAATCATGACGGCGGCGGGTGCTCGCGGTCTGGCCGGGGAGATCCCGCTGTCCATCGCGGGCTTTACGTTGGGGCGCCCCATCGAAGCGGTCTCTGAAAAAGTCATCATGGAAACCGCCCTGCCGGTGCGCTACATGGAGAACCTTCATGAAGTCGAGATCGTGCCGCTCGATGGTTTCAAGGCCGGGCTCATCGCCTTCGGCACCTGCCGCACGCCCAGCACCATTGTCCGCATCAAGCTCAAATACGCCGACGGCAGCTTGAAGTTTTACGAGGAGCTGCTCACACGGTTCAAGCAGACGTTCGGCGAACCGGATGAATACCAGGGGGATCCGTTCCGCGTGTTCATCAGCTGGAAGTGGTCTTTCAAGGACCAGAGCCAAAACCGTGTCAGCCTGGTCCTGCAGCACAACTTAAAGGATGAGGATGAGAAGATCGGAAACGCCGTCAAACTCACCTTGCACAGCCGGCTGGAAGAGGATGAACAATGTTATGGACAGCAGAAGTCGAATCGGCGCGCGGAGCTGCGGCAACGACGGCTCCCGCCGTCGTCTTCGGGGGAGCCGTCGTGGGGGCGGTTCATCCCAAATTAAACCATCCCGCAGCAAGCTGCGGGATGGTTTAATTGCCGGAGTAATCAACGGTGAGGGCAGCCGGCTGGAAATCCATCGCCTGGAGCGGCGTGCAATTCGCGGTTCCGCGGGAATGGGAACCGGGTCGCATCGGACCGCGGCATCTCCTGCTCGAGTGCGACACCGGACCCGCCATGGAGATCAAGTGGGGGCCGGCCGGAAGACGCTTTTCAAGCCGCCGCCACCTGCGACGGCTGGCGCGTGAGGTCGGACGCGCAGGGGCGGTGTTCCAGGAACGGGCCCTGCCCGCCGATGGAGGCAACGCCCCGGAGCCGGTCGAGGGTCTGGGGTTCGAATGGAAGGGCAAGGACGGGGGCGCGGTCGGCGCCCTTTTATTTTGCCCCGTCTGCCGCACCGTCAGCCTGATTCAGTTCTTTCGCCGGGGTCCCGGCGCCGAGAGCGATCGGCAGGCCTCGCGGGTGATCGGCTCCTTCCAGGACCACCGCAGCGACGGCCGGTGCGCGTGGGCGCTTTACGACATCCGCGCCGTTTTGCCGGTGCACTTTCGGTTGGTTGACCACCGGTTTGAGGCCGGCCGCTTTGTGTTGGTGTTTCGCGGCGACCGGCGCGGGCTAACGCTTTACCGCTGGGCGCCGGCCGGCGTACTGCTCAAGGATCGGGACATGGAGGCCTTTGCCGCGGCGTCCGCGGGGGGGGTGGGGGTGGACTTCCGACCCCTGACCGGTGCCGGTCGGATCGGGGTGGAGGGCGTTGATCCGCGTCCGGTCGACCTGACGGGTCGTCTGAAGGCGGTGTTGCGAAGGCCCCGGTTCCGCGGGGTCCGGGTGTGGTGCGTGGAGCGCCGCAACCGGATCCTCGGTCTTCGGTTGGAAGCGCCGCAGCCGGTGACGGCGGCCGAGTTGAGCGAACTGTGCCGTGCCTATGGGATGGATGACGAGACAGAAAAGTAAACCGACGATAACTCGATCCGAGGCCCTCGGCAGCATCCCGGTCAAGAACCACCATGTGCGGGAGCAGCGCCTGGAGAGCGGGGAGTTGGTGATCCTTTATCCGGTGACGGCGCGGCCCTGGATCGTGAAGGTCTCCACATGGCTGGGGGCCGCCGCAGCCCCGCCGCGCACCGGCAAGCTCCAACTCGATGGTCTGGGTTCATCGGTCTGGGCGATGATCGACGGACGAGCGTCGATTCGGGCGATCGCGGCGGCGTTTGCCGGAGCGCACCGCCTGGAGACACGGGAGGCGGAGGTCGCCGTCACGCAGTTTGTTCGGGAGCTGGGCCGGCGTGGCCTGATCGGCTTGCGCTGAACCGGGTCGGCCTGTTGCCTGGAAGCAGGAGAGTCACATGCTTTTCAGTGCATCATCCAGGGTGGGAACGATGGGCAGGAACGAATCAAAGCCGGCGATTTCGAAGACCTCTTTCACGTAATCCTGCATGGCGCAGAGCAGGATCTTGCCGTTTTCCCGTTTCAGGGCCTTGGTGGCTTTCAATATGACCCGCAGGCCCGCACTGGAGATATAGTCGAGATTCTTGAAATCGATGACCACGTTTTTCGTGCCGTCGGCCATGGCGTCGAAAATGCGCTTTTCAAAAACTTGCGACGTGTTGGAATCCAGGCGGCCCTGAAGTTTGAAGGTGCTGAGTTCACCGCGCTTTTCCTCAATGATCTCCATGAAATCCTCCTCCGCGAGCAGCCGCCGACGGGCCGGTTCAGTTCTTTTCAATCGTTTTCTTGAGCGTCAACACGTTCTTGTTCCCGCAGCGGGAATAGACAACCTCATCCATGAGGTTTTTAACCAGATGAATGCCCAGCCCGCCCACCTTGCATTCTTCGAGGGTGCAGGGAAGTTCGGGGGACAGGCGCTCCACCGGGTTGAAAGGGATGCCGTCGTCCTCCAGCACCACCGTCAGCAGATCGTTTTCCGCGGAAATGCGCACCCGGATCATGTGCTCGGACGTATCGGCAAAGCCGTAGGAAATAATGTTGGTGAAGAGTTCATCCAGGGCGAGGTTGATTTCAAACAACAACCGCCGGGGGATCCCCAGCACCTCCCCGATGCGTTCCAACTTCTGGCACAGGGTCGAGAGCTCGCCCAGGCTGTTCTTGAGCTCGAACGACACGCAGGTCTGGAGCGTCATGACCCTCGCACCTTCTTCGGATCATCTCGGTTGATGGTCACAGCAGGCTTACTCCCAACCGCGGCAGGCACCCATCGCACTCACCGGGCATCTCTGCCAGGAAGTGCTCCTCCCAGCGGTTGATGGCGCTCACCACGGCCTTGAAGATCCGCGGCATCTGCCCCGGGAACTGCTGGAGGGTCTTCGAGAATTTCTCGCGGCTGAGCACGAGACAGATCGTTTCCTCCAGCGCGAGCAGCGAGTAAAGGCGCCGTGTTTCCCCGAGCAGGCTGAGGCCGCCGATGAATTCCCCCGGCCCGAACCCGCGCACCAGAAAAGTCTTCGAATCGACGGTTCGCTCCAGCCGGGTCTTGCCGGATATCAGGCAGAATGCGTCGCCGTCGTCTTCGCCCTGGCGGAACAAGACATCCCCGTTTTTGAACTTCTCACGCGTGCAAAGATAAGCGAAAACCTTGAGTGATTCAAGGGGAAGCCCTGAAAAAAAATAGGTCTGGCGCAGGATGTCCAGGTTTTCCTGATATTCGCTTGACGGGTTCAGGCTATTTTCGTCCAACGAGCTCATACAAGGCTCCTTTCCGGGCAATCAGCTCATCGTAGCCGCCCATTTCAATTATTTTTCCGGCTTTCATGACCGCCACGCGGTCGAAATTCCGGATGGTGTCCAGGCGGTGCACCACCGCGACCAGCGTGCTCTTGCGCTTCCAGCGGGTTTCGAGCAGGTTCTGGATGCGCGTCTGGGACTTGTTGTCCAAGGCCGAGGTGGCCTCGTCCATGATCAGCAGCCGTGGCTCCTTCAGGAACACCCGGGCGATGGCGAGTTTCTGGCGCTGGCCGCCCGAGAGTTTGTCGCCCTTGCTGCCGACGTTGTAGTGCATGCCGATTTCAACGATGGTTTCGAGAAGATCCCTTTCGATCAGGAGTTGAATGATGCTCTGCGTGATGAGCTCCTGGGCCTGGGGGGTGGCGGTTTTGGTTTTTCCGAAAAAGATGTTGTTCAAAATGGTCTGGGAATAGATGTACTCATGTTTGCTGTAGAAGGTGAAGGCCTCCGGCAGGTCCCGGGAGATGTCGGCGTGGAACCGGGCGCGCTTTTCGAGCAGCAGTTTTTGGAGGTCTTCGCCCAGCCCCACCATCTTGTGAATCCCGGGGGTAAAGCGCAGCGCCAGGTCGAGCAGGCGGAGGTAGTCGTCCGGGGCCAGTTCCTGGGTCTTGCGCCGGCGCAGCTGCTCCAGCACCAGCCGGTAGGCCGGAAGCTCCTCGGCCGACATCGGGCTCTGTTCGAAAAAGACGTTGTCCGGCGGCAGGTTGCCCAGGATGTCGACGGTCTGCCGCGCGAGCTTGACACCGATGTTGGTGAGCAGGCGCAGCAGGTCCTCATCGCCCAGAAACTTCATGAAATAATTGTTGCGGGTCAAGTTGCGGTTGGCGAACTCCGGGCGGTCGGCGGTCCCGAAGGTCAGGTTCTCGGCGACGCTCGAGCAGGACAGGTAGGCGTTTTCGTCGAAGAACTCCACGTAGTCCGAGAGCCGTTCGCCGTATTTTTCCTGGAACTTGCGCCGCACCCGGATGATCGCCTTGACCAGTTCCTGATGGCGGTCGGGGGTGAGCAGCGTGTTCAAGCCGAACCGCAGCACATCCGCAAAAATACCGGTGTGATGCAGTACGGCGATGATGTCATCCAGGCTCGGCAGGCCTTTTCCGCTGCGAGTCTCATCGGCCACGGCTTCGCACGCGTAGAGGAGGTTTTCGGCGATGGACCCTTCGAAGATGAACGGGCTTTGGGCCACCATCCCGACGTTGGCGACCACGTCTTGTCGCGTCAGCTGAGAGACCTCCTGATTGCCGATCAACACGTGGCCCTCGCTGTACTTGTTGAGCTGGCCGATGCAGAGCGCCAGCGTGCTTTTGCCGCTGCCGGAAAACCCCACCAGCGCCAGATGCTCGCCGGCATGGAGGGACAGGTTGACATCGTCCAACAGCCGGATGCCGCTGTCGGTGATGAAGCTGAGATTTTTCACCTCCAGGCTGGCCTCGAGCTCGAGCGGCCCACGGCCTTCCGGCAGGATCGCGACCTCCGGCTCGACGTCAAAGAACTCCATCGTGCGCTCGTAGGTGATCTTCCCGTCCTGGAAAACCTGGTAGAACTCGATCAGGTCCCTCCAAGGGTCGTAAAGTTTCTCCTGGGCGGACAGGAAGGCCACCAGCGAGCCCAGCTCCAACTGGCCCTTGATGGTCAGGTAGCCGCCGAGGAGGAACACCAGGAAGGGACCGAGACTGGTGAAGAAATTGTTGGTAGACTTCACGGCAAAGCGGTACAGGCTCCAGACGACGCGGACCTTGCGCAGCTCTTCCACCAGCCGGTTGAATTTGTTCGCCTCAATCCGGTACGCCCCGTTGCCGTGGATCTCGTGGATCCCGTCGATGGACTCGGCAATGCGGCCGGAAAAGGTGCGCGACAGGTCGACGCGCTGCTTGTTGGCGGCGTTGGCGCGCCGTTGGAGCAGCGGCAGCAGGACCATGGCGGCCGGGTAGGCGCTGAGAGAGACGACCGCCAGCAGCGGGTTCAGCCAGAAGAGGTAGCCGGCGAAGGCGAGCAGGGTCAGGATATTCGAAACCGGTGTCGACACGGCCGATCCCACGAAGTTGGACGGCACGGCCAGTTCGTTGACGATGGTGTTGACCACGGTCCCGGGCTGCGTGTTGCGGAAAAAACTCAACGGCAGGGAGATGATGTGCTCAAACAGCGCCGTCCGCATCCGGGCCAGCGCTTGCTGGGAGATGAGGGTTTCCAGGACGCTGATCAGGTACTTGCAGGCGCTGGAGAGCAGCACGGCGGCCAGGTAGTAGCCGCAGTAGGTAAGGAGCAGGTCCACCTTGCGCAGGCTGATGGCCTGGTTGACGATGCGCTTCTGCATCTCAAGGGGCAAGACGCGCGCGAACACAAAGACGCCGATGATGGCGAGCAGGAGGAGCTGCCATTTGAGGTTGCCGTCGAATACCCATGAAAACAGCGACCGCTTGACGATCGGCTGTTTGGCCCTGGCCATGCTATGCTCCTGGAACAACCTCCCGCCTGGCATCGGTTTAAGTGGCACCTGTTTATTTGTTGGAGTAATAGATTAATCTCTTACTATCAAACCTCAAACGTTTACAAGGAATTATTGTTCCGCGAAGGGGTGCAGGAACGACGGCCGCCCGTGAGTATAATCTTGACTCGAAACCGCAGACATTCTATTAAATACGCTTCAAGCGACTCAAACCGTTCCAAAGTCGTCTCAAATCCAAAGCACGTGTCTTAGGCTGTTTCACTGAAGACGCATCATCCCGAACAACCATGAACCGGAAGGAAGGAGCGTATGATGAAACGTCGCATGTGTGGGTTCTTCATCCTGGGGGTCTGCTTGCTGACCATGGCCGCGGCTCCGGTGCTTGCCGGGGAAACCATGGACAAGATCGAGAAAACCGGAAAAATCAAAGTCGGTTTCCGGGAGGACTCGATCCCCTTTGCCTTCATCGACCCGAAGGTGGGCAAGCAGGTGGGTTTCTCGGTGGATATGACGAACATTCTGGCGGAGAACCTCTCCAAATACTTCGGCAAGAAGATCGAGGTGGAGTCCGTCACCATCACCACCAAGACGCGCATCCCGATGATTCTCAATGGGACGACGGATGTGGAGATGGGGTCCACCACCTACACCCAGGAACGCGAGGACGTGGTGGATTTCAGTCTGATATTCTTCTTTTCCGAGACGAGCTTCCTGGTGCCCAAGGACAGCCCCATCAAGACCAAGAAAGACCTGACCGGCCAGCGCCTTGGCGGGGCCCGGGGCACCACCAACCTGAAGGCCATCGAGGACCAGGCGGCCGCCGGCGAATACAAGCCCAAGGAGATCGTCACCACCGAAGGCCACGCCCAGGGATTCCTGGCGCTCAAGACCGGAAAGATCGACGCCTATGCGACGGACCGCAGCCTGCTGGAAGGCCTGCGCATGAAGGACGAAAAACCGGATGCCTGGCGGACCGTGGATTTTGCCATCGCCTACGAACCTTACGGCTACCTGATGCGTGAAAACGACTCCGACTTCCGGGATTTCGTCAACAACACCATCCTGTGGACCATCAAGACCGGCAAGTTCTACGAGCTCTACGACAAGTGGATGGGGTCTAAGGGGCTGGTGCCGATCCCGATGTCCCAGGCGTACAAAGATTACCTCCAGCTGATCGTCTACCCGATGGACGAGGGGTGGCTGAAGAAGAAGTAAAAGAGAAGGGTTCGAGGGTCCGAGGGTTCAAGGGTGCGAGGGGGGGACGGCATCCCCGCGTCCCTTGACCCCTTGACCCCCTGGACCCTTGGACCCTACTCCCATGCTTGCATACAAATTCGACTGGGGCGTGTTGTGGCGCCAACCTTACGGGGAATGGCTGCTCCAGGGCCTCTGGATGACAATCCAGGTGGGGGCCCTGGCATGGGTCATCGCCTTCATCCTGGGCCTCCTTTTCGGGACCCTGCGGGCGTCCACCTGGTGGCCCCTGCGGTTCATCGGCGCCTTGTACGTGGAGGTCTTCCGCAACATCCCTTTTCTGGTCCAGCTTTTCTTCTGGTTTTACGCGGGTCCCATGCTGTTCGGAAAGACCCTGCAGTTCAAGATCAACTCCATTTCGGGCCTCAATTACCATGTCGCCGTCGTCGCGCTGGGGCTCTACACGGCCTCGCGGGTGGCCGAGCACGTTCGCGCCGGTTTCGCTTCCATCGGCCACGGCCAGTATGACGCCGTTCTGTCCACCGGCATGACCCACGTTCAGATGTACTGGTATGTCATCGTCCCCCACGCCTTGCGGCTCATCATCCCGCCCCTCACCACCGAGTTTCTGACCATCTTCAAGAACTCGGCGGTCGCCATGACCATCGGCGTGGCCGAGACGACCTTCATGAGCTACAAGATCGACGAGCAGACCTTCCACGGGCTGGAGGCGACCACCGGCGCCATGGCGATCTACCTCGTGCTCGGCATGACCGTGGTCAAGATGATGAACCTCATCGAGGCCAAGTTCCGTATCCCCGGGTTGGTGACCCGCTAGCCATGTTTGACGCCGTTTTCACTAACCTGCCCTACCTGCTCGGCGGGTTTCTCACCAACGTCCAGCTGGCCGCTTTCGCGCTGGCGGGGGGGCTCTTCCTGGGAGCGCTGGTGGGGCTCGGACGCATATCCAAGCGGCCCTGGGTCTACCACCCGGTCACCGTGTATGTGAACTTCCTCCGCAACATCCCTCTGATCCTGGTGATCTTCTGGGTCTATTTCGTCATGCCCATTTTCACCGGCCGGTCGATGGATCCGTTCATATCCGCGGCCGTTTCGTTTGTCGTGTTCGAGGCCACCTATTTCGGGGAAATCTTCCGAGCCGGATTTCAAACCATCAGCCGGGATCTCGTGAGCGCCGCCTATTCCACCGGTCTCACCTATCGCCAGACAGCCACTTACATCCTGGTGCCGATCGCTTTCCGTCGCATGCTGCCCAGCCTGATCACCCAGAGCATCATCACGTTTCAGGACACGAGCCTCGCCTACGTGATCGGGCTGCAGGAGATGGTGCGCCGCACCACCATCGTGGACAGCATCGAGGTGCGATCGATACAACTTTACAGTTTTGTGGCGATTCTCTTTTTCGTGATCTGCTTCATCGGTTCTCGGATCAGCTTGCACTACGAGGAGAAGAGCCGCAAAGCCAAGGTCTTGTGATGCCATGATTGAGATCAAGAATGTCAGCAAGTGGTTCGGCGATTTCCAGGTCCTGGCCGACGTCGACGAGGTGGTTGAGCGGGGTCAGAAGGTCGTCATCTGCGGCCCGAGCGGCTCCGGCAAAAGCACGCTCTTGCGTTGCATCAACGGATTGGAGCCCTACCAGAAGGGAGAGATCCTCGTCGATGGGGTCTCGCTGAGCGACCCCAAGACCAACCTCTACAAGCTGCGGGAAAAGATCGGGATGGTCTTCCAGCGCTTCGAGCTGTATCCCCACCTGACCGTGATGCGCAACATCACGCTCGCCCCCATGAAGGTCAGGAAGCAGTCGCGTCCGGCGGCCGAGAAAAAAGCCATGGCGCTCCTGGAGCGCGTGGGCATCCCGGACAAGGCCGCGGCCTACCCGGCCAACCTCTCGGGCGGGCAGCAGCAGCGCGTGGCCATCGCCCGGGCGCTCGCCATGGAGCCCGACTGCATGATGTTCGACGAGCCGACCTCGGCCCTGGACCCGGAGATGATCCAGGAGGTGCTCGAAGTCATGATCGGGCTCGCCAAAGACGGCATGACCATGCTGGTGGTGACCCACGAGATGGGGTTCGCCCGCGAAGTGGCGGATGAGATCATCTTCATGGATGCGGGCCGGATTGTGGAGCGCGGCAGCGGGGATGAGTTTTTCAAACACCCCAAGAGCCAGCGGACGAAGGACTTCCTGGGGCAGATACTGAAATGAAAGGGGTCGAGGGGTCCAGGGTACAAGGGGTCAAGGAGAACCAAAAGAAAAGGCCTTTTTTTTCCTCGAACCCTCGAACCCTTGAATCCTTGAACCCTATCCGTTCCCTCTTACACCCCCCCGTTCCCATGGTCTAAGTAGGGCTTCTATGGAAAAGACGATCGGCATTCTAGGCGGCATGGGCCCTGAGGCCACGCTGGATCTCTTCGGCAAGATCATCGCCCACACCCCGGCCGCCAGGGACCAGGATCACCTGCGGGTGGTCATCGACTCCAACCCCAGGGTGCCGGACCGCACGGCGGCCATTCTTAGAGGCGGGGAGTCGCCGGTGCCGGCGATGGGGGCGGGCATCGAGGCCCTCAAGCGAGCCGGCGCGGACTTCGTGGTCATCCCGTGCGTGTCGGCGCATTTCTTCCTGGAGGCTCTGCAGCGGGAGGCCGGACTGCCGATTCTGTCGATGTTCGACGTCGTGGCCGAACACATCCGCAAACACCACCCGCTCATCCGCACGGTCGGCATGCTGGCCACCACCGGCACGCTTCAGGGGGGCTGCTTCCGGGAAAAGCTCCAGGCGTCGGGAATTGAGACCATCACCCCGGCGGGGTCGGATCAGGAGCGCGTCATGGTTTCCATATACGAGATCAAGGGCGCTCCGGGCGGCCGGGGCCGCAGCGCGATCGCAGCCGAGATCCGGGAGATTGCCGGTCGACTGATCCAGCGCGGCGCCCAGGGGGTGGTTGCCGGCTGCACCGAAATCCCGCTGGTGCTGAAACCCGGGGATCTCGGCCTCCCCGTGTTCGACCCCCTGCTGCTCCTGGCTCGCGCGGCGATCGCCGCCGCCGGCCGCACCCCCTTATAAAAACCGTTGAAACGGTTTTAATAAGCGGAAAGGGTTTTTCAAGGAAGGCGAGAACGTTTCAGCTTCGAGCGTTGAGCTCACAGCAGCTTCACCACCACCAGCGTGACGTCATCCTCCTGGGGGGCTTCGCCTCGGAAGACTTGCACCGCCTGGATCACGGCGGCCTGAATGTCGGCGGCGGAGGCGGCGGCGTTGGCGCGGACGATCTCGCGGACCCGCTTGCTCCCGAAAAATTCACCGGCCGTGTTGCGGGTTTCGGTGATCCCGTCGGTTCCGATGACGACCACCGACCCGGGTTCCCACCCCTGCTGGGTGTACTCCCGGTATTCGACGTCGTGCACCACCCCCATCGCCATCCCCTCACCGCCCAGCTCGCGGAAGCTGGCGCTGACCGTGTTGTAAACCACGGCCGGCTCGTGTCCGGCCCGGACCCAGCGCATCGTTTTCGCGGCCGGTTCGATTTCAAGGAAGAACATGCTCATGAAGCGGCCGGTGCCGGCGCTGTCGCGGGTCACGTAGCGGTTGACCTCCCGCACCAGCAGAGAGGGGCTCTTGAAGTCCTGAATTCCGGAGAGAAGAAAGGCCCGGGCGGAGGCCATGAAGAGCGCGGCGTCGATGCCGTGCCCCGACACGTCCGCCACGACGACCCCCAGCCGGCCTTCCGGCAAAATAACGTAGTCGTAGTAGTCTCCGCCCGTTTCGTTGCAGTAGATGCTGGCCCCGGACAGGTCAAGGCCCGGGACTCTGGGCGGGCCGGCCGGCAGCAGGGTGTGCTGCACCTCCTCCGCCAGCTTGAGGGCCGTGATCAATTCGATGCGGTGCCGCAGCCCCTCGATCATGGTGTTGGTGTGGCCGGCGATCAGGCCGAACTCGTCGCGGGTCGCAACCGGCACCAGCCGGCTCAGGTCGCCGTTGGTGACCCGCTCGAGCACGCCGGTTTCATTTTCAAAAAGAAGTTTCAGGTTGCGGGAATACGAGACGATCAGGTTGATGGCGAGCCCCAGGAGCACGGCCATGATGAAAAGGACTTCGTAGGTGACCGACAGGATGGCGTCGCGGATCGCGCCGGGGTCGGTCCCGACCGTGGTCATCCAGGACATGTCGCGGGCAATCACGGAAAGGTTGACAACCGATACGCAGAGCGCCGTCGCGACCGCCACCAGGGTGAACCGCCGGGTCATGGAGTAGAGGCGCTGGGGGGGCGCCTGGGTCGTGTGTTGAGCCAGAGCGTTCAGGATAATCGCCCGTTCCCGGGCCAGGGACATGTCCAGGGCGATGAAAAAGCTGTAGATGAGAACGCCGTAAACCAGGCTCAGTGTGGTCAGTGGGGGGAACCCGTGGACAATGACATTCAGGGCGGCGGCCAGCAGGCCCGCTGCCAGCCCCAGCAGAAAATCGAAAACGAATTGTCGCTTGGGCTGCGACACCTCGTCTGCGACCATTACCCAATGGTTTTCAAGCGGCCGGCGCAGGCAAAGGGCCACCGCGTAGGCCGCAAAGATGTGCACCCCCAGGCTCACGGGGGGTAGCTCCGCCATGAACGGTCAGACCTGTCCCCCGTAGATGGTCAGAATGACGACGGCAGTCAGATAGTGGATGGTAATGCGCATGGCGGCCACCTGGTCCGGCGGTTGAGGTGTGAGATCGTAAAACCGGCTGTGCTTGAATATTAAGGCATGGGCCTTCAGTGTCAACCGAAGGGCTCCCGCGGTTGAATCCGATGCGCGTGAATGCTTTTGACAAGATGTCGGCGTGAAAGCTATATAAGTCAACCCGTGCCGGTACCGGCTGCGGCGATCGGATTGAGGATGTGGGCGTGGGGATGAGATCGGCGGTATGGAATATTTCCTGTGCGTTCTTGGAATGGTGTTGGTCGTGGAAGGGCTTCCCTATTTTGCCTTTCCCGCCCGGATGAAGGAGTGGCTCGCCCGGATCGGGGCGACTCCCGACGGGCATCTGCGCAAGCTCGGCTTGGCCCTCATGGCGGTCGGGCTGTGGCTGGTGTACATGGGGAGATCTTGACCGGCACATGTTTTCCCTTGCCGACTACGATTATGACCTCGCGGACGAACTGATCGCCCAGGCGCCCGGCGCCCGGAGGGACCATTCGCGGCTGCTGAGGCTCGAGCGCTCCACGGGCAAGGTGTCCCATCTCCGGTTCGACGGGATCGCACGGTCGTTCTCGACCGGGGACGTCCTGGTCGTGAACGACACGGCCGTGGTCAAGGCCCGGCTGCTGGGGAGGAAGGCGACCGGCGGCAGGGTCGAGGTGTTCCTGCTGGATTACGCCGGGGGCAGCCGTTCAGGCGACCCCTGCCGGTTCACCTGCGAATGCCTCGTCAAATCCTCGAAGCCCTCGCGGGCGGGAACGCGGTTTGTTTTCGATGCGGGCTTGAGCGGTACGGTGGTCGCCGCGGGGGACGGGACCTGCAGCGTCGAATTTTCAGGGAATGAGGATTTTGATGCGCTGCTCGACCGCGTGGGGCACGTGCCGCTTCCGCCCTACATCCGGCGGGCCGATGCCCCGACGGACCGATCGGCCTACCAGACGGTCTACGCGGCCGTGCGCGGCGCCGTGGCCGCACCCACGGCGGGCCTGCACTTCACCCCCGAGCTTCTGGACGGGTTGCGGGCCATGGGGGTTGCGATGGCGCCCATCACCCTGCACGTCGGCTACGGAACATTTGCGCCGGTGCGGGCGGCGGACATCCGCGCGCACCGGATGCACGCCGAGCGCTTTTCAATCCCGGCGGAAACGGCTGCCGCCGTCCATGCCGCCCGCACCAACGGCAAGCGGGTGGTGGCCGTCGGCACCACGGTGGTGCGCACCCTGGAGTTCGCGACCGACCCGCAGGGACGGATGGCGGCCGGCAGCGGGGCCTGCGACCTTTTCATCCACCCCGGCTTTCGCTTCAAGGCGGTCGATGCCATGATCACCAATTTTCATCTGCCGAAATCGACCCTGCTGATGCTGGTGTCCGCCTTTGCCGGCCGCGAGAACGTTCTCAACGCATACCGCGAAGCGGTGCGCGAGCGCTACCGGTTTTACAGCTATGGGGACGCGATGCTGATTGAGTAAAGGGTTCGAGGGTTCAAGGAGCCGAGGGTTCAAGGGCATAAAATTGGATGGCTCTATGCCTTCACTCGACCCCTTGGACCCTTGACCCCTCGACCCCTGATGCTGCATGTGCCCGGCAGGTCGACGGAGAAGGAAGGTATGTTCCATTTCGAAATCACCGCCCGCTGCAGCCGAACCCGCGCGCGCGCCGGCGTCCTGCACACCGCCCATGGGCCGGTGGAAACCCCAATGTTCATGCCGGTCGGCACCTTGGGGTCGGTGAAGTCCGTCACGCCCGAGGAACTGACGGCCTGCGGCGCCCAGATCATCCTCGGCAACACCTATCATCTTTATCTGCGGCCGGGCCGCGAGGTGATCAGCCGGTTCAACGGCCTGCACCGGTTCATGAACTGGCGCGGCCCCATCCTGACCGACAGCGGCGGCTTCCAGGTGTTCTCCCTGGCCAAGCTCGCCCGGGTCACGGCGGAAGGGGTTGCCTTCCAGTCCCACATCGACGGCTCGAGCCACCTGCTGACGCCGGAAACATCCATTGAAATCCAGGGCTGGCTGGACTCCGACATCATGATGTGCCTGGACCAGTGCACGGCCTACCCGGCGTCCTTCGAAGAAGCCGAGCGGGCCGAAGCGATTACCTTCGATTGGGCCCGGCGCTGCCGGGACGCCTGGCGATCCGCCGGGGACGGGCATCAGACCCTTTTCGGCATCGTTCAGGGCGGGATGCACAAGGAGTTGCGGCGGAAGTCGACGGAACGCCTGAGCGCTCTGGATTTCAGCGGTTATGCCCTCGGCGGGCTGAGCGTCGGCGAGCCCCTGGACCTCATGCTGCAGACCGCTGATTTCAGCCTGCCGCTGCTGCCCGACGAGAAGCCCAAATACATCATGGGCGTCGGAAGGCCCGAGGACCTGATCGACCTGGTCTGCCTGGGGGCGGACATGTTCGACTGCGTCCTGCCGACCCGCAATGCCCGCAACGGCCAGCTCTTCACGGCCGACGGCACCATCACCATCACCAATGCCTGGTACCGCACGGACACCGACCCGCCGGACCCGGGCTGCGCCTGCTACACCTGCCGGAACTACTCCCTGGCGTACCTGCGGCACCTGTTCCTGTCGCGGGAGCTGCTGGCCTACCGCCTGAACACGATCCACAATGTGCATTTTTTCCTCAATTTCCTCCGGCGGATTCGCGAGGCGATTCTGAAGGGTGAATTCGAGGGTTTCAAAAAGCGGTTTTATGAAAATCGGGAAATCTGATATAGGTGCACAAGAACATGGTGTTTGGGTATTGGGGTCTTCAGGTGTCTGGTTAAACACCAAAATACCGAAACGCCCAAATACCTTGCCGCGAGCATCCCGATGGTCCGACCGGGCAGGATGCTTCGGAACGGTTTGAGCGATCCGGCAAAGGAGGACGAGCCATGAAAGAAAAAGTGCTGACGGCCATCGAAAAGATCAGACCCATGCTGCAGCGGGACGGCGGCGATGTGGAACTGGTGGACGTGCAGGACGGCATCGTCACGGTGCGCCTGAAGGGGGCCTGCCACGGGTGCCCGATGTCGCAGATGACCCTCAAGAACGGGATCGAGAAGTTCCTGAAACGGGAAGTCCCGGACGTCGTGTCCGTGCAGGCGGCCCCCTAGGACAATTTCAAATTTCAAATTTGAAATCTCAAGGAGGGATTCCATGAAGATTCTGAAGATCGACCATCTGGGCATTGCCGTGAAGAGCATCGAGGGCGGCAAGAATTTCTGGACGGATGCGCTGGGGCTCAGCCTCGAGGGCACCGAAACCGTAGCGGAGCAGAAGGTGACGACCGCCTTCCTGCCGGTCGGCGAAAGCGAGGTGGAGCTGCTGGAGTCCACCGCACCGGACGGCCCCATCGCCAAATACCTGGAGAAGAAGGGCGAAGGCATTCAGCACATCGCCTTTCGCGTCGCGAACATCGATGAGGCGCTCGCCGAGCTGAAGGCCAAGGGGATCCAGCTGATCGACGAGAAGCCCCGCAAAGGCGCGGGCGGCGCCCGGATCGCCTTCATTCACCCCAAGGCGACCAGCGGGGTGCTGGTCGAGCTGTGCGAAAGGGGCGGGCACTGAAAAGACAGATACTGGATCCTGGATACGCGATTCGAGAACCATAAACGGAGGAGAATGAACTCATGGCCCAGCATCCCGACTACCCGAACTGGAAAGAGCTCGCTTCCAAGGAGCTGCGCGGCAAACCCGTGGAGTCGTTGAATTGGAAGACCCCCGAAGGCATCGTGGTCAAGCCGCTCTACACGGCCGAGGACCTCGAGGCGCTCGAGCATCTGAACAGCCTGCCGGGAATGCCGCCCTACGTGCGCGGGCCGCGGGCCACCATGTTTTCGCACCGGCCGTGGACCATCCGCCAGTACGCCGGTTTCTCCACGGCCAAGGACTCCAACGCCTTTTACCGCCGCAACCTGGCGGCCGGGCAGATGGGGTTGTCGGTGGCCTTCGATTTGGCCACCCACCGCGGCTACGACTCCGACCACCCCCGGGTGTCGGGCGATGTCGGCAAGGCCGGGGTCGCCGTGGACAGCGCCGAGGACATGAAAATCCTCTTCGACCAGATCCCGCTCGACAAGATGTCGGTGTCCATGACCATGAACGGCGCCGTGCTGCCGATCCTCGCGGGCTATATCGTGGCGGCCGAGGAGCAGGGGGTGAGTCAGGACAAGCTCAACGGCACCATCCAGAACGACATCCTCAAGGAGTACCTCACCCGCAACACCTACATCTACCCGCCCGAGCCCTCCATGCGGATCGTCTCGGACATCATCGCCTACTGTTCCAGGAACATGCCCAAGTTCAACACCATCAGCATCAGCGGCTATCACATGATGGAGGCCGGGGCGAGCTCGGTGCTGCAATGCGCTTTCACGCTGGCCGACGGGCTGGAGTACGTGCAGGCTGCGCTCAAGGCGGGGCTCGGCATCGACCGGTTCGCGCCGCGGCTGTCCTTCTTCTTCGGCATCGGCATGAACTTCTTCATGGACATCGCCATGCTGCGGGCCGCCCGGTTCCTGTGGCACAAGCTCATGAGCCGGTTCAACCCCAAGGACCTGCAGTCCTCCATGCTGCGCACCCACTGCCAGACGTCCGGCTGGAGCCTGACGGCCCAGGACCCCTACAACAACATCATCCGCACCACCCTGGAGTGCCTTTCGGCGGTGCTGGGCGGCACCCAGTCCCTGCACACCAACTCTTTCGACGAGGCGGTCGGATTGCCCACGGACCTCTCGGCGCGCGTCGCCCGCAACACCCAGCTCATCGTGCAGGAGGAGTCCCAGGTCTGCCGCGTCATCGACCCGTTGGCCGGCTCCTACTACGTGGAGGCGCTGACCGGCGGCATCATCCGGGAGTCCTGGAAGATCATCCAGGAGGTGGAGGAGCTGGGCGGCATGTCCAAGGCCATCGAGACCGGCATGCCCAAGCTGCGGATCGAGGAGGCGGCCGCCCGGCGCCAGGCGCGCATCGACCAGGGATTGGACGTCATCGTCGGCGTGAACAAATACCAGATCAAGGAGGACGTCCGCCTGGACGTCCTGGAGGTGTCGGCGAGCGTGCGCGATGAGCAGATCGCGCGGCTGAAGGAGATCAGGGCCACGCGCGACAACGCGGCCGTGCAAAAGGCGCTCGCGGCTCTCGCGAAGGGCGCCGAAAGCGGCGCGAACCTGCTCGAGCTCGCCATCCCCGCCGTCCGGCTGCGGGCGACGGTGGGAGAGGTCTCCGACGCCCTGGAGAAGCCCTTCGGGCGCTTCGTGGCCACCACCCGCTGCGTGTCCGGGATCTACTCGTCCGAGTACGGGGACAGCGAGATCATCAAGACGCTCCGCAAGCGCACCGACCAGTTCAACGAACGCGAGGGCCGCCGGCCGCGGATCCTGGTGGCGAAAATGGGCCAGGACGGCCACGACCGCGGCATGAAGGTCATCGCCAGCGGTTTCGCCGACCTGGGGTTCGACGTGGACATCGGCCCGATGTTCCAGACCCCGGCGGAGGCTGCCCGCATGGCCGTCGAAAACGACGTGCATGTCGTCGGGGTCTCGACCCTGGCGGCCGGGCACAAGACCCTGGTGCCCGAACTGGTCCTGGCCCTCAAACAGGAAGGCGGCACGGACATCCTGGTGGTGGTGGGCGGCATCATCCCCCCCAAGGATTACGACCAGCTCTACCAGGCCGGGGCGGTTTGCGTTTTCGGCCCGGGCACGGCCGTGACCGACTCGGCGAACCAGGTGCTCAACGCGATAGAGAAGAGATAGGGGTCAAGGATTCCAGGGGCCAAGGGTTCAAGGGCAGGTGACCGTGTGCCACGCCGGTCACTCGACCCCTCGACCCCTCGACCCCTCGAACCCTGGCTTCATCACCCCATGAAACCCCTCGATCCCCAAACTTACATCGACGGCGTGCTCGCCGGCGATCGGCGGATGCTGTCCAAAACCATCACGCTGATCGAAAGCGCGCTGCCGACCCACCAGGAAACCGCCCGGCGGATCCTCGGCGCCCTGCTGCCGAAAACCGGCGGAGCGGTGCGCCTGGGGATCACGGGTGTGCCGGGGGTGGGCAAGAGCACCTTCATCGAGACCTTCGGGATGATGCTGCTGGGAAAGGGCCACCGGGTGGCCGTGCTCGCCGTCGACCCCAGCAGCGCCCGCAGCGGCGGCAGCGTCATGGCCGACAAGACCCGCATGGAAAGACTCTCCGCCGATCGGCGGGCCTTCATTCGGCCCTCGCCGTCGAGCGGCACCCTGGGCGGGGTGGCGCGCAAGACCCGGGAGACCATGCTGGTGTGCGAGGCGGCGGGTTACGACGTCATCATCGTCGAGACTGTCGGCGTCGGCCAGTCGGAAACCACCGTCGCGTCCATGGTGGACTTTTTCCTGGTGCTCCTGCTGGCGGGGGCCGGCGACGAGCTCCAGGGCCTCAAGAAAGGCATCCTGGAGCTGGCCGATGCGCTCGCCATCAACAAGGCCGACGGCGACAACCTGGGGCCGGCCAGGAAGGCGGCCAAGATTTACGAACTGGCCCTGCACCTCCTGCAGCCGTCATCCCCCCGCTGGAACCCGCCGGTGCTCACCTGCAGCGCCTTGGAAACGAGCGGCATCGACGCGATCTGGAAGACGGTCCTCACGCACCGCGACGTGTTTTCGCCGTCCGGCGAGCTGGAGGAAAAGCGCCGGCAGCAGGCCGTCGCCTGGATGTGGTCTCTCGTCGACGAGGGGCTCAAGGGGCGGTTCGCACGCCACCCGGAAGTCAAGAAACACCTCCCCCGCATCCTGCGTGAGGTGGCTCGCGGCCTGCTCTCACCGACCGCTGCCGCCGACGAGCTGCTTTTTTCTCTTGACAATAATTTCTAAATAGAGTGAATATTCAACCTTTTAACCCGACCATCAGGAAAGGAAAAAGAGGGTATGGGCATCGTCGATGACAAGATCAAGGACCTGAAGACCCGCGAAGCCAGGCTGCTCAAAATGGGCGGCGAAAAGGCCGTGGCCCAGCACAAGGAAAAGGGCAAGCTCACGGCGCGGGAGCGCCTGAACCTGCTGTTCGACCCCGGCACCTTCCGGGAGCTGGACATGTTCGTCACCCACCGCTGCGTGAACTTCGATATGGAAAAGGTGGAAATCCCCTCCGACGGCGTCGTCACCGGCCACGGGCGGGTCGACGGTCGCCCCGTGTTCGCCTTCTCTCAGGACTTCACCGCGCGGGCCGGCAGCCTGGGCGAGATGCACGCCAAGAAAATCTGCAAGGCCATGGACCTGGCGCTCAAGGCCGGGGTGCCGTTCGTGGGCATGAACGACTCCGGCGGGGCGCGCATCCAGGAAGGGGTCGACGCCCTGTCCGGCTACGGCCAGATCTTCTTCCGCAACTCGGCCTGCTCGGGCGTCATCCCCCAGATCTCGGCCATCATGGGACCGACGGCGGGCGGTGCGGTCTACTCCCCGGCCATGACGGACTACATCTTCATGGTCAAGAACACGAGCTACATGTTCATCACCGGCCCCGAGGTCATAAAAGCCGTCACCGGCGAGGAGATCAGCTTCGAAGCCCTGGGCGGCGCCAAGGCCCACAACGAGAAGAGCGGGGTCGCCCACTTCGCCTGCGAGAACGACGCCGAGTGCATCGCGCAGATAAGGCGGCTGCTCTCCTTTCTGCCCGCGAACAACATGGAGGACCCCCCCGCGGCTGCGACCGGCGACGACCCGCGCCGCACCGCCCCGGAGCTGGACGCCATCATCCCCGACAACCCGAACAAGGCCTACGACATGAAGGACGTGATCCGGGCCGTCGTCGACAACGGGGAGTTTTTCGAGCCGCACCAGTATTTCGCCCAGAACATGATCGTATGCTTCGCGCGGCTGAACGGCCGCACGATCGGCATCATCGCCAACCAGCCCAAGAACATGGCCGGCTGCCTGGACATCAACGCCTCGGACAAGGCGACCCGCTTCATCCGCTTCTGCGACGCCTTCAACATCCCGCTGCTCACCATCGCCGACGTGCCGGGCTACCTGCCGGGCAGCAACCAGGAGTGGGGCGGCATCATCCGCCACGGGGCGAAGCTCCTGTGGTGCTACTCTGAAGCGACGGTGCCGAAGCTTCTGCTGGTGACCCGCAAGGACTACGGCGGGTCCTACCTTGCGATGTGCTCCCGGGACCTGGGCGCGGACATGGCCTTCGCCTGGCCCACGGCGGAGATCGCCGTCATGGGCGCCGAGGGCGCTTCCAACATCATCCACCGCAAGGAGATCACCGAGGCAGCCGACCCGGCCGCCAAGCGCAAGGAGAAGATCCAGGAGTACGAGCGCCTCTTCTCCAACCCGTACGTCGCCGCCAGCCGGGGCTTCATCGATGCCGTGATCCTGCCGAGCGAGACCCGGCCGCGGCTGATCGACGCGTTGGAGGCCATGTGCGCCAAGCGCGAGCTGCGGCCGCCCAAGAAGCACGGGAACATTCCCGATGTAGAAAGCGGGGTAAGAGCCCCCGCTTTCTAACTTGGAGAAGATAAGCAAAGAATTTAAGAAATATCATGCGAATGTTGAGCATTCATTTTGAAGCGTGAACCGCACCGTTGAACGGACTGCGAGGAAACCATGACCGACACCCAGAAGAAAATTCGCCGCCGCCATCGCCGCGGTGATGCAGTATTTGCAGGAGGAGGAACTGGCGGCGCTGCCGTTCGCCCCTCCGGCCGCGGAAACCGCGGCCCCGGCCGGGCCGAAACTGTGGGCCTTGAACGGGCGGCAGACCCAGATGCAGCTGCGCAACCTGATGCAGCTGCGCGCCCTCGGCCGCATGGCATGAACCGACCGCTTTTTGCGTGAAACCAGTTTAAAAGGAGATTGAACCGATGAGCCAGGAGATCGCCGTAAAGATGAACAAGATGAACTACGACCCCAAACGGCCGAAGGCGGAGAACCCCGTCAAGATCGAGGACCTTTCGCTGCGCGACGGCCACCAGTCGCTGTTTGCCACCCGCGGCCGCACCGAGGACATGCTTCCGGTGGCCGAGATGATGGACCAGGTGGGGTTCTGGGCCATGGAGGTGTGGGGCGGGGCGACCTTCGACACCATGCACCGCTTCCTGAACGAGGACCCCTGGGAGCGCATCCGCACGCTCAAAAAATACATCAAGAAGACCCCTTTCTCGATGCTGCTGCGCGGCCAGAACCTGGTCGGCTACCGCAACTACGCCGACGACGTGGCCAAGGTCTTCGTCGAGCGCGCGGCGGCGAACGGCATGGACATCTTCCGCACCTTCGACGCCCTGAACGACTACCGCAACTTCGAAATCGTGGTGCCGGCCATCAAGGCCGCCGGCAGGCACTTCCAGGGCTGCATGTGCTACACCCTGACCGAACCGCGCATGGGCGGCGAGGTGTACAACATCGACTACTACGTGAAGAAGGCCAAGGAGCTGGAGGCCATGGGCGCGGACAGCATCTGCATCAAGGACATGGCCGGCCTGATCGCGCCCTACGACGCCTTTGAGCTCGTCAAGGCGCTCAAGAAGGCGGTCAAGCCGCCCATCCATCTCCACAGCCACTTCACCTCGGGCATGTCGGCGCTCTCCATGCTCAAGGCGGTCGAGGCCGGGGTGGACATCATCGACACCGTCATGGCGCCATACGCCTACCGCACCGCCCACGCGGCCATCGAGCCCCTGGTGATGGCGCTGATCGGCACCAACCGCGACACCGGTTTCGACATCAAGCTGCTCGCCAAGATCAACGACGTGCTCGAGAAGGAGGTCATGCCCAAGTACAAGCACCTGCTCGACGACACCAAGGTGTCCATCATCGACATCAACGTGCTGCTGCACCAGACCCCGGGCGGCATGCTCTCCAACCTGGTGAACCAGCTGAAGCAGATGGACGCCGTCGACCGGATCGACGAGGTGTTCGCCGAATTGCCCCGGGTCAGAAAGGACCTCGGCCAGATCCCGCTCGTCACCCCGACGAGCCAGATCGTGGGCGTGCAGACGGTGAACAACGTGCTCTTCGACACGAAAGACGAGCGCTATAAGATGGTCACCGACCAGGTCAAGGACCTTTGCTACGGCCTGTACGGCAAAACCGCCGTGCCGATTAACCCGGACGTGCAGAAGAAGGCCCTCAAGGGCTATGCCCGCGGGGAGAAGCCCATCACCGCCCGCGCGGCCTCCGTGCTCGAGCCCGAGCTGGAGAAGGCCAAGGAGGCGACCAAGGGCCTGGCCAAGGACATCGACGACGTCCTGGTCTATGCGCTTTACCCGGTCACCGGCCTGAAGTTCCTCAAGTGGAAGTACGGCAAGGACGTGCCGCCCGCCGATACCAAGCCCATCACCATGGAGCAGGTCCGCCAGCAGGACGAGCTGGTCGCCAAGGCCAAAGCCGGGCTGCTCGTCGAGAAGCCCCAGAAGAAGGCCCCCGCCCCGACCGACAACCTGCGCAAGTTCAACGTGTTTGTGGACGGCGACTACTTCGAGGTCGGTGTGGATGCTCTCGGCGGGGCGCCCATGGTGAATTACGCATGCGGCCCATGGCCGTCCCGGCCGCCGCGCCGGCCCCGGCTCCCGCCGCACCCGCGGCCCCGGTGGCACCTGCAGCGCCTGCACCGGCGCCGGAGGCGCCCAAGGCCGCGGCCGACACCAAGGGAACACCCCTGTCGGCGCCCATGCCCGGCATGATCGTGAAGTACCTCAAGAACGTCGGCGACAAGGTGAGCGAGGGCGAAACCCTCGTCGTGCTCGAGGCCATGAAGATGGAAAACGCGCTGCCGTCGCCCGCCAACGGCACGGTGAAAGCCCTCAACTTCAGCAGCGGCGACACGGTGAAGAAGGGCGACGTACTGGCGGTGGTGGGGTAAGGGAATCAAAATAGGTCCTATCGGTCCGATCAGACCGATAGGACCTATGCACGGCAACGCTACTCCGGGGGAACTCATGAAGATCCACGAGTACCAGGCGAAGGAGCTGTTCAAGGAATACCGCATCCCCATCCCTTCCGGCGGGGCGGCCTTCAGCGTCGAGGAGGCCCGGAAGGTCGCCGCCGGGCTCGGGGGCTGGCCCGTGGTGGTCAAGGCCCAGATCCACGCCGGCGGCCGGGGCAAGGGCGGCGGGGTCAAGCTCGCCCGCTCGGCCGACGAAGTGAATACGGTGGCCGGCCAGATCCTCGGCATGACACTGGTCACGCACCAGACCGGCCCCGAGGGGCGGCGGGTGCGCAAGGTGCTGGTGGAGCAGGGGCTGAACATCAAAAAAGAGCTCTACCTCAGCATCATCCCCGACCGGGCGTCGGCCAAGATCGTCCTCATGGCGAGCGAGGCCGGCGGCATGGACATCGAGGAGGTGGCTGCCAAGACCCCGGAGAAAATCATCAAGGTCTTCGTCAATCCGCTGCTCGGCCTTCAGGGCTACCAC
Organism: uncultured delta proteobacterium; assembly: GCA_963716325.1. Taxonomy (GTDB): domain Bacteria; phylum Desulfobacterota; class Desulfobacteria; order Desulfobacterales; family SpSt-501; genus SpSt-501. Next base: position 176,359 of record CAVQTH010000013.1, on the reverse strand, counting down.
TGCCGGCAGCTGGCCTTCGGGCTCCATCTGCCGCCGGCGGCCGTCAAGAGCTTCACGCCCATGATCCAGAACCTCTACCGGCTGTTCGTGGAGTACGACTGCTCGCTGGTGGAGATCAACCCGCTCGTCATCACGGCCGAGGAGGCGGTCATCGCCCTCGACGCCAAGGTCAACTTCGACGACAACGCGCTCTTCCGCCACCAGGATGTCCTCAAGTTCCGCGACCTCGACGAGGAAAACCCGCTGGAGGTCGAGGCCTCCAAGTTCAACCTGAACTACATCAACCTCGACGGCAACGTCGGCAACATGGTGAACGGCGCGGGCCTCGCCATGGCGACCATGGACCTCATCAAGCTCGCCGGGGCCGAACCCGCCAATTTCCTGGATGTGGGCGGGGGGGCCAGCGCCGAGATGGTGGAAAACGGCTTCCGCATCATCCTCTCGGACAAGAACGTCAAGGGGATCCTCATCAACATCTTCGGCGGCATCCTGCGTTGCGACACCCTGGCCAAGGGGGTGGTCGAGGCGGCCACGAAAACGGGGATCCGGGTGCCGGTGGTGGTGCGAATGGAGGGCACCAACGTCGAGGAGGGCCGGCGCATCTTGGCCGAGTCGGGCCTGAACCTGATCACGGCCGCAGACCTCAAGGACGCTGCAAAGAAGGTGGCGGAAATCGTGAAATAAGGTATCTGGGTATTTGGTTCTTTGGGTGTTCGGCCAGGCAACTGAATACCCAGACACCTAAACACCAGAACACCTATACACCAGATTCGAAAGGGAACCACCGTGAGCATCTTCGTCAACAAAGAGACTCGGGTCGTTGTCCAGGGCATCACCGGCAAAGAAGGCCAGTTCCACGCCCGGCAGTGTGTGGCCTACGGCACCCGGGTCGTCGCCGGGGTCACGCCGGGCAAGGCCGGCCAGGACATGGACGGCATCCCGGTCTTCAACACGGTGGCCGACGCCGTGCAAAAGACCGGCGCGGACTGCAGCCTGATCTTCGTGCCGCCGGCCTTTGCCGCCGACGCCATCATGGAGGCGGCCGATGCCGGCATCCGCCTGGTCGTGGCGATTACCGAGGGCATTCCGGTGATCGACATGATGAAGGTCAAAAACTACATCGAAGGCAAGCCGGTGCGGCTGATCGGGCCCAACTGCCCGGGCATCATCACACCCGGCGAGGCCAAGATCGGCATCATGCCGGCCCCGATCCACAAACCCGGCGGGCCCATCGGGGTCGTGTCCCGCTCCGGGACCCTGACCTACGAGGTGGTGCACCAGTTGACAAAACAGGGAATCGGCCAGACCACCTGCATCGGCATCGGCGGCGACCCCGTCAACGGCACGAACTTCGTGGACTGCCTGTCGGCCTTCGAGCAGGATCCCGCCACGCGCGGGGTCGTCATGGTCGGCGAGATCGGCGGCAATGCCGAGGAAACGGCGGCGGAGTTCATCAAAACCCGCATGAGCAAGCCGGTGATCGGCTTCATCGCCGGGCTCACCGCACCCCCGGGCCGGCGCATGGGCCATGCCGGCGCCATCATCAGCGGCGGCTCCGGCACCGCCCAGGCCAAGATCGAAGCCATGAAGGCCGCCGGCCTCCACGTGTGCGAAAACCTGGGCGCGTTGGGGGAGCTGTGCCAGAAAGTTTTCAAATAGGAGAGTGTTAAGTTTTAGGTTTTAAGTGTTACGTGAAGGATTAGAGGAACCGGGATTAAATAAGCCTCCAACTTAAAACTTAAAACTGTTTTTCTTATGCACGAAATGGGCATCGCCCTTGAGATCATCAACATCGCCACGGCATCCATCCCGCCGGACATGCGTTCCGCCCGGGTGGAGCGCGTCAATTTGAAAATCGGCAAGCTTTCGGCGGTGGTGCCCGACAGCCTGCGGTTCTGCTTCGACATCGTTTCCAAGGACACGCCGCTCGCCGGCGCCGAGCTGGCGATCGAGGAGACCCCGGTGGTCGCGCGCTGCAAGGACTGCGATGCGCGCTGGTCCATCGCGGAGCCGGTCTTCACCTGCAAGGCCTGCAACAGCGGCGCGCTGGAGATCCTCTCCGGACGCGAGCTGGACATCGTCTCCATCGAAATCGCCGAGGAGGGGGGAAGTGAAACCGGTGGAGAATAAAAAACCCACGCGGGAGATCAAGGTCGTCCGCCGCGTCCTGGCCGTCAACGAGCGCATGGCCGAGCAGAACCGCCGGCGGTTTGCCGAAAAAGGGGTTTTCGTGATCAACGTCATGAGCTCCCCCGGCTCCGGCAAGACCACGACCCTGCAGAAAACCCTCGGGCGCCTCATGCCGGAGGTCAGGGCGGCGGTCATCGTGGGCGACGTGTCCACCACCCACGACGCGGACCGCCTGGCGGTCACCGGCGCCCCGGTGGTTCAGGTGAACACCGACGCCTTCGGCGGCGACTGCCATCTGGCGGCCCACGTGATCGAGAAGGCCGCGGACGACATCGACCTCGACGCGATCGAGCTTCTGATCGTCGAGAACGTGGGCAACCTGGTCTGCCCGGCGGAGTTCGACATCGGCGAGGACGCGCGGGTGGTGGTTCTGAGCGTGACCGAGGGCGAGGACAAGCCGGTGAAATACCCCACGATGTTCAGGACCTGCGATGCGGCGATCCTGAACAAGATCGACCTGCTGCCGCATCTCGACTACGACAAGGACCAGGCCATCGCCTACATCCGCCAAGTGAACCCGGCCATGCCGGTTTTCGAGATCTCCGCCCGCACCGGGGCGGGCATGGATGCGTGGATCGAGTGGTTGAAGGCGAAGGTAAGCTCAAAGCTCAACGCCCGACGCTGAACGCTCATGAAAAAAGCGCGAGGGGCCCGGCAACCGGCCCCTCGCGCTTTTTTGGGCAGTTGCTCTCAACTTTGAGCCTCGCGCCTCGCGCTTTTCCAGAAGGGCGACAGCTCCCTCAGCCGTGCGATGATCGGCGGCAGCTTCTGCAGGACGAGGTCGATTTCCTTCGCCGTGGTGTAGCGGCTCAGGCTGAAGCGGATCGAGCCGTGCGCTGCGGTGAACGGCACACCCATGGCCCGCAGCACGTGGGAGGGCTCGAGCGAGCCCGAGGTGCAGGCCGACCCCGAGGAGGCGCAGATCCCGTGCTCGTTCAGCATGAGCAGAATGGCCTCCCCCTCCACGTACTCGAAGGCCACGCTCGAGGTGTTGGGCAGCCGGTGCTCCCGGTCGCCGTTCACCATGGTGTTGGGCACGCCGGCCAGGATGGTGTTCTCCAGCCGGTCCCGCAGCTCGCTCACGCAGCGGTAGTCCCCGGCGTCGAGGTGCTGCTTCGCCAGTTCGGCCGCCTTGCCCAGGCCCACGATGGCGGCCGTGTTCTCGGTGCCGCCGCGGCGGCCCTTCTCCTGATGGCCGCCGATCATGAAGGGGGAGAACTTCGTGCCTTTGCGGATGTAGAGCGCGCCGATCCCCTTGGGGCCGTGGATCTTGTGGCCTGAGAGCGAGAGCATGTCGATCCCGGTGTTTCCGAGGTCGATGGGGATCTTGCCCACCGTCTGCACCGCATCCGTGTGAAAGACGATGCCGCGTTCCTTGACCGCGCGGGAGATCTCCTCAATCGGGAAGATCACCCCGGTCTCGTTGTTGGCCCACATGAGGCTCACGATGGCGGTGTCGTCGCTGAGGCTGTCGTAAAAGCTAATCGAGGTCCAGCCGTCCCTGACCGTCCACCGGCACGAAGGTCGTGCGGTAGCCCTTCTTGGACAGGGTTTCGAACAGGTTCTTGATGGCCGGGTGCTCCACCCGCGAGGTGACGAGGTGCCGCTTGGCGGGGTAGGATTCGATGGCCGCGCGGATGGCCGTGCTGTCGCTCTCGGTGCCGCAGCTGGTGAAGACGATTTCATCGGCGGAGGCGCCGAGCAGGCGGGCGAGCTGCTCGCGCGCCGTGCGGATGTGGGCGGCCACCCCGCCGCCGAAGGAGTGCATGCTGGACGGGTTGCCGTAGTAGTCGGAGAAATACGGCAGCATGGCCTCCAGCGCCTGCGGGTCCACCTTGGTGGTGGCGTTGTTGTCGAGGTAAACGACGTTCGTCATCACGGCACCTCCTCCACCACCAGCTCCGGGCTCACGAGCTCGCGCAGTTTGTTCTCGACGTAGTTCTTGAGCGTGATGTGGGACTTGGCGCAGCTGGCGCAGGTGCCCCCCAGCCGCACCATGACCCGGTTGCCGTCCACATCCACCAGCTCCAGCCGGCCCGCGTCCTTGTTCAGCGTCGGGTTGATCTCGCGTTCGATGCTCTCCTCGATCAGCTTGATCTTCTGGATGTTGGTAAGCACCTTTGGCCGGATGGGTACCAGGCGGGACGCGCCCAGCACGCTGTCGATGATCTCCTGGATGCGGTCGTGGCATTTTTCGCAGCCGCCCCCGGCCTTGACGTAATCGGTGACATCCTCGATGGTCTTGAGCCGGTTTTCCCGGACGACCCGTTCGATCTCCCGGTCCGTCACCCCGAAACACTCGCAGACGATTTCGCCCTCGATCTTCTTCCCGGCCTCCCCGCGGTAGCAGGAGATGGCCTTTTCCAGAGCTTCGCGGCCCATGACCGAGCAGTGCATCTTCTCCTTGGGCAGGCCCCCCAGGTAGCCGGCGATGTCGTCGTTGGTGATCTTGGCCACCTCGTCCAGGGTTTTGCCGATGACCATCTCGGTCAGGGCCGAGGAGGAGGCGATGGCGCTGGCGCAGCCGAAAGTTTGAAACTTGGCATCCTTGACCCGGCGGTTCTCGTCCAGCTTGAAGTAAAACGTCAGCGCATCCCCGCAGGCGATCGACCCGACTTCGCCCACCCCGTCGGCGTTCTCGATCACCCCGACGTTGCGCGGGTTGAGAAAATGGTCTTTGACTTTGTCAGTGTATTCCCACATGGCTCCCTCCGTAACGGTTGAGTTTATGGGAAAAAATAATCACGATTTAGCCCCTGACGAGTGAGATTCTCGCCATAATGGCGACAATTTTTATTTCGAATTTGGTTCCGGCTGGTCCGGGTTGGGGATTTCACAGGAGACAGGTTCGGTTCCCATGAGGCGGGTGGCACAGCGCCGGGGAAGGCGCGGAGGTCCAAAAATTAGTTGTCAAACGGCCCCGGCGGCTGTAACTTTAATCCAGCTTGTCTTCCGCCGGCGTTCTGATTCATCCCGATCATCCGGACGTTCCAACCCGTGAAGGAGGTGCCGCATGCCGCCCACGCTCAGACGCGCTGTGTTTGCGGGCAGTTGGTACCCTGCCCGGGCCTCCGAATGCGAGGCGGAAATAAGGGGCTTCATCGAAAAGAGCCGCATCTCGCCGCCCCGCAACCCGGACCCCGTCGGCGGCATCCTGCCCCACGCGGGCTGGTATTTTTCGGGTGACATCGCCTGCAACGTGATCCACTGCTTGAAAAAGGCCGGTCCCCCGGCGCCGGATGTGATCGTGGTGTTCGGCATGCACCTGCACGCCTCCTCCCCGAACATCATGATGCCGAAGGGCGCGTGGGAAACCCCTTTCGGTGATCTGCCGGTGGCGGAGGACCTGGCCGCCGAGATGGTCAAGCGCTTCCCTTTCCGTCTCGAGACGCCGGATCGCTGCACCCCGGACAACACCGTCGAGCTGCAGCTGCCCTTCATCAAATATTTCTTCCCGGAAGCGAGAATCCTCGCCCTGGGGGTTCCGCCGACCGATGCCTCGCTGCGGATCGGCACGGCGGTGGTCGAGGCCGCCGGGCGGCTGGGGATGAGGCTGAAGGTTGTCGGGTCCACCGACCTGACGCACTACGGGGACAACTACGGGTTTACCGGGCATGGGACCGGTTCCACGGCGGTGGCCTGGGTGAAGCAGGAGAATGATCGCCGGATCATCGAGGCCATGCTGGATCTTGACCCTAAGCGGTTGATTTCGGAGGCTTTGGAGAACCAGAACGCCTGCTGTTCGGGAGCGGCGGCGACCGCGATCGAGGCGGGCAAACAGTTGGGGGCCACGGCGGCGGAGTCGATCAGCTACGCCACCAGCTATGACCGCAGCCCGGGGGACAGTTTCGTGGGGTACGTCGGGATTCTGTTTTGATGAGGTTGCGAGGCGGCCGATTGCGGCCCTGCGTTAAAAAAAACGAAATCGGGGCGGCTTTGCCGGCTGATGACTTTTCCCGCGCCCAGGCGATTGCGGCACCCTCACGATCGGTGGCTCAGCCAACCCCCCAGGGTTTCTGCCACCACTTGAATCCGCACTTGTCCGCCAATGCCCGTTGAGTGCTGCTGCGGGAATCCTGAAATCACCCCTTTGTATCCCGGTATCTGTTCTCCTCCACTGCGACGCCGCATGGAAAATCCAGCCCCGGACAACGCCGCAATACCGCGATGGGTGCACCGAGCGTTTCGGCAGCGGCCGAAACTGTCTGGGTGCCGGTGATTTCGAAGGCAGCCGGCCCTGCATTCATTTCTGAATAAAAGCCGCCCCGATTTCGATACTTCATGTTTTCGCTAATTTTCGCAAATAAATCAAGAGAAAAAGCGCATCAACGGTTCAGGGCACTGATGAAGCAGTTGATGAAGACGACCGTCCCGTTCTGGTCCTTATCCTGGCACTCCACCACCTGGCCGTTGTTTGTGATGCAGGTTTGGTTGGAAAGGGCGCTTTCCTCGCCGGATGCTTTCACGGAAGCGGCGGCGAAGTGGTAGACGCTGCCGGGCTGAAGGTCGGTGACCCGGTAGCCGGGGTGGGCGGGGTCTTCGAGGTCCGCCACATCGACTTCGGCCAGCAGCTCGTAGGGCGCATCTTCGGTGCGCTGATAGATCCGGTAGCCGTTCAGGCCGGCGTCCGGGCTCGGATCCCAGGTGTACAGGAAATCAGCCGCACCCAGCGACCCCGCCGCCGCCACGATGAGGACGGACAGAAATGCGAGGAACGCCTTGCGGCTGGGTAGCTTATCCATGGCAGCCCTGCCTTTGCGGGTCCAATGGCCTGCAATGCCGCTGTTTCGGAAAACCATTGACCGGTACACGGCGCCGGGTCATTGGGAGTTCTTGCCCGGGCGGCTCCCTGCGTCGGGAGAAGGCCGGGCCGGCGCACGTCCGATGCTGAAATAAGCGAAGCCCAGGCCGGCCACGACGTGCGGGTCGTAGAGGTTGCGGCCGTCGAAGATGATCGGCGCCGAGAGCAGCTGGCGCACGCGGCCGAAATCCGGGTTGCGGAACTGGTTCCAGTCGGTGACCACCGCCAGGGCGTCGGCGCCTTCCAGCGCTTCGTACTGCTGCTCGCAGATGCGGACAGCGGGGTTGGACGCCAGGATCTCGCGTGCACGGCTGCCCGCCACCGGGTCGTAGGCCCGGATCTGCATGCCGGCGGCGGTCAGCTCCGCGATGAGCGCGAGCGAGGATGCCTCGCGCATGTCGTCGGTGTTGGCTTTGAAGGCCAGCCCCCAGAGCGCAAGCTGCCGGCCGGACACCCCGCCCTGATCGGCGAAGTAGGCCGCGATCTTTCGCCCCAGGACCTTTTTCTGCCGGTCGTTGACGGCATCCACGGCACTGATCAGCTCGGGCTCGTAGCCGCTGGCGCGGGCCGTGGTGATGAGCGCCTTGACGTCCTTGGGGAAGCACGAACCGCCGTAGCCCACCCCGGGGTAGATGAAGTGGTAGCCGATGCGGTGGTCGGCCCCGATCCCACGGCGTACCGCGCTCACGCTGGCGCCGACCCGTTCGCATATGTTGGCGATTTCGTTGATGAAGGAGATCTTGGTGGCGAGGATGCAGTTGGCTGCGTACTTGGTCAGCTCTGCGCTGCGGACCTCCATCACGATCATCTTGTCGCGGCTGCGGGCAAACGGCGCGTAGAGGGTTTCCAGGAGTTTCGCGGTGCGCACGTTGTCCGTGCCGACGATGATGCGGTCGGGCTTCATGAAGTCGTTGACCGCATCGCCCTCTTTGAGAAACTCGGGGTTGGAGACGACATCGAATTCCACTGCCAGGCCGCGGGCGTCGACCCGTTCCCGGATGATGCGGTGGACCTCGTCGCCCGTCCCGACCGGCACGGTGGACTTGTTGACGATGATTTTGTACTCGGTGATGATCTCGCCGATCCCGCGGGCCACCTCCCGGACCTGGGACAGGTCGCAGGAGCCGTCCTCCCGGGGCGGCGTGCCGACGCAGTTGAAAATGAAGTCGGCGTGCTCCAGCCCTTCCTTCAGGTCCGCGGTGAACTGCAGACGCCCTTCCTGCAGATTGCGTTTGACGAGAAGATCCAGCCCGGGCTCGAAGATGTGGACGGTGCCGGCCTTCAAGCCGCTGATGACGGCAGGGTTGCTGTCCACGCAGACGATGTGGTTGCCCATCTCGGCCAGGCAGGCGGCGGTGACCAAGCCCACGTAGCCGGTTCCGACGATGCAAACGTTCATTGAGAGTTCCTCGTTGAGTAATGGTGGAATTCCGCCGCCATCGGCAAGGTTGCTTCTGGCATTTTCGTAAAAATATCCGAAAAAGGCAAGTCAACGGCCACCGTTAAACGGGCGCTATTCCTTTTCAACCGAAGGGCGCAAAGGAATGCTGTTGCCTGACACCATTGTTCATGCTAACGTATTCGGGCAGTTATCCTCTCCACCGGCAGGGCGCCAGGGAGGGCTATGATCTACCGGCTGGCGGTTGGCATAACGGCTGTTTTGATGGGAGGGATCGTCGCCTTCTTTATCTGGGGCAACGATTTTCTCTGCATCGAGCAGGGGCTCCCGGCGCAGCGGGTCGATGCGGCCGTGGTGCTGGCCGGCCCTCCGGACGAGGACCGCGAGCGGGTGCTGGTCGCCGTCGACCTGGTGCAGGCCGAGGAGGCCGGCCTCCTGCTGCTGCCCGTGCGCCACCGCGCCCTGGAATGGCCGTGGTTCGTCCGCAAGTACCGCATCCGGGGTCCGTTGCCCGAGGACCGCGTGATCATCGGCCGTGAGGAGAACTCCAAAAGCCGGTCGTGGCCCGACCCCGGCGGGACTTTCGCCGAGGCCCGGAAGACCATCGAAATCATGCGCCGGCACAACCTGCACTCGGCCGTCGTCGTGAGCTCGGGCTATCACATGCGCCGCGCGCGGCTGGCCTTCGAGCGGGCCAGCCCGGACCCCGCCCTCGTGTTTTACTTTCACCCCGTGGACGTTCTGGATCCCGAGGATTCCGGGCCCTGGTGGATGAACGGGGGCTACGCGCTGCGGGTGGCCGACGAATATATCAAGCTCGCCGGCGGGTATCTGTTCTACCGGTAGGGATCACCCTTTTGATGGTTTTTTTGCGATTTTTGCCCAGGTGTCGCGCAGGGTCACGGAGCGGTTGAAGACCGGCCGGCCCGGCTGCGAATCCTTGAGATCCGCGCAGAAGTAGCCCATGCGCTCGAACTGGAAACGGCTGCCGGGCGCCGCTGCGGCGAGGCTCGGCTCGAGCCGGCAGCCTTTCAGCACTTCCAGGGACCCGGGGTTGACGGTGTCGGTGAAGTGCCGGCCCTCCTCCACATCGTTGGGGTTTTCGCGTGTGAAGAGGTGGTTGTAGAGGCGCACCTCGGCGGTCACGGCGTGGGCGGCCGACACCCAGTGCAGCGTGCCCTGGACCTTGCGGCCGTCGGGCGCGTCCCCGCCGCGGGTGGCCGGGTCGTAGGTGCAGCGCAGCTCGGTCACCTCGCCGGTGGCCGGGTCTTTGACGACCTGCACGCATTTTATAAAGTAGGCGTAACGCAGGCGCACCTCCCTCCCCGGCGCCAGGCGGAAAAACTTCTTGGGCGGGTCCTCCATGAAGTCCTCGCGTTCGATGTAGATCTCGCGGCTGAAGGGCACCTGGCGCGTGCCGGCGGCGGGGTCTTCCGGGTTGTTGACGGCGTCAAGCTCCTCGGGCCGCCCCTCCGGATAGTTCACGATCGTCACCCGGAGCGGCCTCAGGACCGCCATGACCCGCGGCGCGCGCCGGTTCAGGTCCTCCCGCAGGCAGTGCTCCATCAGCCCGATGTCCACGGTGCTGTCGGCCCGGGCCACCCCGATGCGCTCGCAGAAGGTGCGGATGGCCTCCGGTGTGTAGCCGCGGCGGCGATAGCCGGAGAGGGTGGGCATGCGCGGGTCGTCCCAGCCCGTCACGATGCCCTTTTCCACGAGTTCGATCAGCTTGCGCTTGGAGAGCACGGTGTAGTTGAGGTTGAGGCGGGCGAACTCGATCTGCTGCGGGTGGCAGGGGGTCTTGAGCGCGTCCAGCACCCAGTCGTAAAGCTCGCGGTTGTTCTCGAACTCCAGCGTGCAGATGGAATGGGTGATGCCCTCGATCATGTCCGAGAGGCAGTGGGTGAAGTCGTACATGGGGTAGATGCACCAGGCGTCCCCCGTGCGGTAGTGGGAGACTTTCTTGATACGGTAGAGCGTCGGGTCGCGCATGACGATGTTGGGCGAGGCCATGTCGATCTTGGCCCGCAGCACGCACTCGCCGTCTTTGAACTCCCCGGCCCGCATGCGCCGGAAGAGGTCCAGGTTCTCCTCGATCGAGCGTTCGCGCCAGGGGCTGTTGCGGCCGGGCGTCGTCAGGGTGCCGCGGTAATCGCGGATCTCGTCGGCGCTCAGGTGGTCCACGTAGGCCTTGCCGGCCCGGATGAGCTGCACGGCGAAGTCGTGGAGCTTTTCGAAGTAGTCGGAGGCGAAGAAGCGCTTGTCCTTCCAGTCGAACCCCAGCCAGCGCACGTCCTCCTGGATGGAGGCGACGTACTCCATGGACTCCTTGGCCGGGTCGGTGTCGTCGAAGCGAACATGGGTCATCCCGCCGAACTCGGCCGCCAGCCCGAAGTTGAGGCAGATCGACTTGGCATGCCCGAGGTGCAGGTAGCCGTTCGGCTCCGGCGGGAAGCGCGTGACGACGCGACCGCCGTTCTTGCCGGCGGCCACATCCGCCGCGACGATCTGTTTGATGAAGTTGGTGGGTGCGTTTGGCTCCGACGGCTTCACGGGGGATGTCATGGTTCTACCTCGCCTCATTTGCTGGTGAACTCGGGGGACGCTTTTGCAGCGTTTCACTTACGTCGAATTAAATGATTTTCTATTAACCCTCAACAAAATGACAAATCAACAAAAAAAATGGCTTACGGTTTTCCGTAAGCCATTTTTATTTGGCTGAGGGACTAGGATTCGAACCTAGGTTAACGGGGCCAGAACCCGTTGTCCTGCCGCTAGACGATCCCTCAGCAATGAAAAACACAATAACCGACCGCGCGCGGTCAGTCAAGGGTCATTTTTCGCCTTGGCTGTCGTGACACCCTGAAATAGCTCGGCTTTACTCTTTTTCGATATGCCCCATCGCCCTGCGCAGGCGTGCGAGCGTCTTACGTTTCCCCATCACGGACGCGATCTCGAAGATGCCCGGGCTGGCCGTGCGCCCGCTCAGGGCGACCCGCACGGGCTGGGCGATCTTGCCGAGCTTGAGGCCGGTCTCCGCCATCACGGCCTTGAAGGTTTCCTCCAGACGGTGCTCGGTGAAGTCCTCCAGCGCCTCGAGCTTCGCGGTCAGGGATTTGAGCGCGGGGAGGGCCTCGACTGTCAGGAATTTTCTGGCCGCGTCCGGCTCATAGGCGATGTCGTCCTGGAAATAAAAGAGCGCCTGCGCGGCCATCTCCTTCAGGCTTTTGCTGCGGGCCGACAGGGTTTCGATGGCCTTTTCGGCGCGGCCGTCGGCTGCGATCTCGATCCCGTGCGCCCGCATGAACGGCGCCAGCGGCGCCACGAGCTGCCCCGGAGGGGTCGCCTTGATGTGGTCGGCGTTCAGGGCGTAGAGTTTTTCCGGGTCGAAGATCCCGGCCGAGCGGCCGATGTTCTCCAGGTTGAAGACCTCGACCAGCTCCTTGCGGTTGAAAAACTCCTGGTCGCCGTGGGACCACCCCAGGCGCACGAGATAGTTGATCAGAGCCTCGGGCAGAATGCCCATATCCCGGTACGCGGTGACCGAGGTGGCGCCGTGGCGCTTGCTCAGACGGGTGCGGTCTTTTCCGAGCACCATGGGCACGTGGCCGAACACGGGCAAGGGTCTGCCGAAGGCCCTGTAGAGCTGGATCTGCTTGGGCGTGTTCATCACGTGATCGTCGCCGCGGATGATGGTGTTGATCCCCATGGTGATGTCGTCGACCACGACGGCGAAGTTGTACGTGGGGCTGCCGTCGCTGCGGCAGATCACAAAATCGTCCAGTTCTTCGTTTTGAAAGACGATGTTGCCCTTGACCACGTCTTCCAGCACCGTGGTGCCGACAAGCGGGGCCTTGAACCGCACCGCGGTTTTCTCGCCGGGGGGCAGGCCCTTGTTGCGGCAGGTCCCGTCATACTTGGGTTTTCCGCCCGTCGCCATGGCCGTCCGGCGCATTTCCTCGAGCCGCTCCGGCGGGCAGGTGCAGTAATAGGCGCTGCCGGAGTCGAACAGCTTCCGGACGTACTCGCGGTAGACGTCGAACCGCCGGGTCTGGTAATAGGGCCCCTCGTCCCAGTCGATCCCGAGCCACTCCAGGGACTCCAGGATGGCGTCCACGTATTCCTGGGAGGAGCGCTCGGTGTCGGTGTCTTCGAAGCGCAGCACGAAACGGCCGCCGGTGTGCCGTGCGTAAAGCCAGTTGAACAGGGCCGTGCGGGCCCCGCCCACGTGCAGAAAGCCCGAAGGGCTCGGCGGAAAACGCGTAATGATCCCGGGCATAACAGTCTCCTCGTGTGATATCCTGCCGGCGGCGGAAATGGGATGCCGGCTGCCGCCCGTCCGACGGTTTTGTCTAGCGGGTCGGCCGTTTCCCGTGCAGGCGGTTTTAGGATAATCTAATTAAAATTAAGGTGAATACGCACAGTTTTGTTCTAAAGTTTATCTAATCCGCCCGAGTAATCCTTCGGTGGTGGCCGGGTTGCAAGGCCGCCGCGGGCCGGCTCGCACGGCGGACATGGGAGGCGGAGGCGCGCTGACCGGGCTTGCCGCCCGAGGTCCAGCTTGCCAAACATTAAAAATTATATATTATATCAATTAGTTAAATAAAAAGCGTGCGCCAGCCGGTTTGGAGTCACTGCATAGCACAGAACGCATTCCATCTCAAGAGGCGTCTCGCACGCTTTTTAGGCTTGACATGGCGACCGAATTAAATTACTTAACGCGGAACTTTCGATATAGGAATCATTTAAATCATTATCCATTTCAACTCAATTAGTTAGGAGATTACTCATGGGTCTGCCTAAGCGAAGAGTGTCCAAATCCCGCAGAGACAAGCGCCGGACCGGCAAAAACCTCACGGCTCCGTCCATTTCCACCTGCCCGGATTGCGGGGAGCCCGTTCTTCCCCACCGCGCCTGTCCCAGCTGCGGCTCCTACAAGGGGCGTAAAGTGATCAAGACCGACGAAGAATAAGGAAAGACGGAATGACACCGCACGACACCCGGAAAAACAGGCCGCTGGCCGGCTTGGACCTCGAGTCCAGGCAGATGGTTCTGGACACGGTGGCCCAGCTGAAAAAGCGGCTGTTGACCAAGGAGCGGATCCTCGAATTCGACCGCAAGGAGATCTTCCCCGAAGACGTCATCCGGGAGATGCTGGGGCCCGAGATCGGCCTGCAGCTGCTGATGATTCCGGAAGCTTACGGCGGCCTGGGCGGCGGGGCGCGCGACAGCTGCGCGGTCACGCGTGAAATGGCCAAGATCTGCCTGGGCATCACCACCGCTTTCTTTGCCATCCAACTCGGGGCGGATCCCATCATGGTCGGCGCCACCGAGGAGCAGAAAAAGAAATGGCTCGGCAAGATCGCCGCCGGCGATGCCCTGGTGGCTTACGCGGTGACCGAGCCCGATGCGGGCAGCAACGTCGCCGCCCTCAAGACCAAGGCCGACCCGGTGACGGACGCCTCCGGCAGGATCACGGGCTATCGCATCAACGGCAACAAGCAGTTCATCTCCACGGGCGGCTACGCGGACTTCATCACCGTGCTCGCCGACGCGCCGGAGGGCCCCACCTTTTTCATCATGGAGAAGGACACCGCCGGCTTCCAGCGCGGCAAGGGCGAAGAGAAGCACGGGATACGGGCCTCCAACACTTCGCCGCTGACCTTCACCGACGCCCTCGTTCCGGTGGAAAACGTGGTTGGCGGCGTGCCCGGCCAGGGCTTGAAGCAGGCCAACGAGGTGTTCGGCTACACCCGGCTGATGGTGGCGGCCATGGGGCTGGGCGCGGGCGAAGCCGCGCTCGAAATTGCCGTCCCCTACGCCAAGGAGCGGATCCAGTTCAAGACGCCGCTTTCCGAGAAGCAGGGCTACACCCACAAGCTGATCGTGCCCAACGTCGTGCGCCTGGAAGCGGCGGCTGCCTACATCGACGAGGTGGCCGAACGGCTCGACGCCGGCGAGAAGGACCTCGAGGTGGAGGGCTCCATCGCCAAGTGGTTCGCCACCGAGGCGGGCAACCGTGCGGCCGAGGACGGCATCCAGGCTCTGGGCGGGTACGGCTACATCAACGAGTACGGGGTGGAGAAGGTCAAGCGCGACGTGCGCATCACCACCATTTACGAGGGCACGAGCGAGATCCAGCAGAACATCATCAGCACGTTCCGCTGGAAGAAGACCCGCAAGACCAAGGGCGAGTTCTACAGGGCGATGGCGGCCGAGATGGATCAGCTGGAAAAAGCCCGGCCGGGCTGCGGCGGGCGCTTCTACGCCCTGGCCGCCCGGGCGCTCAACCACCTGATCGGGGTGGCCGACACCCGGCGCCTCACCCGGCAGCAGATCCTCATGTTCGACCTGGCAGACCTGATGGCCCACGTCGAGGTCGGCGTGGCCGTCGCGCGCCGGGCGGACGCCCGGGCCGCGGCCGGCGACCCCCAGGCCGAGCGCGCCGCGCTCGTGGCACGGATCTTTGCCCGAGAGGTGTGCGAGCTTCTGGAACGCAACAGCCTGCGAATTCTCACCGGCACCGGCGATATCGATCCCGCCGCCGCGGCCGCCTCTCTGGCCGAGATCCGCTACGGCGAATTTGCCGAGAGCTGCCGCCGCCTGATCAAGGACATGGACCGGCTGGCCGACATCGTTTTCGGACGATGACGCCCGGGTCGCGAAAAGGAGACCGTCATGCGATTTAAAGACATGGTAGTCATGGTCACCGGCGGGGCGGCCGGGATCGGCCGGGTGACGGCCGAGGCCTTCGCCCGCGAGGGGGCGAAACTCGCCATCTGCGACGTCAACCCCGAGGCGGGAGAAGCGGCCGCGAAAGCCCTCGGGCCCGAGGCATCCTTCGAGAAGGTGGACGTGGCGAGCGAGGCGGCCGTCTCCGCCTGGGCGGATGCGGTGGCCAAGCGCTACGGCCGCATCGACGTGCTGGTCAACAACGCCGGCATCACGCGGGACGCCCTGCTGCTGCGCATGAAGGAGGCCGACTGGGATCTCGTGATGAGCATCAACCTCAAGGGAGCTTTCCTGTGCACGCGCGCGGCGGTGCGGTTCATGGCCCAGCAGCGCTCCGGGCGCATCGTCAACGTGGCCTCGGTGGTCGGCGTGGTCGGCAACGTCGGCCAGGCCAACTACGTGGCCTCCAAGGCCGGCCTGATCGGGCTGACCAAGACGGTGGCCCGCGAGTTCGCGGCGCGCGGCATCACGGTCAACGCGGTGGCGCCGGGCTTCATCGAGACCCAGATGACCGCGGTGCTGAGCGACAAGGTCAAGGAGGCCTTCCTCGCCCAGATCCCCTTGGGACGCGCCGGCAGCCCCGAGGACGTGGCCGCCGCGGTGACCTTTCTCGCCTCGGACCAGGCCGCCTACCTGACAGGCCAGGTGCTGCACGTGAGCGGCGGGATGTACATGTGACGGCTCTGAAGGAGCCTGGGCGTTTGGGTATTCAGCTGTTTTGGTGTCTGGTTGCAACCAAACCCCAACACCCCAACACCCAACACCAAAAACGAAACACCAACCACCCAACATCGAATCAGTGAAACTACGGAGGGAATAACCATGTCGATCGAAGAAAAAGTCAAAAAGATCATTGCCGAGAAACTGAGTGTGGACCTTGCGGAAGTAAAACCCGAGGCGTCTTTCGTGGACGACCTGGGCGCGGACTCCCTGGACCTGGTTGAGCTCATCATGTCCATGGAAGAGGAGTTCAACGTCGAAATTTCCGATGAGGATGCGGAGAAGATCGTGACCGTCAAGGACGCGATGGACTACGTCGCCAAGAAAAAGTAATGCCGAACCAACACGGCAGACAAGGAGGCCCCTTGATGAAGCGGGTTGTTGTCACCGGCCTCGGCATCGTCAGTCCGGTCGGGATCGGCATCCAGGAAAGCTGGAAGGCGCTGTGCGAAGGCAGGTCCGGAATCAGCCGGATCACGAAATTCGATCCGACGCCCTACGAGACCCAGATCGCGGGCGAAGTCAAGGGATTCAAGGCCGAAGACTGGATGAGCAAGAAAGAGGCCAAGCGCTTCGAGCTTTTCATTTCCTATGCCATTGCCGCCGCGCGCATGGCGGTGGATGACGCCGGGATCGCCATCACCGCAGATAACGGCGACCGGGTGGGCGTGATCACGGGCTGCGGGCTCGGCGGGCTGCGGTTCATGGAGGACACGGTCCTGACCATCCATCATAACGGGCCCAAGCGCGTGAGTCCGTTTTTCATCCCCATGATGATCGGCAACATGGCGCCGGGGATGATATCGATCCTCTTCGGGGCCAAAGGGCCCAACCTGTCGCTGGCGACCGCCTGCGCGGCCGGCGCCCACGCGGTGGGGGATTCGTTCAAGATCATCCAGGAGGGTCGGGCCGACGCCATGATCACCGGCGGGACCGAAGCCGTCATCTCCCCCTCCTGCGTGGCGGGGTTCAATGCCATGAAAGCCCTGTCCACGCGCAACGCCGAGCCCGAGAAGGCCTCGCGGCCGTTCGACCGCGACCGCGACGGGTTCGTGCCGGGGGAAGGGTCGGGCATCCTCATCCTGGAGGAACTCGAGCACGCCCGCCGTCGCAACGCCAGGATCTACGCCGAAATGGTCGGCTACGGCCTCACCGGGGACGGCTACCACATGACCTCGCCGCCGCCGGACGGTAACGGGGCGGCCCGCTGCATGCAGATGGCTCTCGACGACGCCGGGATTTCCTGCGACCAGGTGGACTACATCAACGCCCACGGAACGTCCACCGAACTGAACGACCTCTATGAGACGCGCGCCATCAAATCGGTATTCAAGGAGCACGCCTACAAGGTGGCCGTCAGCTCTTCCAAATCCATGACCGGCCATCTGCTGGGAGGCTCAGGCGGCATCGAAGCCGTGTTCTCCGCCATGGCCGTTCACGACGACATCATGCCGCCCACCATCAACTACGAGAACCAGGCCGAGGAATTGGACCTGGACTACGTGCCGAACGTGGCCCGAAAAGGCACGGTGAACTTCGCCATGTCCAACTCCTTCGGGTTCGGCGGGACCAACGCGACGCTGCTGTTAAAGAAATACCAGGGATAGCCGGTCGGCGAAAGAATCTGGAACCCGATTACGGCGCGTTGCGCCGCCCGGCTCGAGAATGAATGGTCGTTCCGGTGGGGGCGGCTTCCAGCCGCGATCCACGTCGCCGCAAGATACCGCTCTCACAGAAAAAATTAACATCATCGGAAGCAGCTGGAAAGCACGGCGTCGAGGGCCTGGAAAACCGCCCTGCGCACCGTGCTTTTTTTGACTGGAGCCGGTGGCGGAGCCACAACTTTTCTCTTGCGGTTGCACGTCCGGCAATATACTATGGATAGTTGTATTTTCAGATTGTTAGGTATGCGCCATCGTGCGTGGCCACTAACCAATGGATCCCGACTATCGATTCCCATGATCACGAGCCAACGCCCCAGCTGGGAAACCTATTTCATGGACATCACCATCCTCGTCGCCAAGCGCACGACGTGCATCCGGCGGGCGGTCGGGGCGGTGATCGTAAAGGACAAACGCATCCTGTCCACCGGCTACAACGGCGCGCCTTCCGGCGTGCGCCACTGCGCCGAGGTGGGATGCCTGCGGGAGAAGCTCAACGTGCAGTCCGGCATGCGTCACGAATTGTGCCGCGGCATTCACGCCGAGCAGAATGCCATCATCCAGGCGGCCTACCACGGGGTTTCGGTGAAGGGCGCAAGCCTTTACTGCACGACCCAGCCATGCTCCATATGCGCGAAGATGATCATCAACGCCGGCATCACGACGATCTACTATCGGTCCGGCTATGCGGATGAACTGGCGCGGGAAATGCTCGCCGAGGCGGGGATCGGCATGATTCAGATCGGCGGCACGGAAGAGCTGAAAACGCAAGACTGAACACTCCATGCAAGCCGTCAGCCTTTGTATGGACTATCGTCACGAACCAGTCCGCAGCGCCACCCCCACCCTGACCCGCCCCCTTAGGGAGAGGGCAGGGAGAGGGGTTCGCGGCGCATGTGGCTGCATCTTTAGAGACGCTTTACGAAGAGGCCGGTGAATCCACGGGGTGACGGGGTCACGAATGGGGAGGGCGTGAGGGATGAAGTGTCCGTTCTGCAGCGAGATTGAAAACAAGGTGATCGACTCCAGGTTGAGCAAGGATGCCAGCGTCATCCGCCGGCGCCGGGAATGCCTGACCTGCAACCGGCGCTTCACCACCTACGAGCACATCGAAGAAATCCCGATCATGATCATCAAGAAGGACGGCGGGCGCGAGCTTTTCAGCCGGGAGAAGGTGCGGTCGGGGATGCTCAAGGCTTGTGAGAAGCGCAACATCAGCATGAACAGCATCGAGGAGTTCATCGATGAGATGGAGCGGGACCTGCGGGAGTCCGAAGAAAAAGAGATCCCGGCTTCCGTGATCGGTGAGAAGATCATGGCCAAGCTGCACGAGCTGGATGACGTGGCCTACGTGCGGTTCGCCTCGGTCTACCGCGAATTCAAGGACGTGAACGACTTCGTAGCGGAACTGAAAAAGCTCCTGAGCGCTCAGAAGGCCGAAAAGGCGGACAAGCCGGCGGAGCCATCCTGAATTAGAAGGGTTTTCGTAAAACCTTTGAACGACGAGCGTTTCATGCGGACGGCGCTTGAGCTCGCGGCTCAAGGCCGGGGCACTACATCGCCCAACCCGATGGTGGGGGCCCTCGTGGTCAGGGCTGGGGAGGTGGTCGGCCGCGGCTTTCACGAGGTCGCGGGCGGGCCCCATGCCGAAGTGGTTGCCATCGATGCGGCGGGCGGGCAGGCGCGCGGCGCGACGCTTTACGTGACCCTCGAACCCTGCAACCACACCGGGCGGACCCCGCCCTGCACGCTCAAGATCATCGAGGCCGGCATTCAACGGGTGGTCATCGGCATGCAGGACCCCAACCCGCGGGTGGCGGGCGGTGGGGCGCAATTTTTGAAAGCCAGGGGGGTCGACACCTCGCTCGGGGTGTGCGCAGAGGAGGCCCGGCAGCTCAACGAGGCTTTCGTCAAACACGTCTGCACCGGCCGGCCCTTTGTGATCGCCAAGTGTGCCGCCACCCTGGACGGCCGGATCGCCACCCGGGCCGGGGATTCCAAATGGATCACCGGTGAGGCCGCCCGGGCATTCGTGCACGAGCTGCGCCATGCGGTGGATGCGATCCTGGTGGGCGCCGGGACCGTTGCCGCCGACGACCCCCTTCTGACGGCCCGTCTCGATCACCGCCGGCCCAAGGACCCGCTCCGCGTCGTTCTGGACACGCACCTACGGATCGCTCCGGCCGCCCGGGTATTGAACCACACCTCCCCGGCCGACACGCTGGTGGTTGCCGGGCGCGGGGTGCCGGATGAGGCCAAACGCCGCATCGCCCGAAAGGGCGTGCGGGTGATCGAGGCCGCGACCCGCGAGGGGCGGGTCGATATGGGCGCGCTGATCGACCAGCTGGGCTCGATGGGTGTCGCCAGCATCCTGGTCGAGGGCGGCAGCCGGGTGCTGGCGTCGGCCTTCAAGGCCGGCATCGTCGACAAAGTGTGCTTTTTCTACGCCCCGTTGATCCTGGGCGGAGACGACGGCGTCCCCATTTGTCGGGGCGCCGGAGCGGAGCAGATCCAACACGGCATCCGTCTCAACCGCATCCGGACCCGGCGTTTCGGGGACGACGTGATGATCGAGGGGTATGTAACATGTTCACTGGAATCATCGAAGGCCTGGGAGCCATCGCCGGGATCCGACCCTCCGGGACGGGAAAGCGGCTGAGCGTCGAGTCCGATTTCGACCTGGCCGGCACCAAGGTCGGCGACAGCATTGCCGTCAGCGGGGCCTGCCTCACGGCGGTTCAGCTGGCCGGCCGGCGCTTCGAGGTCGACGTTTCGCCGGAAACCCTCGCGAGAAGCACGCTCGGGGCGGCTCGCGTGGGCCAGCGCGTGAACCTCGAGCGCGCCCTGCGCCTGTCGGACCGGATCGACGGCCACCTGGTGTCCGGTCACATCGACGGCACGGGTGCGATCGACGGGCGTGAAACGGCAGGCAACACCGTCATCATCGCCGTTGCCGTGCCCGCGGCGCTCACGCGCTACATGATCGTCAAGGGATCCGTCGCCGTGGACGGTATCAGCCTGACCATCAACACCCTGGAGCCGGGCCGCTTCACGGTGAGCATCATCCCCCACACGGGCGGCCTGACCACCATCGGGTTCAAACGCACGGGGGAGCCTGTCAACATCGAAACCGACATGATCGGCAAGTATGTGGAAAAATTCCTATCGGCGAAACCGGATCATTCCGGACTCTCGCCGCCGGGGGTGAGCATGGAGTTGCTGGCCAAGGCGGGATACATTAAATAGAGTTTTAAGTTTTACGTGTTAAGGTTTAAGAGAAAGTTTGTGGCCGTCATCCGCCCGAGCCGGTTTGGTTTCCGGCTTAATACTTAACACTTAAATCTTAAAACGTTTTTGGAGTTTTCTATGCCCCACATTTCCATCGAAAAAGCCATCGGCGACATCCGCGCCGGCAAAATGGTCATCCTCGCCGACGGCAGCGAGCCGGAGAGTGAGGCTGATTTCTGCATGGCGGCGGAGAAAGTGACGGCGGACGCCGTCAACTTCATGGCCAAACACGGGCGCGGGCTCATCTGCCTGTCCCTGTCCCGGGAAAAAGCCATTCAACTCGACCTGCCGCCGATGGTGGACAACAACACGTCGCGCTACGGCACAGGGTTCACGGTGTCGGTCGACGCTCGCCTCGGCGTAACGAGCGGTGTCTCCGCGGCCGACCGGTCGACGACCATCCTGACGGCTGTGGCCGAGGGCACCCGCCCGAACGACCTCGTGCGGCCGGGGCATGTCTTCCCCCTGATGGCCCGGGAGGGAGGGGTGATCGTGCGGACGGGTCAGACCGAGGGTTCCGTCGACCTGGCGCGGCTGGCGGGCCTCACGCCGGCGGGCGTCATCTGCGGCATCCTGGACGAGGACGGCTCCATGGCCAGGCGGTCCGCGCTGGAAAAGACCAGCGAGCGACACGGCATCGGCATCTGCACCATCCCGGATCTGATCGAGTACCGGATGCGCACGGAGGCTTTCGTCCACCGGGCGGCCGAGGCCGACATCCCCACCGTGATCGCGGGCGACTTCAAAGCGGTCGTCTACGAAAACGATATCGACGATCTGCTGCATTTCGCCATGGTGAAGGGGACGATCGACCCCGAAAAGCCGGTGCTCGTGCGGGTGCACTCCGAGTGCCTGACCGGCGATATTTTCGGGTCGATGCGCTGCGATTGCGGGCCGCAGCTGCACCGGGCCATGTCCATGATGGAAGAGGAAGGGTGCGGGGTGCTGCTCTACATCCGGCAGGAGGGGCGGGGGATCGGGCTGGTGAACAAAATCAGGGCCTACGCTCTGCAGCAGAAGGGGCTGGACACCGTGGAGGCGAACGTGCAGCTGGGCTTCCAGCCCGACATGCGCAACTATGGCATCGGCGCCCAGATCCTGGCGGACCTCGGGGTGCGCCAGATGCGACTGATGACCAACAACCCCAAAAAAATGGTAGGATTGGAGGGCTACGGCTTGAGCCTCATCGAGCAGGTGCCCATTGAAATCGAAGCGAACGAGTTCAACAAGTGCTACCTCGAGTGCAAGAAGCTCAAGATGGGGCACCTGCTGTCGCTGGAGAAAACACCGTAGCTTCCAGTCCCCAGAAAAGGATTACGGACATCCGGACTGATCCACCCAGGCAGCGTGGGGGGCGCCGTTGAAAAATCGGAGAGCAGAGGTGCCGATCGGGCATTAAACAATAAGGCCATGGTATTTTAAGGAGTTATTCATCAGGGGGAGGAGCAAGGATGCCGAAGATCATCGAGGGGAAACTCAACGCGGAGGGGAAGAAGTTTGCCATCGTGGCGAGTCGCTACAATGATTTTATCACCGAGAAGCTGGTCGGCGGGGCCTTGGATGCGTTGAACCGCTGCGGCGCCAAGGACAAGGACATCGAGTTGTTCAAGGTGCCGGGAGCGTTCGAGATCCCGCTGGTGGCCAAACGCGTGGCCCGCACCAAACGCTTTGACGCGCTCATCTGCCTGGGGGCCGTTATCCGGGGGGCGACGCCGCACTTCGACTTCGTGGCGGCCGAGGCGTCCAAGGGTATCGCCGCCGTGATGATGGAGACGGGACTGCCGGTCATCTTCGGCGTGATCACCGTGGACACCATCGAGCAGGCCATTGAACGGGCCGGCGCCAAACTCGACAACAAGGGTTTCAGCGCTGCCATGGCCGCCGTCGAGATGGTCAACCTGTTCGATGCCGTGTGAGGCATGGGCACCCGTCGCAAGGCACGCGAGCTGGCCATGCAGGCGCTTTTTTACATGGACTCGCGCAGGGATTTTTCGGAGGAAACCTTCGGCCGGTTCTGCGCCAACTTTGCGCCCAAGCCGGACGTCCGGCCGTTTTTTCTGAGGCTGGTCCGCGGCGTGCTGCGGTCCCAGACCGAACTGGACCCCCTGATCGAGCGCTTTTCGGAGAACTGGAGCCTGGGGCGGATGTCCGGGGTCGACCGCAACGTCATGCGCATCGCTGTCTACGAGATGGTGTGCTGCCGGGACATCCCCGCCAAGGTCAGCATCAACGAGGCGGTCGACATCGGCAAGAAGTTCGGTACCGAGGAGTCGGGCGCCTTCATCAACGGAATCGTGGACAGCATCCGCGCCGCGGTCGAGGCAGGCGAGCTGCAGCTGCCGTGCGGCGACCCCGAGGCGCCGCCGGCGGCGCTCGAAGGGGCAGATGAGAAAGCCCCGGATCCGGTGGTCGAACGCGCGGCGGAAGACAGCGGGAAGGAGCACCCGGCGCCCGCGCCGGGCAGATCGAGGGCAAGAAAGACAGCGGCTAAAAACTCAAGGCGGGTGGTTAAAAGGAGAAAGAAGGAACCGCCCCCATCGGAGGAATGAGATGATCATCAAAACCCTGGCGGTAGGCCCCATCATGGCCAACTGCTTCATCGTCGGTTGCGAGCAGACGCGCGAGGCGGCCGTCATCGACCCGGGCGACGAGGCGGACCGCATCCTGCGCGCCCTGGCCGAGGCCCAGCTGACCGTCACGCAGCTCCTCAACACGCACGGGCATTTCGATCACGTCGGCGCCAACAAGCGCATGAAGGAGGTCACCGGTGCGCCGATCCTGATCCACGCGCTGGATGCACCGATGCTGCGCATGCTCTCCCGCAGCGCCGCGGCCTGGGGCATGTCGGCCGAAGACTCCCCGGCCCCGGACCGCACCATCGACGAGGGCGACGCCATTTCCGTCGGAACGATCACGTTCAAGGTCATCCACACCCCCGGGCACACTCCCGGCGGGGTCTCGCTGTTCGCGGACGGTGTTCTGTTCGTCGGCGACACGCTTTTCGCCGGCTCCGTGGGGCGCACGGACTTCCCGGGGGGCGACTTCGAAACGCTCAAATCCAGCATCCAGAAGAAGCTCTTCGCGCTGGCAGATGACGTGCAGGTGTTCACCGGGCATGGCCCGGAGACGACGATCGGCGAAGAGAAACGCCACAACCCGTTCGTTGGGATGGGGGCAAGGTACTGAAAAGAATAGGTCCTATGGGTCCTATAGGACCTATTCCTCAAAAATGCTCAATCCACAAAGACCTCGCGGGCCCCAAGGGCGGCCTTGGCCACGGCGGCGTCCAGTTCCTGGCGCTTGAGAATGTCGCAGTATATCAGGATGTGCTTGACGTACGCCACCGTGATGTCCCCGCGGCAGAAGCCCTGCTCGGCGTTCTGGTAATAGGTGCGGTAGCGCAGAAGGGGCAGGGTTTTCGCCACCGACTCCCAGCGGTTGGGGTCAAGCCCCTTTTTGGATGCCAACCGCCGGGCGTCCTGAACATGCCCGGGGCCGACATTGTAGGCCGCCAGGGCGAGCAGCGTCCGGTCGTCCTCCTCGACCCCGTCGAACAGCTCGTAGAGCCATTTCAGGTATTGAACGCCCCCCTTTATGCTGGCGACCGGGTCGAAGGAGTCGGCAATTTTGAGGCTGCGGGCGGTGGCCGGCAGGATCTGCATCAGGCCCTGGGCATCGTAGGCCCCGCGCGCGAGCGGGTCCAGGTGGGATTCGCGGTAGGCCTGGGCGGCGATCAGACACCAGTCGAAGCCGTTTTTGCGGGCCGCGTCCTTGATGAAGGGCCGGTAGCGGGGCAGGCGCGTGCGCATACGCTCGTGAAAGGTCTTCAGATCGAGGTAGTCGAAATCGCCGATGCTCCAGTGGTATTTTTCATAGATGTCGTCGAGACGCCCGGTTTCGCTGATATGGCGGAAAAACGAGTTGACTTTTTCCAACAGCTGCCGGGCTTCAGGCCGCACGGCCCAGCCGAGGGGGACGGTGTCGCGGCTGAGGGCCTGGACGGAGGCCGACGGGTAGTACCTCCGGATCATGAGCGCGATGTTGCTGTTGGCGATGGTGAAGTCGATCTCGCCCCGGGCCACCTTTTGAATCAGGAGGTCGTCCGGCAGGTTGTCGTGGGGCCGGATGCTCACGTCGATGCCCTCGCGCCGCAGTTCCTCCAACCGTTCGTGGTGCGCCGACCCGCGGCCGACATCCACCGTTTTCCCGGCGAGGTCTCGGAGGGTGGCGATCGGCGGCTGGCTGCGGTGCGAAATGAGGTGCTGCTGCACCTCCCGGTAGCCGTTTGAAAAAGCCGCCTGGCGGGAGCGCGACGCGGTGATTTCCACGCCCGCAGCGATCAGGTCGCCGCGCCCGCTGTAAAGGGCCGTCCGCATGTCCTCCCATGTGTCGCAGGACACGATCCTCAGCCGGACCCCCAAATGGTCGGCGAACTCCCGGGCGAGCTCGTAATCGAACCCCCTGGACTGGTTGCGATACACATAGTGGCTGTGGAGCGAGCTGCCCGTAATGACGTTCAGCTCGCCGGCGGCGAGGATCCGATCCAGGCTGACATCCTGAAAGCCGTCCGCCGGCGGAACACCGCCCTGAAGCATGGCAACGGCGCCGGCTGCCATCAGCACGGTCGGCACCCCGACCCGTAACAGTCTATTTCGGCGCAATATTTTTTTCATGACGCTGATCCCTCCATTTCGAAAAAGCAGCTTCAAAGGGTCGGATCACGGCCGACAGCAAGGCGGCCCGTCGTTTGAAAGCGGAGCGTACAGGAGCGTACGTGAGCATTTCAAACGGCGGGACTGGCAGGCGGCCTTTTAAAGACGCTTTTCAAAAGGCGCCGAGCTGGCACGGCTTGACCTTTAAGCCCAGCGCCTCGCAGGCGGCGCTCACGTTCATTTTAGGCATCCGGAACCGTTCCGCGAGCTCCCAGGCCCGGCCGCAGCTCAGCCGGTCCCCCTGAAGCGCGGCACGAATGGCGCCTTCCAAGGCGGGATCGACCGCCGCCGCCGGCTGGACGATCTTCTTTTCGGGCGCATACCCGAAAAGCCCCAACTGGCACTTGACGAGCCGGATGTCGAGCAGGTCCGCCGCCTTGCCGATTTCGGCCGGCGGTTTTTCAAGATCGGCTGACAGCTGGAAGGCGGCCGCGCATGAGAGCGTACCCGCCGGCGCCGCCTTTTCAAGCCTTTCCCGGACAGCAGCGGGGATGTCGACTTTTGAGTCTTGGCCGTGTTTGGCGATAAAAGAATTCCCAGTCTTTCTGGTCATGGCGAACTCCCTGCTTGATGTAGGCTAACGTGTCTGTTATTACTCCGGCAGTCAGCGTTGCAAACGTCGTTGATGCCCCAGACCGGGTCTGTCCACCGTTGCACCATTTGGCGTGTTGAATTGCCGGAGTAATAATCAGAGATCCGTGTTCATTTTTAAACTCGCACCTCCGGTCGCATTGAACAGGCGATTGGCTAAAGGAGGACCGAGATGAGCACTCTGGACAGCGCTGGACAGCCGGGAGGATGTTTTTGTGCAACCCTACCACAGGCAGGGGGATATGGCAACCTTTACCACATTGGGGTGTTGAGATAATAGCATGGACCGGATGATTCAGCGCAAATCAACGAGGCAGATCATGGTGGGGTCGGTGCCCGTGGGCGGCGGGGCGCCCGTTTCGGTTCAGTCCATGACCAACACGCCCACCCAGGACGTCGCGGCGACTGCGGGGCAGATCCGTCGGATGGAGGCGGCCGGCTGCGACATCGTGCGGGTGGCGGTGCCGGATGCCGAGTCTGCCGCGGCGATTGCCCGCATCAAGGAAACGGTGCGGATCCCGGTGATTGCCGACATCCACTTCGACCACCGCCTGGCCGTCGCTGCCGCCCGTTCCGGTGCGGACGGTCTGCGGATCAACCCGGGCAACATCGGCGGCCCGAAAAAGGTCAAGGCCGTGGTGGACTGCGCCCGAGACTGCGGGATCCCGATCCGTATCGGCGTCAACGCGGGGTCCCTTGAAAAGGACATTCTAAAAAAATATAATGGGGCCACCCCCGCGGGCATGGTGGAGAGCGCGCTGCGTCACATCGAGCTGCTGCGATCGCTGGATTTCCACGCGATCAAGGTGTCCCTCAAGGCCTCGGACGTCGGGCGCACGGTGGCCGCCTACCGGCAGCTGTCCGTCCGCACCGACCTGCCGCTGCACCTCGGCGTGACCGAAGCGGGAACGCTTTTTTCAGGGCTCGTCAAGTCCGCCCTCGGCATCGGAATGCTGCTGGCCGAGGGCATCGGCGACACGCTGCGGGTGTCCCTCACCCGGGACCCGGTCGAAGAGGTGCGGGCCGGGTTTGAAATCCTGCGGGCCCTCGACATCCGGCAGCGGGGCCCGGAGATCATTGCCTGCCCGACCTGCGGCCGCACCCGGATCGACCTGTTCGGCATCGTCGAGCGGGTGGAGCAAGCACTGCAGGGCGTGACCGCGCCGATCAAGATCGCCATCATGGGCTGTGTCGTGAACGGACCGGGTGAAGCCCGAGAGGCGGACATCGGGGTGGCGGGCGGCGAGGGGGTCGGGATCCTCTTCCGGAAGGGGCGGGTGGTCAAGAAGTTCCCCGAAGAGCGCCTGGTGGACGTGCTGCTCGAGGAAGTGGCGAGCTTTGAAAAGCGCCTAAAGCTTGACGCTCAACACTCGAAGGGTGAAAAAGCGAAAACAATGTAATATGAGAAACCGAAGTCTATGCCTTATTCATCGGCCAAAAGAACAGGCCGGGTGACCTGATGTTGCTTCGAACTTCCAGCTTCGAGCTGGTTGGGGTTTCAAACCAATAGAGAGGACACGCACAGCAGATGGGTAAACAGCCGAAATCCGCGATTTCACCGACACGCAGCGACGACTACCCGGAATGGTACCAGCAGGTGATCAAA
This sequence comes from uncultured delta proteobacterium, assembly GCA_963716325.1. Taxonomy (GTDB): domain Bacteria; phylum Desulfobacterota; class Desulfobacteria; order Desulfobacterales; family SpSt-501; genus SpSt-501. Next base: position 148,659 of record CAVQTH010000013.1, on the reverse strand, counting down.
GCCGCCGACATGGCGGAACGCTCGCCGGTGCGGGGCTGCATGGTGATCAAGCCCTGGGGCTACGCCCTCTGGGAGAACATCATGCAGGCCATGGACGCCATGTTCAAGGAGACCGGGGTCAAGAACGCCTATTTCCCGCTTTTCATCCCCTTGAGCTTCATGCAGAAAGAGGCCGAGCACGTCGAGGGCTTTGCCAAGGAGTGCGCGGTGGTGACCCATCACCGGCTGGAGAAGAACAGCAAGGGCGAACTCGTGCCGGCGGGGCGGTTGACCGAGCCGCTGGTGGTCCGACCCACCTCCGAGACCATCATCGCGGATGCCTTCGCGAAATGGATCAGCAGCTACCGCGATCTGCCCATCGTGCTCAACCAGTGGGGCAACGTCGTGCGCTGGGAGATGCGCACCCGGATTTTTCTGCGCACGAGCGAGTTCCTGTGGCAGGAAGGGCACACGGCCCACGCCAACCGGGAGGAGGCCTGGGAGCGGACCCTCCTGATGCTCGACATCTACGCGCGGCTGGCGGAAGAATACCTGGCGATGCCGGTCATCAAGGGCCACAAGACCGCGGCCGAGCGTTTCCCGGGGGCCGTGGACACGATTTGCATCGAGGCCATGATGCAGGACCGCAAGGCCCTGCAAGCGGGGACCTCCCATTTCCTCGGGCAGAATTTCGCCCGGGCGTCCCAGATCAAGTTCCAGTCGGCCGACGAGAAGGAGGAGTACGTCTGGACCACCTCCTGGGGCGCCTCCACCCGGCTGATCGGCGGGGTCATCATGACCCACGGCGACGACGACGGCATCATCATGCCGCCGCGCGCGGCCTCGGCCCACGTCGTCCTGCTGCCCATCTTCAAGAAGGAAGACGAACGTCAGGCCGTGATGGCGTACACGGAGAGCCTCGCCAAGGAACTGAAGGCCAGGAGCTATCACGGCCGCCCGTTGACCGTCGAAGTCGACTCCCGGGACATCGGCGGCGCCCGAGGGTGGGAGTGGATCAAGAAGGGCATCCCCGTACGGGTTGAGATCGGCTCCCGGGAGATCAAGGAGAACACCGTGTTCCTGGGACGACGGGATACGCCTCATAACCAGCGGGTGTCGCTGACGCGCGAGGCCTTCGTTGCGGAGATCCCCGGCATCCTGGATGATATCCAGAACAACCTCTTCACGCGCGCGCTTTCGTTCCGCACCGAAAACACGGTGACCATCGACGACCGGGGCGAATTTTACGACTATTTCACCCCCCGCAACCTCGAGAAGCCCGAAATCCACGGCGGATTCGCCCTTTCGGGCTGGTGCGGGGACGCGGCCTGCGAGGCCAAGATCAAGGAGGATCTCACGGTTACGATCCGCTGCGTCCCCTTCGAGCAGCAGGGCGCGGCGGGTCGATGCATCAGTTGCGGCAAGCCCGGCCAGCACCGGGTGGTGTTCGCGAAAGCATACTAGATGATTCGAATCAACAACATCCTCGACAAAATCACCGACTACTGCTCCGATCCCGACGTGGATGTTGTCGAGCGCGCGTATGTCTACTCGGCGCGGGTCCACGCCGGCCAGGTGCGCCTTTCCGGCGAGCCCTACCTCATGCACCCCCTGGAGGTGGCCAACATCCTGGCGGACATGAAGCTGGATCCCGTCAGCATCGCCGCCGGGCTGCTGCACGATGTGCTCGAGGACACCCGGGCGCAACCCGAGGAGTTGCGGGAGCTGTTCGGCCCGGAGGTGCAGGGCATCGTCTCGGGGGTGACCAAGCTCAGCCTGCTGCCCACCTCCAGCTCCCAGGAACGCCAGGCCGAGAACATCCGCAAGATGTTCCTCGCCATGGCCGACGACATCCGCGTGATCCTGATCAAGCTCGCCGACCGGCTGCACAACATGCGCACGCTGCGGTTCCACTCCCCGGAAAAGCGCAAGGCCATCGCTCAGGAGACGATGGACATTTACGCGGCGATCGCCGCCCGCCTCGGCATTTACTGGATCAAGAACGAGCTGGAGGAAAACTCCTTCAAGTACCTGAACCCGGAAGAGTACACGCGCCTCGAGCTGCTGGTCGCCAAGTCCAAATCCGAGCGCGAGGCCTACATCGGCAGCGTGCGGGAGACCATCCACCAGAAACTGGCCGAGGCGAACCTGAAGGGCGAAATTCTCGGCCGCAACAAGAACTTCTACAGCATCTACACCAAGATGAAGTCGCAGAACCTCACCTTCGAGCAGATCTACGATCTCATCGCCTTCCGCATCATTCTGGACACGGTCTCCCAGTGCTACGAGGCGCTGGGCCTGATCCACTCCATGTGGAAACCCATCGACTTCAAATTCAAGGACTACATCGGCCGGCCCAAACCGAACATGTACCAGTCTCTGCACACCACGGTGATCGGTCCTGTCGGCGAGCGCATCGAGATCCAGATCCGGACCTGGGAGATGGACCGGGTGGCCAAGTCCGGGATCGCGGCCCACTGGGGTTACAAGGAAGGCCGGCGCGTCGATGAGAACATCAGCCAGAAGTTCGCCTGGATCCAGGATCTCGTGGAAAACCAGGACCACTTCCGGGACCCGGGCGAGTTTCTCGAAAACGTCCGCATCGACCTCTTCCCGGACGAGGTCTACGTGTTCACGCCCAAGGGCGACATCCGGGCGCTGCCGAAGGGCTCGACCCCGGTGGATTTCGCCTACCTGATCCACACCGAGATCGGCCAGAAGTGTGTCGGCGCCAAGATCAACGGCCAGATGGTCAGCCTGCCCTACCAGCTGCAGACCGGCGACATCGTGGAAATCGTTACCGCCAAGAACCACACCCCCAGCAAGGACTGGCTCAAGTTCGTCAAAACCATCAAGGCCCGCTCCAAGATCCGGCAGTGGATCAAGGCCCAGGAAAGAGAGCGCAGCATCAGCCTCGGCCGGGAAATGCTGGACAAGGCCTTCCGCAAGGAGCGGCAGAGTTTTGTCAACCTGTCCAAGTCCGACCAGATGAATGAGGTGGTGGGTTCGCTGGGACTCAAGACCCTGGATGACCTCATCGCCAACGTGGGCTACGGCAAAACCACACCGCTGCAGGTGCTGAGGCCGTTCATCGCGAAACCGGAAACGCAGGCGGACCGCGAGTCGATCCTGGAAAAACTGATCAGCCGGGTGCGCAAAAAGAAGCCGAAGGCCGGGGTTCTCGTCAGGGGGGTGGAGGACATCCTCATCAAGTTCGGCAAGTGCTGTCAGCCCGTTCCGGGGGATTCGATCAGTGGTTACATCACCCAGGGGTACGGCGTCACCATCCACCGCGCGAGCTGCGTGAATGCCCTGCGCAGCAGCCCCGATCGCCAGATCGAGGTCGAGTGGAACACCGAATCCTCCGAAAGCTATCCGGCCAAGATCGAAGTGGTCTCCCAGGACCGGATGGGCCTGCTAGCCGATCTGGTCGGCAATATCAGCAAGCTGGGGGCCAACATTCTTCACGCCAGCTCCGACACGCAGGACAACCAGATGGTGGAAAGCCATTTCACCATCAACGTGCAGGACACGGAGCACCTGGACCGGGTCCTGTCCGCCGTGCGGCGGGTCAAACATGTTCAGGATGCCAAGCGGGTGGGGTAGTGCCGGGGGTCAGGGCGCCTTCTGCACCCGACCGGATTTCAGGCAGGCGGTGCACACCATCATGGTTTTCGTGCGGCCGTCGGCAAGGGTGCGGACTCTCTGAAGGTTGGGGTTGAAGCGGCGTTTGGTGACGTTATGGGCATGGCTGATGTTGCTGCCCACCAGCGGTTTTTTCCCGCAAATGTTACACATCTTGGACACGGTTGCGCCCTCCTGCACAGGTGATCATGACTCAAAATGACGGCTCGTTGCGAGTTCGTCCAAAAGTTTATTTAATATATATTTTTGCGGAAAGAATCAAGAGGTTTTTTAAAAGCCAACATCGAACGCGAGCGGGTCGTTCTTGCTCGAGGTCAGCCGTTGTCGGGCGACAGCGGGAAGGATTCAACCGGCGGCGCGTCCGCCGCCTCTTTTAACCGGGTCTGTTCCTGCGCGATTTTTTTCTCGCACCGGGCGATGTAGTCCAATGCCGGCTGATGATAGCCGACATCGGGGTACTTGGCGACGACCGAGCGGAAGCGCTCCAGGGCCGCCCGGTAGTGTTGGGTTTTGTAGTAAAAGTGCCCGATCCCGAATTCGTGCCCCGCCAGACTCTTTTGGCAGGCAACGATGTGATCGGCGGCACTGCGGGAGTACGGGTCGTTCGGGAACTGCTTCTGGAGCCGCTGGAATGCCTCCAAGGCTTTGCGGGCGGCGGTTTGATCCCGGTCGGGGGTTGACATGCGGTCGAAGTGGCAGCGCCCGATCTGATAGATCACGTAGGGGATCGCTTCGTTGCGGGGGTGCAGTTTTTCGAATTCCTCATAGGCGAAAATGGCGTCTTCGTATTGTTCGATGCGGTAGTGGGCGTCGCCCAGTTTCAGTTCCGCCAGAATGGAATACCGCGAAAAGGGGTAGATGTCCTTCAGCTTCTGGAAGTTTTCGATCGCCTTCTTGTAGTTGCCGTCGTCGAACTCCTCCATGCCTTTCATCGCCAGCTCTTCCGCAGCGGGGTTTTCGTCTGAGACACCGAAAAGGCTGCTGAAGGACTTCTTGATGTCGGAGGCGGTTTCCTGGAGGGTGCTGCATCCGCCCATCAGGGCAAGAAATAGACATCCCATGGCCAAGCGGCGAACCGGTGCGCGTTTTGTGATCATAATGACGTCACGGTCGGAAGTACGCAAAAAGGGACGAACCCATCACGGCACCGGTTGCACTGCGGGTTCGTGAGCCGTCGCCGGAACAGGGCCACCCGGCCGGGAGGTTCTCGGTTGGCGGTGGCGTGTTCCAACCCCGGCGCGATGGGTCATACCAGCTTGTTCAGGGCTTCTTCGAGTTTTCCTTTGGCCACCATGCCGGTGATCTGATTGACAACGCCCCCGCCTTTGAAGAAGATCAGGGTCGGGATGGCCTTGATCCCGTACTTCCCCGGAGTCACGGGGTTGTTGTCCACGTTGCATTTGGCAAACTTGATTTTGCCGTTGAAGCTTTTGGCCAGATCCTCCACCACCGGGGCGATCGCCTTGCACGGTCCGCACCAGGGCGCCCAGAAGTCCACGAGAACCGGCAGGTCGCTTTTCAGGACTTCCGATTCGAAATTGCCGTCCTCGATTTCGATAATGCCATCCGCCATTTTGCTCAAATCCTTTCTTGAAAAAAATTCAATGGGTGATAATAGATTCAAAGCATGTAGATGTCAACCGAACAAACCACACCCGGAGGAGGCGCGTCATGGTCGAAAAAATCCGCGTGGGAGCCTTGATTTCGGGGGGGGGCACCAACCTTCAGGCCATCATCGATGCCGCCCGCAGTGGAACGATTGCCGCCGATATCGTTTTCGTCGGTTCGGACAACCCCGACGCCCACGGGCTGCAGCGCGCGCGGAGCAGCGGAATTCCGACCTTCGTGGTCGATTACCGGGAGGCCCTCCGGTCGCTCAGACAAAATCCGGCCGGCACGAAGCTGCCGGAGGATTTCCGATTGGATGAGGCCCGGGCCAAACAGACCCTCTGGCCCAGGGACGCCGACCCCGAGAAAGTGGATGTGTTTCTGGCGGGCCGGGCCGTGGCCGAATCCCTGTTGCTGGAGGCGATGAGCGCCCATCCGTTCGATCTCCTCGTGCTGGCCGGTTTCATGCGCAATCTGACGCCGTATTTCATCGACCGGGTGAACACCGATCGCACGCGACCCCGCATCATGAACATCCACCCGGCCCTGCTGCCGGCCTTTGCCGGCACCGACGGATACGGAGACACCTTCCGCTATGGCTGCAAGGTGGGCGGGTGCACCGTTCACTTTGTGGACTATGGTGAGGATTCCGGGCCGATCATCGGCCAGCGCGCTTTTCCGATCCGGGAAGACGACACCCTTGACGCCGTCCGCCGGCGGGGCTTGGAGCAGGAGTGGCAGCTCTACCCCGAGTGCATCCAGTTCTTCGCGGAGGGACGCCTCAAGACGGTGCGCATGAGCCACGAGCTTTCCGGCGGGAAGTTCTGCGAGCGGACCGTGGTTAAAATACTGCCAAAGAAAGGGACAGGCCTTTAAAGGTGCCTTATGAACAACCCCACACAGCCAATACTTTCACCGGAAGAGTCCACGAGCAAAATCTTTGAACTCAGCGGGGCGAAATTTGAACCCGATATCGCAGCTGATTTGTGGCTCAAGATACTGAAGCACAAGTGGCTTCTCTCGGAAAAACTCGGCCGGGATGTGGGGTTCCGGATCGCCTGCATCGATTTTTTGGAGAACATGGAGCAAGCCCTCGCCGAGTACATGACCTACAAACGCAGAGATCTTCTGAATGAGATGGGGGCGCAGACCATCAGCCGGGAAATGTGGGATAGCATCTCCGACTCCCAACCCCCCAAACAGCTGGTCCAACGCAGGATCATTCTGCCCCTGACGGAGGAAGGGCTTTCCAAAAAGCATGGGGTGGTTCCTCCCAAGGCGATCACTTTCTTTGGGCCTCCGGGCACCGGGAAAACCCATTTCGCGAAAGCCATTGCCGGTGTCCTGTCCTGGTGGTACATAGAAATCGTCCCCAGCATGCTCATGGCGGATGGCGTGGAAAAGATCGGTGCGAATCTGCGCGACGTCATGGAAAAGGCCAGACACCTGGATGAAGTGGTCCTGTTTATCGATGAGTTCGACGAGATCGCGGGCAGCCGCGATACGGCGGACCGGATCGACAAGTCCATCACGAACGAGTTCCTGAAGCAGATTCCGCTGCTCAAGCATCAGGGAAACAAGCTCCTGCTGGTGTGCGCCACGAATTACATCCGCCAGCTGGATGGCGCCATGCTCCGCCCGGGACGTTTTGACTGCATTATTCCCGTGGGTGGATTGGACCGGGAGGGGCGCACCACCATCCTTGAGCATTATCTGTCCAAACTCAACACCGGGGAAATTGATTTGCAGCAGGTGGTTGAAATGACCTCGGGGTTTACTCCCGCCGACATCCAGTATCTCTTTCAGCAGGTGGCGCAGTTCGCATTCGAGCAGGAGCTTGCCAGCAAACGGGACTACCGGGTGACCACGGAGACATTCATTCACATCATGCCCAGCGTGCGGGCATCCCTGAGCGACGAGGTGATTGAAGAGTTTGAAAAGGACAGCATCATCTATTCACGGGTCTGAAAATCCAAGTTAAAAAGGAGCCTTGAATAATGGAGTGGATCGGCCAGACGGTTCGCCGAACCTTTTCCCGTATGTGGGCGCGCCTCGGCGGAAACGACCCGGCACAGAAGTATGCCGGCGATGAACTGCCCCTTCGAGCGGAACTGCTCAGTGTCGATCAGATGGAGCAGCATGGTAAGCTCGTTGCGGGTGTGCACCAGGTGAAGCCCGGACGGCCTCGGGACCGCCTTCTGGCGCGGCTGGCCGAGAATCAAAATCTCCTGCTTGAAGTTCATACACTGCTGACAGAGGCCGTCAAGGTCGGCCGCCGGATTACACCGGCCGGGGAATGGCTGCTCGACAACTTCTATGTGATCGAAGAACAGATTCGCACGGCCCGGCGGCACTTGCCAAAGGGTTACAGCCGGGAACTGCCGCGCTTGTCGGACGGCCCATCGGCCGGGCTGCCGCGGGTGTATGACATCGCTCTGGAGACGATCTCGCACGGCGATGGCCGGCTGGATCCGGAAAACCTCAGCAGTTTCGTAGCTGCCTACCAGTCGGTGACCGCCCTGACATTGGGCGAACTTTGGGCCATCCCCATCATGCTGCGCCTGGCCCTGATCGAAAATCTTCGGCGGGTTGCCGCCCGGATCGCCGCCGACAGGATCGATCGAAGCCGCGCCGACTATTGGGCCGACCACATTACGGAGATCGCCGCGAAGGACCCAAAGAGCCTGATTATGGCGATCGCCGACATGGCACGGTCAGACCCGCCGATGGTGAGTTCGTTCGTTGCGGAGCTCACGCGCCGCTTGCATGGCCACGGTCCCGCTCTGGCCCTGCCGCTCACCTGGATTGAGCAGCAACTGTCCGAATCCGGCCTGACCATCGAAGAGTTGGTACGCTCGGAGACCCAACAACAGGCGGCGGACCAGGTCTCGATGAGCAACAGCATCGGCAGCCTCCGTTTCCTGGGCGCGATGGACTGGCGCGAGTTCGTCGAGAAGATGAGCATTGTCGAGCAAACCCTGGGGGAGGATCCTGGCGACGTTTACAGCAAGATGGATTTTGCCACCCGTGATCGCTATCGCCACGTCGTGGAGAGGACCGCGAAGCGCAGTCCGCACTCAGAGAGCGATGTGGCGCGCAAGGCGATCCAGCTGGCGCGTGAGGGAGCTGCTCGAAAAGGCGGCGAGGACCGCGCGTCGCACGTCGGGTTCTACCTGGTCGACAAGGGATTGGCGCAGCTCGAACGCATGGCCGAGGTGCGCTTATCGCTTGCTGAGGTTCTGCGCAACGTCAGCCGCCGGTTTCCTTTGCTGCTCTATGGCGGCACCATTCTGCTGATGACGGCGATTTTCGCCGGTTGCTTCGCGGCGAAGGCATACGCCGACGGGTTGCAGGGGTGGGCACTTGGACTGATCGGACTGCTTTCGCTTCTGTGCGCCGGTCATCTGGCGGTCGCCATAGTGAACTGGCTGGCAACGTTGCTGGCGACGCCGCGCCCGCTGCCGCGCATGGACTTTTCCAAAGGAATCCCGAAGGAATTGCGAACCCTGGTTGTGGTCCCGACGATGCTCACGAGCAATCAAAACATCGAAGACCTGATCAAGGCACTGGAAGTCCGCTTCCTGGCAAATCGGGATGACCATCTCCACTTCGGTCTGCTCACTGATTTTCGCGACGCCATCGAAGAAACACTGCCGGAGGACGAACCGCTGTTGCGGCTGGCCCAGCAGAGGATCGCAGAGCTGAACGAAAAGTACCGGAACACAACAGGCGATAGTTTCTTCCTCTTTCATCGCCCGCGCCGATGGAACCCCATCGAGCGGATGTGGATGGGGTACGAGCGCAAGCGCGGCAAGCTTGCGGATCTGAATGGGCTGCTGCGCGGCGCATCACGTGATCGCTTCGCGCTCGTCGTCGGTCAAACGGCGGTCTTGTCGGACGTGAAGTACGTGATCACCCTGGATACCGATACGCAACTGGCACGCGATTCGGCCTGGCAGTTTGTGGGAGCCATGGCGCACCCACTCAATCGTGCGCGCTACGACGAAGGGGAGCAGCGTGTCGTTGAGGGGTACGGCATTCTTCAGCCACGGGTGGCGGTGAGCCTGTCCGGCACGAACCGATCGCAGTATGCGCGCATGTTAGCCAGTGAACTCGGCATCGATCCGTATACGCGCGCCGTTTCCGATGTTTACCAGGACCTGTTCGGTGAAGGCTCGTCCATCGGCAAGGGCATCTATGAGGTTGATGTATTCGAACGGGCGTTGGGCGGACGTTTCCCCGACAACCGGATTCTCAGCCACGATCTTCTGGAAGGCTGTTACGCCCGCGCCGGACTGTTGAGCGACGTGCAGTTGTACGAGGAATACCCATCTCGCTACAGCGCGGATGTGAGTCGCCGCCATCGTTGGATTCGCGGCGATTGGCAGATTGCGCGCTGGCTGTTGCCGGGGATTCCCGGCCCCGATGCGCGCCGGCAGAAGAATCCGCTCTCGCTGCTCTCCCGCTGGAAAATAGTTGACAACCTGCGGCGCAGTCTGACGGCCGCGGCGTTGACACTCCTGCTGCTGTTGGGCTGGACCGTGCTGCCATCGGCCTGGTTCTGGACCGTGGCGGTGATCGGCATCATCCTGATTCCTTCTTTGATCGCCTCGGCCCTGAATGTGCTTCAGAAGCCGGTCGATGTGACGCTAAGGCAGCACCTCGCTGCCGCCGTACGCTTGGCCCGCCGGCACTTCGTTCAAGCCGTCTTCACGCTCGTGTGCCTGCCATACGAAGCGTTTTTCAGTTTGGATGCAGTGGTGCGCAGCGTCTGGCGGATGCTGATCACGCATAAGCGACTGCTCGAATGGAATCTGTCGGACGACTTGGATCGCAATAGCCGCACCGACTTCGTCGATTCGTGTCGGACCATGTGGATCGCCCCCGTCATGGCCACGGCCGCGGTGATCACGCTCGCGGCGTCAAGGCCGGCCGCGTTGACTGTGGCGGGGCCCATGCTGGGCCTCTGGTTTGCCTCCCCCGCTATCGCCTGGTGGATCAGCCGGCCGCTCGCTCGCCGCCGAGAAAAGCTGACCGCGGATCAGATCCTCTTTCTGCGGAAGCTTTCCCGGAAAACCTGGGCGTTCTTCGAGACCTTCATCGGCCCTGAAGATCATTGGCTGCCGCCGGACAACTATCAGGAGCATCCCGCTCCCGTGGTCGCGCATCGCACGTCCCCGACCAACATGGGCCTTGCGCTGCTGGCGAGCTTGTCCGCGTACGACTTCGGCACCATTTCGGCCGGAAAACTCATCGAGCGTACGGGAAAGGCACTCCACACCATGGAAGGCCTGGAACGACACCGAGGCCATTTCTACAACTGGTACGACACGCGATCTCTGAAACCACTGCCACCCCTCTACATTTCGTCGGTGGACAGCGGGAACCTCGCAGGCCACCTGCTGACATTGCGGCCGGGTCTGCTGGCGCTTGCCGATCACAAGATCCTGGTATCGCGATGCTTTGAGAGCCTAAGCGACACTCTCAGGATTGTCATAGACGCTGCGGTCGCCGCTCCGGCAGGAGCCACTCCCGGAGGTTACGCCCCGGCCCTGCTCGCTCAGCTTCAGCAGGACCTGGAGTCCGCGACCCGTTCCCAACCCACCACGCTCACGGCTTCGCGACGGTGCCTGGATCAGCTGGCAACCTCCGCTGCGGCGGTGGCCGCCGGTGTGGAAGCTCTAAATCCCGACCCCGAGAGCCAATTGAGGTGGTGGGCCCACGCCTTCGCCGGGCAATGCCGAGATGCTCTCGATGAGCTGACGTTTCTCGCTCCGTGGACGGATCTATTGTCTTCTCAGAATAGCCCCGGAGACTTTCCCGATCTCGACGAGATCCCGACACTGCGCGAACTGGCAGTGCTGGAGGCAAAGCTCCTGCCGGCGATCGACCATCGGCTCAACTCTGCCGCCACGTCGGCGGAAAGCGCTTGGTTGGGTGAACTTCAACGCCTCATCACGGCAGCCAGCCGGCACGCCAGAACAAGGATTGCGGCGATCAAAGGGCTTGCCCTGCAATGCGACCTACTCTCCCGAATGGAATATGACTTCCTGTTTGATAAGACGCGTCATCTGCTGGCTATCGGCTACAATGTCGGTGAAAACCGGCGGGACTCCAGTTACTACGATCTTCTGGCTTCGGAAGCTAGGTTTTCATGTTTCGTAGGGATTGCGCAGGGGCAACTGCCGCAGGAGAGCTGGTTCGCCCTGGGACGTCTGCTCACCACCGCCGGTGGGGAACCGATCCTGCTTTCGTGGAGTGGCTCGATGTTCGAATACCTGATGCCGCTCCTGGTGATGCCGACCTATGAACACACGCTGCTCGACCAGACCTGTAAGGCGGCGGTGGCCAGGCAGCTCGAGTATGGAAAAATTCGCGATGTGCCGTGGGGCATTTCGGAATGTGGTTACCATGCCATCGATGTGCATCTCAACTACCAATACCGTGCCTTCGGCGTGCCCGGCCTGGGGCTTAAACGCGGGCTCGCCGAGGACCTGGTGATTGCGCCCTATGCCTCGGCGCTGGCGCTGATGGTGGCGCCCGAGAAGGCGTGTCTGAACCTCGAGCGACTCGCCGCGGAAGGCTTAGAAACCCGGTATGGCTTCTATGAGGCGATCGACTACACGCCGTCGCGTCTGCCGCACGGACAATCGAGCGCCGTGGTTCGGTCCTTTATGGCCCATCACCAGGGCATGAGTCTCCTGTCTTTGGCCCATCTGCTCCTGGACCGCCCGATGCAGAAACGATTCGAGTCGGATCCCCTGTTCCAGGCGACCATGCTGTTGCTCCAGGAGCGAATCCCCCAAACGACAGCGTTCTATGCGCACACCACCGAGATCTCCGAGCACCATTTGGCTTCCAGCGCTCCGGAGTCGCCGATTCACGTTTTCAGAAATCCCGACACGTCGAACCCGCAAGTGCAGTTGCTCTCGAACGGCAGATACCACGTGATGATCACCAATTCCGGCGGCGGTTACAGTCGTTGGAAGAACCTTGCCGTCACCCGTTGGCGCGAAGACAGCACCTGCGACAACTGGGGCACGTTCTGTTACATCCGCGACGTGGCAACCCGCGAGTTCTGGGCAACCGCATATCAGCCGACACTCAAACGATCGAAGCATTTTGAGGCGATCTTCTCTGAAGGGCGAGCCGAGTTTCGCGGCCGCGACTACGACTATGACACCCATACCGAGATCGCTGTTTCGCCCGAGGATGACATTGAACTGCGCCGCGTCCGCATCACCAACCGCGCGCGGACGCGCCGAGCGATCGACGTTACCAGTTACGCGGAAGTGGCTCTGGCACCGCCGGCCGCGGACGCACTGCATCCGGCGTTCAGCAATCTCTTTGTGCAGACCGAGATCATCCGCCAGCAGCGGGCGATCCTCTGCACGCGCCGGCCCCGCTCCCAGGGCGAGCAGCCGCCTTGGATGTTGCACCTGATGGCCGTGCATGGGGCGAAAATCGGAGAAGTCTCCTATGAGACCGATCGCATGCAGTTCATCGGCCGCGGAAACACCGTCGCCGATCCACAAGCGATGAGCTGGGGCTCCGGTTATTATTCGGGGGCGCTCTCGGGCAGCGAGGGCTCCGTGCTCGATCCGATGGTCGCCATACGCTACCGGATAACGCTCGATCCGGAAGAATCGGCAACGATAAACATGGTCTCCGGCATCGGGGAGACCCGTGATGCCGCCTTGAGCCTGGTGGAAAAATACCAGGACCGGCGTCTCGCGGATCGCGTTTTTGATCTGGCATGGACGCATGGCCAGGTGCTGCTGCGCCAGTTCAATGCCTCAGCGGCCGATGCGCAACTTTATGGGCGCCTTGCCAGTTCGATCATCTACGCCAATGCAAGGCTGCGAGCCGACCCGACCGTCCTCATCAAGAACCACCGGGGGCAATCCGGTCTCTGGGGATACGCCATCTCCGGCGACTTACCGATTGTGCTGCTGCAGATAGAAGATCCGGCCAATATCGACCTGGTGCGCCAGCTCGTGCAGGCCCACGCGTACTGGCGTCTAAAAGGACTGGCGGTGGACCTGGTGATCTGGAACGAAGATCACGCCGGTTACCGGCAACTCCTCCACGACCAGATCATGGGGCTCATTGCCGCAGGCATCGAAGCCAACGTGACCGATCGACCCGGCGGCATTTTCGTAAGACCTGGGGACCGGATCGCGGAGGAGGACCGCATCCTGATCCAAACGGTCGCTCGCGTCATCATTACGGACAGCCGGGGATCGCTGGCGGACCAGATAAACGGCCGCAGTCTGGTGGAATCAGCCGTGCCCCTCCTGACCCCGACCCGAACCCACCGCTCCGAACCCCTGGCGGTCGCCCCGTTGCCGCGCCACGATCTGACGTTCTACAACGGGCTGGGCGGATTCACCCCGGATGGCCGCGAGTATGTTATTACCACCGCGCACGGGCAGCTGACGCCGGCGCCTTGGGTGAATGTGCTGGCCAACCCGCACTTCGGGACCGTCATCTCCGAGAGCGGCCTTGCCTACACCTGGAGCGAGAATGCCCACGAGTTCCGCCTCACCCCCTGGGGGAACGATCCTGTGAGCGATTCGAGCGGAGAAGCATTTTACCTCCGCGATGAAGAGCGCGGCCACTTCTGGTCGCCCACGCCGCTGCCCTGCCGCGGGGCAACGCCTTACGCCACCCGGCATGGGTTCGGCTACAGCGTCTTCGAACACACCGAGCGCGGCATCCGCTCCGAACTGACGGTTTACGTGGCTCTGGACGCAGCGATCAAGTTTGCGGTGCTCAAAGTGCGCAACGAGTCGGACCGATCGCGCCGGCTCTCCGCTACCGGATATGTGGAATGGGTGCTTGGCGACCTGCGGCCGAAATCGGCCATGCACGTGACCACCGAAATTGACCCGAATAGCGGCGCGCTCTTCGCGCGCAACCCATACAACACGGAATTCCACGACCGAACGGCGTTCTTCGACGTGGACGATAAGGCTCGCACCCTAACCGGCAATCGGACTGAATTCCTGGGACGCAACGGTACGCTGCGAAGTCCGGCCGCAATGACGCGAACGCGCCTTTCCGGAAAGGTGGGGGCCGCCTTGGATCCCTGTGCTGCGATCCAGGTGAGCTTCGATCTGGCTGCCGGGCAAGAGCGTGAGATCGTCTTCAAGCTCGGCGTAGGGCGCGACGCCGACGATGCCAGAAACCTGGTCAATCGCTTTCGAGGACCCACCGCTGCGCGCGGCGCCCTCGATGCGGTGTGGCAGCACTGGAAGCACACCCTCGGCGCGGTCAATGTGGAAACACCCGACCCGTCCCTCAACATTCTGGCCAACGGCTGGCTGCTGTACCAAACTCTGGCGTGCCGCCTGTGGGCGCGCAGCGCAACCTACCAGTCGGGGGGCGCCTTCGGTTTCCGCGATCAGTTGCAGGACGTGATGGCACTCATCCACGCCAGGCCGCATCTCGTGCGCGAGCACCTGCTCTTGTGCGCAGCCCGTCAATTCATGGAAGGAGATGTTCAGCATTGGTGGCATCCTCCAACGGGCCGCGGAGTGCGTACTCACTGTTCGGACGATTACCTCTGGCTGCCGCTCACCACGTGCCGCTATGTCCTCACCACCGGGGACACCGGCGTGTTGAATGAGCCCATCCACTTCCTCCAGGGCCGCCCCGTAAACGCGGATGAAGACTCTTATTACGATCTGCCCGGGCGCTCCGAAGAGGCGGCGAGTCTTTACGAGCATTGTGTCCGATCCATTCTGAACAGCCTCAAATTCGGCGAGCACGGCCTGCCGCTCATCGGCTCCGGCGACTGGAACGACGGCATGAACCTGGTGGGCGAGCACGGCAAAGGCGAAAGCGTGTGGTTGGGCTTTTTCCTCTATGAAGTGCTCACGCGCTTCACTGAGTTGGCAAACACACGTGGTGACATATCCTTTGTTGAACGCTGCCAGAGGGAGGCGGCTCACCTGCGCCGGAATCTCGAGGAACATGGCTGGGACGGCGAGTGGTACCGCCGCGCCTATTTCGACGACGGCTCCCCGCTCGGATCGTCAGCTAACCCCGAATGCCAAATTGATTCGATTGCGCAGAGTTGGTCTGTTCTTTCGGGTGCGGGAGATCATGAGCGTTCGCGCATGGCCATGGAAGCGGTGGATGAGCGCCTCGTTCGCCGCGACCATGGGCTGATCCAACTTCTGGATCCGCCCTTCGACACGTCGGCCCTGAATCCCGGCTACATCAAAGGGTACGCCCCCGGGGTTAGAGAAAACGGCGGGCAATACACCCATGCGGCCATCTGGGCGGCAATGGCCTTCGCCCGCTTGGGGGACCACCGGCGCGCGTGGGAGCTCTTTACCATGATCAACCCGGTGAACCATGCAAGATCGGCCGAGGAGGCCGCCACCTACAAAGCGGAACCATACGTCGTGGCGGCCGACGTCTATGCGGTACCCCCGCACACCGGCCGCGGCGGCTGGACATGGTACACGGGCTCGGCCGCCTGGATGTACCGGCTGATCCTGGAGTCACTCCTGGGACTGAGGCTCGAGGTCGACAAGCTGCGTTTTGAACCCTGCCTGCCTGCGGATTGGGAAAGCTTCAAGGTGCACTACCGATACCGGGAGACAGTCTACCACATCAGCGTCCGGCAGATGCGCTCCGGCAACGGCGGTATGCGCGTGACCGTAGATGGCATTGAGCTCCAGGACCAGGCGATCCCCCTGGTTGACGACCACAAGAATCACTCGGTCGAGGTGAGAATCCCCGTGGCGGGCAGTTAACCTGAAGAGGTCTTCTCGAAGCGCCCACGCTGCACCTTGAACCGGTAATCCACATCGGAGCGAAATGGTTACATTGCAACAAGGGAGGTAATTTTAAAGAACAGTTTTACGATTTTCGATTCACGGTTTAACGTTTTTCGTCTTAGAGATAGGAGCGGGCGCCCAGATACCGCGCCCGGTAGTAGTCGCTGGAAAGAGTGGCCACCTGGATGGGGTTCCCACGGCTGGGGGCGTGCAGAAACGCGTCGCCGCCAAGGTAGATCCCCACGTGCGAGACTTTGGCGCCGCCGCGGGTGGCAAAAAAGACCAGGTCCCCCTTGGAGAGTTCTCTATCGTCGACCGGCCTCCCCGCCGCCCACTGCTCGCCGGAGGTGCGAGGCAGGTCCAGGCCGTTGAGCTGATAGACGGCCATGGTGAGGCCGCTGCAGTCAAAGCCCGATACGGTCGACTCCCCGCCCCACTTGTAAGGCACGCCGACGAAGCGCTCCGCGGTGCGGATGATTTCATTTCGGAGCTGGGGTTCACCGGGGCCTTGCTGCCGGGCCGCGGCGTAATCACCCGGTGCGATGATGAAGTACTCCTCGATGATGCGCGCCGCTTTCAGCCCCTCCGCCCGGTCCATGGCCTCCTCCCGTGAGGGGAAGTTGCCGATGCGCACCTTGTAGAAACCCGATTCGTCGATGAAGTGATAGGCCGCCAGCTTGCGGGTCAGGAGCCTTTCGGTGAGGCGCACGGCGTTGTCGATGTTTTTGAAGGCGCCGGCTTGAATGGTGTAGCGCAGCGCCGGCAGGACCGGTCTGGGCCTGGCGGAGGGAGGTTCGGGCCGGACCCGGGTCTGCCCGCCGCAGCCGGCCAGAAGCAGCAGAAGGAGAAACGCGCTGATCGCGGTCAATTTTGCTCTTCTGCGTGGGCTGTTTTTTTCCGCCTTCACCTTGGAGCGCTCAGAGCGGTTTTCATGATTGCGATCCGTTGGATGCATCGGGACAAAATTTATGCCACCACGCCGTTTGTCTTACTGCGGCCCCCCCAACAGGATCTTCACGATCACCGGAAACGCGACCAGGGTCCCGACCGAGGCCCCGAGATTGGTGAAGGCGACCACCAGCAGGATACGGGTGACGTTGTTGCGCCAGAAGCCGCGAAAGGACAGGATGTCCTCCGGCAGGCTCTCCAGGTCTTTGACCTTCGGCTTGCGCGAAAAGGCCTCCACCAGGCCCGACACCCAGCCGGCGGCGATCATGGGGTGCAGGGTGGTGAACGGGGCGACGACCACCGAAGACAGGATCGTGGCCGGGTGCGCGAGGGCCAGCGCCGCGCCGAGGCCCGCCAGCAGGCCGGTGCACAGGCTCCAGAGCACGATCATGTCGGTGCCGGCCTCCTTCCCGCCGAAGAAAAACCCGGCAACGAAAAGGGCGACGATGCTCGCGGGGATGCTCCATTTCATGACCGCACCCAGCTTGCCCGGCGGCGGCAGCGCTTCCAGGGCGGAGAGGTCGGTGTCCTCGTTCCAATGGGCCTGGATGCCCGGCAGGTGGCCGGCGCCGACCACGGCCACGACCTTCTTGCCGGGGGCCTGGCGGATTTTGGCGGCCAGGTAACGGTCGCGTTCGTCGATCAGGACGGTTTTCAGCATGGGCATGGAGCGTCCGACTTCCGCGAGCAGCGTTTCGAGCACGTCCTGCTGCTTCATGCGTTCGATCTCCTCCTCGGTGATGTCCTCCACCGCGCCCATAGACAGCAGCAACTGGTAGACGAGTTTGATTCTGCTCCACCAGCCCAGCGCGTGCCAGGCCCGGGACAGGGTCGCGCGGATGTCGCGGTCCGCCAGCCAGACCGGTGCGCCGAGCGCATCGGCCATCTCGACGGCTTTGAGCATTTCCGCGCCGGGCGTCACGTCCATTTTCCGGGCGATGCGTTTCTGGAAGGAGGCCAGCAGCAGGTTGGACAGGAGCAGAAAGGCTTTCTTTTCCCGGATAACCTTGATGATGTCCATGTCCCGCCAGCGGTCCTTCTGGCGCAGGGCCTGGTAGCGGGACGCGCACAGCTCGACGCAGACGGTGTCCGGCGTTTCCGCAGTGATGACCTCCTCGACCAGCCGGACGCTCTCCCGGGACACGTGGGCCGTGCCGATCAGGATGATGTCCCTGTCTCCGTCGGGCAGGCGATGGACCATGTGGGGGTTGTCTGTCATAATGCTCCGTTATATATAGCTCAGGGCCCAAGGGGACGAGCGGCCAAGGTTTCAAGGAGAAGCAAACGTCCTTCGTCGCTCGAACCCTTGACCCGGCAACCTCCCGGGCCCCTACTCATGCGTCAACTTCAAAGTTTATTACATCTGAATCAGGATGGCAAACGAAACCGGAGGAGTGCAATGACGGCAAGCGGCATCGACAGCTACCGGATCCACGCGGAACCCTACTACCTGAGCCGCGGCAGCGAAGTCGCCGTGTTTGAAGCCGCCTGTGCCGCGCGCCTGCCGGTCATGCTCAAGGGGCCGACCGGTTGCGGCAAGACCCGGTTCGTGGAGCACATGGCCTTTCGTCTCCGAAGGCCGCTGATCACGGTGGCCTGCCATGAAGACCTGTTCGCCTCCGACCTGGTCGGGCGCTACCTGCTGCAAAACGAGGAGACCGTCTGGATGGACGGGCCGTTGACGCTGGCGGTGCGCGCCGGGGCCATCTGCTATCTCGATGAGGTCGTCGAAGCCCGCAAGGACACCACGGTGGTCATTCATCCACTCACGGACAACCGCCGCCGGCTGGTGGTCGACAAGACCGGCGAGAACATTCCGGCGCATCCCGACTTCATGATGGTGATCTCCTACAACCCGGGCTATCAGTCCATCCTGAAGGACCTCAAGCAGAGCACCCGGCAGCGGTTTGTGTCGCTCGAGTTCGATTACCCGGAGACGGAAAAGGAAGCACACATCGTCTCCCGGGAGGGTGGGGTGGAGCCGGAGGCCGCCCTGAAGTTGGTGGCGTTGGCCGGCAAGATCCGCGGCATCCGGGAGCAGGGGCTGACGGAAGGCGCCAGCACCCGGCTGCTCATCCATGCCGCGCGCCTGATAAGCCGGGGGGTTCCGCAGAAGGAAGCCCTGCGGACGGCGGTCTGCCTGCCGCTGACCGACGACGAGCGGCTGCTGGAGACGCTCTATGACTTGGTCGACGACGTCTTTTAGTTTCGTCAAAAAGTTGAACAGTTGAACCGTTAAACAGGAAAACAAAAAAATTGATAACAGAGAGTAAAGGCGAGAATAGCCAACGTCTAAAAAGCAAGAAGCTACAAGCCAACTGAATTCTCTGGTTGCCCAATTTCTTATGCGGTTTTCCTATTTTCCTGTTGGTCGGTTTCACGGTTTTCCTGTTTAACTATTTCACGGTTTAGCTATCGCCATCTATGGCATCAGATCTAAACGAATCACTCGAGCCCCTCGCGCTGGCCGATCCTGAATCGGCGGCGGCCGTGGCGGCGCGTCTGGCGCGCAAGACCGCGCCGGTGAGCCGAAGGGCCCTCGATCGGCTGGTCGAAGACGCCCTCTGGGCGCTCGGGGTGGAGGTGTCCTTCGGCCGGGCGGTGGCGCTGGGGTGCGCCGAGCTGGTCGGCGAGGTTCCCCCCGAACGCCTTGAAACCTTCCGCGGCTGCATGCACGATGCGGCCGACACCGGCCCTGCGCGGGGCCGTATCATGGCGGAGTGCCTGCCCCCGGTGCTGGCGTACGGCGACGGGGAGACGCTGGCTTGGTTTCAACGGGCATGGGAGGCCATGGCGCGCAAAGGCACCCACACCCTGCGGGAGCCGCTTCTGGCCATCGGCCCCCTGCTCGCCGGCGGCGATCGGGCGGCGGCCGGTGTCTATCTGGAGCTCCTATACACCCTCTTCGCAGCGGATCTGAGCTACGAGGAGGGACGCATCTTTTCCGTCGCACTGCCCAAGGCCGCCCGAGGGCTTGCGCCGCAGCGCCGGCAGTGGCAGCTCGAGGGGCTTCTCCGCGTCGCCGGCACCGACCGGCACCTGGTGGAACCGTTTCTGACGGGGTTGTCCCGGGGACTCGGGCTGCTGCAGGAAGCTGCCCTGAGAGACTTCGTTGCCGGTGCCCTGCTGACCTACCAGCGCCAGCCGGAGCACGGGGCCCGGGCGCTCTCGCTGGAATCCCTGGCGGCGCAGGAGCGCTTCAGGGCCCTGCAGGTGAGCGTCGGGTTCGCCCAGGTTCAGGACCGGCTGCGCCGGTATCTGCATGCCCGCACCGGTCTGGCGCTGTCCATCCGCCCTCTGTCGGCGCTGACCGCCGTCGAGGCCGTCGCGCTCGGGCCGGAGCGCATGGTGTGCTCCGACGCCCAGGCGATCTACCTGCCGGATGAGATCGACCGGTTCGCCGACAAGGAGGAAAACGTCGAGCTGTACAGGCTTCTGGTGCGGTTGGAGGCGTGCTTCCACGAGTTCGGAACTTTCGACTTCGATGGGGAGAAGACCCTGGAGCCCTGCCGGGCGGCCGCGGGCGGCCATCACCCGGAGGCCGGGGCGCCGGAGCCGGGGCGATTCGATCTCGAGGCTTTTGGGGGGTGCTTCCCGGACCCGGCGCTGGCGGCGGACCTGTTCACCGTCTTTGAGTTGGGCCGCATCCGCAAACGACTGGAGCACACCTACCCCGGACTGGTCCGGAGGCTTTACCCGGTGCTGCGCGGCGCGTTCACGTCCACCGCCGGTCCGGCCCCGGGCCCACCGGATCCGCTGCGGCGGCTGCTGGCCCGCCTGGGGCTGGCGATCCCGGATGGCGGCGGAGATGCCGTGATCGAGGAGATTGCGGCCGCTTTCGACGCGGGCATTTCGGCCGCAAGCCCGGTGGAGGCGGCCGCCGAGATGACCCTGCGCTTTTTCGAGACGGTCAGAAGCCGGACCGTTTTCCCGCCCCACGGGAGGCCGCCCCTGGGCACCCCTTTCGGCTGGCGACCCTGGCCGAATCCCGCGGCAGCCGGCGACAGCCCCCTGGATCGGCTGGCGGAGAAAATCCGGGCGACCCTCGCGGGGGACGGACTCGAGGCGTGTCGATCGGACATCAAGCGCCGGCTCAAAGCCGCCTCCGGGAACCTCACCCCCGAAGACATCCGGGAGCTTTGCCGGCATCGGACGGAGGCTGCCGAACGGTTGGAGGCGGCCCTCGCTCGCCGCGCAACCGACATCGGCCGGCCGGACGGCGGCCCGCCGGAGGACGGCCCGGTGTTCCGCTACCCGGAGTGGGACGACCGGCTCGGGGACTACCTGCCGGAGCATGTGCGCGTGCGGGAGCGGGTCTCGCCGGCAGAAGCGGGCGGTTTTTACTCGGAGGTGCTGGGACGCCGCTGCGCGCTGGTGCGCCAGACGCGGCGGGTATTCGAGCGCCTGCGCCCCGAAGGCCTCAAACGCCTGCGGCGATGGCCGGACGGGGATGAGTTCGACTACCGCCAGCTGATGGATGCCGCCGTCGACCGCCGCATCGGGGATGCGCCCTCCGACCGGCTGTTCATCAAGCGCGTGAAGGACCGGCGGGATGTCGCCGTCCTGCTCCTGGTGGACGTGTCGCGCTCCACGGCCAACACCGTTCCGGGGTCCGAGTCGACCGTTCTGGACATCGAAAAGGAGGCGGTCGTCGTCCTGTGCGAGGCCTTGACCGTCTTGGGCGACGCTCTGGCCGTGGCCGGCTTCTCCGGCACCGGCCGACTGGGTGTGGATTACTTCCGCATCAAGGGGTTCGACGAGGAGATGTCGGAGGAGGTCAGACGACGGATCGGCGCGCTGCGGCCCCAGCGCAACACGCGCATGGGCGCCGGCATCCGGCACGCCGCCCGCGATCTGGACCAGGCGGCCGCACGGCTGCGCCTGCTGATCATTCTGGGCGACGGCTTTCCCAACGACACCGGGTACAAGGGGGCCCACGCCGTGGCGGACACGCGGCAGGCGCTGATGGAGCTGGGCGCGCGACGGGTCCGTTTTCACGCCCTGACGGTGAACCTGCCGGCCGACCCCAAACTGGACCAGTTGTACGGCAAGGCCCGGCACCACGTGATCTCCGACGTAAGGGAGCTGCCGGGCAAGCTGCTGCGGGTCTACAGCGCGCTCACCCGATAGGGGCGGCTTCGCCGAAAGCCCGACTTCGGCGTTGCGCGGCGCCCCGCAGGCCCTGCGGCGTACCGGAGTACGCCTCGGTCCGCGGGGCTTGCGCGCCTTGAATTGCCTGCCATTCAAACCGCGTGCTGCGCACGCGGTTGCAGACGCAACGATTGAAGCACTGCGTGCTTGTGTCTTTTCGGCCTGCGGCCGAAAATCCAATCCGCCCGCTTCGCGGGCGCTCGTTGGGCGGGCTTTGGGCGAAGCCGCCGGCGGCTCTGCTGCAACCCTACTTTAGCGAGGCGGTGCACCTTCTACACCCGGCGATCAGGGAGTTGATCATGCTCATTCACGACGGCATCTATGCGTGGGAAGGGTTCGGCGGCAAGCTCAGGCTGGCGAGCGGCAGGTGCCGCCTGCGGATTTACGACCTCACCCGGGATGCCTCCGGCGGGCTGGCGCACCTGCGGCCCATGATCGTCATCGTCTCCGACGTCCCCGAGAGCCGGATGTCGGCGCGCAGCTGCGCCGGCCACATCGCCACCAGCGTCGCACGGGATTTCAAGATCGACCCCCACCGCATGATGTTCATCGAACATGTCCCGGCCAGCATTTACGGCGAGCACCAGGAGCGCATCATCCCCGAAAAATACGAGGCCGTCGATTTCAACTGGACCGAGGGCGGCGCCATCCAGCCCAAGTGGCGCACGCTGCAGCCGCCGCTGGTGGACGTGATCCGGCGAATGGTGGCGAAGTCCGGGGATCGGTTAGAGCAATCGTCAGAATAGAGTTCCGATGGTGGTCGGGATGTTGATGTGGGAGCGGCATCTTGCCGCGAATAGGATCGAGGCGGGACGCCTCTCCCACACATCGAGTTCTTTTCCTGTTCAACTGTTTTTCGTTTTCACAGTTCAACCCATCTCACCGCATCGGGAACACCGCGAAGATCACGGTGCTCCAGACGGCGTGGGACAGGATCACCGGCGACAGCCGACCCAGGTGCGCGTACATGGCGCCCCAGAAGGCTCCGGCCACGGCGGCGGCGCCGACCAGCATGAAGTTGAGCGACCAGACGTGCACCCCGGCGTAGACGGCGGTGGCGATCGCCCAGCCCGGCCAGCGGCCGAAGCGCCCCATCAGGCTGCGCTGCAGGTAGCCCCTCCAGAAAATCTCCTCGCTCGGGCCGGTCACGCAGAACAGCAGCACCGCGATCGCCCACAGAGGGGTGCCTTCGCCCTTGTGGTAAATACCGCCGATCTGGCGGCCGGCGAAATCGAAGAGGGTCATCGAAACAGCCCGGCCGGCCCAGAAAACGAAATACAGCAGCGCGGCCGAGGCAAGGCCGATGAGGACGGCGCGCCGATCGAACCGGAACTCCTCGCGGCGGATGGGCTGCAGGACAAGGGAGATCCCTGCCAGCAGGGAGGCGGACAGGGAGATTTTGAACCAGAAGGAGGCCCACGGCAGCGCGAAAGTGACGAACCACAGGCCGGCGGCCAGCAACACCGTCGCCGCGAGCGGCCAGGGGCTGAACCGGGCGGAACTCAAACCCAGACCCCTGCCAGCAGGGAGATGACCAGCAGCAGGCCGAAAGCCGTGTCGAGCTTGGCCGTCTGCGCGTCGGCGTCCAGCGGGACGTCGCGGGCCATCTGGCGCAGGAGCTTTGCCGCCAGGGGGGCGGACAGCAGAACCATCAGCGACCAGGGCTTCAGCGGGCCGAACACGGACATGGCGGCCACGGCCGCATACGCCGCCACGATGAGCGCCAGGTAAAGCGAGATGCCCCGCCGCGCCCCCAGGACCATCGGGAGGGTCTGGATGCCCTTGCTGCGGTCGTAGCGGATGTCGCGGAGGTTGTTGGCGAGCAGCACGAGGGCCACCAGCACGCCGAACGGGATGGAGATCAGCAGGGCTTCGGCGCTGACGGCCCGGCGCTGGACGTAATAGGCGCCGGTCACCATCAGCGGCCCCCACATCAGGAACACCGAAAACTCGCCCAGGGCCTTGTACTTGTAGCTCAAGGGCGGCGCCGTGTAGGTGATGCCGGCCGCCGTCCCGACGATCCCCAGCCAGAGCACGAGTGGCCCACATCGGACGGTGAGGAAGATGCCGATCCCGGCGGCGAGCAGGTAGAGCGCGTAGGCCGTGTTGCGGACCTGCAGCGGGGTCAGACGCCTTTCCATCAGCGGGTGCGGACGGTAGCGTGCCGTGGGCACCTGCGGGTCGTCCACGCCGGAGCGCACATCGTCGTAGTCGTTGATGAGGTTGCATGCGGCGTGCATCAGGACGGCGGCGATCAGCGCCAGCAGGTAAAGCGGCCAGGAAAAGTCGCCGTCAAGCGCCGCCACGGCGCTGCCCACGCTGACGGAGATGGCGGTCATGGTAAACGACCACGGCCGGGCGGCGAGGAACCAGTCACGATATACAGTCGTCATCAGGGCTTTGTCCCCGGCGGCTGGCCGGCGGCGGCGCGGGCCTCCTCCGCGGCGGCCCTGGCCTGGTCGATGGCCTTCTGCGCCTCGGCCCGCGCGGCCTCGGCCTTCTGTTCCTCGTCTCTGATCTTGTACTTGAAGTTCTCACGGCGCTCGGCGGTGTTGCCGAAACGCTTGCGATACTCCAGGGCCTGCCGGGTCTGCTCGTCCGCCCGCTGGATGGCCTCCTGCGCCCGCTGGTCGGCCTCCCGCGCACGGCGCAGGGTGTCCTCGGTCGCGGATTGCCGCTGTTCGTCGAGCCGCTGTTCGCCGCGCCGCATGCGCTGCTGTTCGTTCTGCCGGACCTCGGCCGGCGACACCGGGGGGGATTCCACGATGTCCTTGAGGCTGGCGTCAACCGGCGGCGGCTCATCCGTGATGTGCAGTTTCCCCTTCGCGTCCGTCCACGTGAAGACTTTGTTCTGAGCATAGGCAGCGGACGCCGCCAGAATGGTCAGAACCACTGCGCCGACCCAGACGATCAGTTTCATCGAAGGCCTCCCTGAAAGCAAGGTGGGAATGAATCGGATTGGATAAAATTATATGAAACGGATAGGGATGTCAATTTTGACCCGGGACAAAAGCATCCCCCATCCATTTTTCAGGCGTTGTTCCCGACGTCCCAAAAGCCCGACAGATCGACTGCGAATTCGCTCTGGTCCCTTATCCGTGCGGGCTGCCAATGCCCCGGCAGCAGCGCGTGGTAGTGCTCGTGGCCGTAGCGCTGGTCGATCAGGAGCACCACCCCGCGGTCGGTCTCGGTGCGGATGACGCGGCCGGCGGCCTGCAGCACGCGGTTGATGCCCGGGTACATGTAGGCGTACTCGAAGCCCTGCTCCAGGCGGGCGGCGAAGTACTCGCGGATCAGCTCGCGCTCCAGGCCGACGGGGGGCAGCCCCACACCGACCACGGCCGCACCCGACAGCCGCGTGCCGACGAGATCGATCCCCTCCCCGAAGATGCCGCCCATGACGGCAAAGCCCACCAGGGTGCGCGGGTTGTCGGTTTCGAAGCGCGCCAGGAACTCCTCCCGCTGCCGCTCGCCCATGCCCGGCTCCTGCACGATGATGTCGATGTCCGGGCTGGCCGACCGAAACATCTCCAGCACCATGCGCATGTACTGGTAGGACGGGAAGAAGAGCAGGTAGTTGCCGCGGTGCGGCCGCACCAGGCCGTTAAGAATGCGGGCGATTTCGGGTTTGGTCCGTTCGCGGTGGCGGTAGTAGGTCGAGAGCCGGTCGGCGACGAACACGGCCAGGTTTTCAGCCGGAAACGGCGAGGGCAGCGCCAGGGCCTCGGCGGATCCGCACGCGAGCATGGTCTGGAAATAGTCAAGCGGGGTCAGGGTCGCCGAGAAAAACACGGCCGAGCGGCAGCGATTCAAGGCGTCGCCGATTTGCCGCGAGGGGTCGATGCAGAAAAGCTTCACGCGCAGGTCCATGGGCAGTGCCTCGTAGCAGGCGGCGTAGCT
Organism: uncultured delta proteobacterium; assembly: GCA_963716325.1. Classification (GTDB taxonomy): domain Bacteria; phylum Desulfobacterota; class Desulfobacteria; order Desulfobacterales; family SpSt-501; genus SpSt-501. Next base: position 122,635 of record CAVQTH010000013.1, on the reverse strand, counting down.
CTCGTCAAACTGCTCGGCCACCCGCAGGAAGCCGCCGGCCTCGAAGTAGCGTTCGAGCAACTCCTCGCGGAAGGGGGTCTTGACGTTCTTTTCGAGCCACTTCTCGGCGGCGGCCATGAAATCGCGCAACAGAGGATAGATTTCTTCCGGCGCGCTGCGCTCGGCCGTCGGCGCCCCGGCCGCCTCGGCGCGTTTGCGGGCTCGAGCATCCAGGTGTTGATCTTGCCCAGGCAGCGGTAGACCGCCGGCAGCGCACCCTTGACGGATCGGCGCAGGTCCAGGAAGGGCTGCTTGCGGAGTTCGGCCGAGAACATCTCCCGGGAGCGGTCCACCAGGTTGTGAGCCTCGTCCACCAGGAAGGCGTAGTCGCCGGTTTCCTCCAGAAAGAAGCGCCGCAGGTAGGCCTTGGGGTCGAAGGCGTAGTTGTAGTCGCAGACGACGAGATCGGCCCACAGCGAGAGATCGAGCGAGAATTCGAAGGGGCACACCTGGAACCGCCGTGCGGCGGCCGCCACGGCCGCGCCCGTCCAGGCATCCTCGGCGAACATGGCGTTGCGGGCCGCGGGCAGCCGGTCGTAGTGCCCCTTGGCGAAGTCGCATTCCTCGGGGCTGCAGGCGGCCTGCGGGTTGAAGCAGGCCTTTTCCTTGGCGGTCAGGCTGAGGCGTTTCAGACACATCCCGCGCGTCCGCAGTTCATCCAGCGCTTTTTCGGCCGCGAGGCGGCCGGTGGTGCGGGCGGTCAGGTAGAAGACCTTGTCGGAGGTGCGGTCGGCGAGGGTTCTGACGGCCGGGAAAAGCACGGCCATGGTTTTGCCGATGCCGGTGGCGGCCTGGATGAAAATGCGGCCGCCCCCCTGGATGGTTTGATACACCGCGTCCACCATTTCCTGCTGGCCCGGGCGATAGGCGTCGAAGGGGAATGCGAGGCCGCGGATCGATTCGTCGCGCCGCCGATGCCATGCGCTGATGACCGCGGCCCATTCCAGGTAGCGGCCCACCACGTCTTCGAAAAAGCGTTGCAGTTCGGCCACGGGGAAATGGCGCCGGATGTCCCGGGTTTCCCCGGTGTCCAGCCGCGCGTAGGTCAGCTGAACGCCGATCTCGGCCAGCCCGCGCTCCGCGGCGTAGAGAAAGGCATACAGTTTGGCCTGGCCCCAGTGCAGCGGGTTCTCCTCGCGCAGGCACTCATCCAGGCTGCGGCGGGTGGTCTTGATCTCGTCGATGACCGGCACGGCAAGGTCTTCGAACACACCGTCGATCCGGCCGCCGATGGCGAGCGCAAAACCCGGGGTTTCCACCGGGCGGGAAATGGAGACCTCCGGCGCGTATCCGGCCGGCCGGCTGAACTGGATCTTCTGGTGGATGCGGATGGCGTCGGCCGCGCGGGAGGCCCCCGCGAACTCGACCTTCAGATCGCCGCTGCGCAGCACGAACTCCACCAGTTCGCGCACCCCGATGGTCAGGATCGTCTTTGTCAACGTGGTTGCCCTTATCCATTTGCGATTTGCAAAAAAAACTGGTATCAGAAAAAGAGTCGGAACGCCACCCAAAGGTCAACGGACGCGCGCGCGCGGGAACGGATTCCATGACCGGCTCAAATCTCACGCCCACCAAGATTATTCCTATCGGCCCCCCATCCCAGACGGCGTTCAAGGACATCATCGGCCAGAGCCCCTCCATGAAGCGGATTTTCCGCATCGTGGAAAAAGTGGCCGCCAGCGAAACCACCATCATGCTCAACGGTGAGACCGGCAGCGGCAAGGGGGTGGTCGCCCGGGCCATCCACGAGTGCTCCCCCCGGCGCGGCAAGCCGTTCATCCAGATCAACTGCGGGGCCACCCCGGAAGGCCTGCTGGAAAGCGAATTTTTCGGCTATCGGCGCGGCGCCTTCACGGGGGCGGTGGCGGACAAGCCCGGCAAGTTCGAAATGGCCAACGGCGGCACCGTTTTCCTGGACGAGATCGGCGACATGAGCGCGGACCTGCAGGTCAAGGTGCTGCGGGTACTCGAGGAAGGCGAGTTCGAGCGGGTGGGCGGCAACGAAACCATCAAGGTCGATGCGCGCATCATTGCGGCGACACACCGGGATCTGGAGGAGGAAGTCCAGAAGGGTAATTTTCGGGAGGATCTGTTTTACCGGCTTTACGTGATTCCCATCATGCTGCCGTCCCTGCGGGAGCGCAAAACCGACATCCCGTTTCTGGCAACGCACTTCCTGGAGGAATTCGCGCAGAAGAACCACAAGCCGCCCATGAAGGTCGCGCCGGAGGCCATGCCGGCACTGATGAACCATCCCTGGCGGGGCAATGTTCGCGAACTGCGCAACCTGATCGAGCGCATCGTGGTCCTGAAGGACGGCGACACGCTCCAGCTGCAGGATCTGCCGGAGAAGGTCCGCCTGGGCGAGCCAAGCGCCGGCCGGGGCAAAGAGCGGGCCACCGGCGAGGAGGGCATCTCCTTTCAAACGGCGGTGTCGGAGTTTGAAAAGGCGCTCATCCTGAGCGCCCTGGAGAAGACCAACTGGGTCAAGAACCGCGCGGCGGACCTGCTTAAGATCAAACGCACCACGCTGGTTGAAAAGATCAAGCGGTACCATCTGGAAAAATCAGGAGACGCGTAGAATGGGCAATGCGGGCATCCTCTTCGTGGACGACGATCGGGCGATCCTGGAGCTGGTCAGGGAGTACCTGGCGGAGGTCGGCTACCGGGTGGAGGTGGTGGACAACGGGGTGAAGGCCCTTGAGATGATCAAGGACACCCCCTTTGAAATCGTCTTCACCGACATCAAGATGCCGGACATCGACGGGCTGGAGTTGCTGTCAGCGATCAAGGAATACCGCCCCGAAACCGAGGTCATCATCGTCACCGGCCACGGGTCGATGGAGTCCGCCATCAAGGCCATGAAATTCGGAAGCTACGATTACCTCCAGAAGCCCTTCAAGCTGAACGTGCTCAAGATCATCATCGACCGGATTGTGGAGGAAAAAAACCTCAAGCAGGAAAAAATCGTTCTGAAGACCCGCGTAAAGGATCGCCATCGCTATGAAGGCCTGGTGGGCATCAGCCCCAGAATGCAGCAGATCTACGACCGCATCGACCGCATGAAGGCGAGCAGCCCGAACGTGCTGGTGGAAGGAGAGAGCGGGACGGGCAAGGAGCTGACCGCGCATGTCATCCACCGGACCAGCGGCCGCGGCCAGCGGCCGTTCATGCCCGTGGCCTGCAAAAGCCTCATGAAGGGAATTGCCGCCGGTGGGTATGCGGAAAAACTGCGCGAGGTTTTAAAAGCCGCCGAGGAGAGCACGCTCTTCCTGGACGAAGTCTGCGAGCTTCCCGCGGCCGCCCAGGCTCCGCTGGCGGACCTTTTGCGAGAATGCCGGTCGGCGGGCGATGCCGGGCTCCGCCGCCCGGCCCGGGTCGTCGCCGCCACCAACCGCGTCGTCAAAGAAGCCCTGGCCAAAGGCCACCTCGATAAAAACCTGCACGCGGCGCTGTGCGACGTGTTCATCCAGATGCCTCCGCTGAGGGACCGCAAAGAGGACATCTGCCTATTGATCAGTCACTTCCTGCAGCAGTTCAACGCCAAAAGCGAGAAAAAGGTGCTGTCGGTGGCGCCGGAGGCCATGGACTATCTCTTCGGCTACGGTTGGCCGGGAAACGTCATCCAGCTGGAAAACGTGATCGAGCGGGCCTTCGCCCTGGGCGTGGAGATGGTCATTCAGATCGACGACCTTCCGGCAGAGATCAAGACGGCGGGGGAAATTTCCCGGATGCACTGAGCCCTCATCGTTCACGCATCGGCCGGTCCTGCGTTCGGCCCTTGAAGCGGCTGCCGCAAAACCGATGATGGCGGCTAAAGAATCCGCTCCCACCGGTTTGATCCAACAGCGGTCATCTCTTTTGCTTCCCTCAATCCGGCAGCAGCGGATCTACCTGCACCTCCACGTGCAACTGTACTCCCCTTAAACCGATGTCTTCCAGCGAGAGCGAAACGGCCGTGCCGGAGGCGGTGCGGGGCGGGATGCTCAACGAAAATTCGCGTTCGGTGCTGACGCTGCCGCTCCCGAAACAGGCCGGGCAGAAAAACTCGTCCAGCAGGCCGGCGCTGCCGCAGCGAGGGCAGGGCTCGAGCACCGGGAACCGGATCGGGAAAAGCCCTCCTTCGCGCGACTCGCGGGGGGAGAGGACCACTTCGAGGTAGATGTCCTTTTCAGGCGACCGAAAGCGCGGACGGGGGTAGAACCCGGGCAGCAACCCCCCGAAGAACTCATCCACGAACGACCCGGCTTGCGCGAACTCGTCGTAGGCTTTCCTCCGGTCGCGGACGATCCCCGGCACCCGCACAATACGAAGCGAGGAGCCCTGACGCCGCAGTTCGTCGTCGTAGCGGTGGCGCTTCTCCGCGTCGGCGAGGGTGTCGTAGGCCTCCTTGACCTCGATGAATTTTTCGGCACCCGCGGGCGTGGGTGCCAGGTCGGGGTGGAACTGTTTGGCGATGCGCCGGTAGGCGTTCTTGATCTGGCCGGGGCTGGCGCCGCGGCTTACACCCAGGACAATGTAGTAGTCTTTGGCCATGGGTCATTATCCGTTGCGGTTGGCGTCGCGCTGGAGCGCTCGATGGGGACGACGCATGTCAAAGGCTGAAAAACCACCGGCGGTCGAAGCCGCCGGTGATTTCCAGCCCGAGTGAAGTCAGCGATCAACCGGCCTTGATGGCAATCTTGCGCGGGGTGGCCTTCTCCACTTTCGGAAGATTCAATCTCAGGACCCCGTCGGCCAGCTTGGCATCGATCTTGTTCTGGTCGATGACTTCGGAGAGCGTGAACTGCCGGTAGAAGCGCCCGGTTTCATACTCGATGACCACGTCTTCTTCGTCCGCACCTTCAGCCGGTTCGATGTCGCCGATGATGGTCAGGATGTTGTCGCGCAGGTCGATGTTCATTTTGTCCGACTTGACGCCGGGAATGTCGGCCAACAGGGTAATGGCCCTCTCGGTTTCGAAGATATCCACCTCGGGCGTGAAGGTCGGCCCAGGGACGGTCTGTTCAGCCGGGGTGGTCAGTTCCTGTTTCTCTTTCACCTTGATTTCCTTGCTGTCTGCCATCGTGCTCACCTCCCTTCATGCCTATCGTACGCTGATTTGCCGCGGCTTGGCGGTTTGCGCTTTCGGAACGACCACGGTCAGGATGCCGTTCACCATATTGGCCTCGACCTTGTCCGGGTCGATTTCGCTCGGAAGCCCCACGACCCTGGAAAACTTTCCGGCTTCCCGTTCGCGGCGATGGTATTTGGCTTCCCTGTTTTCGGCGGGGATTTTGCGTTCGCCGCTGATCGAGACGCTGTTGGATGTCGCCTGCATGTCGAGGTCGGCAGGAGGACATGCCGGGCAGCTCGGCGCGAATGAAAAAGCTGTCTTTGTTCTCGGTCAGGTTGATCAAGGGAAACACCCCCGGAGTTTGGCGCTGGTACGGCCATCCCTCAAACTGGCGTTCCATCTGGCGCCGGATTCGTTCAAGCTCGGTGAAGGGGGACCTGTTTTCCCAGGTTGGGAAACCGTAAAAACGTCTGTAAATCATGTCAGAACCTCCTTTCTTGATTTGTTGAATCAGTTTGCTTCCTTCATGGCTGGGAAGATAAAACCAATAATAGATATGTCAATATGATATTTTTATTATTTTGATAGTAATTTAATAATAATTTTGTGATTAGTAATGAATCGGGGTGGGCGTTGGTTTCGCGAGCGGCCTTCGCCGCGGCCGGCAGCCGAGTGAACTGCACCGGGCAGGGGTTGGGAAACCAGTTGCCGGAGGGATAAGGAATCAAGAAAAAACGCTCCACCCCCGCTTCGACAGCGGGACTGGAGCGTGAGGGTCAAACGCGAGTGAGACTGAAAGGCCGGCGGTTGTTTCAGCCGGTCTTGGAAGGAGCCAACACCAACTGCTGTCCCGGCTTGATGGGGTCTTTCGGACCGAGCTTGTTCAGTTTGAGGAGCTGATCGGCCGGAATGCCGTATTTGCGGCTGATCCCGTAAATGGTTTCGCCCTTTTGAACCACGTGCACCTTCGCCTTGACATCTTTATCGTTTTTCCCAGGCGCAACGGCGGGTTTTGCAGCGGCGGCATCCGTTTTTGGCGCCGCGGTTTCCGCCTTCGGCGCGGGTGCTTCCGCCGTCTTCGGCGGGGCCTTTGCCACATCCTTGGACAGTTGATCCACCTTCTTGTTCAGCGTCGCTTCCACCTGGACCATGCGTTCTGAAATGGAGGCGATTTCCTTTTCCTTGCGGTCGAGGCGTGCGAGGCCGGTGTCGATCCACTCCATTTTGGCGAGCTTCTCTTCCATGCTTTTCAGGCGGCTCTCGATGCCTTTGATCTGGTCTTTTTCGCCGGACTTGGGGGACCCGGACAAGAACATCAGCACGACGATAACGGCCACCAGCAGCCCGGCCCCGGCGATCACGACGGGCTTCATGGATTTTTTCGAGCGGCCGTCCTGCGCGGTGGAATAATCATAAGCGTCTTCGCGCTCCTCCCCGCTCGTGCGCTTGCCGTTCATGACAAAATTGTCTTTGGGGTTGCTGTCGTGTTCTTGCATTTCCGACCTCATTGTCGCTCAAAAAATTCCGTCGCGCACGACTCCCGTTGAAATTGAATGAGCCTGGGTTTTTAGTCCGGTTTAAGAAGCATCAGGTGGTTGTCCCCCCCAATTGGGGTTTCCCAATACGGATAACACAATATATAGACGGATTTTTGGAAAAAGGCAACCAAATTCTACTGTTTTTTATCGGGGGTCTTGACGTTGCCCTCAAAGGACTCGGGGTTTGCAAAGTACTCATCAGGGTTCGACATGAGGGCGTCCAGCCGGTATTGATAATAGCCGATGCGCACGCGTTTGTTGTTCTGCGAGCCGAAGTAGTCGAGCGGCATGGCTTCGAGCTCGGCAATTTTCTTTTCGAGCTTGACCTTCTCCCGCGCAATCAATTCATCCCGGCCGGGCGGTGCGTTGCGTTTGACGGATTCGGCTTCCTTGCGGGCCTCTTCCTCGCGGGCTTTCTCCTCTTCCAATTCCTGGACGATGGCTTCCGTGTTGCGCTGCGCCTCGTCCGGGGCGGCCACACCGGCGGCAGGCGCCGAGGCCGACTCCTTGAACATCAGTTTCACGTTGCGGGCGTTCGACGGCGGCGTGTTACCGTAAAACAGGTTCCCCTGCTCATCGGCCCATCGGTAGACATCCGCGCTCAGGTAGGAAAGACCGGGGACGACAAAAAAAATCAAGGCGGCGATCAGGCGAAATTTCATTCCTCTTTTTCCACAAATGATTTGATGACGTTGTCCTGCGGGTGCCGCAGGTTTTCGAATTTGACCCCGAACCCCTGTGGGCCGCTCCAGGCGACTTTTCCGGACAAGGAAAACGGCTGCGAGGAATCGGGCAGGGCGAAATTCAGAATGATGGTTTCTCCGACCTTGAAACGGTCGGTGGTCTCAATAAACACGCCCCCGATGCTGATGTCCAGGATGTAGCTGCGGAAATCGCTGCCCTTGACCTGATAATTCGCGTTGATCAGGCAAGGTTTCCGCGGGTTTTCGCGCATCGACTGCTCGGTGCCCTCCAGGCTGACCGTTCGCTCCGGAGGCTCGAACTCCAGGTGATGCCCCATCTGTTCGAGGAGAATCAGTTGCTGGTCCTCGGACATTTCAACGATCAGTTTGAACAGGTGGGCGGTCACCGTGTCGCCCACCAGCTGCTTCAGGAGAATCAGCTGCTGATCCCTCGGCAGGGCGGCAATCAGGTTGAAGAGTCTCAAGGTGACCCCGTACCTGCCTGTCTGCTGATCTGAGTTGAGCATGTCAGGTTCCCTTGCCGTTCCGCCCCCAAATAACCTGGAAGTTCAGGGCGATAGATTCTCAACGGAAGATCTTTGCCGCATGAGCCATCGATGAAACTGTTTTAGATTATACTAGATCCGGCCGGATTAGTCAATATTCACATTTAAATTGAATGCTTATGATAATCCTGTGGAATTGGGTCATTACGCCGGCAGGATTTCATATTCGGTGGTGATCTCGGCCACTCCCCGGACCGTGGCCGCCACCGAGCAATACTTGTCCTGCGACAGGCGGATGGCCTGTTCGACGGCCTTCGCCGTCAGGCCCTGGCCGGCCAGGCGGTATTTCACGTGGATCTTGCGGTAGGGCCAGGGCGGCTCCGGGTCGCGCTCGCCGGTGGTCGTCACCTCCAGCAGCGTGAGCGTCATGCGCTTTTTTTCGAGAATCTCTACGACATCCACGGACGAGCAGGATGCCAGCGCGATCAAAAGCATTTCCGACGGCTTGACGCCGATGCCGTCGGCCTGCCCCGACAGGACCACCGAGTGGTTGCCGGAGTCGATCCCCACAAAATGCTTTTCATTCAACCAGCGAACCGTTGTCGTGACGGCCATAAGTACCTCCATTTTTGGATGAGCGGGATGCTGCCGTGTATGCGAATCAGTGCATATCCCATATCCCGGGCGAAGTCGAGGCGCACTGGAATCGATGCATTGGAATCGATTGACACCCGCAGGTCTTTCGAGGTTAAATGCCTGCATCAATGGCGGCCGGTACCGGCCGCGTTGCTCCCCGGGTGCGGGAGCCGGTCAATTGAATCGCAGGAGGGACCAATGGCAGAGTTGTTGCGGACCTTGTTTCATGGGCGTCATGCGAAACTCGGGGCTACTTTGGTGGAATTCGGGGGATGGGAGATGCCCGTTCAGTATCCGGCGGGCATCGTGCAGGAGCATCTGGCAACCCGCCGCAGATCAGGGCTTTTCGATGTGTCCCACATGGGGCGTTTCCGCGTCGCCGGGGGGGACGCGCTTGCGTTTTTGCAGCATGTCCTCACGAACAATGCCGCCGCCCTGAACGTGGGCGAAGCCCAGTACACCATGATTCCCGATGCGCTCGGCGGGGCCATGGACGATGCCTATCTCTACCGCTTTTTCCCGGAGGAATTCCTGCTGGTGGTGAACGCCTCCAACCGTCAAAAGGACTGGGACCACTTGAACGCCGCGGCGCGAGGGTTCCGGTCGGTGGAATTGGCAGACCGCACCCGCGAGACGGCCATGCTGAGCCTTCAGGGCCCGGAGGCCAGGGCCACCCTGGCCGCGATCCTGGCCTCCGGGCGTATTCCGGAGCCGCTGCGCAACCGCTTGAGCATCGCCGCCTTCAATGGTGCGCCGCTGCTGCTCGCACGCACCGGCTACACCGGGGAGCCGATCGGGTTCGAACTGTTCATCGACGCCGGGTCAGCACCGGCGGTCTGGGACCGGCTCATCGCCGAGGGGGTACAGCCCGTCGGCCTGGGGGCGCGGGACACCCTGCGGCTGGAGGCTGCCCTGCCGCTTTACGGCCACGAGCTGGGGCGCGACCCGGAGGGCCGGGACATCCCGATTTTCGCCTGCGGCCTGGCGCGGTTTGCCGTCAGCTTTTCCCCACTGAAGGGCGATTACGTGGGCCGGGACGCCCTGGCGCGGCAATACGAGGCCTGGCGGGGGTTCGCGGAGCGGGATTTCAGCCGCATCGCCGACCTTCCGCGCCTGATTCAACCCATCGCTTTAATCGACAAGGGCATCGCCCGGGCCGCTGCCCGGGTGCTGCGCGGCGGCAAACCGGCCGGCTTCGTTACCAGCGGGACGATGGTCCCTTACTGGGTGAGCGCCGGGGCCAGCATCGATTCCACCCAGACCGACGAGAAGGGCATGCGTGCGATCGGGCTGGCGCTGCTCGACAGCGATCTGCGGGAGGCCGAGGAGGTCGAGGTCGACATCCGCGGCAAGCTTGCCCGCGCGGTCATCGTGCCCTATCACCTGCGCAACGAGGCCCCGCCGCGGGCCTGGCCGATCCTTTGGAACGAGCACCGCCGGAGCAAACGCGAGGGCCTGGCCGCCGGGGATTCGCTGCGCAAGGTTCGCACCCTGGTGGACAAGGCCGTGCGCAACCACACCTGGCGGCAGACGGAATGCGTCAATCTCATCCCCTCCGAGCAGACGGCCTCGCCCCTGGTGCGGCTGCTGTCGGTGACGGATCCGGCCGGTCGCTACGCCGAGCACAAGGCGGTCAAGGCGTTCAAGGAAGCCGACGTTTTTTATTACCAGGGGACCGACTTCATCGCCGAAGTCGAACAGCTGCTGGTTTCCGAGCTCAAGGCCTACCTGGAGTGCAGCGAGGTGGAGGCCCGCACCATTTCCGGCCAGATGGCCAATACGGCCGTCTTCAGCGGCATGGTGGACTACCTCAACCGCACCGACCGCAAGGGCGAGCAGCTCCGCCTGCGCAAGGTCATGAACCACCACATCATCAAGGGCGGCCACCTCAGCGCCCAGCCCATGGGGGCGTTGCGGGATTTCGTCATGCGCGAGGGCAGCTGGGAGAAGCCGGCCGTCGTGAATTTTCCGGTGCTGCCGGAAAACCCATATCAGATAGACATCGCGGCGACCCGGGCACTGCTGGACGAGCACCGGCCGGAGCTGATCATCCTCGGCAAGAGCATGACGCTGCACCGCGAGCCGGTCGCCGAGATCCGGGCGGCGATGACCGAGCTGAACGCCGGCGGGGTCCTGATGTACGACATGGCCCACGTGCTCGGGCTGGTGGGGCCGCATTTCCAGCGGCCCTTCCGGGAAGGCGCCGACATCGTGACCGGCTCCACGCACAAAACCTATTTCGGGACCCAGCGAGGCATCATCGCGGCGAACCTCACTCCCGCGGAGGCCCGCTATCCCCTCTGGGAGGCGATCCAGCGCCGAACCTTCCCGGGCAGCCTCAGCAACCACCACCTCGGCACGCTGTTGGGGCTTCTGCTGGCGGCCTACGAGATGAATCACTTCAAGGAGGTCTACCAGCCGGCCGTCATCGCCAATGCCAAGGCCTTCGCGCGGGCGCTGGCGGACTGCGGCCTGAACGTGGCCGGCGACCCCGCGATCTCCTTCACCGAGACCCACCAGGTGATCGTGAGGGTCGGCTACGCGAAGGGCGCGGAGGTCGCCCGGCGCCTAGAGGACAACCACATCATCCTCAACTACCAGGCCGCGCCGGACGAGGAGGGGTTCACGGCCTCCGGCGCGCTGCGCATGGGCGTGCAGGAGATGACCCGCTTCGGGATGAAATCGGCCGATTTTGCCGAAATGGCCCGCCTCATGGCCGACTGCATTCTCAAGAACCGCAGCGTGAAAGACGAGGTGATCCGCCTGCGCCGGCGTTTCCTGGACATGCAGTACTGCTTCACTGGAAGCGAGGCGAGTGAGCTGATCCAGAAGCTCCATGCGCTGATGTAGTGTTTGGCCGTAACGGTCTATTGCTTAAACCTTACCGGGAACTGAACGATCGGGAGAAAGCGATGTCCGAAATCAGGATGACGGGGGAACTCCGGACCGACTACGAGTGCGAAGCGAGCGGCCTGCCGGCCGAACGGTGGGCGGAGGCCGTCTTCAAGGTGGGAAACGAAGAGATCGTGCTGGAACTCAGTGTGGAGAAAGACGTGATCGTGGCGATTATGGCCGGCGAGGGCGCTGCCTGGAAGGGCACGCTGGAGGGGTTGAAGAAAATCCTGCGCGGCGAGATCAAGGCGAAATAGGGGAGAACCATGATCGGCCGTGCCGTTACCACCGTCATCGACCGGGAGCGCTGCATCGGGTGCGGCGAGTGTGTCCGCGTCTGTCCGTCGCAGACCCTTGAGATGCTGGACGGCAAAGCCGCGGTGACAGGCGCCCGCTCGCTCGGCTGCGGGCACTGCGTTGCCGTGTGCCCGGTGGAGGCGGTCCGGGTGGAGTCTCTCGATCCGTACAGTTTCCGGTTTCACACCTTTGCCTGTCGGACGGACTGGATGCCTTACGGCGCTTTCGACGCCGGCGAGCTGGTGCGGCTGATGGCCTCGCGCCGCTCCTGCCGGTCGTTCGATCAAAAAAGCGTGGACCGCACGCTGCTCGAGGATCTGGTCCGGATCGGCACGGCCGCGCCGTCCGGAACGAACAGCCAAAACTGGACCTTTACCACCCTTCCCCGCCGCGCGGTGGTGATGGAGTTCGGCAACGCCGTCGGCGCATTTTTCAAGCGTCTGAACCACATGGCCGGAAACCCGCTGCTGCGCAACGGCCTGCGGCTCATCGGCCGGCCGGAGCTCGCGGATTATTATCGGGATTACCACCAGAGCGTGGAGGAGGGCCTGGCCGATTGGGAAGAGCGCAGCCGCGACCGGTTGTTCCACGGGGCGCCGGCTGTCATCATCATCGGATCGACCGCCGGAGGGAGCTGCCCGGCCGAAGACGCCCTGCTCGCCGCCCAGAACATCCTGCTCGGTGCGCATGCGCTGGGGTTGGGCACATGCCTGATCGGGTTTGCCGTCAGCGCCATGCAGAAAGATGCCCGCATCAAGGATTTGCTGAAAATCCCGCGCGAGGAAACCGTGCACGCTGTAATCGCCGTCGGCCACCCGGCGGTGACCTACCAGCGGCTGACCGGCCGCAAAAAAGCCGTGTCGAGGTTCGTTGAGCCCTGATGCACGCTATGCGTCGCGGATTGCATCCGCTGCAGTGACCAAGATGTAATCAGGCAAGCTGAAAATAAAAACTCGGATCAAATCGGTCAAACCACTTTTGAAATATTGTCCAACTATCGAAAGTTTTCAGAATCGCTCGACGGCTTGATGTTTTGGTTCAAATGAAAAATATTACCAGGGTCATGCTTCCTTTTGACCTGTGCCAGCCGTGCAAAGTTTGATCCGTACGCGGCAGCGATGCGATCCCCTTCGTCCTCAGTCATGAAGTTTATATAAGCCCCAGCGGATGCATAGGGCGCAGATGCTTTGAAGAAGTCGCGCGCCCAGACGATACACCTCTTGTCGTCCACCGAGTCATCCCAGCGCCCGTGCACATTGAGAACAAACTTTGTATCCCGATGGCCATATGCAGTGGCATCTGCGGCAATGCGGTTGGATGCCCCGGCGATAAGCCCAAGGAAAATCTCGCATTGCGGTGTGGGCAGGTTCCCGGCGAACTTAATGATCGAATCCAATGCCCCGTCACTGAGCTCTGTAAAATTGTGGGATTTCCAATAGTTTCTCGCACCAGGCGTCAGCAGCGGGTCAAAGGCCTGTTGCCACTGCGCGTAGGACTGGGCACCGATGTGTTCACCATGCGCATCGCCAAACCTGCGCAAGGGCTCGATGAGCCTTTGACCCTCAATGTTATCGCCTGCATAAAAAACGGCCAGCACCACGACTTCCTTGCCGTGCACGTTTGCCGGAAGAAAAGGCAAGGGCGGTGCCTTGCGCAAGACCGCCCACACATTGATTTCCTCAGGGGCTGATTCCGCAAATTCACGATATTTCCTGAGCACCTGCCGGGCTTGGTCAAACGGGAATACGAGCAAGCCGGCGATTATATCAGGCCCTACGGGATAAAGTTTGAACTCGAACCGGGTGACGACACCGAAGTTGCCGCCGCCGCCTCGAATCGCCCAGAACAGCTCGGTATTTTCGTTGGCGCTGACTCGTAATTGACTCCCGTCGGCCGTGACCATTTCAGCCGAGACGAGATTGTCGACTGTCATTCCGTACTTCCGGGTCAGCCAGCCGAAGCCGCCGCCCAGCGTAAGACCGGCAATACCGGTCGTAGAATTGATTCCCAAGGGAGTGGCCAACCCGTGCGCCTGTGTCGCCTGATCAATATCAGCCAGTGTTGCGCCGGGTTCTACATGAGCGCGCCTTTTCTCAGCAACAACGTGGACCTTCCTCATTCTCGAGAAATCGATCACCACCCCGTCGTCGCACATGGCGTTGCCGGCAATGTTATGGCCTGCACCGCGTATGGATATCTCCAACCCGTTGTCTCGCGCAAAGGAAATAGCATGCGGTACGTCCGCTGCGTCTGCGCACTGTACAATGACCGCCGGTCTCCGATCGATCATTGCGTTCCATACCTTGCGAGTTTCATTATAGCCCGGATCGGGGGGCAGAATCACTTTGCCCTTCACTTTGCCTTTCAGCTTTTCAATCGACTTCTGAGGCAGTGTTTTCATGTTGTTTATCCCTCACTTATAAAGTCCTTCAAAAGATCCTCCGGTCGGTGGATATATACCTAACTGAAAAAAACTCAGGCTCGAAAGACTGAGGTGCAGGATACCCACCTTAGTGTTGAAGAGTTATTAATGCAGGCGGCTTTACGTGGGGATGGGGTGAATCATGTATTTTTCAAAATCTACCAAGATACAAGTTATTCTGAATTTTTTTAATCAGCTCACAGGCAGCACTGCCGTCAAATTCCCCGAGCAATTGCAGATGCAGGACCTGCATTCCCAGCCGACTGAGGAGGTGAAATTTCGCTGACATTAGCGTCCCCCTGAATTTACATATTGGGGCCGTGGCGTTGAAAGCTTCGATCCTTATTCCGCGAAGCGCCCCTCCATATTTGGTGATTTGTTTTCTGGATACGGGTCAGCAGGAAAAGCGCCTAATCTGTTTACACTATACCTTGGCTCCTGTGATCCGATCAGTCTCCTTGCCCACCTCGCAATGCAGATCAGTCCCGTCCCCTGTAACAACATGGCGGCCGGCTTCGAGAGCGGAGAAACCGGGAACATCGTCGCCAAACCTGCAAAGGACACTGAGGCACAAAGCAGGATCAGGACCAGTTTCAAATTTGGCTGGTTCCGCGAATTATTCATTTTTTCCCCCACAGGGTCAGACTGTTTGAGCCGTTTTTGTTTGGGATCTTAACAGCGCTGAAAATAGTCTGAAATAGGGTCTTCACCTTATTTTAGGAGGGAGAGGTACAGTAGCGGACTGACTTGCAGCAGCGAGGAAAGGTTAGCTCCCCCGTTTCTAAAGAACTCCGCCACCGGTCACCGGATCAACCGATATGCGGCCTTGTGGGCATCTTGGCAGCATGGGCGCAGAGCAGGCCAGTTTTTTACGTGGTCTTAAAGCGGCTGGCTGCGGCCTGTCTGGCGGAGCGGTAAAGACGGCGCGCCGACCCTGGCTGTATCACGTCTTGGTGGAGATAAGGCCATGCTCGAAGCCGAACGCGGTCAGCGCGGCGGCATTGTGAAGGTCCAGCTTGCTCATGAGGTTGGCGCGGTGTTTTTCAACGGTTTTCACGCTGATGTTGAGGAGGTCGGCAATTTCCTTGTTCTGGTGGCCTTCCCCCAGCAGTTTCAGAACCTCTTTCTCGCGTTGCGTTACCGTGTCGAGGGCGCTTTTACTCTTCAGGGTTTTTCGTCCGTCCAGATACCCTTCCAGGACATTGCCGGCGACGCCCGGGCTGATGTACGTCTTGCCCTCCAGTACGCTGCGGATGGCCACCCGCAGCTCCTCGCGGCTTGAGTCTTTTATGGCATACCCGTCCGCTTTGGCTCCGAACGCTTCCAGTACGTATTGGTCGGATTCGTGAATGCTCAAGACAAGGATCTTGACTTCGGGCATCGCCGTCTTGATTTCCCGCAGGACCGAAAAACCGTCCATTCTGGGCATGGACAGATCCAGGAGCACAAGGTCGGGTTTTGATTTCCGGATCAGCCGAATGGCTTCCAGTCCGTCTTCGGCCTCTCCGGCGATTTCGTATTCAGGATGGGGCGCAAGCATGGCTTTCAGGCCTTCGCGGAACAATCGGTGATCCTCGACGACGAAAATCCGCTTCTTGGATTCCATGTCAGCAGTCTCCATTGATTCTTCGAGGTTGCTTGCCAGCGACGAGGCAAACCCGGGTCAACCAGCATCCATCCCGGCGGCTGTTTGCATGTTTTGTTACCATATCACCGATCGACAATAAATCTCAAGCGGGGTGCGGTCCGACAGCTCCGGCTGGAACACGCCCACACCCCATCTGTTCCGCTGACCCAATTGCCTGCACGACGCCACACCGGCCGTTGCACCACGGTGGGGGCTGCAAGGCAAGCACCCGGCTGCCGCGGCACCTTATCCGCATATACAGTATCGACCCCATTTTCAGCTGCCCTCGACTTCCGTTAACTTATATGCCGATGGATAGAGATCGTTGCAGAGGTCAAGCGGATATGCAGCCGAACGCCCCGGGGGTAAAAACGCATTTTGGAGCGTTACTCGTCTTGTGGACCGTCGTGGTCATAGGGCTGTTCGTGCATGATGCCCTGCACATCCGCAAGAGCTCCGAGGATCTGGCCGTTGGGGCGGCCCAAGCCTACCTGAACAAGGATCAGGCGATCAGGATTTGGGCCTCATCGCACGGCGGTGTGTACGTCCCCGTCACCGATGAAACCCAGCCGAATCCTTTCCTGTCGCATGTCATCGACCGCGACATTTCCACCCCATCCGGCAGGCGGCTGACCTTGATGAACCCGGCCTATATGATCCGGCAGATGATGGAGCACAATGCCAGGCGTTCCAACGTGCTGGGACGAATCACCAGCCTGAGATATTTTCGCGAGGAGACCGCTCCGGACGAGTGGGAAAGCCGCATGCTTTCTTCCTTCGAAGACGGTCGCGCGGAAGCCCTGGAGTTCACGGCGGTCGGCGGCGAACCCCACCTCAGGTTGATGCGAGCCCTGTATACGGAGGATTCTTGCTTGAAATGCCATAAAATTCAGGGGGAACGGCTCGGAGGTGTGCGCGGAGGCATCAGTGTTTCGGTTCCCCTGCACGACTATCTGGCATACGGCCGCAAGGAAATCAGGGCCCATGCCGTGTCGTTCGGGTTAATGTGGGTGTTCGGCTTGGGGGCCATCGGCTGCGTCGGCAGGCGGCTTTCACGCAGTCTGCGTGAGCGGGATCGTGCCGAGGCGCTGCTCCGAGTCTGGCAAAACAACTACCGAAACCTGGTCGACAGCTCGATGACCGGCATTTACATCAGCCAGGACAACACCATCAAATTCGCCAACGCCAAGTTCGCCGAGATACACGGGTTCAGCGTCGATGAGCTGCTCGGCATGGATGCGCTGCGCCTCGTTTTCCCGGAAGACCGGAACACGGCCGAAGACGTGGTGAACAAGAGGCTTCGGGGGGCGAACGCCCCGGACGAATACGAAATTCGATGCACGACTAAATCAGGAAAGGTCATCTGGGTTCAGCGCCGCAGCACTTTGATCGAACACGATGGCCGGCCGGCCATATTGGACAACGAGATCGATGTCACGCTTCGGAAGCAGGCAGATCTGGAGCTCAAGGCGTCGGAGGACCTGTTGAAGCGGCTCTCCGGACAGCTGCTCCAATTCCAGGACGCCGAGCGCAAAGCCATGGCCAGGGAGTTCAACGAGAACATCGCCCAGTGCCTCAGTGCCGTGAAGCTCAGAGTGGAGGCCATGATACCCCTGAGCGAAGGCGAAGGGGCGCCGGCAATGACAGGTGCCCTGAAGCAGATCATCGGCGACTTGGAGACAACGGTGCACGCCGTCCGGGAGATGACCAAACGGCTCAGTCCGCTGATGGTGGATGATCTCGGCATCGTTCCGGCCATTCAATGGCTTTGCCGAAGCCTGTCCCAAGCAGTTCCGGGCATTCGCATCCGAACCGATATCCAGGCGGCTGAGAGCAGCATGCCCGCTTGGCTGAAAACCGACATTTTTCATGTCCTGGAGAGGATACTGCCGCCGGCGGTTGCGTGCGGGCGAGCAAGTCGCATCAAAATATCCGTTCGGCTCGAGAATGATTCACTTCTGCTAAAGATTGCGGATAACGTCCAGAATTTCAGCCCCCAAAGTCCGCTGGAGGACATGTCCGAGCGGGGGGTGGCTTTCGTTGCCGTGAGAAGCCGCGTGGAGGCTCGCGGCGGTTCGGTCCGCTGGAAGCCGCGCCCTGGTTTTGGGAACGTGGTGGCGGTTGTCTGGCCCTTACGGGGCGGTTGACAGCCTGCCCCTTCAAAGTTCAACCAGGCACCGGCTGGTGTCCCTGCGAAAGCTCGTTTCACGGGACGTATCGGGCAGCGTTGCCTTGAGGGCCTACCGGCTCGGCATCGGCGGGGTGTGCGATGGACCAGCACTATGACGCCGTGATCGTCGGCGCCGGTTTGGCAGGCCTGCGCGCCGCCATCGAATTGGGTGGGCGGGCGCGGGCGGCTGTGATCAGCATTCGATGATTTCCAGAACCGTCCGTTTCCGGTCTTTCGCTGAAGCGGCGTTGATGATGGTGCGCAGCGCTTGGGCGGTCCTGCCCTGACGGCCGATCACCTTGCCGATATCCGTCTTCGCCACATGCAGTTCAAGCACCATCGTCTGGCCCGAGGAAACTTCGCCGACCGATACCGAACTCGGGTTGTCCACCAGGTTTTGCGCAATGAACGTCACCAGATCCTTCACCGAACCTGTCGTTTCTGCCTGTGTCATTTCCATGTGACCTCCCCGTCAACACGATACTCAACCAGCATTGAACTTTGTTTGAATTCAAAACTTGGTTTGGCCGGCTTTGATTTCAGCAGCTCGGCGGGCCTCTCAATGACCTCTCGGAAATTGGAATATTATTTCGGAACTAATAGCATCCACCCACAGCGCTCCGAAATAGGGTCAAGACTGTATTTGAGGCGCGGCGGGGGTGTATCGACAAACAGCAAAATTCAGAATGACCTCGTAGGGCTGAGGTGAGGCTGTAGACTATGATTTTTCTTTTCGTCGTTACGCCTCCCGCACCCGGACAAGCCGGAACCAAATTCGAAAGACGAAGTACGAAACTCGAAACAAATCCAAATTGTCTCCATTTTGCAGGGCAGAATCGTTCCCTCCCTCGATAATTCACTTGAAAACAAGAGGAGGGATCACGTACTATTTCCTCGAAAATCCGGCTTTGCGAATCTAGTACGGCTTCTACCCGGCATTGCCGCACGAAGGGGCTGCGGCCAAGGGGGTCAAGTGAAAGCAGGGACTGTCACGGTGAAGAACGATTCCCCCGGTTTTGCACGTGGGGGGATAGCGCTGCCCGTTTACGCGGTTGCCGCATTGACCGTTGTTTTCATCTGGTTCAGCGGCCTGGTGGACGTCAGCTACGAAAACCGGTTGCTGGCGTTGCTGCTCAACACGCTGCTGGTCACAGGCGTATCCGCTCTGGGGGCAGCGCTGGGATTCCGTGGCTACATCGCAAGCGGCCTGCCGGAGCTGCTTTATGCCGGCTGCGGCCTCGTCGCCATGGGGTCGTCATTCCTTTTTTCGAGTTTGATCATCGATGCTGCCGCAGGGCCGAACCATGCGGTCACCGTGCACAACCTCGGTGTTTTGTGCGCTTCTTCTTTCCACCTGGCGGCATCGCTGTGCGCAGGGCAGGCAAGAGCGCACAAGCCGGATCCGAGCGTTTTTAAGGCGGCAGCCGTCTACCTGGGGGTCCTGGCTCTCACGGGGTTTTTCTGGGCTGCCGCGCAGTACGACCTGGCCCCGGCGTTTTACATCCCGGGAAAGGGGACGACCCCGGTGCGACAACTTGTCCTCACGGTGTCGGTTGCTCTCCTCACGGTGGCGGCCGCGTTTCTGATCCGGCATGCCGCCCGGCGAGGCAGCCTTTCGCTCCGTTGTTACGGCTTGGGGCTTGGGCTCGTCGCCATAGGGCTTGTCGATGTGTCCATAGCCGTTCCCGGAAGCGTTCTCAGCTGGGCAGGGCGCGCGTCCCAAAGCCTTGGCCATCTCTATCTCCTGGCGGCATTCATGATTGCCATCCGCACGGCGGTTCAAAAAGGCTTGGATGTGAGGGAGGCTGCGGCCGACTACTACCTCGAGTCCGAAGACCATTACCGGGCGCTGGTGAACGCCCTCCGCGCTGCCGTCATTTCCATCGACCCCCATGGAAAAGTGATTTTGTGGAACAGGCAGGCCGAGGCCATCTTTGGATACACGTACGCGGAAGCTGCCGGAAGGTTTCTGGTCGACCTGGTCGCGTCCGACGGGGACGGCCGTGAATCCTTTGAGGACGTGCTGAAAGATAGACCTGATCGATACGTCGAGATGGTCCTGCGCAGCAAGAGCGGCGTCGATTTCCCTGCAGATGTTTTCGCTTTTGCCGTGGGCGGTGGATGGAAAAATTGGACAAACCTGATCGTCCGCGACATCACCGAGCGCAGGCAGGCCCAGGCCCTGGCTCAGAGCGCGGCGTTGTTCCCCGAGGAAAACCCTTTGCCGGTGATGCGTGCAGCACGAGCGGGAGAATTGCTCTACGCCAATCGGGCGTCCGCGAACCTGATTTCGCAGTGGCAGTGTCCAGTCGGTGCGAAGGTGCCGGGGGAGGTGCAGCGGGAGCTGATCGCGGCGCTGGACGGCGGCAAACCCCGGGAGATGGCAATCCGCTGCAGCGATCGCGATCTGTCTTTGATGCTGGTTCCAATTGCTGAGCGCAACTACGTCAATTTCTACGGGCGCGATGTCACCGAGTACAAACGCGCCGATCAGGCTTTGCGCGAAAGCGAGCAGATCTATCACGCCATCGGTGAGTCCATCGACTACGGCGTGTGGATCTGCGCCCCTGACGGGCGCAACATTTACGCCAGCGATTCTTTTTTGAAAATGGTGGGCATCACTCAGCAACAGTGCGCCGACTTCGGATGGGGTAACGTGCTGCATCCCGACGACGCTGAACGCACCATCGCGGCGTGGAAGGAGTGTGTCCGGACCGGCGGAACCTGGGACATCGAACACCGTTTCCGTGGGGCAGACGGGCAGTGGCATGCCGTGCTGGCACGAGGTGTGCCGGTGAAAAACGAGAAAGGCGATGTCGTCTGCTGGGCCGGGATCAACTTGGATATCGGCCGCCTCAAGCGAACGGAGCAGGAATTGCACAACGCCCACGGGCGGTTGGTGACGATTCTCGAGAGCATCAGCGACGGATTTTTTAGCCTTGATCGGCTGTGGCGAGTGACGTTCATAAACGAGAAAGGGGCGCAAGTCATCGGACAAAAACGCGAAACGATGCTGGGCCGTGTCTTATGGGAGATCTTCCCCGATGCCGTCGGCACCGACTTCGAGCGAGCCTACCAGCGTACAATGACCGAGCGATTGACCACCACGATCGAGTCATTCTATGAGCCATTGAACGCCTGGTTCGAGGCACGCGCCTACCCCACCGAGGACGGTCTCAGCGTTTTTTTCAGGGACGTCACGGATCGCAGGAGAGTCGAACAGACCCTGCGTGAGAGCCAGACGGATTTGAACTGGGCCCAGGCCGTGGGTCAGATCGGGAGTTGGCGGCTGAATGTGCAGCGCAACGAGCTGCTCTGGTCCGACGAGAATCACCGGATTTTCGGAGTACCCACGGGTACGCCTCTTACGTATGAAACATTTCTTTCGACTATTCACTCCGAGGACCGCGAATTCGTGGACCGGAAGTGGACAGCGGCCCTTCGCGGCGAGCCATACGACATCGAACATCGGATTGTCGTCGGCCACACCGTGAAGTGGGTGCGCGAGCGGGCTGAGCTCGAGTTTGACTCCGGCGGGCAGCTATTGGGCGGTTTCGGCATCACCCAAGACATTACGGCCAAGAAGATATCAGAGCAGGCCCTCCGGGACAGCGAAGAGGCGCTGCGTAAGGCCAATGAGGAGTTGGAAAGGACGGTTCGGAGGCGCACCGCCGAGTTGGAAGACACCGTTGCAGCATTGAAGAACGAAATTGTCGTGCGCAGAAAGGTCCAGACGCAATTGCATCAATGGTCGCGAGTGTTTATGGATGCGGCCGATCCGATCATTATCGAAGACTTGTCGGGGACGGTCGTCGAGATGAACCGTGAGGCCGAGCAGGCTTATGGCTACAGCCGGAAAGAGCTGATTGGCCAGCCCGTCACCACGCTCTTTATTCCCGAACGCCATGACCAGGATACCAAGCTGCGCGAGCGATGCTGCGCCGGCGAAGAAATCCGCAACTGGGAGAGTGTACGGAAAGCCAGGTCCGGCCGGATCATTCCGTCATTTTTGACGGCGTTTCCGCTGATGGATGAATCCGACAACGTTGCCTTTGTAGCCACGATCTGCAAGGACATCTCCGCACGGAAGCAGATGGAGGCCATGTTGGTGGAATCCCAGCGGCATCTGAGGGAGTTGTCCCGTAAGAGTCTGGAAGCACTGGAGGCAGACCGACGGACCGTGGCGAGGGAGTTGCATGACAGCGTCGGGGGCAGTCTCGCGGCCATAAAGTTCGGGTTGGAAGAGGTGGCGGAGCAGGCGGCCCGGGACCCTGTTTGCGGGGCGGCATCACTGGGAACACTCATTTCTCACCTGACGGACACGATCAAGGAGACCAAGCGCATCTCGGCCAACTTGAGGCCGCTCATGCTGGACGACCTGGGGTTGCTGTCGACCATCGACTGGTACACTCGGCAATCAAGGCAGCGCTACGGAAATATCCGGCTGATCCAGCAGATTGACGTGCAGGAGCATGAGGTCCCTGAAGAGTATAAAATAGTTTTCTACCGGGTGATGCAAGAGGCCGTCAATAACGCCGCCAAGCACAGCCGGGCCGATACGATCTACATCCGTTTAAAAAAGATTGCCGCCCATTTCGAATTGGAGGTGGAAGACAATGGATGCGGCTTCAATTTAGGCGAAGTCTTCAGCCGGCAGGACCGATTGAGCGGTTTCGGTTTGAAAAGCATGCAGGAGCGGGCCGAGATATGCGGCGGAATTCTTAACATACACACGCAACCGGGTGAAGGGACCTGCGTGAGAGTCACCCTGTCGGCCAGTGCCGATCCTGCAGATTCCGGGAGAGGCTGAGCAGATTTTTGTTTACACATACGATCGGAAGTTTCATGCTTGAAATTATTTAACGGTTTGCAACTCTCAAGATTTGTTTACACCTTTTAATGGGTGCCCCACTTGAACCTATGCGGGAGTTATCAGATTGCGCAGCTATCAGCGGGAAGACACTGTTTAAGGCTGCCAGTCGATGCCAGGTTAAGCGGTGAATAGCTCACAAGGCAATATCGGGAGGAATGCGGCATTCGGCTGTGCGGCATGCCTGCAGGATTTCTCCAGAAGCACTCTGGTGGTCCCTCCGGAGGTGAAAGTTCAGCCAAGATGAAGTGCCATCCAGTTCCCACAGCCTCGGCGGGATGCAGTTGGCGGCCATCTCCTCCGGCTGTCCCGCATCGGCCCAACGCTCCCAGGCCCTGAACCAGACGCACTTCCGTTCGGGGAACACCTCACAGCACCCGTTTCGGCTGCCGCCGCAGGCGCCATTGCGGATGTGTTTCGGGCATTGGGACTCAGGGCAAAGAAACGCCACGTGCTGGATAGCGCAATCTCCGCAACGTCTACACTCGAGCAGAAGGGCTTTAACTGGGTCCTCAAGCAGTTGAACCGCAAGCATGCCGGCGGATCGGCCGCCGAGCAAACGAGCAATCGATCGAAGGAACGGAGCTAAGGGTGCTTCATAATTGAAGAACTGATCATGGACAGCCTTGAAAAAACGGAAGTGCATCCTGTCTGGAAACGAAAGGTTCGCGTCGTGGGTACACAACGCGGGCCTGACCGTTTCCTTTTTTTCCCCAAGGCAGCCGTCTCTGCTCTTGGCTGGGGTGAAATCGTTTAAGAAATCCTGCCATTGACCCTCGATCTGCGCCATCCGATCCAAGATCCGGCCGAGGAGTTCAAAACCGCGATGGATGCCTGCGATGTGGATGCCACGGTAGCCCAGTCCTTTCAACACGGCGCCCAATCGTGCCGCACGTTCGATGGCCAGGGTCCGGCCCTGCGTCTTGTCCCGCCACTCCCGGATGACCTTATTCAGCAAATCATCGGAGACCACAGCTCCGGGGACTTGGCCGGCGTTCATTATTCGCGCCGATACAGGCGTTAAAACATAAACCGAACCCAGGGTAGGCAAATCAAGTCCGAACCGGCGCTGGACGTTCAACAACTCTTCAAACTGGACGGCATCGTAGCCAAGCTGAGTAATGGCGAATCGTGCGCCAGCGGCCACTTTCCGGCAGAGTTTGGCATACTGAGCGAAAGCCTCTCCTCGACGGTTTTTAAACGGCGACACAGCGCAGCCCGCAAAAAACACGTCGGGATCGCCAGCCTGCTGAACGCGCTTCTCCAGCATTCGAAGCATGACCAGCAACGTCACCGAATCGAGATCGAATACGGGTGCCCCTTGACCCGCAAAGCCTTTGCCTATGTAGTCACCGGTCAGCGCCAAGATGTTCTTCATGCCCATCATGGCGAGTTGCAGCGCCCGGCTTTCCATACCGATCCGGTTGGCATCCCGGCAAGTGAAATGGACGATGACGTCCATCCCGACTTTGAATATGTCGTGGCCGATCACATCTGGGCTGAGCGCCGGGTTTCCGCCTGGGTTGTCGGTGATGGAGACGGCAGAGATCCGGCCATCAGCAAATGCGTCTGCCGCCATACCTCTTATGGTGTCGATCGACCTGCCTGCCGGTTCCCTTCCGGGGACGAGCTCCATCGTGATAACGAAACGCTTCGGGTCCAGGATGTCGTTCTGGAATACACGTAGCATCTGCAGTCACATTCGATGCGTCGAAGTAGTCGAGTATGTACGTTATCTGAAAAACGTTAACCGCAGAGAGCGAAGAGTTCACGGAAAGGAAATCTTATATTGTAAGAAACTTCCCCTCTGAGTTCTCAGCGATCTCTGCGGTAAGATTTTGTTTGAAAGGGTTTTCGACGGTGCTCTAAAAATATCTCATCTGTATCAACGGCACTCTGATGCGCCGCTCGGCTCCTGTCTTGAAATCAACATCAACCTTTGCGTGACTTGAATGCGCATTCGTATCCAACGCCACCTCGACGAAAATCAGCACCGTGTCATTCGCTGAGACGGACGTCGAGTAGCTCAACTTCACGAGCCGATCAATCCAGCCGCTGTTGCTCGAATCGGTGCGGTGTTCATTAATCAGCGTTTCGCCCGGACCGAATTCCCAATAGTGTTGATACAAGCGCGACGAGACGCTCAGTGTTATATCCGCACGGGTGCTCGTGTACCAATGGTCGTGCGCAGACAACGCAAACTGACCTTTGAAGTCAACGTAAGCATCCACCAGAATATTTCCCGCACGCGGTGGAGCAAATTGGAAGACGAGCGTAGTCAAGCACGGGGATCCTGCAGTCGCTTGCCATCCCCAGCCATCTCCTTGTTCGCTCAACAGAAGGTTCATCTCGCCTAACGCCAGGTTAAGACCGCGGGCAAGGGCAGAGCAGTTCGTGCCGAACCCATCAACCGCCGGCGGTTTCACATCGAACACGTTCGGGTCGGGAGGAATTTCGAGAACGAGATTGCCCGGCACTCTTGTCGGCCGCACGAGCCCAAGAAATTTCTTATGAACTTTCTGCAGCTCCTTCTCTTCCGCCGCAGTGTCTTTAAGCAAAGCCTTCACGTCAACGCCGATCGCTTTCAACTCTCTCTGCACGACGGCGTCCGTCAACCCTAAGCCGCGGTGTTCCTTCTCGATCATCTTCAGCCGCGCCTTCTCGTACGCCTCCGACGCTTTTCGATGTTGCTTGAGTTGCCGCAGCAGTCTTTTCGCATTTGCATCCATGGTGTGTTCCTCCATGTTAGTGAATGGTTGGGTTTTCTTTGCATCGAAGCAAGACGTAGCAGACAGCTCCAATTGATTGAATTGTTTGGAGGTTGGTTGGCAACGCCGAGCATTAGCTCACCCTGCCTGCCCTTCACTCGTCTTTCGGAAGCGGTGGTCCAAAAGCACCTGCGACTCCGTAGTGCGAAGTTGCAGGATCTGCCTAAAACGCAGTCACCACGCCAGCGAACTTGAGAAGATCAACCATAGTGAACTCACCATTGGTGCTCAAGGTTGGCGTCCAATCCGGCTCCTGTTTGAGGTAGGAGGTGGAGTCGCCCTCGATCAGACCAATCATCACCTCACCGATGATGCGGCCGCCGACCGGCCCCATGCGTTTGCCGTCGCTCATGATGTCTGCCTCGCGCAGGCAGTAAAACCAAAGCGGTGTGCGGTTATGCAAATTGAGTGGCTTGAGATCCGCCAAATCGCTGGGCTGTAAGGCTTCGACACTCATCGCACCCGCGACCCGCTGACCAGACGGTAGCTTGAACGTTAGGCCCCTCAGCAAATTGCGCTGGGCCAGCGATTGAGGCTCCCCGCCGGGTATTCCGGGCAAATCAAACAATACACTTGAGAGTTTGCCGTCGATGCGTTTGTTATTTCGCGCGCGGCCGTCTCCGAAATCGAAAAAGGTCTGCCAGTCAATGAAGCGGTTCGGTGCGCGCGAGCCTCCGCGCATGTCTTCGGCGATCGGGTTTACAGCCAGGTTGTCGTTGAAGAGCAAGGCGAAAAATTGGTTGGCGTCGTTCGGGCCAAAGTTGACACGGTAGCTTGGGCGCACTTGCGAGTGACCGAAGCGGTACGCGGCTCCTGAAAACTCGACCGGAATGAATGGCGCATTGTGCCATTTGTAGAACTTGCGCCCTTCGGTGAGGATATTGTCGACCAACGTCGGGCCAATAGTCTTGGGCAAAAATTCGTGCAGGATGATCCACTGGTAATGCCAGCGCATCAATCGCTGCGCCTCTGCGAACACCTCCACCGGATGGGTCAGACCCGACTCTGCCTTGACATGCGTCACCAGCGCGTTGTGGAAGCGTATGAACGCCACTTGCATCTGTGACAGTACAAGGTTTTCATCGTTGCGCGGATCCCCCATTAGCGGAGTGCCCTGGCTGTTTCGCGGCAAGTCAAACTTCTGTGAACCGTCGCGCGTGTTGGCTTCCGATCCCGGATTGGGTTCGATCAGCAACGTGGTGCGCCCATCGTCTACCGTCTGGTCGTAAATATAGGGCGACCCCAGTGGGCCGGAACCGTACACGCTATCAAGCCCGAAGCTTGGCACACGGAAGTTCTGGATCATTTCGGGGTCGACTTGCTGCTCCAGGCTAGACGTAATGTCCAACGTCATGTCGTGGTCGAGAAACTGGCCGAGAAACGTCATGCCCGCCGTCATGTCCGGGTTGTCTGGGTTATTGGAGAAGAGGGCGGGGTTGAGGATGAGATCTCGCGGATGCGCGGTCAGATCATCTTTTGCGTCCATTATGCCGTTTCTTTCCCCAAGTTTTTTCAGTGCGCCTCGCAACGACGGTGTGTCCAGTGAAAAAGGCGGAAGGCTGGGGAACATTCGTCCGAATTTTCCTTGATCATAAAATTTCGAGCTAGGAGGGCCATCGCCGGAGCGGTAAATATTGCCGTGTGAAGCCATGATGTAGTCTCCTTTTGGAAACAACGATTCGATGGTAATGATTATCATCAACAACTAGAATTTTCCCACCGGCCCCCATCTCCAATTCCTCCTGCCGGATATGACTGCCAAGAAGTCGGGCAACTATGTTTTATAGATAATTCAACATAATTCGAAAATGCAAAGCGGGAAATAGGGTCTATCATGTATTTCTTTATGAAAGGTGCAGTTCCAGAAGATTGCAGATTTGTTTCGGGTAAACGGGGCTTTTTGGGCAATCAAGCTATTGGACAGGTTGCAGCAATCTCAAAGACGGTTACTCGGTGACAGGTCGGATGCTATATACCACGAGGATTCGAGGTGTGGTCTGGGACCGCCTGGGTTTCAGCATGTGCGATCCTCCGAACTGATCCTGCCCCGCGACGCTCAGCCGGGCGGAAGTATTTCGCAAATTTTTTGTTTGAGCTGCTCGATGCTGAAGGGCTTCTGGATGAACCCTCGGCAGCCGCGCTTCATGATTTCCAAGGCCTGGCCGTTGAGGCTGTAGCCGCTTGACAGCAGCACCGCCGCCTGCGGGTCGATCACTCTGATGCGGTCGAAGACCGCCCCGCCTCCGATGCCGGGCATGATCATGTCAAGGATCACAAGATCAATCTCGGCCCGACGCTTTTCATACAGCGCCAGCGCCTCGTCTCCGGTCTGCGCGACGATCACCCGATGCCCCAAGCGCTCCAGCATCTGTCGACCGATGCTGGCCACCATTTCCTCGTCTTCTACGAGCAGGATGGTGCTCCCGCCGCCGCGCCCCGCCCCGGCCGGTTTCGGTTTCTGCGTCACCGCCCCTGAAGCGGCCGGGAAAAAGACGCTGAAGGTCGATCCGCGGCCCTTCTCGCTGCGGACGGTGATGAACCCGTTGTGGTTCTTGACGATGCCGAACGCCGACGACAGCCCGAGGCCCGTGCCCTGGCCCTTTTCCCGGGTGGTGAAGAAAGGCTCGAAGATGCGCGCCTGGGTGTGCGTGTCCATGCCGACGCCGGTGTCGGTGACATCTATGCGCACATGCGGACCGGGAACGGCATCCGCCGGCGTGTCCGGGTGACCCGCCTCGATGACCACGTTCGCGGTTTGCAGCACCAGCTCCCCGCCGCCGGGCATGGCCTGCCAGGCATTGACCAGGAGATTGAGCAGGACCTGCTGCAGTTGCGACTGATCGGCTTCGATCTTCCAGGGGGCCTTCTGGAGGTCCTTGCGGATGGTTATTTCCCGGCGGGTCCGGCCGAACATCTCGGCGGTCTTTTCGAGCAGCGCGTTGATGTCGGTGGCCTTGACCTCGTACTTCCCGCCGCGCGCAAACCCCAGGATCTGCCGCGTCAGCTCCGAGGCCCGCATCACCGACTTTTCCACATTTTTCAAATACGTCACATCGCGGTGATCGGGCGCCTTGTCCAGCAGCAACAGGGAAATGTTGCCCTGGATCCCCATCAGCAGGTTGTTGAAGTCGTGGGCGATGCCGCCGGCGAGAGTCCCGATGGCCTCCATTTTCTGGGCCTGCTGCACCTGGGTCGCCAGGCGCTGGCGCTCCTTTTCAGCGGCCCGGCGCGCGGAGATGTCTTCCATGATGCCCAGCCAGTGCGTGATGTCTCCCCTGCCGTCGCGCAGCGCCGTGCAGCGGACCACGGCCCAAAATTCGCGGCCGTCCTTGCAGACGCATCGTTTTTCGGCCTGATAGGAATCCGTTTTGCCGTTGCGGACATCCTGGACCAGGCCCGCTATCGCGTCACGGTCCTCCGGGTGGGCAAGGTCCAGGAAGTTGCGGCCCTGGGCCTCCTGCAGAGAGTAACCGAACATGGCGAGGAAGGCGGGGTTGGCTTCGAGCAGCCCGCCGTGGCGGTCGGCGATGGTGATGCCTAAAGGGGAGATGTCGAAAATCGCGCGAAAACGGTCGGCTTTGAGATCGAGGGCCATGGTGTCGTTCCGGTCCTTGTTTTTAGCGTATATAAGGTTGAAAACGTCAGTCACCTTTTTTGACAAGGAACTGGTCCTGCGTCCGGTCCTGCAGGAACACCCGGTCGAAATGCTTGCTGGAGGCTTGATCATACCACTTGCGCCCGGCTTCCCGGCAGCTCGGGCAGGCTTTGCGCGGGATGTGCACCGCCAGGATGTGCGCGCCCCGGTCCGATACGGAATCGATCCGAAGCGCCCCGCCGCATGCGTCGCAGGCCGTCACCTCCTCCTGCTGCGACTCGGAAAAGCCGTCGGTGTCGTAGTAGATGCGGCGGGTGCGGCGGTGGCTGTCTCTTTTTTCCAGCATTCTTTCACGCAGCTGGTCCCGTCCCATCCAGCATGCCATGATGAGGTCGCTGACCTCCTTGACCGCAGCGGTCACCGCATCCGACTGGCGGATCTGGCGGCGATCGTAGTCCGGCTCCCGGACCTTGCTGTAGTCCAGACCGGCCATGGCGAGCACGATCCCCAGGTTGACGTATGGGAGGGCCCCCTCGATGGAGTAGCCCCCCTCCAGCACGGCGATGTCGGCATTCAGGAGCGAGGTCAACTCCGCGTAGCCCTGGGCCGAGAAATTCATGTTGGTGATGGGGTCCGTGTAGTGGTTGTCCTGGCCGGCCGAGTTGACGATGAGCTGGGGCTTGAAATCGTCCAGGATCGGCCGGACGGCGTTGCGGATGACGTGCAGGAAGCCTTCTTCGGCGGTGTGGGGCGGCAGCGGGATGTTGAGGGTGCGGCCCACGGCATTCGGCCCGCCCAGCTCCCCGGGAAACCCGCTGCCGGGGTAGAGGGTCCGGCCGTCCTGGTGCAGGGAAATGAACAGGGTGTCGGGGTCGTGCCAGTAGATGTCCTGGGTGCCGTCGCCGTGATGGCAGTCCGTGTCGACGATGGCCACCCGGTCCACGCCGTATTTGCGCCGCAGGAACTCGATCATGACGGCCTCGATGTTGATGTTGCAGAAGCCGCGTGCACCGTGGGCGACGCGCATGGCATGGTGTCCCGGCGGCCGCACCAGGGCGAAGCCCTTGTCGACCTGCCGCTCCAGCACCGCCATGCCGACGGTCTTGGCCCCGCCGGCGCTGATGAAATGGGATTCGGTGGCGATGCTCCAGACGTCGGGAACGCAGAAATGGACGCGCTGGATGTCGGCCAGGACCACCGGGTCCGGCTTGAGCTCGACGACCCCCTCGATGTCGAACAGGCCCTCTTCGAGGATCTGGTCCTGGGTGTAGAGCAGCCGCTCCTCCCGTTCCGGGTGGTTCGGACTGATGGCCCAGTCGTAGGCCGGAAAGAAAACCAGGCCGACTTTATTTTTCGCGTGCAGCATCGCGTATGGTTCCTTAAAAACCCGAAGCACGAAATCCGAAATCCGAAACAAATCCAAATGACGGAATGACCGCAACGCTAAAAAACGATCTTAAATTGTGGCGGAATCGGTTTGGGTAATGGTCGTTTCGAACATTTGAATTTGTTTCGAGTTTCGTGCTTCGGATTTCGAATTTGGTTGCGGCTTGTCCGGGATAGGGAAAAGCCATTCCTGCACATCCCGTATTTTTATTCATTATGCGCCATGCTCTGTTCCGGCCGCGAGGCTCTTCAGCAGGTTGTCGTAGCCATGAATGAGGCCCGGTTTGACCTGCACCCGTACGCGGATATTTTTCCCGGAGGTGGTGAACCCCCGCACCATGTTGAACTGCTGCCTTTCCACCACTTCCATCTCGATGTAGTTGGGGTTGGCGCCGCGCCCCAGAGCTTTGACCCGCAGCAGGTCCAGCGCCTGTGCCGTGGCGGCCTCCAAGTCGTAGCCGTCCGTGATGGGCTGCAGGAAATTCTCCGCCGGTGCGCTCGCCACCCGCTGTTCCGTGTCGGCAAAAAGCCCCACCTCGCACGTGGTGCGCGCCAGTGCCGCTCCGATGGCATTGGCGACCTGCCATCGCGGGACGATCCGGACGTGCATGGGGGTCAAGCGCTGAAGATGTCTGGCGAAATAAGGGGCCGGACCGCCCAGGACCAGAACGGATCGAGGCCGCACCTGATAGCCTTCCTTTAATTCGTGCAGCGTGTAGACGGGCTTGCCGTTGATATGCGCCGTGAGCCGTTCGGCAGCCGCCAGCATCGCCCGGCAGGCGGTTTCAACCAATTGGTCGGCGAGGGCTTCGATGGGGATCCCCATTTGATCCGCCATGGACTTGAGGCCGGCCCGTGCCCGTTCGCGGTCGCCGTGGGCAAGGTCCCCGATGACCGCCAGGGCATCGGTCGGCGTGGGCACGTTTCCGCCGAAGAGCATCGCCGGGCCTTCCCGGTCCGGGCCGACGGTCAGCCGGCCGTTTTTCAGCCGGACGGCGCTGTCGCCGCCCATGCCGATTGAAAGAGTTTCCAGGGAACGGATCAGGGTCCGGTAAGGGCCGATGGCGATGCCGTGCGGGTCGAGCACCGGGGCACGGCCGATCAGGACCGCCAGGTCGGTGGTGGTGCCGCCGATGTCCATCACGATCGCGTCTTCGTCCCCCGCGGCCATGGCAACGGCCCCCATGACGCTCGCCGCCGGCCCGGAAAAAATGGTCTGGGCCGGGCAATCCACCGAGGCCTCCAGTTTCATGTTGCCGCCGTCGGCCTTGAGAAGGCGCAACGGCAGGCGCAGTCCTTTGACGTCCAGGCTTTTCAGCACGGCATCGAAAAATGCCTTGTGGATCGGGTAGACGGCGGCGTTCAGGTAGGTGGTGGCGATGCGGCGGGCAAAATTCAGGCTGCCGGAAACGCGGTGGCCCAGGAAAATTTTGTCGAAGGAATCCCCCAGCAACTCCCCGATGCGGATTTCGTGGGCGGGGTTGCGCACGGAGAATTTACCCACGACCCCCACCTGCCGGATCCCGTTCTTCCGGAAGCGCTCGGCGGCGGCCTCGACCTCCTCCGGCAGGACCGGCTCGACCTCGCGGCCGCGGTGGTCGATGGAACCTTTCACGCAGACGTAGTGGGGGTTGGAGCGAAAATGCTCCGGGTCGATCCCGGGGCCGGCCGACACGATCATGCCCACGGGCGGGATCGAGTCTTGGACGATGGCGTTGGTGGTGAGCGTGGTGCTGAGGACGATGCGGCGGATGGCGCCGGTGTCCACGCCTTCCGTGACCGCATCCAGGCCCTTGAGAACCGAGCGGAAGAGGTCCGATGCATCGGTGGAGACTTTGACTTCCCGCAGCAGGCCGGCGTTGTCCAGCAGAACGACATCCGTGTGGGTACCCCCGACATCGAGCCCGATGATCATGCGGTATTCCCGATTGAGTTTTTTTTGGGGATCAGTTAAAACCTAACGAAAATAGACTTTTCTGTCAACCATGGCAGGCGGTTTGCCTGGGAAGGGGGTGACGGCATGATCGGGAAAACAATCGATGAACTCAAGGTGGGAGACAGCGCCCAGTTCTCCAAGACGGTCAGCGAGACGGACGTTTATCTTTTTGCCGGGATTACAGGGGATTTCAACCCGGCGCACGTCGACGAGGAATACGCCAGAAAAACCTATTTCGGCACGCGGATCGCCCACGGCCTGCTGCCGGCGGGGTTCATCTCGGCCGTGATGGGGAACCGGCTGCCGGGGCCAGGCTCGATTTATCTGCGCCAGGAACTGACCTTCCTGGGAACCGTCAAGATCGGCGACACCATCACCGCACGGGTCGAGGTCATGGAGATCGACACGGTCAAGGGCCGCGTTCGGATGCTGACGACCTGCGACAACCAGGAGGGCAAGCGGGTCCTCACCGGCGAGGCCATAGTCAGCCCGCCCCGGCCGCCCAAAAGCTCCGCCTGATGCTCCAGCGGCGGCGTTGCCCCACGGTTTGAAATGCTCACGTAAAAAGGCTGAAAGCCAAAAGTGGAAAACTGAGAGTGGGTTGGCTCTATCTTCTCCTTCGAGCCTTGAGCCTTGACCAAGATTTAATCGGACAAGTCGATAGCCAAACCCCGGATCCAATCGGCCAAACTGCTTTTGATATATTTTTCGACTATCGAAAATTTTCAGAATCAACCGGCGGCGTTGCTATGCTGTCAATATCCCCAGTTTTCGGGATATCCGTTTTTCTGTGATAGATAGCGCATGTGAATCTGAAGGTTTTGTGGATTTTCGAAATTTCACCGAAATAGCCGAAACGTAATGAGCAGGACCGCCGGTTTTAGCCATGATCTGCTGGGCGAGGGTCGTTATATCAGTTTGGCAAGGCCCTGCGATGCCTTGGATGAACGGCCTTGGTTCGGGCAGCCGCTTGACAAGGATAAAAAAACCGGGCGGAGGGCATCGGACTCCCCCCAGTAATATTTGCTCAGGACATTGAGTAAATTTACTCAGCATCCTGAGCAAATGTCAATCCGCCCTTATTAGCCCGACTATTTTCCGGCAATCATCGCGATTTCCACTTTGACGTCACGCGGCAGTCGCGCCACCTCTACGGTTGCCCGTGCTGGCGGCGCACTTTTGAAAAATTCTGCATACACCGCGTTCATTTTCGCAAAATCGTTAAGATCCTTGAGAAACACCGTAGTCGACAATGCGTTGTCCATTGTCATTCCGTTTTCCTCGAGCACTGCTTTGAGGTTGTTCAGAACCAGCCGCGTCTGATCCTCTATGCTAGCGTCTTTCATTAATTGATTGGTCTTGGGGTCGATCGCAATCTGACCGGCGAGGAACAACAAATTCCCGAACTTGACGGCCTGCGAATACGGCCCGATCGCCTCAGGGGCCTTCTTCGTCGCAATGACCTCTTTTTGCACCGCGTTCGTTGCACAACCAAAAACCACCAAAGACATTACGACAATGATGGAAACCATTCTGCCTGCTTGCGCAAAGATCATAGAACTCTCCTTTCGGCTTTGTGGGTGTAAGACCTCCTCAATCTTTCACAGGGGGTCCATGAAGTGGGATATTTGGCAGATCACGCTTATCCTGCTCTGAGACTATCACAAATTTGCCGAAATTCCAGACATGTCGGATGAAATCAACTGAACCATTGCCATCTGTGAATAGGCCATGATGATAGTCGATATCTGTACTTTTTTCCAACTTGGATTCCTATTCCAACGCTGTCGCAATCATAGATTTTTCATTGATTTGTTTTCTGGTTATGCAACCTGACACCTTGCCTGCTGGCGCCGGAGTCGCCACACGCCGGGTGAATCAGCGGCCCATGAGAACCGCCGCTGCGGGCCCGGACATCTTGCTGTTCTGGTGCGCCGCCCCTGGCACGACCTGGATTTGCCAGCCAAACGGGCACTTCAGTTCCGTGGTGCGCGTCCGGGCTTCCCGGACGAATTTCCGGCCGCGTTCGAACCGGTTTGCGCCCTGGGCCATAGCCTCCGGCGTTTTACGGAGTTCTTTGTGGCCGGGATCCGTATCCCGGTCGCCGAGCAAGAGGACCAGTTCTCGTCCGAGGCTCTTCTTCAGCGACGCTTCGGTTACAGGCGACCCGTCGAGCCCGTAGGGAAATTTCACGTCGAACGTCGGCATGGTGTACCAGCCTGGATTAGCGGCAACCGCTTTGGCATAGCGCGCGTCGGGCAGGAAGAGCACGAGACGGTGCACGAACTGGCCGCCTTCGGAATGGCCGTAGATGAAATAGTCGGGGCGCTGATTACCGGTCGCGTCCTTGATGGCGTCGAAGAGATGTTCGACGACTTTGAAAGACCACATCGATGACGCTTGAAGCGTGGTGCCCTTGGGGATGACGCTCGCGTAGGAATAATCACCGCCGCCCCACTGTTTTTCGTCGAAGCGCGGGGCAACGACCATGAACCGGGACTTTTCAGCATGCTCGACCCAGGTGTCACGGTAGCCCTGGGCGTTTTTGCCGTGGCCGTGCATGACGAAGACGATTCGTGCCGTGCCCGGCGGGAGACCCTTGGGCAGGTAGGTGTAGACGGTGATCGGCTTCGACGGGTCGCCGTGCTCGTCGACGAAGGAAAAACTGCCGGCTCCCGGGGCGATCGTGATCATGGGGCCGGCGGCCGCCGCCGTCTGCGACCCCGTCAGCGTCCACCCGAAAAACAGCGCCGCCAGCATGGGCAGACGTCCACGAAAAAAACTATTTTGGATGAACATGGAATCCTCCCCGTTTCGGCGACTGCGGCTTATTCACTTCGGCGGGCGGAGCGGGAGGTTGTACTTTTTCATCTTCTTGTAGAGCAGGGTGCGGTGGATGCCCAGGATCTGGGCGGCGCGCGCCTTCTGGAAGTTGGTTTCCTTGAGCGCCGCACAGATGGTCTCGCGTTCGGTGCGGGACTGCGTTTCCCTGAGCGAGGTCTGCTGGCGCCGGCTCGGAGTGTGGCGGCCGCGCTGCACATAAAACGGCAGGTCCGGCAGACGGATGGTGTCGCCCTCGAGGCCGTGCACGCTGCGCTCGAGCACATTCGTCAACTCGCGGACGTTGCCGGGCCATTCGCAGCGGCGCAGGGCGCGTTCCGCCTCCTTTTCGATGGACAAGGCTCGCAGCCCGGCCTCCTTTGCCGTCTGCGCCAGAAAGTGCTGGGTGATGGCAGCAATGTCCGCCGGGCGCTCCCGCAGAGGGGGGATGTGCAGGGAGACGACGTTCAGGCGGTAGAAAAGGTCCTTGCGGAAGCGCCCCGTGGCCAGCATGCTCTCCAGGCCCTGGTTGGTGGCGGCGATCACGCGGAAGTCCGAACGCACGACCTTGTTCCCCCCCACCCGTTCGAACTCCTTGTCCTCGATGGCCCGCAGCAGCTTCGGCTGCATGTCGATGGGCAAATCGCCGATCTCGTCCAGGAAGATGGTGCCCTCGTGAGCCAGCTCGAATTTGCCGGGCTTGCCTTCGATCCTGGCGCCGGTGAAGGCGCCCTTTTCATAGCCGAACAATTCCGATTCGAGCAGGTCGCGCGGGATGGCCGCGCAGTTGATGCGCACAAAGGGGTACACGCGGCGCGCGCTCGCGTGGTGGATGGCCTGGGCGAAGAGTTCCTTGCCGGTGCCGCTCTCGCCGGTGATGAGCACCGGGAAATGGTTGCCGCCCGCCTTGAGCGCCTCTTGTTTCAGGTTCTGGATAGCCTCGCTTTTGCCGATAATGCTGTCGAACGTGTAGCGTGTGGAGCGCAGGCTGATCAACTCCTCTTCATAGAGCTTGACCTTCGACTCCAGCAAAGAGAGTTCGCGGGCCAGCTTGCCGACGTCCTTGACGTCCTTGAACATGACCTGGCCGAACACGGCGATGACCTTGCCGTCTTTCTTGATGGGGATCCGCTGGACCACCATCTTCTGGCCCTTGATCAGC
Source organism: uncultured delta proteobacterium (assembly GCA_963716325.1). Taxonomy (GTDB): domain Bacteria; phylum Desulfobacterota; class Desulfobacteria; order Desulfobacterales; family SpSt-501; genus SpSt-501. The sequence goes on along the minus strand of CAVQTH010000013.1, from coordinate 86,232 downwards.
TGGGACTGGTTGATTTCAGCTTTCCCGGTCCGGGCCACGATGTGCATGCGGGAGTTCTCGACAGCCTCGGTGCAGTGCCGGCCGATCTGAGTCGCCGGGTCCTGATCGAGGAACTGGCCGTAGGGTTTGTTGAAGTGGGTGATGACCCCATCGGTGTCGGTCACCATGGCGCCGTTGTAAATGCTCTCGAAGATGAGTTGGAACATCTCGAGCTGGCGCTTGAGCGCTTCAGCGTTTTCCGGCTCGGGGGTATCTGACATGGCCGATTCCTACCACAAGGTCATGGCGTTCAGGAACAGCTGCCGCAGTTCCTCCGGCCCGGCAGGCCGCGGGGAGAGCTTGGTCACCCGGTGCTGGGGCAGCGTGCCCTCCACCAGCTTGTCCACATCCTGCGGCCCGAAGCCGACGGCCTTCAGCCCGTTGGGCATCCCCACCTTGCGCATGAGGTCGACGATGGCGCCCGCCAGGATCTCGCCGGCCTCCTCCGGCTTGGCGCGGGAGACGTCGCGTCCCATCAGCTGTGCGCAATAGAGATGGAGCCCCGGGTCGGCCTGCGCCGTGAAGCGAAATACCGCCGGCGCATTCAGACATACCGCCATGCCGTGGGGGACGATCGGATGCCCCGGGGGGTAGCCTTCGGGCACGTAACCCCGGACCATGCCGGACACCGGGTACGACATGCCGTGGGCCAGGTGAACGCCGCCGTTGCCGAAGCCTATGCCCGCATACGTGGCTGCCAGCAGCACTTCGCCGCGCGCCTGGTCGTCGGCCGGGTGCTCGACCACCCTCACCAGGTTCTTGGAAATCATCTTGACGGCCCGCGACGCCCACACATGACTGATGGGGTTGGCGCCCTGGTAGGCCGGCCGCAGGCGCGGGTGATCCGCCGCCGGGCGCTGGTTGTAGGGCAGGGCTGTCATGGCTTCCAGCGCGTGGGTCAGCTGGTCCAGGCCGGTGCAGGCCGCCACCATCTTCGGCAGGGTGCGGGTGTTGTTCGGGTCGATGATGCCGCGGATGGGCCGCAGGGCCCGGCTGGCGATGCCGGTCTTGGCTCCCATTTCCAGGTAGTCGAAAATTGTGACCCCGGTGGTCTCGCTGCCCGTGCCGGCCGTGGTGGGGATGGCCATCATGGGCTTGAGCGGCCCCGGGACCGGCGTGCCCTTGCCGACGGGCGGATTGACGTAGGTCATGAAATCCGCCGGATGGGTTGCGTACAAGTTGGCGGCCTTGCAGGTGTCCATGCTCGAGCCGCCGCCGACGGCGACGTAGCCGTCGAACTTGCCTTTCACGGCGAAGGCAATGGCTTCCTTGAACGACACGTCGGTGGGTTCGACGCTCGATTGGTCGAACAGCACGGCATCGATGCCCCGGTCGCGCAAAGCCTCCCGGGTGACGGCGACCGGGTCGCTCTGGCTGAGGTTGCGGTCGGTCACCACCATGACGCGGCGGCAGCCCTGCTCCTCCATGTCGTAGCCGATTTCACGGGTGACGCCCTGGCCGTACTTGATGCTGGAGGTGTCCATGGTGAACGCGTTTTCAAGCTTCATCGCCTGTGGTCTCCTTTATTTAGTTGGATGGTGGGGTCGTAAAAGGGAGGCATCCCGGTGGTGCGCTGCAATGACAGCCGTGTGAAGCGCACCCCCGGTCTCAGCCTCTCAAAAAAGTCGATTTTCTCCTTTGTGGGAGCGGCTTTCCAGCCGCGATCCCTGAAGCGCCGGGGAAATTGCGGCTGAAAGCCGTTCCCCCCATAACCACACAGGGTCATTCTCAACAGAAAGATGCAGGGTGCCGTGAAACGCTTCTCTTCAAAACCGTCTACTCCAGTCCGGAAGGCTTCCGGATCATGCGCGCCATCGCCGACATGTCCTCGTCGCCGAAACCCTGGGAGATGAGGCCGTTTTCGATCTGCTCCACCAGGGCCGTGGCCGGCAGGAAGACCCCCAGTTCGCGGGCAGCCTCCATGGCGATGGCCACATCCTTGCGGTGCAGGCGGACGCGGAACCCGAGCGGGTATTCGTTCTTGATCATGTTCGCGGAGCGGAAATTCAGGACCCATGACCCGGCGGCACCTCCGGCAAGCGCCAGGACCACCTTCTCCATGTCCAGGCCGGCCTTGAGCCCCAGGGTCATGCCCTCGGCCACCGCCAGGTAAACGCCGGAGATGATCACCTGGTTGATCGCCTTGGTGAACTGCCCGGCGCCGCCGGGGCCGACATGGGTGATGCTTTTGCCCATGGCGGAGAGCACCGGCATAGCGATGGCCACGTCGGCCGCATGTCCTCCGACCATGATGGTGAGCGTGCCTTTCTGGGCGCCCTCGGAGCCGCCGGAAACCGGCGCATCCAGCATGCGGATGCCTTTCTTGGAAAGCTCAGCGGCTATCCGGCGCGTGGCCGAGGGGCTGATGGTGGACATGTCCACCACGACCGTGCCGGCCGTCGCACCCTGGATGATGCCGTTTTCCCCGAGAACCACCGCTTCCACATCGGGCGTGTCGCTGACGCAGATGATGACGATCTCCGCGCCCGTGGCGGCCTCCTTCGGGGAACCCGCCCGCCGGGCGCCCGCCTTGGCCAGCGGTTCTTCCCGTTCGCGGCTGCGGTTGTGCACCGTGACCGCGTGTCCCGCCTTCAGGACGTTCAAGGCCATGGCCGCCCCCATGGTCCCCATGCCGATGAATGCGACGTTCATGAGTTGTGGCTCTCCTGTATGTGTGAATGAGGGTTCAAGGGTTCCAGGGGTCGAGGGGTCAAGCGGTAACATGATCCAAAGCAAAGTCGAGAGGTGAATTGCTTTTCGCTCGAACCCTCGAACCCTTGGACCCTTGACTCCTAAAAGATTTTTCCGGGATTCATCAGCCCCTTGGGGTCGATGACATCCTTGATCTGCTTCATGAGCTGGTAGCTCTCGCCGTGCTCGAGCTGCATGAACTTGCGCTTGCCGATGCCGACCCCGTGTTCGCCTGTGCAGGTGCCGCCCACCTGGATGGCCTTCTCGACGATGGCCTGGTTGATGACCTCGAGGCGGGCCCATTCGGCCTTGTCCGCCGGGTCGCCCGCCATCACCACGTGCAGGTTTCCGTCGCCTGCGTGGCCGAAGACATAGCCGATGGATCGATGCTCATCCACCGCCTTCTGGGAAAACACCACCATCTCCGGGTAGCGCGAGATGGGCACCGCGGCGTCGACGATCATCGTTTCCTTCTTGGGATGGGCGCGGTGGATGGTCTCCCAGGCCTCGTGGCGGGCGCGCCACAGGTCCTTGCGGTCGGCCTCCGCGGTGGCGTATTGGAAACCGGTGGCGCCGCACTCCTCGCACAGGTCTTTGGCAAGCTGGGCCGTTTCCTGCAGGGCGTTCGCGCTGATCGCATGGAACTCGCAGAAGAGCGAAGGCACCTCCGCCAGCCCGAGGTTCTTTTCGCGGTTCATCAAGCCGATCAACCCGGGCGGCAGAAGCTCGAGGGCAGCAGGGCCCAGGCCGGAGCCGATCATCAACGCCACGGCTTCGGAGGCCTTTTCCAGGTCCGGGAAGCGGATCGTGGCGGCGAGGTAGTGGCTGGGGATGCCGGTCAGTCTCAGGGTGGCCGCGGTGACGATGCCGAGCGTCCCCTCGGAGCCGACGAAGAGCCGCGTCAGGTCCAAGCCGGCCGAGGACTTGGGCGCCTTGCAGCCGGTGTGGATGACCCCGCCCTGGGGCAGCACCACCGTCAGGCGCATCACGTAGTCCTTGGTGGCGCCGTACTTCACGGTCTGTACGCCGGAGGCGTTGTTGGCGATCATGCCGCCGATGGTGGCGTCCGCGCCCGGGTCCGGCGGGAAAAACAGGCCGTGCTTGCCGGCCTGGCGGTTCAATTCCTTGCGCAGCACCCCGGGCTCCACATCGGCCTGCAGGTCCTGGGGCCGGATTTCCAGGATGCGGTTCATGCGGGTCATGTCCACGACGAGCCCGCCGCGGGTGGGCACCGGGTTGCCCTCGGTGCTGGTGCCGGCGCCCCACGGCGTGACCGGCACGTCCCGGTCATACGCCCAGGCCAGGATGGCCGTGACCTCCTCGGTCGATTCCGGCCAGATGATGCCCGCCGGCAGCGTCCCCTGGTGAAATGAGATGTCATGCAAGTGAAGCTCGCGATTGGATTGGCCGGTGGAAAACCGATCCGGACCCACCATGCTGGCGAGTTCCACCGCCTGTTGAGCGCTGAATTCGTTCATTGAAGACTCTCCGTAAATGTGTGGCAAACTTGATACGATATAGACACTAAAACAACGAAGGGAGCAAGGAAAAAGAAGGATCGCGAGGAGAGATGAAAATGGCGGTCAAAATTACATTAAACATGAAATTGTGGGGCAGATGCGTTTCCTGCCCCACAATTTCATTTGTAGATCAACGACGGGAACCAGGTGGTGAGCGGCGGCCAGTAGCACGCGATCAGCAGCGCCACCATGGCCACGGCCACGAGCGGCATGACGGCCCGCCCCACCTGGCCGAGCGGCAGGCCGGAGATGCCGCAGGCCACGAAGAGGCAGATGCCCACCGGCGGGGTGAGCATGCCGATCGCCAGGTTGACCACCATCAAAACGCCGAACTGGATCGAATCGACCCCCATCTGCGGGGTAATGGCCGCGAGCACCGGCACGAGCAGGATCAGGGCGGCCGTGGTTTCCATGATGCAGCCGACGACGAGCAGCCCGGCCATGACCAGCAGCAGCAGCCCCCACGGCGGGAGCGCCAGCGCGTTGATGGCGTTTTGCACCAGCATGGGGGTCTGCTTCATGGCAACCAGCCAGGTGAAGACCTTGGCCATGGCGATGATGAAGAGGATGGTGGCGGCCACGATCTGGGAGCGGATGATGAGGCCGGGCATGTCCTTCCATTTGATCTTCCGATTCACGGCCATGGCGACGAGCAAGGCGTAGAAAACCGCCAGGGCGGCCGCCTCCGTGACCGTGACGATGCCGGTAAGGATTCCGCCCAGAACGATCACCGGCGCGCCCAGGGCCCAGACTGCCTCCTTGAGGGCGGCCCACACCCGTCCCAGCGAAAAGGACTGGCGGGTGCCGTAATTGCGGCGCCAGGCATACCAGATGGCCACGGCCATGAAGCTCAGCCCGAAGAGGACCCCGACCAGCATGCCTCCGGCAAAGAGCTTGGCGATGGAGACGTTGGTCAGGAAGCCGAAGATCACCATGGGGATGGACGGCGGGATGATGACGCCGATGGACCCCCCCGCCGCCACCACGGCCGCCGAGAATGCGGGAGGGTAGCCCTGCCGGATCATGGCGGGGATGGCGATGGCGCCCAGCGCCGCCGTGTCGGCCGCGGCCGATCCCGAAATGCCGGCAAAGAACATGGAAGCTACGATCACCGCGCAGGCCAGTCCGCCGGGGACCCAGCCTACGAGGCTGTCGGAGAAGTCGATGAGCTGGCGCGAGATCCCGCCGGTTTCCATGATGGAGCCGGCCAGCATGAAAAGGGGGATCGCCAGCAGGTCGAAGGAGTCCACGCCGGCGAAGAGCAGCTGGATGATCGTCTGCCCCAGGGCCGAGATCTGCACGCCGGCGGGGAAGACCCCTGGCGTCAGCATGAAGCCGATGGCGGGCAGCCCGATGGACAGGGCAATGGGCAGCCCCAGGGAGATCAACAGGAAGAGGAAGCCGAAGAGCAGGAGGACGGTCATGGCGCTTTCCGTTCAAGGGTTCGGGCCATGTCCGCCAGAACGTGGACGATGAAGATGGCGAATGCCACCGGGATCACGGAAAAAGGGATCGCCATCGGGATCTGCAGGGAGGATGATGTGTGCTCGGCGGCCTTTACCGTGTAGACGGCCCCGAACCAGGCGAGCAGACAGAAACAGGCGAGCGTCAGCACCTGCAGCCCGACCACGATGATTTGTTGAACCGCCGGGCCCAGGTGGTGCCCGAAGCCCTGCAATCCGATGAAGCTCGCGCGCTTGTAGGCGACCGTGCCGCCCATGAAGGTGATGGCGACCAGCAGGTGCCGGCTCACCTCCTCGGACCACCCCAGGGAGGCGCCCGCATAACGGGAGACCACTTGGGCGAACAAAATGATGCAGATGGCCGCCCCGATCACAAAAAGGAATTTTTCCACCACGGCGTTGATCGCCCGGCTGATACGCTGAAGAAAAGGCATCCGATGCCCTCGATTCTCCTTAAACGCTTCCGACGGAGTTATGCTTTTTCTGTGGGAGCGGCATCTTGCCGCGACGTTATCGCGGCTGGAAGCCGCTCCCACAAGAACCTGTAGACGTTTTTACTTCACCGCCTGCTGGATCTGTTCCACCATCTTCTTGGTGTCGCCGGAGGCGGACTCGATCACGGGTGCCGTCACCTTGCGGAACGCCGCCAGGTCGGGTTTGTCCTCCACCTGCATGCCGGCGGCCTTGAGTTCGTTCAGTTGCTTCACCTCGTTGTCCCGGATGAAGCTGCGGCCCTGCATTGCCGCCGTGTGCGCGCAGTCCACGACCACCTTGCGCTCCGCCGCGGGCAGGCCGTCGATGAAGGCCTTGTTGGCCACGAAGACCAGCGCCGAATACACGTGCCGCGTGAGGGTCAGGTACTTCTGGCCCGCCTCGGGCAGCTTGGCGGCATAGATCACGGCGATCGGGTTCTCCTGGCCGTCGATGACGCCCTGCTGGAGCTGCGTGAAGATCGGCCAGGCCATGGGCGTCGGGTTGGCCCCGATGGCGCGCCAGATGGCGAGATGGGTGGGGGCTTCCATGGTCCGGATTTTCAGACCTTTAAGGTCCTCTGGTGTTTTCGCGGCCTTCTTGGAATTGGTGACGTTGCGGAACCCGTTGTCCAGGAAGGCCAGCGCCACGAAGCCCGATTTCTCGAACTTTTTAGCGAGGTCCTGGCCGATGGGCCCGTCGAGCACCTTGTCGGCCGCTTCGTAGGAGGGGAACACGAAGGGCATTTCCAGGGCCTTGATCTCGGGCACGAAAGCCTCGATGGGGCCGGTGGTGCAGACCGACATCTGGGTGGTGCCGAGCTGGATCTGCTGCAGCACCTGAGTCTCGCTGCCCAGCGAGGCAGAGTGATGGACCACCACGCTCAGCTTGCCGGGTGCGGCCTTTTCCACGCATTCCTTGAACCATACGGCGGCCTTGGTGTGGACGAAGTCCGGGTTGGTGACGGTGGCGATGTTGATCTGGGTCTGGGCCATGGCCCCGCCGCCGAAACCGACGAGACACAAGCCGACGATGACTGCCATCATCCGTGGACGCATAGGATTCCCTCCTGTTTAATGGGTAACGAAAGAACTCGCTCTCTGTCTAACCCGATTTGAATTAGTAGAAATACCTTCCGGTGTCAATAACTTAGGAAGCAGCTGAAAGCAGGCTGCGGCGGTCATCGCTGTTTTAATTCCAAGGGTTACAGAAAAGCATTCAGCGGATGGCCAACAGGAGCGAAAGGATTCCCCAGGTGGGTTGCGCTGGTCGGCCGGAGACAACTCATACCGCTTGCCGGCAGCGGGTCTCCCGGGTGAAGAAAAGTAAAACCAGCGCGACGAGGATCCATGCCATCATCAGCCAGAAACCCGCCTGGTAGGCGATCAGGCTGTAAATGCGAACTCCCTCGCGCACGGCGCCCTCCCAGCGGCGATCGAGCATCCAGCCCACGGCCGGTTGGAGCACGGTGGCGCCCAGCATGATGCCCATGTTGATGACGCCGGAGACGGTGCCCGACAGATGCACGGGCACGGACTCCTTGGCGAACGACCAGCAGATGATGAAGCTTGCCGAGCAGATGCCGGTCGCCGCCGCCAGGAGCGTGAGAAGCCAAACAGGAAGCCCAGGGGCAAACAGGATAAACGCCCACCCGACACCGGCCAGGACATGGCCTGCGATCATCAGCGGCTTGCGGCGTCCCATTCGGTCGGAGAGCCAGCCGAAAACGGGGCTCGCCGAAGCCCAGCAGATCATCAGAAGCGAGGTCAGGGACGCCGCCTGGGCGGCAGAAAGGCCATAGTGGGTGGTCAGATAGGGGACGCCCCACAGTCCGCAGAACGTCAGCACGGAGCCTACGAGGCTGGCGGGTATGAAAAACAGCAGCCGGATGTTGGCGTACCGGAACACCTCCCCGACACCGGCCCATGCGTTAACCCGTGCCGGTGCCCCGGCACGCGCCTCGCGAACGGCGTAGCTTTTAAAACCCCGTTCCGCGGGGTCGTCCCTGACCAGCACCCACGTGGCTGCGGCAAGCAGGCCGGCGACCGCCGCCGCTGCCAGCATGACCGGGCGCCACCCGAACGCATCCACCAGCAGCCGCAGCGGCACTCCCGCCGTCACGGCCCCGATGATGCCGGCCAGCAGCCCGAGCCCAGAAATCATGGAGAAATAACTGGCCGGGAACCAGTTGGCCGCTAGCTTGAGGGTCACCACATACGCCACCGAAACGCAGCCCCCGATGAGCAGACGGCCGAAGCAGGCCCACGCCATGCTCGGAGCGAGTGCGAAGAGGATCGCACCGGCCGCCGAGCCTAAGGCGCCGAAGCTGAGCAACCGCCGCGGACCCCAGTTGTCCGCGAGGATCCCGGTGGGGATCTGCATCAGCCAATAGCTGTAGAAGTAAAACCCGGAGAGGTTGCCCAGGGCGGCGGCGCTGATGTTGAAATCGCGCATCAGCTCCTGGGTCATCACCGCCGGCGCCAGTCGGTGAAAGAAGCCGATGACATAGAAAAGCGCGGCCAGGCCCCAGATGAGCCAGGCCAGGCGCAGGGGGGGATAGTGATCGGTTTTCGGCTTCAATTTGAGCTGTGGGTGTTAAGTTTTAAGTGATTAAGTTTTAGGTTAAAAGAAAATAAGTCAATTGCATCTGATCCCGTTTTTCCCTTAACACTTAAAACCTAACACTTAAAACTTCACTCTTTTTTGGCCGGCAACATCGATCGACCAGATAGAGAATCGACTTGTAATGGATCCCGCTGTGCGCCGAAAGACCGATCTCACAGGTGCGGCTGGTGGAGTAGCCGGCGCTGCATTTGCCCGCGACGCCGGCGCGCAGGTGCTGCAGCGCCGAGGCGTTGAGCTCGGGGAAGTTGAACCCGCGATCGCCGGCAAACCCGCAGCAGCCGACGAGATCCGGCACCACCACGTTCCTGGCGCAGGCCTTGGCCAGGGTCATGGCCTTGGCCTCGAGCCCCATCTTCACGCTGCTGCAGGTGTGGTGATAGGCGATGGTTTCATCAACCGGGGTGACCTGCAGCCGTCCCATCAGATGCGTCAGGGTGAACTCCACCGGATCGAGCAGCGTCAGCCGCTTGTCCATCGTTTTTTTCATGCGGTAGAGACAGGGGCTGGTGTCGACGAGCACCGGCAGGCGGCCGCCGTCGGTTGCATCCAGCAGGGCGGCCTCAAGCTCTGCCGCCTTGGCATCCGCCTGGCTCAAGAACCCCTTGCTCTCGAAAGGCGTCCCGCAGCAGAGAGCTTCCATCTTCGCGGGGAAGAGGACGTCGTAGCCGGCTTTTTCGAGCAGCCTCAGAGTGACCGCATGCAGCGGGTCGCGGTCCGGGTCACTCCGGGCCGGCCCCATGGTGCGGCTGATGCAGCTCGGGAAATAGACGGCCTGGGGCGCGTCCGTTCCTTTGACCGGCCGCGGCCGGGGGCCATCGATGCCGGCCGGCATGTAGCGCGTCCAGTGGGGGAGGCGGTTGCCGCTCAGGCGGCGCGCGCCGGTGGCCAGGAGTTCCATGAGGGTCGAACCGAGCAGCCCGTGGGCGGCGTCGGCGACCTTGAGGCCTGTCCGCGCCGCGGCGGCGGCCCGGCCGAAATGCTCCGCGGCATAGGCGGCCACCCGTCGGGCCGCGGGGCTGACGGCTTGGCTGCGCAATTCCTTGGTGAGCTCGCCGGTGTTGATGTCCACCGGGCAGGCCACGGCGCACAACCCGTCCGCGGCGCAGGTCTGTTCGCCCGGGTAGCGGTAGCCGCGTTCAAGTTCGTCCAGCCGCGCGGGGTTCTCGCAGGTGGCCTTCAGCCGCGCGATTTCCCGCTGCACTACGATGCGCTGCCGGGGGCTGAGGGTGAGGTCCCTGGACGGGCAGTTCACCTCGCAGAAGCCGCACTCGATGCACTTGTCCACGATCGGGTTGGCCCGCGGCAGCGGTTTCAGGTTTTCGACGTGGGCGCGGGGGTTCGCGTTGAGGATGACGCCGGGGTTGAGAAGGTTCTTGGGGTCGAAGATCTCCTTGATGCGCTGCATGACGGTGTAGGCTTCGCGGCCCCACTCCATTTCTACATAGGGCGCCATGTTGCGGCCGGTGCCGTGCTCGGCCTTGAGCGAGCCGTCGTAGGCGTTCACCACCATGTCGCAGACTTCGTGCATGAACCCGCGGTAGCGCTCGACCTCTTCGGGGGGGCCGAAATCCTGGGTGAAGCAGAAATGGAGGTTGCCCTCCAGGGCGTGGCCGAAGATGATGGCTTCGTCGTAGTGGAAGCGCCGCATGATCTCTTGAAGGTGGAGCGTGGCCCGGGCCAGGCGGTCGATGGGGAAGGCTACGTCCTCGATGATCACCGTGGTCCCGGTTTCGCGTACGGCGCCTACCGCCGGGAAAAGCCCCTTGCGGATGTTCCACAGGGCGGTGTACTCCGCCACCCGGTCGGTGAAGGCGAAGGGCCGCTCGATGGACACACGCTTCAGAGAGTCGGTCACCGCGCGAATCTGCCCGTTGAGCTCATCGGTCGCGTATGCACGGGTTTCCACCAGCAGGGCGGCGGTCTGGGGGGATAGCCCCTTCAGGTAGTCCGGCATCCCGGCCTTATTTTCGACCGAGCGCAGGGAGGCGCGGTCCATCAATTCGACCGCGGCCACCGGCTGCTCGCGCAAAATGGCCGCGGCGGCGGCGGCGTTCTCGATCTGGGGGAAAATCATGAGGGCGCTCGCCTTGCAGGGGTGCTCGACCACGGTCTGATAGGTGATCTCGGAGATGAACCCCAGCGTGCCCTCGGAGCCGATCATCAGGTGCAGCAGGATGTCGAAGGGGTCTTCAAAGTCCACCAGAGCGTTGAGGCTGAACCCGGTGGTGTTCTTGATCTTGTATTTGCGGCGAATGCGTTCCGCCAAGGCCGTGTTGGCGCGCACCTCCTGGCCGAGGGCGCCGATGGCGTCGAACAGGTCCTTGCGGGCATGGCGGAATTCGTCGCGGCTGGCGTCATCGGCGGTGTCGAGCAGGGTGCCGTCCTGGAAGAGGATGCGCATGCCGGAGACCGTGCGGTAGCTGTTCTGCGAGGTGCCGCAGCACATGCCGCTGGCGTTGTTGGCGGCGATGCCGCCGATCATGGCCGAGTTGATGGAGGCCGGGTCGGGGCCGATCTTGCGGCCGTAGGGGGCGAGATGGCGGTTGGCGATGCCGCCGATCACGCCGGGCTGTAGCCGAATGCCCCCACCATTGTCGATGATCTCATAGCGGTTCCAGCTGCTGCCTGCCACGATGAGAACCGAGTCCGACACCGCCTGGCCCGAGAGGCTCGTGCCCGCGGCCCGGAAGGTCACCGGGACATCGTGACGGTCGGCGGCCTTCAAGAGGCCGGCGACTTCGGCTTCCGTGTCGGCGCGCACGACGATCTTGGGGATCAGCCGGTAGAAGCTGGCGTCCGTGCCGTAGGCGAGGGTGCGCAGCGGGTCCGTGTATATCCGTCCTTTAGGGACAAGGGCGGATATCTCCATGAGAAAACGTCGGTAGCGATCGGGCAGCATGAGGAACCTTAGCAGGGTTCAAGGGTTCAAGGGGTCGAGGGGTCAAGGGAAAGATAAGGTCCGACGGCAAAGTTCCACTCACTTGAACCCTCGGACCCTGGACCCCTTGGCCCCTCACTCAACGATCAGCACCACTGAGTTCCTTCGGCCCGTGCACCCCGAACGCCAAAATCAAGTTCGATATCGGCGGTTTTCGAGGGACCCGACACGAGGAGCATGTTGGAGGGCATGCCCTCCGCCCAGCGCCCCTCGCGCATGGCATCCGCCAGCGAGGTGAAAACGGTGTCGGCCTTCAACACGGCGATGTGCACCGGCGGCACGAGAGACATCAGACGGGGCTCGGCAGCGGTCGGCCGCAGGATCAGCGCGCCGGTGTCCGCCACGGCGCCGGCGGCGGCGGTTACGGCGGCGTCCACGCCAAAGAGCCGTTCCTTGAAAGATTCGACCGGATCGGCATAGGCGACCAGCTCCGGCAGTCCGGCGGCATCCTGCTGCCAGGCCTCTGCCAAGGCAAATCCGAGGTCGGTGTCGGGCGCATAGAGCAGGGTCTTGATCGCTCGTGCCCCGAGCACCTCCTTTAGCCGCGGGATCCATTCGGCGGCCGGCAGCACGTGGACCTCCGCGCGCACGGCTTCCATCAACGACTTCAGCCGTGCCACCCGGGCATCGCGGTCCGGGGCGGCCGCCGCGGGGACCGGGCTTTCCGGCCTCGGGGTCTCCTGCCGGGGGGCGCCCTGCAGGCGCGCCAGGATGCGGTCGCGGGCGGTTTCACTCATCGGCGATCCCTTCCTCCTTGACACGGCGATGCAGACTCTTCCCCGCGAACTCCGGTTCCGTGCGGTAGCGCATCCAGCGTTCCAGAGGTCCGGCCGGCGGCAGGTATTCGCCTGCCATCCCGAGCAGGGCGGTCACCGCCCGGTTCAGGCGCGGGTGCGTGTTCAGGAAGGCCCAGCCTTTCCACGCCAGGCGCTCGGTCAGGTTCTGCCTGCACCCGCGGCCGGGGACGATGCCCTGGGGCTCGCTGGAATAGCTCTCGTCCCGCAGCCGCCGCAAAAGGGAGGTGATCGGGATCTTGACCGGGCAGACCTCCTCGCAGGCCCCGCAGAGGCTGGAGGCAAAAGCGAGTTCCCCGGCCTTTTGAAGGCCCTCGACCTGCGGGGTCAGGATCTTTCCGATCGGACCGGGGTAGACGAAGCCGTAGGCATGACCGCCGATGCGGGTGTAGACCGGGCAGTGGTTCAAGCACGTGCCGCAGCGCACGCACTGCAGGGTCTGGCGCAGCTCCGGGTCCTGGTAGATCCGCGAGCGCCCGTTGTCGAGGATCACCAGGTGGACCTCGGTGGGCCCGTCCCTTTCGCCCGCGCGCCGCGGGGAAGTGATCAGGTTCACGTAGGTGGTCACGAGCTGGCCGGTGGCCGAGCCCGTGAGCAGCCGCAGCAGCGGCGGCAGGTCGTCGAGTTTCTCAACCACCTTCTCGAGGCCCATCACCGCGATGTGCACGGGGGGCACGGTGGTGCACAGGCGGCCGTTGCCCTCGTTCTCCACCAGGCACAGCGTCCCGGTCTCCGCCACGGCGAAGTTGACTCCGCTCAGGCCGATGCCCGCCTCGTAGAATTTGCGGCGCAGAGTGCGGCGGGCGATGGCGGTGAGCTCGGCCACGTCCTCGGTGTAGGGCGCACCGGGCACCTTGTCGTGGAAGATTTTGGCAATCTGCGCCTTGTTCTTGTGGATGGCGGGGACGATGATATGCGAGGGGGTTTCGCCGGCGAGCTGGATGATGAACTCCCCCAGATCGGTCTCGACGGCCTCGATGCCGTGGGCGCCGAGGAAAGCGTTCAGGTGCATCTCCTCGGACACCATGGACTTGCCCTTGACCACCCGGCTCGCGGCATGGGATTCGATGATCTGAAGCACGATGCGGTTGGCCACGGCCGTGGTTTCGGCCCAGTGGACCCGGATGCCGTTGCGCGTGCAGGCGGCCTCGAGCTGCTCGAGCAATTCGGGCAGGCGGCTGAGGGCGCGCTGCTTGATCGCGTTGCCGAGGGTGCGCAGCCGTTCGGTGTCCTCCGCGTCGCTGAAGACGGCCTTGCGCTTGAGGATGAAGTTGCCCATGGCGAAGGCGAAGTTCTTGCGCAGTTGGGCGTCGGCGAGCGCGCGGTCGACGTTTTTTTCGAAGGACTCAGCCGCCATGGATTCTCTCCCAGATGAACTCGGCCAGGTGCTGTCCCGCGAACGGCAAGCCGCGTTGTGCGCCCGCGCCGGCGATGTTCATGAGGCAGCCGCAGTCGCCGGCGATCACCCGCGCCGCGCCGGTGCGCTGGATGTCGTCGACCTTGTCGTTGACCATGGCGCCCGAGATGGCCGGGTGCTTGACGGAAAAGGTCCCGCCGAAGCCGCAGCATTCGCGCTCGCCGGCCAGCTCCACCAGCTCGACATTCTGCAGCTGGCGCAGCAGGTGCTTGGAGTGCTCGATCACCCGCATCTCGCGCAGCGCGTGGCAGGAGGAGTGCCAGGTCACTCGCAGTGGCTCGCCCCGGTCTTCATACCTGGCGCCGAGCACCCGCACCATGAACTCGGACCACTCGAACACGCGCCCTGAAAAGGCCTGGGCCTGCGGCAGGTCCTTGTCCCCTGCAAAGAGGGCGGGGTAATGGTGCTTCATCATCCCGGCGCAGGACCCCGAGGGCACCACGACCGGGATGTCCTCGCGGAACACCTGGATCTGCCGGCGGGCCACGGCCCGGGCCTCGTCCGGGAACCCCGAGTTGTAAGCCGGCTGGCCGCAGCAGGACTGGCCGGAGGGGAACACGACCCGGACGCCCTCGCGCTCGATCAGGCGGATCGCAGCCAGGCCGGCGTCGGGATAGAACCCGTCGATCAGACAGGTGCCGAAGAAATAGACTTTGGTGGGTTTCGAAGGTTCAGGGATCATGTCGATACGCCCACGGGGTCGAAACCCGGCCGCGGTGCGGCCGGGCCGCCGTCCCGTCTTGTCAAACCGCATGGTTGATGATAGCAAAGGGCTAACACAATCGTGGGTGAAAAGAAAGCCAAAACCGCACGCAATGGAGGCGTTTCCGCATGCAGAAAAAGATATTAGTGGCCGTCGACGATTCCACCCCCTCGCGCCAGGCCGTCGAGTATGCCGGCCGGATGGCAGGTATTATCCCGGAGCTCGGCGTCACCCTGTTTCACGTCCAACCGCCGATCTCCCAGTTCCTGCTGGACGAGGCCAAGGGCAGCAGCCGGTCCCAGGCCGAATTGAACAAGGCCGCGGCCCGCAACGCTGAAGCCTCCCACGGGTTGCTCGTCAATTACCGGGAGATGTTGATCCGGTCCGGCCTGAAGGAGCCGGCGGTCGGACTGGCCACCCAGCCGCGTCACCAGGGCCTGGCCAAGGACATTCTCGACCACGCCCAGAACGGTCTCTTCGATGCCATCCTGGTCGGGCGCCGGGGCATCTCCTCCGTGCAGCAGATGTTCATGGGCAGCGTGTCGGCCCACCTGGTTGAAAACTCGCCGGTCATCCCGGTGTGGCTGGTGGACGGGGACGTGCGCTCGATGCGCGTCATGGCGGCCGTCGACGGCTCCGAGAGCGCCCTGCGGGCTGTGGACCACATGGCCTTCATGCTTTCGGGCAACCCCGAGGTCCGGGTTTGTTTTTTTCATGTGGCGCCCCGGCTCAAGGATTACTGCGAAATCAATTTCGGTGCGGAAGCGGGCGGCGGTTTGGAGACGCTCCTCGCGCAGGGGGACCGGCGTTGCATGGATGATTTTTTCCCCGCGGCGCTGGCGAAGCTGCGCGAGGCAGGCTTCCGCGACGACCAGGTCGAAACCCGGACCGCCACGACGCTGCTCAACGTCGGCGATACGATCCTAACGGCCGCGCGGGAGGGGGGATTCGGCGCCATCGTCATGGGCCGTCGTGGGATCAACAAGTCCTTTTTCGGGGGGAAGGTGTCCTATGCCGTCAGCCATAAGCTTTCCGATGCAGCGCTGTGGCTGGTGCCGTGAAGCCAGAAAGGGTCCGAGGGTGATGGAGGGGCAAAGGCTCAAGTCAGTGGTATGGTGCGCTTTTGATTGCCGTCGATGGTGCGAGGCTGATTCATGAAACCCGTTAAAGAGATTTTGCACACCTTTACCCGCGGCATCATTCTGTGCCTGATCGCCATGATGATGCTGTCGGTGCTGCTCTCGACCATCGAGCTTTTCATCATCCTCGTTACGGAAATCCGCAAACCACCCAACTTCATGCTGGGAATCGACAACCTGTTCGAGATTTTCGGTTTTTTCATGATGATCCTGATCGGGCTGGAGCTGCTGGAATCCATCCGCACCTATCTCTCGGACGAGTTGCTGCATGTGGAGGTGGTGTTCCTGGTGGCGATGATCGCCATTGCCCGGAAGGTTATCATTTTGGAGGTCAAGGACCTCGACCCGCTGGTGCTGATCGGTATTGCCAGCATCATATTGGCGCTGGCGCTGGGGTATTTCTTTGTTAAAAAAGCGATTAAACTTTACGAAATTACCAAGCCGTCGCAGGGATAGCAAGGACAGGGAAGGCAGGGAAAGGAGAGTTGACGCCCATGATCCCGCCGATCAAGAAAATTCTTTTCACCACGGACCTTTCGAAACAGACACGGCACGCCTTCAACTACGCCGTGGGGCTCGCCAACCAGTACGGCGCCAGCCTCACGATCCTCTACGTCATGGAGGACGTTTCACCGACCCAGAGCGCCAGCCTGCAGGGGTTCATCGGCGACGAGCGCTGGAAGGAGCTGCGCCAATCCCACGAGCAGGAGATCCGCCAGTTTTGAATTTGGGTAGTTTCGACATTCGGATTTCGGATTTTCGTTTCAGCCTAAACCGACGCGGCCGGCGAAGTGACACGCCGCCCAGTGGCGTTCGCGGATCTCGGAAAGCGGTGGTTCCTTTTCCGAACAGAGGCCCTCGGCGTAGTGACAGCGCGGGTGGAAGCGGCACCCCGGGGGCGGGTCGATGGGGCTCGGGACATCGCCCTTCAGGATGATGCGGCCGGGCCGCTGCAGGGACGGGTCCGGGATCGGGACGGCCGAGAGCAGGGCCTGGGTGTAAGGGTGCAGCGGTTCCAGGTAAAGGTCCTTGCTGGGGGCGATCTCGACGATCTTGCCCAGGTACATCACGGCCACGCGGTCGCTCACATGCTCCACGACGCCCAGGTCGTGGGAGATGAAGAGGTAGGTCAGACCGAATTCCTGCTGCAGGTCCTTGAGGAGGTTGATCACCTGGGCCTGGATCGAGACGTCCAGGGCCGAGACCGCTTCGTCGCACACCACCAGCTTGGGATTCAGGGCAAGGGCCCGGGCCACCCCGATGCGCTGGCGCTGCCCGCCGGAGAACTGGTGCGGGTAGCGGCGCATGTGCTCCTTGCGCAGCCCCACCACCTCCATGAGTTCCAGGACCCGCCGGTCCCTTTCCTGCCGGCTTCCCACCCCGTGCACGAGCAGCGGTTCACCGATGATCTGGCCCACGGTCTTGCGGGGGTTGAGGGAGGAGAAGGGGTCCTGGAAGATGATCTGCATCTCCCGGCGCAGGGCCTGCATCTCGTTCCGCGAATTCCCCAGGATGCTCTTGCCCTGGAAGAAGATCTCCCCGGAGGTCGGCTCCTCCAGTCGCAGGATGACGCGGCCGAAGGTGGTCTTGCCGCAGCCGGACTCCCCCACCAGGCCGAGGGTTTCCCCTGCGGCGATGGTCAGGCTGACCCCGTCCACCGCCTTCACCGACCCGGTCTGTTTCATCCACACGCCCCCCAGGATCGGGTAGTGCTTGACGATGCAGCGGGCATCGATGAGCGGCGCATCATGCGAGCTGGGGTCAGGCATGGTTCATGAACCTCGTCATCGCGGCTGGAAAGCCGCTCCCACTGTGGCCTGGTGCGCTGAGGGGGTCACACATATTTCAGGCACCTCGCGAAGTGGTTCTCCCCCACCGGCACCATCGCGGGGGCCACCCGGCGGCAGTCGTCGAACACATCCGGGCAGCGGTCGCTGAAGAGACAACCCTCCGGCAGTTGCAGCAGGGAGGGAACCACCCCGGGGATCGTCTTCAGCCGGCCACCGCCGCTGTTTTTCCCCAGCACCGGGATCGACCCCAGCAGCCCCACGGTGTACGGATTTTTAGGGCTGGCGTAGAGGGTCTTGGCGTCGGCGTATTCCATCATCCGCCCGGCGTACATGACGGCGACATGCTGGGACATCTCGGCGATGACCCCGAGGTCGTGGGTGATGAAGAGAATCGCGGCCCCGGTCTCCTGTTTGAGCGTGTTCATGAGATCCAGGATCTGGGCCTGGATGGTGACGTCGAGCGCCGTGGTGGGCTCGTCGGCGATCATCAGCTGCGGGTTGCAGGCGAGGGCCATGGCGATCATCACGCGCTGGCGCATGCCGCCGCTCATCTGGTGCGGGTAGTCGTCGATGCGCTTCTCGGGCGCCGGGATGCCGACCAGCTTGAACATGTCGATCGAGCGTTCGCGCGCCGCCGCGCGCGAGAGCTTCTCGTGCAGGCGGATGACCTCCTCGACCTGGTCGCCCACCGGGTAGGTCGGGTTGAGGGAGGTCATGGGCTCCTGAAAGATCATGGAGATGCGGTTGCCGCGGATGCGTCGCATCTGGGCCTCGGACAACGTGACCAGGTCCCGGCCCTCGAACAGGATCTCGCCTCCCGCGATCCGTCCCGGGGGGGTGGGGACCAGACGCATGATGGAGTGGGCGGTGACGCTCTTGCCGCAGCCGGACTCGCCCACCAGGCCCAGGGTTTGTCCGGGCAGAATGGACAGGCTCACGTCGTCGACCGCCTTGGCGGTGTGGCCGCGCACCGAGAAGTACGTCCGCAGATTCTTGATCTCGAGCAGCGGGGCGGGGACCATGGCGTCAATCCCTCAGCCGCGGGTCGAGCGCGTCACGCAATCCGTCGCCCAGGAGGTTGAAGCCGAGCACCGCGCCGAGGATGGCGAGCCCCGGGAAGGTCATGACCCAGGAGGCTCGCAGGATCAGCGCCCGGCTGCGGGCGATGTCGGCCCCCCACTCGGGGGTGGGCGGCTGGGCGCCCAGGCCGAGGAAGCTCAGGGCCGCGGCGTCCAGGATGGCGGAGGCGAAGCTCAGCGTGGTCTGCACGATCAGGGGCCCCATGCAGTTCGGCAGGATGGTGACGAAGATGATCCGCAGGCTCCGGGCACCGATCGCGCGGGCGGCCATGACGTAGTCCTTCTCGCTTTCCTCGAGCACGCACGCGCGCACGATGCGCGCAAACCGCGGCACGTAGGTGATGGCGATGGCGAGCATGGCGTTCTGCAGGCTCGGCCCGAGGTAGGCCACCACGACGATGGCGAGCAGGATGTAGGGAAAAGACAGGATGATGTCGATCCCGCGCATGACGATGTCATCGAGCCGGCCCTTGTAGTAGCCGGAGACGCTGCCGATGATGGTCCCGCAGCAGAAGGCCAGCCCCACGCTCACCACCGCCACCAGCAGCGACACGCGGGCGCCGTAGATGATCCGTGAGAGGATGTCGCGGCCGAGGTCGTCGGTGCCGAGGAGGTTGTGGG
This sequence comes from uncultured delta proteobacterium, assembly GCA_963716325.1. Classification (GTDB taxonomy): domain Bacteria; phylum Desulfobacterota; class Desulfobacteria; order Desulfobacterales; family SpSt-501; genus SpSt-501. The sequence continues at coordinate 66,942 of CAVQTH010000013.1, read as the reverse complement.
TCGACCCCTCCTCGTCCCAGGCCGGCGGCTTGAGCTGCTCGTAGAGGGCGACGTCGATGGGGTCGTGGGGGCTCAAGTAGGGGGCGAAGATCCCGCACAGGACAAAGGCCGTGATGATGAACAGGCCGGCCACGGCGGTCTTGTTCCGCCACAGCTGCGAGAGCTGGTCGAGCATCGGGTGGCGGTCTTCGGGGTGTTTTTTCGTCATCGCGTCTGCCGAATCTTTTGCGACCTGCGGTTTTGAATAGGCCTATCGGTCGAAGTTTAATGTTTAAAGAATGAATTCTCCCCCGCAGCTTGCTGCGGGGGAGAATTCATTTCACACTGATCCGCGGGTTGATCACGGCGTACAGAACGTCCACGCTGAGGTTGATGATCACAAACAGCCCGGCGATGAACATGGTTCCGTTCTGGATCACCATGTAGTCGCGCTGCATCACGGCGTCGTACATCCACTTGCCCACCCCCGGCCAGGCGAAGATGGTCTCGGTCAGGATGGCGCCGCCGAGCAGCACGCCGAACTGAAGGCCGATGGTGGTGACCACCGGGATCAGGGCGTTTCTCAGCGCATGCTTGAAGATCACCTTGAACTGGGACAGCCCCTTGGCCTTGGCGGTCTTGATGTAATCCTGGCGCAGCACTTCCAGCATGGCGGAGCGGGTCATGCGCGCGACGATGGCGGTCGGGATGGTGGAGAGCGTGAAGGCCGGCATGATAAGGTGCCACACGGCATCCCGGAACGCTTCCCAGTTCTGAGTCAGGACGGCGTCCAGGATGTAGAAATTGGTGATGACCTCGAGGTCCACCCCCACGCTCAGGCGGCCGGAGATGGGCAGCCATCCCAGATTCACCGAAAAGATCAGCATGAACACCAGGCCCAGCCAGAAAATGGGCATGCTTACGCCGGCCAGGGCCCCGAGCATGCTCAGGTAGTCGAAAATCGAATACTGCCTGGTAGCCGAGATGATTCCGAAAATCATCCCGAGGGTGCAGCTGATCATCAGGGCGGTGACGGACAGCTCGATGGTGGCGGGAAAACGCTGCCGGATCTCGATCCAGACCTTCTGGCGGGTCCAGATGGTTTCCCCCAGGTCGAGGGTCGCCAGGCGTTTGAGGAACATGCCGTATTGTACGTAAAGCGGCTTGTTGAGCCCGAGGTGCTCGCGCAGGTCGTGCAGCGCCTCAATCGAGGCGCGTTCCCCCAGGAGAAGCTCCGCGGGATCACCGGGGGTGATGTGGAGCATGAAAAAAATGATGATGGAAACCCCCAGAAGGGTCGGAAAGAGGATCAGGAGGCGGCGCAAAATGTATGCGGTCATGGGATGACAAAGGGTTCCAGGGTTCAGGGGGTCGAGGGTCCAGGGGGAAGTGAAAAGAGATGATGGTGCTTTTCACCTGAACCCTTGACCCCTCGGCCCCTGGAACCCTTCAGTTTATTTTTCCAGCCAGACGTTTTTCATCCGGATGGATGCCGTCGGATGCAGCTTGAAGTCCATGACCTTTTTCTGCATCGGCCAGGTCACGGTGGAGTGCGCGATGGGGATCACCGCCATCTCCTCGTACAGGAGCAGGTTGGCCTTCTTGTAGATCTCGGCGCGTTTGGCCTGGTCGGTGGTCTGGCGGCCCTGTTCCATGAGTTCGTGGTAGGCCTGGTTCTGCCATTGGGTGCGGATGGCGGAGGATGCCATGCCGTCGAAGAGCACCGCCAGGAAGTTGTCCGGGTCGCCGTTGTCGCCGGTCCAGCCGAGCTGGAAGAGGTCCATGTCGGGCGGCTGCTCGCGCTGGCGCTTCAGGTAGGTGCCCCACTCGTAGCTGACCACCCGGGCTCGGATCCCGATTTTGGCGAGGTCCGACACCATGGCCACGCCGACCTTGAGCCCTTCCGGGTTGTAAGGCCGGGCCACGGGCATGGACCACAAGGTGATTTCATCCAGCCCCTTGCCTTCGGGGAAGCCGGCCTCGGCCAGCATCGCCTTGGCCTTGTCGATGCTGTATTCGACCTGAGGAACGGCGTCGTTGTACCCCCACATGGTGGGCGGGATGTTGTTCTTGGCCAGCTGGCCCTGGCCCTGGTAGATGTTGTCCACGATGGCCTTGCGGTTGAGGGCCATGGCTACGGCCTTCCGCAGCTTGACGTTGCTCTTCCAGGGCTCCTTGGTGTGGTTGAAGCCGAGGTAGCCGATGTTCATCCCGGGCTGGCTGATCAGCTTCATCTTGGTGTCTTTACTCGCCAGCGCGATGTCGGCCGGGTTGGGGAACTGGCAGATGTGGACGTTGCTGGTCTTGAGCTCGAGGAAGCGCACCGAGTTCTCGGGGATGGCGCGGAACACCACCTTGTCGAGATAAGGTCCGCCTTTTTTGTCCCAGTACTCCTTGTTCTTCTCCAGGATGATCTGGTCGTCCTTGACCCATTTGACGAACTTGAAGGGCCCGGTTCCCACGGGGTTACGTACGAACTCCTTGGGGTTTTTCATGAAGGCCGTGGGGCTGATGATGTCGGCGAAGTCCATACCCAGGTTGGCAAGGAAAGGCGCTTCCACCCGCTTCAGCTTGTAGACCACGGTGTGCTCATCGACCGCCTCGATGGAATCGACGGTCTTGTCCATCTCCATGGACACCCAGTATTCCGGGGTTCGCTCCTGGGCCGGGATCTCCCAACCCTTGCCCAAGAACTTGATCTTGCGTTCCTTCATCTGGCGGCCGTGGGAAAAGACCACGGCGTCGGCGTTGAAGGGGGTGCCGTCGTGGAACTTGACGCCCTTGCGCAGCTTGAACGTGTACGTCAGGCCGTCCGGCGAGATGGTCCAGGATTCAGCCAGGCCGGGCTCCAGATCGACCGACTCGTCCTTGTAGAAGATGAGGGCCTCGAGCACGTTGTCGCCGATCATGAACGAGTTGCCGTCGGTTTCATAGGCGGGATCGAGGCCCACGCTGTCGCCGCCGCGGCCGAAGACCAGGGTGCCTCCCGGTTTGGGGGCCGCCAGGGCCGCGCCGACGCATGCAAACGCCAATACCGTCAGAATCAACAGAACTTTTTTGAGCATGGGTCCTCCTCATGGTTTGGGGTTGGTTCGAAATGCCTTCTCCACCGGCTTGGGGCGGCGGGGCATTGCTTCACGGCGTGGGGTCGGCATCCAGCCGCGACGAGAATGTCGGGAAAAGAAAGCCTCGTGTCTTAAAGCCACTCCCACAGTCATAATTCGGGGGGCGTGAACACTTCTCAATAAGTCAGGCTTTTTTCTGTGGGAGCGGCTTTCCAGCCGCGATCATCGAGGCTGAAAGCCTCTCCCACACTTCATTTGCGACCGTATCGGCGCGGCGCGCCTCAACCTGCTTCCTTAACTACTAGAGCCCGCCCCGATTGTCAAAGTAAACCGGTCAGGAAATCGTCCAGAATTTTGTGCAGCGCGAGCAGGCTGTCGATGTTGACGTGTTCGTCGACCGCGTGGGCGCTGTTGTCGCCGTTCGGGCCCCAGACGATGCCGGGGATGCCGAATGCGGAGAGGAAGCGCGCGTCGCTCGCGCCGTGTTCGCAGCCGAGTTCAGGGTTGCCGGCGACGGCCAGCAGCCGGTCGAGGTAGGGCGTGCTGCCGCCCTGGAACAGGGGTTCCCGCTCCACCACCTCGACCTCGCCCTTGATCTCGCGGCGGATGGCGTCGACGACGGCGTCCATGTCGTCGTTTTCAGTAAAGCGGATGTCGAAGAGCGCCTCGGCGTAGTCCGGCACCTGGTTGGTGGCCTTGCCGGCCTGGATGCGGCTGAAGTTGAGGGTTCGGTGCCAGTGGCCCGGCGCCGTCAGCTCGAAGTGGCGCTTGATCTTGAAAAAGTCGGCGATCAGGTTCTCGATGGCGTTCTCCCCCAGCCAGGGCCGCGCGCCGTGGGCGGTCTTGCCGCGGCCGATGAGCTTGAGGCGCACGATGCCCTTTTCCTTGGTCACGATCTTGCGCAGGTGGCCGCCGTCCAAGGCGATGGCGAACTCCGCCTTGAGCTGCGACAGCGCCGCCTGCGCGCCGTCGTGGCCGCCGATCTCCTCGTCGCCGGAGATCAGCAGCCCGCACGGCAGGTCGGCCTGGGTCCTGCCGCGGGCCTTGAGTTTTTCCATCTGCTCCACAACCAGCACGAGCGACAGGGCGGCAGCGTACTTGTCGTCGATGCTGCCCCGGCCGAAGAGCTTGCCGTTTTCGACGCGAGGCGCGAACAGCTCCTCCGGCGCGTCCACCACGTCGACATGGGACATGAGCAGGACCGGCACGCTGCCGTCCGGCCGCAGCACCAACAGGGTGGGGACGCCGTTTGCCTCGATACGGCGGTAGCCGACGCTGCGCCGCGCCAGGTAGTTTTCCATGAAGGTCATGCAGTTCCGGATTTCCTCCGGCCGGGAGTGCATGGATCTGAAGCGGATGAGATCTTTTGTGAGGTCGACAACGCTGGGCATAGTGTTTGTCCTTTGTGGTCAGGTGTGGGTAGAGAAGCCGCGCTTTCAGCCGCAGATTTGAATTGCATCAGGTCGAGGTTATTGGTTACCCCTCCCCCGCCCCTCCCGCAAGAGGAGGGGAGCGGATGAAGACAGGGGGCTGGGTGGGGGTGATCCCATGGATGGTGAGCGTCCGTCACTCGCGGTCGGGGGGTATGAGCAGCGTGGGGTAGGCCGACTTCTCGGCGATTTCCTGCGGCACGCTGCCGAGCCAGCGCTCGACCCACCGGCTTTTGGAGGAAGACCCCAGCGCCACCGTGGTCGCCAGGCATTCACGCGCCGCTTTTTCGACGCCCTCGGCCGGAGCGCCCACGTAGACGTGGGAGCGCGCCGCAATCCCTGCCGCCTCGAACCGTCCGCAGATCTCCTCCATTTTCGCCTTGGCGTCCTTGCGCGCTTTCTGGGCCCCCATGACCGAGGAGCCTTCGATGGCGTTCTCGTCGATCACGTGGACCACCCGGACCTCCTCGATCAGCGGCTTCATGCCGATGAGATAGTCGACGGCTTTGCGGCTCGCCGGGGACCAGTCCGTGGCCAGGAGAGGGCGCTGGAAGGGTTTGCCGAAGGCGAAGGGGTTCTCGGGGACCGGTTTGTAGACCAGGGTGGGGACCGGCAGGCGACGAATGAGTTCGGTGACCGTCGATCCCGAATAAAACTGCTCCAGCGAGCTCTTGCCGGAACGGCCGATCACCACCAGGTCGGCTTCTTCTTTCCGCGCCGCCTTGGCCACTTCGGCGGCCATGCCGCCCACCTGGATGTAGACGCCCACCTCCATGCCCAGCTCGAAGAGCCGCTCGGCCCAGTCGATGAACCGGATGTTGGCGGCCTCCTTCAGGCGGACCGCTTCATCCTTCTGATACCCCACCCCGCGGCGCATGGAGACCTTCTCACGTTCGATGACGTACATGAAGACGATGTGCTCCAGGCCGGATTCCCGCAGGCTGAGCAGGGACTTGATGGCGTCGAAACCCAGCTCCTCGAACTTGGTGACAAATAGGATTTTCTTGATCATCTTCGGTTCCCCGTCTTCGCGAAGGGTCGTAAAAAGAAGTCTCTATCCAATGGCTTTCCTGATCGTGGCTGCCAGCACGTCCGCATCCACCGGCTTCTCGAGGTAGATCTCCGGTTCCGGCACATCCCCCCCTCCGAATTCCGACAGTGCCTGCTGTGATTTCAGAAAGGATTTCTTGTTGATGCCGGAGAGCACCATCACCTTGATGTCCTTCATCGAAGCGTCGGTCTTCAGCTGGCGGTAGAGACGGATGCCGCTCTGCCGGGGCATGAGCACGTCCAAAATCACCAGGTCCGGCGCTTCGCTGCGGATCATCTGCAGCGCCTCCTCGCCGTTGGCGGCCTCGATCGGTGTGTGGCCGTTTTCCTCTACAACCGTTGTGTTGAACAACCGCACGTCGGGGTCGTCATCCACGACCAGGACCTTTTTCCCCATGGCCGAACCTCCTTCAAAAGTAAGAATCGCTTATCTCACGTGCCGACTGTTCCCGGGATGCAGCGATCGGGCTTTCGACGAAGCCGTCAACGCGATGGGCCATCCTCCCGGTACGGCAGCCGCACGACGACCGTTGTTCCCTCTCCCAGCCGGGACTGCACATCGATTCGGCCGCCGTGTTCCTGGATCAGCTTGCGGGTCACCAGCAGCCCCAGCCCGGTGCCTTGCTGGCCCTTGGTGCTGAAAAACGAGGTGAAGAGCCGGGCCTTGACCTCCTCGGTCATGCCGGCGCCGTTGTCGGTTACCACGAAGCGGATGGTGCGGTTCGCCTCGGAGCCCGTTTGGACGAGGACTTTCCACTGCCGGGGCGGCCGCTCGTCGAAAAGGCATGCATCCAGCGCGTTGGAGACGAGATTGAGCAGCACGGTGTGGATCGTCTGGGGGTCCATGCAGACCCGGCCGATCGCCGGATCGAAGTCCCGGACGAGGTCGATTCCACCCTGCTTCGCGCGCGCCTTCATCAGGTCGCACACCTCGGCAGCGATGTCGTTGGGGGCGCACGGCTCGTAGTCGGGTTCGCGTTCCTTGGAGTAGGAGAGCAGGTCCATCACCAAATTGGACATGCGCTCGATGCTGCGCTTGATCGTGTCCCAGCCCTTGCGCAGCTTCTGCTCGTCCTTGCCGCCGATTCCCACGTCGACGAGGTGGCTGCCGCCCTTGAGTCCGTGGAGGATGTTCTTGATCCCGTGGGCCAGCCCGGCCACGGTCTGGCCGATGGCCGCCAGCCGTTCGGACTGGACGATCTCCCGCTGCAGTCGCTTAATCTCCCGCAGGTCCTGGAAGAAGACCACGCTGCCCCGCTTGCGGTCCCCCTCCATGAGGACGCTGCCGGAAAATCGGACGGGGATGCGGTCGCCGTCCCGGGAGGTGATTTCCGCCTCCGTCCATGGGCACTCCCTTCCGGCGCAGGTATCTTGCATCGCCCGGCTGAAGAATTCAACCAGCTCCGCGGGCAGCAGTTCAAAAAGCCGGCGGCGCTGGACGACGTCTTCCTGGCGGAGCCCGAGAATGCGCTCTGCTTCCGGGTTGAAGACCACGATTACGAGGTTTTCGTCGGTGGCGACGATCGCGTCGTTGGAGCTGCGAATCAGGTTGCTCAGGAAATTGGACCGCCGGCGCAGCTCGACGGTCGCTTCCGCGACCTTGCCCTCCAGGTCGAGGGTGTATTCCCGGAGGCGACGCTTGATGTCGATCTTTTCCTCGGCCCGCCGGATGGCGATCGCCAGCGTCTCGCCGCGGAACGGCTTGGTGACGAAGTCGGAGGCCCCGAAATGCAGCGCCTCGACCGCGGTGTCCATGTCCCCGTGGCCGGTGATGATGATCACCTCGGCCTCCGGCGCTCGTTCCCGGATGCGCTTGAGCACCTCGATCCCGCTCATGCCGGGCATCTTGATGTCGGTGATCACGACGGCCGGGCGCTGCCCTTCGAACAGGTCCAACCCCTTCGGGCCGTCCAAGGCGGTGGCCACCTCGTGGCCGTCGGCGTTCAGGGAGCGCGCCAGAACCCTCAGCAGGTCGGGTTCGTCGTCGATGAGCAGTATCTTCGTCATGCGCGATCCACCGGCTCACCGCGCCCGCGGAAACGTCAGCCGGAAGGTGGCGCCTTTGCCCGCCCGGCTCTCGATCTCGATGGTGCCGTCATAGCCCTGGACGATCCCGTAGCTGATGCTGGTCCCCAGGCCGGTCCCCTTGCCCACTTTCTTGGTGGTGAAAAACGGCTCGAACAGCTTGCCCTTGACATCCTCCGGTATGCCCACGCCGGTGTCCGCCACCTCGGCCACCACCCGGTCGCCGCTGTCGTAGGAGCGGATTCTGATACGCCGCTGGTTGTCGGCGGCTTCGCCGGGGTGCTCGCTCTTTTCGTCGATGGCGTCGATGGCGTTGCTGACGAGGTTCACGAAGACTTGCTCCAGGCGGTTGTGATCGGCCAGGACCGGCGGCAGGTCGGGGGCGAGGTCCAACTCGACTTCGATCCGGTGCGCCTTCAACTGATGCCCCAATATTTTGAACACATCCCGGATCGGGTCGTTCAGGTTCACCCGGCTGCGGGCGAATTCCGCCTGTCGCGAAAAATCCCGGACATGCGTGATCACCGACGATGCGCGCTCGACGCTGGCGATGATGTCGTCGGCCACGCGTTTGAGCTCCTCGGTTTCCAACGCCTGTCCGCGGGCGAGCATTTTCACGATGTAGTCCGCCGACACCTGGATCACGTTCAGGGGCTGGTTGATTTCGTGGGCCATGCCGGCCGCCATGACGCCCAGGGTGGTCATCTTGCCCGCCTGGATCAGCTGGGCCTCTTTTTCGATCGTCTCGGTGATGTCGGTGGTGGTCGCAATCAGCACGTCGCGGCCGCCGTATTCGGCGCGGCTGACGTTGATGTTCACAAAAAAGGGCTTCCGCCCTTTTTTATATTGGCGTTTCTTCAGAAAAAGGATGGACTGCCCTTTTTCGATGTTCTGAAGGCCGTTGCGCACGTCTGCGTCGTGTTCTTCCCCCAATACGAAAAACCGGAGCCCCACCAGTTCGTTCTTTGCGTAGCCGTAGCAGTCCTCGGCGGTTTGGTTGGTGTCCAAAATCTGGTACGTCTGCGGGCTGATGATGAAGATCGGGTTGGGGTCGTTGTTGAACACCGAGCGGTACTTTTCCTCGGAGCGGACCACCTGTTCCTGCAGGTTGGCGTTTTCGATGGCGACCGCGATGCGGTTGCCGATCAGCTCCAGCACGTTCTTCAGCCCCGAAGGAAACCCCTGTCGCATCCGGCAGCCGACGCGGATCACGCCGAAGGTCTGTTTTTCCTTCGAGCTGATGGGGATGTAGGCCAGCGTCTGCATTTTTTCTTCTTCGATCAGCCGGATTTCGTCGCTGCAGTTCGGGGAAAGCTCCTCGAAGGTGGTAAACTGCTGTCGAGCGCCCGCATCGTGGATGGCGCTGCCTTTGCCGGCGACGGGAAGGATCCGGCAGGCTTTTTCGGAAACGCCGCAGCTGAACCGCAGGTGGTAGCTCTCGTCCTCCGCCAGCAGGTAAAGGCAGATCCCATCCGCCCCGATCAGCCGCTGAATCTCCGCCAGGGCCGTTTGAATGCGCTCGTCCAACCCCGCCGGCGCGTTCAGGGCGGAGTAGACGGAGACCAGGGCGCTCAACTCGGCCGTGTGCCGTTCTCGATCCTGCTCGGCGCGCTGGTCTTCGGTCTTGTCCCAGAGGGTCTCGATGGCCCCGATATTGCGGCCGTCCGGGGATTTGATGGGGGCCGCCGTGAACCAGCACCACTTGCCGCCATCGCCCAGGTTGGGGAAAAAGGCCTCGGCCTCGAATCCGCCGTCGATGAGCGCGGACTTGCGCCACCGGCCGCCGTAGAGCCGCATGATTTCGTTCTCGTCGCTCTGGCTGAGAACGACGTCCGCCATGGACGGCCGGGGGTTGTCGTAAAACGGGTACCACTGGCGATTGGTCCCGATGGCCTGCTCCGCGGAAAGGCCGGTGAGCTTCTCCATGGCCCGGTTCCAGTGGGTGATGACATGCTCTGCGTTGATCACGAAGGTCGGGATGGTGCTGCCCTGAATGATCTGGTACAGGGTGCGCTCTTTGCCGACCAGCTCCACCTCGATTTCGCGCGAGCGGCGGTTTCTCCTTTCGATAATGGCGGCGAAGCGGTCCATCACCCGTGATAAGAATTCCTGCAGCGCGTCCGGGCGGTTTTGAATCTGCTGCAGCTCCCGGTAGGACTCGATCTTGACCTGTTCGGCCATCAGCAGGTCGCGGATGGCACGGGCCTCGAAATGGTCGATCAGCCTCAGCGCCTTCGGTTTCGTGTCCCGAAGGGTTTCGATGATGGCGTGGCTGTTGGTCAATTCCAGAAGGGTTTCCAGGTTCTGCAGCTTGAACAGTTCCGTGTAATCGCCGAAGACCGGGATGCCCAGGGAACGCGCGTATCGGATTCCGTCGGCGTTCTGGTTGATGTCCGCCACGCCCAATATTTGCGGCTGTTGGTCCGCGAAGACCTCGTGCGTCAGGAACTGCAGAAACGCCTTGCAGGCCCGGCCGCCGCCGACAATCGCGAGGTTGGATCCTAAGAACTGGCGGATCATGCCTTTCTCACCTCAAAAAGAACACCAGGGTGACGACGACGAAACAGGGAATCAAAAACACCAGTGCGTATTTGACGACATAGCCGAAAAAGCTCGGCATTTTCGTCCCGGCCTCCTCGGCAATGGAGCGTACCATGAAGTTGGGGGCGTTGCCGATGTAGCTGCAGGCGCCGAAGAAGACCGAGCCGGCCGAGATGGCCGCCAGGTAATCCGGCAGTTCCCCCATGAGGTGCACTACGCTCACGCCCTCCGGCACGCCCGGGTAGAAGCTTCCGAGCGCCGTGCTGAAGAAGGTCAGATAGGTGGGGGCGTTGTCCAGGAAGCTCGACAGAGCGCCGGCGGCCCAGAAGTAGTGGGCGGGCTGATTGACAGCTTTAATGAGAAATGCCATGGCGCCGTTCGGCCCGGCTTTCAGGATCAGCAGGCAGGGCAGCATGGTGATGAAGATGCCGATGAAGAGCAGCGCCACCTCGATGATCGGCGCCCAGGTGAAATTGTTGTCCTCGCGCACCTCCACGTGCGTGGTCAGCAGCGACAGGGCGCCGATGGCGATCAGCAGCCCGTCGCGGACCCAATCCTGGATGCCGCGGTGCACGCCAAGAGTGTTGACCTCCCCCCAGTTCACCACGCCGCTCATAAGGACGGCGCCGACGATGCCCGCCAGGAGAAGGAAATTGTGAGTGCCTTCCAGTTTGAGGGGTTCCTTGGGCTCCTTGGACGGGCGGTCCTTGGCGCCCTCCTTGCGATAGTAGTAAGAATCCAGAATGAAATATGTCGTCAGCAGCAGTCCGGCCACCAGCAGCATGTGAGGCAGGATCTTCAACGTCCAGAAAAACGAGACCCCGTGCAGGAACCCGAGAAACAGCGGCGGATCGCCGAGAGGCGTCAGGCTGCCGCCGATGTTGGCCACCAGGAAGATGAAGAACACCACCATGAAGGCGCGGTTCTTGCGAAAACCGTTGGCCCTCAAGAAAGGCCGGATGAGCAGCATGGCCGCTCCCGTGGTGCCCATCCAGGAAGCGATCACGGTGCCGGTCAGGAGCATCAGAGTGTTGACGACGGGCGTCCCCCGCAGCGAGCCGCGTAGCAGGATGCCGCCGGAAACCGTGTAGAGGGACCAGAGCAGGATGATGAAGGGGACGTAGTCCGCCAGGATGATGTGCACGATTTCGTGAACGGCGGTGCCGCCGAAGGCGATCACGAACGGGCCTGCCATGGCGGCCGCCCAGAAGATCGAGACCTTGCCGTAGTGGTGATGCCAGAAGTTCGGCAACGCCAGCGGCATCAGCGCAATCGACAGCAGCATGCAGACAAAAGGGATGCAGCTCCAGATAGGGAGCAGTCCGCCGAGATCGAGCGGCGCAGAAGCGGCGGCCACCTGGGCCGTCGCCGCGTGAACCAACGCTTCCGGTACCGGGAAAAACATCAAAACCGAAAGGAGTCCCAGCACACCCAACGCCAGAGACCGTTTCATGAGGTTTGACCCTTTCTGCCGAACCGCTGGAAATTCCAAAACCTTCGGCGGAGGCGCACCAAAGATTTACCAAACTCTTTATCATTTAAAAAGATTTTTTTATTTGATAAGGATGGGGGTAATGATCGCAGGGCCGGTGCTTACAACGCCGCCTATTTGTTCTTGGAAGCAGTTCATTGCGTGTAGCGCGGTCCCCATGCTGAGTCGAAATCCCCTTTCACCCCCTTTGGCAAAGGGGCGAAGGGGGGGGATTTTGAAGCGACTTCCTTGGAAAGGAGGGGTGTGATGAAAACGTTCAGAGTTGCTTTATGTTTAGCCATCTGGATGGGGGCTGCATCCGTCTCTTCCGCTGCGGCGGAAAATCAGCCGCCCGCGGAAGGAGGGCCGTTGCCGGCGTTCAGTCTGCCGGCGCCCGCGGATGCCGGCCATGTCGCTTATCTAGGGGTGAGCGGCAAGAAGGAGTTTGCGGTTGGGGACATCGCCGCCGAGGTGGTGATCATCGAGATCTTCAACATGTACTGACCGCACTGCCAGAAGGAGGCTCCTTCTATCAACGAGGCTTTTCAGAAGATCGAGAGCAACCCGAACCTCAAGGGCAAGGTCAAGATGCTCGGCATCGGCGTCGGGAACTCGGCTTTCGAGGTCGATTATTTCAAGAAAACCTACAAGGTGCCCTTTCCGCTCCTCCCCGACCCGGACTTCAAGATCCACAAGCTCATGGGGGAGGTTCGGACGCCTTTTTTTATCGGCGTGAAAAACCAGAAAGGCACCGCCCCCAAAGTGTATTATTCCAAACTCGGCGGCGGCAAGGACGCGGAGGAATTGCTCAAAAAGCTGCTGGCCAATTCGGGGCTGCAGTAAGGAGGTTCCGGCATGCCTTCCCATGGGAGGACAACAATGAAAACGATCTTGGTTGGTTTTACCCTGGCGCTCGCATTGCTGGCAGCCCCCGCTTTGGCAGGGGCGCAGACGCTGAAAGACATGATCTACGACCCAGGGGTTCTCAAACCCATCGACAGTACGCTGAAGGTCAAGGTGGGGCAGACGGCGCCGGAATTCACCCTGCCATCGATTTCCGGCGAAAAAATCCGACTGAGCCAGTACCGGGGGAAGAAGAACGTCGTGATTTCCTTCGTGCCGGCGGCGTTTACACCGGTGTGCTCGGACCAGTGGCCGGGCTACAACATGGCGCGCGGCCTGTTCGAACAACACGACGCCATCCTGCTCGGCATCACCGTGGACAGCATCCCCACGCTGTCGGCCTGGACGCGCCAGATGGGGCCGGAACTATGGTTCCCGGTCCTGTCGGATTTCTGGCCCCACGGTGCGGTCGCCTCTAAATACGGGCTGCTTCGAAAGGATGGGGTTTCCGAGCGGGCGCTGATCTTCATCGACAAGAAGGGCGTCATCCGGGACATCGTGGTTTCCGACATCAACAAGCGTCCCGATCTGGAGAAGTGCGCTGTCGGCTTGGAAAAATTAGACAAAAAATAGATGATATGTCGGTAGTCTTTTCTGTGGGAGCGGCATCTTGCCGCGATGGTATCGTGGTTGGAAGCCACTCCCACGAGAACGATAGTTCATTACAGACAGGATGGCGTTGCGCACCTTAACTCCCGGCCTATAGAATGGGGGACTCATAGAAAAAAATCAGGGCATGCCCCTCCCAGGGGGCATGCCCTGATTTTTTAGCGGTGCTTCTTGGTGAAAGGGAACACGCTGGTGTAGCCCAGGATGTCGGTGATCAGCAGGATGATGAAGACGATCAGGATGGCGCCGACGACGATGGCGAGCGCGTTCGAACCGCCGGCCGGGAGGCTCTCGATCGTGTCTGCCAGGCGCACCGCCTCGGCTTCCGACAGGGCTTCGGCGCGCGCCCAAGCTTCCTGGGGATCGATGCCCTGGTTGACGAGGGCCGCCTGGATGTCTTCCCGGGCCATCAGGTCGCGGACCAGTTCGCGGGCGTTCTGGACGCGGGCGGCATCCATGACGGTTTCGGTGCCGACCAAGGCGGCCATGGCGGCCTGATTCGGCCCGGAAATCATGAAAACATACACGGCGAGAACGAGGCTGACGGGTCTGGCGATGCGGTAGATTCGTTTCATGAGATTCCTCCTCTTTTCCCTCTGTCGGCGATGGGCGCCGTTTAACGCGGCAGTCTTTCGCCCGCTGTTTAAGCCCAAATGCTTCGGCTTCACACGATGAATCCATCCTAACGATTAAAGACTCCGGAGTCAACGGCCCCACCCGCCGGGCCCGCCGCAGCAAATTTGCGCGGTCCGGCTCCTTACACTCACGGAACAGTCGCTCGTCTTTCAGCAGGGAGGGCTTTCCCTCTTCTCTTCACCGTTTCGCGACAACATTTAGCGAAATCGAAAACAGAGATTGCACAGCGAAAGGAGTGGGATATGATTTGAATAGCCGTAGCTTTGAAGAACAGGATTTATTACGTACAGGGCTGTCACAAACACATCGTTCTTGAAAGTCGAGTTTGCGGTGATATTCTCAACGCCTGAATTAAGCCGCGCCGCGAAGCGGCGTCGGCTTGAATGAATTGTTAGGCCTGCCCGAGACAGGCTTTCTGTTGATTGCACGGATAACCAGACCATAAGAAATGAATTCAGGCGCAATCACATCTTCACGAGCCACCAGCTGTTGCGCGGCACAGCCGTTGACGATCCGCCGGATGCGCCAACGCATCACCGCGGCATCAGCGCGAACACACCCCAGCCCAGGTATTCACGCGTGTAAGCGGCGTAGCGCTCGGGTTCCGAGGTCAGTTTGGCTCGAACATCTTTCGCGAACTCGTCGTCGGGATTGGCTTCAAGCCATCGGCGCATGGTGAGCCATTTGGCCGCCTCGTATCTGTCCCAGCCGTCTTGGTCAGCCAGAACCATTTCAACGACGTCGTAGCCAAGGTGGCCGAAAGACGCGAGAAGTTCTGGAAGCATGAGAAAATCGGAGATTGAGTTGGCAAGACACGCCTTGGCAACATCTTCCGTCGGCGGTAACTGCCGCCAGTAGGGCTCGCCGATGAGGATGATCCCTCCGGTCCGCAGGCTCCGCGCCAGAAGCTCGATAGTGCCGATGACTCCCCCGGCGATCCAAGTGGCACCGACACAGGCTGCCACACTGGCCTTCTCGTCAGAGACATAGCCGGAAGCATCGCCATGGATGAACTTGACTTGATCGGCGACGCCGAGTTCTACAGCACGGAGTTTCGCTTGATCGGTGAACAACTGGCTCATGTCGATGCCGGTGCCGATGACGCCGTGATCGCGTGCCCAGGTGCACAGCATCTCCCCCGAACCGCTGCCGAGGTCTAGCACTCGAGCCCCCGATTCCAGACGCAGCGCCGCGCCGAGAGTGGCGAGCTTTTCGGGTGTGATCGGGTTGTGGATGCGGTGAGCACTTTCAGTGATGTTGAATATCCGGGGGATGTCCATTGTGAAAAATTTCCTTACGGGTGTGAATAGATTCGGTCAGGGCCTAACAATAATGAGATGGACCCGCATAAGACTCGGATTTCTTTGTTCTTGTCCGTATAAAACCCCTTCAGATTCCCTGCTGAATGTAATATAAAATCTGGACTTAGAACTGATAGGCTATCGGCTCCTGAGATTTCCTGAAACTATCTCAGAAAGGGTCTTCCGGTGATAAGTCGGTTGATGTATCACTGGAATAAAAACCACCCGTGAAGAGGTCTGAGGGCCGGTCGATACCGAATGTTTTTTCCGGCCCCAATTTTTAATAGCACGATACTTAAAGTGCGTCGGAGCTCATCGCAGCAAGGCCACCGGGAAGTCCGGCACGTTAGGCGGCTTGGCCGTGGTCGGGGTCTGCTGCCCCTGGGTCAACTCCTTGACCCGTTCGGACACATAGAGGTCCAACATGTTCACTGTGATGCGTCCCGTGGACTTGAAGTCAGCCTTCCCTCGGATGCCTTCCACCAGCGCCTTGGTGAAGGCCCCATTTCCCCACTCCACGTTCTCCAGAGCGTACTGTCTGCCCGTGGCCGAGGAAAAAACCACGGCCCCGTTCTCCGCGCTGGCCAGTTCGTTGATCACCGAGGTGACAACCACCACCCCACGGCGCTTCAACTTGCCCGTCAGATTCCCCGAGTGGCACGCATCCATGAACACGAGCACCTTGCCCGCGATGTTGGCCACCGTGGAGGTGATATCGGATTGGGAGATCCCTGTCCGCTTGAGCTTCTCCAGATCCGCGTCCACCGGGAGGAAGTAGAAGACGCCCGTGGGGTCGTTGATGCCGTGCCCGGCGAAGAACATCACGGCGACATCATGGGCCGTCATCTGCCGCTGGACCCACTCCAGACCATCCAGGATATTTCCCTTGGTGGCCTGTGCGTCGGTCAGCGTTCGCACTTCTACGCCGCTATATAACCGTCCCCTCTGATCGTTCCAGGCTGCGCCGAAGTCCAGTGCGTCTTTGGCGGCTAGGTCCAGACGTAGATCCGCATCCTGGTACGTGCTCACCCCCACGGCAAGGACATAGAGTTTGGGCTTGATCTCAAACTCGTCCTTGGAAGCGGTCCCCTTCCAGCGCAACCGGATCGTGGCCGGCTCGCTCGCCGCATGGCGGTTCTCGGCGATGACCGACACCTCGCAATCCCTGGACGGAATAGGGATGGACAGCTCCCCGCTCTCCTTGGACGTTTTACCAATCCCTTCAACAGCGACCGGCCGACCCTCCACCAGGACCTTTAGCCCGGTGAGTGGTTCTGGACTGCGCACGGAGTAGCGCATCTTCACGGGACTCGCGGACACCTCCGATCCGTCCGCAGGAGAAAGGATGGCTGCCACCGGAGGGAGCTTATCGCGCACCGAGACCTCGGCTACCTGCTTGCGGCCGGCCTCCGCGTTGGCCTGCTGAAGCGCGACGGCCTCGTCCATAGTAGCGAGCACCCGGTCGATCACATCCGGCCGATAGTATGTGGAACGGAAGCGGGAGGCGCTGTAGAAATCCGGCGCCTTCTGGCTGCCCTGATTGAGGTGCCAACCGATCAGGTCCTCGGCCCCGGCCGAGGCCTGATAGAAACCCTGCGGCGTCCAGGCCACCCAGCGCTTGCCGTCCCTGTGGGGGAAAAGCGCCAAGAGCTCCTTGCCGTCGGCCATTCGGTACCAGCGCAGGGTCCCGTCGCCTAAACCGGCCACTGCGAGCCTGCCGTCCCCGCTGATGTTCACCGACCAAGCAACCGACGGGATAGCGAGTTCCCAAATCTGTTTGCCGGTTGAGTCGAACAGCCTCAGGCTCACATACGTGCCGAGCAGGAAGCGTTTTTTATCCGGCGCGATGGATAGACTGCATGACCGTTCATGTTGCGGAAGCGCAAGCGAGGTGCCGTTCAGCTTGGGGTTAAATTTCCACCCCCAGTCGGTGATCTGTAGGCCCGGGGCTGTCGTGAGCGGCCCGGCAAGGCGGCTGTCTGCAGCCGGGTCGAGTTCAAGCTGCCAGGCGGTCAAGGAAAACCGCGCCGGCCGCTTGCCCCCTAGCTCGTAGCCGAATTGCACGGTATCCCCGTTTGGGGAGAGGCGGATTGCATGCTCGCGGAAGTCGGCGCTGATGCTTCGCTGCTGCCAGAGGGGCTTGCCGTCTGCGGACAGGACCGCGAGCAGGTCTGCTGTTCCGACGGCCAACCCGCCGGTTGAAAGGGATTTGAGGCCGAAGACTGTACTGCGGGTCAGCTTGAACTCGGTGAAACCGCCCCGACCGGTCTCCGACCAGCGGCGAATAAAATTAAAGCCTTCTCGGGTGTATCTCCCGGCGGCGAAAAGGAAGCGGCCGTCCTGCGACCAGGCGACTGTAAAAAGATTTCCGTTATTCACATCGGCGGTGTCGGCTGAAAAGCGCAGCTCGAGCGTCTCGGCGGAAAGCACATCCACCCGCGTGGAGTCCTCATAGCCGACAGCGATCTGTCGGCCGTCGGGTGAAAAAGCCGCGCCAAAAGGAAATTTCCCGCCGGGTGCCGGCCTTTTTTGAATCAGGCGAAAATCGCTGCCGTAGAGACGGATGTTACCATCACTGCAGGTTGTCACCAGGCGCCCGGAGGAATCAAAATCCACCCAAAAGCTGCCACGCCCATAATGCGTGTCCGCGGCTATTTGCTTGTAATTCGTTGTTTCGTAAACCCGCAGGCCGCTTGAACCCCATAGTGTCGCCGCCAGATATCTGCCATCCGGGGAAAATTTCAGGTGGTGTATAACATTGGGCAGGTCGCCGATGACATGTCGGATCTCTCCGCTTTCACGACCGTAAATATAAATTTCATACCCCCCCTTTTTTATATATCCGGTATAGCCTCCTGCAGCCACGGATGCACCGTCAGGGGAGATCGCCACGCCAGAGACCTTGCCCAGGGTGCCTTCGCCCAGCGGGACCCGCAGGGTGCGCAGCAGCCGACCCGTTGCGGCCTCCCAGATGCGCACGGTCTTGTCCTCAGAGCCTGAGACCAGATAGCGCTGGTCGCGGTCGACATCAATGCGCAAAATCGGGGCGGTGTGCATACCGGTTTCAAGCCGCAACATCGGCGCCGCCGGGAGTTCCTTGGCCGCCGGGCTGGAATCTGCTTGAAAAGGCGATTTGTCCCGATCAGTTTGAACAGGGAGTACGCAGCCAGACAAAATTAAGCCCGCAAGAAAGAAGATATTCGCAAGCAGTCTGATCTGATGGGCGCGTCGGTTTTGCATGGCAGCCCCCTCTATTGGATTCAAGCATGAAGGTGCGAGTTGTTCGAGAGTCTGCTATAATTATTACAAAAAATAGAAGTGAAAGTCGATTAAATTGGAGCAAATAAAAAGACGATTGGAAACCCCCTTATTCGATTATCCAAAGAATTGCTATCTTACAGTTTACCTTCTCCCAACTTTTTAGCCAGTTCTTAAGTTAAAGTTGACCCCAATTCCGGAAATATCACAAGGTACGCAGATCTGCGATACTTCGGATATACATCAATTCTCCGAAAGCTTGCAATAAAGAAGTAATATCCATTGAATCAATGATTGAACCTGCGCTTGGGTTCCGAGGCCAGGTCCCCGCTTGCTTGTCATAAAATCAAAGCTCTGCTATTGCCCTACCATTGATTCTATTCCAGGGACATCAATTTTCCTCGACGGACAAGACAGGGTTTTATGGCTTCTGATAGGACACTACATCCCCTGGCGCTCGAAAGTCTCTTCGGGCCGCCAGGCATCGTCGCGGATGAAAACGGCGACGGGTATCCGGATCGGCTGAAGGTTTGCATCGGTGTCGAGCCCGGGCTTTCCGCTGCCGGCGTTTGGGCGCAGATCCTGAACCTCGCGGCGCGGCTGGCGTGTGAGGCGATCGCGCTGGATCTGCCGGTCGTTAAGGCCGTGCAGCACGTGACCGCAGACGAGGCCGCGCTCGTCGTCCACCGGCCATCGAAGCGCCATTCCTGCGGGGCTGAGTTGCGGCGGTCGGGCCGTACGGTTCATCTGGCCGGCCGTTCGGCGGCATGCATAGCCGATGTGCTTTACACCCTGGCCGTGCATTTCGGCCGGTCGCGAGGCGTGCTCAGGCCGTGGTCGTCACTGCGGGTTGCGAAAGGTGAAACCTTGATGATAGAGGCCTTTGACCAGCAAGGGAAAGCGACCGGCCGTTTTCACCTATCGCCAGCGAGCCCTGTGGCTGAGAAGCCGGGTGTCGAGCGTTTCGATCTGCTGGACCTGGCGGGTACGCTATATCGCGTTTGCGCCGAAAGCCCCCGCGCCAAAGACCTCGCCCTTTCCATCGAGCTTCCCCGGCAAAGGCTTTCCTTTCAGGTCGGACTCGCCCTATCGGAAGCGGTTGTCCGCGCCGCGCTGGAGGCCACGCGCGTGGAACTGCCGCAGGCCGCTTCCGGGCCGGGCCGGGCGGGCGGGGTGGTGTTGCGGATCGAGGAGCGCCCCGGGCGCGGCGCTCGCCTGGCCGTGGATAAGGGAGAGAACGCAAGCGGGGTCGTCGTCCGGGCCTGCGGAGATGCGCGCAGTCTGGCGGGCCTGCTTCAGGATTGGGTGAGCATCGGCTTTGCCGCAGACGGGCCGGCCGGCGAGGGAGTCCGGCGCCTGCGCGGCCGCATCGACGGGCTTCTGGCCATGATCGCTGCGGGAGCGCCGCCTGCGGCCCGGGTTGCGTCGGCCTCGGTCCGGCGGCGGCTGGCCTGGCGCTCGGAGACCGAGCGTCTGATCGAGACCGTGCGCCGCGTTCCGCCGGGCCGTGCCGCCATCCAGGGGTTGGCCCTGATCAGCAAACCCAGGAAGGTGAGGACGCAGGTGCGGCGCGAAATCGCGCGCGTCCTGCGCGCCAAGGGATATGCGCCCGCAATCGTCGTCCTGAACGCCTACAAGCCCGGGCTATCGTGGCTGCGGGAGGTCGTGCAGCCGGCGCTCGAAGCCATTCCCCGACTGGATCGCGTGCGGATCGCCTTCCGTGAGTTCGCGGCCGATCCGCCGGCCCTCGAGATGCAATCCCGCTGGCTGCAGGAGCTCTATCCCGGGCCGGACCTGCTGGCAGCCGTCCTGGGGCTGCCCCTGGAAAGGGTGCGGCTTTCCATGCGCGGCCGGCTGCGCGAGGCCTATGTCGTCACGGCCTGGGACCGCGACGGAGCCCGGGTATACCGAGCGGGATTCACGCCGCGGGTGAGCCGGTTGCCGTACCTTCCCGGCTACCCGGAGTCGGGATGGGTGCACCCGTGCACAGGGGGGATCCGGCTGACTCAGTCCGGCCGCGTGCTTGTGGACGAGAGTCTCCCTACCGACCGCGAGCGCTTCTGGCGCTTCTTTCAGGAGAGCATCCTGCCGGCGCTCGAAAACGCCATGGCCGACAGAATTGCCGACGGCGGGGGCCTGCCACCGGCGTTCTGGGAAGAGGCGGCCATCGATGTGCGCATCCCGGAGACCGACGAGCGCCTGGGGATCGGCGAGGAGCGCATCGCGCCGCTGGAAGCCCTGCACGAGGACCTTTATTTCGTGCTGCTCGATCATTTCCGGCTTTTCGCCGAGAAACACGGGCTGCCGGCCGAAAGCCAGTTCGGACGGATCCTGCCGCGGGTTTCGGCGGCTGCGCCGGGGGGAGACCAGCTGTCGTTTTTCAAGCACGACCTTTCACAAAGGCATCGGCGCCACGCCTCGCGGCCCAAGGATCGGCCGATAGGGTCACGGCCGTCGGAATGGAGGCGGGCCGGCTGGCGTTCTCGATCGAGGCCGGCGGTGATGATGCGATGAAGGGTGCGGCCGTCGATGTTTGCCGGGCGGCGCGCGCCCGCGGCCTGGACGTGAGCCTGGACTCCCGCAAGAGCGGTTACGTCTTTCGAACGGCGCGGCCCCGGCCGGCCGCCGGCCAAAAGCCCAGGGCAGCACGGATGCCCGCACCGCCTCTTGACCGGCGTCTTTCCATGCGAGAGGTGGAACGATGGGTCGGGCGGCTGGCGCAGCTGCCCCACCTCGAGGCCTGGCAGGCCGGAACCACTTGGCAGGGCCGCGGCATCTGGGCACTGGAGGCGGTCCTATCGTGCGGCGGGGGTCTTGTCTCGCTCGCTCGCGCCCGGTTGCTCAAACCGACCCTGCTCATGAACGCCCGGCACCATGCCAACGAGGTTTCCAGCACCAGTGCGGCCCTGCAGCTTGCCTGGGAGCTCGCCGCTGCGCCCTGGGGGCGTGAGGCCCTCAAGCGGGTGAACGTTGCCATCGTCCCGCTCGAAAACGCGGATGGGGTCGCCACCCTTGAAGAGCTTCTGCCCGGCTGCGAGGACCACAAGCTGCACGCAGCGCGCTACAACGCCCTGGGGGTGGAGTGGTACGGCGACTATTTCCTGGAGCAGCCGAGGTTTCCCGAGGCCCGGGTCAAGCCGCTCCTGTGGCGGCGCTGGCTGCCGCTTCTCGTCCTGGATGCCCACGGCGTCCCCAGCCACGAGTGGGAGCAGCCCTTCTCGGGCTACGCGCCCGGCCGGTTCCGGCAGTTCTGGATCCCGCGGGCGTTCATCTATGCGATCGTGCCTTTCATCGAGGAGCCTTCCCACGCCGGCCATGGGCCGGCAAGGCAGATTTCCAGAGCCATGGACCGGGCCATCAGCGCGGATCGCGATATCCAAAAACTGGACCGCGAGCTGAAGGACCGATATGTCCGCTATGCTCGTGCATGGGAGCCGGATGTGTTCCCTCCGACGGGCGGGCCTGGCCTGACGGTCCTGCCGAGCGAAAAGCGGCTTGCGGGGCTCAACTTCGGCGTGCAGCGGTTTCCGGTTACGGTTTCCGAGATCGTCACCGAGGTGACCGACGAGGTGGTTTCCGGCCGCCTGCTGGAGCTTTGTGCGCGGGCCCACCTGACGGCGGCCAAGGCGCTGCTGAAATGGTTAGGAAGGCAGGCCCGCGGAAAACTGGTGCGCCGACAGATCCCGCATGGCGGGATCTGTCTGGAGTGGAAGGCCGGGAAAAAATCTTCAGGACTGAGCATTGAGGGCTGAGACAACGAAACACCAAAAACCCACCCTTAAATGTTGCAGAGCCTGCGGAATTAAGCTAAAACCTGATTCAACTTTCTGGCGATCGTTCCGTTTTTTTGTGGGAGCGGCTTTCAGCCGCGATCTGTTGCGCTACTGAGCATCGTGGCTGCCCCAAAAAAGACCTCGGGATTCAAGCAGAAGCCAGTCCACAGGAATGATGAAAACACAAAAAAGAGGAGGGTGTATGCGCAAACTCGTGATCGGTTCGATTTTGGTTCTCTGCCTCCTGCCCGCTGGCGGCTGGTGCGCCGACAAGGCGACCGGCGGGACCCTCATCTGGGGCCGCGGCGGCGATTCGGTGTCGCTCGACTTGGCCCAGGCCACGGACGGCGAGTCCATCAAGGCCGGCATCCAGGTGCTCGAGAACCTGGTCATCTTCGGCAAGGACTCGATGAACGTCGAGCCGCAGCTGGCCGAGTCCTGGAAGGTGTCCGACGACGGCCTCACATGGACCTTCAAGCTGCGCAAGGGCGTCAAGTTCCACGACGGCTACCCCTTCAACGCCCGCGCGGTCTACGACTCCTTCGCCCGGGTGATCTTCAAACAGCACCCCTACAATGCTTACGGCAAGTGGCAGTACGTCGGAATGTCCCTGGGGCCGGTGAAGGACATCCAGGTCATCGACGACTACACGATCGCGCTGATCACCGACAAGCCCTATGCGCCGCTGCTGAACAACCTGGCGCTCTGGCTCTGCCCGATCGTCTCGCCCAAGGCCATGGCCGACTACAAGGACAAGATCGGCTTGAACCCGGTAGGCACCGGTCCTTTCAAGTTCAAGAGCTGGACCAAAGGCGACCAGATCGTGCTCGAGCGCAACAACGACTACTGGGGCGAAAAGGCCAAGGTGGAGCGCATCGTGCTCAAATCCATCCCGGAGCCCTCGGCGCGCCTGATGGCGCTGCAGTCCGGGACGGTGGACATCGCCGACGACCTCGACCCGGATTCGATCGCCCTGGTCAGGAAGAACCCCAAGCTGACGGTCATCGAGCGGCCCAGCGTCAATGTCGGGTATCTGGCCTTCAACACTGAAAAGCCGCGATTGAAGGACCCCAAGGTGCGCCAGGCCCTGAGCCACGCCATCGACAGGGATACGCTGATCAAAACCATTTTCGCGGGGCTCGCCATCCCGGCCAAGAACCCCTTCCCGCCGTCGATCTGGGCTTACAACGACGCCGTCAAGCCCTATGACTACAACCCGGACAAGGCCAAGAAACTGCTGGCCGAGGCCAAGTTCGACTTCAACACTGAGATCGAACTGTGGGCCATGCCGGTCTCGCGCGCCTACATGCCCGACCCGGTGAAGACGGCCGAACTGCTCCAGGCCTATTTCGCGGCCGTCGGCGTCAAGGCCAAGATCGTCCGATACGAGTGGGGCGCCTATTTAGAGAAGGTCGGCAGCGGCGAGCACGAGATGTGCATGTTGGGCTGGCTGGGCGGCAATGCCGACCCGGACAACTTCCTCTATGGGCTGCTGTCTGCCGACTTGGCCAAGCCTCCGGGGGCGGCCAACATCGCTTTCTGGAAGAACGTCGAATTCACGGATCTCTGTCTGAAGGGCCAGAAGACCTTTAATAAGGCCGACCGCACCAAGATTTATTTAAAGGCGCAGGAGATCTTTAATGCTGAAGCGCCCTGGGCGCCGCTGGTACATACTCTGAACGTGCGCTGCTACAGCAAGAAGCTGCACGACGTGCCTCTTCGGCCGAATGGGCTCAACTCGTTCCAGATGGTCTCGAAAGACAAGTAACCGCTTCGCGTGAGGCCCGATTTCGGCGTTGCACGTCGCCCCGCGGTCACTGCGGCGTACTCGCAGTACGCCTCGTGCCGCGGGGCTTGTGCGCCTTGAACTCGGGGCCTCGCGCGAAGCGGTTCACTGAAGTGGTTGGATACTCGAGTGCCTGGGTATTTAACGGGCCATGACGCCCGGCGTCACCGTATCAGCCAGCGAGTTTGTTTTTTGTGGGAGAGGCTTTCAGCCTCGATCGTCGCGGCTGGAAAGCCGCTCCCACAGGGGACATGGCAACTTGCTTGGAAGGCGCGGGGTGGGAGCGGTTTTCCAGCCACGATGACGATTACGCCAGGACGCCAAGCGGCACTCAATTTTAGGCACTTTAGCTCACTATAGGCATTTTAGGCATTGCCCCTCCCATGCCCATCGGTTACATCGCCAAACGCCTGTTCCACCTGACCCTGATCATGCTCGGGGTGTCCGTGCTGGTGTTTCTGATGCTGCGGATGATCCCGGGCGACCCCGCGCGCCTGCTGCTGGGTGAATTCGCCACCGCGGAAGACCTGGCGCGCCTGCGGACCCAGATGGGCCTTGATCAATCCTATCCCGTTCAGTACGGCATCTACCTCGCGAACATCCTCCAGGGCGACCTGGGCAATTCCCTGCGCAACGGCGCACCGGTGGCCGCTGAGATCGGCGGGCGGCTGGTGGCGACCCTGGAGCTCACGGTGGCGGCCATGCTGATCGCCTCCCTGGTCGGGATCGCGGCGGGCGTAATCTCCTCGGTGCGGCAGTATTCCATCTTCGATTACGGCTCGATGTTCATGGCCCTGATCGGGGTCTCCATGCCGATCTTCTGGCTGGGACTCATGCTGATGTACCTTCTGGCCGTCATGTTTCCGATCATGCCCATGATGGGCCGGATCGGCATGGGCAGCGAACCGGAGGTGGTCACCGGCCTGATGCTGGTCGACACCCTGCTGGCCGGCGAGTTCGGCGATTTTCTCGATGCGCTGCACCACCTGGTGCTGCCCGCTTTCACGCTCGCGACCATTCCCATGGCGATCGTCGCCCGCATCACCCGCTCCGCGATGCTCGAGGTGCTCAACAAGGACTACGTGCGCACGGCGCGCGCCAAGGGCATGGGGGAAGCCGTGGTCATCCTGCGCCACGCCCTGCGCAACGCGTTCCTGCCGGTCGTGACCGTGCTGGGGTTGAACCTCGGGCTGCTGCTGGGCGGCGCCGTGCTGACCGAAACCATCTTCTCCTGGCCCGGCCTGGGCCGCTACGTGGTGGATTCCCTCATGGCTCGGGATTATGCGGCCGTGCAGGGCTGCATCCTCGTTTTTGCCGGGCTGATGGCCTTCATCAACCTCATCGTCGATCTGGTCTACGTGGTGCTCGACCCGAGGATCCGCGTCCATGCGTAGGTGGGAGACCTTCCAGGATCTGCTGCGCAGCCGCAGCGCCGCGTTCGGCATGGGGCTGATCGCCGTGGTGCTGCTGGTGGCCGTTATCGGCCCGACGTTCGCTCCGTATGACCCCCTCAAGCCCACCCCCCTGGATCGTCTGCAGGGGCCCAGCGAAGCGCATCTGTTCGGCACCGACAGCCTGGGCCGGGACATCTTCAGCCGGGTGATCTACGGGGCGCGCATCTCGATCCTGATCGGGCTGATCTCGGTGTCGATCTCGCTTCTGCCGGGGACCCTCCTGGGGCTGGTGGCCGGCTATTTCGGCGGCCGGGCCGACAGCCTCATCATGCGGCTGATGGACATGCTGCTCGCCTTTCCGGCGATCCTGCTGGCCATCTTCATCACGGCCATCCTGGGCCCCAGCCTGCCCAACACCATGGTGGCGGTCGGCATCGTCTACATCCCCCACTACGCGCGCATCGTGCGCGCGAGCGTGCTCTCCCTCAAGGAGCAGCTCTTTGTCCAGGCCATCGCCCACCTCGGCGGCGGGCATGCGCGCATCCTGGGGCGGCACATCCTGCCGAACGCGCTGCCGCCGATCATCGTCTACGCCACGCTCGGCATGGGCACCGCCGTGCTGCAGGCGGCGGCCCTCGGTTTCCTCGGGCTCGGCGCCCAGCCGCCCCAGCCGGAGTGGGGCGCCATGCTGAGCGAGGGCCGGCAGTACATCCAGATCGCCCCGCACGTGGCGGCCTTCCCCGGCGCGGCGATCCTGGTGCTGGTGCTCGGGTTCAACCTTTTCGGCGACGGCCTGCGGGACGTGCTGGACCCCTCGCTGAGGTCGGTGTGAAGGAGCGCGGCGTGAGCGATCCGGTTCTCCAGATCATCGGGCTCAAGACCCAGTTCCAGACCCGGGGCGGGGTGGTGAAGGCCGTGGACGGGCTGGACCTCGAGCTGCACGCCGGGGAGACCTTCGGACTGGTGGGGGAGAGCGGCTGCGGCAAGAGCGTCACGGCCCTTTCGATCCTGCGGCTGCTGCCCAAGCCGGCGGGCCGCATCGCCGCGGGCCGCATCCTGTTCGACGGCAAGGACCTGGCCGAGCTGAGCGAGGCGGAGATCCGAAAGATCCGCGGCAACCGCATCTCTATGATTTTCCAGGAACCCATGACCTCGCTCAACCCGGTCTACACCATCGGGTTCCAGATCGAGGAGGTCCTCCGCAAGCATCGCGGCATGAGCCGCGCCGAGGCCCGCGCCGAGGCGGCCCGCACGCTCGGCCTGGTGGGCATGCCCGAGCCCGCCGCCCGGCTCGACGACTACCCGCACCAGTTCTCGGGCGGCATGCGCCAGCGGGCGATGATCGCCATGGCGCTCGCCTGCCGGCCGGTGCTCATGATCGCCGACGAGCCGAGTACGGCCCTCGACGTCACCATCCAGGCCCAGATCCTGGACCTGATCGCCCGCCTGAAGCAGGAGTTCGGCATGTCGGTGCTCCTCATCACTCACGACCTGGGGGTGGTGGCCGAGATCTGCCGCAACGTAGCGGTGATGTACGCCGGCAAGATCGTCGAGAGCGCCGGCGTGGATGAGCTGTTCAGCCGGCCCGTGCACCCTTACACCGTCGGGCTTTTCAACTCCCTGCCGCGGGTCGGCGGCCGGGCCGGTGGCCTCAAGCCCATTCCGGGGGTGGTGCCGAGCCTGGCGAACCTGCCGCCGGGCTGCGCCTTTCAGGATCGCTGTTCCCGGCGGCACGAGGCCTGCGGCGAGGAGCCGCCGTGGCGCGAGATCGCCCCGGGCCACCACGCCCGCTGCTGGAAGCCGCTGGAGGTGAGCCATGGCGCAGCCGATTCTGGTCGCTGAACATGTCGCCAAGCACTACCCACTGAAGGGGGCGGGGTTCTCGCGCCGCCGAGGCCGGGTGCTGGCGGTGGCGGATGTGTCTCTCAGCGTGGCGGCGGGCGAGGTCTTCGGCCTGGTGGGGGAAAGCGGCTGCGGCAAGTCCACTCTGGGCCGGGCGCTGCTGCGGCTGGAGGACCCCACGGCCGGCCGGGTGCTCTTCAACGGCGAGGACATCGCCGCCTTCGACCCGCCGCGCCTGAAGCAGTTCCGCCGCGAGGCCCAGATCATCTACCAGGACCCCTACTCCTCGCTCAACCCCCGGCGGCAGATCGGGGACCTCGTCGCCGAGCCCCTCGACATCCACCGCGTGGGCACCCCGGCGGAGCGGCAGGAGCGGGCGGCCTGGCTGCTCAAGGTGGTCGGGCTTCTGCCCGAGCACGCCCGCCGTTACCCCCACGAGTTCTCGGGAGGCCAGCGCCAGCGCATCGTCATTGCCCGTGCTCTGGCCCTGAACCCGATGCTGCTTCTGGCCGACGAACCGGTCTCGGCTTTGGACGTGTCGATCCAGGCGCAGGTGATCAACCTGCTCAAGGAACTGCAGTCCCAGTTCAATCTCACCTACCTCTTCATTTCGCACGACCTGAGCCTGGTCGAGTACATTTCCGACCGGGTGGCCGTGATGTACCTTGGCCGCCTCGTTGAACTGGCCTCCAAGCAGGATCTCTACCGCGAGCCGCTGCACCCCTACACCCAGGCGCTGCTCTCGGCGGCGCCGGTCCCGGACCCCAGGGCGCCCAAGAACCGCATCCTGCTGACCGGCGACGTGCCGAGCCCGGTCCACCCGCCGGCCGGCTGCAGTTTTCACCCCCGCTGCCGGGAGAGCCGCGAGATCTGCCGGTCCGATCCCCCCGCCTTCCGCGAGCTTTTCCCCGGCCGTTTCGTTGCCTGCCACAACCGCTGAGGGCTCTGCTCCTAATTCGCTTGCTAAAAGCCATCAGGATCGAATAAAATTTGTAGCATCGGCTGCAACAGGTCTCCGCCGCCTTTATTCTCAAGCCGGCCGGGAGACGCCATGCTGGAGGTTGGTTTTTCCTCACATTCCCCTTTTTACCGAAGGGGTGCCGGATGCGAGCTCAAAGCGTTTTTAGAGCCTGCCGTATTTGGATGGTGCTCCTGTTGGCGGCGTGCGCCGCGCCTTCCCCGCCTTCGTCCCCAAGCCAAACTCCAACGCAGACTTCGGTCAAACCCGGCAAGGCCGAAAGGGCCAGGTTCGTGGACGAAGAGTTTCTGGCGCTGAAAGAGGAAGGCAACTTCCAGGATGCTGTTCGTTTGGCGCAGGAAAGGGTGGCGCAGAGTGAAAAGGAGCTCGGGCCTGACCATCTTCAGACGGCGATCTGGCTGAACCAACTGGGTCTGCTTCACAGTCACTTCGGAGATTACGATCAGGCCGAACAAGCCTATCTGCGCTCCCTGGACATCAAACAAAAAGCCAAGAGACCCGGCAACCTCACCATCGCCGTCAGCCTGCTCAACCTGGGCGACCTGTACGTCATCAAGGGGGACTATGCGCGGGCGGAACCGCTGCTGCAGAAGGCGCGTGAGCTCCGCGAGAAAGCCCTGGGTGCGAACCACCCGGATGTGGCGGCCTGTCTGGCCAGCCTGGGTCGGTTGAAGCTGTTCACCGGCGATTACCGATCCGCAGAGGCCCTCAACCAGCAGGCGCTGGCCATGAGCCAGCAAGCCCTCGGGCCGGATCATTGGCGTGTCGCCGTGTGTCTGGACAATCTTTCCGAAATCCGCAAACACCTGGGCGATCTACCGGAAGCCGAAGCCCTCGCCCGACGGGCGCTGGCCATCCGTGAGAAAGCCCTCCAGACCCGATACCCCCCTGCTTGCCAGAAATTTGAGCAACCTTGCGTTGATCTATGTGATGATGGGAAAATACGCCCAGGCCGAGACCCTCTACAAACGAGCGCTGGAGGTCTATGAGAAATCGATCGGAGTCCAGCACCCCGCTGCGGCCCAGTGCCTGAGCAACCTGGCCGGGTTGTACAGCATATTGGGGAACACCCAGCGTTCCGAACAGCTGCAGCGGCAGGCCCTGGGTATCCTGGAAAAATCTTACGGCCCCATCCACCCGCGAGTGGCGTGGGCCCAGGAGAAGATGGGGGCGCTGCATGCGTCAGCCGGCGATTACCGCCAGTCCTTGCAGCGCTACCGCCAAGCCCTGGACATAACCGAAAAAACCGTTGGACCGGAACACCCCGAAGCGGCCAACTGCCTGGACGGGATGGGATGGGCCTACTATGCCTTGGGCAACTTCAGCGAGGCGGCCGGTTGTTACCGCCGAGCTTTGGCCATCCGGGAAAAAGCTTTCGGGGCGAACCACGTTCAGGTGGCTCACAGCCTGTTTTATCTGGCCAAGCTGTCCCAGGCGACCGGAGATTATGGGAAGGCGGAGGCCTGGTACACGCGCGCCCTGAGCATTTACGAAAAAGCGCTCGGTCCGAATCACCCCAAGGTGGCCGTTTGCTTTGACAGCCTGGCTGCGCTGCGCGGCGCGCTGAACGATTACCCGGGGGCTTTTGTCTTCGGCCTTAAGGCACAGGCGGTCAACCAGGTGGTGCTCGATCAGGTGATGGATATCCCTTCGGAGGATTTGAAAATCAAGTATCTGACCACCAAGGAGCAAAGCCTGCATACTTTCCTCAGCCTGGTGTCTCAGCACATGCGGGCGCAGGCGCCGGCGGTCAAACACGCATTCGAAACCTGGATCAGACGCAAGGGGTTGGTGCTGGAGACCCAGAAACGCCTTTACGAGGGCCTGATTTACTATGAGGACCCCGAGGCGCTGAGGATTTTTCAGGAACTCGAGCGGGTCAGGGCCCGCTTGTCCACGCTCGCCTTCAGCCAGCCGGAAAAGGAGAACCTGGACGCCTACCGGAAACGGATGGAGAATCTGGAGCGCGAAAAGGAGAAACGGGTCGAACAGCTCACGCGCTTGAGCCGGGCGTTTGCCCTGCAGAAGAAATTTGTATCGGCCGATGCGGAAGCGATCGCCCAGGCGCTCCCCGGCCAGGCAGCGCTCATCGAGTTCGCCCGGGTCAACACGTTCAACTTCGGGGCCAAGGGCCGAAGGGGGCGGTGGCTGCCGGCCCGCTACCTGGCGTTCGTGCTGCACGCCGGGAAGGGAGGCGAGGTCCGCCTGGTCGATCTCGGCGATGCGGCCGAGATCGACGCCGCCGTGGCCCGGCTCAAGGCGGAGGTCGCGGCCGAGCGCAGGGTTCCCCAGGACGGCGCCAAGGGCGCGGCGCAGCGGCTCCATGATCTCGTCTTCCGGCCCCTCACGCCGGAGTTGGGATCGGCCAGGGAGATCTTCATCTCCCCGGACGGGAACCTCAACTTGATTCCCTTTGAGGTGCTCAGGGGCCCCGGGGGCAGGTTCTTGATCGAGGACTACAACTTCAACTACCTCGCGGCGGGCCGGGATGTCCTGGCCTTCAATGAAATCAAGAGCGGGATGGGCACGGCCCTGCTGATGGGCGACCCGGATTTCGATCTGGGTGCAGAAAAGAAGGAGTCCGCCTTGAAGAAGCTGGCCTTGAAAGGCCCGAGCCGCGAAGGCCAGGCCCGCCGGTCGGTTGAAATGCGCGGGCTGCGGTTCAACCGGTTGCCCGGCACGCGCGAGGAGGTTCTGGCCATCCGGGAGCTTTTCGGCAAAAATGAAACCGAGTCGTATCTGGGTGAGGAGGCCCTGGAGGAAGTTCTGAGGGTCAGGGGTACCCCGCGGCTCCTCCATTTGGCGACCCACGGTTTTTTCCTGGAAGATGCCAAGCGCCCCGAGGTCGCCGGGGACGAAGATTTCATGGACGATCGGGGGCTCGTGGGGGCCGAGGCGCCGGTTCCCGCTGCGGTGACGGTTGCAGGTGCCGCGACAGGAGTCAAGAACCCGCTGTTGCGCTCCGGCATCGCCCTTGCCGGCGCGAACCGCTCCATGTCCCAGAGCGGTGACGCCCCGGGCAGTGAGGGCATCGTCACGGCCGAGAAGATCCTGGGTCTTAAACTCTGGGGCACCGAGATGGTGGTGCTTTCGGCCTGCGAAACCGGCCTTGGGGACGTGCGAACGGGGGAGGGCGTCTATGGGCTGCGCCGGGCGTTCACCCAGGCCGGGGCGAAGAGTGTGGTCATGAGCATGTGGTCCGTGCCGGATGCGGAGACCAAGGAGTTGATGATCGAATTCTACCGGGGCGCGCTGTCGGGCCAGTTGAACCGGTGCCAGGCGCTGCGGCAGGCCGCCTTGAAGCAGATGGCCGTGGTCAAACAGCGCTATGGCTACCCCCACCCTTTTTACTGGGGGGCGTTTGTGTTCATGGGCGAGCCCTGAGCCAGAGAATTTTGTAACGATGCGTACAAGGTTGTACGATTTGGGGGCTTGAAGACCCGAATTTTCTCTTTCGAGTGCCTGCCGCCTGCCCCCTTCCATTCGAAGCAAGTCATGCTCTCATTTTTGCTGCGCACAGGGCGCAGGGAACCGCGAATCCATCCCAGAGACCTTTTTTTCTTTATCCGTATTTACTCCCCATTTTTTTTAAAGTTCTGCCGTCTCCGGCCGATATTCCTGATACCTGATGCATGCTGAGCCTTAGAAAGGCAGTCATCAAAATTTATCAACATTAATCGAGGAGGAAGAATCAATGAAAAAGCGATGGGTGGTTGTATTGGCAATCGGTTGCGTGTTGGCAGTCGGCGGGAACATGGCTCTGGCGGCCGAAAATGGAACCAAGGACGAAGCCACCGCCATGGTGAAAAAGGCCATCGGCTTCATCAAGTCCAACGGAGTCGATAAGGCCTATGCCGAGTTCAGCAATCCCAAGGGGCAGTTTGTGGATCGCGATCTTTATATCGTCGTCTACGACATGAGCGGAAAGTGCCTGGCTCACGGCGCGAATGCGAAGATGATCGGCCGGGACCTGATCGACAACAAGGATGTCGACGGCAAGGAGTTCGTGAAGGAGCGGGTCGAGATGATGAAGAAACAGGCGTCCGGTTGGCAGGATTACAAATTCCGCAACCCGACGAGCAACCAGATCGAACCCAAGTCCATGTACATCGAGCGTGCCAACGATGTCATCGTTGGCTGCGGGGTGTATTTAAAATAACTCTGTCTGAGAACAGCGCCTCCGCCGACCAGTGGCGGAGGCGTGATTTGGAAAAACCGCCGGCTCTGATGTTGTCGTGGTGCTGGGCTTTCCTGCGAAGGGAAATAGATCATGAAACTGCGCACAAAACTCGTTCTGGGATTCGCAGCGGTCATCCTGGTTATGGTCGCTCTGGGGGCCACGGCCTTCGTCATGTTCAAGCGGGTGGATTCCAACATTGCCGCGGTCAACCGGGACAGCCTGCCGGCGGTCCGCTATTCGACCGGGATGGAGCGTTCCGCATTGGAGGCCATTCTGGAAGAGAAGAACTATCTGCTCTTCAAGACCCCTGACATCTACGCACGGGCCAAGGGGAAGCTGAACCAGCTTAGGTCCCATCTGGGCGAGATTGACAAGCTGGCCCAGGCCACCAGCAACACCGACCTCGCCTCGCGATCTTCGGGGGTTCGTAAAGCCACCTCGGATTACGGCACACTCTATGACCAGGCGGTGGAGGCACTCAAAAAGAACAAGGCCGAAGAGACCTTGATGGATGAAAAGGGCGACATCGTCAGCGAGGAGGCTGCCGCTTTGCTGAAAACGAAAAAGGCGGAGTTCCAGCAAGCGAGCAGCGCCCTGGCGGTTATCAACAACATCAATGCCTGGGCGCTGGACATGCGGTTGAACGAAAAGACGTACATGCTCAGCCATGAACAGATGGCACTCAGTGCCATCGAGCGCAATATCGCCAGTCTTTTGGGCGGGTACGATGGACTGGAAAAGTTGAACCCGGATGAAACCGGGAAAAAACAGATCGCCAATGCCCGCAAGGCGACGCAGGATTACGCCAAGGCTCTTGAAGCGTGGGTTGCCGAGTACAAGCGCGACGCCAAGAGCGCGGTCCTGGCCGAGTTTCTCAAGACCATGAACCGGTCGGGCGACACCGTCAGCCAGATGGTCGATGACTACACGATGACCAAGCAGGCCGTTTTTGAAAAGGTCGTCGAGTCCATGTTCCTCGTCACCGGGATATCCCAGGAGGCTCTCGGCGCGCGATTCAGCGAGAAGTCCTACATCATCGACCGCAGCCCGAATGACTGGGAAAACCTGAACGTCCAAGTCCAGGAGTTGCCCAAACTCTATGCGTCCCTGCGGAAGGTGGCACTGACAGCCGAGGACAAGAGCCGGATTGATCGGGCCGCCAAGGCCACGGAAGACTATCTGGCCGCGGTCAATGCGTGGGCCAAGAACGATGCCGAGCTGCGCCAGGCCATTCTGCCGAAAATGAAACAGAATGGTGAAGTCGTGGTCGCCGCCGCCCAGGGCATTCAGAACGACGCCTGGAAGGCGTCCGATGAGGTGAACGCGCTGACCCTCTCCATCGTCGCCACCTCCAACTGGGTCATTATCGTGGCGGTGGGGATAGGCATCCTGATGGGCGCCGTCATGGCCTGGGCCATCACGCGCTCCATCACCCGGCCGATCAACCGCATCATCGAGGGCCTATCCTCTTCATCCGAGGAGGTGTCCGCCGCCGCCGGCGAGGTTTCTTCCGCCTCCCAGCAGCTGGCCGAAGGGACCAGCCAACAGGCGGCCTCCATCGAGGAAACCTCCTCGTCATTGGAGGAGATGTCCTCCATGACCCGCCAGAACGCGGACAACGCCGGCCAGGCGAACCAGTTGATGGCCGAGGCCGGCAAGGTCATCGGCGAGGCCAACGACTCCATGGGGCGCCTCACGGGTTCGATGCAGTCCATCACCCAGGCGAGCGAGGAAACCCAGAAGATCATCAAGACCATCGACGAGATCGCCTTCCAGACCAACCTGCTGGCCCTGAACGCCGCGGTCGAGGCCGCTCGGGCGGGCGAGGTCGGAGCCGGGTTTGCCGTGGTGGCCGACGAGGTGCGCAACCTGGCCAGGCGTGCCGCCGATGCGGCCAAGAACACGGCCAACCTGATCGAGGGAACCGTAAAACGCGTCAAGGACGGCTCCGAGCTGGTGGTGAAAACCAACGAGGCCTTCCAGCGGGTGGCCGGAAGCACCGCCAAGGCGGCCGAGCTGGTGGGTGAGATCGCCGCGGCCTCCAGCGAGCAGGCACAGGGCATCACGCAGATCAACACGGCCGTGTCCGAGATGGACAAGGTGACCCAGCAGAACGCCGCCAATGCCGAGGAATCCGCTTCGGCCGCCGAGGAGATGACCGCTCAGTCCGAGCAGTTGAGTGAAATGGTGGAAGACCTGGTGGCGCTGGTCGGCGGAAGCAGCAAGCAGAAAGCGGCCTCTGCAGACTCCGCACCCAAGGCCCCCGGCAAGGTCGATCCGGCTGCAGAGTGTGCAGCGGGATTTGTCTCAAAGACCTCCAAACCCGCTCAGCCGGCGCCGGAGCAGATCATCCCCTTGGAAGAAAAGGATATGTAAGCCGAAAATTTATTGTAAATTTTTCGTAACACCGATTTGAAACCGCCTTCGTTACATGGAGGCGGTTTTTTTTCGATATGGCAAAGGGTTCTGACGGCTGACCATCCGCCGTTGGAACCCTTTTGTATTTTAACGCCGTGCTTCCGAGGACGTTTTACTCATTCTCGTGGGAGCGGCTTTCCAGCCGCGATCCACCCGCCGTTTGGGAAGGAAGCCTGGCTGGAAAGCCGCTCCCATTGGAACGGCTTTCAGACGTCAGCCCCTTCTCTTCTCATCCCTGTGGGGCCTGCTCAGAGAGGGCATTGCAATTTCTCCATGAATGTTCGTATACTGGGGGCAAAACCATGCAGGCCTCGCTGTTTCATCCAGTGCGGCGACAGACGGCGAGGTCGAAAATGCTCCTTCACGCAAGGAGGCCCTGCCATGTTTCGCCCCGCGGTTCATCGTTTACCGCTGGTTATGGTCCTCACGCTGTGGCTGTGTTCGGCTGCGGCCGTGCTCGCACAAAACACTCCTCCGTCCATGAAGTTCACCCGGCTGAGCGTCAAAGACCCCGGCATCAACAACATCGAAGCCATCAGCTTTCTCATTCCGGCCGGATGGAAGCCCGAAGGCGGTGTGCAGTGGTTCCCCAATTACAGCATCCTTGCCAACCTGCTCATGCGCATCACCGAGCCGCAGACCGGCGCTGCGATCGAGTTTCTTCCGATGCAGAACTTTACCTGGTTGACCCAGATGGCCGTGCCGATGCAGCCTGGAACGAACTATCTCGGCAACATCCTCTGGCAGCCGATCCCGGACGTGTCGCACTTCATCCAGATGTTCTACATGCCGCAGGCGCTTCGGCACCTGCAGGGCGCACGGGTCGTGGCCAAAGAGGACCTGCCCAAGCTGGCCGCCGAAGTCGCGCGCTCCTTCGGCGGGCAGTCCAGCGTGACGTCCGCGCGCGTCCGTTACGAGTACCCGTCGGCCGGACGGCCGTGGGAGGAATCGGTTTACTGCACGCTGGTCTATACGAACTGGCAGCTGGGCACACTCTGGTCGGTTTACTCGGCTTACGCCTTCCGCGCGCCCAAGGGGCAGCTCGATTCCCTGACGCCCGTGATGAACACGACGGTGAGCTCGGCGCGGCTGAGCCCGGAGTGGTACGGCGGGTACATGTACGTCCAGAAGCTGTTTCAGGACCGGATGAACCAGAGCATTAAAAACGCAGCGGCGATCAGCGCGACGATTACGCGCAACAGCGAAGAGATTCGCCGGATGTTCAGCGATTCGTATCGCCAGCGCTCGGAATCGCAGGACCGGATCAGCCAGAGCTTCAGCGAATACATCCGCGGGGTGGACACATACAAGAACCCGTACGAGGGCCGGCCGGTCCAGCTGCCGAGCGGCTATAACGAGGCGTGGGTAAACGCGCGGGGCGAATACGTCCTTTCCAACGACGCCGGTTTCAACCCGAATGCCGGCGACACGACCGAATGGCGGCGCATGGACCGGCGCGACTCAAGGGGACCGTAACCGCCGTCGCGAAACGACGGACCTGGCCGGGATAAACGAAAAGGGGCGATGATGAACAAGCGATCGGAATTCGATGACGTTTTAGCCATCATCCATGACGTGGTTGAAAAAATCCCATTCAACAAGGTCCTGGGCCTGACCGTCGACTCGTTAAACCTCGATCAACCCTCCGTGAAACTGACGATGCGGCAGGACCTGATCGGGAATTTCATCCGCGGCTCGCTGCACGGCGGCGTCATCTCGGGCACACTGGATTTCATGGGGGGCCTGGTTGCCTTTCTGGGTGTGTTGAAGACCATGCAGGGGCAACCCACTCGGGCCATGGCCGAGCGCTTCGCCAAGATCGGTACAATCGACTTGCGCATCGACTATCTGCGTCCGGGGATCGGAGAGCACTTTGTCGCCACCGGCTACGCCCTGCGCACCGGGAAAAAGGTCGCGGTGACCCGCATGGAATTGCACAACGACAAGCGGCAACTGGTGGCCGTAGGAACGGGCGCCTACGTGGTGGCCTGATGGCTTCCGATAAAGTCGAAATTTTGTTTTCTTTTTAAGGAATCGCTGATAGGAAGAAAAAAGATAGGCTGACGTCATTGCCATCCACCGACAGGAGGAACGTGAAATGTCCAAGGCCCAGGATGTGAAAAAGGACAGCAAGAAGAAAGCCCAGAAGTCGCTGAAAGAAAAGCGCGCGGAGAAGAAGTCTAAAAAAGGAAAAGTTTAGCCGCTTGATCGCTGACAGCAAACCCTCGCCCGGGAGCGTCTGCCCACGGCTGAAAGTGACCCTGTTTTTCGGCGGTGCGGCACTGTGGGCGGCTGCCGGCGCGGTGATGATCAGTGCAACGTGAGTCGGGTGGAGCCGGTTGAAGAAAAAAAGATTGAACCGGGTCACACCTCTCCGTAAAGTTTCCCCAGGAAGTAATTCATCTGCACATACCACCACGGCCAGTCGTGGTTGACGTCGTGCCCCCAGAAGTCGACCCAGGCCGGGATCGATTTCTCCCGGAAGCAGTGGTCCAGCCCCCGCGTGTCCTCGATGGCCTCGTGTTCCCAGGCCCCCTGGCCCACACAGACGACGATGCGGCTTTTCTGGTACCAGTCCAGGAACCAGGGGTCGGACATCCCCGGCAGGTAGGCGAGCGGCGAGTTGAAATAGACCGCCGGCAGGTCGGCGGCGCTCAGTCCGAATTCGGGACGATCCAGGCGGTAGAGGCCGGAGAGCGCGATCGTGCCCTCGAAGAGATCCGGGTGCTTGAGGAAGAAGTTCACGGCGTGATAGGCGCCCATGCTGCAGCCGGTGGCCATTGCCCGCTCCGACGGCGACTGGCATTGCTGCCGCACGAAGGGGATGACCTCGTTGACGACGTAGCCGTCATAGGCCTCGTGGTGCGCATTGCGTTCGGCGGGTGAACTCCCCCAGTGGTACCAGGACTCGCCGTCCACGCTGTCGATGGCGAAGAGTTTGATTTTCCCCGAGTGGATGAAACCCGCGATCGCGGACACCATCCCCATGCCCTCAAAGTCGAAGTATCGTCCTCGGGAGCAGGGAAACACGATGAAGGGCCTGCCCCAGTGCCCGTAGACCTTGATCTCCATGTCGCGGTTCAACCGCGGACTCCACCAGCGGTGCTGTTCGATCTGCATGGATCCATTTCCTCTCAGGGACGTGTTTCGTGGATGAAGCGCACGACTTCCATGATCTGGTCCAGACTGGGAGAGCGGAATATGTAGCCCACGTCCCCCAGGGCGCCGCTGAAGACGCCGGGCACGCTTTCCACCTGCAGCATCAGATGCCCATAGCGCGAAAGGATGTCGTTGTGGGTGCGAACGTAGGCCTGGGGGCGCTTGCGGCTGGCGTAGCAGCAGTGATACTTGCGTTCATAGACCAGATCGTTGCGGTGGTGCGCCATGAGTTCCGCCCAGGCGCGGTAAATGTCGATGTCGGCGGCGTAGTTGAACATGTCGGTGGTGAAACCGCCCGGCGGCCGCATGTTGACCTCGAGCGCCACGTACTCGCCGGAGGCCGTCAGGAAGAACTCGATGTGGAAGAAGCGCTCCCGGACGCCGAAGGACGACAGGCAGCGCCGGCCGATCTCCTCCAGGGCGGCGGGGATGTCCCGCATGGAGTAATAATAGATGTGACGCGCCTCGTTGACGGTCTCCATGATGCCCTGGCTGAAGACGTGCCCGGTGAAGAAAACCGGTTTGCCGTCCTGGTCCGCCAGGCCGTCGAACGAATGAATGTCGCCCGTGATGAACTCCTCCATCAGGTAGTCTCCCGGCGGCTTGCTTGCGAAGAAGCTCTCCAGCCCGGCGTCGGAGTCCACGCGGTGGGTGTTGAGCGCCCCCACGCCGGCATCGGGCTTGGCGATGACCGGATACCCGGTCTCGGCGATCAGCTCCCGGGCTTCCGCCAGGCTGTGAACCACCCGGCCGCGGGCCACCCGCACGCCGGCCGCGCGAAAGCGTTCCTTCATCCTGGACTTGCGGCGAATGAAGTCGATGTCCGCGGAGCGGATGCCGGGGATGTTGAAGTCGTCGCGGATGCGGGCCTCGGTGGCGAGCCAGTACTCGTTCAGGGAGTCGAACCGGTCGATCTTGCCGAAGCGGTGGGTGTAGTAACCGCAGGCGCGGACCAGCGCGTCGTAATCGTGCATGTCCGGCAGGCAGTAGTACTCGGTCAGTGCGGCGCGGACCTCTTCCGAAAGCTCCTCGTAAGGCTCGTCGCCGATGCCGAGGGCATGAGCGCCGGCCTGCTTGATGTGCAGCCAGAAGCGGTGGTAGTGCGGCGGGAAATGCGGCGAGAGAATGACGATGTTCCGGGCCATAGCGGTTATCCTTCCTGGCGGGCGGCCGCCGCGAATTCGAGGATCTGCGCCTCCTCCTCGGCGCGCAAGAGGTAGCGGTAGCGCCCCATGACCTCCCAGTAAATCGGCGGGTTCTCGGCATATTCAACGAGACAGGCGCCCAGCCGCCCTGCCAATTCATCATGGCTGAGGGCGTGCGGCTTGTCCTTGCGGCCGATGAATCCGACGAAGTACTTCTTCTCCCCGGGCAACTCCATCGGCCGTCCCAGCAGCATCCGGGCCCAGGCGCGGTAAAGATCGCCGTTGATGCTGAAGTTCATCATGTCGATGATCGCGCCGCCCGGCGGCCGGCAGTTGATCTCGATCGGCACGAATTCCCCGTTGAGCACGAAGAACTCGAAGTGAAAGAACTTCCTGCGGATGCCGAACCGCGAGACCAGTGAAGCCCCGATCTCCGTCAGGCGCTGCGGCACGCGGCGGCCGACATAAAAAAATGTATCTTTTCCCCGGGCGTATTCGATCAGGCCTTCGCCGTAGATCAGCGTGTTTTCGAAGACCACCTGGCCGGTGTCGTCGGTCAGGCCGTCGTAGGTGACGATCGGGGCCTCGACGAACTCCTCCACGATGTAGTCTTCGCGCAGCGTCGGAAAAATGTCTTCCAACTGGGCCGGGCCGTCCACCCGATGGGTGCCGCCGGCGCCGACACCCTCATTGGGCTTGAGGATGACGGGGTAGCCGAGTTCCCCGGCCAGGCGAGCCGCCTCCCCGGTGGAGGAGACCACGGCGCCCCTGGCGACGCGCAGCCCGGCTTCCTGGAAGATGCGCTTCATGACGGACTTTTTTTTCAGAAGATCGATGTCCTGCAGGGTGATGCCGGGGATCTCGAACCGTTCGTTGATGAACGCCTCCAGCCGCAGCCAGGCTTCGTTGTGAGACTCGACCCAGTCGAAGGCGCCTTCGATCCCCTGGGCATGTTTGATTTCAAGAAGCTCATGAATGGCCTGCTCGGCCTTGCGCCAGTTCTTCAAATCGGTGCGCACGTACCAGCGGATGCAGGCGCGAAGGTCGGCGGGCATGCTGTAGAAGTCGGCTTCGCCGATGGCCCACACGCGGACTCCCTCCGCATGCAGGCTCCGCACGAAATTGGAATAGTTGGGCGGAAACTCCGGTGAAATGTAGAGGATGTCCATACGGGCCTGCGGGCTATGGGTTTTCACTCAAAGAATGCTTGCCAGTCACTGCTCAGGTTTCAGGGCTCGGGGGTCGGGGAAACCGCGAGGACAGGCGCCATTCCTCGTCCTTCTCCGGCACGGACGAACCGGGCCGGCGGCGATCAGACCCCGGCGACTGCTTCCCTCCTGAACCCCGAGCCCTTGCTGCCTGATAGCGAACGCCTGGTAACAATACAGCACGAACCATACCAGTCAAGCCGCAACCGCCTGGGCCCGGCGGAGGGGCGTGTCAGGCGAGCTCGTCGAACCGGCAGCTGAGCGTCACCCCTTCGCCGTCGAAAGCGCTTTTGACTTTGTAGGGCAGGGATTTGAACATGCGGATCATGCTCTGGTTGTTGGGCGAGGTGTAGGCCATGAGGCCGGAGACGCCCTTCTCGCGGGCGGCGTCGGTCAGCTTGCGCAGGATCCGTCGGCCGATCCCCTTGTTCTGATACTGCTTGTGCACGGAAAAGGCCACCTCCGCCATGTTGATCTTTTGAATCAGCATGCATTCCCCGACCGCTACCACCCGGCCGAACCCGAACTCCCCCACCACGGCGAGCAGGGTCAGGTCCTTCACATAGTCGACGTGAGAGCGGACCTCGACATCCGAGCGCGAGAAACTGGTCTTCTCGTGCCGGAACCGCGAGAAGATGTCCTCCTTGTCCAGGCCGTAGTAGTGTTCCTGGATGCGGCGCTCGTCGACGGGTTTGGCGGGCCGGATGACGACCTCCTCGCCGTCGATCTCCATGGTCTCCTCAAGATTGATCGGGTAAACCCCGCGGACCGCTTCCCCCAGCGTGCGCTCGGAACCGATGAGGCCCAGTTTCTTGGCGGCGGCGAACAACTCCTCGCGGAAGTTCGGGTGGGCCACGGTGATCATCCCCATCGCGCGCTCCTGCAGGCTTTTTCCCAGCAGGTTGAACACGCCGTATTCGGTCACCACATAGTGGACGTCGGCGCGGGGCACGCCCACGTTGGTGTTGTTCAGGATCGGCACGATGTTGCTGGCCCGGCCGTCTTCGGTCGTCGAATGCAGCATCAGGATCGCTTTTCCGCCCGGTGACCGCCGGGCCCCGCGCATGAAGTCGACAATCCCGGAAATCCCCGCGAAAAAGGTCCGGGCCGAGGCTTCGACTTCCACCTGCCCGGTGAGGTCCATGGTCCGGGCCACGTTCATCGACACCATGCGGTTGTGCTGCGCGATGACGAAGGGGTCGTTGACGTAATCCGAGGGGCGGAAATCCACCGCGGGGTTGTTGTCCAGAAAATCGTACAGGTTGCGGGAGCCGATGGCGGCCGAGGCCACCAGCTTGCCGTCGTTGAACCCCTTGCGGCGGTTGGTGATGACCCCCTGGGAGTACAGGTGCATGATGTCGTCGGTGAGAAACTGGGAGTGGACGCCCAGGTCGTTTTTTTCCGCCAGGGCCTGGGTGGTCGCCTGAGAGGCCGCGTCCAGCCCGATCTGCAGCGTGGAGCCGTCCTCGATCAGCCGGGCGATGAGCTGCCCGATGCGGGTGGCGGTTTCCGAAGTGGGCCGGTTTTTTACGGACAAGAGCTCTTCGTCGTGTTCGACGACTATGTGCACATCGTTGACGTGGATAAAGCTCTGGCCGAGCACCCGCGGCATCTGGCTGTTCACCTGGGCGATCACCAGATCGGCGGATCTGGCCGCGGCCTGGGTCACGTCCACGGAAATCCCCAGGCTCATCCATCCGAAATCATCCGGCGGCGACACCTGGACGAGGGCCGCGTGAATCGGCAGTTTTTTGGAGGTGAAGAGATCCGGCACTTCGGACATGTTCATCGGGGTGATGAAGCGCTGTTGGCGTGCAATCAGCTCCGAATTGGCGGACCCGAGATAGATCGTGCGCAGGTTGAGGGCGAAGTCCTGGGTTTGATCGGCCAGTGCGCTCAAGGGGGTCGTTTCCGTGCTGAGCAGGCGCACGATTTCAAGCCCGCTCAGGCGGGGGGCGGCCTCGGAGAGGGCTCGCACGATTTCCTGGGGCTGGCCGCAGGCGGAGCCGATAAAGACACGCTGGCCCGACTTGATCAGGCGAACGGCATCGGCGGCGCTGCGCCGCTTTTGCAGATAGGCATCCGCCCAGTAGGTCGACATGGTCATAGCAGTTCTCCGATGAATTCAGCGATCAGGAGGTTTACTCGAAGGTGCTCCAGGGTCTTGATAGTGCCACGACTGCCATAAGGATGCAAGGCCGTCTTTCTTCGCAGCGCCGCTTTATGCATAGCGGGCTTTACACCTCGTAAAAAATCCGGACACCCGGCTCCAGATCCTGGATTCCACAGGGACCCCGAGTCATGAAAATAGTTATTTTTTCAGCCGGTTATTTCTTCTACGCGCGTACGGGTCTCTGGCATGAGGATTGCTCCTTTACGGATCACGTGACACGTCCCGCCGTGTGCCGGACGACTGCATCCTTTCGAAGATATATCGACTGTTGCAGGCAAAGAGGGCCTTGAATGTTTTATTCGACTCGATCCAAGCTCCTCGCCGGTTTTTTGGGGGTCACGCTCCTCGTCGGAGCGGTATCCCTGTTCACCGGGGTACACCTGATCGATCAGAACGTGTTTGGTGAGGCCTTGAATCGCGTCCAGCAGGATCTCAATGCCGCCCACGAGATGTACCTGAGCCGCGTCAAACAGGTTAAGACCTGTCTCAGCATAACTACCCTCGGGTTTGCTTTCATATCTTCGGTCAGCGAGCGGAACACAACGGATCTGGCGATCCGGCTCGAACGCATGGCCCGGCTGGCCGAGCTTGATTTTGCGGGCATCATCACCGAGGATGGCAGGACGTTGTGCCGCATGGGGCCTTACGCGTTTCCCGGGCCGGCCTCCCGCGGGGTGAACCCTCTTGCCAAGGTCGTTTTAGAGCAGCGGGTGTCCGTATCCGGGACGATGGTGTTGGATCGGGACTTTCTCATCAGCGAGAACCCGGACTTGGCCGAGCGCGCCCGCATTCCCATAGGCCATCGGCCGGAGGGAGACGCCGATTCCGCGCAGGAAGAGTCCGCTCGGAATGGTCATTGGCGCAGCAGTGCCGATAGTTGAAGGTGACACGCCTGGTCGGGGTGCTTTACGGCGGGATTCTGCTCAACCGTAGCGAAGCCATCGTGGACACGCTGCGGGACACCGTTTTCCAGAGTGAGACCTATCAGGGGCGGAGCGTCGGTTCTTCCACGATCTTCTTGTATGATCTGCGTATCGCCACCAACGTGTATAGTCCCGAAGGGCGAAGGGCCCTGGGGACCCGGGTTTCACGCGAGGTGAAGGAGCACGTCCTGAACCAAGGAAAGCTGTGGGCTGACAGAGCCCATGTTGTCGGCAACTGGTATATTTCGGCTTACCGGCCGATCGAGGACATCTTCGGCCGCAGGGTCGGTATGCTTTACGTGGGAGTGCTCGAAGAGAAATTCACCCGCATTCGGGGTCAGGCCCTGGAGATGTTCATCCTGATCACTTTGGCCGGGATGCTGCTGGCGGCGGCCGCGGGAGTGGTCATCGCCCGGCGGATCACCTTGCCGATTCAGCGCCTGATCCAGGCCAGTCAGCAGGTGCGGGAGGGCAGCCTCAACCCGACATCGGACCGCCCGTAAACAGTGAGATCGGGGTGCTGCAGAAAGCGTTCGGTGAGATGGTGGCGGCCATGGGGCGCCGGCGCGCGGCCAGTGAACTGAGGATCATCCATTCGGAGAAGCAAGCCAGCGTCGGAAGGCTGGCGGCAGGGGTTGCGCACGAGATCAACAACCCTCTCACCGGGGTTTTAACATACACCCACATGCTCCTGCGGCGCAAAGACATCGCGCCGGACATGCGCTCCGACCTGCAGATCATCGTCGAGGCCACGGAGCGCGTGCGCAAGATCGTCAAGGGGCTCTTGGACTTCTCGCGCCAGACGAAGCTCGACCCGGAACCCACCGACGTCAACCGGCTGGTCGGCGCCGCCATATCCCTGATTGAAAACCAGGCGTTGGTGAAAGGGGTCGCCATCAATTTCAACCCGGGAGAAAACTTGCCCCAGGTCACCTTGGACCGCAGCCAGATCCAGAGCGTGATCATCAATATCATCATCAACTCGCTGGATGCCACCGAGCCGGGCGGCCATATCCGGATCTTCACGGCCGCCAGCCTGTCGGGCAACGGCGCCGCGCAGGAGGGCATAGAGATCACGTTTGCCGATACGGGGTGCGGCATCCCGCCCGAGAATCTGAACAAGCTCTTCGACCCCTTCTTCACCACCAAAAGCGTCGGCCAGGGGACCGGCCTGGGGCTTTCCGTGTCCCTCGGCATTGTGCAGCGGCATGGGGGTCACATCCGCGTTCAGAGCGAGGTCGGCAAAGGATCGCGTTTTTTTATCTGGCTGCCCATCCAGAGGAGAGCCGAGCATGAGAGTGTTGGTGGTTGACGACGAGCCCATTGTACTGAAGAGCTGCCGGCTGGTGCTCGAGGCTGAGGGTTGGGAGATGATGCCCGCCTCGTCGGTCACGGAGGCCCTCTCGGTCCTTGAAAGCATCACCCCGGAGTTGCTGCTGGTCGATGTCAAAATGCCGGTGCATGACGGCATGTATCTCATGCGCAAGGTCAAGGAAAAACGGCCCGGGATCCCGATTATCGTCATGAGCGGCTATGCGACCAGTGAAACCATCAAGGAGGCGGAGGGCTTGGGAGCGGCCATTTTTCTGCCAAGCCGTTCACGCCGGA
Source organism: uncultured delta proteobacterium (assembly GCA_963716325.1). Lineage (GTDB taxonomy): Bacteria > Desulfobacterota > Desulfobacteria > Desulfobacterales > SpSt-501 > SpSt-501. The sequence continues at coordinate 22,086 of CAVQTH010000013.1, read as the reverse complement.
CGAGCTTGCCGACACCCTCAGAGCGGTGGCGAAGAGCACATCAAGATTGAAAGGAGAAGAGCCATGCCGAACAAAAAACGTTCTGGTAATCGACGACGAGCGCATCGTGCTCGACAGCATTACCAAAATCATGAAGGAAGAAAACTGCGAGGTGGACGTCACGCTGAGCGGTCGCCAGGGCCTGGAATGGGCCATCGCCAAGGACTACGACTTCGTATTGACCGATCTCAGAATGCCGGACATCGGCGGCATGCGGGTGTTGAGGGATGTCAAGCGCGCCAAACCCACCATGCCGGTGGTCATGATCACGGGATTCGGCAATGTACCTTCCGCCGTTCAGGCCATGAAGCTGGGGGCGGCTGAGTATCTCGAAAAGCCCTTTGCTCCGGATGCCCTGGTCAAGGTGGTTCAGAAAGCCTTGAATTGCAGCCACCACGGACCAGGCCGGAAGACCAGAGACTGATCAACAAGGAAGAAATCCTCGGGTGCTCGAGCGGGCGGCGACGGACCACATACTGGTGTATAACATGATTCACTGTGGGGCCGAGGCCCTGTCTGAGTTGACCTGACGGCCGCCGAGAAACTCGCCATCCTGTCCGGCCGATATCCAGTGGATTGAAAAGCACGTGGGAAAACTCTCCCGTACCAACGCAAATGGCTCGAGGCACGGCGCAACACCGAGATCTGGTAAGAAGGCCGGCCGCTTTTCTCCGGGCAACCCACGACGGTCCCGGCAGAGCGAAAGGATTTTATCTTCATCCACCCATCGCGCGATGCACTCTCGCTTCGGGCGGGGGCATGACGCATTCCTTCAGCGTCCTTGCCCGGAGATGAAATTTCGCCCGGAACCAGTTGGTTACATTAACAATATTCCGCTTTACCGTTCCCCCTCATCTTGTGTTCCAAAGCCAATTGCGCTAAAATGGAAAGTATACGGGATCATAATTCATGCGCAACGGCTGAAGGACCGTTCAATGAAACAACTTGAATTGGCGTTCTCGTGGCCCTCTTTTCGATCACCAGCGCTTCCGCCGGACAGACGCCAGCACCGGAAAAAATCGCCAAGGTCCCCGCTGCCAAGCCAAAGGTTGCTGCACCATCGCCCGCTGTATCCACCCAGCCGAAACACCCCTTCGAAGCCTATGCCGTCGCGGATGCCGCCGATGGGAAGATTCTGGAAGGGTTGAACGTGAACCTGAGGTGGCCCCAGGCCAGCCTGACCAAGCTCATGCTGGCGGTGGTGGTGATGGACAAGATCGAGCGCGGCGTGCTGCATCTAGGCGACCGCGTCACCATCTCCAGAAAGGCCGAGGGCATGGGCGGGAGCCAGGTGTTCCTCAAGGCCGGGGAAGCGTTCACGCTGGATGAGCTGATGCGCGCGGCGCTGGTGGAGTCCGCCAACGATGCGGCTTTTGCCGTGGCCGAGCACGTGGCCGGAAGCTCGGATGAATTCGTGAAGCTGATGAACGCGAAAGCGCGGGCGCTGGGCATGCCGGACACGGAATTCCACTGTGTCCACGGGCTTCCCCCCGCCAAGGGCGGCGCCGACAACATCACCACCTGCAGCGACATGATCCGGTTGGCGCGCGAGGCTCTCCAGCACCCCCACATCCTCGAGTGGACTTCCATCGAGCAGACGACCTTCCGCAGCGGAACGCTGCCCATCAGCAACAAGAACAAACTGGTGGGTCGGGTCCCGGGGGTGGACGGCCTGAAGACCGGATACACCCGCAGGGCCGGGTTCAACATCGTGGCCACGGCGAAAACCGGGGATCGGCGTCTGATCGTGGTGGTGTTGGGGAGTCCGGAGTCGCGGATCCGGAACGGGTTTGCCGCGGACAAGTTCAGGGAGCACCTGCTGGTCCAGCCGGCAGAGCCTGAAGATCCGGTTGAGACGACCGCGTCCGGGGGATGATGTATTGCGGATGCCGGACAGGGGATGCTGGATGCTCGATAAAAGCAGAAGGAACCCGCCGCGGATCAGCTATCCGGTCGCGAGCATCTTCATGGCGTTGACGCCGCCGCGGCCAAAGACGCCCGGATCGCCTCCACCACCTGGTCGGCCGTGTAGAAGTCGCTTCTAAAGACCGGCCGTCCGTCCGGTTTGTACACCAACAGCAGCGGAATCGTCAGGCTACCCGCCTCCTGCAGCATTTTTCTGCCCGCGGGGTTGCTCCCGGTCAGGTCCACCTTGATGGGCAGCACCGAGGGTTCCGACACCAGCCTTACCAGCTCCGGGTTGCCCCAGACGCTTTGCTCCAACGCCTTGCAGTTCAGGCACCATTCCGCGGTGAAGATCATCACCACGGTTTTTTGTTCTTTGAACGCTCTCTGCCAGTCGTTCCGGGGTGTAGGGCACCCATGCGATCGGTCCCGTATCGGTCAAGCGCACGGCGCCGTAGAGGCATAGAGCCACGATCGCTGCGCCCAGAGCGGCCCAGATGGTTTTGGTTCTCTTCCTGGAGGACAGCGTGAACCCGCGAAGGCCGGTCCATGCGCCGGCGGCGGCGCACAAGATCATCACCGGCCACCAGTGCAGCCGGCCGGCCGGGGCGGCCGGGTCCGACAGCAGCGTTCCGATGCCGATGCCGATGAAGTAGGCGGCCGCCGCCAGCATGAAGATCGCCATGGCCTGCTTGAGCAGCTCGCTCCCCGGACCGGTCTTGGGCACGCGGCGGACCAGCCGGGGAAACGCGGCGAGCAGGGAGGGCAGGCCCATGCCGGCGCCGATGGCCGAGAATGTCGCGATGGTGACGGCGGGTTGCTGGGTGGCGGCCCAGGCCGCTGCCGTCCCCATGAACGGCGCGGTGCAGGGCGTGGACAACACGGCCGTGAGCACGCCGACGCCGAGGGCGCCTGCCAGCGTTTCCTGGCGGGGGTTGAGCGCGTAGATCATACCCGGCAGCCGCACGGAGTAAACGCCGAACATGCCGATCGCCATGACGGCGATGATGAGCCCCACGCCGATGGTAAAGGCCGGGTACTGGAAGAGCTGGTTGGTCGAGGTGAAACCGCTGACCATCGAGACGATGCCGCCGAGGGCGACCCAGAAGGCGAGCACCCCGGCAAACGTGAACAGCCCGAGGCTCAGGCAGCGCCGACGGTCGGCGGCGGCGGCGTTGGACAGACTGATGAGCTTGATCGGGATGAGAGGCAGCACGCAGGGCGTAAAGTTGAGCAGAAATCCTCCGAGCGCGGCGAGCAGCAGGATCATGGCCGCGGTCAGCGGCGATTCGGGATCCAATCCAAAACTGAAGCCGAACAACTTGAACGGAATGAACCGCTGAGCGTCGGCCGTCGCCCTTGTTTCGTATTCGCTGAACAGCTCCCGGTTGACCGCCGACACTTTTGCATCCCGAGCGACCAGAGGCAATTCCGCCGTCTGAACCACCCGCTGCGGCATCAGGCAATAGGTCGGTGCGCAGGCCTGGTATTCGACCCCCACCTTCACGAGCACGGCGCCGCCCGCGGCATCCAGGTTCAGCCTGACCGGAAGATATATCACCGTACGTCCCTCGAAGCTCATGATCGGCGCATCCACGAAATCCGCTTTAAACGGTCGGGCCCTCGGGTAAACGGGCGGCTCGGACAAGACGCCCTCGGTCGCCTCGCCCACCCAGACCCGCGTCGGAAAGGGTTTGAAGTCCCGGACGTCACTCAGCTGGCGTTTGTCGGCCATGACATGGTAACCGCGGCGGATATCGAGCACCACGGCCAGCACGGCGGTTCCCGCTGGGTGAACGGCATCGACCGACCAGGCGGTGGTGACCGCAACGGGGTCCTCATCTTCGGACGGCGTCGGCGATAGCAGCGGCAGGGTTTGGGCGCTGGCCGGAGACATGAAGAGGGCAATCCCCAGCACACAGGCGGAGATGCCGAAGAGCGCTATCTTTCGCATGACACCCTGTGTACCACACTTCGGGGCCAGCCATCCACCCCCCCCCGGATGGACCGCTGTTACCGTGCGGCCCCGGGCCTGTTTTCCATGGGGAAATGGAGTTCGGTTTGCCGCGGCCGGCCGGCCGATAGCCTGCGACCAAACAAAGGCATGGTCGGCGGTCGCCCGCTCGCAGCAACATCGCAGCAACATCGTTGACTTTTTTCTAAACTCATAATAACCTAATAAAATTAACCAAAATACCCCTGACCGGCGTGGTGTGCCTGCCCGATCGCTCTAAAAGACCGGAGCAATTGAAAAAATCAAGGAGATGAAGAGATGAGCATCAGCATTCCCAAGGAAAAGTTTTTCTTTACATCGGAGTCCGTGACGGAAGGGCATCCGGACAAGGTGGCCGACCAGATTTCCGATGCCATTCTGGATGCGATCATAGCCGAGGACAAGTACTGCCGGGTGGCCTGCGAGACGCTGGTCACCACCGGCATGGCCTTCATCGCCGGCGAGATCACCACCAGCACCTACGTCGAGATGCCCCAGATCGTACGGGACACCATCAAGGACATCGGCTACAGCTCCTCGCGGATGGGGTTCGACTGGCAGACCTGCGCGGTGATGACCAGTATCGATCACCAGTCGCTCGACATCGCCCAGGGGGTGGACAAGGGCGACGGCCTCTACAAGGAGCAAGGCGCCGGCGACCAGGGCCTGATGTTCGGCTACGCCACCGACGAGACCCCGGAGTTCATGCCCATGCCCATTCTTTTCGCCCACAAGCTCTGCCGCCGGCTGGCCGAGGTGCGCAAGAACGGGCAGCTGGATTTCCTGCGGCCGGACGGCAAGGCCCAGGTCACCCTCGAATACGAAGACGGCGCGCCCAAGCGGGTGGATGCCATCGTGATCGCCTCCCAGCACAGCCCCGACGTCGAGTACGAAGTCCTGCGGGACGGCATCATCAACTCCGTGGTCAAGAAGGTCATCCCCGCCCACATGCTCGACGGCGACACGCGCTACTACATCAACGCCACGGGCCGTTTCGTCGTCGGCGGGCCCATGGGAGACTGCGGCCTGACCGGCCGCAAGATCATCGTGGATACCTACGGCGGGCAGGGCAGCCACGGCGGCGGTTGCTTCTCGGGCAAGGACCCCTCCAAGGTCGACCGCAGCGCCTCCTACATGGCGCGGCACATCGCCAAGAACATCGTCGCCGCCCAGTTGGCCAAGCGCTGCGAGGTCCAGATCGCCTACTGCATCGGGGTCGCCCAGCCGGTCTCCATCATGGTGGACACCATGGGCAGCGGCAAGCTCCCGGGCAGCCGGATATCCGAGATCGTGCGGGAGTGCTTCGACCTGCGGCCGGCCGCCATCATAGAGTATTTAGACCTGCTGCGGCCGATCTACCGCAAAACGGCGGCCTACGGGCACTTCGGGCGCACCGAGCCGGAGTTCACCTGGGAACACACCAGCATGGCCGCCAGGATGCGGGAGAAGGCAGGAATTTAGGAGTAATGAGTAACGAGTAACGAGTAACGAGCAACGAGCAAAAAATTGGAAAACAAACAACTTGCCGAGGACTGAGTGCCTGGAGAACGGCTTCGTCCTCGGTTTTTTGCCGCCGGGCGGACCGGCACACTTTTAAACAACCCACAGGAGGATGCGTCGCTGATGAAATACGATGTCAAGGATATCAAACAGGCCAAGGACGGGAAGCTGCGAATCGAATGGGCGGCCCAGAGCATGCCGGTGCTGAACCGGATCCGCCAGCGGTTTGCCAAGGAAAAGCCCTTTGCGGGGGTGAAGCTGGCCGCCTGCCTGCACGTGACCACCGAAACCGCCGCGCTGATGCAGACCTTGAAGGCTGGCGGCGCCAGCATGGCGCTGTGCGCCTCGAACCCGCTGAGCACCCAGGACGACGTGGCGGCCTCTCTGGCCCAGCATGACCGGATCGCGGTCTTCGCCATCAAGGGCGAAAATCACAAGACCTATTATTCCCATATCAACGCGGTGCTCGACACCCGGCCGCAGTATACCATGGACGACGGCGCGGACCTCGTGTCCACCCTGCACTCCGAGCGCAAGAAGCTTCTTCCGAACGTGCGCGGCGGCACCGAGGAGACCACGACCGGCATCATCCGGCTGCGCAGCATGGCGAGCGACGGCGTGCTGCAGTACCCCATCATCGCCGTGAACGACGCCCGCACCAAGCACTTTTTCGACAACCGCTACGGCACGGGCCAGAGCACCCTCGACGGCTTCATCCGGGCCACCAACCGCCTGATCGCCGGCAGCATTTTCGTGGTCTGCGGCTACGGCTGGTGCGGCCGCGGCATCGCCATGCGCGCCAAAGGCCTGGGCGCCAACGTCGTCGTGACCGAGATCGACCCGCTGCCTGCCCTGGAAGCGGTCATGGACGGCTTCTCGGTGATGCCGATCGGCGAGGCCGCCAGGGTCGGGGATTTCTTCTGCACGGTCACCGGCAACATCAACGTCATCCGCAAGGAACACTTCCGGCTGATGAAGGACGGTGCGATCGTGGCCAACTCCGGCCACTTCAACGTCGAGCTGGATCTGCCTGGCCTGGCGAGCCTTTCCAAATCGCGGCGCCTGATCCGGACCTTCGTGGAGGAGTACGTGCTGAAGAACGGCCGCCGGGTCAACGTGCTCGGCGACGGCCGCCTGATCAACCTCGCGGCGGCCGAAGGACACCCCTCGAGCGTCATGGACATGAGCTTCGCCAACCAGGCCCTCAGCATCGAGTACATGGTCAAACTGAAGAAGCCGTTGGCTAAAAACGTCTACCCCGTGCCGGAGGCGATCGACCAGCAGATCGCGCGCGAGAAACTCGCCGCCATGGGAGTCGCCATCGACAAGCTCACCCCCGAGCAAAAGAAATACCTGGCCTCGTGGGAACTCGGGACCTGAGAACAGATTAAGAGCGCAACGATACAAACACCGGGGGCGGAGTGGTTCGTAGCACTCCGCCCCCGGTGCGTTTTTGCACGCCTTGCAGGTTGTGCGGCCCACCTCCCCAAGAGTCTCTTTTCGCCCTGGAGATCCTATTATGCATGGCGGGTGGCTGCGGTCTGCGGCTGATGGGCAAATTTACAAAAAGCAAGGGGTCGGGCCGAATGGCCCAACCCCTTTTTTGTGCAGATCGACCCGGTTACTTTTTGAATTTCTTTCTTTGGCTGATAGCCAGTCCAGCCAATCCCGCGCCCAGCAGAATCATCGTCGCCGGTTCTGGAACCGCTGCCGTTGCAACCGCGGACGATCGGACTTCTGACTTTATGTCACCTGATCGGTCGGTTGTCGATGGGACCGTGGGTGCCGGCTGGACTGCCGCCGTAGAGGAACTCGACTTCTTGCTCTTACCACCACCTCCGCCAAAAAACCAAAATGCATAACTCGAGTCAGCAACCGCAAGTACCAACAAAGAACAAATCAAAACCTGTAACAATTTCTTCATGTGAGTGCACCTCCTTTTGTTGGAATATATAGCCGACAACAGGGCTTTTTATTTTTTTCTAAGCAATTATCATGCTCAAAATTCAAATGTCAACAATTGAATTTTAAATTGGATAGTTAGGGTCATGCCAAAAGGAGACAAGATCCTTTTAATGGAGGTAGACTACCGAGAAGTGGATAAAATTATTCCATGAGATATAACCTAAATGTTTCAACCTCTGATTCAGCCGACAGGGAGTCTGAAATCCGTTTCAATGCAGGGGCTTGCCGCAGCCCTGAAGGGTTCGGTTGTTCAGCTTCAGTGTGACCTTGGTTTCCATTGTATCGCCGCTCATGCTGTCGGGGCAAGGGCCCGGCTCCAGCGTCGCTTCCAGTTGATGGCCGCCGATTCGCGCGACGTAGCGGGTGCGGTGGGGCGATTGCCGGGTTTCGCGCTGGACGCTCGGGAAGGTATAATAGACTTGGCCGTAGTCGGCGACAAGATCGATCTTCTCCGGCGTGCCCTTGTCGTATATTTCCAGGTACCACCCCGGTTCGTTGCCGACGGCCCGGAAGTCGACGCCGTTTAGCTTGGCATCCTCCCACACGGCGCGTTTACGGTTGTTTTTGCAGGCCTTGTAGGTGGTGCCGTCCACCTCTAAAAGCGCCTCCTCCCCCTTGCTCCAGAAAACGGCCTTGCCGTCGCTGTATTTTGCGCCCGATGCGGAAGGGGTTTCAGGCAGCAGCAGGGTGCGGCCCGGCAGAAAGAGATAGATGCCTTTCGGGTCGTGGCGTGCGGTGAACTCCAGCCCTTCGCATTCAAAGAAAAAGGTGGCCGGCGGGGCGATCTGGTAGGAACCGGCCGGGGCCACCATCACCTCCGCCTGGTTCGGGTGCCCCTGGGTGAGGACCGGGACGGGCCGGGGTGTCGCCCAGAACACGCGGCCGTCGGCATCGGTGATGCGGGCACGCACGGCATAATGCCGGGCCGGGTCGACGACCTTGGGGTCGAAGGTGATCGCGAACGGGATCGGCACCTGGCCGGAGGCGGGGAAGCTCTGGTCGGACAGGACCACGGATTCGGTGGCTTTGCCCCGGATCTCCACCAGTGCCACATGGATGATCGAGCCGGCAGGCAGCGCGATGCGCTGCCGGTAGGTCAGCGTGCCGCTGACGGTTTCCGGCCGGGGGGCCGAAGACCCTCCGGGATTCAGATGTACGCAGCCGGCCGCAGCCAGGGCCAGAATGAAGAATGGTGCGAAGCGAAGCGTCTTTATGGCGGACATGGGTACCTCCCATTGGCAAGTTCAACTTCCATTCTTATTCTACTTTACCAAAAATTTGAAGCGATGGCCCTTGCATTCGACCGCCGGGGCATATCCGTTGGGAGGCGGGGTTGATGAAAACGCATGCGGATGAGCTGGCGACGATGGATTTCAGCGTGCGCTGGGAGCATGACGGCATCCGACACACCGATTGCCAGCACGCCCAGCGCGTTAATTTCTGGCGGGACATCCTGCCGCCCGGTTTCTGCGAAACCATGGCGCGGCAGCCCGGTGTGAGATCGGTTGCGATGGCATTCGCTGCCGGCCAGGTGCTGCCGCAGCGAAGCCAGGCGTTGTTCCATCAGGTGCGGCGGGAGGATGTCGAAAAGCGCCGGGTTCCCGGGATTGAAATCGAACCGCGCCGCGGGCGGTTCTACCCGCGGGGGATCCTGCGCGGCGTGCCCGGTGTCTTTCGCGGGAACGTTCAGCCGTTCCGCTGTACGGGGCTGGGTCCGGAGTGGCTTACCGCCGATTTCAACCACCCGTTGTCCGGCAAGGCGATTTCCATCGATGTCGCGATTCGCGACCTGCGGCTCAAGTTCGAGGAACACGGCGGCACCAGCATCGACTGGCTCGAGGACACGCTGACCGGGCCGGGGATGCAGGCCCGCGCCAACGGCGGCCCCACGGATTTCTTCTGCGACCGGCCGTTCGGGCGCCGGGATGAAAACGAGGACGCCGTTTTCTACGACCGGGCGAGATGGGTCAACCACATCGACGACACCGCCATCGGCCAGGTGTCGCGGCTATACGGGCGCTTGATCCAGCCGGGATCGGACGTGCTCGACCTCATGGGCAGCTGGACGTCCCACCTTCCCCCGGAACTCGAGCTCGGCGGTCTGACCGTGCTCGGGATGAACGCGGAGGAACTGCAGGCGAACCCGCGGGCGGCGGAGCGCCGGGTGCACGATCTCAACCTGAAGCCCGTGCTGCCCTTCGCAGGCAGCCGTTTCGACGCGGTGATCTGCACGGTCTCGGTGGAATACCTGGCCCGGCCCTTCGAGGTTTTCGACGATGTCGCCCGGGTCCTCAAGCCGGGCGGGCTTTTCATCCACACCTTCTCCAACCGCTGGTTCCCGCCGAAAGTGATCCGCATCTGGCCGGAGCTGCATGAATTCGAACGCATGGGGTTGGTGCTTGAATATTTCCTGAAATCGGGTAAATATAACCGGCTTGAAACCGACTCCATGCGGGGGCTGCCCCGCCCGGAAAACGACAAGTACTACGGGCAGATGCCGTACGCCGATCCGGTCTACGCGGTCTGGGGATGGAAGGCGCCGAACTAGGCGGCGCCTTCCATGATCTTAGCTGTGAAGCCGGACGCAGAGCCATCCTCACCCGGACTCTCCCGGCTGGGGAATAGGGCGAGCCGTGCGGCGGTAGCCTTGAAATCATGAGCCGAAAGCAACCAAGCATGAAGTTTGAGGAAGAAAGGGACCGACAGGCACTGGTTCCGATTCAGGTGGACCCGGGGTTGGTCCCCGGAAACAGCGATCGGTTCAAGCGTCAGGTCGAGTTCCTGCTCGAAATCGACCGGCTGAAGCACATTTTTCGCCAAACCATCCTGCTCGACCGCAGCCGACACGAGAACTCCGTCGAGCACTCCTGGCACATTGCCATGTCGGTCATGATTTTTGCCGAATATGCCGATACCACCGCCGCCGACATCGGCCGGGTGATCCGGATGCTGCTGCTGCACGACCTGGTCGAAATCGACGCCGGCGACACCTATTGCTACGACGAGCAGGCCGGGGTCGACCAGCACGAGCGCGAGCGCCGGGCCGCCGACCGGATCTTCGGCCTGCTGCCGCCGGATCAAGCCCGGGACTTCCGCCGGTTGTGGAACGAGTTCGAAGACGCCACGACCCCCGAGGCGCGCTATGCCCACGCCATGGATCGCTTCCAGGCCTTTCTGCACAACTATTTCACGCAGGGCCGGATGTGGGGGCAGCACGGCATCCGCCGGCACCAGGTCATCCGGCGCATGCAGCCGGTGGAGCGCGGCGCACCGCTGCTGTGGGACTACGTCCGGACGCTGATCGACGATGCGGTTCTCAAAGGTTACCTGTTACCCTGAAATTGAAAAACGGCCATCGCTATGCCCCCATTATCAGCAAACGAACCTGTAATTCACGCCAAGAACCTGACCCGCATCTACCCGCTGGGCGACAGTTCGGTGGTGGGCATCAACCAGGTGAACCTGAACGTCGATCCCGGGGAGCTGGTCGTTCTCAAGGGCAACAGCGGGTCGGGCAAGAGCACGCTTTTGTCGCTGTTGGCCGGTCTGGATCGCCCCAGTTCCGGGGATCTCGTCGTGGCGGGGCACAATTTGTCAAACAGCCATGCCGCGGACCTCACCCGCTTCCGGCGCGAGGTGGTCGGGATGGTGTTCCAATCCTTCAATCTCCTGCCGACCCTGAGCGTTCTCGAAAATGTGTGCCTGCCGGCGCTGCTCGCGGAGAAAGACCTGGAGACGACGCGCCGAAAAGCCATCGAACTTCTCTACTGGCTGGAGCTCAAGGCCCGCCGCGACCATCACCCGGACCAGCTTTCCGGCGGCGAGATGCAGCGCACGGCGATTGCGCGGGCTCTCATCAACGACCCCGCGCTCATTCTCGCCGACGAGCCCACCGGCAACCTCGACAGCCGCAACGGAACGGTTGTCGTCGAGCTCCTCGCCCAGCTGAACCGCGACGCGAAGCGGACGGTTCTGATCGCCACCCACAGCGATCTCGCGGATTCGCTGGCGACCACGCACATCCGGATCAAGGATGGCGCCCTGACGGACTCGACATGCGACGGCTGATGTTTTTCCTGCGCCTTTTCCTGTGGTTCAGCGTCCGCAACCTCCGCCGGCATTGGGGCAGGGCCCTCATCGTGCTGCTTGGCATCGCCCTGGGCGCAGCGGTGTTCACCAGCGTGCGCCTGGCGGTCCACGCCTCCCTGCATTCCTTCACTCGCAGCATGGACTTTTTTGCCGGAACCGCGGAAAAGGTCCTGGTGCGGCCCGGCGGTTATCTCCCCGAGGGCGTCCTGGCGGTGTTGTTCACGCACCCCGCCGTAAAGGACTATTCGGCCCTGCTGACGACGTACGTCCGCCTCGCCGACGGCAAAGGGGACTCGTTTCTTTTGATCGGGATCGATCCGCTGCTGGATCCGTCGTTTCGGAAATGGCGCATCCACGGGGACCGGGACAAGGCCGTCGAGCGTTGGCTGGACCTGATGCGGGAGCCGTACACCGTGATTCTGACCGAGCCGCTGGCTCGGGAGCTGCAGACGGTTTCAGGCACTCGAATCAAGCTCGAGCACACGCGCCACGCGGCCGAATTCCGCGTGGCGGGCATCCTGGAGCCGCAGGGCTTGGCGCTGGTGGAAGGCGGACGGGTGGCAGTGACCGACATCGCCACGTTCCAGGAGCTGACGGGCCTCTACGGTTTGTTGGACCGCATCGACCTCACGTTCAAGCCCAAGGCCACCCGGGAAGAGATCGAGGACCTGGCCCGGAAGCTGCCGCCGGAGCTCGAGCTGCGGTCGCCTTCGGCTGCGCGGGACAGCGGCACGGCCATGATCCGGGCCTATCAGCTCAACCTGTCGGTGCTGAGCTTCGCCTCGCTCTTCGTGGGGATGTTTCTGGTCTACAGCCTGGTGGCGCTGAATGTGGCCTCGCGGCGGCGGGAGCTGGCCATCCTGCGCTCCGTGGGGGCTTCCCCCGGGATCCTTTTCAGCCTTTTTCTGGCCGAGGGCGCGATCCTCGGCATCGGCGGCTGGCTGCTCGCGATTCCGCTCAGCTCGCTTCTGGTGAAATACCTGCTCAACGTGGTGAGCCAGACCATCTCCACGCTGTTCGTGCGGGTCCAGGTGGAAGGCCTGGTGCTCAGCCCGCTCGAGGTCGCCGTGAGCCTGGGCGTGACCCTTTTCACGGCCATCATGGCCGCCTTTCAGCCGGCGCGGGAAGCCATGGGGATCGCCCCCAAGGAGGCCATGGAAATCTCGCAGGCCGGCGGCCGTCGCCGGCAGGCGGCCCGGCGTCTGGCGGCCTGGGCGCTGGGCTGCATCATCCTCTGCGTGCCGCTTTCGCTGATGCCCGGCGTGGCCGGCATCCCCCTGCCGGGGTACCTGGCGATCCTGATCCTCTTCATCGGTTTTGCGCTCATGGCGCCCTGGATGCTGGAGTGGCTGGGCCGACTCCTCGCCCCGCTGCTGAGGCGCTTTGCCGGGATGCCGGCCTACCTGGCCGGCCGCTATCTGCGCGACAGCGGCGCCCGCACCTCCATTTCGGTGGGGGCCCTGATCACGGCGGTGGCCCTTTTCACCGCGCTGGTCATCATGATCCACAGCTTCCGCACGACCGTCGAGCTGTGGGTGCGGCAGACCGTGAGCGGGGATCTGTTCGTCACCACCAAGATGGGCCAGGTCAACCGTTTCCGCTTCCCCATTCCCGAAACCATCGTGGCGGAGCTGAAGCGGTTGGACGTCGGGGTCGATTATGTCCCCAGCCGTCGCTATCAATTGAGCTACGGGGACTTCCCCTACGAGTTCGAAGCGATGGGGATGGAGACCTTCCTGAACCATGGCGGCTTCGTTTGGCTGAAGGGCGACCCGGAGAAGATCCGGCCGATGCTCGTCAAAGGGGACGGGGTCTTGATTTCGGAAGTCTTTGCCACGCGCACCGGCCTCGGTATCGGCGACACCTTCCGGGCGCAGATCGAGGGCTCGCGGGTGGAGCTGCCGGTGGTGGGCATCGTCCGGGACTATCGCACGGACGGCGGGGTGGTGTTCTATTCGTGGAGCCATTTCAAGGAGCGCTTCCACGACCCCCAGTGGAGCGGGGTGCGGTTTTTCTTCCGGGAGTCGTCTCCGGATGGCGACGCCCGGGTGGCGAAGCTGCGAAACGCCATCATCGACCGCTGGGGCGACCAGCTGGACCTGATCAGCGGCAAGGACCTGCGCGAGGCCGTGCTGCGCATTTTCGACGAGACCTTCACCATCACCACCGTGCTGCTGCTGATCGCCCTGGCCGTGGCGGCGCTCGGCATCACCACCACGCTGACGGTCATGGTGCTGGAGCGTACGCGCCAGCTCAACACCCTGTTTGCGGTCGGCGGGAGTTCGCGCCAGATCCGGTCCATGATTTTCTGGGAGGCCTCGTTTCTGGTGGCGGCCGGCGAGATGGCCGGCCTGATCTGCGGGTTCATCCTGTCCTACATGCTGGTCTATGTCATCAACCGGCAGTCCTTCGGGTGGACGTTTCTGTACATGGTGGACTGGGGGGCCCTGGCGCTGTCGTTGCCGCTGATCATCGCCACCGCACTGGCGGCAGCGATCCCGGCCGTGCGCATGGTGTTCAGGGAACCTCCGGCCGCACTGTTGCGAGAACGGTGATGGCAAAGACGAAAGCCCGATTTCGGCGTTGCACGTCATGCCGCAGTCACTGCGGCGTACTGCCGTACGCCTCGTTCCGCGGCCATTCGCGCGCCTTGAACTCGGGCTTTGGGCTTTGCCATATCGGATACAGGTGATGTGGATTTTGTTGAAGGCACACACGATGATGTTGCTGCACAAAAAACTTTTGTTGGGGCTGTTGTGTATGACAGCTGCTGTCGGCACAACCTTGGCCGGGGACGAATCGACGGGGTTCCTTCAGGTGACCGGGCCCTGCCAGCTGGAATTTCCACGGGATCATTCGCCGCACCCGGGGTTCCGCACGGAGTGGTGGTACTACACCGGGAACCTCAAGTCCGAAACGGGCCGCCACTTCGGCTACCAGCTCACCTTTTTCCGCTACCAGCTGACGCCCTTCGGGGGAACGGCGGAGTGGCCGGACCCTCCATCGGCCTGGCGCACCCGGCAGCTCTATATCGCCCACGCGGCGGTTTCCGACATCTCGGCCAAGCGCCACCTGCAGGCGGAGCGGGTCGGGCGGGATGCGCTCGGCATCGCCGGGTGGCTACAATACGGCCCGGACGTGACCCTGTACCATCGGGGCTGGAGTGTCGTGATCTTCCCGAAGGCCCACAAGCTGTCCGCCCACGGCGACGACTTTTCGTTCACGCTTGAGCTGAAGCCATCGAAACCGCCCGCGCGCCACGGCATCAACGGCTACAGCCGCAAGGGCTCGACACCGGAGCGGGCCAGCTGCTATTATTCCTACAGCCGGATGGAGACGACCGGAACCATTACCGTCGGCGGCAAGGAGATGCCGGTGAAGGGCGTGAGCTGGATGGACCACGAGTTCAGCACGGCGCCTCTTGAGCCCGGGACCCAGGGTTGGGACTGGTTCAGCATCCAGCTGGCCGACAAGAGCGAGTTCATGATCTACCTGCTGCGCCAGGAGGGCGGCGGCCTGAACCCCGCCTCCAGCGGAAGCTACATCGACTCCCAGGGCTTTCTGCGGCACCTCGACCGCAGCTACTTCGAGGTCAGCGTGCTGGATTCATGGAAAAGCAAGATCTCGGGGGCGGTTTACCCGTCGAGCTGGCAGATCAAAATCCCGCTGCTCGGCATCGATCTCGTCGTGACGTCGAACCTGCCGGACCAGGAAATGCGCACAACGGAGAGCACGGGCGTCACCTACTGGGAGGGCAGCGTCTCCGCCAAGGGAACCAAGGGCGGCAGTCCGATCGAGGGCCAGGGGTACGTGGAGCTCACCGGGTATGCCGGCACTTTCTCAGCGCTGAAGTGACAACGTATGCAACCGATCATCGAAGTCCAGCATCTCTACAAGAAGTACAACGACGTCATGGCCGTGGACGGCATATCCTTCACGGTGGGCCGCGGCGAGTTTTTCGGTCTGCTCGGCCCCAACGGCGCCGGCAAGACCACCACCATCCGAATGCTCTATGCCTTCTCGCCGCCGACGCGGGGGATCATCCGCATCTTCGGGATGGACATCGCGCGCGACTGGCGCAGGATCAAGGCCCGCATCGGGGTGTGCCAGCAGGACAACACCCTGGATCCCGATCTGACGGTCGAGCAGAACCTGATCGTTTTCGCCGGCTATTTTTTGATCCCGTCCAAGGAAGCCAAGGCCCGCGCGCGGGAGCTGCTCGAGTTTTTTGCCCTGTCCGGCCGGCGGGGCGCCAAGGTGATGGACCTCTCCGGCGGAATGATCCGGCGGCTGATCCTGGCCCGCTCGCTCATCAACCGGCCGGAGCTGCTGATCCTGGATGAGCCGACCACCGGGCTCGATCCCCAGTCCCGCCACCAGGTCTGGGACCGGCTGGAGAAACTCAAGGCAAGCGGCCTGAGCGTGGTGCTCTCCACCCACTACATGGAGGAGGCGAGCCGGCTGTGCGACCGGCTGGTGATCGTGGACCGCGGCAAGATCCTCGTGGAGGGCAGCCCGGCGGACCTGATCCTGAAGCACGCCGGCCGCAGCGTGATCGAGATCGGCGGCCCGGACCAGGCGCTGCGCGACTACCTGAAGGCCCACGAGGTCCCGCATGACGACCTTGGCCGGCGCATCATCCTCTACACGCCGGACGGCAACGAACTCAGCCACGCGGTGCGGGATAATTTCTGCCACCAGCAGTGCACCTTCCGCACCGGCACCCTGGAGGACGTCTTCCTGCGGCTGACGGGGCGAGAGCTGCGGGAATAAATCTGATCGGTCCGATCGGTCGGATCCGTCCGATCGGAATCGCTGGAGTTCGCCATACATGATCCCACTCGACGCCATATCCTGGCGGTTTTTGAAAGTCTGGAAGCGGAATCTGGTCACGTTCCAGAAGATCTGGAAAATCAACTTCATCACGCCGCTCCTGGAACCGCTGCTGTTCATCGCCGCCTTCGGTTTAGGGTTCGCCGGCCTGGTGGGCACCGTTCGCTACGGCGGGACCGAGTTTTCCTACACCGCCTTCATCGCGCCGGCCCTGATCGCCACCGCCGTCATGAACAACGCCTTTTTCGAGACCACCTACGCCTCCTTCGTGCGCATGTACTACCAGAAGACCTTCGACGGCATGCTGGCCACCCCGCTGTCCATCGAGGAGATCATCATCGCCGAGATCGTCTGGAGCGCCACCAAGGCCGCGGCCGCCGCCGGCATCATGCTCGGGGTGCTCAGCGCTTTCGGCTACGTCCAATACCCGTCGGGCCTGCTGGTCATCCCGCTCGCCTTTTTAGGAGGGGTTGCCTTCGGGGCCATCGGCCTTTTCTTCACCGGCGTCATCCCCACGATCGAAATGTTCAACCTGCCCATCTTCTTGTTCGTGACGCCCATGTTTCTCTTCAGCGGCACGTTCTTCCCGGTGTCCAACCTGCCGATGTGGGCCAAGCCGCTGGCGCTCGCCTTCCCCCTCTATCATCTGGTGGAGCTCACCCGCCTGTTTTGCCTCGGCCGCCATGAGACCGTGCCCCTGCTCAGCGTGGTTTACCTCGTGGTGTTTGCCGCCCTTTTTTCAGCCCTGGCGCTCCTCTGCATGCGCCGCAGGCTCATCAAATGATGGATTCAACGGCCGGAGTGATCATCATGAAAAAAGGAACTCGGTTATGCTTCATGAGACGAGCACCGATTATTTGCCTTCTCGTTGGATGACCGGATATTCGCGCCGCGCGCTTGGCGGGCGGTCGTTGATCCCATGCTGGGGCCTGCGGATGGCGATATCCATGGCGCTGCTGGCCTTGAGCTGCTCGACGCCGCTGTGGCCGGACGAAATACCGCGGAATCTGACCATCCTGCAGCGCTGGAGCGGGGATTATCCCGTGGCACAGATCGATCGCCTCCCGGAGGGGCAGCGCCGATCCCGCGTGGGGTACTTGGGCGACGCCGAGGCCTTCAGCCGGGTCTGGCAGGCGCTCAAACCGGGAACGGCCGTTCCCGCCGTGGATTTCGGCAAGCAGATCGTGGTCTTTGCCCGCAACCTGGAGGTCTACAACCGAACCATGATTTCAAAAGTGGTTCTCTCGCACGGATCCGCCGAGGTCGTTGCCGCAGAGACCCTGTCTGCTCGGCCGGTCGAGGACAAGGTTGCGATGGCCCTGGCGCTCATTCCGCGGGCGGGCATCGAGGTCGTCCAGGCCGGAAAAGAGCGGGTGCCGGTGCACTGACCGATGAAAAGTGGATTGGAACGGAGTTGCCGGACACGCGGCCATCTAACTGTTGACAAGGCAGGCGAATATAATAAGATTCAAGTTTCGAACTGAAACCGGACGGTTTCCAAGGTGGCGGGGCCGTCCATTCTTTTTTAACCGGGAAGCCGCTGACGGTTCCCGGTCCAGACCTTTTTTATGAAAAAACGACTCATTCTGGCGTTTTTGGCAGTTGCGCTCATCGTCGGCGTGCTGGGCGGCATAAAAAGCCTGCAGATCGACCGGATGATCGCCCATGGGAAGCAGATGGTTCCTCCGCCGGAAGCGGTGACGACGGCGGTGGCGAGTCTGCAGACCTGGGAGTCCTTGCTGCCGGCGGTGGGGTCGCTGGCGGCGGTTCAGGGGGTCACCGTGACCGCCGAGCTGACCGGAAAGGTGGTGCAGATCGCCTTCACTCCCGGCAGCTTGGTGAAGGCCGGCGACCTGCTGGTCAAGCAGGACACGTCTTCCGAGGAAGCCCAGCTGCGTTCCGCGGAGGCGGCGGCGGCGCTCGCCAAGCTCAACGTGGAACGACTGGGCAAGCTGCTGGTCGAGCGCACCATCGCCCAGTCCCAATACGACACGGCCGAGGCCAGCTACAAACAGGCCATCGCCCAGGCGGACAACATCCGGGCCAGCATCGCCAAGAAAACCATCCGGGCGCCGTTTGCCGGCCGACTGGGCATCCGCCTGGTCAACCTGGGCCAGGTGATCAACGAGGGCGAAGCGATCGTCTCGCTGCAGTCGCTTGATCCGATCTATGTCAATTTCTCCCTGCCCCAGCAGCAGTTGTCCAGCATCCAGGCGGGCCTTGCGATCCGCGTGACCACCGATGCGCTTCCGGGGGGGATCATTCAAGGCAAGATTACCGCCATCAACCCCCAGGTGGACGCCGCCACGCGCAACATCCGCGTCCAGGCCACGGTGGCGAACTCCGACGAGCGCCTCCGGCCTGGCATGTACGTGAGCGTCGCCGTGGTGCTGCCCGGCCGGGAAAAGGTGCTCGCCATCCCGGCCACAGCCGTGCTTTACGCCCCTTACAGCGACTCGGTGTTCATTATCGAGGACCCGGCTGACCCGAAACCGGGCCAGCCGGTGAAGGTGGTCCGGCAGCAGTTTGCGCAGCTCGGGGAAAAGCACGGCGATTTTGTCGCCGTGCGGTCCGGGCTCAAGGAGGGCGACACCATCGTGAGCACCGGGGTGTTCAAGCTGCGCAACGGCCAGACCGTGACCGTCGACAACACCCTGTCCCCTGAATTCCAGCTGAAGCCCACGCCGGCGGGAGACTGAGGCGACGATACCCGGTCAAGGCCCATGAACGTCACCGACCTTTTCATCCGCCGCCCCGTTCTCGCCCTGGTGGTGAACCTGCTGATCATCATTGCGGGATTGCAGGCGGTCCGTTCGATCAACGTGCGCCAGTACCCGCGCAGCGACAACGCCGTGGTCACGGTCACCACCGTTTACGTCGGCGCCAGCGCCGAGCTCGTGCGCGGCTTCATCACCACCCCGCTCGAGCGGGTGATCGCGGCCGCGGACGGCATCGACTACATTCAGTCGCAGAGCGCTCAGGGACTTTCCACCATCAGCGTCCGGCTGAAGATCAATTACGACCCCATCCAGGCGCTTTCGGAAATCAGCTCCAAGGTCGACCAGGTGCGGGGCGACCTGCCCCCGGAGGCCGAGGTGCCGATCCTCAACGTGGAGTCGGCCGACAGCCAGTTCGCCTCGGCCTACCTGAGCTTCACCTCCGACGTTCTCCAGCAGAACCAGATCACCGATTACCTGGTGCGCGTGGTGCAGCCGCGGCTGTCATCGATCAGCGGCGTCCAACGCGCAGAGATCCTGGGCGCGCGCACCTTTGCCATGCGGATCTGGCTCAAGCCCGAGCGCATGGCGGCTTACAACATCAGCCCGGCCCAGGTGCGCAAGGCCCTGGCCGCGAACAACTTCCTGGCCGCCGTCGGTCAGACCAAGGGCTCGCTCGTACAGGTCAACCTCACCGCCAACACCGACCTGCGTTCGGTGCCGGAGTTCAAGCGGCTGGTCATCCTCCAGCAGGACGGCGCCGTCGTGCGTCTCGAGGACATCGCCGAGGTGGTGCTGGGCGCCGAGGACTACGACACGGAAGTGCGCTTCTCGGGCCAGACGGCGGTGTTCATGGGCATCTGGCCCCTGCCGAACGCCAACTCCATCGACGTGATCGAGCGCGTCCGGGTCGAGATGGAGGCCATCCAGAAGCAGTTGCCCACCGGGCTGCAGGCGCGCATCGCCTACGACGCCACCAACTACATCACCAATGCCATCCACGAGGTGCTGAACACCCTGGGCGACACGCTCCTGATCGTGGTGGTCGTGATCTTTCTGTTTTTGGGGTCTTTCCGCTCGGTGCTCATCCCGGTGGTCGCCATTCCGCTTTCGCTCATCGGGGCGGTCTTCCTGATGCAGCTCTTCGGATTCACGCTCAACCTGCTGACGCTGCTCGCGATCGTGCTGTCCGTGGGCTTGGTCGTCGACGACGCCATCGTGGTGGTGGAGAACGTGGAACGGCATTTAAGCGAGGGGCAGTCGCCGCTGGATGCCGCCCTCACGGGCGCCCGCGAACTCGTCGGGCCGATCATCGCCATGACGATCACTTTGGCGGCGGTCTACGCGCCCATCGGGTTGCAGGGGGGCTTGACCGGTTCGTTGTTCCGCGAGTTCGCCCTCACCCTGGCCGGCGCGGTCGTCATTTCGGGTGTCGTCGCGCTGACCCTGTCCCCGATGATGTCCCGCCACCTGCTCAAGCCGGGAATGGAGGAGCGCGGCTTCGCGGGGAAGATTGCGCGGGACTTTAAACGCTTCCGGGGCTTTTACGGGCGCCTGCTGGACGTCAGCCTGGACTCGCGCCCGGCCGTCTACACGGTGTGGATCGTCGTCAGCCTGTTGACGATCCCCATGTACGCGATGTCGCCGAAGGAGCTCGCACCGACCGAGGACGAGGGCGTTATCTTCGGCATCATCGATGCCTCGGCGGACTCCACGGTGGACCAGACCAGCCGCTTTACGGCGGCCGTGAACCAGGCGTATCTGAGCGTGCCGGAAACCCAATTCACCTTCCAGATCACCCGGCCGAACTCCGGGTTTGCCGGGATGGTGGTTCAGCCCTGGGGGAAGCGCCAGCGCAATATCTTCCAAATCCTGCCCGAGGTTCAGCAAAAGGTGCGCGCCATCCCCGGCGTCCGGACGCTTCCGGTCCTGCGGCCGGCGCTGCCGGGCGGGGGCCAGTTCCCGGTGGAGTTCATCCTGGCCTCGACGGCGGACTCGGAACAGCTGTTGCAGTTTGCCCGCCAGATCCAGCTCAAGGCGATGCAGAGCGGCATGTTCGCCTTCCCGCCGGTCATCGATGTCAAAATCGACCAGCCGCAGTCGGAAATCGTCATCGACCGCGACAAGACGGCCGAGCTCGGGCTTGACCTGCAGCAGGTCGGCTCCGACATGGCGGCCATGGTGGGCGGCAATTTCGTGAACCGCTTCGACATCGCCGGTCGCTCCTACAAGGTCATCCCGCAGATCCAGCGCGTGGACCGGCTCAACCCGGACCAGCTCAAAAACGTCTACGTCACCGGCCCGGGCGGGCAGCTCGTACCGCTCAGCACCATCGCCACCCTCCGCAACTCCACGGTGCCGCGTTCGCTCAACCGGTTCCAGCAGTTGAACGCCGTCAAGATCAGCGGGGTGTCGGTCCGGCCGCTGGACGAGGCGCTGCGGTTCCTCGAGGACGAGGCGGCGAAAATCCTGCCCCAGGGCTATGTCATCGACTACACGGGCGAGTCGCGCCAGCTGCGGTCCGAGGGCAACCGGTTTTTGTACACCTTCGGGCTGGCGGTCATCCTGATCTTCCTGGTACTGGCCGCGCAATTCAACAGCTTCCGCGATCCCTTCGTCATTCTGGCCGGGTCCGTGCCGCTGGCGATGTTCGGCGCGCTCGTCTTCACCTTCCTGCGGATGCCCGATCCGAACGTCAAATTCTGGACCCACGGCTGGACGACGACGCTCAACATTTACTCCCAGATCGGGCTGGTCACCCTGGTCGGCCTGGTGTCGAAGAACGGCATCCTGATCGTGGAATTCGCCAACAAGCTCCGGCGGCAGGGGCATGCCAAGCGGGAGGCCGTGCGGCAGGCCGCCGTCACCCGCCTGCGGCCGATCCTCATGACGAGCGCGGCCACCATCGCCGGCCACTTCCCGCTGACCCTGGTGACCGGCGCCGGCGCGGAGGCTCGGAATTCGATCGGCCTGGTGCTCGTCGGCGGCATGGCCGTCGGGACGTTCTTCACCCTCTTCGTGATCCCCTCGATCTACATGCTGATC
>CAVQTH010000012.1:0-12820 GCA_963716325.1 uncultured delta proteobacterium | reverse complement strand
GCTTCTATTCTTCAATCCTGACCGTTTTCTCCGGGTAGGCCCGCGCGATCAGCCGGCCGCAAGATCCTTGTCGCAGCAGCCGAACTCGTCGCTGGTTCCCCAGATGACGACGCTGCCGTCGGAATCAAAGCCGACATAGGCGCCCCCAAGCGGGTGGACCTGGGCCTCGGGAAAGCCCAGATCGGCAATCTCCGCCCGGGTATTGTGCAGAATCTCCCGGTGCCAGCCGTCCCCCGAACGCAGGCAAACCGTATCGTCGAAGCCGCCCCCCGTGAGCAACACCAACAGGATCCTGCCCACGTAGCCTTCGAGCAGCTCCGTCTCGGCCACCATCCGCGCGGGGTGGGGCCCGTGAAGCAGAAGCTCGTTCAGTGCGGCCGCCCGCCGGGCCAGGCGCCTGGCCTCCCCGGTCTCTCCCTCCGCCTGCATCCGGCTCGCCTGGGTTTCATATCCCATGATCATCGCCTTTACGGCGGCAGAATCGACCTCGCCCCCTGTACCCCTCAGCAACCGGATGGCCGCCTCCAGCCGCATCTCTCTCAGGAGGCGGGTGACCTCGACTTCGGGAATCCGCTGCGATTCTGAACCGGTTTTCATATGCCCGGCACTGTATCATATCCTGGCGCAGCATTCATGACGTATTCGCGATCCTCATGCCCCGGCGCGTGTCCCCCAGGGAGTTGGTTGACGCCCACGTTGCCTTGGGATATGGTCGCTGCACTCTTTTTCAGCATGGAGGTGTCCCCCCGTGAGAATTGCCAGCATCCAGCTTGAGATGACCGACCGCCCCAAGGGAAGAAACGTCGAGCACGCGCTGTCCGTGATCGATCGGGCACCGCCCGCCGATCTGATTCTTCTGCCGGAGATCTGGCCCTGCGGGTTTTTCGCCTTCAACCGCTATGCGGCCGACAGCGAACCCCTGGACGGGCCCACGGTGAACGCCTTCAGGCAGAAGGCGCGCGAGCGGCGCTGCCACCTCGTCATGGGCAGTCTGGTCGAGCGTAACGCCGACGGGCTCTTCAACACCACCGTCTTTATCGGCCCCGACGGCGAAATTATCGCATGCTACCGCAAGATCCACCTGTTCGGCTACCAGTCCGAGGAAACCACGCTTCTGACCCCCGGCAAGGAGATCGTCGTCGCCGACACCCCGTGGGGACGGGCCGGTTTCTCCACCTGCTACGACCTGCGCTTCCCCGAGCTGTTCCGGCGCATGGTGGACCGCGGGGCGGAGATCTTCCTCATCCCGTCCGCATGGCCGCTGGCGCGCATCGAGGCCTGGCGGCTTTTCAACCGTGCGCGGGCGCACGAGAACCTGGCCTTCCTGGTGTCCTGCAACTGCGCCGGCGAGAACGCCGGCAAGCGCTACGGCGGACACAGCATGATCGTGGATCCCTGGGGGAAGGTACTGGCCGAAGGGGGCGAGGGCGGGGAGATCGTCACCGCTGAAATCGATACCCAAGAAGCCGAACGCGCCCGCGCCGAATTTCCGGCCCTGGCCGACCGCGTTTTTCGCTGAAGCGCATCGATGCCCGATGCTGGATAAAGACGTTTTCTTCTTTTCATCTCGTATCCCGCATTCCGTATCCAGCATCTTTTTCAGAAAAGCCACTACATGAGCCCAGAAGACACGCCGCTCTCAAACGCACACCGTGAAACCGCGGCCGGCGTCTTATACGCCGGTATGGCCTTCCTGATCTGGGGCATCAGCCCCGTCTATTGGAAGGCCATGCAGCAGGTGCCGGCGTTGGAGATCGTCACCCACCGGGTGGTGTGGTCGTTTGTCTTCCTGATCGGACTCACGCTGGTTCAACGCCGCCGGGACGAATTCCAGCGCGTTTTAAAAACCCCCCGCACCATGCTGATTCTCACCCTGACCACGCTGCTGGTGAGCGGCAACTGGCTGCTTTACATCTGGGCCGTCAACGCCGGTTACATGCTGCAGGCAAGCCTCGGTTATTACATCAACCCGCTCGTGAACGTGCTGCTCGGCATGATTTTTCTGAAAGAACGGCTGCGGCGTCCGCAGGCCCTGGCGGTGCTGCTGGCCTGCGCGGCGGTCATCTTCCGCACGGTTTCCTACGGTGAGCTGCCCTGGATCGCACTGACCCTCGGCTTCACTTTCGGACTTTACGGATTGATCCGCAAAGTGGCGCCCGTAAGTTCTCTCGTAGGCCTCACCGTCGAGACGCTGCTGCTGACGGCCCCCGGCATCGCCTACCTCGTCTATCTCGAATCCCAGGGGACCGGGGCCTTGTTCCACGGCAGCCGATCGCTGGATGCCCTTCTGATCGGCACGGGGGTGTTCACCGCGGTCCCGCTGTTGTTCTTCAACCTCGGCGCCCGGCGGATCAACCTCTCCACCGTCGGCCTCATGCAATACATCGCGCCGAGCGGCATGTTCCTGCTGGCGGTCCTCGTCTACGGAGAGCCTTTCACGGCGGCCCAGCTGTGGACCTTTGTCATGATCTGGACGGCCCTTGCGATCTATTCCATCGACTCGGTGCGCAGCTACCGGCGCCTATCGTGAGCCGTTTGATTTTTTCGGTCGGCTTGAGGTATAGTTCCCGTCACCCGTTCAGTCTTCCTCTTTTTCACCGGACCTGCACCAGACCCGCATTTCGCTGAGCGGAGAGGGTCTCATGCGTCCTGCTCGCAATCACATTGATCCTGTCCGCGTCACCCGGGGGCGTTGGGGTATTGCCATCCTGAGGGGAACCCCTTGAGAAAACACCGTGTGCCATTCTTTTCGATGCGTCGAAGGCCATTGCCTTCAGTCGCCGGGTAAACCGACATGACCGCACACGATCAGACCCGGGAACTGGAACAGCGGCTGTGGAGGCTCCAGACCGGGGACCACCTCTGCTGCCTGTATGCGTCCGAGGGGGAGCACCGCGCCGTGCTGGCGCCGTTCATGCGCCAGGGGCTGGAGCGCCATGAAAAGGTTCTCTACATCGTCGACGACCACACGGCCGGGCAAATCATAGACTACCTGAGCGCCGACGGGGTGGAGGTAAAGCAATACCTGCAGGGGGGGCAGCTCTCGGTTCTGAGCAGCGACGAATCCTACGTGCATGCAGGGGTCTTTGACCCCGACCGGATGATTGCGCTCCTGCGATCGGAAACCGAGCGCGCGGCCGGCCAAGGATACAAAGCCCTTCGCGTCACCGGCGAGATGAGCTGGGCCTTGAAAGGCCTGCCCGGCTCCGAGCGCGTGGTCGAATACGAGGCCAAGCTGAACACCTTTTTCCCGGGGAGCGATTGCCTTGCCATCTGCCAGTACGACCGGCGCAAATTCGATGCGAGAGTGCTGCTGGATGTGCTGGCGACCCATCCCCTGGCGGTGGTCGGGACCGAGGTCTATGACAACTTCTACTACATGCCCCCCCAGGACTTCTTCGGGGCCAATCCCGTCGCCGCCAAGTTGGACAGCTGGCTGAATCATCTCAAGGAGCGCAAACGGTCCGAAACCCAGATCCGGACGCTGACCCGCAAGCTGATGAAGACGCAGGAAGACGAGCGGCGGATGATATCGCGGGAACTCCACGACCGGATAGGCCAGGACCTGTCCGGCATCAAGCTGGCGCTGGAAACACTGTTCGATCAACAGCCGGCCGCGGCCCCCGAGAGCAGGGAAAAGGTGCTGCAGCTGAGCCGCCTGCTGGACCACACCATCTTCACCGTGCGCGATCTGGCCTATGACCTTCGTCCGCCGGGGCTTGACGAGATGGGCATCGTGCAGGCGCTGTCCATGTTCTGCGACGATTTCTCTGAAAAAACCCGCATCCGCACCGACTTCCATTCGGCGGGGATCGAGAAACTGAAGCTGGACTTCAACACCCAGATCAACCTCTACCGCATGATCCAGGAAGGGTTGAACAACATTCACAAACACGCGGAAGCGACCCTCGCCGTCGTCAAGCTGACGGCCGCTTACCCTCACATCATCCTGCGGATCGAGGACAACGGTAAAGGCTTTGACGTACAAAAGCGGGCGCGCGAAATCGACTCTGAAAAACGGATGGGGCTGCGCAGTCTGCAGGAGCGGAACGATCTGCTGGGCGGGGTCATGATCGTGACCTCCAAGCCCGGGCAGGGTACCAAGATCCTGATCAAGCTTCCCTATACGCGGTGAGGCCATGGCAAACAAAAAAACAATTCTGATCGTGGATGACCACACGCTGTTCCGGGAGGGCCTGAAAGCGATCATCAGCCGCAACCCGGCGTATGAGGTCGCCGGAGAAGCCGGGCGGGGGGACATCGCGATCCAGATGGCCCGATCGCTCAAGCCCGACCTGGTGCTCGTGGACATTTCGCTGCCCGACCAGAGCGGCATCGAGGTGGCCCTTCAGTTGCGGAAAGCCTTGCCCAAAGCCGCCATCATGATGGTGACCATGCACTCCAAGGTCGATTACATCGTGAATGCCTTCAAGGCCGGTGCGACAGGGTTCGTGACCAAGGATTCGGCCCCTGAACGGCTGCTGCAGGCCATCGATGTCGTTCTCAAGGGCGAATATTTCCTGGACTCGGCCGTCTCCCAGAAAGTGGTTCAGCGGCTGGCCGGGATCAAATCGGACCCCAAATCGATGACGGATGCCGGCTACGAGACCCTCACGCCCCGCGAGCAGGAAATTTTCGCTCTTCTGGCGGAAGGGCACTCCCTGAAACACATCGGCGAGCGGCTGTTCATCAGCCCCAAGACCGTCGAAAACCACCGCACCAGCATCATGCGCAAACTCGGCGTGCGCAGCAGCCTCGAATTGATCCGCTACGCGGCCAAGGTGGGCATCATCGATATCGACCTCTGGAAAGAATAGCTGAATTTTCCCCCAAAAAAGAATTCCTCTCTTTCCCGCCCCTGTAGGAAAAAATCCCGGCCCTACCATTTCCACTGGCGCGTGCAGGAGGGCAAGCCGCCAGGATTCGGCAAGATGCTCGGGTATGCCTACTCCCTGCACGACAACACCTTCGAGGCAAACTGGGAGAAGGTCAATTGAGCCAGTCTCCACCCGGCGATCACCTCGCAACCAAGAGGAGGAGAATATGTTCAGGCACATTCTGCTGCCCACAGACGGCTCGGAACTATCCGCAGCGACGATCCATCAGGGGACCCGTTTCGCCAAGAGCATCGGGGCCAAAGTGACGGGTCTTTGCGTGATGCCCCTGCAGCACCCATTTTCCTATGAAACGGAAATTCCCATGGATGCGTTGGAGCAGGCCGCCAAGCGGTGCAAGGAACTGGCGGAAACGTACCTGGCGGCAATTGAAAAAGAGGCTGCGGAAGCGGGAGTTGCCTGCGGTGTCGTTTATGAGAAGAACGATTATCCCTACGAGGCCATCATCCGGGTGGCTAAGCAGAAAGGCTGCGACTTGATTATGATGGCCTCTCACGGCCGGCGGGGTGTCGGTGCCCTTTTGCTCGGCAGCGAAACGCAAAAGGTGCTGACCCACTCAAAGATCCCGGTGCTGGTGTATCGCTGAACCGGACGCCGGCAGGTCGCGGTGGCGGTCTCACTCCGACGGGCGATACACATCCGGACGACGGTTAGGGAGGAAGTAGCGCATGGGGTGGCTGCGGACGGCGGCGAGCCGATCGGCGTCCAAATCGGCGACCAGCAAGCCTTCCTGACCACCGGCCTCGATTGCGATCACCCGGCCGTCCGGGCCGATCGCCACGGCAAGCCCGGGGAAGGTGAGGCCGGCGCCGTTGTCACCGGCCTGATTGCAGGCCACGACAAAGACCCCGTTGTCGAAGGCCCGGGCCGGCAAGTGCCGCATCCAGGAGTCTCGCTTTTCTTTAGGCGTCCCGCGCGGGGAGGCGTGCGGCATGAAGATGACTTCGGCGCCGTCGAGCGCCATGCGCGTCGCGAGCTCGGGAAAGTGAGCATCGTAGCAGAGTTGGATGCCGAACCGGATTCCGGCGGCCTCGAAGACCGGGGCGCCCTGCCCTGCATCAAATGTGCTTTTTTCAGGCGGCGCGATGTGCAGCTTGCGGTAGGCGCCGAGCCATCCCTGCGGGCCTGCCACGATATGGCTTGCAAAGATCCTCCCGGCTTCACTCTTTTCGGCCGTACCCGCCAGAAGGATCACCTGATACCGTTCGGCTAAAGCACAAAGGTGCTGGCCGGTCCCTCCCGGCAACGACTGCGCGGACGCGCGAATGCTCGGATCAATCCCATAGCCCGTGATGTTCAACTCGGGAAAACAGACGATCTCCGCCCCCTCCCGCCTGGCGGCGGCAACCCAGCCGTCCATGCGCTCAAGATTTTCACGGCTGTGATTTCGCGGGGAATTGAAAATGACGGCAGCGACGCGCACGGATTTAAACATCGAACTGCGCCTTGATCTTGAACACGCGTGTCGCCGGCAAGTTGAGAATTTCCGTGACACCGGTTTCGGCGCTGATCTCCTTCAGCTTGGCCTCGATCTCCTCCATCGAGGGCGCGATGAAGGTGAACCAGACGTTGAAGGCGTTCTCTCGCAGGTAATTGTGGGTGACGCCGGGATGCCGGTTGACCGCCGCGGCAAAACGGGGCACCTGGTCCACCGGCACTCGGGCGGCACAGAGGGTGCTGACGTAGCCCAGCTTGCCCGGCACGAAGTTGCCACCGATGCGGCGAATGATCCCCGATTGTTTGAGCCGCAGGACACGGTCGATCACCTCCCGCTCGGTCAGCCCCAGCTCATCGGCTATGGCCAAATACGGCCGGGAGGCGACCGGGAAATCCGATTGGACCCGGTTCAGGATGAGCCGGTCCCTCTCGTCCAATGAGTTGTCGTTTTCGGCCATCGGCAGTTTCTCGAAAGCATCGACCATTTTCTGTCGCAGACGAACGTGTCCGGCCTCAAGCGCAGCGCTCCTCAAGGCCCTCTGGGCCGCTCTTATGTGAACCGGCCTTCCAGGATGCGCAGGTGCACCTTCCGTTCACGCGGTCCGTCGAACTCACAGAAAAAAATACCCTGCCAGGTGCCCAACACCAGTGCGCCGTTTTCGATGGCGACCGTCTGTGACGCCCCCACCAACGTCGCTTTGACGTGCGCCGGGGAGTTGCCTTCCACGTGGCGGTAGTCGGCCTTCCAGGGCACCATCTGATTCAAGACCATCAGGATGTCCGCCCGCACGCTGGGGTCGGCGCTCTCGTTGATCGTGACGCCCGCCGTGGTGTGCGGCACGTAGAGCATGCAAAGCCCCTCGCGCACGCCGCGTTGCGCCACCACCCGGCCCACGTCGGCGGAGATGTCCACCATCTCGGTCCGGCTGCGGGTTTTCACCGTCAACACCATGGGGGACTCCAATAAAAAAAGCCCTGCCGCAACAGCAGGGCTTTTTGCAAAACCATGAACGTCACATCGTCGGCATCAGACGCAACCGGTCGGCTTGGGAAGGCCGGCCATTTTGCAGGCCCCCTTGCCCGGCCCGGAGGGGAACAGCTCGTAGATGTGCTTCAGCTTGAACCCGGTGACCTTGGAAAGGACGCGCACCATCGGGGCGATGCCGTTCTTTTCGTAGTAATCGCGCAGGACCTCGATGAGCTTCTTGTGCTCGTCGTTCAACTCCTCGATGCCTTCCTGATGCTTCACCCATTGGACCCATTCCGGGGCCCAGTTGGTGTAGGAATCGATAAACCCGTCTTCATCCACCGTGAAGCTTTTTCCCATCCATTCGACTGTCGGCATTATTAATCCTCCTTTGGTTGGTTTGATGTATGCTTAGGCATTCGGCCTGCAATCGCTCTTTCGAAGATTGATTTTTAATGTATGCCGCATCATATGTCAATACGAAAAATACAACTGCCTTGCGGCGGTCTTGCAAAGCTGAACACCCAACAGTTCCGGGCGGTTGGCATGCCCGCCGGGAGGCTGTGGTCAATACTCGCGCGGGGTCTGATTGAGCTGCTCCAGGGTAAACACCGGACCGTCTTTGCAGACGAACTCTTTGCCGATGTTGCAGCGGCCGCACATCCCGATGCCGCACTTCATGCGGTTTTCCAGCGACATGATGATCTTGTCGTGGGCGTAGCCGAGCTTGTCCAGCACCGGCTGGGTGAACTTGATCATGATCGGCGGGCCGCAGACGATGGCATAGGTGTCGTTGCCGGCAGGCGGCGCCTTTTTCTCGGTGACGGCGGGGACAAAGCCCACGTTGTATTTCCAGTTCGGGTCGCTGGTCCCGTCCACGGTGATGTGCATGTGGATGTCGTCGCGCCGCTCCCAGGCCGCCAGTTCCTCCCGGTAGAGGAGCATGCCGGGCGTGCGGGCGCCGTAAATGACATGAATGTCCTTGAACTTCTTGCGGTTGTCCGGGTGCAGCATGTAAATGATGGAGGACCGCAGGGTGGTAAAGGCAAACCCGCCGCCGATGATGACGACGTTCTTGCCTTCCATGCGCTCCCAGGGATACCAGTTGCCCATCGGGCCGCGGAGGCCCATCACGTCACCGACCTTCATGCTGTGCAGGAAGGATGAGACCAGGCCGACCTTGTTGACCGTGAACATGGCGAAGCCTTTTTCGGTCGGCGAGGAGGCGATCCCGATGGGAATTTCGCCCTTGCCGGCCACGGACAGCTCGGCGAACTGGCCGGCCTTGTACGCGAATTTCTTTTCATCCGCGGGGTCTAGGAAAACGAACTTGAAGGTCTTGAGGTTCTTGTCCTCGGTTTCAACCGAAATGGCGTCGATTCGAACCGGGTACGGCAAATAGGGATTTCGCACGTTGATCCTCCCTCGTCATTCAATGGCGCAGGCTTCGCCGGAAGCGGAAAAGCCGTTCATCATGTTGCACACGCGGCGGATGTCGATGTTGACCGGGCACAGGCGCACGCAGCGGCCGCATCCCACGCACTGGATCCCGCGGTCGTATTTGTCCACGAAATACTTCAGCTTGTGCATGAAGCGCTGCCGCACCCGGTGCAATTTGGTGCCCCGGGGGTTGTGGCCGGTGCCGTGCAGGGTGAAAAGCGGGTACATGCAGCTGTCCCAGTTTTTCATCCGCACCCCGGAGGTCCCGCGGGTTTCATCCTGGATGTCGAAGCACCAGCAGGTCGGGCAGGAATAGGTGCAGGTGCCGCAGTTGATGCAGGCAAACGAAACGTCCTCCCAGAAGGAGGCGCTGTGAAGATCGTTGTTCGGCAGCGATCGGAGATGGTCGGTCTTCACCAAGGAGCTGATCTTGCCTTCGGCCGCCGTGCGCATGGCCGCGAGGGTTTTGTCCGCGTCCTTGGGGGCGGCGGTCTTCCAGCCGGCGGCGCCGATGAATGTGGCACCTTTCTCCGTGAGGAC
Source organism: uncultured delta proteobacterium (assembly GCA_963716325.1). GTDB lineage: Bacteria > Desulfobacterota > Desulfobacteria > Desulfobacterales > SpSt-501 > SpSt-501. Next base: position 3,541 of record CAVQTH010000012.1, on the reverse strand, counting down.
CTTCGCCAGGTAATGGTCGCCGGCGTCGGCCAGCAACACGTCCAGGCCCTCCTCGTGGTAGGGGCCGCAGCCGGCCGAGGTGCAGAAGCAGGAGCTGCAGGGGCTCGTGCAGCCGAGGCCGATCCAGGTGGTGGACTCGTAGGCCTTGAGCCAGTAGGGGTCCTGGTAGTCCGGGGTGTCGAAGTTCATTCGCACCAGGGCGAACGCCTTGGCGTCGCAGGGCCGGATGCCGATGACCGCCTTGGGCGAGTAGTCCTTGGCGGCTTCCTTCAGCTGGTGGTGGTCCTCGCGGCCCTCATCGAGGGAGTAGTTGAACATCACCTCGGACTGGGGATAGACGAGGGACTTGGGCGAAAGCCGGGTGTTCAGGCAGGTCAGGTCCGGCGGGACGCCGTTCGTCAGCGGCTTGAAGCTGTGAAACTCCTTCTCCTTCACGGGGCCGATCAGCCGGAAGGCCTTGGACGCCTTTTCCAAGCCGGACGCCCACCGGCTCTTTTCGATTTTGATGGTTTTCATTGGCGATGCCTCTGCGTCACATGAAATAAGGTCACTTGATGAAATCGTTCGGGTCGTTCGGCCGGTAGACGTCGAGCGGCGGCCGCACCTCCAGGCTCAGGCCGGCTTCCCAGCCGAAGAGATCCAGGCAGTCCTTCTCCAGCTTCTTGGTGAAGACCCGCATGTTGATGCCCACCGGGCAGGCGCGCTCGCAGGCGCCGCAGTCCGTGCAGCGCCCGGCGCAGTGATAGGCCCGCAGGAAGTGGAAGGTGCGCACGTCGCTCGGGTCCTGGCCCTTGCCGACCCACTGGGGCCGGGATTCATCCACGAAGCAAGTCGGGCAATAGCACAGCGGGCAGGCGTTGCGGCAGGCGTGGCAGCGCACGCAGGGGGAGAGCAGGTCCTCGAAGTACTTCCAGCGCTGCTCGGGGCTCATGGCATCTACGGCGCGCACGTCGGCGTAGCGGTCGACCCCCGTCTGCTCCTCGACCGGCAGAGCCACCATCTCGTCGTGAATCACCGGGTTGCGGTGGATGCACAGCGAGCAGTTGTGCTGCAACACGTCTTTCTTCTCGAAGCGCTGGCTGAAGCCGCTGCCCTTGGCGGTGAGCCCGGTCGCGTTCTCGATCACCTCGGTGATCTCTTCCGGGCACTTCATGGCGATCTTGCGCTTGTCCACCATGCCCCGGCAGGGCACGCCGATCACCACCAATTGCTCGCGCTTGATCTTGTTCTCGATGATGTGGGTCACGATGTTGCGCGAGTCGCAGCCCTTGGCCACGATCCCGATCTTCTCCTTGCGGTCGGTCAGGTAGTTGGCCAGGTTGATGCCGCAGTGGCTGTCCCACACGAGCTTGGGAACCTCGGCGGGCGTCTTGGCGAAATGCGGCTCGTTCATCATCGGGATCGTCCCTTGCCGGAACCCGATGACCATGTCCACGGCGCCGGAGGCAAGCAGGCGCCCGGCGATTTCCCTGATCGTTTCGGTATAGCTCAGCATATCAGGCTACCTCGGCCAGTTTCTTGGTAAAGTTGGTGTTCGGGCCCAGGGCCTTGACGGCGTGGGTCACCTGCGTGACCACCTCCACGAACTTGGTGGATTCGGCCGACGAAATCCAGGAGAACTGCAGGCGGCCGGGCTCGATTCCCATGTGCTCCATGAGGTTCTTGAACAGGGCGAATTTGCGGCGGGCGTAGTAATTACCTTCCAGGTAATGGCATTCGCCGGGATGTCACCCGGAAACCCAGACGCCGTCGGCGCCCTCCCGCAGCGCGGCCAGGAAGAAGTTGGGGCTCATCCGTCCGGTGCAGGGGATGCGGATGACCCGGATGTTGGGCGGGTACTCCATGCGGCCGACGCCGGCGAGGTCGGCGGCGCCATAACTGCACCAGTTGCACAGAAACGCGAAGATCTTGGGTTCCCAATCGGACATAGACGGTCTCCTTGTTATAGATGCTGGATACCGGATTCCGGATACGGGATGAAAGGGAATGTTGCTGAATGGTTGTTATCCAGCATCGCGTATCCAGTATCTTTCGTTTTACACCGCTTCGCGCAGGCTGAAAATCTGGGCGAAAATCTGGTCGTTGTCGAAGCCCTTCAAGTGAATGGCGCCCGAGCGGCAGGAGGCGACGCACAGGCCGCAGCCCTTGCAGAGCACCGGGTTGACCTGGGCTTTCCCGGCGAACATGCCCTTCTCGGTCCAGGACGGCGCCGAGTAGGGGCAGATCGAGACACACACGCCGCACTGGCTGCACATGCGCGGATCGACCTCGGCCACCGTTCCGCTGGTGAAGATCTTCTTGCGCGCCAGCAGGGTCACGGCGCGGGAGGCCGCGGCCTGCCCCTGGGCCACGGACTCGTCGATCGGCTTCGGGTAGTGCGCCAGGCCGCAAAGGAAGACGCCGTCGGTGGCGAACTCCACGGGCCCCAGCTTGGCGTGCCGCTCCACGAAGAACCCGTCGGCGTTCAGAGGCACCTTGAAGAAATTGGCGAGCTTCTCGTCGCGATGGGGGATGACGGCGGTGGCCAGCGCCAGCAGGTCGGCTTCGAGTTCCAGCGGCCGGCCGAGGATGTGGTCGACCACGTTGACGGTCAGCTTGCCGTTCGCGACCTTCACCTGGGGTTTTTGGTCCCGGCCGAAACGGATGAAGATGACCCCCAGCCCCCGGGCCTTTTTGTAAAGCAGCTCCCGCTCCCCGTAAGTGCGCAGATCCCGGTACAGCACGAAAACGTTCATGTCCGGGTTCATCTCTTTGAGGTGGATCGCATTGTCCACCGAGTGGGTGCAGCACACCCGCGAGCAGTAGGGCCGCTCGGGCTCCCGCGAGCCCACGCACTGGATGAAGACCGCGCTGTTCAGGCTCTTGAGGGCGGGGTCCTTGGCCATGATCTTGCGGTCGAGCTCAAGGCTGGTCACGATCCGCGGGTCGGTCCCGTAGGCATATTCGGTGGGTTGGTACGCCGCACCGCCGGTCGCCAGAACGGCCACCCCGTGCTCCAGCACCGCCTGCGTTCCATTCGCCGCGAGGGTCGTCTTGAAGCTGCCGACAAAGCCCTCCACGTTGGCGATCGCGGTGTTGAGATGCACGTGAATCTTGTCGTTCTTGCCGATCTCGGCAACCATCTCGGCCAGCTTCTTCTGGACATCCTCGCCCTTGGCCGTGCGGTAGAGGTTCAGGGCCTGGCCGCCGAGGCGGTCGCTCTTCTCGATGATGTGGGCTTCGTAGCCCTGCCGGGCCAGGCTGCGGGCCGCCGCCATGCCGGAGATGCCGCCGCCCACCACCATGGCCTTCGGGGTGATGTCCAGCTCGGCCTCCTTGAGGGGAGCGATCAGCGCGGCCTTGTCGACGGCCATGCGCACCAGGTCCTTGGCCTTCTTGGTGGCCAGTCCGGGGTTGCTCTTGTGGACCCAGGAATCCTGGTTGCGGATGTTGGACATCTCGAACAGGTACTTGTTCAGCCCCGCGTTGACCAGCGTCTCCTGGAAAAGCGGCTCGTGGGTCTTCGGGGTGCAGGCCGCCACCACCACGCGGTTGAGGTTTT
>CAVQTH010000011.1:0-30081 GCA_963716325.1 uncultured delta proteobacterium | reverse complement strand
GAGGCCGGGCTTTCGGCGCAGCCTTCACTCTTTGGGCTTGAAGTCCGTGGCCTCGATCCCCGCCTCCTTGATCAGCCGGTGCAGGTACTGGCGCTGGATCCCGGCGGCCTCTGCCGCGCGGCTGATGTTGCCGCCGTACTGCTCGAGCAGGCGGCGGATGTACTGGAGGTGGAAGTACTGGATGGCGCGTTCCTTGGCCTCGCGGAAGGGCGTCTCCGCCATCCGGCCCTCGCTCAGCGGCGGGGCGGCGGCCGGCACCGATTCCATCTGGAGGTCCGCCACCGAAAGGCTTTGGCCGCGGCAGAAAATGACGCCGCGTTCCATGATGTTCTCCAGCTCCCGCACGTTGCCGGGGAACTCATAGGCCATGAGCTCCTGCATGGCCTCCGGCGATATGTCCTTCACGGTCTTGCGGTTGACCGCGGCGTACTTGGCGAGGAAATGCCGGCCTAGGAGAGCGATGTCCTCTTTGCGCTCCCGCAGCGGCGGCAGCTCGAACTGGATGACGTTCAGCCGGTAGTATAGGTCCTCGCGGAAGAGCTTCTCGCGGATGCCGGTCTTGAGGTCGTGGTTGGTGGCGGCGACGATCCTGAGATCGGCTTTCTTGGTCACGACGCTGCCGACGGGCTTGTACTCCCCCTCCTGCAGCAGGCGCAGCAGCTTGGTCTGCAGGTGCGGGGACAGGTCGCCGATCTCGTCCAGAAAGAGCGTGCCCTCGTGGGCCTCCTCCACCAGGCCCTTCTTCTCCTTCCAGGCGCCGGTGAAAGCCCCCTTCACGTGGCCGAAGAGCTCGCTTTCCAGGACCTCCTGGGGGATGGCGGTGCAGTTCACGGTGACCATTTTCTCCTGGCTGCGCAGGCTGTGCTGGTGGATGGCACGCGCGACCAGCTCCTTGCCCGTACCGCTGGGCCCGGTGATCAACACGGTTCCCATGGTGGGCGCGACCTGGCGGATGCGCTCGAAGATGTCGCGCATGACCGGCGAGGCTCCCACCAGCGAGGCGAATCCCTCCTTCTCCTCCAGAGCCTGCCGCAGGGCCAGGTTCTCGCGCACCATCTCCTGCCATTGCATGGCCTTGTCCACGGTGAGCAGGATGCGCTCCTGACGAAACGGCTTGGTGATGTAGTCAAAGGCCCCCTTCTGCGTGGCCTCCACCGCCGTCTCGATGGTGGCGAAGGCGGTGAGCACGATGACGGCCGTTTTCGGCTGCAGCTTCTTCACGGCCTCGAGCAGGGCGATGCCGTCCATGCCGGGCATCTTGAGGTCGGTCATGACCAACTCCACGGGCTGGGCGCGGAAGCGCTCGAGGGCCCGTTTCGGGTCGTTCTCGGTGAGGACCTCGTAGTCCCGCTCTTCTGAAATCATGCGCCGCAGCAGGGCGAGCATGTCTTTTTCGTCGTCTACGACCAAAATGCGGCCGGGCATGGTCATTCCTCCTTCGGCATGTGCGACGACGGGTCGGCCGCCGGCAGCAGGTCGGCCGCCGAGCCGGTGGGCAGCTTGACCGTGAACGTGGTCCCCGGCTTCTTGCCGAGAACCGTGGCCGGGGTGCTCGCGCACTCGATGGTCCCGCCGTAGCTCGTGATGATGCCGTAGCTCACGAACAGCCCCAGGCCGGTGCCCTGACCCTCGGGCTTGGTGGTGAAAAAGGGTTCGAAGATGTGGTCGATTTGGTCCGGCGGGATGCCCGTGCCGGAATCCTGAAACTGGGCCACGGCGCGCCGGGTGGAGCGTTCCAGGAAGCTGCGGATGGTCAGGGTGCCGCCGTTTGCCATGGCGGCCATGGCGTTGGTGATCAGGTTGAGGAACACCTGCTGCAGCTGGCGGGCGTCCCCTTTGACCGGCGGCAGGTTTCCCTCCAGGGCCAGCACGAGAGTGATGCCGTTTTTCTCGAGCAGGTGGCGGACGATTTTGGCGATCTCCTCGATGCCGGCGTTGAGATCCGAGTATTCCCGCCGCTGCTTTTCCGCCCGGGCAAAGGAGAGCAGGTTCTCGACGGTTTCCTTGCAGAGCAGCCCCTGGCGTTCGATGGTCGTTAGGTCCTCGTACTGCTGAGTGCCCTTTTCGGCCTTGCGCAGCAGCAGCTCGCAGAATCCGAGAATTACCCCCAGGGGGTTGTTGATCTCGTGCGCCACGCCGGCGGCGAGTGTCCCCAGGCTGGCGAGTTTCTCGGCGTTCACCAGCTGGCGCTGCAGGTTCTTGGTCTCGGTGATGTCCCGGGCGATGCAGAGGATGGCCCCGACAGCGCCCGTTTCAGTCTTGACGGGCATGAAATTGGCGCTGATCCAGGCGGAGCGATCGCCCATCGGCAGCTCGAACTCCTCGCGCATGCTCTTGCCGGAGAGGTGCACCTGGGCGATGAGATTGGCCTGGTGGGCGGCGCTCGGATCCGGGAAAGCGCTGGACAGGTGCCGCCCGACGAACGCCTCCGGCGCGCCGCCGAAAAACTTGGCGGTGAAGGTGTTCAGCGACTGGAAGCGGCCTTCACGATCCACGGTGAAGATGAGGTCCTCGGCGCTTTCCACGAGCGAGCGGTATTTTTCCTCGGATTTGGCCAGGGCGTCCGTCTTCGCGAGGACCTTGGCCTCCAGAACGCTCGACCAGCGGTTCTCCAGCCAGATGATGGCGGCCGCACCGAGAATCACCGCAAGAACCACCAGACCCTGCATGAGCAGCAGCCGGAAGGACCCCCGGCGCAGGGCGTCCTCCACCTCGGACTGCGGCGCCACCACGGCGACCGACCAGAAGCGCGGGGGGTTCTCGGCGATCTGAACCGGGCAAAAGGCGATCAGTTTCTTGGTCGGCCCGGTGTAGCCGCGGTGCCAGCCCGAGTAATACCAGCCGGTTCCCTGCTCGCCCTTGAGCATCTTCTCCTGCTGGATGAAGTGGATGCGTTCGTTGGAGATGTCGGGGAATTTTTCGTCGCGGACCGAAAAGGCGTCACGGCCGAAAAAGTCCGGGTTCGGGTGGTAAATGAACCGGCCCTCCGGGTCGATGACCCACGCGTAGCCGGTCTTGCCGGACTGGATGGGCTTGACGATGGAAGACAGCAGCGCCGACACGTTGAGGTGGAACACCAGCATCCGCCCGGCATCCGGCGTCAGGCGGGCGGCGATCATGATCTCCTCGCCGGACGAGTCGGCCCGCACCGGAGAGACCCAGAAGGCGGGCTCTTCGCCGGGGGGGAAACGCACCGCGTCGTAGAGGCCGGTCCCCGCCAGGCTGCGTTCGGACCAGCTGCCGTGCAGGCCGCCCGTGAAAACCCGGCGGGCCGTCCGGTCGACGACTTCCACCCGGCGCACACCGCCCTCCGACAGCCGCACCAGGCTCTGCTGCAGGGCGTCGGCGAGCTCCCGGGCGTCTGCGGATTTTTCCCGGAGGGCCTGCGCTTGAAAGTAAAGCTCGCGCTTGATCTCCCCGATTTCACGCTCGATGCGGGCCTTGGCCGTCTGCGCGATGACCATCTGCTGCGCGTTGAACTGGTCCGTCACCACGGCGTTCATCTCCCGGGCGGTCCACACCCCGAGGAGAATCCCGGCCGCCAGCAGCGCGATGACGGCCACATAGACGACGGTTACGATGGTGCGGCCGGCCAGCGTGTCTTTGGAAATCTGCATCGGATCCTTGATCGCTTTTTTGCCGGCCCATCATAGCCGTTTTTGAAAAAAGCGCAAGGCGGCAACGGGCCCGGCGGCTTGACCGGCTTTTTAAAAATTGGTATAGATTTTCGCCCCCCGGCGGAAACGCTTCCGGCACCAGGCCACGAAGCGGGGCTTTTTTGAATAGCATTCTATTCGTTGAGGTCTTAACGAGATCATCTATCATCGGACAGAAAGGAGTCGACCATGAGGCAGAAGACGACACAGGTACAACGGGCGTCCGCCATCGTCCTGGCGGTGATGGTGATGTTGGTAGGCATCGCCGTCCCGGCGCCTGCACAGAAGATCACGGATTATACGGCCGACCAGGTCGTGATCGGCGCCAAGGGAAAAGTCGAGCAGGAGAGCAAGCTGTCGGTGGCCGGGGACCGGATCCGGATCGACAAGGTGGTGCCTGCCGACGCGAAGATGACCTTTATCTACCGCAGGGACCTCAAGCAGGCCGTGACGATCAACCCGGGCAAGAAGACCTACTTCGAAGGGCCTCTGGATGACAAGGCGTTTTCGGCGGCCCTGGGACTGCCTGCCGGAGCCACGACCGAAAGGGCTGCGGGCGAGGAGACGGTGAGCGGGTTCCCCTGCGCCAAGAAGGAACTCGACATGGAGATCGACTTCAAGAAGGCCAAGAAGACGGTCACCAACACGGTGTGGGTCTCCGACAAGCTGGGCATCCCCCTGCGGGTGAAGACCTACGAGGGGCGTGTGACCGAGCTGCGCAACATCAAGGAGGGCAAGCCCGATCCCGCCCTTTTCGAGTCCCCCAAGGACTTCAAAAAAGCGGCCACGCAGAAAGATGTGCTGCCCAGCGACCCCTTCCTGGACGACGACGACTGATGGCAGTGTAAAAACCCGGGTTGCGGCACTCTGCGCCATCCTGAGTGGAACGAAAAACCCCCCAGTCTCCGTGTCAAAGAAGGCTGGGGGATTTTGTTTTCAGTTATTCAGCCTCGATACTGAATTTTTTCCGGAAGCAGCGTGCAACCAGGTCCGCCGCCAGCCGCGTGTCGCCGAGGTGGTCGAAGTTGACGATCAGGTCGAACTCGGAGGCCGGCGCATCCTTTTTGCCGAAGGCTTTCTTGAAGAAGGCCTTCTGCTCCCGGTCGATCTTGCCGAGCGTATTGACCGCCTCATCGGCGCCGATCTTCAGCAGCGATGCCAGGCGTTCGGTGCGGAAGCTGTCCGAGCAGATGAGTCGCACGGCCAGAACACGGTCGCGGGGCAGGATCAGATGGGTCCCCCGGCCGACGAAGATCGTCGATCCGATGGCGGCGATGGAGTAAACGGCGTTCACCAGGTTGCGGAGGTAGTCGTCCATCTGGAAAGACTTTTTCCCGAACAGCAGGGCGGACAGCTCGACGGTTTTCCCCGGGTAAAGTTCGTCGTAGAACTTTACGGTATCCTTGTCGAGGCGGGTCTCGCCGCTCATGTGCTCCAGGATCTCGCGGTCGGCCACCCGCATGTGGAGCTTGCGCGCCAGGATGTCCGCCACTTCGAGGGCCCCGACGCCGACCTTGCGTGAAAAGCAGATGCAGGGCGGGATTTCAGCCGATGCCGGCTTTTTCTGGGAAAGCTTCTGCCGGCGGGCCTCCCACTCCTGCACGTACTGGGCGGCCACCTTCCCGGCCTCCGGGCGCTTCTTGGCGTAGGTACCAGGGACATAGGGTGTGCTGGGGGTGAACATGATCATGGCGTACCTCCCTTTGTCGTTCGCATCCGAAACTGCACGGCATTTCCGGCGACGGCCGGGCTGACCTCAAATGATTTCAAAATACATGTGGAAATGCAAGCCAGTTCAAGACGGCGAACGTGTAACCTTTCGGTAGACCGTCGTGACAATCACTCAGTTACATTCAGCCGCCGCTCGGGTCAGGCGTGCAGCAGTTCCATGACCTTTTCGGCCGCGGGGTCGACCAGCGCCGCCGTGGCCGGCGAAAGGCCGCGCTCGTGCTCAAAACAGTGCCCCCGGAGGGAAACCAGAAAGGCGGCAGGGTTTCTTCCGGAGACCGCCTGCACCAACCAGAGGAACATGGCGGGCGAGAGCAGGTGGCTGAAAGCGGCCGACTGGTATTCCGGCTCAAGGCGCATGTAAATCACCGGCCGGTGCTCCTCCGTCACATGCGCATCGACCAGCACGATGCTCTCATAGGCCGCGGCATCGACGGCCAGCTCGGGCACCAGCTGCGGCAAGAAGACGGCGGTGTCCTGCCCGAGATCCCCCAGTCCGCCGTCGTCTTCCGCCAATGGCGGTCGACCCAGGAGGTACCTCAGGCGATTGACCACGTGCAGGGCCGCTCCGTCATCCCCGCGTTCGGGGTTGCCATAGCCGATGATCAACGTGCGCGGCATAGCATTGCTCCGCAGAAAAATCCGAGATTCGAATATCGAAATCCAACTTCTAATGATGTCGATTTTTTACAACTCCGTGGGAGCGGCTTTCCAGCCGCGAAAATCGAGGCTGAAAGCCTTTCCCACAAAACCATCCTTCATTACCGATAGAATGGTGCATCGCGCCATGACCGGCTTCCCAAGCCTTCAGGTCACTTTATAACCCGGGCGAGCAGGCGCCCGGCCTTGTCCACGATCTTCACCTCCAGCGGCATCTTCCCCAGCGCATGGGTCGAGCAGGAAAAACAGGGGTCGTAGCAGCGCACGGCTGCCTCGACGCGGTTGAGCATGCCCTCGGGCACCGACGGGCCGTGCACGAAAGCCTTGGCGACGCTTTCCACCGCGCGGTTCATGGCCCAGTTGTTGTGGCCGGTGGCGACGATGAGGTTGGCGCGAGCGATCAGCCCGTTGGCATCGACGTGGTAGTCGTGCATCAGGGTCCCGCGCGGGGCCTCGATCACACCGACGCCGCGTTCCTGGGGCGTCGCCGGGCCGTAGGTGCGGATGTCGGTGGAGAGGATATCGGGCTCGGCGAGCAGTTGCTCGATGCGCTCCAGGGCATAAATCAGTTCGATCAGGCGCGCGTAGTGATAGAAAAGCGAGCCTTCCACCGGCCGGCCGTTGCCGAGCTGCCGGAAGCGCTTGAACTCCTCGTTGGCAAGGGGGGTCCCGATCCGCTCGATGACGTTCAGCCGCCCCAGCGGCCCCACGCGGTAGGCCCCTTGCGGCCAGCCCTGCTTGCGGTAGTAGGGGAACTTGAGGAACGACCAGGGCTCCACGTGTTCGGCCACGTGGAGAAGGTAGTCTTCGGCGTTGAACTGGTCGATGCGCTTGCCGTCATGGCCGCAGATCCGGATCTGCCCGTCGTAGAGCGCGAGGCCGCCTTTCGCATCGACCAGGCCCATGTAGCTGGAGGGGAACGAGGCGAAGGCCAGGGCCGTCTCGCGGTTTTTCTCCACCCAATCGACCAGAAGCCTAACGCCCTCCATGGCGACGCCGATCTGAGCTTCGATTTCCTTGCCGATTTCGTCACGGTCCCGGGCGGCCAGGGGGGCGTTGACCCCTCCCGGCACGGCGAAGTTGGGATGCACGCGTTTGCCGCCCAGCCGCTCGATGATCTGCTGCCCGAAACGTCGCTGCCCGACCGCTTTGAACGCCAGCTGGGGGTTGGCCTGGATGATGCCGAAGACGTTGCGGATGGCAGGGTCGGCGTCGAACCCGAGCACCAGGTCCGGCCCGGCCAGGTAGAAAAAGTGCATGCTGTGGGACTGGACGAACTGGGCCATGTGCAGCAGCTCCCGCAGGAGTACGGCCGGACGCGGGGGCTTGACGCCCATGATGACGTCGCAGGTCTTGGCCGAGGCCAGGTGATGGCTCACCGGGCAGATCCCGCAGATGCGCTGGGTGAGCTGGGTCATCTCGAAGTAGGGCCGGCCCTCACTGAATTTTTCAAGACCCCGGAACTCGTCCACGTGCAGGTAGGTTTTTTCGACCTCGCCCCCGTCGTTGAGATGCAGGGTGATGCGGGCGTGGCCCTCGATGCGGGTTACGGGTTCGATGGTTATTTTTTGGCTCGCCATGGTGTTTTCTCCTGCTTAGCAATTGGCTCCAATCGAAAGTCAGTGCCTCTTGACAAGTTTTAAGTGTTACGTGTTAAGTTTTAAGCAAAGGAATCTTCTCGATTGATAAAGATGTCGCGTTGCTGCATTCTCTTAAAACTTAAAACCTAACACGGTTTTTTCAGTCATACCGAAAATGCTCCGGCGGCAAGACCACCGGAATTCTGCCGGCCAGGATCTCCGAGAACACGAAGTAGAAGTCGTCGGCGCGCGGGGGACAGCCGGGCAGAAAGACGTCCACCGGCACCACTTCGGGCACCCCCGTGACCAGCGCCAGCGGCCGGCCCAGCTCCGGGGAGTCGGGGATGAGCCCGCCCACCGTGCTCTCGGTTTCAAGGTAGGCCCGCTGGAGGGCGGCCTCGGTTCCGCAGAGGTTGCGGGCGGCCACGATCCCGCCGAAGGTGGCGCAGTCCCCCACGGCGACCAGGTACTGGCAGCGGCTGCGCATGCGTTTGGCGACCTCGACGTTGTGGGTGTTGCTGACGGCGCCGGTCAGGAGCCCGACCGTGACGCCCGTTTCCGGCGGCACCTTGAGGTCGGTCACCGGGCTCGAGGTGATCGTCACGTGATGCAGCAGCTCCACCAGGCGCTCGTCCATGTCGAGCAGGGACATGTGGCAGCCGGCGCAGGCGGCCAGCCAGTCGGTTGCGATCAGTACTTTCGGCATGACACGTTCTCCTTTAGTTGCCGGCTTGGGTTAGATTTTGCAAGTGGGGGTCTCTTTTTTGATGACGCCGGCATCCACTCCCAGTTTTTCCGCCACCCGCCCCAGGATGTCCCAGTCCGACCGGGACTGCCCGGAGGGGGTAACTGCCGCATGGGCGCGCAACAGCGTCCCCTCGGTGTTGGTGAACGTTCCGGAGCGTTCGAGCCAGGAGGCCATGGGCAGGACCAGGTCGGCGCGGGCCGTCAGAGGCGACTCATAGCAGGCCTGGGCGATGACAAAGGCCTTGGGATCGGCTTTGGCGGCGATGGCGTCGAGGGCCCCGTTCTCGTCGGCGGCGGCGACGAAAAGCGTCCGGCAGGCGGAAAGATTCATCGCGGTGTTCAGGCCGAGCGCTGCCGCGGTGAGGGTATTGACGCCCGGCTGCAGGGGGATAAACGCGGCCTTGGCCTGCAACTCGCGCAGGGCATCGATTTCGTTTTTTTGCGCCGCGGCGCCGTAAAAGACCACCGGCTTGGCGGCCGCCTGGGCCAGGTCGACCGCAATGCCTATCTCGCTGGGTGGCAAGCAGGCATCGGCGAACAGGGACAGGTCGGAGGCCTCGCGTTCGACCGTGACCAAGCGCGCGCCTTTGTCCACGGCGCGCTTGATGAAAAACGACGCCACGGGCTGCTCGCGGGCCGGGTCCGCCCCCACCATCAGGACCAGGTCGCTGTCCAGAACGTCGGCCATCTTGGCGCACGCCGCGCCGGGGATGGCCGGGACCAGGTCGTTGCCCATGCCGCGCTGACCCGCATTGAGGCGCTGGACGAAAATCCGGTTCAGCAGCCCCAGGGCCTCGTTGGTCAGCCGGGTGGTGGTGAATACGCCCAGGGAGGGGGCATCCGCCCGGCCCACGTGCCGCGCCGCTTCCGCCAGCGCTTTTTCCCAGCTGACGGGAACCATCCGGCCCTTTTCCTTCATCAGCGGTTCAAGGATGCGCCGCCGGCTGTCCGCCAGGGCTTCGAAGCGTCCGCGCTTGCACAACAGCCCGCCGCTGACCGACCCGTCCCACAGGCTCTCCAGGCGCAGCACATGCCCGCGGTGCAGGACCACGCTGACCCCGCAGCCGAGGCTGCACTGGGTGCAGATGGTGGCGACCCGTTCCACCTTGTCGGGCGCGGCCATGAAGGCGCTGCGCTTGTCGATGAGCGCCCCGGTCGGGCAGACGTTGACGCAGGTGCCGCAGCTCGTGCAGCTGGATTCCCCCAGGGGCACGTCCATGTCGGCGCACAGCAGGGTGTGGGCGCCCCGCTGGCGGAGGTCCAGGGTGTGGTTGGCCACCAGCTCCGCGCAGGCCCGCACGCAGCGCCGGCAGAGCACGCAACGGTTGTGGTCCATGAGGTGGTGCGGCGGCGAGGCGTCCAGCGGGAACCGTTGCGTGTAGGTCGGGTACATCCAGTGGTCCAGGCCGTAGCGGTAGCCCAAACTCTGCAGCTCGCAGCCGCCGCTCATCTCGCACGCCATGCAGAAGTGATTGCGCTCCGAAAAGAGCAGCTCCAGCACGAACTTGCGGGCGCTGACCACCTTCGGCGATTCGGTCTGGATTTCCATCCGGTCGGCCACCGGAAAGGTGCAGGCCGGCTGCAGCGTGCGCTGCCCGGTGACCTCCACCAGGCACACCCGGCAGGCGCCGATCGGCGCCAGGGCCGGGTGGTGACAGAGCGTGGGGATGTCGATGCCGGCGGCCTGCGCCGCCCGCAGGATAGTCCAGCCCGCCCGGGCGGAAACCTTCTGTCCGTTGATGGTAATGGTCACAGCACTCATTGCGTATCCTCCCTGTCATCTGCCGGGTCGGAGCGTCGTCCGTCGATCGATCCGGATGGCCCCCGGGGCGAGGCCACCCTGCATGTCCGAGCCGGCATCCGTCGTTCCTCCATACGATCCCGTACGCTTCAGTGCGGAACCGACGCGTGGGCCGGCTCCGCTTCCGCTGTTTTTTTCATGTGCTGCCCCCACTCGAGATCGCACCGCAGGCAGCGACGGCATTCCGTGCGGATCGAGGCTTCGGCGGCCGGCAGATCCACTTCGCGGAAGCTGCGGCGCTCCTCCACCGGCAGCGCCTCGAGCTTCACGCGCGGCGTTTCGCTGTACTGCTCCATGTCCCAGGTGAGCGGCGGCAGGTGCGCTTCGAGCGGGATGTCCACTTTGGCGTGCTCGCCGGTCCGCAGGAAGAGATCCACCTCCTTGGCCACGCGGTTGCCGTGCGCCACGGCCTCGATCACCGAAGCCGGCCCGCTCACGGCATCGCCGGCGGCAAAAACCGCCGGCCGCGTCGTGGCGAGCGAGGGCCCCACCTTGAGGGTCGAGTTGCGGTTGGTTTCCAGGCCGGCGTTCAGCACGCAGAGCTTGTCCGGCTCCTGGCCGATGGCCGGGACCACCACGTCCACGGGCAGGGCCTGCACCGCGCCTTCGATCGGCACGGGGCGCCGGCGGCCGCTGGCGTCGAAGGCCGTCAGCTTCTGCTGCTGGATTTCGAGCGCGGTGACCTTGGCCGGGCCGAGCACCCGGACCGGGGCGCTCAAGTAGTGGATGAGGATGCCTTCATGCTCCGCGGCCTCGATCTCCTCGGGGTAGGCCGGCATGTCGGCGCGGGTGCGGCGGTAGACGATGTGCACTTCGGAGGCCCCCAGCCGCCAGGCGGTGCGGGCCGCATCCACGGCCACGTTGCCGCCGCCGATGACGGCCACCCGCTTGCCCTTGACATCGGGGGGGGTGCCCAGGGCGACCTCCCGCAGCAGGTCGATGCCGTTGACGACCCCGGCGCGATCCTCGCCGGGGATGCCCAGCCGCAGGCTCTTGTGCGCGCCGATGGCGAGCACCACGGCTTTGAACCCTTCACGGTCCAGAAGGTCGTCGATGATGAAGTCCCGGCCCAGGCCGCGGTTGCAGACGATCTCCACCCCGGCCCGGCGGATGTTGTCGATCTCCTGGTTGAGGACGTCCCGCGGCAGGCGATATTCCGGGATGCCCACCGCCATCATCCCGCCCGGCACCGGCAGGGACTCGAAGACCGTCACCCCGTAGCCGGTTTGCGCCAGGCGCAGGGCGGCGGTGAGTCCGGCCGGGCCCGATCCGATCACGGCCACCTTTTCGGCTTTGGCCACCTGAGGCCGCATGGGGTGCCAGGGGACGGCCGTCTCGTGGTCGGCCAGGAAGCGCTTGACGGCGCGGATGCCGACCGGCGTGTCGATGTCGCCCCGCCGGCAGCGCTGCTCGCAGAAGGCCGGGCAGACCCGGCCGCAGATGTGGGCGAAGGGGTTGCGCTCGCGGTGCACGGCGAGGGCCTCGGCGAAGCGCCCCTCGGCCGCCAGGCTCACGTAGGCCGGCACGTCCACGCCGGCCGGGCAGGCGTTCAGGCAGCGCGCCGGGAGGAGCTCTTTACAGGCCCCGGCCGGGCAGCGGTGGTCCTCGATGTGGGCGATGAACTCGTGCTCGAAGTAGCGCAGGGCCGCCATGACCGGGCCGGGGGTGAGCTGCCCCAGGGCACAGAGCGCGGCGGTATCCATGCCCGCCGCGATTTTGCGGATCTTGTCAAGATCCTCGTGCCGCCCCTGGCCGGCGCAGATGCGGGTCAGGATGTCCAGCATGCGCTTGCCGCCCGCGCGGCAGGGCACGCACTTGCCGCAGCTCTCCGCGGTGGCGAAGGTCAGAAAGAACTTGGCGAACTCGACCATGCAGGTGTCTTCGTCCACCACGATCATGCCGCCCGAGCCCATGACGGCGCCCACCTCCCGCAGCGAGTCGAAGTCGACCTTGACGTTCAGGAACTGCGGGGGGATGCAGCCCCCGAGGGGCCCGCCGGTCTGGACGGCCTTGAACTGCTTGCCGCCGAGGATGCCGCCGCCGATGTCGTAGATGATCTCGCCGAGGGTGATCCCCATGGGCACTTCCACCAGCCCGGTGTTGCGGACCTTGCCGGTCAGGGCGAAAATGGCCGTGCCCGGGCTCTGCGGCGAGCCGATGCCGGCGAACCACTCGGCGCCGTTCAGGATGATCTGGGGCGCCATGGCGTAGCTCTTGACGTTGTTGAGGTTGGTGGGTTTGCCCCAGAGGCCGGCGACCGCCGGGAAGGGCGGCCGCGGGCGGGGCTCGCCCCGCCGGCCTTCGATCGAGGCCAGCAGCGCGGTTTCCTCGCCGCAGACGAAGGCGCCGGCGCCTTCCTTGACGGCCAGCTCGAAGCTGAAGCCCGAGCCCAGGATGTTCTCCCCCAGCAGCCCGTAGTCCTGCGCCGCAGCAATGGCGACGTGCAGGCGCTTGACGGCGAGCGGGTATTCCGCACGGCAATAGACGTAACCCTTCCGGGCGCCGATGGCATACGCGGCGATGGTCATGCCCTCGAGCAGGCTGTGGGGGTCGCCCTCGATGATGCTGCGGTCCATGAACGCGCCGGGGT
This sequence comes from uncultured delta proteobacterium, assembly GCA_963716325.1. Classification (GTDB taxonomy): domain Bacteria; phylum Desulfobacterota; class Desulfobacteria; order Desulfobacterales; family SpSt-501; genus SpSt-501. Next base: position 17,319 of record CAVQTH010000011.1, on the reverse strand, counting down.
CGCCCTCGTCGGCGTTGCAGACCACATACTTGGGCTCGGCGGGCGAGCGGCTCGTGAACTCCCACTTGAGACCCGTGGGGAAACCCGCGCCGCCGCGGCCCCGCAGCCCGGACGCTTTCATTTCGGCCAGGACCTCCTGGGAGGACATCCCGCCGAGCACCTTGGTCAGGGCCGCGTAGCCGTCCCGGGCGATGTACTCCTGGATGTCCTCCGGGTCGATCATGCCGCAGTTGCGCAAGGCAATGCGCTTCTGCTTGGTGTAGAAGGGGATTTCGCTGTAGTGGGGGATGGCGCGGTGCTCCAGCGGCTCCTGGTAGGCCAGCCGCTCGACGATGCGGCCTTTGAGGAGGGTTTCCTCCACCAGGTGCGACACATCGTCCGGCTTGACCTGGCAGTAGAAGATGCCTTCCGGATAGACCATCACGATGGGGCCCATGGCGCAGAATCCGCGGCAGCCGGTCTGAACGATGCGGATTTCATCGTCCAGCCCGTGGCGGTGGATCTCGCCCTTCAGCGCGGTGAGGATCTCCCGTGCCTGGGAGGCCGCACAACCCGTTCCCTCACAGATCATGACGTTGGATCTCATCAAGGCCTCTGCCATAAGACAGCCTCCTTCGCAGGGCGCAACGCCCGCGTCACGCCGCCGGTCATTTGGGGCACTTGAGCCATTTGCATGAAAACCCGAAATCCGAGTATTGAAACCCGAAACGAATCCGAACTATGTTTTGGCCATGCGGCCCACGACCCACTCCTGCACCACCCGCCCGTTGACCAGGTGCTCCTCGATCAGGCGCGGGATCATCGCCGGTTTCACCGGCCCATAGGTGATCCGGGTTCCCTCCGCCTGCTCGATGTCGACCAGCGGCTCCGAGGCGCACATGCCGATGCATCCCACCGTGGTCACGTGGGCGTCGATCTCCCGCTTTTTCAACTCCGCCAGCACGGCCTGCATCGTCTCGCGGGCGCCCGCGGCGATGCCGCAGGTGCCCATGCCGACGATGATCCGGGTGCCGGTCTTGTTGCGCACCCGGATGCTGCGGCGCGACTCCTCCTGCAGCTTTTTGAAATCCTCTATGCTCATGAGTTTCGGCATGGTCCGGTCCTCTCTTTCCCGGATCGATCGACCCGAGTCACGCATGCTGTGATCTGAGGTCACAGGGTTCAGAGTTCAGGGTTCAGGGTATCCAGGAGGACCGGCGCCCTTATCTTCAGAATCCTCCCTCGCGGACGAATCGGGGCGCAGGCGAACCATTTTCGCACCTGCTTCTCCCCTGAACCCCGAACCCTCCCTTCCTATGTTTTTATTCCAGACTTTTTAAAATCGCGACCATCTTTTCGGGCGCGATTTTACCGATGGTCTGCTCGTTCACCACGGCCACCGGCGCCAGGCCGCAGGAGCCCAGGCAGTACACCACCTCGCAGGTGACCCGGTAGTCGGCGGTGGTCGCGCCGGCCGTGATGCCGAGTTCCTGCTCCATGCGCTCGACGATCTTGCCGGCCCCGCGCACGTGGCAGGCGGTTCCGTCGCACTGGCGCACGATGTTCCGGCCCCGGCGGGTCAGGTAAAACTGCGAGTAAAAGGTGGCCACCCCGAAGATCTTGCTCAGGGGCTCGCGCAGGCCGGCGCTGATGTGCCGCAGCACCTGCGGCGGCAGGTAGCCGTAAATCTTCTGGGCTTTCTGCAGCACCGGGATCACGGCCCCCTTCTGTCCCCGGTGCTCGCTCAGAATGGCGTCCAGCTGCGTGAGATCCGGCGCTTCTTCCGGTGTGATCTTGCTTGCGGTCATGCGCTTGCCTCCTTACCCTGTGGGTGCCGCTGCGATCGGCAGGTGAACCACGAAAATCGTGCCGGCCCCTTCCTCGCTTTCCAGGAAGATCCGGCCGCCGAGCTGATCCACGATTTCCTTGACGATGGCCAGCCCCAAGCCGGTGCCGATTTCATCCATGGCCTTGGCGTTCTCCGCCCGGAAAAATTCGGTGAAAAGCCTGGGGCGATCCGCTGCCGGGATGCCGATGCCGGTGTCGCTCACCTCGATGCGCACCGTGCCGTTGGCCCGGGCGAAGCGAACTTCCACTTTGCCCTCGGCCGGCGTGTACTTGATGGCGTTGGACACCAGGTTTTCCAGCAGTTGTTCCACGGTTTCGAGCCGTCCGTGGACCTCCGGCAGGTCCGGCGGCAGGCTCACCTGGAAAGTGACTCGTTTCTCGGCGGCCTTTTCCTGGAAGGTTCGCTGGACGCGGCGCGCCAGCATGGCCGGTTCGGTGGCGGCGACGTCGGCGTCGCGGCGCTGACGGTTGCGGGAGAGGACCATCAGCTCGTTGACCAGCGCCAGCATGGTGCGGGCTCTGCGATCGAGCCGCCGCAGGTATTCGTTCTGGTCGTCGTTGACCGGGCCGAGGTAGCCGTCGCGCACCACCTCCAGGATGCTCAACATGCCCGCGAGAGGCGCCCGCAGGTTGTGGGCGACCTTCATCATGAACCAGGTGCGCTCGTGGCTCATGGTGGTGACGGCCTCATACGCCCGGGCGTTTTCCAGGGCCACCGCCACCAGTCCGGCGGCCAGGCGGAAGAAATTGACCTCCTCGGCTCCGAAGCGGTCGGGCTTCTCGCAATAGGCCCCCAGGATCCCGATCACCCGGCCCTCCAGGTTGAGGGGCACGAAAAGCACCGATTGGATGTGGGCCGCCGAAAGGGTTTCGCCGAACTGGAACATCTCACGGGTGGTAACCTGGCCGGTGACGAAGGGTTCGCCTTCGATGATGCGCTTGTTGAGGGGGCTGCGCTCCACCTCGACCAATTTCTCCTGGATCATGGCATCGGGCAGACCGAAGGCGGCCTCGTAGCGGAGAAACTTGCCGTCCTCGCTGAGCAGTTTGACCGAGGCGCCCTTGACCTGCATCACCCCCGCCACTTCCGCGACAGCCGTCTCCAGCACCCGGTGCAGGTCGCGCACCGACCCGATGGTCTCCAGAATGGAAAAGACGCTGTGCAGCCGGCGGCTGAAGACCGACTCCGTCTCCCGAAGGCGGCCCAGGTCCTGAACCTGGCAGCGGAGGCTGCAGGTGACGGACCCCGCAAGGGCCGCGGTCGCAAACGCCACGGCGGCCAGCACCCCCAGGAAAGTGAGCGTTCTCACCGGGTGGGACGCCGGGACGAGCTCAGCGCCGTGAAAGATGATGGTCTGGTGCGGCAGCCAGCCCCGGAGCTCGGCCAGCGCCATCAGGCCCACGGCGGCCAGAACGATGCCGCAGAAGGCATACGCCGTGCGTGCGGGAAGCAGCACGGAAACGAAGAAGACCGGAAATAGAAACCCGATCGCCAGCGGGCTGGTCACGCCGCCGCTCAAATACGTGACCGCCCAGAGGGCGATGCCGTCGACGGCGGCCTGCCAGCTCACCAGTTGGTGCAGTTCCCGGGCCGATCGGGAGAGAAGGTCTTTCCGGCGGGCGAAAATTCGGCAAATGACGATGTTTCCGGCGAGAAGAAAGAGAGCGGCGAGAACAAACGGCCAGGCCGAGAAGACCGCCCCCGCCGCCTGCACTCCCAGCACCGCCGTCAGAAAACCCGGGGCCACCCACCAGCGGATGCAGACCGGGCGCCAGGACAGCTCATGGAGCTCCCCCCAGTCGGCGCGCAAGTCTGCGCTGTGAACAACGGCGGCCATCACCTTCCCTCCTTTGTCGGGGAAGTTCGGGCTGCGTGAATGAACCAGAAGCGGACAGCTCCCCGCGGCGCTCAGCCGCTGGGGACGATTTTCCTGGCCTTGAAGATGGCTTCGATCTTGGCCAACAGTTTTTTAGTGTCCAGCGGTTTTTCGAAGAGCCACTCCACCGGCCACTGTTCTCCCAGGATGAACTCGAAAGGCCCCGCGCCCTCTGTGCGCACCTTGTCCAGGAAGGCCGTCAGCATGATGATCGGAAGATCCTTGAACTCGGGGTCTTCTTTCAACTTGAAGGCCAGGTCGAACCCTTCCGTGTCCGAGGCCATCATCACGTCCAGCAGCATGAGGTCCGGCTTGATCCGGGACAGGAGACCGAGGGCTTCTTTCCCGTTGGAAGCCGTATGCACCTCGTAACCGTTGCCTTCCAGAATGATCCGCGACGTCGCCACGATGTCGGGGTCATCGTCGACCACCAGAATCAGCCCTTTGCTCTCCATCGCTCACCGCCTCCTCGGCTTGGCGAACATGCCGGATGGCACCGCCCAAATAGGATGACGTAGAAAAAAAGCCCGCCTTCGGAGTTGCACCTTCCCGCCTCTATGGTACCGGCGCCTTGACCGTCGCATTTAAAAGACGTCATCGCTTCGGATGACGTCTAACATCATTGCCGTTCGTGCAGCCAAAAAAGCGTTGACAGATGAGCCGCCTTGATTCTTGCATTACCACTCGCGTGCGTTGCATGCGGTCGTTGGTCCGTGCATGGCCTCAGTCATTGGCCTTGAATGGATTCACCACCAGCACCGGGACCGGCGAAGCCTTGACCACCCGCTCGGCCACCGAGCCGAAGATGACTTTGTCGAGGCCCTTGCGGCCGTGCGTCCCCATGACCACCAGATCGATGCCGTGCTCGGCGATGTAACTCAGGATTTCGTCGGACGGGTCTCCGGCGACCACCTTGGTTTTGGTCCCCGGGAAATCCTTGAAGCTTTCATCCGCGAATTCATACAGCCGTTTTTCCGCCCCTTCGATCACCTCCTTTTCGAACTGGCTGACGGAGGGGTGCGGGACGTACATGCTCGTAAAGTAGTCGAACACCCGGGCCACGAACAGCAGGTGGATGCGGGCCCCGTAACGGTCGGCCAAGCTCTGCAGGAACGGCACGATTTTGGCCGACGATTGGGAAAGGTCCACCGGGAAGAGGATTTTCTTGAAGTCCTTCATGAGCGATCTCCTTTTCGTTCCCTTATGGTTCGGAATAGAGATCTATCGATTGGAAGCGGAATTGCTTACTTAGGACAGCAACAGACATGCCACCATTCCATGAGGGTGGGGGCGAAGCCAATTCACTGAAATAATGTTGAATACCAGCTTGCTGAAGAAACAGCCAAAAGCAGGGGTCGGTGGTACCGCTGTCGAAGAATTTTACAGGGTGTAAAAAACCTCTGGGTGCGTTCGCACCCAGAGGTTTTCTTAGAAGATCTCCCGCTTGTTTTCGCGGTGATCCACGATGTAGAGGAGCTTGGCCACCTTGGCCAGGTCTTTCTTGAGGGCGGGCAGCTTGTCGCGGTCCAGGCCGTACATGCGGATGTAGACCTTGCGGAATCCGTCAGGCACGTTGTCGTAGGAGGTCAGGATGCTCACCATGCGGCCGCCGTGCTGGCGGATGGGGTCCGCCAGGTCCTTGATGGATCCGGCCCGGTCTTCAACTTGAAACGCAAACTGGATGCCCCGTTTGCCGACGCCGGTCAAGGCGATCAGCACGCGGAACAGGTCGGTCTGGGTGATGGTCCCGACCACCTTTCCCTTTTCCTCGACCACCGGCACGCCCGATATTTTGTTGTTGAGCAGGATTTCGGCGGTTTCCTCCACCGTGAGGTCCGGGGACACGGCGACCGGGTTCTTGGACATGATGTTCTTGACCTTGATTTTCGAGATCAGGTAGAGCAGTTCATGGACGTCCAAGGTCGTGGCGTCCGAAGCGGAGGCCCGCTTCAGGTCCCGGTCGGTGACGACCCCGACCAGGGCGCCGTTTTTCAGCACCGGCAGCATGCGGATGCTGTGCTGCTTCATCAGCTTCATGGCATCCTGCATGGAGTCGTCCTCGTTGATGGTGACCACGTTTTTGCTCATCCAGTTTTTAACCAGCATTCCAATACCTCCGTCGGGTCAAAGGTTGCGGGAGCCAATTTTGCAGTACACAGGACGATGGCCGCTTTGTCTTGAGAACTCAATAACATGAAAGCCGGTTCGGAGTCCAGCTCATCCGGCGGCCTCGTCGGGAATATGCCGCTCCGGGCGCACGCTCACCAGAGGAACGGGGCAGCGCCGGAACACTTTCTCGGCGGTGGAGCCGAACAGGGCATCCGCGAGGTTGCCGCGGCCCTTGGTCCCCATGACCAGCAGATCGGCCTTCTCCTCGTCGACGGCCTTGAGGATTTCCTTGAAAGGCACCCCCACGTTGACCCGCTTTTTAGCATGGAGGGACTCGGCGCCCTCCTCCAGAAGCAGTTTCTCGAGCAGCCGCAGGCGTTCTGCCGTCGCGTTCTGAATGAAGTGTGGCACCGTCAGCCCGGGGTAGGCTCGCTGAACCATTTCCATGGCGTCGACATCCCTTCGATTGAGGACATTGACGACGACGAACTGCGCCTGGAGCGCCCGTGCGAGGTTCGCGGCAAACCGGAGCACCTGAGGGGAATAAAGCGAAAAGTCGACGGCGGCCAGGATGGTATTGACGTCTTGCATGGGCTGCTCCTCCTTTCGGTTCCGGAACGGTCCTCTCACGGGCGTTCTTTCGGTTTTTGCGCTTTGCCGTGATCCGGCGGCTCGTCCTCCACGGACGTCTTCAGCCGCAGCCGGTATTTTTCAATCTTGGAGTGCAGGGTGGGCCGCGAGAGGCCGAGGAGTCGGGCGGCCTGCGAGCGGTTGCCGCGGGTCATGGTCAGCGCTTCGCCGACCAGGATGCCGGCGACGTGGTCCATGAGAGAGTCGAACTTGCCGCCGTCCTCGCTCGCGGCGATGGCCTCCCGCACCCACTGACGCAAGACCTGGTCGGTCTCCCGTATGGAAGACAGTGGGCGGTCGGTGCCGCCGCTCACCGCTTGGGTCATTTCCTTGGGATGGATCGGGGCGCCGCGGTTGAATATCAGGGCCTTCTGGAGGGCGTTGGCCAGCTCACGGACATTTCCCGGCCACCCATGGCTCGCGAGCACGGCGACGGCCTCCTGGGTGATGCCCGGGTTGTCCATGTCCAGTTCGGCCGCATAGCGCGCGATGAAGTACTCGGCGAGCAGCGGGATGTCGTCCGGCCGGTCGCGCAGCGGGGGCAGGGCGATCGTAACCACCTTCAGACGGTAGTAGAGGTCTTCGCGGAAACGGCCCTGCTGCAGCGCCGTCTCGAGATCGCGGTTGGTGGCGGCGATGATGCGCACATCCACCGCGATGGTCTCCCGCCCGCCGAGCCGTTCGATGCTCTTTTCCTGCAGCAGGCGCAGGATCTTGGACTGGATGCCGAAGGGCATGTCGCCGATTTCGTCCAGGAAAACGGTGCCGCCGTTGGCCTGTTCGATCTTGCCCACCCGGCGGTGGGCGGCCCCCGTGAAGGCGCCTTTCTCGAAGCCGAAGAGCTCGCTTTCAAGGAGGTTTTCCGGGATCGCGACGCAGTTGATGACCTGGAAGGGCTTGCCGGCCCGCAGGCTGTGGGAGTAGACGGCGCGGGCCACCAGTTCCTTGCCCGTGCCGGATTCGCCGCGGATGAGCACGGTGGCTTCGGTGGAGGAGACCCGGCCGATGGCCTTGTAGACATCCTGCATCGGCCGGCTGCGGCCGATGATGGCCTCGCGGCTGATCTTGCCCGGTGAGCCGTCCATGTCCACCGGCGAGCGCATGAACCGCCCGGCGTCCAGGGCCTGCAGGATGATGCCGAGCATGCCGGAGATGTCGAAGGGCTTCAACACGTAGTCGAATGCCCCGAGCTTGGTGGCCTCGATGGCGTGCTCGGTGGTGCCGAAAGCCGTCATGATGATGACCGGCAGCTTGGGTTCCAGCCGGTGGATGGCCCGAAAGGTGTCCAGTCCGTTCATGCCCGGCAGGCGCATGTCCAGGATGACGAGGTCCGGCATGGTTTTCTGGATGTTCCGGAGGCCGTCCTCGCCCGATGCCGCGCTGGCCACCGTGTAGCCTTCCTCGGCCAGCAGCTTGTGAAAGCTCTTGCGCAATTGGTCGTCGTCGTCAACGATCAAAATCGTGCTCATGGTCTGGCTCCTTGGCCGGAAGCGTGATGGTGAAGACGGCCCCCTGCCCATCGATCGATTCGACCTCCAGGCTTCCGCTGTGCTCGCCGATGATCCGCTGGGCGATGCTGAGCCCGAGCCCCGTGCCCTGTTCCTTGGTGGAGAAGAACGGCTGGAAAACCTTATCCACGAGATGGGACGGGATGCCGGGGCCGTCGTCGCGCACACGGATGACGGCGGCCTGCCCGTGCGTACCGAAGGGGACCGGCCGCTCCTCGATGGAGATCCTCCCCCCGGGCGCCATGGCCTCGCAGGCGTTCACCACGAGGTTGACCAGCACTTCCTTGAGTTGTTCGGCATCGGCGTGAACGAACGGCAGGGGCACGGGACGATCCACCGCGACGGTCACGCCGTAGGCCTTCAGCCGGTGCTCCAGCAGTCGCAGGGCGGAATCCACCACGCTGGAGGGGTTGACGGGCTGCATCTTGAGCTTCGGCGGCCGCGAGAACTCGAGGAAGTTCTGGACGATGGTGTCGATGTGCCGGATCTCCTCCGCGATCACGTCAAAATCATCCTTCTGGGCGGCGTCCAGGTCGAGGGATCGGCCCAGCGAGAACAGCCGCATCTTGACCGAGGTGAAGGGGTTGCGGATGCTGTGGGCCATGCCCGCGGCAAGCTTTCCGACGAGGGCCAATTTTTCGGCCTGCAGCAGGGACTCCCGGCTGCGGACCAGTTCCGATTGGGTGTGGTCGACGTCGTGCAGGAGCACGCGGACCCCGCGGCTGAGCGCCTTGACTTCGTTTTCGAACCGGGCCGGAACCCCGGCCCGGTAGGCCTCCAGCGTCAGGCGGCGCAGCGGCGCCAGGATCTGGTAGACAAAGACGAAGGCCAGCAGCAGGGTCAGGCCCGCCGAGCTGATAATAGCGGCAAATGAGATGAGCCTCAGCCGCTGGGCCTGCTCGCGGCTGTAGGACTCGGCGGCGAGGATCCGGTCCGTGTGGAACTGCTTGAACCGCGCGCTGCGCTGGATCAGGGAATCAAAGTGCCGGTGGGCCTCGCGGTGCAGGGCCCCGCCGGCCGTCGGGTCGGTGCTGCGGTAGAGGTCGACCACCCGCCGTTTCTTGGCGGCATAGGCCTCGTACTCGGCCGCGAGGTCTTCCAATGCCTCTATCTGGCCGACGTCGTCGGTGGTGTCCCGCACCCGCGCCAGCCGGCCCGAGAATTCCCCCTCCAGGGATTCCTGCTGACGCAACCAGTCCGGGTCGCCGTCGAGGAGGTGATAGGCCACCAGCCCCTTCTGCTTCATGAGGGCGGCCTCCAGGGCCTCGGCGTTGCGAAAGGCGACGAGGTGCTTCTCCGTGATGGACGAGAGCAACCCTTCCATGCGGAACGTGTACCACACCAGGACCAGCCCCAGGAAGAGGGTGATCAGAACGAACCCGGCAAGGATCAGCAGGACACGGTTTCTGAGGCTGAGTCGAATCATTGGAAAAATTGGCTGCGGCCCGCCGTGGAGGAAACCCCGATGCGCCTGTAAATTATTATAGCGGCAATCAAATATGCCAGCTCCTGTGCGGGTGAAGGCGGAGCGGGCTGCCGGCCGCGGCGCGCCGCAACCACCCGTTCAACGAACCAGCGCACGGCAGCCAGCCCGCTCCATTCCGATGAAAATGGGCATATTCAATTGCCCTTCGTGCGCGAGCTCAGGACGGCCTTCTGGAGGTGCTCAAACACGGCGGCCCCTTGAACGGCGGTCTTCTCCTTGCCGGCGGCAATGGCGTGGAAGCGTTCGACTTTTTCCTTCTCGAGAGCCCCGAACGGCTCTTCGGCCAGCTTCAGATCGTTGCGCATGAGGTTGAACAGGACCACCGGGCCCACGACGTTCTCGCCGTTGTCCTTGCGGTAGACGGCGGCGTAAATCGTGCAGTGGGGCACGCTGAACGGTTGGGGGGGCGAGCGATAGCCCAGCAGTTCGGCGAACAGCAGCAGGGACTCGTTCACCCCGTCCGGATAGTTGCTTTCCAGCGAGGCGATGCCGTCCCGGCGGATGTCGTTGATATCCTCTGCGTTGAAGGACAGGTCGAGGCGGGCGATACACGCCGCCTGGACGGCTTTCAGCGATTCCGCCTTGCGGCTGATCTTGACGTCGGAGTCCCTGAGGATCTTGATAATGTTGCGGAGGTTGACCATCTCGCCGATCTCCGGGCTTTTGCGCATGGCGACATCCGCCACGGTCGTTCGGTAGAGGGGCAGCTCGCTGTCGAGGACGAGAATTTTTTTCGCGGGGGCGTCGGTGTCCTCGACATAGAGATCGAGGTCCCGCTCCCGGCGGTGAACATATGGGCTCAGCGCCAGGAGCTGGCGCATGGCATTTTTGTCGAGCTTGGCCGCGGTTCCTTCGGCTCCGATGCTGGCGAGGACCTGGGCGGCCAGTTGGTCGACGCGGATTTTTTGCAGCAGGTTCTCCTTGAATGCCATCGCTGACCTCCTCTCGGTTTTCGAGATGTCCGGTTGCGTTTCTGTTTAACACAACTGCCTGCGCAAGTAAATTGACCGGCGCTTAGAGGATGGTGTATAGAAATAGCGTAACGAATCACTCACGCTTTCATTTCCACACGCAGAGGCATCCATGGCCGAATACGTAACGCTTCACTACGCGGGCAAGGAGTTCCAGCTGCCGCTGGTCGAGGGGTCGCAGGGGGAGAGGGCCATCGACATCTCCCGGCTGCGGCAGGACACCGGGCTCATCACCCTGGACCCGGGCTTTGCCAACACCGGCAGCTGCCGCAGCGCCATCACGTTCGTGGACGGCGAGCGTGGAATCCTGCGCTACCGCGGGATCCCGGTGGAGCAGTTGGCCGAGCACTCCACCTTCAAGGAGACCGCCTACCTGCTCATCAACGGCGTGCTCCCCACCCAGAAGGAGCAGACCCGGTTTTCGGTCCTGCTGAACGACAACTCCCTCGTCCACGAGGACATGAAGATTTTCTACCAGAGCTTCCCCCGATCCTCGCACCCCATGGGCATTCTCTCGGCGATGGTGAACGCGTTGCGCAGCTTCTATCCCGAGCTCCAGAACCTGGAGGAGGAAATCAACATCACCGTCACGCGCCTGCTCTCCAAGGTGCGCACCATGGCGGCCATGTCCTACAAGATTTCGCGGGGGCACACGGTGGTCTACCCCCGGCCGGACCTGACCTACTGCGCCAATTTTCTCAACATGATGTTCGACTCACCGGTGAAACCCTACGACCTGGACCCCGACGTGGTAAAGGCCCTGAACGTGTTCCTGATCCTGCACGCCGACCACGAGCAGAACTGTTCGACCGCCGCCGTGCGCGTGGTGGGCAGCGCCCGGGTGAATCTATACGCGGCGATCTCAGCCGGCATCGCGGCGCTATGGGGGCCGCTTCACGGCGGGGCCAACCAGGCCGTGATCGAAATGCTGCAGGACATCGCGGCGAAGAAGAACCTGGGCCAGGTGGTCGCCCGGGCCAAGGACCCCAAGGACCCCTACCGGCTGATGGGGTTCGGACACCGGGTCTACAAGACCTACGACCCACGGGCCCGGATCATGAAGCGCATGGTTCACCTCCTGCTCGAGAAGCTTCGTCTCTCCGACCCGCTGCTGGAGCTGGCCCTGGAGCTCGAGGAAATCGCTTTGAAGGACGACTATTTCGTTGAGCACCACCTGTACCCGAACGTCGATTTTTACAGCGGCATCGCGCTGCGCGCCATCGGCATCCCCACCAACATGTTCACGGTGATGTTCGCCATCGGGCGGCTGCCGGGCTGGATCGCCCAGTGGAAGGAGAGCATGGACGACCCGGACTGGAAGCTCTGCCGGCCGCGGCAGGTCTATGCCGGGCCTGCGGAGCGACCCTACGTGCCCATCGAGGAACGATAGATGGATAACAGGCTTCAAGCATTCGAGTGAAACCTTTCAGGAGGGGGGATGTCATGATCATCGGGATACTGAAGGAAATCAAGACCAAGGAAAGCCGGGTCGCCATGACGCCGGCCGGGGTGGAGCAGTTGGTGGGACTCGGCCACACGGTGTGCGTGGAGACCCGCGCCGGCGATGGCTCCGGTTTCCCCGATCCGCAGTACGAGAAGGCCGGGGGCAAGATCCTGGCCTCCCCAAAGGAAATTTATGCCACGTGCGCCATGGTCATGAAAGTCAAGGAGCCCCTGGCGAAGGAATACCCGCTCATCCGCAAGGGGCAGGTGGTGTTCACCTATTTCCACTTCGCGGCGTCCGAGGAGCTGACGCGGGCCATCATCAAGTCCGGCTGCACCGCCGTCGCCTACGAGACCGTCAAAAAGGCCAATGGGTCGCTGCCGCTGCTGACCCCGATGAGCGAGGTCGCCGGTAAAATGGCCGTGCACGAGGGCGCCAAGTACCTCGAGAAGACCTTCGGCGGTAAAGGCAAGCTGCTGGGCGGCGTCCCGGGGGTGGACTCCGGGACGGTCCTGATCCTCGGCGGCGGGGTGGTCGGGGTGAACGCCGCCAAGATCGCCTGCGGCTTGGGCGCCAAGGTGTATCTGCTCGACACCAACCTGGAGCGGCTGCGCTATCTCAGCGACGTGATGCCGCCGAACTGCTTTCCGATCGCATCCAGCCCGGCCAACATCCGGCGCTATCTTCAGGAGGCGGACCTGGTGGTGGGGGCGGTGCTGATCCCCGGGGCCACGGCGCCCCGGCTGGTCACCCGCGACATGCTCAGGTTCATGAAGAAGGGTTCGGTGATCGTGGATGTGGCCATCGACCAGGGCGGCTGCATCGAGACGGCCCGACCCACCACCCACGACGACCCGATCTACGAGGTGGACGGGATCATCCACTACTGCGTCGCCAACATGCCCGGGGCGGTGTCGATGACCTCCACCATCGCGCTGACCAATGCGACCCTGCCCTACGCGATCGAGATTGCCGAAAAGGGCGTCCAGCGCGCGGCCCTCGACAACCCGGAAATCGCCCAGGGCATCAACGTCATCGACGGCAAGGTGACTTACGCCGGGGTCGCCGAGGCCTTCGGCCTGAAATACACGCCGATCGAAAAGGTGCTGGGGGCCAAGCGGCGCAAGTGATGCGTGCGGAACCGGGAACGGGTTGAATTAGAAAAAGGAGGTAACGGCTCAGGAAACTGGGGTTTAGTGCAGGGTTCGAGATACAAGGGTTCAGGAGACCCACAAGGGGGTTCGGTAAATTTTCGTGGCTCCCCGCACAGGCGACTCGGGCCGGCGGCGAACCGACTCGGACAACTGTTTTTTCCCTGAACCCCGAACCCTGTGTACCTTTGCTGATGATGAATTTTTGCTACCTGACTAGTGGCAAGCTGTCTTCGGTTTCACGGTTTTCGGTTTCATCCCTCTTCATCCGAAAGGAGACTCCCCGCAATGGCCAAGACCACGCTGTCGATCGATGAGCTGTGCATCAACACGATCCGCACCCTTGCCATGGACGCCGTCGAGGCTGCGAAATCCGGCCACCCCGGGGCGCCCATGGGGCTGGCGCCGGCCGGCTACGTGCTCTTTACCCGCGTGCTCAAGCACCACCCACAAAACCCGGGCTGGCCCAACCGGGACCGCTTCGTGCTGTCGTGCGGGCACGCCTCGGCCCTGCTCTACAGCCTGCTGCACCTGTGCGGCTACGACCTTTCCCTGGATGAGATCAAGCGCTTCCGGCAGTGGGGCAGCAAGACCCCCGGGCACCCGGAATACGGGCACACCCCGGGGGTGGAGACCACGACCGGCCCCCTCGGCCAGGGCATCGGCAACGCCGTCGGCATGGCGATCGCCGAGCGGCACCTGGCGGCGCGCTTCAACCACGGCCGCCAGAAGATCGTCGACCACTTCACCTACGTCTTCTGCGGCGACGGGGACCTCATGGAAGGCGTCTCCTCGGAGGCGGCCTCGCTCGCCGGGCATCTCGGCCTGGGGCGGCTGATCTGCCTCTACGACGACAACCACGTGACCATCGACGGCGGCACCGAACTGTCGTTCACGGAAAATGTGTCCCAGCGGTTCAAGGCCTACGGCTGGCAGGTCTTGAGGGTCAAGGACGGAAACGACATAGAGGCCATCCGGAAGGCATTTGCGGACGCCCGCGCCGAGACCGCAAAGCCATCGCTGATCGTCTGCCGCACCCACATCGGTTACGGCAGCCCGAACAAGCAGGATTCCCATGAAGCCCACGGCGCGCCGCTCGGTGCGGACGAGGTCCGCCTGACCAAGGCGCGCTTAGGGTTCCCGCCGGAGGCGTCGTTCTTCGTTCCCGAGGAGGCGCTGCGGCATTTCCGCCGCTGCGTCGAGAGGGGCGCGATGGCCGAGGCCGTCTGGCAGAAGACATTCGCGACGTGGGCCCAAAAATTCCCCGAGCGGGCGGAAGACTGGCGCCGCGCCATGGACCGCAGCCTGCCGCCGGGCTGGGACGCGGATCTGCCGGACTTCGCCGACGGCAAGTCCATCGCTACCCGGGCGGCCTTCGGCCAGGCGCTGAACGCGGTGGCCCCCCGGCTGCCGACCCTGATGGGCGGCTCGGCGGACCTCTCGCCTTCCAACAACACGGCCATCAAGGGCGCGAATGATTTCCAGAAAGGGGCCTATGACGGTCGCTACCTGCGCTTCGGGGTGCGCGAGCATGCCATGGGCGCGATCCTCTCGGGTTTGGCCCTGCACGGGGGCGTGCGCCCCTACGGCGGGACGTTCCTGGTGTTTGCCGATTACATGCGCCCCTCGATCCGGCTGGCGGCGTTGATGAAGCTCCCGGTCATCTACATCTTCACCCACGACAGCATCGCCGTGGGCGAGGACGGCCCGACCCACGAGCCGGTGGAGCACCTCGCCGCTCTGCGGGCGATTCCCGGCCTGACCGTCATCCGGCCGGGGGACGCCACCGAGACCGCCGCTGCCTGGAGCTTGGCACTGCAAGGCGTCGGCGGTCCGGTGGCGCTGATCCTGAGCCGCCAGAACCTGCCGGTGCTCGACCGCCGGAAATTTCCTCCGGCCGATATGCTCACCAAGGGGGCCTACGTGCTCTCGGACGCCGGTGAGCCGCAGGCGGTTCTGATCGCGACCGGTTCGGAAGTCCAGCTGGCGCTGAATGCCCAGGCCATGCTGGCCGAAAGGGGGGTGGCCGCGCGTGTGGTGAGCATGCCGAGCTGGGAGCTCTTCGAGAAGATGCCCCGCGACTACCGGGATGCCGTGCTGCCGCCGGCGGTCACGGCGCGGGTCGCGGTGGAGGCCGGGATTGCCATGGGCTGGGAGCGCTACGTCGGGGCTTCCGGTGCGGTGGTCGGCATGACGGGCTTCGGCGCCTCGGCCCCCGGCGGGACCGTCATGGAGAAGTTCGGCTTTACCTCCGAGCGCGTCGTGGAGGCGGCTCTGCGCGTCCTGGGCCATGATAAAAATTCATCGTTGGGATGACAACTATTCGTTTGACTTATGCGCGGGTTTCCTACAATTTGCGTCTGAAATACACGGATCGATCAGGCCGCTACCGGTCCGGGTACGATCTGAAATCAGCCCCGGCCCCCATGCGATCCAGCTCCAACCCCCAGCGGAGACCCCTATGTTCAGCTTCCTCTTCAAGAAAGAGCAGCAGCTCGAAACCCTCATCTACCAGTACCTGGAAAACCTGACCCGGACCCAGGAGCATTTCGTCAAGGCGATGGACACGTGTTTGGACGAGGGCCTCTGCGAGGCATTCGGGTTCCTGATCGACCAGACTCATAAATTCGAGTCCAAGGCCGACGAGATCAAAGAAGAAGTCAACGTGCTCATGTACAGCCGGGCCTTGATCCCGGAGTCGCGGGAGGACATCATGAACCTGCTGGAGCAGGTCGACTGCATTCCGCGCATCTTCGAGCTGATCCTGCACCTGATCCGCAGCCAGAAGCTCAAGATCCCCGAGATCATCAAGCTGGACGTGAAGGACCTCATCCGCATCTCGGTGGAGAGCTGCGAGCTGATGGTCAAGCAGATCGACCTGATGATGAAGAACCGGCAGGGCATCCGGGCGCTGATGTCCACGATCGATCACAACGAGAGCCACTGCGATCACATCGAGCGCAACCTCATGATAAAGGTGTTCGACGCCGACCTGGACAAGGTAGACAAACTGCAGCTGAAGGAGCTGATCATCGCGCTGGGCGAGATTTCGGACCAGGCCGACCGGGTCTCCAAGCGGGTGAACATCATGACGTTGAAGAGGCGGGTCTGATGCTGCCACTGCTGGGCGGGGTTTTCATGGGCTGGTCCCTGGGGTCCAACGATGCGGCCAACTGTTTCGGCTCGGCGGTGGCCTCCCGCATGGTGCGGTTCTGGACGGCCGCGGTCCTGTGCGCGTCTTTCGTTTTGATCGGGGCGCTGCTGGAGGGGCGGGCCGGGATCGAGACCTTGGCGGGCCTGACGCAGATCGACCTGGAGCAGGCCGTGGTGATCACGACCGCGGCCGCCGTCACGGTGACCCTCATGACGGTGTTCGGGTTGCCGGTGTCCACCTCGCAGGCGGCGGTGGGTGCTATTCTAGGGATTGGTTTTATCAACCAGGAGTTCAACCTGGCCGGCCTGGGCAAAGTGGTGGCCTGCTGGTTCGGGACCCCGCTCGGCGCGGTGGTGGTGTGTGCGGTCTTATACAAATTCCTAGCGCACGTATACAACCGCCTGCCGCTGAGCGTCATCCGCGCCGACATTCTGCTCCGTGCCGGCCTGATCTTCGCCGGCTCCTATGCCTCCTACACGCTGGGGGCCAACAATGTGGCCAACACGACGGCCGTGTTTGTCGGGGCCGGGATGCTGACGGTTTTTCAGGCCGCTCTGATCGGCGGGCTGAGCATCGCCTTCGGGGTGCTGACCTACAGCCGGGGGGTGATGGAGACGGTGGGCAGCAAGCTGGTGCGGCTGGACCCCTTCTCGGCCCTGATGGTGATTCTGGCCGAGGGGCTGACCGTGCATTTTTTCACGATCATCGGTGTGCCGGTCTCCACCTCGCAGGCCGTGGTCGGCGCCGTGCTGGGCGTGGGGCTCGTCAAGGGCGTCCACACCATCAAACGCAAGACGCTTTACGGCATCTTCACGGGCTGGTTCCTCACGCCGCCGGTGGCCTGCTTCATCGCCATGTGCATCGACTTCGCGATTCACCTCAAGTACATCCCACACTAAGCCGGACGGCTTCACCGAAAGCCCGACTCCAGTGTTGCATGCGATCCCGGGGCTGACGGCCATCCGGCCGGCATACGCCATCGAGGCCGCCTCGGCCCGGCGCACAGTCTTGCAGACGATCGGCGGTCCGGCAGCCCTGATTCTGAGCCGCCGGAATCTGCCGGTGCTCGACCGGCACCGCCTGCCCCTGAATGGGTATCCCGGCAGCATCGGGAAACACGGTTTCAGGAAAGCAAAGCAAAACGGTGAGAACGGATTGAATC
>CAVQTH010000010.1:0-81359 GCA_963716325.1 uncultured delta proteobacterium | reverse complement strand
GCAAATAGTTATCCGATGACAGCTGAAGTTGCGCTTAAGGTCGGCCGGGCTGTCGCCGGTTTGTGCGGGAAGGAAGGGCGGCAGGCACGCATCGTCATCGGCCAGGACACACGTCAGTCGGGCGACATGATCGTCCATGCCCTGGCGGCCGGGGTCTGTTCGTGCGGTGCGGATGCCGAGCTCGTGGGCGTCCTGCCGACCCCCGGTGTTGCGCTGGTCACCCGGCGCACCGGTGCGAGCGCGGGGATCGTCGTTTCGGCGTCCCACAACCCGTACCAGGACAACGGCATCAAGGTGTTCGGCTCGGACGGGTTCAAGCTGTCGGACGCAGAAGAAGCAGAGATCGAGGATGCGGTGATCTCCGGAAAAGCCGCCGAATCAAGCAGCAGCAATGCTTTGGAGGTAGGCCGTGTGCGCTTCAACTCGGAAGCCCCCCGGGCCTATGTCGATTTTCTCAAAACATGCACGTCCATCGGCAGCACCCGCGTGAACGGGTTCAAAATCATTTTGGATTGCGCCAACGGCGCCACTTGGCAGGTCGCACCCAGGCTTTTCTCGGAACTGGGGGCCTTCCTGGAAGCGCTCCACGTGACGCCCGACGGCAAGAACATCAATTTCAAATGCGGCTCGCAGCACCCCGAAAGCCTGGCCCAGCGGGTGCTCTCCCGGAAAGCCGACCTGGGCTTGGCATTCGACGGGGACGGCGATCGATTGATCGCCGTCGACGACACCGGGGAGGTGGTCAGCGGGGACCGCATCCTGGCGGTCTGCGCCCGGCACCTGCTGAGCCAATCCCGCCTCCGGAACAACACGGTGGTGAGCACGGTCATGAGCAACGTGGGCCTCAGCCGCGCTTTCAAAGATATGGGGGTTCGCCACCTGACCACCCAGGTGGGGGACCGCTACGTGATGGAGTCGATGCGGGCGTCCGGCGCCGTCTTGGGCGGGGAAGACTCGGGGCACATGATCTTTGCTGAACATCACACCACCGGGGACGGGCTTCTGACCGCCCTCATGCTCATCGAGGCCTTGCAGGCGCAGTCCGAAGCCCTTTCTCAGCTGAAGACCATCATGACGCCGTTCCCTCAGGTTCTGATGAACGTGCCGGTGAAATCCAAGCCCCGGATAGATGACGTGCCCAACATTAGGGACGCCATACGCAACGTCGAGTCGGAGCTGGGGGAAAGCGGCCGCGTGCTTGTAAGGTACTCCGGGACAGAGTCGCTGTGCCGGGTCATGGTGGAGGGCCCGACTGAAGAAAAGACTCGGGTGTATTGCCGTGCGATTGCCGAAACCGTCGCGAAAGAACTGAGTTGAAATAACGCGTGCGTAGATGCTTGTAAAAATGAGGCCCCGCCTTTTTGCGGGGCCTCATTTTTTATTGGTTGCGGTTGCCCCCGAAGATCCTCAGCAGCATGAGGAAGAGGTTGATGAAATCCAGATAAAGCTTCAGCGCTCCGATGATGGCGCCCTTGCGCACCGCCCCGGCGTCGATGTCGGCAGGCTGCGCCAAGGCCATGTTCTTGATGGCCTGGGTGTCGTAGGCGGTGAGCCCGACAAACACCAGCACCCCGATGTAGCTCACGACCGTGCTGACGGCGCTGCTCTGGAAGAACAGGTTGGCGAGAGACGCTATTACGATGCCGATCAGGCCCATCGTCAGAAACCCGCCCATGGAGGTCAGGTCGCGCCGCGTAGTGTAGCCGTAGATGCTGCAGGCCACGAAGGTGGCGGAGCAGACGAAAAACGTGCTGGTGATCGTGGAGTTCGCATAGGCCAGGAAAATGGAAGAAAGCGTTGCGCCGTTCAATGCGGAATAGAGAAGGAACAGCGACGTGGCCGTGCCGGCCTGCATTTTGTAAATTCTGGAACTGATGACGAACACCAGCGCCAGTTGGGCGATGATCAGGCCGAAAAAGATGATGCCGGAGCCGAAGATGACCTGCTGCACCTCGGGCATGTTGGCGACGGAGTAGGCCACGAAACCGGTGAGCGCCAGCCCGATAGCCATCCAGTTGTAGACGCTGCGGACAAACGAGTTAACCCTTACTTGAACTTGAGTTTTTTGAAGGGTCAAAGAATCCATCGATACCTCCTGCTAAGGGTGATTATGAATTTTGACCCTGAATATAACAACGTGAGCCGGAATTTTCAAGCTCGAAACCCAACATGAACGTTGCTTTTCTTGATTTTAGTCCACTGATAGTTTAGAGGTGTATCATTGATCGTCCGGTTGCGTTACGCGCGACCGTTCATTTCTATCAGCGGTGGGCGCTGCAAGGGGTGATTCTGCCGGCAGAGACCGGGCTTTGGGACGCGAGATCGAGTGCTGTTTTCATGAAACCAGAACAAATCTATCAGGAACTGAAGAACATAGCGGAGAAAATGGGGGTTGCCGTCGAGGAACACAATTTCCGACCCACCGGCCTGCATGTCAAAAGCGGCGCTTGTGTCGTACACGGCAAGCAGATCGTCATCATCGACAAGCACAAGTCGCTCAGCAAAAAGATAAGAATCCTGGCATCCTCTTTGGCCAGGCTCCCGCACGAAGAGGTCTTTGCCGTGCCGGCGGTGAGGGAGCTGCTGAACCGCTACGCCGAGGAGTAGGATGGGCCGGTGGCTGCGGTTATCAGAGTATAAATTAAAAGTTTACATAATATAACTTATCAGACCTTAAATTGATTCATAACCGCCAAGCGGCCGAACCTTTCGCATGAGCCCCCCCAACGAATTTTCGGAATCCTCGGGTTTTCCTGATTCCGGCGACACGCCCCCCACCCGAAAAACGATTTATTCGGTTTCGGAGCTTACGTCCAAGATAAAGAACCTGGTCGAAGACAGCTTCCCCTTCGTATGGATCCGCGGGGAGATTTCCAACTTCCGCATGCCGAGCTCGGGCCACTGCTATTTCACCCTAAAGGACGAGTCCGCTCAGATTGCTGCCGTGATGTTCCGGGCGCATAACCGCCAGATCAAGTTCGTCCCGGAAGACGGTTTGAGCATCATCGGCCTCGGCCGCCTCAGCGTCTACGAACCGCGCGGCGCCTACCAGATCATATTGGAATACATCGAGCCCGCCGGCGTCGGCGCCCTGCAGATCGCGTTCGAAAGGTTGAAGCGACGCCTGGCGGACGAGGGCCGCTTCGACGAGAGCCGCAAGAAGCCGATACCGTATCTGCCCGGAAAGATCTCCGTCATCACGTCCCCCTCGGGCGCTGTCGTGCACGACATCATCACCGTCATCAGCCGTCGGTTTCCAAACGTTCAGATAGAGATTGTTCCGGTAAAGGTTCAAGGCACCGGCGCCGAGGGCGACATCGTGGCCGCATTCCATCTGGTCAACGCCCGGGCGGATTCGGACGTGATCATTTTGGCCCGCGGCGGCGGCTCCCTTGAAGATCTGCAGGCGTTCAACTCCGAGGCGGTCGCGATGGCGATTTTTGCATCCCGCATCCCGGTGATTTCCGCCGTCGGCCATGAAACCGACGTGACCATCGCCGACTTCATGGCCGACTTGAGGGCGCCCACGCCTTCAGCGGCTGCAGAAATGGCCGTCCCTGAAAAAAACGAACTACTCCGCCGCCGCCGCGAGCTGGAGCAAGCACTCCTGAGTGGATTGAAAAGGCATATTGAAAAATTAAACCAAAGCATTAACGATTTTAAGAAGAGGCTTGTAAACCCAAGGCGTAAGATTCAAGAGCTGTGGCTTCGAGCAGACGATTTCTCCAGCCGCCTCGAACGGTTGGCGGCGTTATACGTGCGTCGCGACAAGGAACGACTGTGCGGGCTGACGCGGCGGATGAACTCAAACTCACCGCGGGCATTGGTCCAGAAAATTAATTCAAAACTCGATGTCAACAAATACAACTTGGCGAAAAATATCGCTATCATCATGATAGGAAAGCGCGCGACCGCCGGCGAATCGACGATACGGCTGGAAAGTTTGAATCCTCTTGCCATCCTGCGGCGCGGTTACAGTGTTACGCGGTCGCTGCCGGATCGCAGGGTGGTCAGCCATCCCAGCCAGGTGAGCCTGGACCAGCAGGTGGAAATTCTTCTCGCCGACGGCCAACTCGTATGCAACGTCAAAGGAAAAACGCACCATGGCCAAGAAGTCGTTTGAACAGTCGATGAAGCAGCTGGAACAGATCGTGCGCGAACTGGAATCCGGCGATCTGCCCCTGGAACTGGCTCTCAAGAAGTTCGAGGAAGGTGTGGAGCTCTCCAAGTTCTGCTCGCAGAAACTGGAGGAAACCGAGCGCCGCATCACCCTGCTCATGCAAAACAACTCAGGGGCCGTCGTCGAAAAACCGTTCCCGTCGGCGGATGATGAAAAAAAGGCGGACTGAGATGTTCGACCTGCCCGCCTACCTCGCGCGCAACAACGAGCGCATCCATCGCGCGCTCAACCGCCTGCTGCCGCCACATGAGCCAGACGGCCGGCTGCTCGCGGCCATGCGCTATTCCCTGATGGCCGGGGGCAAGCGCCTGCGGCCGAACCTGTGCCTGGCCGCGGCAGAGGCGGTCGGCGACGCCGCGGAGGATGCCCTGACCGCCGCCTGCGCGCTGGAGATGATTCACACGTACTCCCTCATCCACGACGACCTCCCCGCCATGGATGATGACGAGCTGCGCCGCGGCAAACCGACATGCCACATCGCCTTTGACGAGGCCACAGCCATTCTCGCCGGCGACGCGCTCTTGACCATGGCCTTTGAGATCCTCGCGTCGCTGCCCGGTTGCCGGCCGGAACGCTGTGTGGAGGTCACCCGGATCGTTGCCGTGGCCGCCGGCGGCCGCGGCATGGTGCAGGGGCAGATGCTCGACATGCTTTCCCAAGGGGCCGCCTTGAGCCTGGAACAACTGGAACATCTGCAGTCACTAAAAACCGGGGCCCTGATCGAGGCCTCCCTGGCCGTCGGTGCCATTTTGGCCGGCGGCAGCCCTGCGCAGATCGAGGCCGTTCGCGCCTTCGGGCGCGGGGTCGGCCTGGCGTTTCAAGTGGTGGACGACATCTTGAACATCGAAGGCGACCCGTCCATCATGGGCAAGGCCGTCGGAACGGACCAGCTGCGACGGAAAAATTCCTATCCCGGCCTGCTGGGGCTTGCAAAATCAAAAGAATTCGCCCAGAATCTGGTTCACCAGGCGATCGAGGCGATTGCCGAGTTCGATGCCAAGGCCGACGCCCTCCGGGCAATCGCCGGCTACGTCTTAGAAAGACACAAGTGAAAACACGGTAAGCTTTACCATAGAAACAACAAGCATTAAGACGCTGGAATCCCATGACCCTCCTTGAATCGATTCGATCCCCCGCGGACGTCAAACGGCTGCCCCGCTCGCGATTGCCGGAGCTGGCCGCCGAGGTGCGCAAACTCATCGTCGAAGTGGTGTCGCGCAACGGAGGACATCTGGCCTCGAGCCTGGGGGCTGTCGAGCTCGCCATCGCCATCCACTACGTATTTGACACCCCGCAGGACAAGGTGATCTGGGATGTGGGGCACCAGGCCTATGCCCACAAGATTCTCACCGGCCGGCGCGAGGCGTTTCCGACGTTGCGTCAGCACGGCGGCCTCTCCGGTTTCACGCGTCGCAGCGAAAGCCCGTATGACAGCTTCACCACCGGCCACAGCAGCACCTCCATTTCCGCCGGCTTCGGGATGGCCTGCGCCAAGTTCCTCAAGAAAGAGGACTCCAAGGTCATCGCCGTTATCGGGGACGGGTCCCTCACGGCCGGCATTGCCTACGAAGGATTGAACCAGGCGGGGGGCATCCTCAAACGGGACCTGATTGTAATCTTGAACGACAACGAGATGTCGATTTCCCGCAACGTCGGTGCGCTGTCCTCCTTCCTGAGCCGCACCTTCTCCGCCAAGAAACTGCAGGAGCTGCGCAGAGAGCTTGGGTTCTTCTTCAAGAAACTGCCGCGCATCGGCGAGGACATCTACCAGCTTGCCAAGCGCACCGAGGAATCGTTCAAGTCCTTTGTCACCCCCGGGATGCTTTTCGAGGCTTTTAATTTCGAGTATTTCGGCCCCATCAATGGGCATAATATCGATCATCTTATTGATATAATGAACAACATCAGTTATATACGTGAACCTGTATTGCTGCATGTAAGCACCACCAAGGGCAAGGGATACGCCCCGGCCGAGAAGAACCCCGTCTATTTTCATGGCTGCGGCAGTTTTGATGCCGACACCGGCAGCTGCCTGGACCGGAAACCGGCAGCCCCCACCTACACCGAGGTGTTCGGTCGGACACTGCTGGAACTGGCGGCCAAGGACCCGCGGATCGTAGCCGTCACCGCGGCCATGCCCGAAGGCACAGGTCTTTCCGGGTTTGCCCAAACCTATCCGGACCGGTTCTTCGACGTCGGCATCGCCGAACAGCATGCCATCACCTTCGCCGCCGGGATGGCGGCCGAAGGCTTCCGGCCGGTGGTCGCCATATACTCCACTTTTCTGCAGCGCGCCTTTGACCAGGTGCTGCACGATGTCTGCCTGGATCGGCTGCCGGTCATCCTGGCCCTCGACCGCGGCGGGCTGGTCGGCGAGGACGGCCCGACGCACCACGGGGTCTTCGACCTGTCCTTCCTGCGCAGCCTGCCGAACATGGTCTTGATGGTCCCCCGGGATGAGAGTGAGCTGCGACGGATGATGGTAACGGCCCTCCAGCACGACGGCCCGGTTGCATTTCGATACCCGCGGGGGACGGCGGTCGGGGTTCCCCTCGCCCCCGACGCGACACCGGTCCCGATCGGGATGGCCAAAGTGCTGGCCGACGGCGACGATGTGGTGATCCTGGCCGTCGGCGTCTCGGTTGCCGAAGCGCTCAAGGCCCGCGCCCTTCTCGCCGGCCAGGGCGTACAGGCAACCGTTGTCGACGGCCGTTTCGTCAAACCCGTCGATACGGATCTGCTCGTCGATCTGGCCCGGCGAGTCCCCCGCCTGGTCACCGTCGAGGAAAGCATGCGTCAAGGCGGTTTCGGCAGTGCCGTTCTCGAGGCCCTCAACGATGCCGGGATTCAGCACGTGTCCATCGAACGCATCGGCATCCCGGACACGTTTGTTGAACACGGGCCCCAAAGCCTGTTGCGCGCCAAGTACGGCCTGGATGCCGACGGCATCGCCAGGGCCGCGTTGCACCTTCTACAGGTGAGCGCGCTGCCGTCCATCAGCGCAAGGGGCCAACGACTTTAGGCCCTGATTTCGTGCTTCGGATTTCGAATTGGGTTCCGGCTTGTCCGAGTTGGGGTTGAGCGCTACCAGCATTTTTACGAAAACGATCCCGTGAATGCTCAACGTAAACGGCTCGATGTGATCGTCACCGAAAGAGGTTTGCTCCCCAGCCGCCAGCGGGCGCGCGCAGTGATCATGGCCGGAAGCGTGCGCGTCGACGGCCAGGTCGTGGACAAGCCCGGCGCCTGGGTTGCCCCCGCCAGCCGGGTGGAGGTGGTCGGCGGCGACCTGCCGTATGTGAGCCGCGGGGGGGTGAAGCTCGACGGCGCATTGAAAGCATTCGAGCTGGACGTGACGGGGTGGGTGTGCATGGACGTCGGCGCGTCCACCGGCGGGTTCAGCGACTGCCTTCTCCAGCGGGGGGCCGCCCGCGTGTATGCCGTTGACGTGGGGTACGGGCAGCTCGCCTGGCGGCTGCGCCAGGACCCGCGCGTCACGGTGATTGAACGCACCAACATCCGGTACCTGGCGGCAGAACGCATACCGGAACCGGTGGACCTGGCCGCCATCGACGTTTCTTTCATCTCACTCAAGATCGTGGTTCCCGCCGTTTTGAAATTCCTGAAATCCCGCGGCCGGCTGCTGACGCTTGTCAAGCCCCAGTTCGAGGTGGGCAAGGGCCAGGTCGGAAAAGGCGGCGTGGTGACCGACCCGGAGCAGCACGCGCGCGTGATTGCCGAGCTGGACCTCTGCTTCCGCGGCCTCGGCCTGGAATGTTCGCAAGCGGCCCCCTCCCCCATCGACGGTCCGAAAGGCAACAAGGAGTTTTTCATGCTCCTTTTTTTTAAACCGTAAGCTCCGCTTGCGGTTTAAAAAAAAGAAAAAAAACACATGGCCGCCCCCTGGGGCGGCCATGTGTTTTTTTGGGGCTTGATTTTTTACAGCCGAATGGATAAAAATCAACGTTTACCGCCCGGCCCAGGGCAATAAATCCAACCAAGAGAGGAAGTATAATGAGCGAAAAAGTCGAAGGCATTCGCAACGTCGCACTGGTGGCTCATGGCGGTGCCGGTAAAACCTCCCTGGCAGAGGCCATGCTTTTCGACGCCGGCGTGATCAACCGGCTGGGGCGCATCGAAGAGGGCAACACCGCGCTGGACTTCGAACCCGAGGAGATCAAACGCACATCGAGCATCAGCACCGGGTTTCACCAGTTGGCCTGGAAAAAGCACACGGTCACCTTGATAGACACCCCGGGCGACCAGAATTTTTTTTCGGATACCAAGACCTGCCTGCAGGCGGCCGACGCCGCCGTGGTGGTCATCGATGCGGTGGACGGCGTGAAAGTCCAGACCGAGATCGGCTGGGAATTCGTAGACGACTTCAAGCTTCCCCGGGTGATTTTCATCAACAAGCTGGATCGTGAGCGCGCCGATTTCCAGCGCACCTTCGAGGACGCCAAGGGTCTGTTTCAGCCCAAGCTCATCATCCTTCAGCTTCCGATCGGTGCCGAGGCCGGCTTCAAAGGGGTGGTCGACCTCATCACCCGCAAGGCCTACGTGTACGAGGATGGAAAATCCAAAGTGTCCGAGATCCCCGCCGACATGAAGGATTCCGTCGAAGTAGAGCGGGAAGCCCTCATCGAAAACATCGCCGAAGCCGACGATGCCCTGGTCGAGCGCTACCTCGAGGGCGAAACCCTTTCCGAAGAGGACCTCAAGCATGCCCTGCGCAAGGGAACCCTGGCCAGGACCTTTGTCCCCGTGATCTGCGGTTCGGCCGCCCGCAACGTCGGCATCGACCTCTTTATGGATTTCATCGTTGGGGCCATGCCCTCCCCCCTGGACGGCGGCGCAAAAATAGGCAAGGACCCGGCCACGGGCAAGGAGATCGAGCGCGCCCCCGACCCCCAGGCGCCGTTTGCGGCGTTGGTGGTCAAGACCATCACCGACCCCTATGCGGGCCGGCTCACCCTTTTCCGGATTTTCTCCGGGACCATTGGAGGTGACGGCACCTTCTACAACGCGAAAAAAGAAGTGCGCGAGCGCTACAACCAGTTGCTGGTGATCCTCGGCAAAGAGCAGAAGCCGGTGGACGGGGCGGGCCCGGGTTCCATCGTGGCGGTGGCCAAGCTCAAGGAAACGGGGACCGGCGACACCCTCTGCGACGAGGCCAACAAGATCCTGTTCACCGCCGTCGAGCCGATCCCCACCCTGATATCCTATGCGTTGTCCGCCAAGAACAAGGGCGACGAGGACAAGGTGTTCACCTCCCTGACGAGGCTTCTGGAGGAAGACACGTCCCTGCGGATCGATCGTCTGGCGGAAACCAAGGAAATCATCCTGCACGGCCAGGGACAAATCCACATCGAGACCACCGTCGAACGGCTCAAGCGCAAGTTCAACGTCGAGGTCCAGCTGAACATCCCCAAGGTGCCCTACCGCGAGACCATCAAGAAAAAGATCCGGGTGCAGGGCCGGCACAAGAAACAGACCGGCGGCCACGGCCAATTCGGCGACTGCTGGGTCCAGTTCGAGCCTCAGCCGCGCAGCAAGGGATTCGAGTATGTGGACGCCATCGTGGGCGGCTCCATCCCCCGGCAGTACATCCCTGCGGTGGAAAAGGGCATCGTCGAATCCGCGCAACGAGGAGTGCTGGCGGGTTTCCCGTGCGTCGATTTCAAGGCCACGGTGGACGACGGCTCGTACCACGCGGTGGACTCCTCGGAAATGGCCTTCAAGATCGCTGGCTCGCTCGCCTTCCGCAAGGCCGCCGAGCAGGCCGACCCGGTCCTTCTCGAGCCGGTCATGAAGGTGACGGTGATCGCTCCGGACGAGTTCATGGGCGACATCATGGGCGACCTGAACAGCCGGCGCGGCCGGGTGTTGGGAATGGAGAACGCGGGCAAGAACCAGATCATCAACGCCTATGTGCCGATGTCGGAGTTTCAGACCTATGCCCCGGACCTGCGCTCGATGACCGGCGGCCGCGGCATCTACCGGATGGAGTTTTCCCACTACGACGAGGTGCCCAGCCACATCGCCCAGAAAATCATAGAAGCGGCGGCCAAGGCTAAAGAGAAGGATTGAATTTTGAATCCGCATAATTTAGAATCCGCTGTGCGGATTCTAAATTATTCAAAGAAAAAAAAGAGAGGGGTCTCCACTATCCGGAGGCCCCTCTCTTTTTCAGGGAGCCTCACTTGGATGAGGCCGCGGCAGGCGGCAGGCACTCCCGGGAAGGCGAATAGCCGGACCAGAAGGCGTCCCAGCGTTTAGAAAAAAAGGTGCGGTTTTGGGGAGAGATGCGCTTCACTTCCGGGCAGGCCGCCGCGTGAAACCGCCGCGAGTTGCGGTTGCCGACATACCGGCCCTCATTTTCGCGCCACTCCCGCCACATGCCCCGCCGGTCCTGCATGGCCGCTCGTTGGGCCTTCAGCAGGCGGGCTTCGTGTTTGACGTTCGGCATCTTGTAAAGGCAATGCGCCACGCCCGACTGCAGCAGTTTCTCGTTCACCATCGAACCGTCCGGCAAAAAGACGTAGGCGAGCGTCCGGCCGTAGTCGTCGAAACGCTCGATGTCGAATTCCAGGCGGATGCGCCGGGATCCGATCAGTTCGATGTTGCGCGCCCGGGCGTCGATACCGAATGGCTCGGCGGAATTGTGCTCGTGGCTGATTTCGGGGGCATTCACACCGATGTAGCGCACAAACCGCCCGTCTGCCAGCTTCACCGTGTCGCCGTCGGTGACCCGTTTGACAGCGACCCACTCCCCTGCGCTCCCCCCGCCAGCGCCGAGCGTCAGCAGCAGAAGCATACACCCGAGTAATAGTAATTTTCGGAGCATTTCGGCCTTAAGATGCACTTGGTTTTTTTTGTGGGAGCGGCATCTTGCCGCGATGCGATCGCGGCTGCAAGCCACTCCCACACGATATGGCCTCGAGCGAAGCGCTCCTCTAAGCCCGCTCTGCGGGTCGATCCTCCAACCTAGCGTCTCCGTGGGCCGCTCCCTACCCCGCAATGCCGCGCGGCGGCCTCGTCCAGCATCCGGGCCAGTCCGCCGCGCTCGGCCGGGGTGAACCCCAACGCATATCGCCAGACCTCGTCGTCCTCCATGCACAAATAGACGCAGGTCTGTGGGGCGCGGCACAGAATGGCCTGAGCCAGGCTTTGCAAAACCTGCATCCGCAGCGGTTTGAAATAGCGCGCCTTGCCGTCCAGGCCGACGATGAACTCCCCGTAGACGATCCGGGAATCCGGGAAGCGTCGTTGAATGACGGGCTTGAGGTCCGGCATGAACCGGAACGCGCCGAGGCTGATCCACACGATCTGCTCCGGCGGAACGGCGGCGAACAAGCGCTCCACCACCTGCCGGTAGTCCTCTTCGCAACCGTCGGTGATCACGACCGGGTCGAAGTGAAAGGCGATCGGGTATCCGGCTTGTGCGCCCTGGGCCGCCGCACGCAGGCGCGCATTCAACGAGGCGGTGCCGCGCTCCTCGCTGCGGATCACCCGCTCGGTGTTCAGCGACCAGGCCAGGATGGTCTTGCGCCGATGCCCTATGTCCAGCAGGCCGTTGATGTTCACGGTCTTGGTCTTGAGTTCCAGGACGGCGCGGTCCTGGCGGGCAAACCGCAGTGCCAACGTCCGCGAGAGGTCCGTCCATGGCTCCCAGATCAGGCTGTCGGTGAACTCCCCGGTGCCGATGCGTTGGATGCCCGGTTCGGACAGGCAGCGATCCAGCTCGCTCGCCATGTCTTCGTGATTGACGTAATACTGCATCACCGGCGGGTGAAAATAGGCTTGGAGGATACAGTAGGAGCAATCCATGGTGCAGTAGCTGCCGATGTGCAGGATCCGGTAGCCGCAGCAGGTGTAGTGCCGGGTGCCCGGGCAGTCCTTCAGGAAGGCCCCCTTGTTGCGGGTGAGAAACAGGACCTGCTTGCCGCTGCCGATCGGGTCTTCCGCCGCAGCCACATCCGCGTAGACGTCATCGGCATTCGCCACCGTTTGGGTCGGCACCCCGAGCCGGCGGCAGATCCTCCGGGTGTCCGGCCGGTCGGCCACCTGGGCATCGATGTAAAGGGCTGCGATTTTCACGGCACGGATGCCCCCGCAAACCCCCTGCCCTTGCCCGTCAGCAGGGTTTTAAAATCGGGGTGGTCCACCAGTTCATCCAGCTGGGCCCGCAGACGGCCGACCTCCTCCAGGCGTTCGAAATTCAACGTCAGGGTGAAGCGCGTCCCCTCGAAATCCCTGGGCGGAGCCAGTTGGAGGTTTTCACCGAGCTTCAGCCGCTGCCGCAGGGCATGAAAGCGGTCCTCGGCCGCCGCCAGCGCCGGGAAGCGGCGCTGGCGGAGCAGCCGGCGAATGCGTTGGGTTTTCTGGTTGTGGTCCAGGTCCTCCGCGTCCTGAACGCGAAGCAATCCCGCCTCGGATAAGACATCGCGTGAATGGCGCCCCTCCCGGCACGCAATTTCCGAAACCAGGGTGACGATCTCCCTCTGTTTGTTCAAGCTGGTTTTGAGCCGGCGGAACAGCCGCGCAAAGGCGACGGCCGCTCCCTCTTCCAGCGGCCCGATCTCACAGGCCATCGCGAAGGAAACCGCGTTTTCCAGGACGGCGGCCTGCACCTCCTCCGGCATCCGGCAAAGCGGTTTCAGCTTGGCGGCGAGGCCCGCATGGGTCGGAAGGCCGAGCGCGGCAGCGTCCTCCGGCGGGATGCTGCCCTCGGGCGCGTGCTGATCGAGCACGTGCAGTGCCCGGGAGGTCTCGATGAGGTTCAGGGGTCGCGCCATGGAATTTTCGCCGACCGCCTTGATGGCGCAGGCATACATCGTTGTCGGCGCTCGAAGCACCCGCACGGGAATCGACCCCCACCCCAGGCGGCGGCAGGCCTCCACGCGCCTGAAACCGCTCACGACGATGAAACCGTCAGTACCATCGAGGACCAGCGGCGCGGCCAGCAGGCCGAGCCGTTGAACAGAGAGGTGGAGATCATCGCTGCGGCGGGTGGTGATGCGGAAACGATCATCCCCCGGGTCGATGTCCGCCAGGGGGATGAGCCGGGTGTAATTCTCCGTCAGGCCGCCATCAGAGGCCATGACCGCTGCCGCTCAACTGTTTGAGCGCTTCAAGGTATTTTTCGCGGGTGCCGCGGATGACCTCGGCCGGCAGAGGTGGGGGCGGCGGGGTTTTTCCCCACCGGGTGGAGAGCAGGTAATCGCGCAGGTACTGCTTGTCGAAGCTCTGCTGGGCGCCGCCGGGCCTGTAGGAGGCTTTCGGCCAGAACCGCGAGGAGTCGGGGGTCAGCAGCTCGTCGATGAGGATCAGCTGGTCGCCGACCAGGCCGAACTCGAACTTGGTGTCGGCGATGATGATGCCTTTCGTCTCGGCAAACGCGGCCCCCTTCCGGTAAATCGCCAGGGTCAAATCGCGTACGCGTTCGGCCAGCTCCCGGCCGATGCGCTTCTTGGCCTCCTCAAAATCAATGTTGATGTCGTGAGCCCCGAGTTCTTCCTTGGTGGCCGGGGTGAAAATGGGCTCCGGCAGCCGGTCGGATTCCGTGAGCCCCGCCGGGAGCTTGATCCCGCAGACCTCGCCGGACTCCTTGTAGGAGTTCCACCCGGAACCGGAAATATAGCCCCGCGCCACGCATTCAATCGACAGCGGCACGGCGTTCTTGACGAGCAAGCTGCGGCCTTTCAATGTTTGGGCATAGGGGCGGCAGCTCTTGGGGTACTCGTCCACGTTGCCGGTGACCACGTGGTTCGCGACGATCGACTTCATCCGCTCGAACCAGAAAAGCGAGATCTGGGTCAGGATGACCCCCTTGTCGGGAATGGGCTCGGTCATGACGACGTCGAAGGCCGAGATGCGGTCGGTGGCCACCATCAGGAGGTGTTCGCCGAGGTCGTACATGTCGCGCACCTTGCCCCGTTTCAGGAGCTTCAGACCGGGAAAGTCCGTTTGGCTGATCGGCTGATTCATTACAGCGGTCCTCTCTTTGATTGAAATCGAAATCCGGCGGCGGAAACAACGCTCAGGGTTCGAGCGCTGCCGAGCCGAGGAATTGCTTCACGGCCATGAGCGTTTTTACATCAGGGTCGATGAACTCGATGCCGATCTCATACACGCCTTTGTCGGTCGAGCGCACATGGACGGGACGGCCCTTCAGGTCCACCACCCGGTCTTCCAGCCCGATGCTCAGGATCACCGTATGCTCCGCCGCGATGGGGAAATGCGTTTCCAGCAGAATGCCGGACTCGGAGAGATTCAACGTCCGGCCCATGCCCTGTTTTACGGTTTTGCGGTCCTCATCCAGACAGATATAGGACAGGTTGAGGGAGCTGATACGTCGATGCTTTCGGTTTTCATCATTTTTCATAAGACGACGGGTCTCCTGTCCAACCGCCGGCCGATCAGAGAAAGCCGGATTTGCGAACGCTGTTGATAGTTACCAGGGTTGTCGCCGAGATGCAAGCCGCCAGGTGCTCGATGATGTTGCGCAGGGTGGGCGAAAGCCTCCGGTGTTCGCTTTCGATCTTTTTGGAATCCACTGAGGCCAGTTTCAAGTCGGCGGATGAAAAAACGGCGGCCTCGTAAGGCTCGTGGCCGATGGTCAGAAAGGGAATGTGGCCGAAGAAATCCCCCTTTTCAAGACGGGCCAGCGGCAGGTAGCCGGCCGGCGTATTGCGCGCCACCACCACATCCCCCTCTCGGATGCTGAACAGCCTCTCTTCGTTCTGGCCTTCCTTGATGGCTATCTTTTTGTCCAGGAGCGATTTCATGAAGGAGGCGTCGCCGACATGGGCCTGGGCGGCGATGGAGGTCACGCCGTGCAGACGGTTGTTCAGGCTCTTGATCAGGTTTTTGAAGTCGGCCGACAGATTGGCCACCTCGCCGGCCAGCAACTGAGAGTCCAGCATGCCGAGCTGGATGTTGCCGGCCGCCACCACGGTGGTGCTGCGCACATTATCCCCACTCAGGAAGGAGGCCACACTGCCCAGAAAGGCGCCGTCGCCGACCCGCAACAGCTTGATCGGCCCGTTGGGCGTGGTCTTGATGATTTCAGCAGCGCCTTCGAGAATCACCCAGATCCAGTTTCCATGGGAGCCCTCCCGGACAATTTCATCGCCGTCGTAGAAGCTCTCCTCATCCACCACGAAAGCATAGTCGACCAGCGGTCCCTTGATCAGCGGCGGCTGCCCGGTCTTCGGCGCCGGCGCTTCGGCCGCGCCAGGCTCATCCGCGACGGGCAATGCCGACGGCTCTATTTTGGGAATCTTGCCCTCATCGAGGAGCCGCAGACCGTCCAGGATGATTTCCATCCGCCCTTTTTTGATCACCCGCTCGCCGGCAACCGCTTCCCGGGTAAACTCGAAGCGCCCCTCGGTCCAGCCGAAGAGTGAAAACAATGCCTCCAGACCGGCCAGGGAACCGTTGGCGGCATTGATCGGGTTTCCTTTTTCGATGAGGATCACGCCGGGCTCCGGCGCGTGAGCGTTGAAGATTCGCAGCGACCCGGTGGCGGAGCTGCTCCCGATCAGCTGGAGAAGCTCCCCGAAGTTAAGAAAGCTCAGTTTGCCCGAAAAATCGATGTCTGAAGCCATGAATTCAGTTAGAAATTAAGTTCCTGTTGCAACGAGCGCAA
Organism: uncultured delta proteobacterium; assembly: GCA_963716325.1. Lineage (GTDB taxonomy): Bacteria > Desulfobacterota > Desulfobacteria > Desulfobacterales > SpSt-501 > SpSt-501. The sequence goes on along the minus strand of CAVQTH010000010.1, from coordinate 65,526 downwards.
AACCAACCGCAGGCATTCCTGCAGGGTCTTGCCGACCCCCATGCCGCTGAGCGCCGCCGCCGGAAAGGCCGGGGCTTTCAACTGCCGGTTCAGCTCCGTGGACATCTGTTCGATCGTCATCAGGGTAATCCCGGCATCGGTCAGATCACGCTTGTTGAACTGCAACACCAACGGCACCTTGAAGACGCTCAGGTTGTAGTCCCGAAGGTTCTGCTGCAGATCCTTCAACGCCAGCATGTTCTGTTCCCGTCGAACCTCCAGCGAGTCCGCCACGAACACGATGCCGTCCGCCCCCCTCAGGACCAACTTGCGGGTGGATGAGTAGCGAACCTGGCCCGGCACGGTGTAGAGTTGAACCCGCACGTCACATCCCTTGAGCTTGCCGAGCTCCAGGGGCAGAAAATCGAAAAACAGGGTGCGGTCGCCCTCGGTGTCGATCGATATCATCTCCCCTTTGACATGTTGGGTGAACGTCCGGTGGATATATTCGAGATTGGTGGTCTTGCCGCAGCGCGCAGGCCCGTAATAGACGATCTTGCACTCGATCTGACGTTTTTTGAGATTGACTACCGCCATGTCATCCGCCCCGCAGCGCGACCCACCAGCGACGGCCGTTGCCGTTCCGTTTCTTGTCAGTTCTCTGCCGATTCTAATTTCTTATCATATCACACGGTTTGATCACCGCAAAGGAAAATCCTGCTATCTGAATTCTGTTGACAATCGGGTGGTTTGTGCTATCGACAAAGCCTTCTAGCATCTTCGGCTGAAACAGGACAATTCTTGAATCAACGTCAACTTCAGAGAAGCGGAGGTAACCCATGGATAAGAAAGTAACAGTGATCGGTGCCGGGAACGTGGGCGCCACTGCCGCCCAGCGCCTGGCGGAGAAAGAACTTTGCGACGTCGTCCTCGTGGACATCATCGAGGGCGTGCCCCAGGGCAAGGCGCTGGACCTGACCCAAGCCGCTCCGATTGAAAAGCATGACGCGCACCTGACCGGCGCCAACGCGTACGACGCCACCGCGGGGTCCGACATCGTCATCATCACGGCGGGCATTCCGCGCAAACCGGGTATGAGCCGCGACGACCTGCTGACCACCAACGCGGGCATCGTCAAGAAGGTGGCCCAGGAAGTGGCCGGCCGCTCCCCCCGGGCGGTTCTGATCATCGTCAGCAACCCGCTGGATGCGATGTGCCACGTGGCCTTCGAGGCCAGCAAATTCCCCAAGCAGCGCGTCATCGGCATGGCCGGCGTGCTCGACTCGGCCCGTTTCCGCGCCTTCATCGCCATGGAGTTGAACGTCTCGGTCGAAAACACCCATGCGTTCGTGCTGGGGGGCCACGGCGACACGATGGTGCCCCTGCCGCGCTACTCGAGTGTCGCCGGCATCCCCATTACGGAGCTCATGACCAAGGAGCGCATCGAGGCCCTGGTGCAGCGCACCCGCAACGGCGGGGCGGAGATCGTGAGCCTGCTCAAGACCGCCAGCGCCTTTTACGCGCCGGCCTCGGCCGCGGTGGAGATGGCGGAGTCCATCCTCAAAGACAAGAAGAAAGTCCTGCCCTGCGCGGCCTATCTCGAGGGCGAGTACGGAATCCGCGACCTGTTCATCGGCGTGCCGGTAAAGCTCGGCGCCAAAGGCGTCGAGCAGGTACTGGAAATCAAGCTGACCGCCGAAGAAAACGCGGCGTTGCAGAAATCCGCGGCAGCGGTCCAGGAACTGAAAGGCGCATTGGCCAAGCTGAAATACTAATTGTCCGGTTCTTCGGCAAAGGGCCTTTCATGGTTACTCCGGCAGTTGAACCGGCCGACGGGTGCTCGAACTCAGGGTTTCCTGTATCGCTTCGGCCAGTTTCCGATTGAAACCGGGCAGCGCGCTCAGCTCATCGAGCGTGGCTGCCCGGACGGCTTCAAAGCTGCCGAAACGATCGATCAGCTGCGCTTTGCGGGCCTTGCCGATCCCGGGGATCGTGTCCAGCGCCGAAGCCAGGGTCGACGCCCGGCGCCGCCGACGGTGGAAGGTGACGGCGTGGCGGTGCGCTTCGTCCCGCACGTGCTGCAGGAAAAGCAGCAGGTCGCCCTCCCGCCCGAAATGGACCGGGTTCGACCGTCCCGGCAGGAAAATCTTGTCGTGCACCTCGCCCCGGTCCGGGTCTTTTTTGGCGATCCCGATGACGTCCATTCGGCCTTCGATCTGCAGATCCTTCATCACCGCCAGCGCCGCCCCGAGCTGCCCCTTGCCGCCGTCCACCATCAGCAGGTCGGGAAACGGCTCCGATGCCGGCCCTTTTCCCAGCCGGCGGCGGAGGATCTCGGACATGGACGCATAATCATCCGGGACCGCCACTCCCGTGATGCGGTATCGGCGCCACGCGGAGGGCTCCGGACGGCCGTCGACGAACACCACCACGCCGGCCACGGGGTCGGACCCCATCAGGGTCGAGTTGTCGACGCACTCGATGCGCTGCGGACAGCGGGAAAGGTTCAGGCGCCGTTGCAGCCGCGGCAGCAGCTCGGCGCCGTTTGAACGCCGGGTCAGAAGGGCCTCGAGTTCCGTGCGGGCGTTGTGCAGCGCCATCTCCAGCAGCCGGGCCTTTTCGCCGCGCTCCGGGCGGCGAATCCGCACCGTCCGGCCTCTTTGAACGGCCAACCCTTCCTCGATCCAGGCTGCGTCCTCGAGCGCGTGCGACACGAACAGCTCCCGGGGCACGAAGGCGCGGCCTTCGTAAAACTGGCGGATGAACACCCCCAGCATTTCATCTTCCGCGGCCATGGTCTCGGGGAAACCGAAGTGACGGGTGCCCGTGAGGAAACCGCCGCGCACTTCCAGGTGGGTGATGACGGCGGCGCCGTCGGAGGACACCGCTGCGAAGACGTCCCGGTCCATGAAGTCGGTGGTCACCGCGACCTGTTTCTCGGCCGTCCGCTGCAGCGCAAACAGCTTGTCCCTCTGGCGGGCCGCCTTTTCATACTCCCGGGCGGCGGCGGCGGCCTCCATGTCCCCGCGGATCTTGCCCACCAGTTCCTGGGTGCGGCCCTTCAAAAAGAGAATCGCCTCCTGGAGCTGTTCGCGATAAACCTCCCGCGATACATCCCGGCAGCAGGGGGCCAGGCAGCCGTTCAGCTGGCAGTGCAGGCAGGGCCGGGTCCGGGTGCGGAATTCGCTCGCCTTGCATTTGCGCAGCTTGAAGGTCCGGTTGAGCACTTTGAGCGTTTCGCGCACGGCATGCGCCGAAGCAAAGGGGCCGAAATAGAGCGCGTCGTCCTCGCCGATCTTGCGCACGACGGTGAACCGCGCATAGTCTTCCTGCAGGTCCAGCCGCAGGGAGGGGTAGCGCTTGTCGTCCTTGAGCACCACGTTGAAGCGCGGCCGATGGCGCTTGATGAGGTTCGACTCCAGGATGAGGGCTTCTTTTTCGGTGCGGGTGAGGATGATTTCGATGTCGGCGATCCGGCCTACCAGCGCATCGATTTTGGAATCGGCATGCGCAGACGTCTTGAAATAGGCCGCCAGTCGTTTGCGAAGGCTGCGGGCCTTGCCGACATAGAGCACGCGGCCGTCGGTCCCCTTCATCAGGTAGACACCGGGTTCGGAGGGGGCCTCCGCGGCCTTTTGCGCGGGGTCGCCGGCCGGCGGCGGTGGGGGGGTCAGGGGGGCATTCATGTTTCGAGCACGATCAACCGCTGCAGGCGTTTGACCTGATCCCGCAGGTCGGCGGCACGCTCGAAATCCAGCTCCTTGGCGGCCTGGTGCATCTGCTTTTCAAGCCGGCGGATCTCGGCGTCAACGTCCTCCAGCGAGCCGTAATCGGCGAGCGCCTCGGCCACCCGGTCGACCGGGGGCGGGGCCTGACCGGTAACGACATCGAAGGCCCCGGTGATGGCCTTGTGGACGGATTCCGGCGTGATGCCGTGGGCGATGTTGTAGGCCTGCTGGATCTTGCGGCGGCGGCCGGTTTCGTCGATGGCCTGCTGCATCGAGCGCGTGACGGTGTCGGCGTAGAAAATGACCATGCCGCCGGCATGGCGCGCCGCCCGGCCGCAAGTCTGAATGAGCGATCTTGCCGATCGCAGAAACCCTTCCTTGTCGGCGTCCAGGATGGCCACCAGCGACACCTCGGGGATGTCGAGGCCTTCGCGCAGCAAATTGATGCCCACCAGCACGTCGAATTCGCCCCGCCGCAGGTCGCGAATGATGTCCATGCGCGCCAGCGTGGTGATGTCCGAATGCAGGTAGCGGACCTTGAGCCCGAGGTCCGAGTAGTATTCGGTGAGATCCTCCGCCATGCGTTTGGTGAGGGTGGTGACCAGCACCCGTTCGCGGCGCTGCTGGCGTTTGCGGATTTCATCGTGCAGGTCGTCGACCTGGTGGCGTGCGCTGCGAATCTCCATCACGGGGTCGACCAGTCCCGTCGGCCGCACGATGAGTTCGACGACGGCGTCCCCGGCCGTTTTCATCTCGTAGTCGGCCGGGGTGGCGGAAACGAAGACCGTCTGGTTGAAGCGGGCCTGGGACTCCTCGAAGGTCAGCGGCCGGTTGTCCAGGGCCGAAGGCAGCCGGAAGCCGTACTCCGCCAGGGTCTCCTTGCGCGAGCGGTCCCCGCGGTACATGCCCTGGAGCTGGGGCACGGCGATGTGGCTCTCGTCGATGAACAACAGGAAATCTTTCGGAAAGTAATCGAGCAGGGTCGGCGGCGGCTCGCCGGGGCGGCGGCCGGTCAAATGCCGCGAGTAGTTCTCGATGCCGTTGCAGTATCCCAGTTCCTGGATCATCTCCAGGTCGAAATGCGTGCGCTCCTCGATTCGCTGCGCCTCCAGCAGCCGCCCCTGGTCGCGGAACCAATCGATGCGGCCGCCCAGCTCCGTGCGGATGGTCTGCATGGCCTTCTGCCGGGTGGTCTTCTGCGTGACATAGTGGCTGGCCGGAAAAATCACGCCGCGCGTCAGCCGGCGCAGGACCGTGTTGCGCAGGGCGTCGATCTCGGCGATGCCTTCCACCGTGTCGCCGAAAAAATCCACCCGGATCGCCCGGTCCTCCTCGTAGGCCGGAAAGATCTCGACCCGGTCCCCCCGCACCCGGAAGGTGCCCCGGAAAAAATCGTGGTCCTTGCGTTCGTAATGCATGGCCACGAGATCGGCCAGCAGCCGCTCGCGGCCGAACTCGGCATCGGCCTCGATCTCCACCCGCATGGACAGGTAGTCCTCCGGCGCCCCGAGACCGTAGATGCAGGACACGCTCGCCACCACCAGCACGTCGCGCCGCGAGAGGACGGAACGCGTGGCGGAGTGGCGCAGCTTGTCGATCATGTCGTTGATGGAGGAATCCTTGGCGATGTAGGTGTCCGACGACGGGATGTAGGCCTCCGGCTGGTAGTAATCGTAGTAGCTGACGAAATACTCCACGGCATTGTCGGGGAACAACTGGCGGAACTCGCTGTAGAGCTGGGCCGCCAGCGTCTTGTTCGGTGCGATCACGAGCGTCGGGCGGTTCATGCGCGCGATGACGTGCGCCATGGTGAAGGTCTTGCCGGAGCCGGTGACCCCCAGAAGGACGTGGTGTTTCCGGCCGGCGAGCAGCTGCCGGTGCAGCGTTTCGATGGCGGCGGGCTGGTCGCCGGCCGGTTCGAACTCGGCCTTCAGGTCAAAGGCGCTCATGGACCCCCGTCCCGGTCGAGCGGGCGGCGCTCGATCAGTGCGGTGGCCATGGCGCCGATCCCGTCGCCGCGACCGACCATCCCGCAGCCCTCGGTGGTCGTGGCCTTCAGGTTGAGGGCTTGCGGGGAAGCCATCACCATGGCCTGCAGGATGCGGCTCAACATCTCGCGGCGATGGGGCATGATCTTGGGCGCTTCGGCGAGGACGACCGCATCGACGTTGACGATCCGGTACCCGTTGGCGTCGATCAGCGCGCAGGTCTTCCCCAGGAGCTCGAGGCTGGAAATCCCCTTGTAGGCGGGATCGGTGTCCGGGAAGTGAATGCCGATGTCGCCCAGGCCGCAGGCCCCGAGCAGGGCGTCGCAAATGGCATGCACCAGGACATCCGCGTCGGAATGCCCCAGGAGTCCCTTTTCGTAGGGGATGTTGACTCCGCCCAGAATGAGATCGCGGCCTTCGACCAGACGGTGAAAATCGAAGCCGATGCCGGTCCTGAAATGGTTGTCTGTCATCCTCACTCCTGTATGGTTGAAATCGATATTCGAACCCGGTGTAAAAATAGCACAGGTGCCGCAGCGGGTAAACATGACACCGGCCGTTCGACCGGCTATCTCTTAAACGAGAGCAGGTTCAGGGGGGTGTCTGCCGGAAGCGGCGGGGTATTACGCCGGCAATTGGTGTGTCTAGTTCCAGCAGATCACGCAGAGGCGGAGTCTGACATCGGCTATAGATGCACCTGTTATTTGCCGGAGTAATAACTGGTTTGGTTGTCTCCCCACAGCGCATCCCGCAGACCGGAGGTGCGCTCGATGCGGCGGTTGATGGCGGTCGTGAGCACGTCCCGGCTGCCGATGAGCGTGATCCTTTTCCGCGCCCGGGTAAGGGCCGTGTAGACCAATTCGCGGGAGAGCACCGGCGAATCTTTGGCCGGCAGAATCAGCAGAACGTCTTCGAACTCGGACCCCTGGCTTTTGTGCACCGTCATGGCGTAGACCGTCTCGTGCGCGGGCAGGCGGTAGGGCAGGAACCGCCGCAGCCCCCCGGCCGCATCCGGAAAAAAGACCGCAAGGCCTTCAACCCCTTCTGCGGGATCACGCAGGGTGATTCCGATGTCGCCGTTGAAAAGCCCCAGGCTGTAGTCGTTTTGCGTGATCAGCACGGGCCGGCCGGAGTACCAGGGGCTGCCGCTGCGCGGGTTGATCCTGACCCGACCCTGGCGCACCAACATGCGCTCCGCCAGCCGGTTGGCGGCCGCCACCCCGTCGGCACCGGCCCGGTGGGCGCACAGCACCTTGAACCGGCCGAGCGCCTGCAGCATCGCGTCCGGGCCGCCCTCCGTGCGATACGCTGCGTAGCCCTCCGCCATGCGCGGTTCCCACTCGGCGCTGGCATGGGCGCCGGCCGGAGGCTCCAACCAAACGACCGCCCCTTCCCCGGGCCTTGACAAAATCTCGATCGCACGAAGGCTGTCGCCTTGGTTGACCGCCCGGCTGATCTCCCCGATGGCGCTGCCGGCGGCAAACCGGTGGCTGGTCTGCAGCTCCACGATGCAGTCCTGCAGCAGCCGGCCCTCGGTCGCCGGCGGAACCACCTGCCCGGTCACGCGCCGGATCACATCCCCGAACTCCGGCGAAAACCCCGGCCGGCGCGTTCGGCCGCAAATGTCGCCCAGAACCGACCCGGCCTCGACCGACGCCAGCTGGTCCCGATCACCGATCAGCACCAGGCGGGCCGCCCCGGGCAGGGCGTCCACCAGCTTGGCCATGAGGGCCAGATCGACCATGGAGACCTCGTCGATGATCATCAGGTCGACCGGCAGCGGATTCTCAGCGTTGTGATGAAATAAAGGGGTGCCGGCCACCGGCCGGAGCAGGCGATGCAGAGTGTAGACCTCGCCGGTGGGGGCGGGGCCGCTGCCGGTGGCCGGGGAAGGCGGCTCCGTGCGGGGCCGCAGGGATTCCTTGAGGCGGGCGGCGGCTTTGCCCGTGGGTGCGGCCAGGAGCACGCGGGTCGTACGCCCCGGGTTGACTTCCTCCCACACGGCAAGGATCCTGGCGACGGTCGTGGTCTTGCCGGTTCCCGGCCCGCCGGTGATCACGGCAAAGCGCTTCAAAAGAGACACGGCCACGGCCACCTGCTGCCAGTCGGTCCCCGACCCGGTGCGGCCGGCGAATTGACGCTGGATGGCGGCCTTCAGACACCCGGGGTCAATATCATGCGGTGGGGAGCCGGCGCGCTCCCAGATGCGGGCCGCCAACCGGCGTTCATAGTCCCAGTAGCGGTGGAGGTAGAGACGGTTGCCGTCGTCCAGCACCAGCGGCCGGCGCTCGCCCGGCCGGCCGACCGCCGGGCAGCCGCGCAGTGCGGCGATCCAGCGGTTCGCGGGCGGGCACGACAGCCCCGTCTGCGATCCGGCGACGGGCTTGCCCGCGCAGGCATTCAGGTCCAGGCACACGTCACCGTTTCCGGTGACGCGGCTCACCAGCGCCGCCGCCAGGAGGAGCGCCTGAGGGTCCGCCCCTCCGAAGCGGCCGATGAACCTGGCGAAGTGCAGGTCGAGGGCCGAAAACAGCCCAGGGTCGATCAGATCAGGCATCGTCCGGTATCAGCGCCTTTCCCAACGCGTGAACGAGCCGGGGTTCGGGCCGGTCGCGAAAAAACCCGTATTCCGGGCCCCGGGCGCGGTTGACCCCGCGCAGAAAAACATAGCACACCCCGCCGAAATCCCGGGCATAATCATAACCGGGAACCCGGCGTCGAAGGTACTGGTGCAGCGCCAGCGTGTAGATGTGATACTGCAGGTCGTAGAGATGCTCGCGCATCACGCGGCCCAGCCGGCGGCAGTGGTAATCTTCCGGTGCGGCGCCCAGGCGATTCGACTTCCAGTCAATCAGGTAGTAGCGGCCGCGCTGCTCGAACACCAGGTCGATGAAGCCTTTCATGAAACCCCGCGTCGGCGCGAAGTGCAGACGCTCGATGGTTTTATCCGCCGGGGGCCCGCCGACGACCGGCGGCGTCCCGTGACGCGCAAACACCTCTTCCAGGACCGCCGGCGTCACCAGGTTCAGAGGGAAGTAGAATTCCATCTCGGCGATGCGCCGGTCGCGGCCCACCTCCGCCAACCGCACCGGGGATGCGCCGTCAAACACCGGCGCTGCGAGAACATCGGCGATCATGCGGCAGACGGGCTCCGCCCAGGACGGGTCGAATCCGAACTCCTTGAGTTTCGCGACGACGACCGTCCGGGGCTCCGGGCAAGCGAAATCAAGCGTTTCAAAAACCGAGTGAAAAAACGTGCCGGCCCGGGCCCCCGGCGGGAAATCGGCAATCCCGGGGGCCGCCGCGGGTCGAGGATCTTCCGCCGGGGGCTCCCCCCCCGGCAGGGGAGGGACGGCATCATGGTCCGGTGTGTCGACGCCGGCCGCCGCCGCCAGGGCGGAGTAGCTGGTCAGGCGCCAGGTGGGGTCGATGCTGCCGTGAAACTCCCGGCAGGCCAGCTGCCGGGAAGGCAAGCCGGCATCCGCCCCCCTCGTTGCCGCCTGCTCCGGGAGGGGCCGGACCACGATCGTCCCGTCCGAGGCGGCGGCGAGCCCGTCCAGGCGGCTCCGCACCTCGTCGTCCCCGAGGGCTTTGAATTCAACCCTCAGCCGCGAGGTCCAGTCGCGGTCGGCTCCGTCTTCATCTTCCGGGCCGGAGCGCAGCAGGTAGGCCAGCGCCGATGTCTCGGCGGTGTTGATCCGGCCCCAGGCGAGGTAGCAGCACTCCTGCGCGCGGGTCACCGCCACGTAGAGCATTCTCAGGTTTTCGGCCAGCAGCTCGTTCTGGGCGCGGACCCGGTTGGGCGAATCCGTGTCGCCGCTGAGGTCGGCGGTCAGCTGGTTATCGTTAGCGGGGTCGTGGAAAAAAACATCACCGCTTCTCAAGGAGGACCCGGACCAGGCGAACGGGCAAAACACCACCGGGTATTCCAGGCCCTTGCTGCGGTGGACCGTGACGATCTTGACCGCGAGTTCATCGCTTTCCAGGCGCAACTGGGTTTCCTCGGACCGCTGCGCGTCCGGGTCGACGTTGCGGCCGAGCCACGTCACCAGTCCGCTCACCCCGAGATTTTCATCCCCGGCGGTGCGGTGCACGAGCTCGGCCAGGTGCAGAAGGTTGGTCAAGCGGCGTTCGCCGTCCGGCAGCGAAAGAAGGCGCTGCTTCACCGCCTCGCCCGACAGGAACTGCCGGAACATGAATATGAAACCCCGCTCGCTCCACAGCCGGGAATACTCCCAATGGCTTCGGATCCGTCGCTCCCATGCATCCCCGGATCGGTCCCCGGCGGCGATGTCGCCGGCCGGAACGCCCAGCAGATGGGTGGCCAGCGCCGATTTCAATTTAGACGAGCTCTGGGGTTCGGCGATGCTGGCCAGCACGGCCAGCAGTTCGCGGGCCTCGGTCGAGTCAAACACGTTGGCCGTGCTGTAAACGACCGAGGGCACACCGGCCGCCGAGAGGTGATCCTTCATCAATGCGGCCTGGCTGTTGGTGCGCACGAGCACGGCGATGCCGCCGATTCGGACCGCGGCGGGTCCGGCGGCGACCCGCCGCTGGATTTCCGTGGTCACGGCCCGTGCGATCAGCGACTGCGCCTCCGGTTTGGTCATGACCTTGCCGTCGTCGCGATGCCGCCGGGAATCCAGGTGCCACAGGACCATCGGTGGATCGGTTGCCGCCCGCTCGTCCCGGGCGGCGTTGCCCGGGGTGAAGCCGATGCCGGGAAAGAGAAACGGCGCGGCCGATTGCGAAAAAAGCGTGTTGACCGCCTGCACCAGGCCGGGTGAGGAACGCCAGTTGCGGATGAGGGTGAAACACGCCTCGGCATTCTGCGCGGCCCGCAGGTATGAAAAAATGTCGGCCCCGCGAAACCCGTAGATGGCCTGCTTGGGGTCGCCGATCATGAACAGCAGGTGCTGCGGCGCGGAGAAAAGCCGCGAGAAAACAGCGTACTGGAGATCGTCGGTGTCCTGGAACTCGTCCACCAGCGCGGCCTGGTACCGCTCACGCACGGCGCCGGCCAGCTCCTCTCCCCCTGCGGTGTCGAGGGCCCGGGCCACCTGCCGCAGGAGGTCGTCGAAGGACACCAGCCCCTTTTCGGACTTGCGCCGCTCCAGTTCCGCCTGCACGCCGCTCAGCAGGCGCCATTTGAGATGCTGCAGCTGCCCGGTCATTTCCAAAACGAGCGGCGGCGCGGCCTGGTGGACCGCTTCGCAGGCGTCGAAAACCGGGTGCGACGGCGTCTGCCGGCGGCGGAGGGTCGCGCGGTCAAGACTCGACGCGGCCAGCTTCGCGATCGCCGCCACCGGCGGGTAATTCGGGGTCCCGTGGGCGAAATAGGCATCCAGCGCTTCGAGGAGACTCCGGACCATCCGCTGGCGCTTCGAAGGCCCGCCGTTTTGCCCGGGCGTCAGGGTGCCGTAGCTCGTGCCGTTGAGCGGCGCCTCCAGCAGGATGCGGCCCACATCGTCCCGGCCGGCACGCCAGCAGTTCCCGAGTTGTTCCAGCTGCCGTCGGAAGGCGGCGAGCGTCTCGTCGCGCAGGCACGGCTCGTTCCGCCGGGGCGTCACCTCGAAATCGGCCGCCGTGGATTTGCGGGCCAACTCCAGCAGACGACCCGGGTCCCCCAGGGTGCCCCTGGCAAACTGCAGGAACTCCGCCGGTTGGTCGCAGACATACTGACGCCAGAAATCTTCCACCACCTCCACCAGGATCGGAGTCTGGTCCTGGAGCAGTTCGGCGTTGAACGCGCTGGCGGTCTCAAACGCGTTTTCGTAGAGCACCCGCTGGCAGAACCCGTGAATGGTGAAGATGGCCGCACGGTCGAAATCCATCAGCGCCTGACGCAGCAGACGGCCGGCCTGGATGGGGTTGGGGTGGCGGGCGGCCGCGTGCCGCAGGAGGTCGTCGTCTTCGACGGGGACCCCGGCAAAGGCGTCGCGCGCCTTGGCCAGGCGCCGGTAAATCCGGTCGCGCAGCTCGGCGGTGGCCGCGCGCGTGAACGTGACCACGAGGATCTGCTCGACGGGCAGCTGCTTTTCGAGCACCAGCCGGATGTAAAGGCCCTCGATGGTGTAGGTCTTGCCGGTGCCGGCCGCCGCCTCGATGAGGCTGACCCCTTTCAGGGGCGTGTGGATGAGGTCAAAGGGGGTCATGGCCCGTTCAGCCTGCCGTTCAACCGGTAAATGAAAATCAGGACTTCCGCCACGGCGCGGTAGAGCTCCGGCGGGATCTCCGTTTCGAGGTCAAGGGCATTCAACGTCGCGGCCAGGTTGGGGTCTTCATGCAGCGGCACCCCGTGCTCCCGGGCGACGGCGATGATGTTGTCCGCCACGGTACCCTGTCCCTTGGCGACCACGCGGGGAGCACCGTCTTTCGCACGGTCGTACCGCAGGGCCACGGCGCGCGTCGGCTTTTCCGGTTTCATACGCGCACATCCACCTGGGTCTTGCCCGCCGGCAGCCAGTCCTCGGACGCAAATCGGTCGATTTTCCGGGGCGAAACCGACACCTGAACGGTCACATGTTCGAAAAACGGCGCCAGGGCGTCGCGCACCTCAGGTGCGTGGCGGTTGACCAGGTCCCGCAGCCCTGCGTCGGAAACGAAGATGGATAGGTTCAGGCCGGCGCTCAGCAGGGTGAGATCGGCGCGGACGGCTCCTATCCGATCGAGCTGGAGCAGGATCGCCGCGCGGTGCCCTTCCCGCTTCCCGGCGGCAGGCCGCCGGCGGTAGGCGATTTTCAGCCCGGCCCGGCCGCGGTCCTCCGGCAATGGCAGGGCAAAGTGCACCATCTGAAAGGGGTCCGAGGCAGCGGCCGGTTTGGCCATCTGCTCCTGTCCGGCGCGGATGTCGGCGAGCAATTCGGCCGCCGCCCGCGCCAGCCCGCCGACCTCACGGCTGTCGTGTGCCAGCTGCCGGCCGGCCGCGCTGTCGAAAAAAACCTTGAGAAAAACCAGCCGGGCCTTGAGGTCGGTAGCCAGGATTCGTCCCGACGCTCCCGCTGATCCCGCCTCCGGAGGCAGCGCCCCCCCTGCCCGGTCGGCGCTGCTCCTGACCGCGGCCGCCAGCCGGTGTTCCAGGAACAGCCCGGAATCCTGACAAAACTCCTTGAGCTTGCGGGCAAGGGTGTCAGGGCTTGAACCCGGCTCGAATGGTTCGAGAAAAAGCCGCAGCGCATCCACCACCTGTCTGAACTCGGCCGACAGCGGCTGCGAATCCGGCAGGCGCTGCTGAGCGCCTGCCAGCTGATCGATCCGCACCTGAAGCTGTTTGAGGGATTCCACCGCAACCGCCTGCACCGGCCCCGCTGCCATGCCGGCCGACGGCACCGGGTCGCCGGTAACCGGGACCAGCTGAAGCCGCAACTGCCCCTGTGTTTCCTGGACCCGCACCCGGATCTCATCGCCTGCCGCCACCGGGAAGGTGATATCGGCGAGGGCCCGGAATCGTCCCAGATCCACCAACGCGCGCCGGTCTTCAAAGACCTCCAGAACCTTCACGTTCAGGACATCGCCGGGTTTCAGCGCGACGGTCTCCGGCAGGCTCCGCAGGATGGCTATGATCGAGCCGATTTCCATCACGTCGATTTCTCCCAGTCGGCGCCATCCAAAAGGGGGTCAAAGACTCGGCGGCTCAACTCCGTGAATTCCGCGCCGAGGGGGTCGATCGTCTCGAAACAGCGCCGGTAATAGGGGTCCGTACGTTCGCCCTCATGCGGCTCACTGCCGTCCCAGATGGTGCGGGCCGACCCCAGCGCCCGGCGTTGGGAGGAAGATGTGCGCAGGGTGCGGGCGTACTCCAGCGAAGATTGCGGAAAAAAACACAGCGGTCGCTCCAGGCCCTGGCGATACCCGCCCACCAGGTCTTCCAATACGGCCCGGCTGTCTGCCATGCGCTTCAGGCGCAGGGTGCGGTCGGTGCAAACGAACACGCTTTCGCATTCGGCGCTGCCGGGTGCGGCCAGGCTGAGAACCAGATGCTGCAGCCACAGCTCCAGGTGGTCTTTGGCGCGCAGCTTGCCGAAGCGGTAGCGCAGGCAGCCGGTGCCCGGGGTGCCGGTAACACGCGCCGCCAGGCTGAACCCGCCGATGTCCCACTGTGCGTCGATCGTGGCGGGAGAAACGGCCGGGCGCAGAGCCTCGAGGCGGCGGGCGAATCGATCCACCTCGGCCCAGAGGTCGCGGAATTCGACGTCGCCCATCGTCCCGTGGGGCAGACGGCCGTCGGCGCGCAGCGCCGAAAAAACATCCTGGGGATGGACGCCCTTCAGCCGCTGCTCGAGCAGGCGGCTGCCGATGGTGAAACGCTCGAGCCCTTTCATGGCGAAGGGTTCGCTGTCCGAAACCGCCGCTTCCGGCGGCTCGAGGCGCACCCCCAGGCGGTTTCGGACAAAAAATTTGGCCGGGTTCCCGAAAAAAGATGCCAGCATCCCGAGGTCCAGCCGACGCCAGGCGGCCGCTTCCTCGGCCGTCAATGGAACCGTCCCGGGCACAAACGCCGGCGGTGAGGTTGCGACGGCCGCCGCAGCACAGGCCTGCATGTCTTCCGCGGAATAGCTGAAGAGGCCCGATCCTTCCTGAAAATAGTCAGCGGAAAACGCTTGCAGGCGGTGCCGGGTGACCAGGCGGCCGGCCGCAGAATCCGTAGGCAGGCCGTATCCGGTCTGCAGCGCGTCGATGAGCTCGCTCACGACGACGGAGGGCGGCACGGGGCTGTTGTCCTGCATGCTTTGCCCCACGTAGCTGATGTAAAACCGGCCGCGGGCGGACAGCAGCGCTTCGAGGAAAAGGTATTTGTCGTCGTTGCGACGTGAGCGGTCGCCCGGACGCGGCGCCTGGGCGATCAAATCGAACGTGAGCTGGCGGCTTTCACGGGGGTACGCATCGTGGTTCATTCCGAGGAGGCAGACCACCTGGAACGGGATGGTCCGCATCGGCAGCATGGAGCAGAAGGTCACGCCGCCGGACATGAACCCCCGGCCGGCGCCTTCCCCGTCGAGCCGCTCGGACAGAAACAGGCGCACCACGTCGACGGGGACTTCCGCACTGAACCCGGCCGATGTTCCCAGGCCGGCCATTTCATCCAGCAACCGGCGGATGCGCGGCAGGCCCGAGGGGTCGTCGTCGTCATCCGTGAAAAAGGCGGATATCATGTCGCTGATGTCGTCGCGCCATGCGTCCAGCCGTCGCCGACGGCGCAGCCGGGCCGCAAACCCAAACACCTGCTCCAGGAAATTTAGAAAAGACCCTATCATCCGGGCGTCGCTGCCCTCGATGGCGTTGGTGCCGCGGATACCGTGGAACACCTCGGTGCCCTGAGGCGGCAGCGCATACCCCAACAGCAGCCGCTCGATCCCGGCTCTCCAGGTGTTGTGAGGGTGGGCCGGAAGCCCCAGCGATCGTTGGGTGGTTTCGTCTTCGCCCCAGCAGATGCCCGCCGCCCGAATCCACTGCTCCAGGCGGGACCGGTGGCTGTCCTCCAGCCCGAAGCGTTTCAAGACCTCCGGGGCCTCCAGCAGGCGCAGCACGTCGCCAACGCCGAACCGGCTGTCCCGCAGATCGAGCAGGTTAAAAAAGGTCCGCAGGCAGCTGCTTTCCCGGTGGGGGCCGCGGTCGGCGATGCCGAAAGGGATGCGCCCCGGTGAGGCGCTCTGGGCGCCGAACACCGCCGAAATGAACGGGGCATAGGCCTCGATATCCGGGGTCATGACGATGATGTCGCCGGGCCGCAGCTGCGGATCCTCCTCGAACATCGCCAGCAGCTGGTCCCGCAGGACCTCGGCCTCCCGCATGGGGCTGTGGCAAGCGTGGACCCGGATGGAAGGATCGGCCGACAGCCCCGCATCCGGCTGCGGGTCTCTGAGGTTCAAGATGTCGGACTGGAGGCGGCTCAGCAGGGTGTTTCCGTCGGGCTCGACGAACTCCTCGGCTTGATGCCCGGAAAATTCCGCGAGCATGTCCAGGAAATTTCGGCCGAGGGTTCCCAGCGAGGCCAGCAGCCGGTTGCCGCGCTCGAGGTGCAGCCGGGTCTCGACCGTTTCGAAATCCCCCATCCGCCGTTGCACGTTGTGAACGGCGCGCTCGGAAACAATGTCGGCCCAGTATTCCCGGCAGGGGTTCATGCTGAACACGTGCACATCGAGGACCCGGGCCAGCTCTGCAAAGATTTCCAGATGGAACCGAGGAAGGTACGACACCCCGAAGAGCGATACCCGCCGGGGCAGCCCACCGAGGCCGCGGCCGCCGCTGCGGACGGCCTCGACCAGCCGGCGGCGCTGAGCGACCCGGTGCAACCCCGGCGAGAGCCGCGCGAGCTCATTCCAGATCAGGGCCTGCCAGCGCTGATGCTCCGAGCCCTCGAGTTTCCCGGCCTCCCAGCGTTCGATCATCTCCGGCCGGAAAAGAAGGTATTGATCGAACAGGTCGGCGATTTTCCGGGACAGCTGGTAGCGTTTGACGCCCCGCGGGTCGTCCGCGAGAAAAGCTACCAGGGGCCTGAAATCCGGCCGGTCGGCATGTTCCTCGATGACACCCATGAGGCGGAAGGTCAGGACATCGGGATCGAAGGGCGACGGCACGGGCATTCCGGGCGAGACGGCTTGGAATGCCGTCGTCAGGAAGGCATTGGGGAACGGAAACCGGACATTGCCGCTGATGCCGTTCAGCCGGGCCAGCTCCATGGACACCCAGCGCTCCATTCCGCGGCTTTGCACCACGACGATTTCCGGGGCCAGCGGCGAATCAAGGGGCTCGCGGATCCGCATGGCCAGTTGATCGGCCAGCCGTTCCATCCGGTTGCTGGTGAAAATGTGCAGTCCTGCCATGGGGGGTCTATTCCCTCATCTGCGCCGCATCGGGTGGCCGCGCCATCCGCCCGGGATCACTCCCAGCGATTGTTCCCCTTGTCTTCCAGGTCGATGATGTTGCCGTCGGCCGGCCGCTTCGCCCCGGGGGCGTCGGCCGGCCGCTCGCGGATGAACGTGTTCAGAGCCCAGCTCACCGCACTGATCACGACGGATCCGAACACGGCCGGCCAGAAACCCGTCACGTCAAAGCCGCGGATGAGACCCGAGACCATTTTGAGCAGGACGGCGTTGATGACGAACGTGAACAGGCCCAGGGTCATGACGTTGAAGGGAAGCGTGAGCAGAATGGCGATCGGCCTGAGCACGGCATTGAAGATGCCCAGCAGCGCGGCGGCGCACAGCGCCGAGAAAAATCCGGCGATGCGGATACCGTCCAGCAGGTAGGCGGCGAGCAGGATGGCGGCCGTCAGGGTCAGCCACCGTGTGAGGAGGTGGTTCATGCGATTCTCGTGGTCGGGTCGTCCTGCGCCCGCGGTCGCCTGGAAGGACTAATGTGCCGCCGGTCGCAGTGAAGTGGGCCGTGTGGCTCGCGTGGGAACGGCCTCCGGGGCAACCCCCTCGAACGGAGGGAGCCGGGTCGTCGTTTGGGTGCGGAGATGCCCTGCTACGAGACCTCTCCGTTGATTATCTCTCGCAGCAAGTGAGAACAGCGGAACGTGATCACTCGGCGCTTGGCCAGCATCATGTCATGGCCGGTGGCCGGATTGCGCCCTCGTCGCTCTTTTTTTTCCTTGACGCAGAACTTCCCAAAACCGCTGATGAGAACGTCCTCGCCGTTTTCGAGCTTGTTCTTCATCAGTTCCAGCAGAAGTTCCAGGAGTTCGGTCGATCGGTTCTTGGGGAACCCAAGCTCCTGGTAGATGGCCTCGGCAATTTTCGCTTTGGTGAGTGTCATACGCGGGCGGCTCCTGTCATCCGGACATGCTCATGGTTGCGACAAGCGAGCGCAAAGCTACTTAAATCGTTTGGCTTTGTCAAGGGCAAGAAAAAAAATGAGCGGGGCCGCAGGGTTTCATCAAGAGATGACGTGAACCTCACGGGGCAAGACGCGCGGCAAGGTTCCGACAGACCTGTTCCGCGCTGAGTTCATCCGTGCCGATCTGCCAGTGCGCCGCCTGCCGGTAGAGCGCCAGGCGCTGTTGCAGCACGTCGCGGATTTCCCCGGCGGGGTCGGGCCGTGCACTCAGCGGAGGCCGCAGGTCTTGGCTGCGGGGGTCTGCCGCCAGGCGCTGTTGAATGACGCCGGGCGATGCCTGCAGCCAAATGACATGACCGCTCCCTCGCATGGCCGCCACATTCTCATCATCCAGCACCACTCCCCCCCCCGTCGCGACCACCCCGCCGTCCCGCAGGCAGAGCTCCTGCAGCAGGCGCTTTTCTTCGGCCCGAAACACCGACCAGCCGAAGCGGGCGACATGCTCGCGGATCGTCATGCCGAGCCGCCCGGTCAGTTCTTCATCCATGTCCACGAACCGTCGGTTCAACGCCGTCGCGAGTCCTTGGCCGACCGCGCTTTTCCCGGTGCCGCGGTATCCGATCAAAAAAATGTTCACCGGATGGTTTCCCGCCCGGGCACCGTTGCCTTGTACACCGTGGCCGGCCCGGTGAGTCGATAGGCGGGCGCCGCGGCGGGGACAAGAACGCAGGACCCCTGGGCGATGTCCACCACCCGGCCGGCCGGGGCCATCTCCTGGGCGACGGCCTTGCCATCGATGCAAAGCAGGATTTCAACATTGCGCCCCGCCCGGCTGCAGAAGCGGTCGCCGGCCTGCAGCCGAATGCAAGACAGCGCGAACTCGGCCGCCGGTGTCAGATACACGGTCTCCGTTGGTTCTCGGTTTTCGGTCCGGACCCTCTGAACGTCGTGGCGGTCGAAGCGGACCACTTTGAACAGCTCCGGAAGGTCGACATGTTTGGGGGTCAGCCCGCCTCGCACGACGTTGTCGGAATTAGCCATGATCTCGATGGCCGTCCCTTCGAGATAGGAATGCAAAACCCCCTCGGACAGGAAAAGCGCCTGGCCCGGTTCCAGGCGCAGGACATTCATCAAGGCCGGGGCCAGGGCGCCGACGTCATCCGGATAGTGGCGCGCCAGGGATGGAATCCATCCCAGCCCTTCCTCCCGGCTTCCGGCAGCTGCGGCCACCGCCTCGGCCACCGCGTTGCGGCAACGCGCAGGGTCCAGCGACAGCAGCCTTCCGAACAGCTGTTTCAACCCGGCGGAGTTGCAGCGACCGGTAAAGGCGGCGATTTCCGCCCGCAGCTCCCGGGGGCAGAGCATGCGGAGCGTTTCCAGGACCGCCGCAGGATGCCGAAAGCCGCACAGCACCGAAAAGGGCGTCAGCGCGCAGACGCATTCCGGTTTGTGGTGGGGGTCCCGGTAGTTGCGCTGCGGGGCATCGATGGCCAGCCCGCTCCGGTTTTCGCGCTCAAACCCCTCCCGGGCATGCTCCCGCCCCGGATGGGCTTGAATCGACAGCGGCGCCGCGGCCGCCAGCACCTTGAAGAGAAACGGCAGCGTGCAGTCGAAGGCGGCGGCCGCCTCAGCGCCCAACACATCGTCGGGGCAGCGCCGGATCAACACATCGAGCGGCAGCCATCCGTCCCCGGTTTCGACCAGGGATGGGGCCTTGGGGTGAGCCCCCATCCAGAGTTCCGCCTGGGGCGCGCCGGAAGGGTTCGGTATTCCCAGGAGGTGAGGAATGGCGGTGGTCGATCCCCAGGCGTAGGGTTGGACGACGTTTTTCAGCAGGGCGATTGAATGCACGGAATTCATCCTTGGTGGTCTTCATCGTGAATCGTTCGGTATCTGAATTATGCCCCGGAAGCCTCTCCAAGTCAAAAGCGTGCGCCGGCCGGCACAGGGTCGTCGCTCGAAGCGGTTTCGCCGGCTTGACCTGTCACCTGTTTGCGAATAAAATGGAAAGGATATGTTGACCGTTCAATCCGCCGGCATTTCCGACATCGGAAAGAAAAGGGAATCAAACGAGGACCGTCTCTGCATCGACGACGCTCAGGGCCTTTATTTGGTTGCGGACGGCATGGGAGGGCACCGCGCCGGCGAGATCGCCAGCTCGCTGGTGGTGAAATCCATTCGCGACTTCTTTGTCGCGGCTGAAACGCCCGCCGGGAAAGGACCCCGGGCAGACCTTCTCTCGCCGGAGGCCGGGCGGTTGTTGGCCGGAATCGAATGGTCCAATCGCGTGGTGCACGAGACCGCCGCCACCCATGCCGACTACCGCGGCATGGGCTCCACCGTGTCGGCCGTCTATCTCGGCGATGAAACCGTCATCGCCGCCAATGTCGGCGACAGCCCCATTTATTTGATTCGTAACGACCATATCGATTTATTATCCGTGCCGCACACGCTTCAAGCCGACTTCGCCAACGAAACGTTCACGGCACTCATGGGCAACATCCTCACCCGTGCGGTCGGTTCCAAGGATACCGTGGATGCCGACATTTGTGAGTTGAACGCCTTCAAGGGAGACGTTCTGGTCATCTGCTCCGACGGGCTCAGCACGAAGGTGCCCCCTTTGGAAATCATGTCCATTGCCACCTCCCGGCCGCCGGATGAGGCCTGCCGCGAGCTGGTGGACCTGGCCAACGCACGCGGCGGCGACGACAACATCTCCGCCGTCCTCCTGCGGGTCACCGGAGTGAGGCGCGGGTCGCACTCCGTTTTCGGGAAATGGCGTGCCCGGGTGCGGCGGCGACTGGCAGCCATCATGTCACCTCATACCACTGAGCAGCCCCTATGCCGAACATCACATTGAAATTCAAAGACAGCGTCATCGGCCGCTATCCGATCGAAAAGGGCAAATCCCTCGCCATCGGCCGCCGCAAGGACAACGACATCGTCATCGACAACCTGGCCGTTTCCGGGCATCACGCCAAGATCGACGCCGCGGGAGATGCCTTCGTCCTCGTGGATTTGCAGAGCAAGAACGGTTCTTTTGTCAATGAGCAGCTGGTGAGTTCGCACTGGCTCAAGGACGGGGACGTCATCAGCGTCGGCAAACACCTGCTGGTCTTCTCGCTCGGGGATGCGTCCGATGACGGCGAGAGCCTGCCGGCGGAAATCGACAAGACCATGGTCATGGACACCAGCAGCTACCGGTCCATGGTGCAGAAAAGCGCGGCGGCCGTCCCGAAGCCCCTGCAACGCCAGGGAGACGGTTCCGGACGCCTGACCTACCTGGCGGGCGGCCGCGGCGAGTTGGACCTCGCCGGCAGCCTGATCAAAATCGGCAAGGACCCGACCTGCGAGATTGTGGTGAAAGGATGGTGGGTCGGCTGGACGGCGGCCACCATCAGCCGCCGACCGGACGGCTACTACCTGAGTTACGCCGGCGGGTGGTCCAAACCGAAGGTCAACGATCGATCGGTCAATAAATCGGTTCTGCTTCAGGACCTCGATGTCATCGATGTCGGGTCGGTCAAGCTGCAGTTTTTCGCCAAGGATCCTTCGGCCGCCCGCACCGCATGAGCCTGGGTGGTGTTTATCATCAATACCATCAAGCATTATGCCTTGACGCGCTCCACGTAGCTCCCGGTGCGCGTGTCGATTTTGATGAGCTGGCCTTCTTCGAGAAAGGTCGGGACCTGCACCACATACCCGGTTTCCAGGGTGGCCGGCTTCGAATCCCCCGAGGCCGTGTCCCCCTTGACCCAGGGGTCTGCCTTGACGATGCGCAGGTTCATGAAGGTCGGGATGGTCAGCCCGATCGGTCGATCCCTGTAAAAAAGCACCGAACAGACGGTGTTCTCCAGCAGGAAGTTCTTGGCATCCCCGACCTGCTCCTCGCCCACATATTCCTGCTCGTAGGTGGATGTGTTCATGAAGCTGAACTTGTCGCCATCCTTGTAAAGATATTCCATCTGCTTCTCTTCCAGGTTGGGCTCACCGAATTTTTCGCCGGAACGGAAGTTGCGGTCGAACTGAATCCCGGTCAACATGTTCCGGAGCCGGCACTTGTAAAGCGCCTGCCCCTTGCCGGGCTTGACGAAGTCGAATTGAACAACGATGTAAGGGTCGCCCTCGTATTCGATCTTGAGACCCTTTCGCAAATCACTGCTTTCGTACATGGGTTGAGTTCCTCTCTGTCGTCTTCATGAAAATGACTCGGCGCGGCGCACGGCCGCGACGAAGGCTTGAACTTTTTCCAGATCTTTCCGGAAGCGGATGGGCCGGCCCTGGGCGTCGCAGGCGTTGGTCAGCGTGCAGCTGTCGACCCCCGCCGGACGCGTGCGGGCGACGGCCGCCGCTGCGTTTTCCGGCGAGATGCCGCCGGCCAGGATGACCGGGATGCCGGATTGCCGCACCAGGCGCCCGGCCATGCCCCAATCGCATGTTTGACCGGTGATGCCGACAAACCCGCTCACCGGCTGCCGCGGATCGTCTGCCGGAGAGGGTCCCACCAGCAGGGTGTCGGTCAGAAAAAAATCCGTGCACGGCTCGAAGACCCGGCCGTATTCCAGCGTCGGCACCCGATGGGCATCGCCCTCCGGGGCAATCGGAATCGAACGCATGATGCCCATTTCCGGAAAGTGCCTCTTAACACGGATCTGCAGCTCAATCAACCGCTCGCAGCCCTGTCCGGACCAGGGATCGGGCGCCAGCGCGTCGCAGAAGTGCACGATGTCCGGCCGGTAGAACTGCAAGGCCCGCAGCACGCTGGTCTCGGCCTGAAAAAGGGGGATCAGGCTGCTCCTGGCTCCGGAAGCGCGCACGAGATCGATGGTCTCCTTCAGCGCCGCCGTCTTCCAGTTTTCCTCGGACACCACCACGCTGCCGACGTGATCGACCCCGGCGGCGACAACCGCCTCGGCCTCCTGCGGGGTCTGGATTTCGTAGATCTGGACGATGAGCCGGGTCAACGGTGAACCCCTTCCGCCGGCCGCGCCGCGCCGGCGGCCGGCTGCATTTTCCGGTTGACTTTTGCGGGCGTGTTTACCATATTCGTGGTGTAATTGGCAATCGGCACGTGCTGAGGATCCCGAATGTTCCGGGACGCCGCCCGGCAAATTGATTATCGAACGGATGGGCCATACCCGCCGCAAAGGGGTCGCTGACCGGATCCCGCTGCGGCGGATTTTTTACAAAACCATTTCACCGACGCAGGATCGACCGAAGGCCATGATCATCATCATCGATTTCGGCTCCCAGTACAATCAGCTGATCGCCCGCCGGGTGCGGGAGAACCATGTCTTCTGCCAGGTCGAACCCCCGGGGATCCCGCTCGAAGCCATCCGGCGGCTGAAACCGGAAGGTATCATCCTTTCCGGGGGGCCTTCCAGCATTTACGAAACCGGCAGCCCCAAGGTCGATCCCGGCATCTTCGATCTCGGCATCCCCGTGCTGGGCATCTGCTACGGGATGCAGTTCATGACGGCCGCCCTGGGCGGGCGCGTCGCCCGGGCCGAAAAGCGGGAGTACGGGTTCGCCGAGCTTTCCATCCGATCCGACACGGGGTTGTTAAAAGGCGTCAGTCGCACCACCCCGTGCTGGATGAGCCACGGGGATTCCATCCAGCGCCTGCCGCGAGGGTTTGAGCCCACGGCCTTCACGGCCAACACCCGGTTCGCCGCGGCAGCGGCCCCGCAGCGCAGGCTGTATGGGGTGCAGTTCCACCCCGAGGTCGCCCACACCCCGGAGGGCGGCGTCATTCTGAAAAATTTTCTTTTCACCATCTGCGGCTGCCGGCGCTCCTGGACCATGAAGTCGTTTGCCAGGGAGGCGGTGGCCGGCATCCGCCGAACCGTGGGGGATCGCAAGGCCATACTGGGGCTGAGCGGCGGGGTGGATTCTTCGGTGGCAGCGGTGCTGATCCACCAGGCCATCGGCAAGCGCCTCACCTGCATTTTCGTCGACAACGGGCTGCTGCGCCAAAACGAGGCCGACCAACTCAAGATCACTTTAAAAAAGCACCTGGACTTGAACATTCGCTTCGTCAACGCCGGCCGGCGTTTTTTGAAGGCCCTTGCGGGCGTGACCGACCCGGAACGCAAACGCAAGATCATCGGCCGGGTGTTCATGGAGGTCTTCGATGCCGAGGCGCGGAAAATAAAGGGCGCGGAGTTTCTGGGGCAAGGCACCCTTTATCCGGATGTCATTGAATCGGTGTCGGCCTTCGGCGGCCCGTCCGCCGTCATCAAATCGCACCACAACGTCGGCGGGCTGCCCAAACGCATGAAACTCAAGCTGGTCGAACCGCTGAAGTACCTGTTCAAGGACGAAGTCAGGGAACTCGGCAAGGAGCTGGGGCTGCCGGACGAGCTCGTGTGGCGCCAGCCGTTTCCGGGACCGGGTCTTGGCATCCGGATCCTGGGTGAAATCTCCCCGCGCCGGTTGACCATTCTGCGCCATGTGGACACGATTCTCCTGGAGGAGATCAGAACCGCCGGCTATTACAAGAAACTCTGGCAATCCTTTGCCGTGCTGCTTCCGATCAAGAGCGTGGGGGTGATGGGCGATGCGCGCACCTACGAGAACATTGCCGCCATCCGCGCCGTCACCAGCCGGGACGCCATGACGGCGGACTGGGCGCGGCTGCCGCACGAGCTTCTCGCCAAGGTGTCCAACCGCATCATCAACGAAGTCGACGGCGTCAACCGGGTGGTGTACGACATCAGCTCCAAACCCCCGAGCACCATCGAATGGGAGTAATCTGAAGCCTATGGCGGACCGGGATCGATTTCGTTTCAATTTGGAGGACGATGAGCCGGAGATCCCCTCGAACGAGGAGGAGCTCAAGCGGCGGATTGCCAAGCTCGGCAGCCGGTTGAGCTTCGTGACGCTGCTGCTGCCCTGCCTGCTTGCCGTCGCCCTCTACGTGGGCTACCAGGACCTGGTTCTGCGGTCGGCCAAAACCCAGGGCGCCGAGCTGCGCTCGGTGGAACGGGTCGCCGCCGAGGCCGACCAGAAATGGGCCGAGCTCGGCACCCGCCTGACCGACCTGGAGACGGCGTTGACGGCGCGGGTGGACGCCGCGCAGAAAGGCGTTCAAGCCGTCCAGGAGGAGCTGCGCAAGGGCGAATCGGGCATCGACAAGGTGGGGGCATCCAAAGCGGACAAGAAGGAGCTTGCCGACGCCACGGCGCGCACCGATGCGGCGCTGGCCGCTGTTCAAAAGGACCTGCAGGCCGTCACCCGGGAACTGCAGGCGCTCGCGCCCTTCCGCGAGGAACTCGGCCATGCGGCGGCGTTGCGCGGCGAGGTCACCTCCGTTTCGGCGCGCCTGCAGAAGCTCGAGAACAGCCTGGGCAAGGACCTCACCGGCCTGGCAGGGTACATGGATCGCACCAAAGCCGAAATGGAAAAAATCAGGACCGATCTGGCCAACCTCCAGTCCCGCAAGCTCGACCGTGAAGCCCTGGACCTGGAAGTCCTTAAAACGAAAAGGCTATACCAATTGGCCCTGGATCAGGAAGTCGGGAGGATCGACAAGACCCTCGGCACGCTTCAGCGCCGGCTGGATCAGGTGGAAAAAGCCTTCGGCGCGCGGTCGGGCGCCGCCCCTTCCCTGCCGCCCCTCACCGGCGGCATCAAAGAGCAACCGGTCGAATGAGACCCGAACGGTCGAAGGGTTAAAACGCATCGGGGCAAAGGCCCGGCACGCGGCGAGCATGAACTCAGACCTACTGAAACAGCTCCTTCAACAGGTGGCCGGCGGCGAAGTGACCGCCGCCGATGCGGCCGATCGCCTCCGGCATCTCGCCTGCGAGGACATCGGCTACGCCCACATCGACCACCATCGCAGCCTGCGCAAGGGGTTCCCGGAGGTGATTTTCGGTGAAGGCAAATCCGCCGAACAGATCGCCGGCATCATGGAACGGATGAGTGCGCAGGAACAGGTGATCCTGGCAACCCGCGTCGATCCGCTGAAGGCGCAGGCGGTGCTGTCGCGGTTTCCGCAGGCGCACTTTCACGCCGACGCCCGCATGATCGTCTGGGAAAAAACCCCGGCCGCGGTTCAAGGCCGCGGAACCATCCTCGTGCTGGCGGCCGGGACGTCGGACATCCCCGTGGCGATGGAAGCGGTCCTCACCGCGCAGGCCATGGGCAACCGGGTGGAGAAGGTCATCGACGTCGGGGTGGCCGGGATTCATCGGCTGTTTCGACACCGCGAGCTGATCGAGAGCGCCACCGTGTTGATCGTGGTCGCGGGCATGGAGGGCGCGCTGCCCAGTGTCGTGGCGGGCATGGTCAGCCGGCCGGTGATCGCGGTGCCCACCAGCGTCGGCTACGGCGTGAGCCTGGGAGGCATGACCGCCCTTTTTGCCATGCTGAACAGCTGCAGCTCGAACGTCGCGGTGGTCAACATCGACAACGGGTTCGGCGCGGGCTACGTCGCCGCCATGATCAACCGCGAATGAATCCGCCTGCGGCGGATTCATATCCGACTGAAAGGCCAACGGCCTCTTTCAAAGGTGATCCGCATGGAAACAAAAGAAGCGATCCTGGCCTTCTCCCAAAGCGAAAAGGCCAAGGCGGGGCTGCTCATGGCCGCCCAGCTGCTGGAAATCTACAACGGTTTGCCCGATCATGAAAAACACAGCGCGGAGCGCTTCCTCAGGCCCCTCATCGGGATGATTTCAAACGAGATCTACCTGTCCAAGAGAATGACCTCGGCCGAGCTGTGGTCGAGCGTCGAAAAAAGCCTCAACTCGGCGCTGGTGATGATGAACTCCGGCGTGCTGTCCGAGGCCACCTTCCACATCGTCCAGGCCATCAGCGCGGTCACCACGATCGGCCAGCGCTCGATGGAATTTCTCATCCGCGAAAAGCTGTTGTGAACAAATAGCTTCGGGTCGGCATCAACCCGGCCCGATGCTATTTGCCTTGGAGAATGTCGCTCCAGATGGTTTCGAGCGGCCGCAGGCCGGCGGCGGAGGCCGTCAGCAGCGGTCTCTCGGCCTGGGATTTGAAACCGTTCAGGTCGGCATCCAATTGCCGCAGGAGCCCGGCGGTGTCGGCGTCGTTCAGCGTTCTCAGGATGAGCATGTCGTCGCGGATCTGCCGACGGTAGAAGTCCAGGGCGTGCGCCGCGGAACGAAAATTTCCGATGCGGTCGTCCAGCCGATCGATGTAGCCGAAAAGTCTCTGCACCAGGCGCAGGTTGTAATCGATCCGGTTGATCTGCACCGCCTGCTGGAACGCGGCAACGTTGGTCCGTCGCCGCTCCTGATGGATCTCGGCTTTGAGCTCGTCGGCCTGCTGCCTCAGCAACTGCCGAACGCTGCCGGCCAGCGCCGTTTTCTGTCGAATCATCTGCTCGGCGGAACCGATGTCCGACAAGGCCCGGTTCAGTTCCTGCACTTTGCCGTCATCCGCGGCGATACCGGCACACCAAACCCCCAGTGTGAATCCGATGATCAGCGCTGCTGAAACTACACGGTGCATGTGCATGCGATAATTAACTCCACTCCAAATCCTGCTTTTTAGCGACGGCCGGGTGCTGCCGGGTTTGCCGGCGGCCGGCCCGTGCCTTTCAGCAGAGCGATTTCCTTCCGGAGACCGTCCGGCACATAGAGTTTCCCTCCGGAGGCCTCCCACGGGGCCAGGTGTTCTATCCCGGTGGTCTTTCGCAATCCCATGAGTTCCAGCTGACGGCCTTTCCACCCGGCCAGCGCGGCAGCGGCTTCGACCGGCAGCTCGCTCAGCCCGTTGAGCGAAATTCGTTCGCCGGCCCACCCGGAGAGGTGCTTGGCAAAATCAGTTGACAGCCGGGGGATGCCGTTCAGGCACAGCCACTGCCCCGGCCATTCGCAGAGTTTTTTTGCCGCTGCCGGGGAGATCCTGCTCAGGCGATTCATGAAAAGCTCCATGGCTCCGGATTCCGCCAGGCAGCGGGCCGCCCTGAGGGTCAGATTCGTGAGCTCGGAGAGACGTCCCAGGTGGCCGGAGCAGACCTCGCCGGTGATTTCCTGGTCCTGCTGGTCTTCGGCCGAGACCGTGGCCAGTTTGGCTTGCTCGGCCAAGCGTTTCCAGATCATGTCCATGGAGGCGTTCAGCTGGGCCGGGGCTCCCACGGCCAGCCTTTCCGCCGTCGGCTGATATTTCGATATCGCAGAATCGACCTCGACCATATTAGATTTAAAATCGATATGTTCAGCGATTTCTTTCAGCTGAAGGTCGATGATTGCGCGCCGCTTTAGATACAGGAGTTCTTCGCTGCCGAGTTCGATCCAGCGCAGTGGTTTTTCTAGGCCGTCACGGTAGGCCTGCCGCCGTTGAATGCTCTTGAGGGAGGGTTCGAGCTGACGGTTTTTCAGGGCCTGAACCAACGCATCGATGCCCGTGCTTTTGATCAGGCGCGCAGCTTCCTCTTCAACCTCGAGAACCCCGTAGTGGTAATTCTGCTGCAGCTGCAGAATTTCCTCTTTTTTCGCGAGGAGCGTCTGCCGCAGCGCATCGATTTCCCGCAGCCTGGCTTCCCAGGCGGAATGGTCGTCGGCTGCCGGCGGGCTCGGTTCGGGCAGGATCGGCTGCAGGTCCTCGGCGGGAACCGCTTGCTCCTGCACCGCCCGGCTCCGGGCGGCGTCCGGATCGGCCTGGGGCTGACGCATAAACAGCCAGATACCGGAGGCGACGCATACAACCGCACCGATGCAGCAGGCAACCCTCAGCACCGGGCGCATGTGGGCCAAAACCAGCGTTGCCCAGGCCTGCCGCACCGCCGGCGTCTCTTTAAGCACGCATGGTGCGGCGGGCGCATCCGCCGGTTCGCCGGTTTGCTGCCCGGATGAGTCATCGGGAGACGCAATGCCCTCCACGCCCGACACCGCGACCGGCCCGCTCGGAGTTGCAGCGGCCCTGGTTTCCGCGGGTGCATCGGGGACTGCGGCAGGAATTTCCTCCCCCGCAGGCGTTTCAACGACTCCGCCGCCGGGCCCATCAACGCCCGCAGGCGTGGTCATGTCGCTCAGGTCGCTCGATTCGAGCGCCTGAAACCCATCCGCCGGGGAGGCATCCTTGTCTGCTGTGAGAGTTTCAGTCACGCCATCGGTCCATCATCGGTCGAAATGTGGCGGCAAGCCGCCGTCTTCTATGATCTATCGGCTATTTCAAACTTTTCTTGACCCCGGGCCATTTTATATTATGTGCCTTCGCGATGGCGATAGTGGAACCGCTGGCCGTGCCGTCTCGGTGTGCCCTTCACAAAAAAAAACGCCCCTCCCTGCCAGTCAGGAAGAGCGTTATTACTCCGGCAAGTAAGTATGTCTAATTCCAGCAATTCAAGCAAAGGCGTAGCGGGGTGCCCGCCGCGGCGCGCCGCAACCAATTCTTCAGGCGACTCTGCCACATCCCCCAGCCGTCTCACGGATACCGCAGACAGGCAGCGACGGCCGGCGGCTGCGTGGGGATCGGTCCTCTGGGGCTGTCCGGGTCGGCATGGAGCGAGCTGGCTGCCGTGCGCTGGTTCGTTGAACGGGTGGTTGCGGCGCGCCGCGGCGGGCACCCCGCTAAGCCTGACATCGGCTTAAGTTGCACCTGTTTAGCCGGATCAATAAGGTTCTGCCCGTGAGGTGACCTCAGACGTCGGAGCGCTCCCGCAACCAGCCGGCGATGGCTGGGGCGAGCTCTCGCTGGGATCGAGAGCTGACGTACATGCCGATGTGGCCCACCGGAAAGCTTTTCTCGGTGTAATCTGTCGAGGCGATTATCCCTTTCAGCGCCCGGGAGCAAGCCGGCGGTACCAGGTGATCCTGCTCGGCGAAGACGTTGAACACCGGCATGTCGATGCGTTTCATGTCCACTCTGCGGCCGTTGATCTCCAGCTCGCCCTTTATCAGGCTGTTTTTCTTGTAGAGCTCGTTCAGGAACTTGCGGAACGTCTCACCGGCCTGATCGGGGCTGTCGAAAATCCACTTCTCCATGCGCAGGAAGCTGCGCACGATCTCCGGGTCGTCCGCGCTTTCCACCAGGCCGATGTACTTGTCCATCATGAGCTGGAAGGGCTTCATCATTAGAAAGCCCAGGTTCATGAAATCCCCCGGGATGTTGCCCAGCGTGTCGACCATGAGATCCACGTCCATGTGGCGCGACCATACGTTGAGCAGGCCGTCCTCGGTGTCGAAGTCGAACGGGGCGACCATGGTGACCAGGTTGCGGATTTTATCGGGGTGCAGCGCCGTGTAAATCCCCGCAAACGTACCGCCCTGGCATACCCCGAGAAGATTGATCTTCTCCAAGTCCATCCGGCTGCGGACGAAGTCGACGCAATCGTCCAGATAGATGTCGATGTAGTCGTCCAGGGTGATGAACCGGTCCATCCGGCCCGGGTAGCCCCAGGTGATGATGTAGATGTCCAGCCCCAGCGCCAGCAGGTTGTTGATCAGGCTGCGGCCCTCCTCGAGGTCCATCATGGTTTCGCGGTTCACCAGGGCGTAGCTGATCAGAAGCGGCACCGGGCAGAGGTCCTCCCGCTTGGGCCGCAACCGGAAGAGCTTCACGGTGTCCTCCTCGAACACGAGGTCCTTGGGGGACCGGGCCAGCTCCACATCCTCGGTGTTCAGCAGGGTGCGCGTGATCTGAAGCAGGTTGCGGTTGTATTTTTCAAATTCCTTGAAAAAAGCGGCGGTTTGTTTTTCGAAGGGCAGTTCCATGAATCGCTCCTCCTTCCTCAGGCGGACGGCTCCGTTTTCCTCTGAAGCGCTTCGATGAGTTTCTGCTGCCGGCGGACCTTGCGCCGCAATTCGTGCACGGCCTTGGCGAGCTCGTCGAAGTCCTCACGGGACGGAATGGACAGGGCGTTGCACCAGTCCGTCGTCAACTCAT
Organism: uncultured delta proteobacterium; assembly: GCA_963716325.1. Lineage (GTDB taxonomy): Bacteria > Desulfobacterota > Desulfobacteria > Desulfobacterales > SpSt-501 > SpSt-501. Next base: position 35,183 of record CAVQTH010000010.1, on the reverse strand, counting down.
CCAGCCGTTTCTTGAGTGTCAGGCCGTAATTCAGCATCTCACCCATGGCGTTGCCGAACTCGGGCTTCTTGAACAGATCGAACAGCGCATTCTCGTTGGTGGTCCACCAGATCTTGTAGACCTCCCGCAGCCGTTCCGGGGTCATTTCCTCTTCCTTCAAGCCCTTCAATCGGTCGAAAAATTCCTTGAGGGCGTTCGTTCCGGTCTTGTAAAAAAACTGGTAAAAGCCCGGCACGGCATTCCAGAATTGAAGATAGGCATCGAAGGTGCGACGCAGGCGTTCGGTGTGCTCTTTGGACAGCCCCAGGGCCGGCATGCGAAAGACTTTGCCCAGGGTTTCGTCGTAAACCTCCTGCCAGAGGCTGCGCCCTTCCTGCAGCGCCGACCAATCGCCCTTCATGAATGTTTCCATCTGTTTCTGCAATTCGGGCATGGCCTGGGCCCAGGGCCCCCACATCAAGGCTAAGCTCGACTGCCCCATCTGCAGGGTGTTCAGCCACGCGGCCATGATCTCTTCGGCCGTCTTCGAGACCGGCGAGCCGATCATCTGCTCGAAGACGTTTTTGTAGAGCCCCGCCCAGCGCTCGTAGATCTTGCGCGAGGCGGCGTCGTCCCATTTGGCCTGGTACAGCCCGGGCAGGTCCTTGAGGATTTCCAGCCAGAACTGGTTGAACAGCACGAAGACGTTGCTCGACCGCAGAATGCGGAACAGCACCTCGGGGCCGACCCCGCCCTCCGCGGTCCCCGCGGCTTTTTTGATGGTGTCCTGCACCATCGTGCTCCATTTGGAGAACAGATCGAAACCGGGATAAGCAGCATGGCCCTCCTGCCAGCTCTTCATGGCGTCGGCCCAGGGCTTGAACATCCCGCTGCCGGCGCTCAACCACTGGTCGTAGAAGCTTTTCTGAAACTCCATCCACTGCGAAAAGACGTCCGTCGGTTTTCCCTGCCCGTCCATGGGTCACTCTCCAATTTCATTGCGTTGTGATCGATGAACCAACGTACGGCAGCCAGCCCACTCCATAGTGATAACGCCGCCGGCCGCCACCTCACCGCTTCGCCATGATGTCCTCCATCTTTTTGAAGGCGTCCTCCATGGCCTGGATGTAGGAGTCCTGGGCTTTCTGAGCGGTGGCCAGGATGTCCTTCACATTTTTTTGGGCGCCCGCCTGGAAACTCTTGCTCTGGCTGCAGAACAGGTCCAGCATCCTTTCCGACTGCTGCTGCATGAGGGTAAGGTTGTTCTTGTAGCTTTCCCATGAAAACTTCCAAAGCTTGAGCATCTCTTCATACATCTGCTCCATGACGGCCTCCTGGGTTGAGTTAAATAGTTATGTTGCAAAAGTAAGCTTCAAACAGCGCAGGCACAAGATCAGGGGTCGAACCGGGTGAGAAAAAGGCTGCATGCTCCGGCGGAAGTGTTTGAGGTTTCGGAGCACAGGATTAGGAGATTTTATAGCATTGAGGGGCACGACAAGGCAAGCAGGGTCCTGATTTCTGCCGGCAGAAAACAAGGCTCGGCTTCCTCTCAATTTTTTTAATTGACGATGGACTCGACATGGCATATTTTTATGTTTTTATGTAGATTTATTCTCAATCGTTGTGACCATTCGGCGGATGCCCCTTTGTCTGGGGGGCGAGTAAGAAGAGTTATGACAGGGCTGATGGTCAGGTAATGTCGATCATGAACTTTTGGATTGGCTTGATAATCGGTTTGATCGTCGGCGCAAATATCGGGGTCGTGTTTGCCGGTCTGCTTGCATCGTCGAAACGGGACGAGCATTCAATGGACAAAATGGAGTTGCAACTCGCCCAGGAATCTGCCGTAATGGATGGGGATTCGGAATACGCCGGCAGTCATCGCGGCCGCGCCGGAAGTTCGAAATCAAATGACATTGATCCTCGGGGCACCCCTTAGTCCCTTAGCGGCAACCGGTGCAATAAGCTCTCCTTCTTGACATCCACGGAATCGGCTTATCTTATTGCCTGTCTAATAAATTCTTTTTTCCCCTGCGTGAAATCAGCCTCGCATGCATAAAACAGACTTCTTGATCGTCGGCGGAGGGATCATCGGGCTCAGCATCGGCCGGGAGCTGGTGCGGCGTTTCCCCGGCTCGCGCCTCGTCATCCTTGAGAAAGAGAATGAAGTCGCGTTTCATGCCAGCGGCCGCAACAGCGGCGTGCTGCACGCCGGGTTCTATTATTCCTCCGACAGCCTCAAGGCGCGGTTCACCCTTGCAGGCAACCAGGCGCTGACGAGCTACTGCCTGGAAAACGGCCTGCCCATCAACCGCTGCGGCAAGGTGGTGGTGGCGACGAACGAATCCGAGATCGAGGGCATTTACGAGCTCAAACGCCGCGGGGACCGCAACGGCGTCGATGTGCGGCTGATCGATGAAAAAGAATTGAACGAGATCGAACCCAACGCCCGCACGCAGGACAGGGCCCTTTTCTCGCCCACCACGTCAACGGTCAACCCGAAGCTGGTCTGCCGGCACATCGCCGCGAGATTTCCGATAAATGTTCAGCTCCTGTTCGAACGCCGATTCATGGGCAGGGAGAAAGACCACGCCATCACCAACAAAGAAAAAATCCAATACCGTTACCTGTTCAACGCCGCCGGCCTCTATGCCGACCACGTCGCGCGGCATTTCGGTGCCGGCAGGGATTTCACCATGATCCCGTTTAAAGGGATCTACCTGGGCTACCGGGACGACAACCTGCTTCAGCGCCACGTGTATCCGGTCCCGAACCTGCGCAACCCCTTTCTGGGCGTGCATTTTACCAAGACCGTCGACGGCCACGTGAAGATCGGGCCGACCGCCATTCCGGCCTTTTGGCGTGAAAACTACGATTTTGCCGGCCGCTTCAACCTCCGGGAGTTCGGCGAGATCTTGTCCCGCGAAGCAAAACTGTTCCTGCTCAACCGGTTCAATTTCAGGCGGCTGGCCTTTGAGGAAATGCGCAAGTACCAGAGGGGGTTTTTCATCGCAGAATCGCGAAAGCTGCTCAAGCGCCTCGACCCGGCGCGCTTCGGCGACTACACCCAACCCGGCATCCGCGCCCAGCTGCTCAATCTCAAGACCGACGAGCTGGTCATGGACTTCCTCATCGAGCACGCCGAGGACTCCACCCACGTGCTCAATGCCGTCTCCCCCGCCTTTACGTCCGCCTTCAGCTTCGCGGCCCGCATCGTCGAGGAAGCGGCCGCAAACATGAAGCCGCTGTCCATCTAGAAGTTTCCGTACCAACCTCCCCCAGCACGCTTCGTTGGTCCGGTTATCTTTTCCCTGAGGCATTGACCGAAATCTATTGCAGGTCTAACAGGATGTTAACGCAATTTCGCTTGTATGACCCAAACGCCGGCGCAAGGAGGAATTAGGATGAGAAAGGTGAACCTGCTCTTTTGGTTGTGCGCGGTTGGGTCTGCATTTATTCTGTCGGGGTGCGTAAATGGGCAAAGTGGGATTCCGCCCACTCGGGATTATTCCCATATCGTGGTTCTCTCCGACGTCCATCTACCCGGACACCTGCTGCCGCAAAAGGAACAGGCGATTGCCACCCTTAATTCCTGGCCGGATATCGACCTGGTGGCCGTCACAGGCGATATCATCGCTACCGGTGGGGATAAAAGCGAGTACGCTTCCGCCCGGGCCTTCTTTGAAAAGCTGAATAAGCCTAAAGCGTTCATCGGCGGCAACCACGATTACATCTACCCGGACAGCTACCCGATCAACAAAGAAACCGGCCATCATGTCAAGGAAGCCTCGCCGGATGCCCGCCGACTGAAACTTGAGCGGTTCAAGCAGGCCTGGGCGCTGGAGGAAGTCTTCTACAGCAAGCAGGCCGGCAACTATCTTCTGGTTTTCTTGACGGCGGACCACCTTTCTTCGAACAACTATTCCGAGATGTCGGACCGCCAGCTCGACTGGCTCGCTGCTGAGCTGCAAAGGAACCGCAGCAAGCCGACACTCATTTTCTTCCACGCACCCTTGCAGGGCACTTACGCCAGCCAGAGGATTTTGAAGAGCAAAAGCCCGGACAGCTACAACGCGGAGCCGGCGGATCGAATCAGGAAGATCGTATTGCAGAACCCACAAGTCTTCATGTGGGTGGCGGGGCACCTGCACATCGCACCCTCGAACAAGGACTTCAGTTCAGGGCTCAACCTCTACGAGAACCAGCTCACGGTAATCCACAATCCGGACATGAACGGCAGCAGCCTTTTCAGCGACACGAACATGAAAAGCACCAAACACGACGGTATCTGGACCAATTCCCTTTTCCTCTATCCGGACCGGGTGGTCGTCCAGACCTACGACCATAAGAACGGGGTCTGGATGAATGACCTGGAAAGGGTGATCCTGTCGCCGCGGAGCTGAAACTCGCCTCGACCACGACGGTATGAGCTATAGCGCCCTTCCCAGCTCGTCAGCCTCGGCGGTGATTTCGAGCAGCGTCCGGGGGGACTTGGCGTCGCCCAGCAGGTGGGTTTCAACGCCCAGGCGGTTCAGCAGGGCCGTCAAACGGCGTTCGGGGCGGAAACCCTCGGCGATGACCAGGTCCCGGAACCCGGTGAGGGTTTCCCGGCCGCCCTTGTGTTCGATGACCATGCCGTCTTCCCGGAATTCACGGATGAACGCCCGCTTGTAGAGCCTCACCCCGGCTTCGGCCAGGCGGCGGCGCAGCGAAGTTCGATCGTTGGGCGCCAGCTCCGGCGCGAAGTGCTCGCCGCCCAGCACGGCCACCTCGCGCGGGCCCTGGGCCAGGAAATCGGCCGTCACCATGGCCGCCTGGTCCGACCCCAGCACAACCACGCGCGGCCCGGGCGCGACATCGCCGCTGAGCACGTCCAGCACGGTGGACAGCTCCAGGCCGGAGTCCAGCAGACCGGGGATTTCCGGCAGCTTGGGATTGGCGCCGGTGGCCAGAACGACCGCCGCGGGCGCCATTTGCGCCAAAAGGCTTTCATCAACGGTGGTGTTGAGCCGGATGTCCACGCCCAGTCGCTCGAGTTCGCCCAGGAAATACTCCACCATTTCCCAGAGCTCGCCGCGGCCGGGGGGCTTGGAGGCGTACACTAAAGCACCGCCTACCCGGTCCCGCTCCTCGACCACGACCACCCGGTGGCCGCGCAGCGCCAAGAGCCGGGCGCAGGCCAAACCCGCCGGCCCGGCGCCCACCACGAGGATTTTTTTCGATTGGTGCGCGGGCGCCGGCTTTTTCCCCAGGAGATACTCGCGACCCATCTCCGGGTTCATGACGCAGGTGGCCTCTTCCAGCGCCAGCACGCTTTCGATACATCCCCGGCAGCAGCCGATGCAGGGTCTGATCTCTTTGAGCCGGCCCTGGGCGGCCTTGGCGGCCAGCTCGGGGTCGGCGATGTGGGCCCGCCCCATGGACACCAGATCGGCCCTGCCCTCGGCGATCAGGCGGTCGGCCATGACGGGATCCTTGATCCGGCCGACGGCGATCACCGGAACGGTCACCGCCCGCTTGACCGCTTCGGCCAGGTGGACGAAGCAACCAAAAGGCTCGTACATGGAGGGGATGGTCACCGGCATGGAACCGTAGACCCCGGCTGAAATGTGCAACCAGTCGGCGCCGGCGGCCTGCAGCAGGGGCGCCAGCCGCAGCGCCTCGCCCAACGTCCACCCGCCGGCCACGTAGTCCTCACCGTTGTAGCGCACGCCCGCGGGGTAATCGGACCCGCAGCGATTCTTGATGGCCGTCAGGATCTCCAGCAGGAAACGGGTCCGGTTTTCGAAGGAGCCGCCGTAGTCGTCGGTCCGCCGGTTGGCGTTGGGCGCCAGGAACTCGCTGATCAGGTAGCCGTGGGCGGCGTGAATTTCCACGAAATCGAAGCCGGCTTCCCGGGCGCGCCGGGCCGCCTCGGCGTAACAAATGACCAGTTCTTTGATCTCTTCGCGAGCCAGCTCCCGGGGAACGCCCTTGACTACAGCGAGCGACGGCAGGGGCGAAGGGGCCACCCGCCGGCCGTGGAAGGCCTGGCGGCCGCCGTGAAGAAGCTGCAGACCGATCCGGGCGCCGTGCTGCTTCACCTCGGCGGCCAGGCGGCTCAAACCGGGGATGAAGCGGTCGTCCCAGACCGGCGGCATCTTCGGCAGGTCAAGGCCGTCGGGATGAACCGCCCCACCGCCCACGACGATCATGCCCGTGCCGGCCCTGGACCGCGCGGCCAGGTAGGCCCAGTGCCGCTCGGTGATGAATCCCTGCTCGTCGACCCCGAAATTGACGCTCATGGGCGGCATGACCAAGCGGTTTCGGACGTCCATTCGCCCCAGGCGGACTGGCGAAAAGAGATGCTTGAGGTGCATAGACCCTCTCCTCCGGCCGGGTGCAGGTCCGGCCTGGATTGGATTACGGCAAAAGAACCCGGATCAGCATCAGAAGCATCCAGCGGAAAAAGGCGATGAGGGGATCGAGGGCCCCGAGATAAAGGAGTCCGATGATGATGAAAAACCCATACCGCTCAAGGCTGATCAGGAATCGCTGGAAGGCCCCGGACGTGACGCCCATCAGGATTTTGGAGCCGTCGAGCGGCGGGATCGGGATCAGGTTGAACGCGGCCAGCATGATGTTGACCTGCGCCATATAATAGAGAAGCGGCGCAAGGATCCCTGACGGCGAGGGTGACAAAAGACGGTTCAGGAGGAACGCCGTGAAGGCGAGAAGCGTGTTGGCGACGATGCCGGCAGCCGAAACGAAGATAAACCCCTTGCGGCCTTCACGCAGGTTGCTGAAATTCACCGGCACCGGTTTCGCCCAGCCGAATCCGAAAACAAAAAGCATCAGGGTGCCGACCGGTTCGAGATGCTTGAGCGGATTGAGACTCAGCCGGCCGAGGAGCTTTGCGGTCGGGTCGCCCATTTTATAAGCCACCCAGCCGTGGGCCAGCTCGTGGATGATGATGGAATATAGGAGCGGAATGGATAGAAGGATGAAGGTTACCGGGTCGTTTAGCAGAAGACTGAGCAGGCCCATTTAGGTTTCAGTTCCCCTCATCTGGATGTTTTGTCGGACCGATCGAGTGCTACATTACGATTGAACGCCGGGAACATCAAGTGCCGGAAAAGCCGAGGTGTTCGCTCAGCTGCCGGCGGTTGACTGGAGGAGAGCATGGCCGTATCTTACCCGGGCAAATAAGCAGAGAAGCATTTTTTTGTGGGAGTGGCTTTCAGCCACGATTGAGTCGTCGCAGTCAAGGCTGCCACGGCGAAGCCAGCTCATCGCGGCTGGAAAGCCGCTCCCACCTCATGCAAAAATTACATCTTTCTGATTCGGAGCGACCCATGATCGTCAAGCAAATAGAGATCGGCCACATGGACAACTTCTGCTACCTGGTCGGTTGCGAGAAGACCCGCAAGGCCATGGCAATCGACCCCGGCGCGGATGTCGAACGGATCATGGCGGAAGCGAAAAAGGAAAGGCTTATCATAAAGACCATCGTCAACACCCACGGCCACGGGGATCACACCGCCGGCAGCGCCAGGCTCAAAGCCCTGACCGGCGCCGACATCGTCATCCACGCTCTGGAAGCGGCGGCGGTCCCGCAGGCGGATATCCTCATTATCAGGCGATCAGGACCTGCCGGTTGGAGACATCACTTTCAAAGTATTTCACACCCCCGGCCACACGCCGGGCGGCATCTGCCTTTATGCCGAGGGGAATCTCTTCACCGGCGACACTTTGTTTGTGGGAGACAGCGGCCGCACCGACCTGAGAGGCGGGCACCGCCCCACCCTGGGGGCATCCATACGCCGCCTGATGACCCTGCCCGACGACACCGTGGTCTGGCCGGGCCACGATTACGGTCCCACCCCCTCCTCCACCATCGGGTGGGAAAAGCGGCACAACGTGAATGCAAAGGAATATGGATATTTCGTTAAACGGTAACGATCTCATAAAAAGGGATGGTCTGCATGCGCTGGAAACAATTTCTCACACCGGTCAAATCCTTCGATGCGCCGGCCGCAAAGGACTACATGAAGCGCGCCGCCGCGGATGCATTTGTGCTGCTGGACGTGCGTCAGCCCGAGGAGTACGAAGCCGAGCATCTTCCGGGCGCGAAGCTGATACCCCTGGCGGAGCTTGGGGCGCGGCTCCCTGAGCTCGATCCGGAGAAGCCTGCCATCGTCTACTGCGCCATCGGCGGCCGCAGCCGGGTGGCGTCACAGGTCCTTGCCGGGAAGGGTTTCAAAGAGGTTTTCAATCTGTCCGGCGGCATCAAGGCCTGGAACAGCGAGAAGGCCATCGGGCCCGAGGATCTTGGGCTTGATCTGTTTTCGGGCAAGGAGTCACCGGAAGAGACATTGGTGGTGGCCTATGGCTTGGAGGAAGGCCTGCGCCGCTTCTACGAGTCGATGGCCCCCCGGGTGACGAACGAGAACGCGCGAAAGTTGTTCGGCAAGCTGTCCACCATCGAAGTCAAGCATCAGGACCGGATTTTCAGCGAGTACCTCAGGATGACCGGTGCTGAAGTGAGCCGTGATGAGTTTGCGAAAAAGATCTTCGCCCCGGCCATGGAGGGCGGGCTCACAACCGAAGATTACATGCAGCGCTATCAGTCGAACCTTGAAAACCCGGCGGAAGTCATATCGCTCGCCATGGCCATCGAGGGTCAGGCCTTGGATCTCTACCAGCGCGCCGCCGACCGGGCGAAAACCGCGCAAAGCAGGGATTCGCTCTTGCAGATTGCCGGCGAAGAACGATCACACCTCGAACAGCTTGGAACGCTTTTTCAAAACCTTGTCTGACCAAGTGGAGACCCGATCATGGCGGTGAATATCCCCAAATCCATCAAGCGAGGAGGGCGTTCGCATCCTATCCAACGTTGCGCTGACCGGGTTCGACATGGCCGGGGACGGATCCGTGCGCGCCGTGACGACCAATTGCGGGGATATCGCCGTGGAGCAGGTGGTGATCGGCATGGGGCCCTGGATCAAGCATGCATGGGGGATGCTGGGTCTTCCAAACAAGGTCGATGTCCTGCACGACGGCACACTCCACCAAGGCCGGGACATGTGGACCTACTGGCAACTGCAGGAGGGCGAGATCCACGTGGACCCCCAAAGCTACACCACCGCGGACGGCAAAATGCCGCCCGTCGTGCATGTCGATTCCAGCGAGCCGCTCTTGGAGGACGGCACCGGCCGTAAAATCACCGACGGCTTGTGGGGGATCTATTTCAAGCGCGACCGCCAGGGAGTCCAGGGCGGTGCGGTTCCGATCAAGCTGGGAAGCGAGGCCCAGGTCGATCCCTACGGCCCGCGCAGCTCGCACTACACCGTCCGCGACGATTTCGCCGCCTACTGGACGGCGGGGCTGGCGCACTGCATGGAACGCTTCCGCGGCTGCAGCAAGCTCTACAAACGGGCGCCCACCGGCGGCATCGGCTGTTTCACCGTGGACAACTTCCCGGTATTCGACTTCATGCGGCCCAATGTCTACGTAATCGCCGACAGCAACCACGGATACAAGATGATCGGCGTGGGCAAGGAAGTGGCCCGCGTCCTCATGGGCGAGAGCAGCCGGCTGCTGCACCCTTTCCGGTTCAGCCGGTTTGCCGAAGGCGCGCTGCATCCCAGGTCCAGCGGACCCTTCCCCTGGACCTGATCGCGGCCATCGATCGTTCGCTTTTCCATTCGACTCAAAAGGAGGAGTGATGAAGCCCAATACGCGAAGTGTGAAAAGCGGCTTGTTGAAGCGACTGGCCCAGGGGCCAGTGGTCTGTGCCGAAGGGTATCTGTTCGAGCTCGAGCGTCGCGGCTACCTTCAAGCCGGCGCATTTGTACCCGAAGTGGTGCTGGAATACCCCGCGGCGGTCGAGCAGCTCCACCGTGAATTCGTGCGGGCCGGGTCCGACGTGGTGCAGGCCCTCACCTATTACGCTCACCGGGACAAGCTGAGAATGATCGGCAAGGAAGACGTGCTCGAAAAACTCAACCGCCAGGCCTTGCAGATCGCGCAGTCGGCGGCTGCCGGCCAGGACCTACTGGTGGCGGGCGATATCTGCAACACCAACGTCTACGCCCCTGACGACAAAGCTTCGCACAAAGCCGTGGCCGCGATGTTTGCAGAACAGGTGGCATGGGCGGCCGAGGCAAAGGTTGATTACATTGTCGCCGAGACCTTCGCGTTCCTCGGGGAGGCATTGATGGCGCTGGACGCCATCCGGCAGGCCGGCCTGCCTTCCGTTGTCACGCTGGCGATCCACCGGGACGGCACCCTGCGCGACGGCCACACGCCGGAGGCGGCGTGCCGTGCGTTGGAGGACGCCGGCGCCGACGTCGTGGGGTTGAATTGCGCGCGCGGCCCTGCCACCATGCTCCCCCTGCTCGAAAGCATCCGGAAGACCTGCAAGGGCCACCTGGCCGCTCTTCCCGTACCCTTCCGCACAAGCCCGCAGGAGCCGACCTTCCAATCGTTGACCGACCCGGGCTGCACCTGCCTTCCCGGCGGCCGGTCGTTTCCCACCGGCCTCGACCCGTTCTTGTGCAAAAGCGACAAAAACCTCGCCGCCTACCGTATATTGCATTAACCAAAATTTAATCAGACAAATCGATAACCAAAATTTGACTCGCGTGGCAGCCATCTGCCGCCATGCGAGAATGAGCCGGAGCGCTGCGCAGGTGCTTAAGACATAAAGCCGTATTGGTAGGCTTCATAGGTGGTTCCCCCCTCTAACAGCATATCGACCTTTGAGTGAAGCTCATTTCTTTGACTGCTGTTAAACCACTTCTGCCAATCCTCCAAAGACCGCCATGTGCTGATGACCAGAAACTCCTGCGGATTTTCCATGCTCCGCAGCGTCTCGCTGGAAATGTAGCCTTCTTGCTCTATAGCGAGCATGCGCAGCTGGCGGAAAATGGCAACTATGTACTTTGCCTTGTCCAAGGGTAAACGCCGTTTGATCAAAATTTTAACTGCCATGATGACCTCCTTATCAGCTTGAGAATGTCTTATCTGATCAAAGCCTCTATTTGGTTGCTGCCCGATTAACTCTTGGCAATCACATATAAATTTTCAAATGCTCGGCAGATATAGCCCCTACCTGTCGTCCCACCTCATCTTGTGCGTGGGATCGCAATGCTCCTTTCGACAGCCTCCGCGCCAGCAGCGGGCCGAAAACGGCGACGAGTAAAAGCACAAAGAAGAAAAGAGCAATCGGTCTTTGGAAAAAGACAAGAAAGTTTCCCCGCGTAATCATGAGCGACTGACGGAGGGCCACCTCGATCGGAGGCCCGAGCACCAGTGCCAGGACCAGCGGCGCGACATCGAAATCGACCTTTTTCAGCAGATAGCCGAAGCCTCCGGAGACAATCATGATAAAAACATCGCCGGTGTTGAAGTTGGTGCTGTAGGCCCCGATGAGACAGGCCGATAGAATAATGGGCGATAGAATTGGATAAGGCATCTTCAACAGGGACGTGAAGAGACCGATCAGGGGAAGGTTAAGCAGGAGGAGGATGAGATTGCCGACATACATGCTGGTGACTACCCCCCAGAAAATGTCCGGCCGCTCCTTGATCAACATCGGGCCTGGAACGACGCCATGGATCATGAGGGCGGCCAGGAGCATGGCGGTTACCACGTTGGACGGTATGCCCAGCGTCAGCAGTGGGATGAAGGAACCCGAGGCCGCGGAATTGTTGGCCGCTTCGGGCGCGGCCACGCCTTCCATCACTCCCGTTCCGAATTTTTCCGGTCGTTTTGAAAACCGCTTCTCGGTCACATACGCCGCGATGGAGGCCAAGGTACAGCCTCCTCCCGGCAATACTCCCAGAAAGAAACCGATAATCGACCCGCGCGCAATGGCCCAGCCGGAGTCTTTCCAATCGCGCCGCGTCGGCAGCAACCCCCTGGGTTTTTCGATGACCTGCTGTCCCGCCGGTTTCTCCATCATGGAGAGGACCTCTGAAACCCCGAACATTCCCATGAAGACGGGCACCAGCCCCACGCCGTCCTGCAGGGCGAGGATTCCAAAGGTGAAGCGCTCTTTGCCGGAGATGGTTTCAAGCCCGATCGTCCCGAGAAAAAGGCCGATGGCGGCCATGACCAGCGACTTCAGAACCGATTTTTCGCCAAGACAGCAGACCAAGGCCAACCCGAGGAGCATGAGGGTAAAATATTCCGGCGGTCCGAACCTCAGGGCAAAATCCCCCAACGGGCCAGCGGTCAGCATGAGCGCGACGACGCCGACCGTCCCGGCAATAAAGGAGCTGAAAGCCGCCATCCCCAGTGCGGGGCCGGCCCGCCCCTGCTTGGCCAGCGCATAGCCGTCAAAAGCGGTCACCACCGATGACGATTCGCCGGGCACATTGACCAGGATGGAGGTCGTGGAGCCTCCGTACTGGGCGCCGTAATAAATCCCGGCCAGCATGATGATGGCGGAAACCGTGTCGAGATGGAAAGTTATGGGAAGCAGCAGCGCGATCGTTGCCGAGGGGCCCAGGCCGGGGATGACTCCAACGATGGTCCCGAGAAACGATCCTAAAAAACAATAGAAGAGCCTCGAGACTTGCAGGGACTCGGAAAATCCCGCGAGGATGCTGGAGAAAGTGTCCACGATCACTATCCCTGCCGCCGCCGAATGCCCATCCTGTCTGGGGTTCAATGCGGCCGGTCGTCATTGAAGCCAGATTCCCCGCGGAAGGGGAACTTTGAGCCACACATCAAAAAGCAGATAAGAAATCAGAACCGCAGCAAAGGAAATGAGCATTGTCAGGGGCCAGGACTGCTTGCCGACCGGACGCAGCAACATCACAAACAAGAGGAATGTGTTTAAGAGGTAACCGGACACTTCAAGCAGCAGGGTAAAAAGCAGGATCCCCATAAAAATGGCGCCGACCGCGATGAACCCCTGCCGATCCGGCCAGGAGGTTAAGGGGCGTGTCCGGGCCAAGGACCTTATGAATAGAGCGAGAGACATCAGGCCGATGGCAATCCCCAGCAGCACGGGGAAAAAACCGGGGCCGGGATAATCGATTGTGCCGAGGGAATACCTGCGTGACTCCGCCAGTATGAAAAGAGACAGGAGGACCAGCACCAGGCTGCTGATTCTCTCGGAGTTCATTTCGGTTGCTGCTCGACCGCCTTGATGAGTTTTTCAAAAACCTGCAGTTCGCTCTCGAAAAATTTCTCAAAATCCTTGCCGGGAAGGAATCGATCCGCATATCCGAATTTTGCCATGAACTCCTTCCAGGAAGGCTCTTGCACGGCTTTCCTGATGGCCTCGATCAAGGTGTTGCGGATGTCATCGGGCAGTCCTTTCGGCGCGGCAACCCCCTGCCAAGGTCCCTCGGGAATCCCTTTGATACCCAACTCCTGCAGCGCGGGGACATCCGGCAGCAGCGGAGAACGTTTTTCGCTGAAAACAGCGAGCGTTCTCAGCTTCCCGCCGGGAACGCTGTGGCCGAGCACCTCGGACAGAGAGAAGACTCCCGCATCGACATGCGCCCCCAACACGGCCGTGAGTTCCTTGGCGCCTCCCTCGAAGGGAATGAACCTGAACTTCGCCCCCGCATTTTGATTGATGGCGACGCTGGCAAGATGGGTCAAAGCGCCTGTGCCTGCGTTTGCCAGGGTTATCTTGTCGGGATCGGCTTTTGAAGCCGCGATGATATCAGTCAGCGAACGGTACTTTGAATCGGCCGGGACCGTGAGACAAAATGCCTCCCCGCTGGTTCTGGCGACCAGAGTGAAGTCGGTGGCCGGGAATTTGGCCATCCCCTGAAGGGTCGTGGTGATCAGATAGCCTCCCACGATCGCCAGCGTGTACCCATCCGGCCGCGAGGTGTGCAACTTGCTCATTCCCACCACGCTTCCCGCCCCGGGCACGTTTTCGACCAACGCGGGTTCGGGCAGATGGTTTTTGAGGGACTCTGCCAGGGCCCGGGCCACTCGGTCCGTACCGCCGCCGGCGGTCATGGGAACGATGAAATGGATGGGCTTGGAGGGGTATTTCTCCTGCGCAAACGCCGCATGCGCCGAAAAGAGCACCGTTACGATAAAAAGCGCGAAGAAGAGAAAGAAGATTTTTTTCATGCACGGCCGCCCCTTGGATTCATGTGATCGTTTACGATTCGGCGGGTGTTTTCCGTTTCCGCGTAGGCATTGAGTTCCAGAACCCACCAACGGCAACCGATTTCCAACAATCTTGCCAGGATCGGGGATATTTCGGTGGTGTTTGCAGGGGCCAGATGTTCGCCCTTCTCGTTTTCGTATTCGTAGACATGGGCATTTACGACCTTGGGCGCGACGATGTTCAAAAATTCGAGGGCTGTCCCCTGTCCTTCCCGGACCCACTGCCCGCCCCTGGCATGGCCGATATCGAACGTGATTCCAGCGCCCGAAGCTGTAACCATCTCCATCAATTTCTCGGGATCGCCCACCCATCCATTAACGAGGTTCTCCAGGCAAACTGTTACGCCCTTGGAATGCCCGTGCGCGCACACTCTCTTGAGGTTGTCCATCGCATGCTGCCATGAAAGCTCCTCCAAGGGCATGCGCCGGCCGCCGATATGAATGGTGTAGGTCAGCGGCGCAAGTTCCGATAGAAAATCGATGTACATCATCTGATACTCGCAGGCCGCCCGCGAGTGATCCGCGTCTTTTTGAGCGATGTCGGCATCGTTGGTCGGGCCATGGAAACTGTGCCGTAATGCTGAGTTGCGCAGGGCGGCGAAGAAGTCTTCCCTAGACTTTTTCCCGGCCGGCAGCCGGTAATGGTCGAGATACCACTCGATTCCCTGATAATCGTTCTTTTTGGCGTAGTCGACGCACTCCTGATGTCGGTTGAATGAAGCTCTAGAGGACAGGATCAGAAGTGGTTGTTTCATGAAGGGCTTGATGGCTACGTGTGAACGACACGCAAATCGGATCGGTTTCAATTCGTAACTGATACCTATCAGCTTGTCAAGCTGATAGAAGGACTCTCAAAGATTCGAGGCGGTCATCGTCCACCCGGCGTGAAGTATGCCCGGCGCAAGTGAATGTAAAGTGCAAAACCCGACCAGCACAAGATGAGCAACAGGTACGCCAGCGTCATCACCTGAAGAAGCAGCTCTTTCGGCACCAGGTTCAGGATCTCCCGGGTGGTCGGTGTCGTGAACTGCTGCATGATGAAGTCGGCGAAGGTCTGACGTGCGAGCAGCATCTGCACCTTGTCCAGCGCGTAGACCGCCGTGCCGGCCATGACCGTCCCGTATCCCCAGGGTTGCCCGGTCCAGAGCCCGACCCCCATGCCCAGAAAAATCCCGGCGAAGACGAGGTGATAGCCCACCGCCGCAATTCCGCTGCGCATTCCTCCCAGAAGCGGGACCGGGGTGGTGATGTCCAATAGTTCCAACACCGCAGAGAGCATAAAACAAACCGCGGCTGTCCGAATGGCGGTGCGGCCCTTCGCTTTGGTTTCCATTTCTTTTTATAGACCGAACGCGGCTTGCTGACAAATAAAATCCCCGTGCGGTTCGCACTTCAAATCCTCATTCATTGAGATGTAACCCAGACTGCGGGTGCAGCGTCTAATTGGCTCAGTACGACCCAAAAGGAGAACCGCAGATGCGCACCATGGTCGGCTTGCTCATTGCACTGATGCTCGGTTTGTTTCCCGCAGACAGGCCTGGCGCACAGGAGATGGGTTCACCGGAGCCTCAACAGGATGGCATCGGCCCCACGCCTCCCCGGCTGAGCTTTGTGGACGGCCACGTGTCGTTTTTCCGTCCCGGAGCCGGGGACTGGACCCCGGCCCCGGTCAACATGCCTTTGTCCCCCGGCGACCGGCTCCAGACGGGCTCCCCGGGCAACCTGGAGATCCAGATCGGCGACCGCGCCTTCGCGCGCGGCTGGGCGGACAGCCGGATCGAATTGACAAACCAGGAGCCCGATCATCTCCAAATCAACGTGACGGCCGGTCACGTTGCGTTTGACTTGCGGACACTGGAACCCGGGCACACGGTGGAGGTGGACACGCCGAACGCGGCCTTCACCATCGACCACGCCGGCTATTATCGCCTGAACGTGGCGAAGGAGCGCACCACATTTGCCGTCCGGCGCGGGGGCCGGGCGGTCGTTACCCCGGCCGGCGGCGCTTCTTTCGGCATAGACCCGGATGAGGAAGTGGCCATCGAAGGCGAGGGCCACCCGACGGTCTCGACCTACTCGGTCCCGCCCCTCGATCCCTGGGACCACTGGAACTACGCGCGCACCGATGCGTTGCTGGAGGCGGAAAGCGCTCGCCATGTCCCGCCCGGCGTCTACGGAGCGAGCGACCTCGACCGCTACGGGCAGTGGCGCGACGTTCCCGACTATGGCCCCGTGTGGGCGCCGACGGGAGTGCCGACCGGATGGGTTCCCTACAGCACGGGGAGCTGGGCGCAAGACCCATACTACGGCTGGACCTGGGTTGACACGGCCCCGTGGGGCTGGGCGCCCTATCATTACGGCCGCTGGGTCCACGTAGGCCGTTCCTGGTGCTGGGCGCCGGGCCCCCGGGTGGCGCGACCGATTTACAGCCCGGCCCTCGTGGCCTTCTACGGCGGCTCCTCCAGCCGGGTAGCCTTCGGAACGGCCGGACCGGTCGTCGGCTGGGTGGCGCTGGGCTGGGGAGAGCCGTGCGTGCCCTGGTGGGGCCGGCCGGGATTTATTCACCGGCCCTGGTGGGGCGGATGGGCCGGGCCCCGCGTCGTGAATAACATGGTCGTGCATCCCTCCACCGTGGTGCATGCTGAGCACATTCATGACTACCGCAACGCCCGCGTGCACAACGCCGTGGTGGGCGTTCACGAGGACCATTTTCATCGCGGCGGTTTTGGTAAGGAACGATTCACCCGGGTGGACCCGAGAGACCTGAAACCGATGCGCTCGGCACCCCGGGGGAAGGAAACGCCCGTGAGCTTCAGGCCCCAACCCCAAAATAGGTTTTCATCCACCCGAAAAGGACCTGAAACGGCCGGAGGTGACCACGCGCCCACCAGTCTTAAACGGCGCGGCCGAACGACGTGAGCGGAGGCCGGATGCGGCGGGACCATCCAATCCCGGACTCGGGATTCGTCCAGCGGCCCCAGGCCCGTGAGAACGCTGTGGAATTGCCTCGCCGGCCCTTTGGTCAGAGCACTTTTGAACGGCGCCCCGAGGCTGGCCGCACGGAAGAGCCGGCGCCTCCCAAAATAGAAAACGTGCGCCGTTACGACCGATACCCCGAGCCTCGGCCTCCGGTGGTTCACCGGCAGTCGCAGCAGCCTCAGCCGACACAGAAGCCCGGGCCTTCCGAGCGAACCGGGTACTCGGTCCGGCCGGACCAAGATCCCGGCCGGGTAATGACATCGCACTCTCCCTCCCAACCATCGCACCGAAGGTTCCCGGCCCCCGGCACGGCAGCAGCCAAGCGAGCCGGCCGGCCGCCTGGTGCCGAACCGGTTGGATGAACGGTCGCCGCAGCAAGTGGAACGAGGTATTAGAGCGCCGGAGCGCTTTGAACAGCGCAAACCGGCGGCCGATGCCGGACGCCCCGCGTCTTCACAAGACACTCCTGCCCAAGGGGTGCAACGCCCGGGCGGAAGGCCCCTCGCTCTTCCGCGAGCTCCGGGCGGCACCTGACAAGCCTGCTGAAATACAGATGGGGGCGGCCAACCGGTCGCCCCCATCTGTATTTTTGGTCGGAGCTTTTATCGTTTTTTAGCCCCGTAACCGTCACTGAGACAGTCTTAATTTGTGTGATAATTTGTGTCGATTGCAGCGCCTTGTTTTAAGGCGTTGCAACCGACCGGCGCGACCGCACCGGAGGCTGCTGTACCCGCCTCCGCCTTGGCATGCAATTGTGCGCCTTCCTCCTGCTGGGCGCGCATGTCTTTGTTGTTGCTCTCGTCGCTGTGAGCAACCATGTCAACTGAACTTGCCGCCGCCACGGTGACCACCCCGATGATGGCCATGATCGTCAAGGGTTCCGCATTCGCCCGCGGCGCAGTTGCAGTCGCCGTCAGCGCCAGAATCAAAATAGCTATAATAAACATTCGACGTTGCATGATGTCCTCCTTGGTTACCGGGTCGATGGGTTATCAGGATTCAGAATCCGAATGGTGCCTGCTTCAGTACCTCTGTCCAGCAGGTGGGCAGGAGGAAACGTGAGAAAGGTGATAACCCGGTTTCTGCTCCATTGGAGCATGTAAACAGCTATTCATTCAGCACCAGGGTGTCAAGGGCATACCCATAGGAGAAAGTTCGTTTCGATTTGCACCACCGCACGGGGGACGGCCAGGACGGGGGGATCCCATGGACAGGGCCCACGACGTGCCGATGTCGCGGACCTGCAATGTCAAAATTCGCATATTTAATCGAGGGGTTAATAAAAGATCGATGCCTGCCTGGGCTTTGTTTCAGGTGCGTGCCAGGCGTACCGCACCGGCTTGCTGAGCTTTCGCAGGTGCTTTTCGGACACGGCGCGTTTGAGCCAGGCGTTCAGCTGGGTTTTGGAAATGTCCAGTTCACCCAGCAGCTGTTCGAGGGTCTTGGGCTCTTTCCCGGTCAGGGTTTGCATGCGGCGCAGGAAAAACTCATAAAAGCTCATGTCGTTGACCCCCTCCAGCCCTTCCCCTTCAGCCGTGTGCGCTTCGCCCCCAAACCCAGCCCCGGAAGCGTCTGCAGCCTTCACCGGCTTTGAGACGTCAGGCTCCAACGGTTCAGCAGCTTCAATTGGGTTGTCGAACGGCGCCATGGTTTCTGCAGCCGTTTCCTGCGCGAACCCGCTTTGCTCTTCTTCCACGGTGCTTTTCGTGGGTGCCACCGGTGTGTCGAACAGGTTGCCCGGCCGCGGCGGCCGCTCCGTTTGAGCCGGTTTTTCGAAGAGCTGCCGTATGTCCAGTTTCCCCTCTTCTGCCGGCAGCCACCGGGCGCCTTTTGCCACGAGCTGGGCATTGCCCGATGCCTGGTCACCCGTCGGCTTCACCCACAGCGGCACCCAGCCGTTTTTCAGGTTTTCCAGGGCCCCCGTCCAGGTTCCGCCTGTGGTCCCCGAGTGGACGACGACCGCCGCATCCGCCATGCAATAGACGTACTTGTTTCTCGCCATGGCGTTGCCGACGTCGAACCCGGCCTCCGGGTTGCAGGGCGACATCAGCACCAGGTTCTGCGCCATCAGGGCCGGCCGGTATTTCGCGGAAGTCGCCGCCTTGAGAAGCCGGTCTGCAAGCACGCCGATCACCGTCCCTTCTTTTTCAAGCGCCCCCAGCATGGCACTCTCGTCGGTCCCGCGCGCACCGCCGGAAACGATGCTGTACCCGGCCGCCGCGGCTTCGCCACCCAGTTTATACGCAAAGTCGAGGTTCCCTGCGGTCGCATTGCGGGAGCCCACCACGGTCAAGCCGCCCCGGTTCAGCAGCTGCCGGTTGCCGATGCCGAAGAACAACGGCGGGGAGCTGTTCCGGAGCAGTTTCTTCAACCGGGCGGGGTAGTCGGGGTCAGAGCGGGTGATGACCCAAAGGCCGGCGCGCTGCCACTTCTCCAATGCCAGGGCCAGGGCGGAGGAACGCGACAGCAAGGCGCAGATTCGCTCCGGGGGGATTTTGTCTTCCCGCCAGCCGTCAAACAGCCGGTGGGGTTCTCCCGCGAGCAACGTCTCGGGGGTCAGCCCCTGCTCTTTCAGCCACAGGGCAAACCGGCCCCACTCCGTGGGCGACAAGGGCTTGGGGTCGCCCGGGGCCGGCTTCGAGAAGTGAGCCGTGAGCAGCAGTATCGCCTGGGTGGTGTGAGTCAGCATGTTCAACCGTTTGTGGAAGTGGTCGCCAGGGCAACCGGGAAAACCGGCCCGCTGCCCGCCTGCCGCAGCAAAGCAGAAATCACCGTCACGGTCCAGCGGGAGTCCACCACGTCGTCGACGAGTAGCACCGGTGTGGTTGGAATGCCTTTTTTCACCTCGAATGCACCGTCCAGGTTACGGCACTGGAAGAAACTGTTGTTTTGAAGCTTCTGCGGCGGATTGTCCTTCACCTTCGACACCACCTGCCGGAAGGGCAGCCCCAGCTTCTGCGCCAGGCGCTTGGCGAAATCCGTCACCAGGGTGCGGTGTCTCAGCGACGGCACGCCGGTCACCCATTCGGGGCCCAACGCCGGGCGCCAGCGTTTGAGAATCATCTCGGCCGCAGCGCCCACCAGTTCGTCCCGGAAGTGCCCCGCGTGCTTGTCGTCGACGACGAGCCGCCCCCACCCTGCATCGCCCCAGCGGGACAGAACGCGCCCCCGTTCGGCGCGCAGTTGCGGCGGGAGGTTGCCGCCGAGCGCATAGGTCTCGAAGGCCCCTTTCGGGATCTGGATCCTGGGCTCGATATTGAGCTCGGATTGCTTCAGGAACTGGAGCGCCTGCCGAATGAGCTCGGGGTCGAGCTCCATCGGGACGACCGGTCGCGCCATGCAGTTGGCACATTTGCCGCACCTCGCGGCGTGGGGGTCGTCCAGTGCCCGCCCGAGGTATGCCATCAGGCACTCGCCCGTGTCAAGATAGCCCTGCACCTCTTCCCATTCGAGCGCTCGCTTTTGAGTCAGGCGCCGGATGCGATCGTGGTCCAGCCGGTACGGGACCGCCGTCCTGAGCCATCGGTAACCTTGCCGGATGACCGGGGCCGGGTTTTCCACGCTGAGGTATTTCAACACCTGCTCAATCTGGCCTTGCGCCAGGTTCACCTCCGCCTGCAGTTCCTTGACCGCGAGGCCGTCGCTGGCCTCGAGCGCCGCGAGGATGCTGTTCACGCGGGTTTCGTCGGGGAAGGCGGTCGATCGGAAGAATTGGTGAATGTCCTCGTCCTCGCGTCCCGCCATCATCAGTCCCAGAGCCCGGCCGATCGCACGACCGGCCCGGCCGACCTGCTGGTAATAGGCCACGATGGAGCCGGGCGCCTGGTAGTGGATCACGAAGCCGAGGTCCGGTTTGTCGTAGCCCATGCCCAAGGCCGTCGTCGCCACCAGGGCTTTCAAGCCGTTGCCGAGCAGTTGCGCTTCCAGGTGCTGCCGGTACGCGTCCGAATCCGGGAAGCCCTCTGCCTCGATGCCGCTGTAATACGCGTGGGCCTCGACCCCGTTCAGCCTCAACCAACCGGCCACCTGTTCGGCATCCTTCTTCGTCAGGGTGTAGATGATCCCGGTGCTTGCGAACTTCGGGACATATTTCGCCAGCCACGCCAACCGTTCGGCCTGGTCCGCCAGGCGAACGGTTTGAAGGTGCAGGCTCTCCCGCATGAGAGGCCCGCGCTGGGTTTCGAAGCCCCCCAGCTGCCTCTTCACGTCATCCAGGACCCGGTTGTTGGCGGTCGCCGTCGTGCCGAGCACCGGGATGTTGGGCGGCATCAGCTTCAGGATGTTGACCAGGCGCCGGTAGTCCGGCCGGAAGTCGTGACCCCAATCGGAGATGCAGTGCGCCTCGTCCACCACCATCATGCCGATGCGGTTGGCCACGGGCAGCAGGACCGCCTCCACGAACGAGTCGTTGGCCAGCCGCTCGGGTGAGATCAGCAGGGCATCGACCCTGTTGCCGAGGATTTCCGCTTGAAGCGCCGGCCACTCGCTGCGGTTGGTCGAGTTGATGCTGATGGCGCGGATGCCCAGGCGATCGGCCGCCGTCTGTTGGTTCCGCATCAGGGCGAGCAAGGGGGAAACGATCAGAGGTCGGCCCCTGCCCCCGGTCGCGCAGCACCCGTGTGCTTACGAAGTAGATCAGGCTCTTGCCCCAGCCGGTGCGCTCCACCACCAGGAGCTTCCGCCGGTGGTTCACCAGCGCGTCGATCGCCTCCCACTGCCCCGGCCTCAGCTTGGCTTTCGAATCCCCCAGAGCGCGCTGCAGGAGCGTCAATGCCTGAGATTTTTCCACGAGGGGCTCCTTTTCGTCACAGGTACTGGATTCGGTTCATGTCGGATCCGGGCCATCCCGCATGCTCCTGGCCTATGCGAACAGGGCGCCGCGGGCGGCGAGGAGCTCACGCAGCACCGACCGATGACACCGGCGCTCGTCGGCGCAGTAGCATCCCACCGAGAAGTTGGTCTGCCGGGACAGGGCCGCCAGTAGATCGAGCAGGCGGATCTTCTCCGGCTGTCTCATCTCGGAGCGGTAGCGCCTCACAAAGGTGCGCCAGTGTTCATCGTCCCCGGCCGCCGCCTGGCCGAGCTTGAGCAGCTCCTCGCTGGGTGCAAGATCGGGGAGCCAGACGTCGTAGAAATTCCGGGAGGCGAACTCGGCCTTCGGAACTCCGCGCGGCGGCCGCCGCACCGTCCCGATCCGCAGCCCCTCCCCTTCCAGTCTTGCGCTTCCGAGCCGAACCACATGAAGCGGCATAACTTCCTCCCGATATTTTGGATTTCCATCACTCAGCAACCACCTTTTCACCACGGGCGACCGACTGGGTCACCGTGGGCTGAGCAATTTTCAGTCTCCAGGCCGGTTCCACCTTGCTGATCTCCAGTTCTCGGTTCGCCCTGTAGCACAACACGCTGCCGGCTTCAACGGTGCGGGCATATTTGCCTTCCCGCAGCACTTCCGTGGAGGGCATTTCGAAAAGCGCTGCCACTCGCCTGACCCAGCGGTCAAAATCATATCCCCTAGCCTGCAGAAAGACTTGACGCTTAAGTCTCTCGTTGCTGATTGTACCCCCGCAGTTTGACAGATATGGTCAAACAAATTGGGTGCCCGCGTTTCAGGAACGCGGCCGTTCACTTTTTCAGCCGTCGAGCAGCAGAGCAGCTTCTAAAGAATTCCGGTAGGTTGGCCGATACCTGCTACATGGCCCAAAGGCTGGGGCGATGTCGAACGACGCCTGGATTTACCCTCACCTGCACGCCGCAGGCAAGCAATCAAGTGGAGGCAGCATGGCACGCGGGGACCAACTGGCCCGGCAGTGGAAGATCATCCAGAGACTTTCCGTGTCTCGCCGCGGCAAGACCGTCAGGGAACTCGCGCAGGACCTGGATTGCCACCTGCGCACGCTCTATCGCGACCTCGAGGCCTTGGAGGCGGCCGGCTTCCCGATCTGCATCGACCGCACCAACGGGACCAACCGCTGGAGCCTGATGGAAGGGGCCCGCAACGGCTTTTCCCTCCCCGTCAGCCTGCCGGAACTCATGGCGCTCTACTTCGGGCGGGACCTGCTCAAACCGCTCAGCGGCACCGTTTTTCACGATTCCCTGGATACCCTGTTCCGCAAGATCAAGGCCGTTCTCGCGCCCGACACCCTGAACTATCTCGGCCGCATCGAGCGGTGCCTGCGGGCGGGCCGGGAGCCCCACAAGGCCTACGGACCCCTCAAGCACACTCTCGATGCTCTCGGCGAGGCCGTGTTGAAACGGTCCACGGTAGACATCCTCTACTTCACCCTCAGCCGCAACAAAGTCACCCGGCGGCGCGTGGACCCTTACGCCCTGTGGTTCCATGGCGGCACCTTCTACCTGATCGGCCGGTGCCATCTGAAAAAGTGCGTGCTCGTCTTCGCCGTCGACCGCATTCGATCCCTCAAGGCGACCGGGGACACTTTCATCCAACCGGCCGATTTCGACGCCGAGCGCTTCATGGAGACGAGCTTCGGCGTTTTCCAGGGAGAGCCCGTCAAAGTGAAGATCCTGTTTGCCCCGGATGCCGCCGGTTACGTTCTCGAGAAAACCTGGCACCCCTCCCAGAAGGTCGCCGTCCGCAAGGACGGCTCGGTCCTCTTCGAGGCCGAGGTCGCCGGCACCCGCGAGATCAAACTCTGGGTGCTGCGTTGGGGCTCGAAAGCACAGGTGCTCGCACCGCAGTCGTTGCGGGAGGAGATCCGCATCGAGGCCGCCGAGATGCTGGCTCACTACACCGACGACGTCCGGCGGGTGGAACTGTCGTTGGCCGGATAGGCGTCAAAGTTGCACCACCTTCAACTCCCGGGCTACTGCTGCGCGCTCTCTTTGACCCATGGTAGCGTGGGGGTTTGACAGAAACGGTCAAAGTTTCCTGAATGGGGTCAAGTCGGGCCGCCAATGAGCCGATATAAGTGACATCCCTGCCGATCGCTGCCCGGAACCGGAACAAGCGGTTACGCCAGGGATCCTGAAGAACGACTTCCTGGAAATCATCGATACGTTTTACGAGAGCGTTGTGCGAAACGTCGGGAAATGAAGGCCCTGGAGAACTCTGAACCAACAACGGTTCGTGAACGGCGGGTCGGTTTTCACCCCCATCTTGGGGGTTGTCAATAATCGGCGGCTCAGGATTCTTTTTGAAGGGCCGGCGGGAAGCAGGTGGAGATGAGAAAGACAGTCAAAAGAATTGCAAATGTAAAAAGCCCTTCCGAAATCTGGCTTGCCGGGATCCGCGACTACGTGATGTCTGTTTTCAGCTGCGGCCCGCTCTCCATCCACGGGCCAAGGCACTGGCAACGGGTCGAGGCGTTCGGTCTGCGCATTGCCGAAAACAGTGGTGCCGACCTGACGGTGGTGCGCCTTTTCGCTCTGCTCCACGACTCCTGCCGGCTGGACGACGGGGACGACCCTGACCACGGCCCCCGGGCGGCGGAAAGCTCGACCGGATCGTGCCGTTCGTCTTCGCCCTCGACCGGGACCGGCTCGAGCAGCTCAAGCAGGCCATCCGCCTTCACACGTCCGGCCTGACCACCGATGACCCTACCCTGGGCACCTGCTGGGACGCCGACCGGCTCGACATCGGGAGAGTCGGCATCACCCCCGACGCCCACTACATGAGCACCGCCGCCGGGAAAGAAATCGCCATGCTCCGTCATCCCCTTTTATTACTTCATGGGGAAAAAACGGCATCGTTTCGATAGACACCAACCGTCATTTCAACAGGGATGCCCCGTCGTGCGAATATACCCCTCGCCCCGAGTCAAGTCAAGCAGCGGCGCTCATGCGGGTCAATTCCTCCTCGATCACACCCTGAAACAGCGGAATCTTGTAACCGTTCTTTTCGAGAGGCTCGGCCCCTGCAACAACGGCCTGCGCCGCAGCGGCAATGACCTTGGAATCGAGCTCCTTGCCGCGGATCACCTGCTCCACCTCGGCGCTGCGCCAGGGCACGGGCGCGGCCCCGCTGAGAACCACCCGGCCGTCCACCACCCGCCTGCCGTCGAATCTGAGCGCCAGCGCAACGCCGGCCAGCGCAAAATCCCAGGAACCCCGCGCCCGCACCTTGCGGTACGAGCTTCGGGTTCCTGCGGCCGCTGGCGGGATACGAATTTCGGTGACGATCTCGCGCGGTTCCAGAACGGTTTCACGCCGCACGTCGACCTCGGGCCGCACGTGGAATTTCTCCATGGGCACATCGCGCACCCCTTTGGGCCCGGCGACACGCACCGTCGCCTTGAAGGCCACCAGGACCGGGGCCGTGTCGGAGGGGTGAACAATAAAGCAGGTGCCGCCGCCCCCGAAGATGCAGTGAAACTGGTTCTGCCCGTCGACGGCGAAACAGGTGCCGCCGCCCTTGCGCAGACAGTTGAAATCCCCCCGGTAGTACCAGCAGCGCGGTTTCTGGCAGATGTTGCCGCCGATGGTCCCCTGGTTGCGCAGCTGCGGGCTGCCGACTTCGGAGGCCGCTTGAGCGAGACCGCTGAAGCGCTGGCGGACCAGCGGGTGCTCGGCCGCCGTGCGGACGGTGGTCAGCGCACCGATCCGCAGCGTTCCGTCGGCGCCTTCGGCAATGCCGTGCAGTTCCCTCACGGCACTGATGCTGACGACTTTTTTGACCGCGAAGATATGCTCGCGCAGGCAGCCGATCAGGTCCGTGCCCCCGGCGTGCACCACCGCTCCCGGGCCCGAAAGATGGGTGATCGCCGCCTGAAGCGACTTCGGCCGAACGTAGTCAAAGTCTGGGAACATGCCTCATCCCTCCTTCCGGCGGTCCGCCAGCCGTTGAATCAGCTGCAGCGGGTTGATGGGGGTTTGGGTGATGCGCAGGCCGGTCGCGTGACGAACCGCATTGGCGACGGCGGCCGCGGTGGGGATGGTCACGGGCTCGCCGAGGCCTTTCGCGCCGGTGTTGTTGGCTTCGGTGTCCGCCATTTCGATCGGAAGGCTGGTCATATCAACCGGCACATCGAGAGCGGTCGGCAGTTTGTAGTCGTGCCAGTTGCGGTTGACCATTTTGCCGGTCTGCCCGGCGTCTATAATGCGGGCCTCCGTCGTAGCGAGGCCGATCCCCATGGTGATGCCGCCGAAAACCTGGTTGTCATAGGTCAGCCGGTTCATCACCCGGCCGCTGTCGTGGGCCGCCACGAACCGCAGGATCTTCAGCTCCCCGGTCTTCGTGTTCACCTCGACCTCGCAAAACTGCGCAGCAAAGGGATTGACGACCTTGTTCTTCGGGTTGGGGCCGCGGTAACCGACGCCGACCACAACCCCTTGCCGCTTCAGGGCATCGAGATCCTTCACCGCGATGCGCTTGGAGCCATCCTGGCGCGATACGATCTCGCGCCCCTGGTAGGCCAGCTCCGATAGGTCCGTCTTCAACGCCTCGGCCGCCATTTCCATCAGCTTTTGCTTGACCTGCACGGCAGCGTTTCGCACCGCCGGGGCCTCCGTGGGCACCGTCTTGCTGCCGCCGCTGGGAGTTGCGTATTGGGTGGTGCCGGTATCCGCGTTCTCGATCTGGATGGCTTCGGGTGTGATTCCCAGCTCCTCGGCCACGACCATCGCCATCACGGTCTTCGTGCCGGTCCCGAGGTCGCTGGCGCCCATGTTGAGGTTGACGCTGCCGTCGGAGAAGAGCTTCACCATCACGGTGGACGGCGGCCGGCCGCCGCCCGCAACCCACAGGCCGCCCGCCATTCCGACGCCTCGCCGAATGTGGCCCTGGCCGGCCGTTGAGCCGGTTTCCCGGCGCGCCTTTTCCCAGCCGAAGGCGGCGGCCCCCTGCTCGAGGCATTCCTTGAAGCCGGTAGTTGTGTAGGCCGGGTTGCCTTCGCGGGCTTGGCTGACGGCGGGGATGTTTTTCAGCCTGAGCTGAACCGGGTCCAGGCCGACGGCCTCCGCCAGGGCATCCATCATCTGTTCAAGCGCCCAGGCCCCCTGCGGGTGGCCGGGCGCGCGGAACGGCCGGGCCGGACCGGCATTGATGAAAACGTCGGTGCATGTCGTGCGCACGTTGAGGCAGGTGTAGAGGTCGCGGATGAGCCAGTCCACCAGCGAAGTTCCGCCGGCCGGGTAGGCCCCGCCCGTGGCGAGACAGGTGAATTCCAGCGCCGTGAGCGTCCCGTCCCGCTTGGCGCCGGCCTTGAGCGTCATATTGCAGGGGGGGCGATTCCCCACGGCGAGGTAGGTCTCCTCGCGCGTCAAGAGCAACTTCACCGGACGGGCGGATTGTCTGGCCAGCAGGGCGGCGATGACGGTGTACTTGCCGGCCTCGAGCTTGCTTCCGAACCCGCCCCCCATGTAGTGGCCGATGACCCGCACCCGCGCCATCGGGAGCTTCAATACTTCAGCGACCTTGGACTGGACCGCGTAGACCCCCTGGGAGGATTCCCAGACGGTCAGCGAGTTTCCCTCCCAGTTGGCCACGCAGCCGTGAGGCTCGAGAGGAGTATGCAACTCGCACTCGGTGCGGTAGCTCTCTTCCAACACCACATCGGCCGCCGCAA
The DNA here is from genome assembly GCA_963716325.1 of uncultured delta proteobacterium. GTDB lineage: Bacteria > Desulfobacterota > Desulfobacteria > Desulfobacterales > SpSt-501 > SpSt-501. The sequence continues at coordinate 7,572 of CAVQTH010000010.1, read as the reverse complement.
AGCCCTTGGTCACATCGCCGCGTTCGTAAGTGTCCGTCTTGGATAGATTGCCCTTCGGATGAACGGGGGGTGACCCGGTTTGCAGCGCCCGGCGCTCGTCGGCCACGAACGGCAGCACGTCGTAGTCGACCCGGATGGCATTTATGGCGTCCCGGGCCTGGTAAGGTGTTTCGGCGGCCACCGCCGCCACCGCCTCGCCCTCGAAGCGGCATTGAGGATCGAACAGGCGCGCTTCCCCCGCGGCGTCCTTTTTCCACAGCCGATCGGCTTCCGGCGTGGCGGCGCTGATGACCGCCCGGACGCCGGGCATCTTGGACGCTGCGTTCGTGTCGACGTGTCGGACGCGGGCGTGAGGGTGCGGGCATCCCAGAATCGCCCCATGGAGCATGTTCGGCAGATGGACGTCGGATGGATAAACGGCCGAGCCGCTGACCCGCTCGTAGGCATCCACCCGCGGCAGACGCTTGCCGACCACGTTCGTCTCCTTCCAGGCCGCCGGCTCTTTTCCCGGCAGGGGCGTTTCCGGCACCGGAAATCCCTGGACATAGTAGATGTCTTTGTTATCGTCCGCCATGGGTGTCCTCACTTTCCGCGCTTGAGTTCGGCCGCGCGGTGGGCGGCTTCGAAAATGTGTTTGTAGGCGCCGCAGCGGCAGAGGTTGCCGCTCGCTCCGATACGGATCTGCTCTGCGGACGGATTGGGGTTGGCGCGCAGCAATCCTTCCACGGCCATGATCTGGCCCGGGGTGCAATAGCCGCATTGGAAGGCATCGGCTTCCGCAAAGGCTTTCTGCACGGGCCCGAGCGTCTCGCCGTCCATGAGTCCCTCCAGGGTTGTGACCTCCCTGCCCTGAGCTTCGGCGGCAAGGGTGAGGCAGGCGTAGCGGGGAACGCCGTCGATCAGTACCGTGCAGGCGCCGCACTCCCCGCGTTCGCACCCGGGTTTGGCGCCCGTCAGGACGATGACCTCGCGCAAAACGTAGAGCAATGTCCAGCGCGGCTCTGCCAGCACCACATGGGTTTCGCCGTTAACCCGCAGGGAGACCCTGGAGGTCCGTCCCGCCGGCATGAGCGGAGACTCGACCGATTCCCGGCCGGCCGCGAACAGATCTTCCGACGCCGCCACGCCGATTGCGCCGGCGCCCATCGACGTCAGAAACCCGCGACGAGTGACGCCATCGGGGCCGGTAGTGGGATTCTTCTTCGGCATATTCACCCCCTGAACTAAAATAGAGGTTGAAGGGTTGTCGCAACCAAGCGACAGGCAAGGGAACTCGACGATAACTGCCAGGAGCAAGATAGACGCTTGACGCAAGCGGTAGAACTATCTCTCAAGTTTTATTTTCGTTTTGCCGATAATCCATACATGCAAACGCCCTCAAACGTCTCTTGGCGTGTAAAGAAAAAAGGCGAGGCGGTCGGTGTCATCGCAGAAAATTCTTCCGTTGTCGCCGTGTTGCCGAGAAAAAAGACCGGTGAAGATACCCGGGTCAAAGAAGCATACCTCCTCGCAGCCGCCCCACTATTGTTCGATGCCTGCAGCAAAATCAATTCAGTTCTCGAAAGCAGCCTCATCGTTACACCAGAAGGCATCAAGATAAACTGCACCGATATCAAAAAATCCCTGTCAGATGCCCTTTTGAGGGCCCTGGGGTATCGCAAGCGTCCGGAAGAACCATAACCCGATCATCGTTCTTCAGCCGAAGCAACATCCAGGTAATCCGGCCGCCTCCACTGATTCTGATGGCACTTGGGTCAGACCGGCACCAGCAGGAGAATGTCGACCTCGGCGGTTTTCAGTTTTCGCAGGAGCTTCGGCTTTGAACTTCTCGAGATCGATCGGCATGGGAAGATGCTATCAGAAGGTGCATCACCGGTCAACGGACCCTCCACCCGTGCTCAATGCTTCGTTTGGTGTTCAGGCACAAGAGAATCGACTTGTAACGGTTTTGAAACAGGTGCCCGCTGCGGCCCCATGCCGCGCACAGCAGAAACTCCACCTTCAACGCGTCGAATGCAGCTCCCCGCCGCGAGCGGCGGGGTATCCGAGCGGAATTCGCCGTAGCCCAACCCACCTTCGCTCTGGCGAGCTTCGGCGGGTCGCCTAGCCTTTCATCCCTGCCGCAAGCGACAGGGCATTTCGGCGAAGGCAAATCAAACTATGACAGGAAATAGGTATGCGTTGGACAGAGCAGATGCGGGCGAACCGTAGTGGGGCGGACTGTTGTACAGCGGCTTCGTTTAAGGCTCTTGAGTTTGTGGGAGTCAAAAAAATAGACCTGCCTGTCGCTGATAGCGTGAACGATGGACCAATGATCCCACATTCGACCGCCCACGCCGATCAGTATGGCTCTTTTGCTCCCGCCTTCGAGAAATGATATCATTTCAGACCAGAATTCATCCAAGGATGTGTCGGGGCGGTGTTTAAACGGCATGTTACGGTCATGGATCCTGCCGTTCGCGACGTCCCGCAGAATGCTGCCGACCGTGTTCAATCCGATTCCCTCCGTCAGCACTCTGCCGAGATCTCCGCTGCTTTCCAGGTAATTAAGAATCTGCTTGAACAGCTTCTTGGATTCCTCTTCCCCGATATCGGAAATGATCCGCGCCGCGTTGACGATGCCGTAAATGGCACACAGGCCATCTAGGGCTCCTTGCACGTAGGGCCTCATTTCTTTTCCATTCAAATGCAAGGAGCCTCCCCGTCTTAGAGGTCGAGCCTTGCTAAGTCCTTCAGAAATTGTTTCCATGTCGCTTTCCTCTGATTGGCGATGATCCTGGTAATCAAATGAAAAAAAATCAATATGGATTCATGAAAGTTGATCGGATAAAGTCAGAAAAACGAAGAAGGCAGATCCCGTTCAGGTCTGCCTTAGAGGAGTGATGTTTCTCGGAATACCGTTATTTACGGACATCTCACCTCGGTTGAAGCAAAACGTCCGAAAGATGCACGCGTATTCGAGAGACATCAAGCTTGGCCACCTCCGACCTTCCACTTTTTAATTTTAAACCTTAAAAGCAGCAGAAGCCGCCTCAAGGTTCATTCTGTAATTGTTGAAGCCGGGTGGTCCATTGCTTTTGGAGATATTATAGTCCGAGTTAAGAGAATTGCAAGCATTATCGATAGTTTAATTAAACATAATATTATCAGTAGATTGAAGTGTTGATTTTTACAGCAGGCAAACAGAGGGTGAAAATCGAGGGTTTTTGAAAGCCGCAACGTCCAAGCATTAAGCTGCGCGATAGCAGGAAGACAATATGCCGAATGCCCTGTTTGGTATTCAGGCGCAGGCTATGCAGCAGTCGTCGCTGCCGCCTCCGCGCGAAGTCACAGAAATGTGGCGGGCAGCGTCAAAGGGCTCCAGATAGGAGCTGCCGGTGAAAAAACGGCCGCGCTGCGGAATCCAGAAATCCCCCAGCCGGACCTGCTTGGCCAGCGGCCCGATTTCCCCCAAGTCCCGGCCGCAGACGTTCGCCCGGCTGTACTCAATCACCCAGATGCGTTTCGGGTTTGCCCGAAATCTTTGGCCGTTGGGAACCGCCCCGATCAGGTTCATGCGGCCGGCTCCGAGAACCAGGCTCCCGGCTTTGCCGATCGCGCGAAGCAGCGCCTCGCTGCGCCACAGCGCATCCGGCAGAAAGCCGGCGGCCGCATTCATCAGGTCCGACAGCTTTGAAAGTTTAATTCAACCGGATCGATTGTCAACAAAACGCAGCGGATGCGTCTATGCGGGCTCTTCGTGGCAATGGATCCGCGTCAAATTTGCGTTTGAAGCTTTAGCTGCTTATCCAGCCAGTGGGTGAATTCTGTTGGAAGAAGGCTGACAATTTCGGGGCCCGACATGCTGTAGAGGTCGTAGGTCACATCCAATTGTTGGATGACGTCTATGAACCGGTAAAGCGAACCCGAAGCGTTCTTGTTCATGATCGGGCCGCGCTTGGGCTTATTATGGGTATCGTCGTAATAGAGGATGTGCAGCGCCTCCATGATTCCTCTATTGGTGATAAAGCTCTGTCGTGTGGCAACCTGGTGATGGAAATGGCTCTCAATGGATAGAGCTGTCTGCAGAAGCAGTTTGGATAGTTCATCACCCCAACCGTATACCGTGTAAACCAGATAGGGTCCCACCATTAGGTGCCTGTGGCCATTAGGGTAACCGGGTTCGGGAATGTGTCTATAATCTCTTCCAGGCTTGCGCCTGCCATTATCATTGGCCGGACATACCTGATCGAAATAAAAAAGCGACATCCAGCTCCACAAATGGACGTCGTTCACAAGTTTGTCGGGCCGCTCGGGCAACTCTTCAAATGTTTGGTCTAAAAACCGGGCCAAGTTCAACCTTGATACAAATTGGGCATGTTCAAGCTGCACACCGCCGCGCATGGGTTTCGAAAATTCAGGATCGGTCAGCAGGTGCAACGGGAGCTCTGCAGGTGAACCCTCACCCAGTTTGTGAAGGTAACCCCGGAACTGCTCCAATCCTTTATCTGTAAATTTTCTCAGCTCCATCGGATCCTATTGGAGTTCTTGAAGCGCCTGATTGAATTTTGCAAGCACGTCGAACTTTGCTGAAAAGGCTTCGGTCGCATTGTCAATCCAGCTCTCCTGCTCACCTTTCGAAGCAGGTGGATCGCCCATGCCGGGTAATTGACGCGCAAGTTTCAACCACAAACTAGGCCAATCATCATCGCAATCCGAATCAGTGTGTTCATCTTCAATCACAATCTTCGTCAAAACCTGTCGAAAAACCTCCGGATACACCAAAGCGAAAAAGCGATGGTCCGAACTGGCCACCAGACTGATCTCATCCACCTTTTGATTCAACTTTAAAACCGGCCAATCCCCGTCGAGATCGAGCTGCCAGATTTTATTCCCCAGGTCATCATATTCGACAAACAACAGCGAGTGGCTGCCGGCCGGCTCGCTGTCAACGCTCTCCGGTCGAATCTTGTCAAGCGCAGCCAGAATACGCCCATGCGCCGACGTTCGATCCACCACTTTGACCCGGAAAAGAGGGATGGTCGCACCTGAAAAACGGTTCAGCCGTCGGTCCTCCGGGCTTTTCTGATTGGACAGGTTCCCGAAATCGTACCGCTGGTATGCCGTTCGGTGGTAGGCCTCAGCGTAGATGTGGGCATTCGCAGGCAGCCTGAGATCGGTTAGATCCACATGAAGGTTAAAAAATCTCCGGCCCTCGGCATCCCGCAGGATATCCACACGAACATTCGTCCGCTTAATCTTTTTTCGGCCTGTAAAATTAATTTTCCGAATCATAGCCCGTTCTAAGGATGGGTTCTCACGCGCAAATCACGATGAGTATCAAAGCCGGTCACCGTCACTCTGAAATCGCTTCGGATCACCTCGATCTGAATCGTATTCTCTTTGCAGAGCATGGGTTTGACGCCTTCAAACCTTATTTGGATGGGCTCCTTGGTTACATCAAAATCAAGCGAGGTGTATTTCTTAAAGGGGTTACCGCTGCGGACCTCGTAGGCAATCCAGAGGGTTATAAAACGCGGGACTTGAGTTGCCTTTGTCCGGCGACTCAGCCGAAAACCGCCCTTGATGGCACTCAATTGCAGATAACTGCCGGGCTCGAGTTCGACGATATCCCCATCCCCGGGCGGTTTATTCCCCTTATCGGATTTGTCTTTTCCCGGCTTTTCAGCGCTACCGACCGATTCAAGGGGCATCGAAAAGATATGCTTCAGCAGGTTCTCGTCGCGGCCCTTTTTGGGCTGGGTCAGAATCTTGACCAGTTCCCTGGGACTGGACTTGACAAAGTCCAACGTGGCCGGGCCCAACTTATACTTGCTTTTAAACTTCTTCGAATTGCGTTCCCATTGCGTGTGGGCAGGGTTTTCCGCATCGCCTAAAAAAGCTGACAAATCGCTTTCGGTAATGGAAACGATCGCGCGGATTCCCTTGTGCTTGAGAGAGGAAACCTCAGGGATGGTTATCCCCTGCCGAATAAAATGATCTTCCGGTTTATCCAGTTTTTCATCTCGTTCCAGATATACAGAAAAGCCGGTGTGGGAAATTTTATCTCCGAATTGTTTTATAACCGCGACCGGAACGTGGAAAGCCAGCCGGCAGCCTTCGGCAAAATCTCGCCGAATCGAATCCAACTGCTCAAGGCTGAATAGGTCCTCCGTGAGTTTGGGACGTTTTCCAGACTGGGGTTCCTTCAGCTGAATGAACGTTTCTTTCGGCTGTTGAATGGCCCAGCGCGCCAGATCCATCAAGCCGGGAAGCCCTTGTTTTTCCGCCCACTGGGATTTCTTGAGATACTCGCCAAGGTTCAGTGCATCAAGCCTGATCTTTTTGCCGTCGAACTTGAACTCAACGATGAGCCGGTCGGCCAGAATTGGAAAAAAATAATGTCGAATAACCGAGTTGGCGCAACCTCTGAGGTTTATTTCCTTATCCGGGTAGGGAATCAACACGGAGAGGCCGGGCTTGTCGGTTCGATCTAATGAAAAATGCTTTGAAAACGTTTCGTGGTAGTCTGAATCTTCGACCGGTAAAGCGAGATGGCCACTAAAGAGCCCGAAATACCCATAGGGTGCGTAGCGAGAACCGTCGACTTTATGGATTTTAAGAACAGACTGCCCCATCAAATAGGCCTGGCCATCATCTTTGCGGAAGGTGAGACCGAAAAAGGTATTGATGCGTGAGGCCGCTTGGAAGACGGTTTTACCCAATCCCCAACGCCCCAGGTCGGTCAGCTCTTTTTTCGTCCGACCGATGTTGCGCCAAAAATAAAAAAAGTCGTTTTTTTCGATATCATCATCCAGGTCATCATACTGCAGTACATCCCCTTGAAGACCCCGCGTACCGTAATCCTCAATCACCATGAAACTCAGCGGTTCGATCAAGGGAGGCGCTTCCGGAAGGCCCGAGTGCTTGGAATGCAGATGCGAAGAAAGACCGTCTATATATAGTTTTCGAAGCTCGTTTGAATCAACGCCGGCGATTGGATTCTGGTGATGTGAGAACCGCACCGTTACAGGGTCGCCCCCGGCGGATGCATCGAGAGAGTTTTGAATAGATTCGCGGACCAGCGCGTCCGTGATACTTCTTAGCGCCTCAGTGGTAAAAAATTCGCCCTCGATCGGGTCGACATTCATCTCTCCGGGCTGCATCTCCCGGAAACGCCATTGCGGCTTTGGGTTCATCACTTGATTATTCAGCTGGATAAGAGAATGCACTTTGGACATCGATCTTGAATCTACCAGCGGTGCCCGGGCCCGTCAATCATTCCTGAAAATGGTAACAGGGTACCAGAGTATTCATATTTTCATACCCGTTCCCCTTCTACCGTCCCCATTCTACTTTCTGTCACCATTCTTTTTCAAGTGCTGGAGCGCGCTTGTAGCTGGGAAGCCTGTTTTGCCTAAAGTTACAGATAATAACGGGCGATAATCACTATATATTTTGAGCTATTAACAAAACCCACGCTATCATTCAGGTTGTAAAGGGGAACGGAAATGGCGACTGAATGTATCGCTTAAAGAAAAGGAGAAATAACGGAAGCAATAATCGTTCTGAGTAGTGCCGTCCTTTTTCGCA
>CAVQTH010000009.1:0-22380 GCA_963716325.1 uncultured delta proteobacterium | reverse complement strand
ACTGGTGCCGAGGGACAGAATCGAACTGCCGACACGGGGATTTTCAGTCCCCTGCTCTACCGACTGAGCTACCTCGGCACGCACTGCAAAAATCGTATTCAGCCTGCTGTTTTTAGGTGAGCGGCCGTTCTTTGTCAAGATTTTTTTGGTGCGGCCCCAGGTCTCCGAAAAGATACTGGACGAGGGCACAGGCCGCCACGGCGGCGGTCTCCGCCTTCAGGATGCGCGGGCCCAGCCCGGCCGCGACAAAGCCCGCCGCCTCCGCCGCCCGGGCCTCCTGCTCCGTGAATCCCCCCTCCGGTCCCAGCATCACCATGACGGACGGAGGCGTTCCCGCCGCCCCCCACGCGCGGTTCACCGTCAGTGGTTCGGAAGTCTTTTCCCAGAACAAGATCCTCGCCGCGCACGATCGACCCTGCTCCAACGCGTCGTCGAAACTGGTAACCTCCGCAATGTCCATCAGGTTGCCGCGCCGGCACTGCTTGAGGGATTCGACCGCAATCTTGCGCCAGCGTTCCCGCCGAAACGAGGCCCGTTCGGCCTCGGGCCGGGCCACCGCGCGCTCGCAGATAAACGGGACCCAGCGGGCAGCGCCCAGCTCCGACAGCTGGCGCACGACGCGGTCCATCTTTTTTTCCTTCAAACAGCCCTGCGCCACGCAGATGCGGACCGGCGCTTGACCCGGGGCCGCCTTCCGGCCGGTGATTGCCAGCTCGACCCGACCGGGCACGATTCGGTCGATCACGGCGGTGTACTCGAACCCCGCGCCGTCGACCAGCCCCACCGCAGCGCCGCGCCTGAGCCTGAGCACGTTTTTGACATGCGAGGCTTCGGCCCCTTCAAGCACCGCCTTGGATCCCGTCATTTGAGACGGTTCGACATAGAAAAAACGCATACGCCACCTTGTGGGCTCCTTGTGAGGGGTTGATGAGATCATTTAAGACATCCGACCGGAAGACTGCAACTGATTTCTGAGCTCGATCAGACCCCGTCATGCATCGATTATGGCCACAACAGAGGGGGTGCTGTCGATGATTATTTTGCGATGGTCGGCGGACGTGAGGCGCACCCGCCGGCCTGCTTGATATTAGAATGATATCATGTTAATTTTTCGAAATTATCGGCAGCTTCGCCGGCACCGCACGGCAAGTGGGGAGGATAGCATGAGCGACACATGGAAAAAAGATTCACAGTCCCGCCCGACGGATCTCAACGGGGATGAGGACATCATCGACCTCGTGGAGGAAATCCCGGAGGAAATTCCTCAGCGCGTTCTTTCCGACCTCGAAAAGAGGCTGCTCGACTTCGGCGAGCCGAGGCCTGCCGCCGGCAGTGCCGCCGCCGACCTTCCCGACCTTGCCGATCTCGGCAGCTTTGATTTTGATGAAGAGGACGACGAGGCCACGGGCGCCCCGGCAGCAAGCTCCGGAATGGGCGCGGGGCGGCCCTCCGTCGAAAGCGACGCACGACCCCCCGCACGCGGCAGCGAAATAGAGGAGATCTCCGACTTCGACGAGCAACTCCTTGACGCGGAGGATGTCCTCGAAGTTGAAGACATTCTCGAGGGGCCCCTGCCTGCGGAAAAAGGCCCGGAACCCCAAGAGGACGAGGGTCTCGAGTTGATCGACGTCGAGGAGGACGAGATCGATGATGCCATCGTCTGGTTCGACGATCTGGACAAAGAGACGCCGTCTCCCGAACCGTCCACCGAAGAGGCACCGCCGGCAGCGGCGGTCATGGAGTGGGGCACGGATCCCGGTCAGGAAACATCCGCCCTCGATGTGTTTGCCGCGCACGTCGAGTCCGCTTTTCCGGAGACCGACATGGGGCCCGCTCTTGCCGCCGCCGAGGCCGGCGCTGTAACCGCAGCGGCGGCTGCCGCCGCCGTCTTTCAGCCGCCGGTCGAACCCGCGCCGGGCGTTCCCCCGCCGGCGGCGGAAAGTGCCACCCCCCCGGCCGCGCCCGGCCTCTCGTCCGCCGAGATCGAAGCGGCGGTCGAGCGCGTCATCGAGCGCAAGCTGGGCGGCACGATCGAGTCGATCATCCAACAGGCCATTGAAAACGCCGTCTCCAAGGAGATCGAACGGTTGAAACGCCTCCTGCTCGAGGACGACGACCGCGGCTCCGCCTCGTGAGGGCCCGCCGCGGTCCCGCCTCGCCGGCAAAAGGCATTGCCCGATACGCCTTCATTTGATATTCAACCGATGCCCCCGCACCCGGGGGCATCGGTTTATGAGGCATCCATAAGAGAGGAAACCCATCGCATGTGCCCCGATCTCCTGGACAAGGGTTACGAGCCCCACGACGTCGAACGCCGATGGTACGCTTTCTGGGAAGAAAACGACCTTTTCGCGGCGGAGGACCAAGGCCCGCGCCGCAGCTATTCCATCGTCATTCCGCCGCCCAACGTCACCGGCGTCCTGCACATGGGGCATGCCCTCAACAACACCCTGCAGGATATCCTCTGCCGCTACCGCCGCCTGTGCGGCGACAACGTGCTGTGGATGCCGGGGACCGACCACGCCGGCATCGCCACCCAGAACGTGGTCGAGCGCAAGCTGGCGCAAGAGGGCACCGACCGGCATGCGCTCGGCCGCGAGCGCTTCATTGCCGAAATCTGGCAGTGGCGCGAGAAATTCGGCAGCGCCATCATCAACCAGCTCAAACGGCTGGGGGCCTCCTGCGACTGGAAGCGCGAACGGTTCACCATGGACGAGGGGCTCTCGCGCGCCGTGCGCAAGGTCTTCGTCGATCTCTACCACCAGGGGCTCATCTACCGCGGCGATTACATCATCAACTGGTGCCACCGCTGCCACACGGCCCTGGCCGACCTCGAGGTGGAACACGAAGACATCGACGGCAACCTCTACCACATCCGCTACCCCTTCGTTGACGGCAGCGGCGGCATCACCGTCGTCACCACCCGGCCCGAGACCATGCTCGGCGACACCGCCGTGGCCGTGAACCCGGAGGACGAGCGCTTCCGCGACCTCAAGGCCGCCGCCGTGACCCTGCCGCTCATGAACCGGGAGATCCCCATCATCCGCGATGCCTACGTCGACATGCGCTTCGGCAGCGGCGGCCTGAAGGTCACCCCGGCCCACGACCCGAACGACTTTGAGATCGGCCGGCGCCACGATCTGCCGAGCGTCAAGGTCATCGGCGACGACGGGCGGATGACGGCGGAGGCCGGCCGCTTTCAAGGCCTCGAGCGCTACGCCTGCCGCCAGGCGGTCGTGGACGAGCTGACGGGACTGGGGCTGCTCGAGAAGATCGAGCCCCACCGCCACAGCGTCGGCCACTGCTACCGCTGCAAGACGATCATCGAGCCCAATCTCTCCCGGCAGTGGTTCGTAAGCGCCAAGCCCCTGGCCGAAAAAGCCATCGCGGCCGTGCGCAACGGCGAGACCCGCATCATCCCCGAGACGTGGGCCAACACCTATTTCGACTGGATGGAGAACATCCGCGACTGGTGCATCTCGCGGCAGATCTGGTGGGGCCACCAGATCCCGGCCTGGACCTGCGGGGACTGCGGCGAGGTGGTGGTGGCCATGGCGGCGCCCGAGGCCTGCCCGAAATGCGGCGGCAGCGGTCTGGTCCAGGAGGAGGACGTGCTGGACACCTGGTTCAGCTCGGCGCTCTGGCCGTTTTCCACCATGGGCTGGCCCGACCGGACCGCCCTGCTCCAGACGTTCTACCCGACCTCGGTGCTGGTGACCGGCTTCGACATCCTCTTTTTCTGGGTGGCCCGCATGATGATGATGGGCCTGCACTTCATGAAAGAGATCCCCTTCCGCGACGTCTACGTGCACGCCCTGGTGCGGGACGAGGAAGGCCATAAAATGAGCAAGTCCAAGGGCAACGTCATCGATCCTTTGGAGATCATCGAGCGGCACGGCACCGATGCCTTCCGCTTCACCCTGGCGGCCTTCGCCGCCCAGGGCCGGGACGTCAAGATGTCCGAGAAGCGCGTGGAAGGCTACCGCCACTTCATCAACAAGCTCTGGAACGCCGCCCGCTTCACCCTGATGAACCTGGACCGTCGCCAGGAAATCCCGGAGGCCGGGCGGTTGTCGCTGGCGGACCGCTGGATTCTGTCCCGCCTGAGCCGCGCGACGGGCGAGATGCGTCAGGCCCTCGACGCCTATCGTTTCAACGACGCCGCCGCCGCTCTTTACGGCTTCGTGTGGCACGAGTTCTGCGACTGGTACCTCGAGGCCATCAAGCCCGCCCTGCAGGGCAAACTCGACGAGGGTGCCCGCGACGCCTCCCGGGCCGTTCTCTGGCGGGTGCTGCACGACACCCTGATCCTGCTGCACCCCTTCATCCCGTTTGTAACCGAGGAGATCTGGCACAAGCTGCCCGGGGCCGACGGATCCATCATGCGGGCGCAGTTCCCGGCGGATCACCCGGCCGCCGGCGGAGGGGGCCCCGACCCGGATGCGGAGGACCGGATGGGGCTCTTGATCGAAGTCATTTCGGCGATCCGCAACGTGCGCGGGGAGATGGGCATCGCGCCGGGGATGGCTCTGGAGGCGGTGATCCATGCCACCGACGCCGGTGCACGGTCCACGATCGAGACCCACCGTGAGACCATCATCAACCTGGCACGCCTGAAATCCCTGTCCGTGTCCGCAGCACCCGAACGCCCTAAAGCCTCGGCCACGGCCGTCGCGCGCGGCGTCACCATCTACGTCCGCCTGGAGGGGATCATCGACTTCGCCAAGGAGATCGAACGCCTCGAAAAGGAGCTCGGGAAGATAGACAAAGAGCTGGCATCCGTCGCGAAGAAGCTCAACAACCAGGACTTCCTCGCCAAGGCGCCGGCCGAGGTGGTGGCCAAGGTCAACGCCCAGCAGCAGGAATGGATGGACCGGCAGCAGAAGCTCCGGGGCAACCTCGAGAAAATCAAGGCTTATGATTCCGCTTCGTGACACCGTCCCGGCGCACACCCGGCCGTTCGTCACGCACGGCATCATCGTCGTCAACGTGCTGGTGTTCCTGGTGCAGCTGGCCCAGGGCCCGCACCTGGACCGGTTCATCTACTACCATGGGCTGGTGCCCGCCCGCTACTTCGTCCCGCAGATCGGGGATTATTTCAGCGCCGGCCAGCAGCTCTTCGCCCTCTTTTCCTTCATGTTCCTGCACGGCGGGTTCTGGCACCTGCTGGGCAACATGTGGTCGCTGGTCATTTTCGGCGACAACGTCGAGGACCATCTCGGCCCGCTGCGGTACGCGGCCTTCTACATACTGTGCGGCCTGACCTCGGGCCTGGCCCACATGCTGATGCACCGCACCTCCGGTGTTCCCACCATCGGCGCCAGCGGCGCCATCGCCGGCGTGATGGGGGCCTACTTCATCCTGTACCCGCGTGCGCGGGTCCTCACGCTGATCCCGATCCTGTTCATCCCCTTCTTCATCGAGATCCCGGCCTATATCTTCCTGGGCCTGTGGTTCGTTCTGCAGTTCCTGAACGCCGCCGGCAGCGGGGACCTGGGTGGCGGGGTGGCATGGTGGGCGCACATCGGCGGGTTTGTGTTCGGCATGCTGCTGCTCAAGGGGTTCGACGCACTTCCCGGAACCGGCATATCCGATCCCCTGCGGCGCATCGCCGCCCGGACCACCACCGACCGCCTGCAGCTCATCCGGCCGGCCGCCCGGGATGACTCCCCGGACCTTTACGCCGCGGTGGCCGTTTCCGCCCAGGAGGCCCGCGTCGGTGCTCACAAGCTGGTCAGCGTGCCCCGCGGCCTCCAGAAGCGGCTGCTGCGCGTCCTCGTGCCGCCCGGCGTCGCCGACGGCACCCTGCTGCGCCTGCGGGGATTGGGCAATTCCCTTCCGGACGGCCGCCGCGGGGATCTCCTTCTTAAAATCGCCATTCAGAGCTGACGCAAGCCGGATTTCACCGCAGAGACGCGAAGATCGCAGGGGGGAACGCTCAGGCGGTGGGGTGGGCAGCCCGCTGGGCGGGGGCTAAGAGCACCGAAACCCGGTTGCGGCCGTTCTGCTTGGACAGGTACATGGCCTCGTCGGCCCGACGGATCAAGGCCGCCATGGGCTCCGCCGGGCTGTACTCGGTGACCCCGATGCTGATGGTCTTGGCGACGGACGGGCCGGAAGGCGGGTAGAAGACCTCCGCTTCCAAGGCAGCGCGGATGCGCTGGGCGACCGTCCGGGACTCCTCGGCGCCGGTTTCCGGCAGAATGACGGTGAACTCCTCGCCCCCGTAGCGGTAGGCGGAGTCGTTGGTCCGCAAACAGGATTTGAGGATCTGGCTGAATCGCACCAGAACCTTGTCGCCCTCGAGATGGCCGAAGGCGTCGTTGAAGTCCTTGAAGTGATCGATGTCGATCAACAGCAGGGACAGCGGGTGCTGGTAGCGGACGGATCGGTCCACTTCGAGCTCAAGCTGGCTGAAAAAGTGGCGGGAGTTGTAAAGCGTTGTCAGGCCGTCGGTCACGGCGAGCTTCTGCAGCTTTTCCATCATCCGGTTGCGCTCCTCGGTCAGTTCACGCTCACGCAACACCCGCCGCACCCGGAGCAGCAGCTCTTCGGTGCGGAACGGCTTGATCACGAAATCGCTGGCGCCCCGGCTGACCGCCTCCTCGTAGGAATACTCCTGGCTGTAGCCGGTCATGACGATCACGTCGGCGCGGTGGTCCCTCTTGACGATCTGAGTCAGGTCAAGCCCGCCCAACCCGCTGGGAAACTCGATGTCCGTGATGACGACATCAACAGGGGCTGCGCGCAGCAGGGCGAGGCCGTCCTCGACGCAAGCCGCCGATTCGACCTCATACTCGGCCCGGCGCATGAACTCTCCCACGGAGTCGCGCACATCCGGCTTGTCATCGATAATCAGGATCCGCTTTGTCACCGCCGGAGCCTCCCAATAGGCACGCACGCGGATAGCACCGCACCCGCGGTCACCGGTTGATCCGTTTGCCGCCTTGACAGCAGCAGAGATTCGCTGCTAATTAATAGTTTTCGCTGAACACACTAATCATACAAGGAAAGGGCTGAGGAGTCAATTGCTCGCAGTCATCGCCGGTTTCCGCCGCAGCGCCCGGACCGGCCGGTGAGCCATCCGCCTCCCTGCCGGTCTGTCCATGGAAATCATACGCAATTTCAGCATCATTGCGCACATCGATCACGGCAAATCCACCCTGTCCGACCGTCTCATCCAGGCCACCCACATCGTTACGGACCGGGAGTTCCAGGACCAGATCCTGGACTCCATGGACATCGAGCGCGAACGCGGGATCACCATCAAAAGCCAGACGGTCTGCCTCCCCTACACGGCGCAGGACGGCCGGCGCTATTTTCTCAACCTGATCGACACCCCGGGGCATGTCGATTTCACTTATGAAGTCTCGCGGGCCCTGGCCGCCTGCGAAGGGGCCCTGCTGCTGGTCGACGCCAGCCAGGGCGTGGAGGCCCAGACCCTGGCCAACCTGTACCTCGCCCTGGAGCACAACCTGGAGATCATCCCGGTCATCAACAAGATTGACTTGCCCTCGGCGGACCCCGAACGGGTGAAGCAACAGATCCGGTCGGACCTGGGGCTCGACCCGGAAGGCGCCCTGCTGGTCTCCGCCAAGGAGGGCATCGGCATCGACGAACTTTTCTCGGCCATCGTCGAGCGCCTGCCGGCTCCCGCCGGGGACTCCGACGCGCCACTGCGCGCGTTGATCTTCGACTCCCACTACGACCCCTACCGGGGGACGGTGGTCTACTTCCGGGTCTTTGAGGGCCGGGTGCGGGCCGGAGACATGATCACCTTCATGTCCAACAACGCCGTCCACAAGGTCGAAGAGGTCGGCATCTTCCAACTCCGCCAGGTCCCCCAGCCGGAGCTTTGCGCCGGGCAGGTGGGCTATCTCACCGCCGGGATCAAGACCATCAGCGACACGCGCTGCGGCGACACCATCACGCTCAAGGAACGGCCGTGCGCGGAGCCGCTGCCGGGCTTCAAGGAGGCCAAGCCGGTGGTTTTTTCCTCCATCTACCCGGTGGCGGCCGACGACTACGAGGAACTGGCGGCAGGGCTGGAAAAACTGAAACTCAACGATGCGGCCATCGTCTATGAGAAGGACACCTCCGTTGCCCTGGGGTTCGGGTTCCGCTGCGGCTTCCTGGGGCTCTTGCACCTGGAGGTCGTACAGGAGCGGCTGGAGCGTGAATACGGCCTTTCCCTCATCCTGACCGCGCCGTCGGTGCGCTACCGCATCCGGCTGCGGGACGGCTCCGAGATCACCATCGACAACCCCTCGCTGTTCCCGGACCCGACGACGATCGAGTTCACCCTCGAGCCGTTTATCCGCGCCACGATCATCGTGCCGGACCGCTACATGGGCGCGGTCATGAAGCTTTGCCTGGAGCGGCGCGGAACGAACACCAACTATCAGTATCTAACGAGCGACCGCCTGGAGATGAATTTCGAACTGCCGTTGGCCGAGGTCGTCTATGATTTCTACGACAAGCTGAAGTCCATCACGCAAGGGTATGGGTCCTTCGACTATGACCTGTTGGACTACCGCCAGACCGACCTGGTGAAGCTTGACATCCTGATCAACGGCGAGCGCGTGGACGCCCTGTCCCAGCTCGTGCACCGCGACAACGCGATCCCCCGCGCCCGCACGGCCTGCGAGAAGATCAAGGAGGAGATGCCCAAGCAGATGTTCAAGATTGCCATCCAGGGAGCCATCGGCGGCACCATCATCTCGCGGGAGACCGTGTCCGCCATGCGCAAAGACGTGCTGGCCAAGTGCTACGGCGGCGACGTCACCCGCAAGCGCAAGCTGCTCGAAAAACAGAAAAAGGGCAAGAAGCGCATGAAAATGGTGGGCAAGGTCATGATCCCGCAGTCCGCGTTCCTGGCGGTGCTGAAGACGGACACCGATTAGAAATTATTCCATCGCCCTGAAGGACCGGGCGATGGAATATTTTCTAAATAAAAATGAGAGAAAAAAGCATGGGAAAAACCGTTGCGGAGAAAATTTTCGAGAGCCATGTGGTGGACCGGCCGGCGGCGGATGTGTGGGTCCTGCGGCTGGATGCCGTGTTCTGCCACGAGATCACCACCCCGACCGCCATTCTGGACCTGATGGAACGCGGGAAGGACCGTGTGTTCGACCCCGCGCGAATCAAGGCCGTCATCGACCACGTCACGCCCGCCAAGGATTCGAACACGGCCCTCCAGGGCAAGGTGCTGCGGGACTGGGCTCGGCGCCACGGCATCACGGACTTTTTCGACGTCGGCCGCAACGGCGTCTGCCACGTCCTCTTCCCGGAAAAAGGGTTCATCCGTCCCGGGTACGCCGTGGTCATGGGGGATTCCCACACCTGCACGGACGGCGCCTTTGGCGCCTTCACCCCGGGCGTGGGGACGACCGACCTGGCCGTGGCCATCCTCAAAGGGGTCTGCGCCTTCCGCACGCCACGCACCATGAAAATCACCCTCACCGGCAGGCTGGCGCCGGGGGTGTTCGCCAAGGACATCATCCTGTCCGTGATCGGCCGCATCGGCATGAACGGCGCCACCCACCGCATCATCGAGTTCGACGGCCCGACGGTGGCCGGCATGGACATGGAGGCGCGCATGACGCTCTGCAACATGACGGTGGAGGCCGGCGGCACCTGCGGGATCTGCTACCCGGATGCGGTCACCGCCGATTACCTCTGGGAATTCATCCGAGGCGCCTACCCGAGCCGGGAAGCGGCCGCGGCGGACTTCCGACGCTGGTGGCCGGACCCGGATGCCGTCTACGAAGAGGTGATCGTGCACGACGTGTCCGCGCTTGAGCCCGTGACCACCTTCGGCCTCAAACCCGACAACGTCAAACCGGTGCGGGAGATGGAGGGCACCCGGATCGACCAGGTGTTCATCGGCTCCTGCACGAACGGCCGCATGAGCGACCTGCGCAGCGCGGCAAGCGTTCTTCGGGGGAAGAAAATCCACCCCCTCGTGCGCGGCATCGTGTGCCCGACCACCTACACGATCTACGCCCAGGCCCTGGCGGAGGGGCTCCTCCAGGTGTTTCTCGACGCGGGCTTCTGCGTCACCAACCCCACCTGCGGCCCCTGCCTGGGGATGAGCACCGGTGTCCTGGCCGAGGGCGAGGTCTGCGCCTCGACCTCGAACCGGAACTTCAACGGCCGGATGGGCCGCGGCGGCATGGTGCACCTGATGAGCCCCGCGACCGCCGCGGCGTCAGCCGTCGCCGGCCACATCACCAATTCCCCGCTCTATAGACGATAGGATCGCAGACATGAAAGACTTCAGCGGCAAGGTCCTGTTTCTGAACCGCGCGGACATCAACACGGACGAGATCATCCCGGCCAAGTACCTGACCGAAATCGAGCGACAGGCGCTCAAACCATACCTCCTGGAGGACCTGAAGCTCGAGGGGTTCGACCCGAAGCGGGACATCCCCGGCCGCCGGGTGGTGGTGGCCGGTGCGAATTTCGGCTGCGGCTCCTCCCGGGAGCACGCCCCCTGGGCACTGGAAGCCAACGGCATCCGCCTGGTGATCGCCGAGAGCTTCGCCCGCATCTTCCGCCAGAACATGTTCAACTGCGGCTTGCTGGCGATCGAACTGCCGGCCGAAACCATGGCACGCCTTTTCAGGGAATTTTCCACGCGAGATACCCACGCCGCCGCCGATGTCAACCGCAACGTGATTGAATTCCGGTCCGGACGGCATGCGGAAGAGATCCCCTTCACATTGGCCGACTTCGACCGGGCGCTGGTGGACGCGGGGGGATGGCTTGGATACGCGGATGAGAGATACTAGGGAATTTGAACGCGGGCCGAGTCCTGCATTGCGCCATCTCCTTCGGCAATGCCGCTCCATTGGTGGGAGCGGCTTTCAGCCGCGATCCCGAAGCACCGGACGAGTCGCGGCTGGAAAGCCGCTCCCACAGAAAAATTTTCGCCTTCATCGGAAACCATTTGAATGGTGTTGGGATGTATCATCTCTTTGAGGAAGGGCCCTTGTGAAACGCATTGCAGTGCTGGCCGGTGACGGGATCGGTCCGGAAGTGATGCGGGAGGCCATCAAGGTGCTGACGGCCGTCCAGCAGCGGTTCGGCCTTGCGCTGAACACCACCGAGGCGGACGTGGGCGGCGGCGCCATCGACCGCTGCGGCGAGGCACTGCCCACCGAAACGGTCCGTCTCTGCGAGGCGAGCGACGCGATCCTGTTCGGGTCGGTGGGCGGCCCGCAATGGGAATCGCTGCCGCCCGAGCGACAGCCCGAGCGGGCCTCCCTGCTCCCCCTGAGACGGCACTTCAACCTGTTCTGCAACCTGCGGCCGGCCAGGGTCTTCAAGAGCCTGACCGGCGCCAGCCCGCTGCGGCCGGATATCGTCAAAGACGGGTTCGACATTCTGTGCGTACGGGAGCTGACGGGGGACATCTACTTCGGCCGGCCGAGGGGCCGCGAGGGGCAGGGCGCCGGGGAGCGCGCCTTCGACACCATGGCCTACCGGCGCTTCGAGATCGAACGGATTGCGCGCGCGGCCTTCCGCCTGGCCCGCGGGCGCCGCAAGCACGTCACCTCGGTGGACAAGGCCAACGTGCTCGCGACGAGCGTGTTCTGGCGCGAGGTCGTGGGGTCCGTCGCCGCGGAGTTCAGCGATGTTCAACTCACCCACATGTACGTCGACAACGCCGCCATGCAACTCGTCAAAAACCCCCATCCGTTCGACGTGCTGCTGTGCGGCAACCTGTTCGGCGACATTCTCTCCGACGAGTGCGCCATGCTGACCGGCTCCCTGGGCCTGCTGCCCTCGGCCAGCATCAACGCAACGCAGTTCGGCCTCTACGAGCCGGCCGGCGGGTCGGCGCCGGACATCGCCGGCAGGGGCATCGCCAACCCCGTCGCCCAAATCCTCTCGGCCGCCCTGATGCTGCGCATCAGCCTAGGATGCGAGGACGCCGCCGCCGCCGTCGAGCGGGCGGTGGCCGACGTGCTGGAGGCCGGTGTGCGCACGGCCGACATCGCCGGAGCGGGACAGAAGGCCGTCGGGACCTCCGAAATGGGGGATGCCGTCGCCGAGCGCATTCTGAGGTGAGGCCCGCAGGTCGTCCGGTCCGCCCGTCGCCTGTCAGCCCGCTTCTTCAGGGTTACCCGGCAAATCGATTTTCAGCCGTCGCCGCTTCTGGATTTCTTCCCCTGCTCGAAGCAGTGCTTCCCATACCAGTCGATCTGGCGGCAGATGCCCCGGATGATCTGCACCTCCTTGGCGCGCAGCTGCATGCGGGTGCCGAAATGGCGCAGGTTGTTCATGAAGTAGTCCGGGTTGGCCGGGTTGATGAAGCAGATGCGCATGAGGACGTCTTTGAGTTGCGCGTACATGGCGTCGAGCTCGAAGCGATTGGCCAGGCGCGGCGTGAATTCTTGGGGGGTCTCCAGGCTGCAGCGGAAAAGCTCGTAGCAGACGACCATGACCGCCTGCGCGAGGTTGAGGGAGGAGAAATCCGCCGTGGGGATGGTCGCCGCCGAGTGGCAGAAGCGCAGGTCCTCGTTGGTCAGGCCGCGATCCTCGGGCCCGAAGAGGATGGCCACCTGGTTTTCGGCCGAGATGGGGACCAGCATCTCCGCCAGGCGGGCGGGGCTGCCGATGACCTGGCGCTGACCGCCCATTCGGGCCGTCGTGCCCACCACATAGCTGAAACCCCGCAGGGCCTCGTCCAGCCCGGAAAAAACCTCCATCTCCTCCACCACGTCCAAGGCGGCCTGGGTGGCCATCTTGCAGACCCGGGTCAGGTCGCAACGGGGAGGGTCCACCACGATGAGGCGGCGCAGGCCCATGTTGCACATGGCGCGGGCGGCCGCGCCGATGTTTTCGGAGATGTTCGGCTGGACCAGGACGATGGCGATGTTCGCCAGGCTGACCGTGACCGCCATCAGGCAACGATCTCGAACCGGTTGAAGAAATAGCCGATCTCGAAGGCCGCGGTCTCGGGGGCATCGGAGCCGTGGACCACGTTTTTCTCGATGTCGGTCGCGAATTCCCGGCGCAGGGTCCCTTCGGCCGCCTTGCGGTAGTCGGTCGCGCCCATGAGATCGCGCCAGCGCGCGATCGCGTTTTCACCTTCGAGCACCATGACCACCGCCGCCCCCGAGCTCATGAAGCCGGTAAGCCCCTGGAAAAACGGGCGCTCCTGGTGTACGGCGTAGAACCCCTGGGCCTGGGCCTGGGTCAGATGCACCATTTTCATCGCGACGATCTTCAACCCGAGCCCTTCGATGCGCTTGACCACATCGCCGATCAGCCCGCGCGCGACGCCGTCGGGTTTGATGATGGAGAGTGTGCGTTGCATTCGGTTCATCCTTTCCGCTGCGTGAGTTTTGCCCGACGGCATAGCAAATGGGTTGCGGCAAGTCAACCCGCCGCCTCCGGCGGCCGGTTGACGATCGCGGGTGCCTGTTGACAAACGGCGGGCCGGCTTTTTATAATTTGATCACTCTGGCAATTAACCGACAGCAGGTACTTCATCCGACCTGAATGTGGAAAGAGGGAATCATGCCGATCTACGAGTTCTACTGCGACCACTGCAACACCATCTTCAATTTCTTTTCCCGCTCCGTGAACACCTCCAAAAAGCCGAAATGCCCGAAGTGCAAGACCCGCAAGCTGTCCCGGGTCATGTCCGCCTTCTCCTTCACCGGCCGCGCCAAAGAAGCGGGCGACATGGACGACCTGCCTTTTGATGAGGGCCGGATGGAGAAAGCCATGCAGACGCTGGCCGGAGAGGCCGAATCGATCAGCGAGGATGATCCACGCCAGGCGGCCAACCTGATGCGCAAGCTCACCGACATGACCGGCCTCGAGCTGGGACCCGGCATGACCGAGGCCCTGCACCGCATGGAGAGGGGCGAGGACCCGGACCAGATCGAGGCGGAAATGGGGGATCTTCTCGAGGGGGAGGACCCCTTTCTGTTGCCCGGCAAGAAGGGGGGCCAGCGGAGCGGAAAGCGGCCGGCACCGCAGAGGGATGACACCCTGTATGACCTGTGACGACACCGTTGCTTTATCGGGAGGGGCGGCATGAAGAACGAAATTTTCAATAAAATCGAAGTCCGACAGGGCGACATCACCACGCTGGAGATGGATGCCATCGTCAATGCGGCCAACACCTCGCTGCTCGGCGGCGGCGGGGTGGACGGCGCCATCCACCGGGCCGCCGGCCCCCGGCTGCTCGAGGAGTGCCGCGGCATCGGCGGCTGCCCCACGGGCGAGGCCCGCATCACCAAAGGCTACCGCCTGCCGGCGCGCCACGTGATTCACACGGTGGGACCGGTGTACCGGGGCCTCCCGCGGGACCGGGAGCTTCTGACCGCCTGCTACCGCAACAGCCTCGAGCTGGCGGTTCAGCACCATCTTGCCTCCATCGCCTTTCCGGCCATCAGCTGCGGCGTCTACGGCTACCCGATCGAGGAGGCCTGCCGGGTGGCCGTCGACACCACCGTCAAGTTCCTGGAAACCCACCCTTCTTTTCAGAAGGTCGTCTTCATGCTCTTTTCAGCCGGTGACCTGAAGGTCTACCAGGACGACATCGCCCATAAAAGACGTGAGCCCTGACTCGCGTTTTTCGCGTTTTTTGGATTGACAAGGCGTGCGGCCGTCCGTATTATACGCCGTATTTACATAGGTCAACGGCTTGACAGGCATCAAGCCATCTACAGGAGGTATATCATGGTAGAGGTCACCCCTTCAGCTCATCAACAGATCGCTGAATACTTCAAAAACAAAGAGGCTTCGCCCATCCGCATCTTTTTGAACGAAGGCGGGTGAGGGGGGCCATCGCTGGCCATGGCTCTGGATGAGCCGCGCGACACCGACCAGGTTTTCAATGTGAACGGGTTCCAGTTCATCATCGAGAAGGAATTCTACGAAAAAGCCAAGCCCGTGAACGTTGATTTCATGGGATATGGTTTCCGGATCACCTCAAGCATCAATTTCGCCCCCGCAGACGGCGGTGGCTGCGGCGGCTGCCACGGGTCCTGCAGCACCGAACAAAAATAGGACCACCATCCGGATTGAAGGCGACGTCCGCAGGGCGTCGCCTTTTCTTTTTGATCTCCCGGAGGCCTTGTGCTACGGTCGCAGCCGAAACGGGGCCCTGGTTACCCCTGATTTACGCCCCGAGACCTCCGGTGAGAGAGCAAGACATGTGGAATGTGCTGTGGGTGGTCATGGTCGTTTTGGCCGCGTGTGCATTCATCGGCTACCTGCGGCGTTCGGCGTCGTCCCGCAAGCCGCCGAAAGACATGTATGTGTGCGGCAATTGCAATGAACATCACTGCGACTGCAGCAAGGAAGACTGACAAAGAGGAGAGGCGCTGAAATGACGGAGTTCATGGACATCGTGAGGGGGCGCCGGAGCATCCGCAAGTACGAAGCACGCGAGGTGCCGGCCGAGGCGCTGAACACGATCCTGGAAGCGGTGCGCTGGGCGCCTTCCTGGGCGAACACGCAGTGCTGGGAGCTCGTGATCGTCCAGGACCGGGCCGTCAAGGAGCAACTGCAGGCCGCTCTACCCCCTAAAGGCAACCCGGCGTCCGGAGCGATGGTGCAGGCGCCGGTGGTGCTGGCCCTGTGCGGCAAGCTCAAGAGCTCCGGCTACTACAAGGACCAGGTCACCACCAAGTTCGGGGACTGGTTCATGTTCGACCTGGGCATCGCCTGCCAGACCATCTGCCTGACCGCCCACGCGCTCGGCCTCGGCACGGTGGTCGTGGGCCTCTTCGACCACGAACAGGCCAAGGCCGTTTTGCAGGTGCCCCACGGCTATGAGCTCGTCGCCATGATCCCTCTGGGGTTTCCCGCTAAAATCTCCTCGGCCCCCAACCGCCGGGAAATCGGCGAATTCACGCACCAAAATAGTTTCTAACATCCGATCCGAAAAATTACTGGAAGAGTCAATCCGAAATAGTTTAGCGGTTTGCGACAACTTTTTCAGGCTTCGGCTACTGGTTCCAGAGACATCTTGCCAAGCGCCTTTTCTCTGATCTATCATAGATGGGAGATATCCACGTATCACCGAAGCGCTCATTCTGTGATATTGGCCTAAAATACTCCGTATCCTTTTAACAACTTACAGGCATGATGGTGATTTCCTTAAATGATAGTGGAGGAGGCCTTGTGAGAGGGATATCTAAGAATAACTCGTGGGCAGTCCTATCTGCTCCTATTTTAACTCTGGCCTTTGTCCTTGCCTCCCTTCTGGGGCGGCGAATCATATTGGGCCGGGTCCCTTGCCGCAGGCTTAAGGGCTTAAGGCCATTTTCCCTTTCCCTCGCAGCTCTTATTATTTTTTCAGGAGTAGCGCAAGGAAATGCGGGATCCTGGACTACCATGTCATCTGATATAACAGGCGGGATCTTTGGTATCTGGGGGAGTTCGGGCACCAACGTATTTGCGGTCGGTAATTTTAATGGAGGCGCCCCGTATGCCTGTGGCAAAATTTGCTATTTCGACGGCAGCTCGTGGACTCAAGTGTCTACCTGCGCCTGGTATGTGCTTCGCGGCATTTGGGGGACTTCGGAAACCGATGTATTTGCCGTAGGGGGAAATGATTTCAACGGCGTTGACTTCAACAACCAGGGAATCATCCTGCATTACAATGGCACATCCTGGGACACCATGATCCAGGGCACCCTCAATCTCAATGCCATTTGGGGCAGTTCGGGGAACGACGTGTTTGCCGTCGGGGGGATCTCTAATTGTGGTTTCAATTGCCCTAACAATATCGGCAAAATCCTCCATTACGATGGGGTTTCCTGGGCCGAAATGTCTGTTGATGCCGGGGTGCTCTTCGGGGTTGCAGGAAGCACGGGGAACGATGTCTTTGCCGTGGGTAGGTCTGGAGCGATCGTTCACTATGACGGCAGCAGCTGGTCGGCCATGTCCTCGGGAGCCACACAAGACCTTTATGGAATCTGGGCAAACGAGGGCGATGATGTATTTGCGGTGGGTAAATCCGGATCGATCCTGCACTATGACGGCAGCAGCTGGTCAGCCATGACCTCAGGGACAACCCAAGACTTATATGCCGTTTGGGGGAGTTCGGGGAGCGATGTCTTTGCCGTGGGTGGGGGCGGTACGATCCTGCACTACGATGGCAGTGCCTGGACGGCCATGACCTCAGGAAGCTCAAGCCCCCTCGCCGGGGTCTGGGGAAGTTCGAGCAGCGACGTTTTTGCTGTAGGCGACCAGACGATCCTGCACTATGACGATTCCCCCGATACGAATCCGCCAACAGGCGCGAACAGCGGAGGAGGTTACGGTTGTTTTATCGCCACGGCTGCTTATGGGAGCTTCCTGTTTGAATGAAACCCGGCTCAGGTGGCATCCTGCCTTACGTGTTTATCGTATTCATGGATTTAAATTTTGGAACTGTTTCGGATTTCGTATTTAGTGGTTCGAATTTTCAAGGTTGAAACGGTCGGATGAAATGGGTAGCGAGGCGAGTTTTGCAAACCATCTTGCGCCTCGAGCATAGTGTCGTCATGTCGGACTCTCCCGCCGAGGGCATCCTCCGTTACCACGAAGCGACCAAGCACCACCCCGATCGCTACGCCCGCTCGCTGGGGTACATGGACTGGGACAACCAGCCCGACCCCTTCCGCGTTTACGAGGATGCTCCGATCGTCAACCTGCCCCTGCTCGCCCAGGACCCTCCGGGCAGCCATCGCGCACTCTATGAACCCGGTCGGGCCGGCGCCCCTCTCACGCTGGCTAACGTTGCCGGGTTTCTGGAACTGTCGATGGGTCTCTCGGCATGGAAAGCGGTTTCCGGCTCGCGCTGGCCGTTGCGCGTGAACCCATCCAGCGGCAACCTGCACCCCACCGAAACCCACTTGGTCCTGCCCCGCCTGCAGGGATGCGACGCCGGCATCTATCACTACTCGCCGCTGCAGCACGCCCTGGAACGCCGCGCCGAGGTCCCCGGCGACCTGTTGCAGGCGGCGGTCTCGCATCTCGGATGCGAGGGGTTCCTGGTGGGGTTGACCAGCATTTTCTGGCGGGAGTCCTGGAAATACGGCGAACGCGCGTTTCGCTACTGCAACCACGATGTCGGGCATGCCCTGGCCGCCCTGCGGTTTTCGGCCAACCTCTTCGGGTGGCGGGTCACCTGTCTCACCGCTCTTTCCGATGAAGCGGTCGCAACCGTCCTGGGGCTGCGGCGGACCAGCTACCCCTCCCTGGACGAGGAGCACCCGGACCTGCTTTGCCTCGTTCATGCCGGCGGCCAGGACCCGATCCCGCAAACGCTCCCCGGCGAGCTGGTTGCGGCCTTCGACAAGATCCATTTCGCCGGGCGGCCGAACGCCCTCAGCCGCGAGCACGTCGACTGGGAAATCATCGGCCGGGCGGCCGAACTCAGCCGTAAACCGGCTACGCCCGCCGCGCCGCCGAGGTTTGAGCGGCCGGAGATGATCGGGGGTGATGCCTCCACGCTCAGCGCGGCGTCGATTATCCGCCGGCGACGCAGCGCCACGGACTTCGATCGGCGCAGGGGAATCCCCCGCTCCCATTTTCTTGGCATGCTCGACAAAACCCGCCCCCGCGACGGAGTGGCCCCGTTCGACGCCGGCCTGGGCGCGCCGGCCCTGCACCTGCTGATCTTCGTCCATCACGTCGAGGGCCTCCCACCGGGCCTTTACTTCTTCAGCCGCAATGACCGGGACCTGCCGGAGGTGCGCGGGCTCGCCCGGCCGGAATTCGCCTGGGAACCCGTCCAGCCGGGCTTCCCGCTGTATCTTCTCGAGCCGGGCGATTTCCGGCAAACCGCCGCCACGGTAAGCTGCCATCAGGACATCGCCGGTTCCAGCGCCTTTTCCCTGGGCATGCTCGCACGGTTCGGAGACACGGTGCGCAGGGAACCCTTCCGCTATCGTCACCTGTTCTGGGAAAGCGGCATGATCGGCCAGGTGCTTTACCTGGAGGCCGAGGCGCACGGAGTGAGAGGCACGGGCATCGGCTGCTTCTTCGACGACGCCGTGCACGAGCTCCTCGGACTGACCGACGATCGCTACCAGAGCCTTTACCATTTCACCGTCGGGCATCCATTGGAGGACCCGCGGCTGACCGCACTCCCGCCTTATTCCCACCTCCGGGACCGCTGACCCCATGCATTGCCAGCCGCTGTCTTCATGCCTAGTATTATAGAAAAGGGTCATCCGGTCTCCCGTCTGTCCGGTCGTCCGAAAACGGCCCTCCGACCGTGGCCGCATCAAGGAGCGTCTCATGCCTGAGAATCGCCTCATCAACGAAAAAAGCCCCTATCTGCTGCAGCACGCCCGCAACCCGGTGGAGTGGCACGCCTGGGACGACGACGCCTTCGCCAAGGCCGCGGCCGAAAACAAGCCCATCTTTTTGTCCATCGGCTACGCCACCTGCCACTGGTGCCACGTGATGGAGAAGGAGTCCTTCGAAGACGAGGAAGCGGCGCGGTATCTGAACGACACCTTCGTCTGCATCAAGGTCGACCGCGAAGAGCGCCCCGACATCGACGCGGTCTACATGGCCGCCTGCCACATGATGAACGGCAGCGGCGGCTGGCCGCTCACCATCTTCATGACACCCGACAAAAAGCCCTTCTTCGCGGCCACCTACCTCCCCAAGCGCAGCCGCCTCGGGCGCGCCGGGCTGATCGAACTCTGCGAGCGGGTGAAAACGCTTTGGGTTCAGGAGCCGCACAAGATCGCCGCCACGGCGGACGGCGTCACGGGCACGCTCGGCAAGGCCTTCGAGTTTGCGTCGGCCGAAGCGCCCGGCATTCGGCTGCTGGACCGCGCCTACGACGACATCGCCTTCAGCTTCGACGGCCGGCACGGCGGTTTCGAGTCGGCGCCCAAGTTTCCCACGCCGCACCGGCTCCTGTTTCTGCTGCGCTGCCACGACCGCACGGCCGAGCCCCGTGCGCTTGAGATGGTGGAGCGCACGCTGACCGCCATGCGGCTCGGCGGCATCTGGGACCACGTGGGGTTCGGCTTGCACCGCTACTCCACCGACGGCCAGTGGCTGCTGCCCCACTTCGAAAAAATGCTCTACGACCAGGCGCTGACGGCCATGGCCTGCCTGGAGGCCTCCCAGGTCGCCCGCACGCCGCTGCTGACTCAAACCGCCACCGAGATCTTCACCTATGTCCTGCGGGACATGACCTCACCGGAAGGAGCCTTCTTTTCCGCCGAGGATGCCGACAGCGAGGGCGTCGAGGGAAAATTCTACGTGTGGCGCCTGGCTGAATTCCGGCAGGCGCTCGGCCCGGCCGAGGCCGCTTTCTGGGAGCCGGTCTTCAATCTGAAACCGGACGGGAATTTTCAGGAAGAGGCCGGCGGCCACAACCCCGGCGCCAACATCCTGCATCTCACCCGGCCCTTCGGCCGCTGGGCGGGGGAACTGGGGTTGACCGAGGAACAACTGCGCCTGCGCTGGGAAGACGCGCGGGCCCGATTGTTCGCCGCCCGCAAAACCCGCGTACCCCCGCTCAAGGACGACAAGGTCCTGACCGACTGGAACGGGCTGATGATCGCTGCCCTCGCCCAAGGCGCAAGAATCCTCGGGCGCAGGGACTATGCCGAGGCCGCCGAGCGGGCGGCGCGGTTCGTTCTCGACACGCTGCTCGGAAGCGACGCCCGGCTCTTCCACCGTTTCCGGGAGGGGGAGCGTGCCATCCCCGGCCAGGCCGGCGACTATGCCTTCTTCATCTACGGGTTGCTGCACCTGTACCGCAGCACCTTCGACATCGCCTGGGCAGAGCAGGCGGCCGCCCTTCAGGAGGTCATGCTGAAGGAGCTGTGGGACGAGGTCGCCGGCGGCTTTTTCCTGGTCGGCGTCCAGAACCGGGAACTCCCTGTCCGGCCCAAGGAGATTTACGACGGCGCCATCCCCTCGGCCAACTCGGTCGCGCTGCTGAACCTGCTCTGGCTCTCCCGGCTCACCGGGAACCCGACGTGGGCGGAAAAAGCCGACCGACTGGTGCGCGCGTTCGCCGGCTCGATCGACCGGCAGCCGTCGGCCTTCACGTTTTTCCTGTGCGGGCTGGATTTCGCCCTGCGCCCCGGCCAGGACATCGTCATCGCCGGGGAGAACGGATCGCCCGATGCCGAGCGGCTGTTGTCGGCCCTCAACCTGACGTTTACGCCGAACCAGGTGACTCAGCTCAAATCGGGCGACAATGCCTCGCAGCTGGCCCGCTTCGCCGGCTACACGGACGGCTTGCAGGTCGCGCAGGGCAAGACCGCCGCCCACCTGTGCGTGGGCTCCGCCTGCAAGGAATCCGTCACGGACGTGCAGGGCATGGTCGACCGCATCCTGGGTAAAAAATGAAGCAGGATCCATGGCCAGCGCGCCCAAGACCTGCAGCCGCATGCTCACGCCTGTCGAAATTCGCGGCCTGCGCCGCAGGCTGCTCGCCTGGTATGAAAAACACCGGCGCCGGCTGCCCTGGCGCGAGACGCACGACCCTTACCGCATCTGGGTGTCCGAGGTGATGCTGCAGCAGACCCAGGTCAAAACGGCCTTGCCTTACTACCAGCGGTTTCTCAGGCAGTTCCCCACTCTGCGCAAACTCGCCGGCGCCGACCTGGGAGATGTGCTCAAGCGGTGGGAGGGCCTGGGCTACTATGCGAGAGCGCGAAATTTTCACCGGGCCGCCGGAGTGATAGCCGCACGCTCCGGGAGCCGCATCCCCGACCGCTGGGATGACTTCCGCGCGCTTCCGGGGGTCGGGGATTACATCGCCGCCGCCGTGCTCAGCATCGCCTTTGACCGCCCGCATGCCGTGGTGGACGGCAACGTCAAGCGGGTGCTCGCGCGCCTGCTGACGATCGCAACACCTGCCAACCAAACGGCATCCCACAAGATCTTCCAGGCGGAGGCCGATCGCCTGCTGGACCGCCGCCGCCCCGGCGATTTCAACCAGGGGCTGATGGAGCTCGGGGCTCTGGTCTGCATTCCCGCTTCCCCGCGCTGCACCATCTGCCCGTTGATCCGATGCTGCGCCGCGCACCGCGGCGGCACGGTCGCGCGTTACCCGCGCCGGGTCGCCTCCCGCCCGGTTCCCGAGGAACAGATCGCCGTGGGTGTTGTGTTCAAGAACGGCCGCGTGCTGATCACGCGACGCCCGGCGCAAGGGCTGCTGGGCGGCCTGTGGGAGTTCCCGGGTGGAAAGCTCCAGAAAGGCGAAAGCCCGGCGGCGGCCTGCGTGCGGGAAATCAAGGAGGAAGTCAGCCTCGATGTGACCATCGAGGAGCCCCTGGCGCAGGTCCGGCACGCGTACTCGCATCTCCGCATCCACCTGCACGTGTTTCGCTGTCGGTTCAAGGCGGGCCGCGTGCGTCTGAACGGCCCGGTCGATCATCG
>CAVQTH010000008.1:0-27613 GCA_963716325.1 uncultured delta proteobacterium | reverse complement strand
TAGACCCGCTTGGCCGGACCGGCGTCTTCCGTCTTCCACGAGGATATCACCAGGCCCGCTGCCTCCAGGTCCCTCAGGTGGCGGTAGATCATGCCGGGCGGCGCCTGGCCCTCCACGAACCCGAACTCCTGGATGGTTTGGATGATTTCATAGCCGTAGGACGGTTTCCGTCGCAGGCCCATGAGGATGGATGGCTGGATGTAGCGCTCCGCTTTACCGGATCCGGTCGTGTGCTTTGCGTGCGTGCGAGAAACTTTTATTGACATATATCCTCCAAGGATATATATATATAAAAAAACCAGCATCTAACTATAGCGCAAGGAGGTCTGTCATGGCGACTAAAATTTTTGTGCGCGAACGGCGCAAGGTGGAGAAGGGAGAAAAGAAGCCCCGTTTCCGCGTAGTCGGCGTGAGCGGCGGCGATCTGAAAATCTATGCGGAGCACTTCCGCAAAAAGGAACTCGAGCAGATCGCCCAGGAAACCGGCGCCGCCATCGTCTGGCTGGACGCCGGCAAGGGAAAGGGCGACGGCAAAGAAAAAGGCGAGCACAAACCCAAAAAGTGACCCGCTGCTACTGGTGGATGATGGTCCCCACGTGCTTGCCCGCCAGAGCATCCCAGATGTGCTCGGGGTGGTTCAACGCGTCGATGATCTGGAACTCCTTGAGGCATTTAGTGCGCTGCAGGAGCGTCAGAACCGGCCGCTCGACGATGAGGTCGTCCAGATCCATTTTGAGCAGGGCCTTGGCTGAAATTCGTTTGATGAACTTCAGGCTTTTGCGTTTCGAGGCCGGCACCTTTTTAGGGTCGCGGTCGTAAAGCCCTTTTTCATCTTTAAGGTAGATCAGGCTCCTGGCTCCGATATTCTCCGCCAGGAGAAAAGCGCCGCAGTCCGTGCGGTGGGGCGGAATAGAGCCGATTTCCGCCGGGTGCTCGAAAAAGCCATAGGGCGGTATGCCGTAGGTGATCGGCAAAAACCCAAGCCGGCAGAACATGGTGAGCTGTTCCAGGTTGTCGCCGTGCCCGATCTTTACCCCGCCGTGCTTGGACAGCAGGACGGACAATATCTCCGCATTTTGCCAGGACACCTTGTCCCCGAGCTTCGACAGCACTCCGGGCGGCATTCCAAGATCCACCCCGATGCTGTAGACGTGCCGGGCCCGGGTTCCCCCGCCGGTCATCAGCAGGATCTTGTATTTATCTTTGGCCGCGACCAGCACATCGAGGATGGGCAGCAGGGCCTTGGCCCCCCGGTCCATGATGCTCTGCCCCCCGATCTTGATGACGTTGATGTCGGGGTGCATGCGGAAGTACTCTTTGGCCTCCGTGCGCGCCAGCAGCTTCTTGCTCACCAGCGACTCCCCCATCAGGTGAGATTCGATGTGCAGCCTCCCGGTCGCCCCCTTTTCCTTGATCAGCTTCGGCATTGGCAGCTCCTCTCGCGGTGGTAGGTGGTGAACAACTCTATAATGATGAACCTTCCTTATTGTCAAGCGTCCGAACCGTGCAAGCCCCGCCGGAGGCTGTACGAATCGGATCCTGTCATTTTTTGTTGGTTATAGTCAGATTCACGTCTACCACTAATCTGATTGACTCCTTTACGCCGTTTGCCATAGTGGCACAGAAGAATGCTGCAATCCGTAGAGCGGAAAACAATTCAGCGAAGGAGGCTGCAATGAGATTGAAAACAGCAGGATGTGCTCTGGCAGGAATACTGATCCTTGTGGCGACCGTTTGCATTGGTCATTCGCAGACGGGCTGTACGGAGTCCTACGGCACGGGGTCCAACAAGTTCAGCCTGGCGACCGGCAGCCCGGGGGAGTTGGGGCTGCTAAAGGTGCTGGGGGAACAGTTTGCGAAGAAAAACAACACCACCCTGTGCTGGGTCAAGGCCGGCAGCGGCGAGTCCATGAAATTGCTCAAGGACAAGCAGGTGGACATGATCATGGTGCACGCGCCGGCGGCCGAGAAGAGGGCCGTGGAAGACGGCTGGGCGATCAAGCGGGAGCTGATCGGGTCGAACGAGTTCTATATCGTCGGGCCGCCCAATGATCCGGCCGGTATCAACAAGGCCAAGACTACGGCCGAGGCTTATACGCTTATCGCCGACAGCAAGTCCAAATTTTTTTCGCGCGGGGACAACTCCGGTACCCACAAGAAGGAAATGGATGCCTGGGAGAAAGCCAATATCAAGCCTTCCGGCGACTGGTACGTTGTGACCAAGGATTTCATGATGGCGACCCTCAAGAGGGCCGACGCCGAAAAAGGCTACTTCATGACCGACAGCAGCACCTGGGTGAGCGTTCGCAAGGAGATGAAAAACCTGACGATTCTATTCAGGGGCGACGTGTTCCTGGTGAACACCTACCACACTCTGCTGCAGCCGGAAGGCGCAACGCCGGGCCAGAAGCAAGCCTCCCAGTTCATCGACTTCGTGAATTCCAAGGAAGGCCAGACAATCATCGCCACCTACGGCAAGGATCTTTACGGCGAAGGCATTTACAACGACGCGGAGTACGCCAAGAAATACGACCGATAGCTTTTTCATGCCCGAACACGGGCATGAAAAAGCTATGAAGTGATCAAATTCTGATTTTCATCCTGCGGATAAAAAGATCCACCGCGATCCCGATGCCGAAGGCCCAGGCCATGTTGGGTACGGCCAAGGCGATGCCGGTGATCAGAAGCGCCACGAAGTATTCTTCGTTGCCTTTGAGGCTTCTCACCAGCGGGCAGAGTTCCAGCCCCGCAAACACCAGCAGAACGCCCAGCACCGAATTGGGGATCATCGCCAGGAGAGCGAAACCGAACTCGCCGAAGGCCAGCGCCATGACGACGAGTATGGCGCCGATCATGACCGGGGCCCCGCCGGTACG
Source organism: uncultured delta proteobacterium (assembly GCA_963716325.1). Classification (GTDB taxonomy): domain Bacteria; phylum Desulfobacterota; class Desulfobacteria; order Desulfobacterales; family SpSt-501; genus SpSt-501. Next base: position 24,737 of record CAVQTH010000008.1, on the reverse strand, counting down.
CGCGCCGAACCGGTAATGGGCGGCCAGGCCGCCGGTGCCGTGGCACATGGGAACCGCCCCGAAGAAGCCCGCCGGGAAGTTCGCAATCCCCATCGTCAGAGCGAATCGTCCCGCCTTGCTCTTGGAAAGAGACGAGCTTTGAGGGAAAAGGGTGCAGCAGGTGTCGGCCGTGCCGACGCAGGCGTTGCCGATGGTCAGCGGGATCTGCGGCAGGATCAACATGATGAAGGCCGTCCAGAAGTCCTGCAACGATGGAAAGATGACCTTCATGGGCGTGGGGCCTATGGCAAGCGACCCGGAGTTGAAGCCGCCCAGCGCAAAACCGGATATGATCCCGGCTGCCAGGGCGACCAGGGCCGCCGGGAACTTCTTGTTGTCCAGGAGCCCCAGCACCAGGGCGAAGACGACGATTCCGATGATGAGATTGATGTGGTATTCGGCGAACCGGCCGGCAAGCCCGTTGAGAAACACCTGCGGGGAGACGATCAGCTCGATGCCCTTTTTCAGGAAGACGAGCCCGAGCGAGAGCTGGATGCCGCGCACGACGGGCTGGGTGAACAGCTTGGCGAGCTGGTCGACCATGCCGGTCAGCGCGAACAAAAGCAGCAGCGCCCCGAAGATGATGCCGGAGGCGCCGATCACCGGCTCGGTGATCATCGCAGGGTAGGCGATGGCGATCGCCCCCACGGCCTTCAGTGGCTGCACCGGCACCGGCAGCCGGTAGTAATACCCCGTGACGAGGTAAAACAGCCCGAACGACAGGAAAACCGTCGATGGGCTCAGCTTGTTGATCAAAATCATGCCGACGACGATGGGCAGCAGCGTGCCCAGGTCCCCGAAGGCGCCGGCAAGCTCGACACGATCGAACCGCAGGGCGCTGTCGTCGGTCTGCGGCAGGCTTGCGAGGGTCGGTTTGGGTGCGGCAGAGTTGTCCATCGCTCACCTCAAAAAAGGAACGCTTGCATAATAGGCACGAAAAATATAGTATTCGTGTCATACATATACCGCAACAGTCTGGGCGCGTCAAGTTTTTTTTGCACGATGCGCAACCTGCCGCGAACCCGGCGGGCTCGGACCGGAAAGGATAAGAAGCCTAAAACAATGAACAATAGAGGACTCCGCTCCATCGTATCGAATCATGCCCGCATCCTGTCCGGCCCGGGTTCGGGCCGTTGTTTGGACCCCATCCAGCTCAACCGGCTCGAGCAGGCGTTTCGTGAGTGGGCGGACCCTCCTCGCCGGCCGGATCTCGGGCCCTCCCGGAAGCGGGTCCTTCTGATTTTTTTGCTGATCCGCTACACGGGTGCACGCCTCAATGAGGTGTTGGATCTTGACCTGAAAAAGGATTTCGATTCCGATACGCACACCGTCCTGTTTCGCAAAGGCGCCGTTGCGGGCGATCGTGCCGGCCGCCACGTGCAGATACCGGAGGGGGTGGCGGCCGAGATTCAAGATGTCTTGGGATCCATTCCCATTCGGAATGCGGGAGGGCGTTTGCTCAAGCTGGATCCGGCCCACGTGCGCCGGAAATTTTACGAACGGGCTGAGGTGATCGGGCTGCCGCGTGAGCTGGGCGCCCCGGAGGTCATCCGCAGATCCCGGGCGGTGGAGCTGATGCAGGGCAACGTTCCGCTGCCGGTCGTGCAGAAGATTCTTGGGCATTCGACCCCCAACCTTGCCGCCGCCTATGTGAAATTCTCCGAGGAGGACATGCGGCGGGCCGAGGCGTTTTTCGTCGACCGGGAAAACCGGCGCAAGACCAGCGCCCGCAATGCGTTCTACGGGAAAATCGAAACCCTGCGCAAAGGCGATGTCCAGGCCTGGGTGGAGATCTCCACACCGGGCGGCTACCGCATCAGCGCCGTCATCACCAACCACAGTTTGGAGCGCCTGGGGCTGAAACGGGGATCCCTGGTCGCAGCCGAGGTAAAGGCGCCGTGGGTGACGATCCACCGCAGCGCCGATGACCTGGAGTCCTCGGCGGACAACGTGCTCGGCGGCACGGTCGAACGCATCGTGCGCGGGAAGGTGACCTCGGAGATCGTGGCTCGCATCGCCGACGGCACCGAGATCTGCTCCATCGTCACCGAGCAAAGCCTGAAAAAGCTCGGCCTTCGGCCCGCAGACCGGGTGTGGGTGGCTTTCAATGCCTTCACCGTGGTTCTGCATGCCGACTGATTCGCCGCAGCAAGCTGCGGCGAATCAGTCGTGAGCATCCCCAGGGACCGGACCGTTGCTGTTGAATTGAACACCCGAATGTATTAAATGGAGGGATAATCCAGGGAAATTCATAACCCGCGGAGGCCTCCATCAAACCCATGCGCGTGAATCTGAAGCACTCAAAAATAGGGCGCAACGACCCGTGCCCCTGCGGCAGCGGCCTGAAATACAAGAAATGCTGCGCCGGCAGGGCGGACGCGGCCCTGCCGGCCGACCTCGCGGAGGTCTACGCCCGCAAACACCGCATCCGTTTCAAGACGCCCGAAGACGTCGAGGCGATCCGCCGCGCCGGCCGGCTGGTGGTGGAGACCCTCGACCTGGTCGCCCCGCGCATCCGGCCCGGCATCACGACCGACGAGATCAACACCTGGGTGCACGAGTTCACGGTGCAAAACGGCGCCGTCCCCGCTCCCCTCAACTACCGCGGCTACCCCAAGAGCGTCTGCGTGTCGGTCAACGAGGTCATCTGTCACGGGATCCCCGGCGAGCGGGTGCTCAAGGACGGCGACATCGTGAACGTCGACGTCACCTCCATCCTCGACGGCTATTACGCCGATGCGAACAAAACCTACTTTGTGGGGAGCCCCGGGCCGGATGCCCGCAAGATCGTGGCCGTGGCCCGGGAATGCCTGCGGCAGGGCATGGCCATGGTGAAGCCGGGCAACACCGTCGGCGACATCGGCTGGGCCATCCAGACGCACGCCGAATCACAGGGGTGCTCGGTGGTGCGCGAGTTCGTGGGGCACGGCGTCGGCGTCGACTTCCACGAGCCCCCCCAGGTGCCGCACTTCGGCCTGAAAGGGGACGGGCTCGTGCTGATCCCGGGCATGGTCTTCACCATCGAGCCCATGATCAACCTCGGCCGCAAGGAACTCCGCATCCTGCAGGATGATTGGACGGCCGTCACCAGGGACGGCTCCCTCTCCGCCCAGTTCGAGCAGACCGTGCTCGTCACCGAGAACGGCTGCGAGAGCCTGACGCCCTGGCAAGATTGACACCCGGCTCCCCTTCGAATTGTCTGCTCCGTCGCTTTTTTATCTAAAGGCCTTTCGGATGAAAATCGCCTTCGAATCCTGCTTTGCGTGAGCGGCGAGAAAAAATCGGTCTCGGGCATTGTCGAGGAACTTGGTCTTTCCCAGCCGCTTGTTTCGCATCATCTCAAGGAGCTGAAACGGTGTCTTATGGTGACGGTCGAACGCAGCGGGCCGTTCATCTATTATGGACTGGCCGACCCCCGGATTCTGGATGTGATCCGGCTCTTGGATTCAATGGCCACAGATTTCATAGCAACACGAAAAACCATTTGACTCGTGGGAGGATTCTCGAAGCAACATGGAAACTATTGTGGACATGATCCAGCGCATGGATCCCGACAAGGCCCTGACCGAGATCGGAAAGGCACTGAAATCAATTTTTTCGGCCGTGTCCGAAGACTCCCGCGGCCGGTTTCTTCTGGACCTGGTCGGCGAATCACAACAGGACAAGGTGTCCAGTCTGGTGCATCTCTGACTGGCCGAATGCATGGGCGAAGGTGTCGACCCGACGCAGATGTGCCAGAGCCTGGTGGACAAGGTGGCGCAATCCAAACAATTGATGGCGATCACCGATCCTGAAATATTGGTCCTCTTCGAGGATTGGCTGGAAGAATTGGAAGGCGAGGTTGTCTCACTATCGAAATCCCAGGAGCGCTTGACCGCAGAGGATTTGGCAGTGAGGTTAGGGCTTTCCAAGCGTGGCGCAAAATTTCTCATGTCTAAACTGCAACGGGAAAAGAAATTGTAAGATCGATATTTTTGAAATTGGAAAGACGCCTGATGAATCCAAGCCGTACCCTCATAATGACCATCCTATCTGTAGCTGCCGTATTAACCGCACTGTGGTTGACCCATGGGGCCGTCACGCCCAAGGAAGCAACCTGGGAGGATGTGCTGGCCGAGGCCAAAAACGGCGGCTACCGCATCATCACCACACAGGAGCTCGGTGCAAAATATTTACAGGACTCCGATGAGCTCCTTCTTGTGGACACGCGCCAGGAATGGGAGTACCGCAGCGGGCACATCAAGGGTGCAGTCAACTTTCCGATGGAGCCGACCGGGTGGTCGCGCTGGCGCAAGGCAGACGCGCTGAAAGACCTGCTTGGCCCGGACAAGGATCGAAAGGTTATTTTCTACTGAGGCGGCCTGACTTGAGTCCGCAGCGACTCGGCGGCCCGGGTGGCCGTTCAACTTGGGTATAAAAATGTTTATCGCGACCCGCTTGGGTTTCCGGAATGGCAGAAATTGGGATTGCCGGCAGAAAGCCGACCGGCGGGTTTGGCCGGAGCGGTTCAAGAGACACCGCCCCCTGGCCGCTTGCACGGCTGGGCCATGATCTGGACCCTGCTGGCGATCTTCGTCGCCGGGATCGCCCTTAATCTCACCCCGTGCGTTTACCCCCTGATCCCCATCACCGTTTCGTATTTTGGGGGACGCGTCACCTCGGATGCCGCACACGGCAAAAGCCGCCTGGTGGTCCATGGCTTTTGTTATTTGCTGGGGCTTGCCTTCACCAACTCGATCCTCGGTGTGATCGCAGCACTGACCGGAAGCCTCATGGGAGCCGTGCTGCAGCACCCGGCTGTTTTGATCGCGGTTGCCGCCGTCCTGATCATTTTTGCCGCCAGCCTTTTCGGTCTATGGGAGCTGCGTCTTCCAGTCGTCCTGACCCAGGCGGCGGCCAAGTCTTACAGCGGCTATTTCGGAAGCCTCTTCATGGGGCTCACCCTCGGCGTCGTAGCGGCCCCCTGCATCGGGCCGTTTGTACTGGGGCTTCTCACATGGGTAGCCAGCATGGGGAGTCCCTGGCTGGGGTTCCTCGTGTTCTTCACCCTGAGCATCGGCCTCGGACTGCCGCTATTCATTTTGGCGATATTTTCAGGACAACTCCAGCGCCTCCCGCGTTCGGGGGAGTGGATGCTCTGGGTCCGCAAGCTCATGGGCTGGGTGCTTGTCGGAATGGCCGCTTATTTTCTCAAACCCATCCTGCGAGAACCGGCGGCGACCATCGCTCTTTCAGCAGTTCTGCTTGCGGCAGGTGCCCATCTGGCGTGGCTCGACCGGAACCAAGCAACTTTCAGCGCCTTCCCCTGGCTGAAAGCCCTGACGGGTGCGGCGTCTTTTGCGCTTGCCGCTTTTCTCGTGACGTCTTTGCTTATGCGGGGGCCAGGAGTTACATGGGTTCCTTTTTCCGATGATGCGCTAAAAATGGCTTCAGGGCAGAAGCGGCCGGTCATTATCGATTTTTATGCGGCGTGGTGCGCTCCGTGCCGGGAACTCGACGAGATCACCTTTCATGACGCAGCAGTAGTGAAACAGGCACAGGGAAATTTTGTTATGACACCCAAGCCAGTAAAATCAGTGCTTCCACGCCTACAAGTGCCGTGAGCAGTTGAGCCCCTTTGGCGGCCTTCTGCATTGATAAAGTTTTTGGACCTTCTTAAGTTCGATCAGCTGTTTCATGAACTCTATCGTCCCCCACGCCGTCGCCCGACCATGGGCGACTGGGGCATGGCGGCCGGTGTGCTGATGCGCTGTTTATCGGGTTCAATCGGCTGTGGCATTTTACCTACGTGCAGCTCGATAGCCTGTTGTGCGGTTTTTTCCACCTCAACCGGCTGCCGGTGGCCAGCACCTATTGGCGCTATGTGGACAGCCTGGGTATCAATCAGGCCAACAGCCTGGTGAACCTGATGACCGCCCTGCGGCAGCGCTTCTGGCAACTGTGCGGGCTGCGCTTTCATAAGCTTCACATCAACCTGGACACCACCGTTGAAACTCTCTACGGCCATCAACAGGGTGGCCGCAAGGGGCATAACCCCAGCCATCAGGGCAAAAGGGGTATCGGCCGGTGGGCCTTCATCGAACAAACCCGCGAGTGCCTGCTCGGCCGTCTTCGCAAGGGACACCTTAAGCGGCAAGGAGGCCGGGCATTCATCCATAAACTCAAGCGTCAGCTGCCTAACGAGACCCCACCGGTGCTCCTGCGAGGCGATGGCGAGTTTCTAAGCTGGGATTCTGTCGCCGCCGCCAACCAAGAGGGCTTCGAGTTCATCTTCGGCAATAAAGTCTGCCAGCCCGTGTTTGAGAGCAGCCGCTGGTATCGACCTGCAAACGGGCCGTCGCCGAATACAACAGCTGCCTGTACCAACCCATGGGCTGGAGCCGTCCCAGCCGTTTTGTTGCCATGCGCATTCCCAAAGAGCAACCTCAGAAGAGCTCTCAGTCCGCCCAGCAACCCCTCTTCGATGAGGACCGCTTTACGCATCGCGTTTCTGCACCAACCTGCGCACATCGGCTCACAAAGCCATCGGCATCTATGATGATAAAAGTCGACGTTACCAAAGCAGGCAATGCGCTCCATGAGCGACTGCTGCGTCAGTTCAGCGTAAAGGGGGTTCCCACGGTCGTCTTCCTCGATTCGGAGGGCAAGGAACGTGAGGATCTCCGTCAGGTTGATTTTCTGCCTCCCGACCAGTTTTTAGACCGGATGAACCGGATCGTAAAAAGCAACAACTGAACAAAAGGAGATGTTTATGCTGAAAATTAGGTTTTTCCTGAACGAACCCAATGGCAAACCCTGAAAGAATTTCAAGGCGATGATGCCCAGGCTGGGCTCAAAATACCAGATCGAGATCGAGGTGACGTCAAAGCCTATCGCCGAATACCAGACGGACGAATACTTCGAACTCGACCTCCCGGTAGCGCCGGCCGTCATGGTCGGCGACGAAATCGTGGTGGAGGGCGCCAACGTCGACGCGGATAAAGTCGAGGCGGCCATCCGCCGACACTTGGGGCTTCCCGAATCGGAACCTCGGAGAAAAAGCCTGTTGGGCCGCCTCTTCTGCAGGTGACGGCCAGGTGTTTCCCATGTCCGCATCTTCGACCCGCCTCACACTCCGCTGAATCGAAAAATATCCAGTGGCTGCGTTTTGGATCTTGACATATTATGGGCATATGCTCATAATATATTTCTATTGGAGATGATCCGCAATGCCAAGGCCTAAACGCTGCAGGCGCATAAACTCCACGCCCGGGAGCAGCTACTTCAAGCCAAGGGGCATCCCCCTCTCGGTGCTGGAAGAGATCGTCCTCAGCGTGGACGAGTTCGAGGCCATCCGGCTGGCCGACCTGGAAGGTCTTTACCAGGAGCCGGCAGCGGAAAAGATGAGTGTTTCCCGCCAGACGTTCGGGAGGATCATCGAATCGGCACACCGGAAAGTGGCCGAGGCCTTGGTGGGGGGAAAGGCGTTGAAGATTGAAGGCGGCGCAATCGAGATCGCTGCCGGAAAGATTTTAAGCTGCTACGACTGTCGGCATTCGTGGGAACCAAATCGTGACAGGAATGAAGCCGTGCAATGCCCGTCCTGCAAAAGCAGCAACATCCAAGGAGCGGCTGCTGGCCGGGGGCGTGGAAGAGGTAGAGGCAGGTGTTTCAGTAACATCAATTAATAACGGAGAAAAAAATCATGAAAGTGGGATTCGCAGTCCAGGCAAACGAAGGAATTGAGAGCAAGGTTTTTAATCATTTTGGCTCGGCACCGGTTTTCATCATCGTGGATGCCGCCAGCAAAGAAATCACGACCGTCGACAACAAAGACCTGAACCATGTGCATGGCGCGTGCAACCCGATCAAGGCGCTCGACGGACAGAAGGTGGATGCGATGGTCCTCGGCGGCATCGGTGCCGGCGCCCTTTCTAAACTTAACGCAATGGGAATTAAAGTCTACGGTTCCGCCGCAGCAACGGTCAAGGAAAACCTGTCCCTGTTGAATGCGAGAAAACTTCGGGAGCTCTTTTCGATGAACGCCTGCCGCGGGCACGAGGGCGGCTGCGGGCATTAGCAGGTCTTTGGAAACCTGCGGCTCAGCCCTTGAGCCGGGGCTGTAAAAACGCTTGCGGTAGAACCGGGATGAGGAGGCTGGCGGTTGAAAAGGGATAGTGCACCCAGCGGAAGCCTCAGCCCGTCGCTGTTGCATTTGTTCGCATCTTTCCTGCGGATGGGTGTTACTGGCTTCGGCGGTCCCGCCATGATCGCCTACATCCGCAAGAGAGTCGTTGGCGAGAAAAAATGGCTCGATCCGGAATCGTTTCAAGACGGGGTCGCTCTCTGCCAAGCCATCCCCGGCGCCACCGTCATGCAAATGGCGGCCTATATCGGCCTTAAACTTCGGGGGGTACGGGGGGCGGCCATTGCCTTTGTCGGTTTCGGACTGCCGGCGTTCCTCCTGATGACGGCATTGTCCATGGCATACTCACGCACGCACTCTCTTCCCACCGTTACATCCATTTTCAACGGGCTTCAGGCCGTCATCGTGGCCGTGATGGCCAACGCCACGGTGGCGTTCGGCAAAACGTCCCTCACCCATTGGAAGGATGGAATCATCGTGGTGGTGGCTGCCGGGCTCTTCGGGTTCACGGCCAACCCGGTTTTCATCGTGGCGCTGTCGGCCCTGCTCGGCATCCTTCTGAACAGCGGGCCTGCTGCTGCTCGGAAATCCGCGCACACCGACGCGATGAAGTCCACCACTCAGCCGCTCCTGATCTCTATCCTCATTTTCAGTGCGGGTTTTGGCCTGCTCTTCGCGCTCCGCGAAGAGCTCTTCCAACTGGCCCTCCTCATGTCCAAGGTCGATCTGCTTGCCTTCGGGGGCGCTTTCGGGTCGGTGCCGCTCATGTTCCACGAGATCGTCGAGACCCGCGGCTGGATGGATGCGCCGACGTTCCTGAACGGCATCGTCCTGGGCCAGTTCACGCCGGGGCCGATCGTCATCACGGCCACTTTCGTGGGTTACCTGTTGTACGGGACTCCTGGTGCGCTCGTTGCCACCCTCGCGATTTTTTCCCCTTCTTTTATAATTCTCATCGGCGTCGCCCCCTGGTTCGACCGGCTGCGTTCATCACCCTGGTTCACGAGGGCCATACGCGGCATCCTGTGCTCTTTCGTGGGGCTTCTTTTTTCGGTCACCATTCGTTTCGCCCTTAACATTCACTGGGGCTGGCCCCACATGGTTATCGCGGCGGGTGCCTTTTTGGCGCTCCTCTTCAAAGTGGACCTTCTGTGGGTAATCCTTGCGGGGGCGGCGGTTTCTGCATTCGGTTTATAAATGCTGCCGTTGCTTTATCCGCTGAACCGAACTAGAGCACACCATAAAAAAACCCCGGTGCTTTCGCACCGGGGTTTTTCCGGGAGCATCAGGCAGGTTGATGAGAGCGCTGCTGCGTCAGATCAGAAGTCGACCTGCCACTTGGCGCCGGCGTACCACTGGTTGCCCTGGTCGGAGCCGTTCACTCCGTCCATGAAGTCGTAGTAGCCGACTTCCGGGCAGAGGAAGACGCCCGGGGCCATGGTGACCATGGCCTGCAGGTAGGTAACCCACACCTCGTCCTTCTGGGAGTAGCCCGGGGCGCCGTCGGCGTTGTCCTGGCGGAAGCCGAAGCCGGCTTCAAACCGCAGGGTGTCCGAGAACTTCAAGGCCGGGACGACCAAGGCCTGAAGGGTGTAGACATCGGCCATGTCGTCGCCGTTCTTCAAATAGGGCAAGCTTGAAGTGCGGGCGTTGGAACCGGTATCCCAACCTGTTACAGCGCCTTGGTTCATACCGTAGCTGAGCTGGCCGCCGATGGAGAAGGCGCCGATGTTCCAGCTGGTGCTGACGCCGATGACATAGGACCACACATCGAGGTCGCCGGTGACGTTGCCGAGCCCGGTTTCCTCAACTGTGTAATACTGGAAGCCGGCGAAGGGTTTGATGTAGCCCGCGCCGAGCCTCAGCATGTAGGCCGCCTCGAGTCTTGGAATGTAAGAGTCCGGGTCGCCGCCGGTGGCGCCGTTGACACCCGTTGTGGTGGTACCGACGTCGGCGCCGTAGGACGGGGTCAGGAAAGCCAGCTCGAAATCCCCGATGCCCAGGGTGAGCCCGGCCGGGCGTCGACCGTAGAAGTTGCCTTCGCCGTACAGATTCCCGTCAGCGTCGAACCACTGGTTGGAAATGACGTCGGTGACCGTGGCGCTATCCTTGCCGACTTTCAACCACGCGTTGTCAGTGAACTTCCACACGCCGTAGGCGCGCCGAGTGACCACATTGGTATCCCCGCCGTCGCCGCCCGTACCAAGACCGAACTCGATCTGGCCGCTGACCTTGTCGGCTTTGACCTTGGCGCCAAAACGGGAGTTGCCCTGAAAATACCATTGGGTGGCCTGGTCGTCGTCCTGGCCATTGACCGTGGCGTCGCCGTAATCCCGGTCGACGTACCAGGTGGCGATGCGCTGGCTGCCGTAGAAAGACCAGTCAGCCGCCATGGCGGGCGCCATAAATAGCAGAACCGCGAAAATCGCAATCAGTTTCTTCATCTTCTCAACCCTCCTCGATGAGCTTTAAAAACGGTTTCAGCCTAGCCTAATAATTTTCCGCCTTGCCTGACTCTCTCCTAAACCTCCTTTCCCACAGCGAACGCACGGACAACGCCTGGAGAGATCCCAATTTAAAAATTTCTGCAGGTGCCGTAAGAGCAGATAAGGCGCGAGAAGATAAGAGGAGGGAAGATGTTTTAATGGGCTTCTATGTTCAGGATGTCAATAGGATTGCTGGTAGTTCAATAAGTTACAGCTAATTACCGAAGCCTACACCAGATGCCCTGCCGCTCGTCACCATGTTGAAACCAATACACTGCGACAAGGAGATCATGATCTTTGAAAAGGTTAGGCGATTACCCCAGCACGACATGATAAAGCAGGCCCAGGGCGGCAGAGCATCCGATGGTTGTCATCATTCCCAGTTTGAAGCGGAACAGCGCGAGCATGGCAAAGAGTGCGATCAGAAGCGTCGGTACATTGATCGTGTCCCAAACCGGGACGAGCAGGTGCGCCGACAGAAAATGAACATCGCGGATCGAGCCGAAGAGCGTGTGCAGGGCAAACCAGACCGCCAGGTTCAGCACGACTCCCATCACTGCGGCGGTGATGCCCGACATGGCCGTATTGAGAGACTTGTTGCCCCGCAGGGTCTCCACGTACGGCGCTCCTAAAAAGATCCAGAAGAAGCAGGGGACAAAGGTCACCCACACGGTTACCACAGCCCCAAAGACACCGGCGAGCATGGGATCGAGTCCCCCCGGGCTGCGATAGGCCGCAAGAAAACCGACGAACTGCAAAACCAGGATGAGCGGCCCGGGCGTGGTCTCGGCAAGCCCCAATCCGTCCAGCATTTCTCCCGGTTTGAGCCACCCGTAGGTTTCCACTGCCTGCTGCGCGACGTAGGCCAGGACGGCATAAGCCCCCCCGAACGTCACCACGGCCATTTTGCTGAAGAAGGCCGCTTGCTGAACATAAATGCTCTGCGGCCCAAGATAGAAGTATATCAGGAGTATCGGCCCAAACCACAGCGCCGACCACGTGAGCAGGACCTTGAAAAATCGTGCGATGGAGGGTCTGATGTGGTCCGCCTGACCGCCATTCAGGAGCGCGTCCACCACCGGTTCGTTGCACGCATCGGCCGCGGCGGCCTTGGCCGGGCCTGCGGCAAACGCAGCGGGCCAGAAGCGGCCCCCGATGTAGCCGGTGATGGCGGCGGACAAAATGATGATCGGGAATGGCACATCATAAAAAAAGATGGCCACGAAGGCCAGCGCGGCGATGGCCGCCATCAGCCTGGTCTTCAAGGCCTTTTTCCCGATCCGCAGGACGGCTTCGACCACGATGGCCAGCACTGCCGGTTTGAGGCCGAAGAAAATCGATTGCACAATAGTCAGATCCTGGTACCCGGTGTACAAAATACTCAATACGAGCAGACAGATGAAACCGGGGATCACGAACAGAGTTCCAGCAACGATCCCGCCCCATGTCTTATGCAACAGCCACCCGATGTAGGTCGCCAGCTGTTGCGCCTCCGGCCCCGGCAGCAGCATGCAGTAGTTGAGAGCATGCAGAAAACGGCTTTCGCTGATCCAGCGCTTTTCCTCCACCAGGTAGCGGTGCATCACAGCGATCTGACCCGTCGGGCCACCGAAGCTGTTGAGCGCTACCTTGACCCAAAGCCAGAAAGCTTCGCGGAAGGACACGACCGCCGGCGGCACCCCCGCGCAAGCGTCTTCGGCGCTATCCCCCGCCGGGTTCGGTTTTGTGATTTCGGACATGTTCGAGCTCCCCTGTTTTGCAAGATGATCCATGCCGTCTAAGCTTTCAATTCCTGGGCCGCTTCCGGCGGAGTTGACAAATGATACGTATGTATCATATTTATGTCAACAGTATCATGGAGGTGATGCATGGCCGAGTGCAGCGAGGGACGATGGCTTCTGCTGATCCACCAACTCCCGCCGAAGCCGGCCTACCTGCGCGTGAAAGTCTGGAGACGCCTGCAGAGCCTGGGCGCGGTGACCATCAAGAACACCGTGTACGTCATCCCGAAGTCCGACGGGACGCTCGAGGATTTCCAGTGGATCGTGCGCGAGATCGTGAAGGACGGCGGCGAGGCCACCATTTGCACGGCCAGTTTCATCGAAGGGCTCTCGGACGAGCAGGTCGAGACCATCTTCCGGGCGGCGCGGGATGCGGATTACCGCCAGTTTGCCGGGGATGCCAGAGAGCTGCTCCATTCGGTGCTCCGCCGAGCCAAGCATGCAAAGAGTGAAGACCGTTCGGCTTTTGAGGCCGACCTCAACCGTCTGCGCAAGAGGCTTGCGACCATTGCGGCAATCGATTTTTTCGAAGCCTCCGGCCGCAGCGTTGCCGATGCACTGATGCTTCAGTTGGAATCGCGTTCGGGACAAGCCCGCCGTCCCCTATCCGGTCAACCCAAAGACGGGCAATTGAATGCCTCCGACTTTACGGGGCGAACCTGGGTGACCCGCAAAGGGATCTACGTGGACCGAATCGCCTGCGCCTGGGTCATTCGCCGATTCATAGATCCGGAAGCCAGGTTTCGTTTTGTGTCGGAAAAAAGCTGCAAACCCAAACCCACCGACGTGCGTTTCGACATGTTCGAAGGCGAATTCACCCACGAGGGCGATCTCTGTTCATTTGAGGTTATCGTCAAACGATTTTTCCCGAAGGATCAGGCCCTGGGTGAAATCGGCAAGATCGTTCACGACCTGGATTTGAAGGACGCCAAGTTCCGCAAGCCCGAAACGGCCGGCGTCGGAAGCTTGATCGCGGGTATGGTATTGACCCACTCGACAGATGAAAAGCGGCTGGAGGTCGGAACCGCCGTGTTCGATCATCTCTATGCTTGTTTCGATCGGGACGGACAGACCCGCCTGATGTCCGTCCCGCAGCGATGATGAGGTGCTTCCCGCGGGACAACCGGCTCAACTGTCTTACAGCGTAAAGGGCGTCCTTTATGGACCTGTTCAACCGATTCTCCCACAAGAAAACGTGCCGCATCCTGGCCGACGACTCCAGCCGTGTCGCCCGGAAATACAAGTTCTTCAAGGAATTCCTCGATCACAACCATGGCTGCCTGAGCGGGATCGCGGATTTGGAGAACCTCTATCACGGCGGTGCGGCGTTTGAGATGGAACCGGTGAGAAGCACCTGCGACGGGATCATCCAGGCGGCCCATGACCTCACCCGATGCCTGAACCAGATGGCGGAGGGCCGGTATGAGGCGCTCTTGCCGGCCGTCGAGAAAATCACCGCCGGCATACGGCGTCGATTGGCGGAGCGCCCGGATTACGGGTCGATTCCCTTCGTACTGCCCTTGGACGACGTCCGGCGGGACATGGTCGGGTTCACCGGTTCCAAGGCCGCCAATCTTGCCGCCGTTCGCAATGATGTCGGCTTGCCGGTCCCGGCGGGGTTCGTCATCACGGCGGCGGCCTCGCTTCATTTTTTTGATCACAACCAACTGATGGCTGCGATCGAAACGGCGCTTGCGGGAATCGCTGCCTGTGCGCCCGAGGAAAGGGCGGAGCGATGCCGCGCGCTGCAGGAGAAGATCCTGGCCGGCTCGGTTCCGGCGGCGCTCGCCTCCGCGATCCGCTCGGCGTTTGACCGGTTGGCGGCGGAAGCGGGGGGCGTGGTGCATGTCGCCGTCCGCAGCAGCGCCGTCGGTGAAGACACCGCCGCCTCGTTTGCGGGCCAGTATCACACCGAGCTCAACGTCGCCGCAAACGGGGTGCTCGACGCCTACAAGCTCGTCCTGGCCAGCAAATACTCCGAGAGAGCGGTCCTTTACCGTTTGAGCAAGGGGTTCGACGAATGGGACACCCCGATGGCCGTTCTCTGCGTCGCGATGGTGTCCTCCCGCCACAGCGGGGTCATGTACACGCGCGACCCGTCTTCCGCCGAATCCGAAACCATGAAGGTCGGAGTGACCGCCGGCATGGGCGAGGGGCTCGTCAGCGGCGAGGTGTCGGGAGACATTCTGCAGGTGGACCGCGCCACCGGCCGCATCGCTTCGCGGGAGAGCGCCGGACAAACCTCTGCGTTCAATATCGATCTCCGTCATATCGAGGAGCTCGCGCAATACGGGTTGCGGGTCGAGCGCTTTTTCGGGGCGCCGCAGGACATCGAGTGGGCGCTGGACCCGCAGGGGAAAGTGTTCATCCTTCAATCTCGGCCGATCTCTTTCTGGGGAGTACCGCAGCCAGCCGACAGAGTCCCCGTCGCCTTACTGCCGGATCATCCCATCCTCCTCCAGGAGGGACGGCCGGCATCCCCGGGGGTCGCCTCGGGTGTGGCGTTCATCGCGGAGGTCGATGTCACGCGGGTCCCGGAAAATTGCATTCTGGTCGCCAGAAGCGCTTCGCCGGAATATGCCAAGTTCATGGACTCGCTGAACGGGATCATCACCGACTTCGGCAGCCCGGCCAGCCATCTGGCCTCCGTGGCGCGGGAGTTCGGCGTGCCGGCCGTGTTCGGCACGCGCGCCGCGACGCAGGTTTTGAAAACGGGCATGGACATCACGCTGACCGCGGAAAATGCCACGGTCTATCAGGGCCTGATCTCCAGCATCCGGGCCTCGGGGAGAAGCGGCAAAAAGGCCATTTTCGAAAGCCCCATGAGCCTTCGGTTGCGGGCGGTTCTGGACGACATTTCCCCCTTGAACCTGACCGATCCGGAAAGCCCGGACTTCTCGCCCGAAGGCTGCCGCACGCTGCACGACATCGTTCGGTTCGCCCACGAAAAGGCGGTGCAGGCGATGTTCGGGATGGCCACTGAAACCGACGATAGCGTCGTCTCGGCGAGGTTGTCCTTCAACATCCCCATCCTGCTTCACTTCATCGATCTCGGCGGGGGGTTGAGCGCCGGGCTGACATCCTGCGACAGCGTCACCCCGGACCACATCGAATCCATCCCCATGAAGGCCCTCTGGAAGGGGCTCTCCCATCCGGGCATCAACTGGTCGAGTGCGGTGAACCTGGATTTTCACAACCTCATGACGGTGATGGCCTCGAGCGCCGTCGGCGGGGGCGGGCTCCCCGGCGGGGACAGTTATGCAATTGTGACGGAGGACTATCTGAACCTGAGCGTGAAGTTCGGGTACCACTTCGCCAACGTGGATGCGTTCTGCGGCGCGAACCCCGGCCAGAATTACATCACGCTCAAATTCGGCGGGGGCGTGGGCGCTTACTACGGCAAGCTGCTGCGCATCGGGTTTCTGACGGGAGTTCTGAGGAAGCTCGGCTTCGCGGTTCGGGCGAGCGGGGATATTCTCGAGGCCCAGGTCTCCGGCTTGGACCGCCTCTCCACAGAGGAGGCGCTGGACCAGCTGGGGCGGCTGCTGGCCACCAGCCGCCTCCTGGATGTGGGCATCCGCAGCCAGCAGGACGTGGATGAATTCATGGAAGCCTTCTTCCGGGGCGAATATGACCTGCTGAACCTTAGGCTGAAAAAGGATCTCCCGGGGTTCCACACCCCCATCGGCGACTGGGAGCTCGCCGCCGAGGCCGAAGATACGGTCTATGTCCAGGACGGGTCGCGCTGGGCCGGCGCCGTTTCAGCAAAAGTGGCCGGTGTGATGACCCGCATGATGGGCGCCAAGTACCAGCAGTTCCTGGACACCATCGACGCCTATTTTCATTTTCCCCTTGCGATCGCCAAGGACAGCTTCGTAGAGAAAGGCGAGGTTTCCCTGCAGGTCAAGCCGACGGCCGGCAAGATCGACCAGGCCGGCGGCCTGGCCTTCGGGATCCGGAACATCGGGAACTATTTTGTGCTCCGCGTCAACGCCCTCGAGGACAACCTGATCCTTTTCGAGTTCGTCAACAGCCGGCGGTTTGAAAGGCAATCCGTCGCAAGAACGATCAAGACCGGCCAGTGGCACCGGCTCCGGGTTGTCGTCGACGGCAGCCGAATCGCAGGTTTTTTAAATGACGAACTCCTCATCGAACACACCGCGGCCCGTTCGGCGGCCGGCCACGTCGGTCTCTGGACCAAGGCGGATTCGGTGACGTCCTTCAAGGACCTCCGTTTTTCCACAGCTCGCTGACCCGCCGTCGAAACGGCTTCGGCGGGCGATCCCGATGTCTCATGAGTGTTCTCGTCGTTTGGACATAATTCACAGCCGCCGCGTTCCGCGGTCGACCGGGTCAGGTTTTTTTCAATAGTTTGCGGATCTCCTCGCTTTGGGCACGGTGTTCGGAACCGCCCCTGCGCTCAAGGGCCTGGGCGAGCTTTTCCAGGAGGTCCTCCAGCCGGATGGGTTTGAGCAGATAGTCGTAGGCGCCGGACTGCATGCCTTCCATGCTGGTTTCGAGCGAGGCGTGGCCGGTGAGCAGGATGACTTCGGTTTCCGGGCGGGCTTTCTTGATTTGGCGCAGCGTCTGGATGCCGTCCATGCCGCCCGGCATCTTGATGTCCAGGACCACCACGTCGAACGGGTTTTCCTTCACCAGCAGCAACGCCTCCTCGCCGCTCGCACAACCGAGCGCCGCGATTTTTCTTTTTTTGAGCCGGTTCATGAGGGTTTCGAGAAAGTCGCCCTCGTCGTCGACCACCAGAATGCTCGGCTGTTGCATGTGTCCTCCAGGTATCTTCGCTGATACGATTATTTTTGCATGGGCTGCACGATCGGAAGCGTGATCGTGAAGGCGGCTCCCTGGCCTTCCTTGCTCTGCAGCGCCAGGTTCCCCCCCATTTTCTCGATGATGTTGTAGCTGATCCACAGGCCCAGGCCGGTGCCCTTGCCGGTGCTCTTGGTGGTGAAGAAGGGGTCGAAAATCTTTTTCTGCATCGATTCCGGTATGCCCGGGCCGGTGTCGGCGATCACAACGCGAATCTTCGATTGTTCGCGCGAGCTCCTGACCGAGATCGTCCCGTCCTTGCCGATGGCGTCGATGGCATTGTTGACCAGGTTCAAGATGACCTGCTGGAGTTGAGCCTGGTCGCCGGCCGTGATGGGCAGGGTGTCCGCCAGGTCGGTCTGGATGTCGATGTTGTTGGACCGGGCGTAGTTCTCCAGGATGTCGACGGTCTGGTTGATGGTTTGGTTGACGTCGACGTCCTCCAGGCGCGGTTCCATCCGGCGCGCATAGCCGAGCATGTTGTGCACGACCTTGCGGGCGCGCTCGACGTGCTCCTCGATTTTCTTGACCGAGGCGCGGAACTCCTCGCCGTTTGCACTTTTCTGAAATTCCTCCTCGTCGAGAAGATCCTGGAGCCAGCCGGTCTTCTGCAGGATGACGGCCAGCGGGTTGTTGATCTCGTGAGCGACCCCGGCGGCCATCTTGCCGAGGGACGCCAGCTTGTCGGACTGGACCAGTTGAGCGTCCATCTCCTTCATGCGGGTCTCGGACTGCACGAGTTGCCGGATCATGAGGCGGGTCGTGAAGACCGTCGTGAGGATGATCGCGATGACGCCGGCCGTGATGATGGCGATCTGCATGTTGCGCGTGGCGAAAAGCGCGGCCATCTCGTTTTCGACATCGCGGCTGATGACGAGCAGCCAGTTCTTGCTTTTGAGCCAGGCGCCGGCGAGCAGCAGCTTGCGGCCGCCGGCGCCCTCCTGCTCGAAGGTCATGGTGTGCTTGCCGAACAGCGAGATATCCAGCGGTGCTTTCTCAAGAGTGGTCCCGCCGAAGCGCGGCTTGGTCTGCCAAACACCCTGCTCGTTGACGAGATAAGCGTCTCCGGTTCTGCCGGTGTGCGCCGCCTGAACGATCCGGCTGAAGATGTCCGGGTCGATCGTGGAGCGCAGGATCCAGCTCCTCTGGTTTTCGTGGCGGCGGACGGCGATGATGAAGTGGGGCACTTTCCGGAAACCCAGGTAGACATCGCTGATGTAAATCCCCTTGCTCATCACTTCGCCGAACCACGGCTGGTCGTAGTAGTTTCTGCCCTTGAGATCATACGGGCCGACGTAGGCCAACTGCTCGCCGGTGTGGTCGATGACCCCCAGGTCCACGAAAGCCCCGGCTCTCAGGTTGATCACGGCGAGCTTGCGCGCCAGATTCTCTTCTACCACCATCGTCTGGAAGCCGTGAGTGTCGGCGATGGTCCCGAGGATGGCGGTGCGCTCCTTCAGGAACAAGTCGAGGGCCTCGGCCTGGAACTCCGCCCGGTAGCTGATCTGCTCGCGGATCTTCTCGGTGTACATGTTGGCGAACTGCCGGTAGATGATCACTCCCAGCAGCAGCAGGGGCGTAAAGGTGACGAGCAGGGTGAGCAGAATGATTTTAGTTTGAAGGCGTGTGTAAAGATTGATTTCCATAAGGGAAATTCTCAAAACCGCAGCGGTTGAACCATGCGCCGGGACCAGGCTCCTGCCCCATCGGCTTCGGTTTCATATTACAGGAAACCACTGAAGATGCAACCGCAAACGCCATCGTCTTTCGGTGCGGCAGGCGCCGGCCGTCATGTTGCTGCGGCCAGCAATCCCTCGATGTCCGTGCGGTACTTGTTGCGGTAGTGCTCCACATACGCCGGGTTGCTCATGATCATGTCCATCTGCCGGGTGTGCAGCGCCAGGTAGCCGAGAATCTCGACGCGCTTGAGCATGTAGTCCGCGTTCTGGCCTTCGACCCGGGAGAGCAGGTGGTCCTCGCGGATTTCCACGCGGAAGCCGATCGGCTCCAGGATCTCGGCGATGAAGTGCACGCGTCCCAACCGCCGTTCGAAGTCGGCCGCGCCGCCCTTGAACTGGAAACTCACGTAGTTCTCGGGCGTGCGTTCGCTCACCAGCGCCTCCAGGGTTGAAAAGTGAAACCCCAAACGCTGGCTGAGGCTGCAGTAATTGCGGGAGATCATGAAGTAGTTGCGTTCGGCGTACTTGGATTTCACCCCGACGGTGAGGGCCTGGTTGGTCGTCGCCCGGAACATGACCGACAGCATCCCCTTGCCGTCCATGGCCGGCGGCCCCTCCCAGGGGATGGCGATGAACCCCTTCCAGAAGGCGAGCATGGGAATGCAGGCGATCTGCTCCAGCTTGACATGCTTGCCGGTGATCTCCTCAGTGAAGCCGTCGTCCAGGTTCAGCACCCACCACTGCATGGGGACCTTGTAGTGCAACTGCTTGCTCGAGCGCTCCGAGAAGTTGTGGTCCCGGCCGAAATTGAACATCTCGTGCACGGACTTCTCATGGATGAAACGGGTGATGTCGTGCAGGCTGCGGCAGTTGGCCGGGGCGAAGTCCGACGATTCCGGTTCCAGGAGGCCGAGCGGCACGATCATCCGGCTCGCCTCGGAGAGAATCTCGTAAACGGGGCTGCCCTGCATGAGGGATTTGCGCACCGGCGCCTGATGGAGCAGGGCTTCGATGCGGCCGCGGTGTATCGCCTGGCCCGTGGCATCCACCGTCGCAAGATCGCCGGTGCGAAGCAGGCGGGTGGCTTCCGGGACGGAAAACAGCGCCGGTACCCCGAACTCGCGGGCCACGTTGGCGAGGTGCCCGGCAAAACCCCCCTCCTCGGTGACGAGCGCGGCAGCGCGGTTGAGCAGCGAGGCCCAGCGCGGCTGCGCCTGCCGTACCACCAGGACCGAGCCCTCCGGAAAGGCCAGCACGTCGGAGCCCTTGTCGGCGATGAACGCCGGGCCGCTGGCCGCCCCGGGGCTGGCGGTGATCCCGCCGCGGTAGACCACGGAATCGCCGTCCGCGCCCGCCGTGCCGGGTTTCGCCGTTTCGACCGGCTTTTGCTGCAACGGCCGGCACTGCAGGAAATAAATGAAGCCCTGGGGGTCGATGGCCCACTCGATGTCCTGGGCCACGTCATAGTGGCGCTCGAGTGCGATGGCCGCCCGCGCCAGCTCGAGCGCCTGCGCGCGGGTGATGGACGGGAGCAGCCGTTCCCCTCCGGTCACGTCCAAGCGGCAGACGCCTTCCTCCGGGTAGCAGACGAACTTGCGATCCTTCGGCCGGATGTCTTCGGCGACGACCGTCAGAGGGTCCTCGCGCGAGACAACGAAGAGGTCGCAGGCAGCGCTGCCGTCCACGACGGCCTTGGGAAGCCCCCAGGCCGCGTTGGTGAAAACCCGGTGGTCGTGGATGTCCACCGGGTTGCGGCTGTAAGTGACACCGCCGGCCGCGGCGTCCACCATGGCGAGGCAACCCACGCACATGGCCACGTCCTCGTCGCGGAAGCCTCGGGTCAGCCGGTAGGTGATGGCCTGCAGGCTGTACTTGCTGGCCAGAACCTCGCGGTAGGCGTCGAGCACGGTCTCGGCGCCGACGTTGAGCTCCGAGCGGTACTGGCCGGCAAAGGAGCTGCCGGCGGCGTCCTCGCCCAGGGCGCTGCTCCGCAGGGCGACGGTGACCTTGCGGCCGGCCTCGGCCTCCATAACGGACCAGGCCCCGCGGATGGCCTCGGCGAGGTCCGCGGGCACCTCGGCGCGGATGATCATCTGCTGGATCTCGGCGCTCAGGGTGTAGAGCGCTTCGATCCGGTCGCTCTCGGTGGTTTGCAGGCGCCGGTCGATTTCGGCCTGCAGGTCGTTGTGCTCGAGGAACCGCTGGTAGGCGCGCGCGGTGATGGCGAACCCCGGCGGCACTCTGACCTTGAGGCTGTTCTTGATCTCCCCCAGGTTGGCCATCTTGCTGCCGACGACATCCGCCATCTCCTTGGTCACCGCGCTCAAGGGGACCACCAGGCGCTCGTCGGCGAGGGGTTTGCGTCGGGTCAGGACGTCGTCGATGGACTTCTGGATGTGGTCGAAGCGGTTGAACAGCTCGGCATATTTGCCCGGGGCGAGCTTCTCGATGTTCCGGACCATGGAAAAGACGTTCACGGAGACCGAGGTGCAGGCGGCGCGCACGAAAGTCATCCCGAAAGGCCGGGCGCCGTGCAAGGCTTCCTCGATCTCGGCCATGATCTCGAGGGCCTTGTGGTTGGCGCTCAGGAGCAGCTTGAAACTGTGGTAGCGGTCCTTGAAGTCGATGCGCAAAGCGTCGACGTTCTCGGCTTCCCCGGGCTGCTCGCGGTTGAATATTTTATTGAAAAAGCGGCCGATCGGCATAAAAATCGCCCGAACCTGGAAGCTCGAAGCTAAAAGCGTGGAACGATATTTGATTTCTCTGAGTTCGAAAAAAAAGAGGACGCAGCCGCCCGGATAAGCGGTTTTCCGCCTCCGGCGGACAGCTGCAACGTATCCACCGGAGGCGGCCGGATGTGTTTAACTTTTTTTCTTCCGGCAGGAATAAAAAACATCAATGCTCAAGCTGCATGCCCCAGCCTTCGAACATGAACATGATGGCGAACCCATACCAGAGGGTGTAGATCACGTAGAACACCAGCGAGAAGACCACCACCCCCAGGCGGTCCATAATGCTCTGGGGCTCCACCCGGTAGAAGTTGTAACTTGCTTCGATGCCCTTTTTGCTGATGTTGGCGACCGCTTTGGCCTCCTTGAATTTCTTCTGGCTGTTGAGGTCCTTCTCGATCGCCTTGAAGGCCTGCCACCAGGTGTAAAGGGCCTGGCGCTCGCCGAAACCGTATTTGTCGGCGACCGCTTTTCCGTCGTTCTTGTACATGGCATCGGCGTCAGCGAGGACGCCGTCCAGGATCTTGCCCAAGTCGCCGGAGACCTTGAGCGTGGCGTCGGTCACGCTGACCGTGGCCCCCGTTTTCGTTAAGAGCCGGGAGGTCTGTTGGGCCTGGGTCGGGTTGGCCATGGCAACGGACAGCTCCACGTTGTTCCCACTGAAGGTTTTGGCCTCGTCCTTGAGCTTCGGGATGTAATAGGCCGAGCCCTTGGAGATGGAGTTGTAGAGGCTGTCGAGGTAGTCCAGGCCGTTCAGGCCTCCGAATATCGGGGTGAAGAAAAGGGCCAGCACCGCGAAGAACGCGATGAGCATCGTCAGGCCGAGAGTGAATTTCTTCTTGTGTGCGATCATTTTTTCACCCCCTTTCCGAGCAGAACCGGAATGTTCTTGAGGAACGTCCCGATGACCCAGACCGAGAAGATCGTAATGACGATGAAAAACGCGTAGATCCCGATCGACTCCAGGAAGGAGCCGGCCTCCTTGGACAGCGGGATGAAGCCGACGTCGCTGAGCTTGGAGGGCAGGGCGAAGATCCGGTTCACGAACCCGGCGAGCACCGCCATGGCGTAGAACCCGCGGATGGTGATGCCCGGGACCACCTTGGTCGCCATGGCGCCGATCTGGATGCCGAGCAGCGAGCCGAGCAGCATGCCCATGGCCAGCGTGTAGAAGATAAAGCCGTAGATGGCGTACTGGGAAATGGCGGCCCAGCCGGCCGTGAAGATGATCTGGAAGATGTCGGTGCCGACCGTCGTCATGGAGGAGACGCCCAGGACGTAGACGAAAATCGGAAAGGTGAGGAACCCTCCACCGACCCCCATGATGCCCGCGGCCAGGCCCACCAGGGCGCCGCTGGCCACCAGGAACACCCAGGAGATCGCACGGCCGCCGGGAACGAGGTCGTGGTCGAAGCGGACCATGGGCGGGATCTTGACCCCTTGGATCTTGCGGGGCAGGCCGCCGATATCGGCGCCCTCGGATTTGCCGCCGTGGTGGGCGGTGGTGCCCTTGGGGGCGTCGGCCTTCTTAGAGATCCCGCGCGCTTTCAGGAAGTCGAACAATGCATAGAAACCGAGGAAGCCCAGCATGATCGAATAGATCGTGGTGATGAAGGCGTCGCTGATGACCGGGTTGAGCTCGTAGAGGCCGCGGTTGATCAGGCCGCCGAGGGTGGCGCCGAGGACGGCGCCGATCAAAAAAACCGCCGCCAGCGGGACCGAAACGTTGCCGAGTTTGCGGTGGATGACGCTGCCCATGATGGCTTTGGCGAAGATGTGAAAGAGGTCGGTGCCCACCGCGAGGATGCCCTTGATGCCCGCGCTCATCAGCGCCGGGGCGATGATAAAGCCGCCGCCGGCCCCGATGCAGCCGGTAATCAGGCCGGCCATCAGCCCGATGCCGATCGAGGCCAGGAAGATCGTGGTGGAATAAAAGGCCGGGCTGTAGGTGGACTTGCCCCCCAGCATGGCCGGCAGGTCGTCTGCCAGCGCGATGCCGCCGATCACGACCGGCAGCATGAGCAACAGCAGCACGAACAGCCGCCGCCGGTCCCCGAAGATCCGGTTGGACACCTCCAACTCCCACTGCGCGTGGTAGCGGGCGCCCGCCATCATGAAGCGTCCCAGTTCTCTGAAAAATTTCATCTCTCTCCGTTCCCCCTTTTGCAGTGTGGTTCTTTCCAACGACAGTGCCTGCTGAACGTTGAATCAAATTGGTTTCACTTCCGGGACTCAATCACCCCCTCTATGGTTTTGATTTTATGCTGCTGCAGGGTTTTCTTCTTGTAGGCGTCTTCCAGTTTGTAGAGGAGTTCGTCGAGGTCGATCGGTTTCATCAGGTAATCGAAGGCGCCGAGCTGCATGCCCTCCCTGGCGATCTCCAGATTGGCGTGCCCGGTGAGCATGATCACCTCGAGCAGGGGGTGGGTCGACTTGACGGCCCGCAGGGTCTGGATGCCGTCCATCCCCGCCATGCGTACGTCGAGCACCACGATGTCCGCCGTCTGCTGCTGCAGCCAGGCAAGGGCCTCCTCGCCGCTGCGCGCGCCGAAGGCCGCTACTCCGCGCTTCTGCATGCGCTTGAGGATGGTTTCCAGAAAATCCGCTTCATCGTCCACGAACAATACGCGGAAATCGCTCACGGCGCCTCCTGTTGTTTCCGGCTGCCGAACCGTGACAATCGTAAGATTCAGGTTCGGACAAGATATAACATATACAAGCGCTTAAAGATTAATTCAATAATAAAAAAACCGCGTCGGGGGGCACGCGGTTTTTGTTAGTCAACAGAGGTGAAGAGCAATGACGCGAGGATTTCTTTGACCTTCTGCTGGAGAGATAAGCCGGCTATCAGGCCAACACTTGTTGACGAAGGAGGTTTTCGGCGATCTGCTTCAGGCGTTCGACGCTGCTGCCGCCTTTTTCAACGGGGATGAACGTCGGCCGCGCTACCGGCAGGGCGTTGGCATAGTGGGAGTGGATGACGATCGGCACCGGGGGCATGCGGTCTTGAAGGGCGTCCAGCAGATGGGTGTCGACGGCGTCGGGAAGGTCCGGGTCCAGGATGATGAGAT
>CAVQTH010000007.1:0-120135 GCA_963716325.1 uncultured delta proteobacterium | reverse complement strand
GTGCCCAAGGCCGGACTTGAACCGGCACGGCTCTCGCCACTACCCCCTCAAGATAGCGTGTCTACCAGGTTCCACCACTTGGGCAAAGAGGGTTTCGGCCACCCGCCGGCCTATTGGGTCTTGGCCGGCGCGTCGGGTTTTGTCTCGGTTGGGGCCGGCGCGGGTGTGCTGCCCGGGGCCGGAGGGGCTTCCGGGGCCTTGGTTTCCATCGCCGCCGGGGTTTCGGTGACGATCGAACTCGACGGGCGCTGGCTCGTGATATAGGCGAGCACCAACGAGGTCAGCATGAACACGACGGCCGCCACCGTCGTCGCTTTGCTCAGAAACGTGGAGGCACCGGTGGTCCCGAACAGCGTGTTGCTGCCGCCGCCCCCGAACGCCGCGCCGATATCGGCTCCTTTCCCCGTTTGCAGGAGCACGATCATGATGAGCGCAACACACACAGCCACATGGATGATGACCAGAAGAACTGTCATAGGCCGACTGAAGCCACCTCTCTAAGAAACTGTTTCACCACCGCGTTCGACCTCGCCATCGGGCCTGACCCGGCGCTTTAAACAGCTTCTGTCGCTATTTGTACTTAACAATCTTGCTGAATGAGTCCGGGTTCAGGCTGGCGCCGCCCACCAGGGCACCGTCGATGTCTGCCATGGCCATGAGCTCGGAGGCATTTTCCGGCTTGACGCTCCCTCCATAGAGAACTCGCATCAACGCCGCCATGTCCGCGCCGAAAAGCCCTTTGATCAGCGACCGGATGTACGCGTGCGTCTCCTCGGCCTGCGCCGCGGTGGCCGTCTTGCCGGTGCCGATGGCCCAGACGGGCTCGTAGGCGATCACCAGAGAGCCCAGCTCATCCGAAACAAAACTTCTTAATCCATCCTTGACCTGCTTGTCAAGAATAGAAAAGGTTTGGCCGGCCTCGCGCTGCTTTTCGCTCTCCCCCACGCACATCACCGGGATGAGGCCGCTTTTCAGGGCCGCCCGGATCTTGCGGTTGACCGTGTCGTCGGTTTCGCCGAAAAACTGCCGGCGCTCGGAGTGGCCGATGATGACGTAACGGCAGCCGGCGGCGGTGAGCATCGGGGGCGACACCTGGCCGGTGAAGGCGCCCTCGGCTTCCCAGAAGACGTCCTGAGCGCCCAGACCGACCTCGGTCCCCTTCAGTGCGGCGGCGAGCGCCTCCAGCGCCGTGAAAGCCGGGGCGATCATGACGTCCCGGTCGGCCACCCCGGAGACCAGCGTCAGAAACTTTTTCACGAAGTCGACGGCTTCGGCCGAGGTTTTGTACATCTTCCAGTTGCCGGCGATAAGTGGTCTTCTCAAGGTATCAACCTCCCTTATTCTCGAGGACCTATTTGCTCCTCAAGCCTGCCGATAAAAAACAAGCATCAGGCCGTCAGCCCAGGCGCGCGGCGATTTGGAAAGCGCAGCCTATCGGCAGATAGGTGAGCATTTACAAAAGCCACGCAACGCAGGATCACGGCCTGAGGCGCCGTTTTTTAAAGCTGTTCGCCCATCATGGCGGCCAGATCCACCATGCGCGTGGAATAGCCGGTCTCGTTGTCGTACCACGCCAGCACTTTGACCATGTCGTCGATGACGTAGGTGTTGGGGGCGTCGACGATCGAGGACAGGGCGCAGCCGTTGAAATCCGCTGACACCAGCGGGGCCTCGCTGTAGCCGAGGATGCCCTTGAGCGCCTCCGCGGACGCCTGTTTCAGGGCGGCGTTGACTTCGGAGACGGTGACCCCCTTCTTTTCGATGCTCACCACCAGGTCGACGAGGGACACGTTCGGGGTGGGCACGCGCACCGCCAGCCCGTTCAGCTTCCCGGCCAGCTCCGGCAGCACCAGGCCGACCGCCTTGGCGGCGCCGGTGGTGGTCGGTACCATGGAAAGCGCCGCCGAGCGGGCCCGGCGCAGGTCCTTGTGGGGGAAGTCGAGCAGCCGCTGGTCCCCGGTGTAGGAGTGCACGGTGGTCATGAGGCCGTGTTTGATCTTGAAGTGCTCGTGCAGGACTTTCGCCACCGGCGCCAGGCAGTTGGTGGTGCAGGAGGCGTTGGACACGATGTGATGCTGGCCGGGGTCGTAGCGGTGGGAGTTCACGCCCATGACGATGGTGATGTCCGGGTTGGTGGCCGGGGCGGAGATGATGACTTTGCGGGCCCCGCCGGTGAGGTGCTTGGCCGCATCCTCGCGCTTGGTGAACAGGCCCGTGCTTTCGGCGACGATGTCTACCCCGAGCGCCTTCCAGTCGATTTTTTCCGGGTCCTTCACGGACCGGATGGTCACGGCGTTGCCGCCGACGTCGATCGTGTCCCCCTTGGCGGACACATTGATGTCCAGCGTGCCGTGCACCGAGTCGTACTTCAAAAGGTGCGCCATGGTCTCGGCGTTGGTGAGGTCGTTGATCGCGACGATCTTCACCTTGGGGTTTTTCAATGCCGCCCGGAACAACAGCCGACCGATTCTGCCAAATCCGTTGATGCCGATTTTAATCGTCATGGTTCCTCCTCCTTCATGTCCAGTTTCAAAATAAGTGCATCTTCCCGGCGGTCGGTGTAATACCCCGGGCGTGTGGCTATGACCTGAAAACCGAATCTGCGGTAAAGCGCGACGGCGTCCGTATTGGAGGGTCTTACCTCCAGCACGGCGGCCGTCATGCCGCGGCGGCGGGCCGCTTGCAGGCATTCGCCGACGAGTTGGGAGCCGATCCCCTGCCGCCGCCACTCCGGGCTCACCGCGATCCGGTAAATGTGAACCTCATCGGCAATAAACCGGTAAAAGAGGTAGGCGATCAGCGCTTCATCCCCGGCGGGCGCCGTCGCCTGGACCACCCGGCAGCCGCTGTCCCGGCCGGCGAGCTCGCCCTCGAAGGACAACCGCCCCCACGGCCGGGCGAAACAGCGGTTCTCAAGGGCCGTAAGCGCTTCGATATCGGCCCTCGTCGCAGGGGTGATATGCCAGCGGGCCAACCTCAGCTCCGCTTGTTGCCCTTCAGGATGCTGCTGGCCAGGGTGATGCTTTTGCGTCCGAACGCCTCCAGGGAGGCGGCCAGTTCGCTGATCGCCAGCTTGCCCCGGTGGTCCAGGGCCTGCACCAGAACCGGCAGGTTGACCCCCGAGAGCACCTCGACGCGCCCTTCCTCCAGAAAGGAGTAGCTGATGTTCGACGGCGTGCCGCCGAACATGTCGGTCAGGATCAGCACGCCCTGATCCTGGTTGACCTTCTTGATCCCGGCGGCCACTTTTTCCCGCAGCCGATCGACGTTCTGATTGAGATCGATGGAAACGGAGACGGCTCCTTGCGGCCGGCTGCCCAAGATGAACTCCGCCGCCTCAAGGAGCGCTTCTCCCAGACGGCTGTGCGTAACGACGAGGATTCCGATCATAGTGTTTTTTGACCCCTTCGGGCATCGGCTGGTCGGCTGCCCGCTAGTGGGGCTGGTTGATGTCCCGGTGAATCAGTTCCACACCGCCCCGCCCCGCGGCGATGTGATCGTGCAACGCGCGGGCGATCGCAACCGATCGATGCCGGCCGCCCGTGCAGCCCACCGCCATGGTCAGACGGGTCTTGCCCTCCCGTTCGTAAAGGGGAATCAGGAAATCGAGCAGCTCGGTGTACTTCGCCATGAAGGCGGACGCATCGGGGGATTTCAAAACGAACTCCCGGATGGCCGGCGCCTCCCCGTCCAGCGGCTTCAGCTCCGGAACGAAGTACGGGTTGAGCAGAAACCGCACGTCTATTAGAATGTCCGCCTCTGGCGGCAGGCCGTACTTGAATCCGAACGAGAGCATGAGGATCCGCATAGGTCGCAGCGATCGGTGCGTTTTGACAGCCTCGACGACCTTGGCCTTAAGTTCGTGCACGTTGAGGCGGGTCGTGTCGATGACGAAATCGGCGGCGGCCCGCAGCGGCTGCAGCCGCTGCACCTCGGTTTGGATTCCGGCCAGAAGCCCCCGGTCGCGGGCCAGGGGATGCTGGCGCCGCGTGGCGCTGAAGCGCTGGACCAGGATCTTTTCATCGGCCTCCAGGAAAATGATTTCGAAACGGAACCCCTTCTGTCGAAGATCGCTCAGCACCGCTTCTTGCCGCGTCACAAACCCTTTCTCTCTCAGGTCCATGACAACGGCGAACCCGGACAACTCGGAGTCGCCCTGGATCGGCAGCTCCAGGAATTTGGGCAGCAGATCCACCGGCATGTTGTCGACACAGAAAAAGCCGACATCCTCCAGGGCTGCCACCGCCGTGCTCTTGCCGGACCCCGAAAGCCCGGTGATGATCATAATAGGCAGATGCTTCATGGCCGACCCGTGCGCACGAAACTAGAATTCCTCGTCCTCCTCCTTGACGATCTGGTAAATCTCATCGCGGTCGCCGGCCTGCAGCAGCCGCTCCCGGAAGGGCTCGTTCTTGAGGACGCGCGAGATGCGGGCCAACATCTTCAGGTGCAGGCCGGTTGAGTTTTCCGGGGTGACGAGCAGAAAAAAGATACGGGTCGGCGCACCGTCCAGGGATTCGAAGTCGACCCCCTTGCGGCTCAGCCCAAAGCCGATGATCAGGTGGTCCAGGTCTTTGAGCTTTCCGTGCGGAATGCCGATGCCCCCACCGATCCCCGTGCTCCCCAGCTGCTCGCGTTCGAGCAGCACCTTGACCAGCTCTTCGCGGCTCACGCCCGCCAGGCGGGCCACCGGTACCACCAGCTCGTCGAGCACCTCTGCTTTGGTGCGCGATTTCAGGTCCGGGTTGATCGCTTCCTTGTGTAGAACGTCCAGGATTTTCATGGCCCGTCGGCCCCATTCCCAGTGGTGCGGCTTAGCTGCGGGGCTGCACCAACCCGTAATGCCCGTCGTTGCGTCGGTAGATCACATTGATCAGCGAGGACCGGGCGTTGGTGAAGACCAGAAAGCTCTGGTCGCTCAGGTCCATCTGCAGTACCGCCTCCTCTACGTCCATCGGCTTGGCCTCAAGGCTTTCGATCTTGACCTCGCGGACGATATCCTCCTCCGTTCGCGGCGAGGGCTCTTCGCGAATGGTGCGGGTCTGGCCCTTGGCGCTGGCCCGGCGCTCGCGGATTTTCTGCTTGCTGCGCTTGAGCTGTTTCTCGAGCTTGTCGAGCACCATGTCGATGGCGGAGTACATGTCGCCGGTTTCTTCCTTGCCGTTGATGCTCAGCCGGTCGCCGGTAATGTTGACCTCTGCGATGTGGCGGTGTTTTTCCACCACCAGCACCACCCCGGCCTCCGCCGGGTTGTCCAACAGTTTGTCGAAACGATTCAGTTTCTCGCTCACGTAGGCCTTGAGATGCTCGGAAGGTTCCAGGTTTCTGAAGGACACCGATGTCTGCATATGAAAGACCTCCCTATAGTTCCTTGCGTTTGTTGGACGGCAGCACCCGCATCATCTCTCGGTACTTCGCCACCGTGCGGCGGGCGATGTGAATGTTCTCCCGCTTCAGCACCTGGGCAATCTTGTCGTCGCTGTGGGGGCGCTTGGGGTCCTCCGCGGCGATGATCTGGCGGATTTTATCCATGACGCTGGCAGAGGCGATGGCGCCGCCCTCATCGCGTTTGATCGAACTGTTGAAAAAGTACTTGAGCTCGAAGATCCCCTGCGGGGTGTAGGCGTATTTGTTGGTGGTGACCCGGCTGATGGTGGATTCGTGCATGCCGATATCCTGGGCCACATCCCTCAGCACCATCGGTCTGAGGTGGGAGATGCCCTTCTCGAAAAACTCTCGTTGGAACCGCAAAATGCTTTCCATGACTTTGTAGATCGTCTTCTGTCGCTGGTGGATGCTTTTGATCAGCCAGGCGGCCGAGCGCATCTTGTCCTGAATGTAGTCCTGAGCGTCGGTGGCCATGCGCCGCCCCCGGCTGACCGACCGTTTGAAGAGCGAGTTCACCCGCAGCTTGGGCATGCCGTCGTCGTTCAGAACGACGACGAAATCGTTGTCCATCTTGTACACGTAGATGTCGGGTGTAATGTACTGCGGGTTTTCGTCGCTGAACTGCCGGCCCGGCCGCGGCTCCATGGCCTTGATGACGGTCACGGCCGACACCACTTCGTCCATGCCGGCCTTGAGCGCCTTGCAGATGGCCTTGTAGTTCTTCTTCTCCAGGTTGGGCAGGTGGTCGGCGATGATGTCGGTCACGATGGTGTTGTCGAATCCGAGGTACCGGGCCTGAATCAGCAGGCACTCCCTCAGGTCGCGGGCGCACACTCCGATGGGGTCGAAGGTCTGCAGCAAGGTCAGGACCTTTTCCACCTGCTCCGGGGCGAGGCTGTTCGAGGAGGCGATTTCTTCGACCGATATCTCCAGGTAACCGTCCCGGTTGAGATTGCCGATGATGAGGCTTGCGATGCCCTCGTCCTCCCGGTTCGGTTTGGTCATGAGAAACTGCCAGAGCAGGTGATCGTTCAGGGACTCCTTGCGGGTGATGAAAGCCTCGTATTTGGGGGCCTCCCGGTCCTCGCTTTCCACCGTCACCCGCGAGGGGGTGCTGAAGTCCTCGAGAAAACCGGCCCAGTCGATTTCGTCGTGGATTTTCTCCTGAATGGTGACTTCCTGGTTGGCGGGCATTTCGGTCGGCGGGGCTGCCACGGTTTCGGCACCTTCGCCCAGGGGGTCATCACCGGGGGAATCGATCACCTCCTCCAGTGCAGGATTCTCTTCAAGCTCTTGGCGGATGGTATCCACCAGCTCCAGCCGGGAGAGCTGCAGGAGCTTGATGGCCATTTGCAGCTGCGGCGTCATGATCAGCTGCTGGGTGAGCTTCAGTTGTTGTCGCAGTTCCAGTGCCATGTTAGAGCTTGAAATCCTCTCCCAGATAGGAGCGGCAGACCGCCTCGCTGCAAACGATCGACTCCGGCGGGCCGCATTCGATCACGCGACCGTCTACCATTATGAATGCCTTGTCGCAAACACCCAGGGTTTCGCGAACGTTGTGATCCGAGATCAAGATCCCGATGCCGCGGTCCTTGAGGTGGCCGATGATTTTTTTGATGTCGGCGACCGCCAGCGGATCGATTCCGGCGAAGGGTTCGTCCAGCAGCATGAACGACGGGTTGGTCGACAGCGCCCGCGAGATTTCGAGTCGCCGCTTCTCGCCGCCGGACAGAACGTTGGCGATCTGGTCGGAAAGATGCCGGATGCCGAGTTCCTCCAGAAGTTGATCCGCGCGTTCGCCTCGCTCTTCTCGCGACAGGGGAAAAAGCTCTAAAATCGCCATGATGTTCTGGCGGACCGACAACTTGCGGAACACGGACGTTTCCTGGGGAAGGTACCCGAGCCCCCGCCGAGCGCGAACGTGCATAGGGTACCCCGTGATATCTTGCCCGTCAAGAAGTATGTGGCCTCCCTCCGGTTTTACCAGGCCGATGGTCATGTAGAAGCACGTGGTCTTTCCGGCGCCGTTCGGCCCCAGGAGACCGACGACCTCGCCGCTTTCCACCTCCAGGCTGACGCCGTTCACCACTTTCCGGCCGCGGTAGGACTTGAGCAGGTCCTTTACGCTCAGGGTGGTCATCGGTCCTGCCGTCGGAAGGCCGGTTTTGACGGGAAATGCCTTTGGTTCTCAATGCTCATCGTGCGGTCTGAACGCCTCCTCGTGTTCGGTCTTTCAACATGCCATCTTATTTGGTCCACAGCGAAAAATCAACCATTTAGCGCCGGTCCGTCGACGGCATCACAGCGACCCGCACCCGTCCCGGCACTGTTTCGGCGCCTGCAGGCGGCCGGACGGCGCCGCCCTGGTTTTTTGTCGCGGCGGGTCCCGGTGATGCGGTTTTTTCACCCCAGAGGGCGGCCCGCCCGGTATCCGGTTCAAATTCCCCCGCGTCTCCTCCGGCCGTGAGGCTCTGCGTTCGGATGACCACCCGGCCGCGGGCGATCATCCGCAAGATGTCCTTTGAGGAGACGGCGCCCGCCATGCGGCTCTGGCCCTCCGCCTGGGGTTTGAAGTGAACCGTCAGGCTGTCTGCGGTGATCGTATAGATGTCGTCGACCGCGCGGACCTGGCCGCTGAATTCCGCCGTATTGGCATTCATGTCGGTCGTCAGTTGTTCGGACTGAATGCGCAATGGGCCTCGGGGGGCGGTGCCCGCCTCGCCGCTGGAGATAAGGGTTCCACGGACATTGCCCTTCATCACCAGCCGGTTGGTGTTCAGATCCATGGCCAGTGTGTCCGCCATGATCTCCCCGGCCTGCCCGGTGATCTTCACCGGGGTGTCGGAGGTGATCCGCCGGGAGCCCTGCGCATAATTCATTCGCTCGGTTTCCAGGCGGTAGAGGTCGTTGTAAACGACCACGTCATCGTGGGCTTCCATGTCGTGCGAATCCGTCTTCACCGTGCCGCGGCGGGCCGTGAGATACACCTTCTGACCGTCTTGGGTGAAGAAGGTCACGAACAGATCCTTCAGAAGCACCTTTTTTTCGGGCAGAAGATACTGCGCCGATGCCGCATCCAGGCTCCATTCCATTCGGCCGTCGCGGGTGGCGGACTGGTGAATGCGTTCGGCGACCATTGCCTCGGTGCCGGTTTTCGGGGCGGGCTCCGGTTCCACCATGGAGATCAGCCGCTGGCGGACGAAGGTAACCACCCCCGCGGTCGCGGCGGTGATGATCATCACCACCAGCACCGTCCGGGCCAGCCGGCGTCGGGTGGCACGCTGGGGAGTGGGCATTTTTTGACAGCCTTCACGATTAAAAAGGGATGGTCGCGCCGTCGCAGACGTGGAATCAGGACCCCACACTTCGACTTTTTTCATTAAAATAAAAAAACTACCGTTCAGGCGCATAAAAGTCAAGTTGACTATCCCGGGGTGAATTGATAATAATTTTTGTTCGACTCGTTGATAGAAATGAAAGGATCGGGTTGCGTGGAAAAAGCGTTTAAAATGCAAAGGGGCTGGCCGCTGGGGGTGCTGGCGATCGTGGTTGCAGGCGGTCTGGCCGTGTTGACCTGGTATGCCGTCGTCCGACTGGAGGGCGAGGGGCCTTCGGTCGCTCTCGACGCGCCTTCGCCCACCTTCATCGGCAAATCGACGGAGCTGAACCTGGATCTTGCGGATCCGAAGAGCGGCCTGCGCCGACTCCGGGCCGAGCTCAGCAAGGACGGCAAGGACATCGTGCTCGCCGATGTCGCCTTTCCCGCTTCCGGTTTTTGGGGGCTGGAAAACGTCCGCAGCGCGACGCAGAAACTCAAGATCGATCCGGCGGCACTGGGGCTTTCCGACGGCAAGGGCCTGCTGCGGATCACGGTCGCAGATGGCTCCTGGCGCAACTGGTGGCACGGCAACCGCACCGACATCCAGCGCGAGATCGTCATCGACACCAAGCCCCCCGTCATCGAGAACCTGAACCAGCAGAACTATGTCAACCAGGGGGGGGCGGGACTGGCGGTCTATCGCCTGTCGGAGCCCTGTCCAAGCAGCGGCGTGCGCGTGGGCGGCACGTTTTACCCCGGCACCAGCGGGTACGTTGCCGATACGGCCATTTATATCGCCTTCTTCGCACTGAGCTACCAGCAGGGGGCCGGTACGGAGATCGCGCTCGAGGCGACCGATGCGGCCGGGAACAGCGCCCGCAGCCGGTACCCCTACCATTTCCGGAAAAAGGCGTTCAAGAAGGACACGCTCAGCGTCAGCGATGGGTTCATCAACCAGATCCTGCCGGAATTTCATGCGCTTCTGCCGGCGAAGTCCAACCCCACGCTGAAGGAGCGCTTCCTGTTCATCAACCGGGACCTGCGCGGGGCGAACTACCAGTCCATCGTCGAGGTCACCCGCAAGAGCGAACCGGCCATGCTCTGGAAAGGGCCGTTCCTGCGGCTTCCGAATTCGGCGCCGCGCGCGGGTTTCGCCGACCGGCGCACTTATCTGTATGAGGGCAAGGAGATCGATCAACAGGATCACCTGGGAGTCGACCTGGCGTCCCTCGCGCACTCCCCGGTTCCGGCGGCCAACAGCGGGGTCGTTGTCTACACGGGGGTTCTCGGCATCTACGGCCAGACCGTCATCCTGGACCACGGCTTCGGCGTGTTCAGCATGTACTCGCACTTGAGCCGGATCGCCGTGCGCACGGGGGAGCGGGTGGCGAAAGAGGGCATTCTGGGAAACACCGGCAGCACGGGGCTTGCCGGCGGCGACCACCTGCATTTCAGCATCATGATCCACGCGACCTTCGTGGACCCGATCGAATGGTGGGACCCCCACTGGCTCCAGGACAATGTCTTGCTGAAGCTCGAATCGGCCAGGGGCGGTTCCGGCAAGGGGTGATGGCATGAAGACGCACAAGGTCACGAAGACCATTTCGGAGATCAACGCGAGGATCCGTTCCGGTGATGTCGTGGTGGTGACGGCGGAGGAGATCATCGACATCGTCAGAACGCAGGGGCCGGTGGAAGCAGCGCGTCGCGTCGATGTGGTCACTACCGGGACCTTCGCGCCGATGTGCTCGTCGGGGGCATTCATCAATTTCGGCCACTCCGCGCCGCCCATCAAGGCGTCGCGGGTGTGGTTCAACCGGGTGCCGGCCTACGGAGGGCTCGCTGCGGTCGACTGCTACCTCGGCGCGACCGAGCCGGCCGAGGATGACCCCCTCAACAAAGTCTACCCCGGCGAGTTCCGGTACGGGGGCGGCCATGTGATCCAGGACCTGATCGACGGCCGGCCGATCCACCTCATCGCCGAGGGCTACGGCACCGACTGCTATCCCAACCGCCGGGTGGAAAAAGAAGTGACCCTGCGCACGCTGCCCCAGGCGACCCTGTGCAACCCGCGCAACGGGTATCAGAACTACAACTGCGCGGTGAACCTTTCAGGCCGGACCATCTACACGTACATGGGGACCCTCAAGCCCGGGGCCGGCAACGCCAACTACTGCTCGGCCGGGCAGCTCAGCCCGCTGTTCAACGACCCCTACTACCAGACGATCGGCCTCGGGACGCGCATTTTTCTGGGCGGCGGGATCGGGTACGTGGCCTGGCACGGCACTCAGCACAACCCGTCCGTCGAGCGCACCGCCAAGGGGGTGCCGGTGCGTGGGGCCGGGACCCTGTGGGTCATGGGCGACCTGAAGCAGATGAACTCCAAATACCTGACCGGCGTCAGCCTGCAGGGCTACGGCTGTTCCCTGGCGGTGGGGCTCGGCATCCCCATTCCGTTGCTGAACGAGGAGATCGCTGCGTTTACGGGGATCTCGGACGATGAGATCTTCACCCAGGTCGTCGACTACGGCCGCGATTACCCCAGCGGTGAGGTGAAAAGCCTGGGGCAGGTCAGCTACGCCGAACTCAAGAGCGGCGTCATCACCTTCCAGGGGAAGCAGGTCCCGACGGTGCCGCTGTCGAGCATCGTCAAGGCCCGGGAGATTGCCGCAGCTCTGAAAGAGTGGATCCGGCAGGGTCGGTTGCTCCTGGGCGAGCCCCAGTTCACCCTGCCCAGCGTCTGAAGAAGGATCATCCCATGCCCGCCCTGCTGCGGACCTTCGTGGCCGTGGAGATCCCGGAGGAGGTGCGGGCGGCGCTCGCAGCCGTCCAGTCGCACCTGAGGCAGCGGCGGGTTCGCGCCCGCTGGGTCCGGCCGCAGGGCATGCACCTGACGCTGAAATTTCTGGGGGACATCCCCGCCGATCAGATTCCGAGCGTGGCCGATGCCCTGCAGACCGCCGCCGGCGGGCACGTCGGTTTCAGCCTCACCGCTGCCGGCATCGGCGTCTTTCCGGCGCTCCGGCGACCGCGGGTGGTCTGGGCCGGGTTTTCCGGAGGGACCGGGCCGTTGGCGGACCTGCAGGTCAGCGTCGAGGAAAGACTGGCCGCGGCGGGGTTCCCTCGGGAGGATCGGCCGTTTCGGGCGCATCTGACCATCGGCCGTTGTTCAGAGGCGGTGGCACCCGCCGTGGTTGGCGAAGCGGTGAATTCCTTCGCCGGGAGGCGCTTCGGCGAGTTCGACGTGAGGGAGATCGTCCTGTTTCAAAGCGAACTCAAGCCCGATGGCCCGGTCTACACGGCGCTGGCGCGGGTGAAGTTGAAAGAATAGTTTTACGTTTTAAGTCAAAAAAAACAGGGCGAAATTTTTAAGGGCCTTGCTTAAAACGTAAAACGTAAAACTTAAAACTGTTTCTAAAACATTATTCGAAGGAGACACACCTTGCGCGAGACAAAGGCATCGAAAAAGGAGGAGGGGATGAGCATATCTTCGGACAAGCAGAAGGCCCTTGAAAACGCCATGGGGCAGGTGGAGCGTCAGTTCGGGAAGGGCTCTATCATGAAGCTCGGCAGCCGACCGATCGTGAGCGTTCCGACCATTTCCACGAGCTCGCTCGCACTGGACAAGGCGCTCGGCATCGGCGGTCTGCCCCGGGGACGGGTCGTCGAAATCTTCGGCCCGGAAGCCTCCGGCAAGACGACGCTCGCGCTGCACGCGGTCGCTGAGGCCCAGAAGCAGGACGGCATTGCGGCCTTCATCGATGCCGAGCACGCGCTCGACACCGTCTACGCCAAGAAGCTCGGGGTCAACTGCGACGAGCTGCTCGTCTCCCAGCCGGACACCGGGGAGCAGGCGCTCGAGATCGTCGACATGCTGGTGCGCAGCGGCGCCATCGACATCCTGGTCATCGACTCGGTGGCGGCCCTGGTGCCGCGGGCCGAGATCGAAGGCGAGATGGGCGATGCGCACATGGGGCTGCAGGCGCGGCTGATGTCCCAGGCGTTGCGCAAGCTCACCGGCACCATCAGCAAGACGAACACCTGCGTGATTTTCATCAACCAGATGCGCATGAAGATCGGGGTCGTCTTCGGCAACCCCGAGACCACCACCGGCGGCAATGCGCTCAAGTTCTACTCGTCGGTGCGGCTGGACATCCGCCGGGTCAACACCCTCAAGGAGGGCCAGGACATCATCGGCAACCGCACCCGCGTGCGGGTCGTCAAGAACAAGCTCGCACCGCCCTTCATGGAGGCGGAGTTCGACGTGATCTACGGCGAGGGCATCTCCCGGATCGGTGACCTCATCGACGCTGCGGTCGAGCAGGGAATCGTCGAGAAGAGCGGCGCCTGGTATGCCTTCGGCGGGGAGCGGATCGGCCAGGGCCGGGAGAACGCCAAGCGCTTCCTGACCGATCACCCGGACGTGTTCGATGTCATCTACGCCAAGGCGCGCGAGGCGCTCGGGTTGACGGGCAAGGGCAAGGAATCCCAAGAGGAGGAGTAAATCCATGACGGGAAACGAGGCGCGCAGCCGATTTCTAGACTACTTCAAGGGGCACGGGCACCACGTGGTGCGGAGCTCCTCGCTCGTTCCGCACGACGACCCCACGCTGCTCTTCATCAACGCCGGCATGGTGCAGTTCAAGCGGGTGTTCCTTGGAGAGGACAAGCGGGAGTACGTCCGGGCCGCGACCTCCCAGAAATGCGTGCGGGCCGGCGGCAAGCACAACGACCTTGAGAACGTCGGTTACACCGCCCGCCACCACACATTTTTCGAAATGCTGGGAAACTTTTCCTTCGGCGACTACTTCAAGGAGCGCGCCATCGAGTTTGCCTGGGACCTGCTCACCAACGGCTATCGACTGCCGGCGGACAAGCTCTGGGCGTCGATCTATCTCGACGACGACGAAGCCTACGAGCTGTGGCGGAAGGGGGTCGGTCTCCCCGACCAGCGCATCGTGCGTTTCGGGGAAAAGGACAACTTCTGGTCCATGGGCGACACCGGTCCCTGCGGGCCGTGCTCGGAGATCATCATCGACCGCGGGGAGCCCTACGGCTGCGGCCGGCCGGAGTGCACCGTCGGCTGCGAGTGCGATCGGTACCTGGAGATCTGGAACCTCGTCTTCATGCAGTTCAACCGCGATGCCGGCGGCGTCATGACGCGGCTGCCCCAGCCGAGCATCGACACCGGGATGGGGCTCGAGCGCATCGTCTCCGTTGTGCAGGGCGCCGACACCAATTTCGACACCGACCTCATCCGGCCGATCATCGGCAAGACCGAGGAGATGACCGGAATCCCCTTCGGGTCGGGCCAGGCCTCGGACGTGGCCATGAAGGTGATCGCCGACCACAGCCGGGCCGCGGTCTTCCTGATCGGCGACGGCATCCTGCCGTCGAACGAGGGTCGGGGCTACGTGCTGCGGCGCATCATGCGCCGCGCCATCCGCTACGGCCGCAACATCGGTCTGACGCGCCCCTTCCTGCACGACACCTCCCGGGTCGTGTTCGACATCATGAAACCGGCCTACCCGGAGCTGGGCGAGGCCGCGGCGTTCATCACCAACGTTATTCAGAACGAGGAGGTCCGGTTCCTCAACACGCTGGACACCGGACTGAAGCTGCTGAACGAAACGCTCGGCGATCTCAAGGCCCGCGGGCAGAACGTCGTGCCGGGGGCCGTCATCTTCAAGCTTTACGACACCTTCGGTTTCCCGGCAGACATCGTCCGGGACGTGGTGCGGGACGAGCGCATGACTCTCGACATGGAGGGGTTCGACCGCGAGATGGAGGGACAGCGCGCCAAATCGCGGACGGTGACGGCCTTCACCCGCATCAGCGACGCCTACCGCAGCCTCTCGGCCGGTGGGTTCAGGCCGGAATTCGTGGGCTACAACCTGCTGACGGCCGAGTCGCAGGTCGTCCTGCTGGTGGTGAACGACCAGGAGTCCGCCGGCGCCGAGGGCGGCAGTGAGGTGGATGTCGTCACCGGCCGCACCCCCTTCTACGCGGAGTCGGGCGGCCAGGCCGGCGACACCGGCCGCATCATCGGCCCGCAGGGTGAGATGGACGTGACCGCCACGCTGAAAGACCCGACCGGCATCATCATCCACAAGGGCCGAATCCGCTCCGGCCGCATGTCCAAGGGCGACACGGTGACCCTCGTGGTCGATGCGGCGGCGCGGGAAGCGACCGCGCTCAATCACACCGCCACCCACATCCTGCATGCGGCACTGCGCAGCGTCCTCGGCGATCACGTCAAGCAGGCCGGATCGCTGGTGGCCCCCGACCGGCTGCGCTTCGATTTCACCCACTTCTCCTCGGTGGACCCTGAGACCCTCGAGCGGATCGAGGCCATGGTCAACCGGCGCATCCGGGCCAACGTGGCCACCCGCATCGAAGAAATGTCGGCCGAAGAGGCCTTTAAAACCGGCGCCATGGCACTCTTCGAGGAAAAATACGGGGACCGGGTCCGAGTGATTTCGCTCGAGGAGTTCAGCAAAGAACTTTGCGGCGGAACCCACACCGCCCGGACGGGGAACATCGGACTTTTCAAAATCGTTTCCGAATCCAGTGTCGCCGCCGGGGTCAGACGGATCGAGGCTGTGACGGGCCCGTCCGCCGTGGAGGCGGTGCAGGCCACCGCCCGCACGGTCCAGGAGGCCGCCCAGTTGCTGAAGGAGAAGCCCGAGGCGCTGACCCCGCGCATCGCCCGGGTGCTCTCGGAGGTGAAGGGTCTCGAACGCGAGATCGAGCAGCTCAAGGGGCGGCTGTCCGCCGCTTCGGTGGCGGATGCCGGGGGCGACGTGCAAACGATCGGCGGGGTCAGCGTGCTCGTGAAGAAGGTCGAGGCGGATTCCCCGGCGGCGCTGCGCGAGCTGCTCGACCGCTTCAAGGACAAGCTCCGATCCGGGGTGATGGTCCTGGGCAGCGTCAGCGACGGCAAGGTGATGCTGATCGTGGGGGTCACCAAGGACCTGACGAAACGCTTCCACGCCGGCAACCTGATCAAGCAGGTATCGGCCGTCGTGGGCGGCAGCGGCGGCGGCCGCCCGGACATGGCCCAGGCCGGCGGCTCACAGCCGGAGAACCTGGACGCGGCGCTCGCCAAGGCGCTGGAGATGATCCGGCAGGCATGACCGTGGATCCTGCCTGCATGTGCGAATTTGAGATAGTTCCAGCCAATCTCAGGAGCCGATAGCCTTCCGAATCCTCCGAATGCCGCAACAAATTTGAAACTTCCCAAACCGACACCTTTGATCTGGTAATCCCCAACCCCTTCTGTCCGAGTCAGGATTCGACAAAGGCACGTATGTGAACCTCAAACCATCCCAGGATTCGTTTGATTTATTTTGCCTATTGCAAGGTTGACGAGGGATAGGATAGCATCCGACGAATCACCACATTGCCAGTTCTGTGATACTGCCGAAGTACTGCGAGACAGCATCAATGACATTTCATACCGGGACTCAGGAGGGACACACAATGGCCTCTGGAAAGTGGCAGACGTTGTCTGTTTCAGTCCTGTTGTTTTTTTGTTTTCTGACAGCCGCCTTGGGACAGGCTCAGCCATCTTTGATCGGAGCGTGGCAGAGTGTTGGGCCAGGGGGCCCAATCCATCTCGTATTCGAATCAAAAAATAGATTAATCTTCGATGGTGAGCCTGCAAAATACGCTCTATCTCCAGGGTCGATAAGGGTTGATGATGGGCAGTCGGTTGTCAATTATCCATACATCCTATCAGGCGATCTTCTGACAATCACCTTCCCCGAGGGATTTAAAATGCAGTTTAAGAGGACAAAGGGCGCTCCGGCTCCATCTGCCAAGACTGGGAATACAGGTGCATCGAGTGCTGAGGTCGAGAGTTCCAAACTGGCAAGTGAAATTGCAGGTGTTTGGTGGGGCTATTCAGGCTCGACCGAACGCAAGATCGGCCTATGCCCCAATGGTCGATATCAGGATTATAGCGAATCCTCCTATAGCGGGAGTTCAAAAGACTCCCTTGGTAATCCGTCAACAAACTGGGGAGCAGCCGGCCAGAGAGGTGGGTCCGGAACATGGACAATAAAGGGGAGCTACCAAGAAGGAATCATTTCCGTTCGCTATTCAAACGGAAATGTCACTACCATCCAATACAAACAATTTGGCGATCCCGGTTGCTTGTTATTTAACGGTAACAAACTATGCCGCAGCGGCAGGTGTAACTGAGGTATTAGAAATCCCTTACCACCTAAGACCTAAAAGCTTTGAACTTGCGGTACTGACATCGAACGCTTTTAAATCGCATCCGGCAAAAGCTACAGATATGGACCAGCCCTGAGACCTATTCACGGATTGCGCGGTTTCCGGTGATTTCATCCGACCTGAAATCTCTTGAGAATTGTGATAGTCTCAGTTGGTCAGATCAAATCTAAAAAGGATTGCAGACAATCGTCTTCCTAACAGGCTGTAGAAAACACGCGTCCAGCCTGCAGCCAAGACAAAACAACTTGGTTTGAAAAAACCAGCAAACTAGAGGATTGCTCGTGGAGACCAATCGCAAGCGAATGTTTCACACCATTGCGCTCGCCGCGGCGTTCACCGTGGCCGGTTGTGCCGGTCCGCCCAAGGACCACCCGACCCTTCAGCAAATGAAGGCGCTGGGTACCGCTGGGTTCGACCTGAAGATAGCGGACACGCCGGCCAAACTGGAGCGCATCCAAAAACTGCCCCAGCTCCGACTCGCCAAGGTCGAACATAAGGGGCGCCAGGTCTATGTCTATACGGACGCTCAGGGCTGCCAGTGTTTGTATGCAGGCGATGAGAATGCCTACCATCGCTTGATCATTCAGGCGCGGCAACAAAAGAGAGACCAGCGCTCCGGGTGGGCTCAGGACCAAAGCAACCAGAGCACCTACTATTATCAAGGGGAACCGGTCAATTGGGGGGATGTAACAATTCTCACCGGCACGGATGTTGATCTTGAGGACCTGAGGGGAGGGGACTGACACACCGCGTTTAAATATGTAAGCGTTGCGATTTCATCCGACGTATCTGGAATTTCGGAAAATTGTGATACTATCCTGATGCTGGTTTTTAATCCAGCT
This sequence comes from uncultured delta proteobacterium, assembly GCA_963716325.1. GTDB lineage: Bacteria > Desulfobacterota > Desulfobacteria > Desulfobacterales > SpSt-501 > SpSt-501. The sequence goes on along the minus strand of CAVQTH010000007.1, from coordinate 102,345 downwards.
GGCATCATGGCATTTTTATTATAAATCCACAGGCGGCTCGCAACTGAGATCATTCATTAAAATTGAAATCTAGAAGCGCCAGATGATTCCTTTGATTTCTTGGCCTATTGCAAAGTTGGCGAAGTCCGGAGTATTATTGTATTAACCAAGAATACTTGATTTTTGAAATATTCGAATACTGCATTTCCAACATCTGAAGCTATATGGGACGCCGGATAATTTTCGACTTTGTTCCGAGTTTACGTGATGGCTGCTGACCACTGGTAGGTGGCCTCAACCGAGCGCAGCCGGATTTTGACTAGTTTTCGTGGAGCGTTTTGCCACTGTAGACTCCAGAGTTCCGGTTTGAAGATTTTGTAAAAGCAAACGGTCAGCCAATTGAGCAGGCCCCGATCAGACCACCGGCGGCCGATGCGTTTCACCCGGTTGCAAACCTGGCTGAATTGGCTTTCGATGGCATTGGTGGTCAGTGGCAGCGCCTCTCCGTGTTGCAGCCACCAGCGCAAGAAGGTGGTTACGGGTTTGACCAAGTTTTCGATATAGGCCCTGGCCTTGGGATAGGGCTCCAACGCCTTGAGAAGCTCTTCAAAGCCCTGCTCGGTTTGCTGGGCCAACTGCCGCACCTGGGCACGGTCCTGGGGTTTAAGATTCTCCAGTTGCGTTTTGCTCATACTCATCGCCGCGATGGCCTTGAGTTGATCCACGAAGGGCTTTTGATCGGGCTTCTTGAGCCCCTCGGTGTAGAGGATGTAGGGAAAGTCGTGTTTGCCATGCCACATACAGCGTTGATGCCGCATCCGTCGGCTCAGCAGGCTCTCCTCAATGCCGGCTTCGCCATCGGAGAAGAGCACCCGCAGCCGGGCGTAATCCAGCCGCTTGCTCAGATCCTTCCGGATGCGCTTCCACGATGTGTCGATCCAGAAGCCCACCGGCTCAAAGGGTTTGCCCTCGCCCTGCGAGGCCAGCGCCCAGCGCATCTGCGCCTGGCCGAGGTCTTTTCCCTTTTTCCCCTGCAAATGCACCTTAGTGCCGTCCACCAGCAGCCAAACAAAGGGGCGCTCCTTGAGGTCTCCAAACGGCGCATGGCTGCCGGCAAACTCCTGCAACCGGCGGTGAATCGTACTGTGGCTCATCGTCTGCCCGCCGATGCGCTCAACCTCCTTAGCCGCGCGCCGGTAGGAGACATGCACGCAAAGACCGATCCCAGGCTCCAACGCCTCATCCAAAAACCGCACCTGCTCGGGGATCGCCAAGGCCTTCACCAACGGCGTCAGGCTGCGGCCGGTTTTACCATCCTTGACCTGGGCGAACCGATACGAAAAATCGCACATCGAACAACTGAACTGGCGCGGCTTACTCTGATGGCCGTTTTTACGGTAGCGTTGCGGGTCTTTTTCAATCTGCCGCGAAACCGCCTGCTCCTCGATGGCCTCCAGCAGCGTGGTCATAATCGTTTCCAGAATTTCCGGGGCCGCTTCCTTCAGCCCCACCACCAAACCATTGATTGTCAGCTTCGCACTTGGTATCGTAAACACCAAGCGAAGATCCATCGCGATCTCGCCCAACGGATCCTCCTATTCTTAAGGTTTCCCAAATCTAAGAAGAGGAATCCGTTTTATTTTGCAAGAATTTAAAAGAACAAAAACCAAAAAAACCGCTTAATCACGTAAACTCAATACAAAGCTTTTTCAGACTGATCTTTTGATGAGTACCGATACTATTTATCAATGTATCCTTTCAGAAAGGAGGTCAATATATGAAACACCGGGCAGCTATTTTTCTCTCCTGTTTGATTCTGTTTTTTGCTTTCCTTAATCTGTCCTGTACCGAAGTCCAGCCTCAGATGAAAACCGTTAAGCTGTTGGGTGGCGAAGAGGTGCCAGACATCAGAGGATATTGGAAAGTGGATTTTGAGTTTTACGGTATTGTCCGAGCTTTGTCTGGCTACTGCAACATAGTTAAAATATTTCAGGATGAAAATAAATTTGTTCACAGGGTTCACTAATAAACTCATACGAGCCAGCCCAGATTGGGCGTTTGCTCTTTGAAATAGGCTTTTACGGACTCCACCAGGAGCGGGAAGGTCGGCTGGTTTCGCAGCCGGCAGGTCTGCCGGAAGGACAGCAGCCGTTCCACCCAGCGGTTGCCCTTTTCGCTTTGGGTACCGTTGGAGCGTTTACGCCACAGCACGGCAAAACGCAGCGCCCGCTCGGCGCGGTTGTTGGTCGGCTCCACGCCAGCCTCATCGAGGAAGACCCACAGGGTGTCGATCTCCCGCAGGATCTCCCGGGCAAGCCGTCCGGCATCATCCTCGGCGCCTTCGAAGAACCAAAGCAGCAGCATCAGCCGGGTATAGAAATCGGTCCACTTCTTTTTACCGGGCGGCGCATGGACAAACGCGCATAACTGCTGCAGGGCCTCTTTCAACTGCTCCCCGAGCGCCGACAGGCATCATCGGTTCTTTCCGAAAGCCCGCTGGCCTTGCGGATCAGATGCGCCAGGCACGTTTGCCGCTGATTGACCCAGTGGCGGTAGAGTCCGTAGTTGTCGCTGACCAGAATCCCGCGCCAGTTGTCAATCAGCGCTTCAACGCCTTCCGGGAACGGTTGGAATGCACGATGAAGAAGCTGGCCAAACAGTGGTCATCGTCCACAGCCACTTGATGGCGCCTGCCTGCTGCCAGCTGTCTCATCCACATGATTGACCGCCGCCCTTCGCACCGAGGCCCCGATGGCCTTATGCACGGGTAAAAGCGCCTCCGAGACCCGGTCGATCACTTTCTGAATCCCGCCGGTTGAAATGGGGACATCGAAAACGTTTTGGATGAACCCCTCTACGGCCTGTCGACTGATCCCCTGGATACCGCTGAGCTCGGCCACCAACGCACTGAACCGGGGACCATAGCCGGTTTGATACTCTTTGGGCAGCTGCGCCTTCACCCAGCGGCCACAGCCGGAGCACTGGCCTTTTTTCAGCTCCACGTGCTTGACCTGCATGGCAATCTCGGGCAGCTCGATCCACTGATGCGTGTAAAAGGATCGCAGCGATCCCGCCCGCCGCCGCCTACACCCGCAGGCGCAGGGGCTGGGATCGATGGTTATGACTTCGGTTGGCTTCAGCATCTGCTGCCGATGACCCTTATGCCCCTTCTGGCCCCCCCGGCGGCGCTTGGATTTTCGCCTCTCCCGTCCCGGCCGCTGGTAGGGCGGATCCGAAGAGGGTGGTTTACTGGAATTCTGCGAGTTCTGGTTTAATCGCTGTTCCAGTTGCTCCATGCGCTTGAGCAGCTGCGCATGGCTGGCTCCAGCTTCTCGATGCGCTGCTCAAGGGCTTCCACGTACCGGCGCACGGGCTCCGGGGTGGCCAGCCAATCAGACTCGCTGAAGGGTCTCTCCATCGGCATGTCTGAAGGCTTATCATGGTTAAAAGAAAAGTCTAGCGGTTTTTACAATTATTTCAATCAGTTGTGACATACTTAAATATCATGTGATTTCAGTGGGTTGCAAAGAGGAGCACACCCCGTGAACGCGTACAATAAATTTGTAGCCGTGACTAGAGATGGAGATCAAGTTTTCGCAAGGGGCACGGAAATTGTAAGAGGAGAGCTTTTCAAGGAAGGCTTCAAAATAGTTCAAATATTTACTAAAGATAGAGGATGGCTTGATTGCGAAGGATCAATTAGCGACAACGGAAACAAAATAGTCTTAGCCAATACAAATCAAACACGGACGCTCACAAGAAAAAGGTGACATATTCAAACGGCCATAAAGCATTCCTAAATTTTATTACTGATCTAAGCAGGCGATGGGCAGCTTGTCTGTAGCTTCTTCCAATCTTTAAGCCTTGAGATATGTTTACGGAATACCAACTCGGCTCGGAGCTGGTATCATTGCCATAAATCGAACATTGCGGGGAATCTTGAAATTTCAGTTTTCCATACGCGATCTATCACACAAAAAAACAATAGGCTTGAACTGGTGATAGTGACAGCAAAGCGGGTAAAAATCGAGGGCGGCAAAAGATACAGATATCGACCGGTCAAAGGGCCTATTCACAGATGGGTGGTCTCCGGTGCTTACATCCGACATATCACGAAAGCACTAAATTCGTGATATTGTCCTCATCTTTTGGTCCATTTTCTTTTGATTTTTTGGCCCCGGACCAAGATATATTTCCATTCAAATCTGATTTTGGAGCTTTGAGTAATGATTAATTTCCGTAAATTCTTGCCTATGACTTTATATTGGTATGTGAGTTTTCTTGATAAAAAGGCAGAAGTTATTTTTATGAACTACGGATACGAAGATCCTGATCAGAAGATTAACCTCCCTCCAGAAGATGAGCCCCATCGTTACTCCATCCAACTTTACCACTATATGACCAAGAGCATAGATTTCAGCAATAAGGCTGTAGTTGAAGTCGGTTGTGGTCGGGGTGGTGGATTGTCATACATTGTCAAGCGTTGGGTTCCATCTTCCGCAATAGGAATTGATTTATGCAAGGAAGCGGTCAGGTTCTGCAATAACCATTACCGATTAAAGGGATTGTCTTTCTTGCATGGTGACGCACAAAACCTACCGCTCGAAAATGAATCATGTGACATTGTGGTCAACGTTGAATCCTCACATCGATATGAAACTTTTGAAAGATTTTTATCGGAAGTTCATCGGGTTTTGCGAAATGGTGGTCTTTTTTTATTTGCTGATTATCGTAGTAAAAAGAAATTTAAAACTCTTCGAAAGTTAATAGAATTGAATTCATTTAAAGTTATCAAAGAGGACTTTATAAATTGGCAGGTTGTTTCTGCATTGCAAAATGACTGGGATAAAAAATGCCAAATTTATAAGAAATACGCACCCCGCTTTGTGCATAATATCGGCTTAAATTGTGCTTGTAAAATACAATCAAGATTAATTGAAAAGTTTCGTTCTAACCAAAAGATCTATTTTAATTACACACTACAAAAGCAATGCGCATAACCGAAAACCAATTGTATGCAATCTATCACCTAAATCGCCGATGTTATTAACCATGTGTTATTGACAGCTACGTAATAAATCCTGTTTTTCTATTAATATTAGTTTGTTATTGCCATTCTTCTCTTCCGCTTTTTCTTCGTTGTCAAGTCTTTTTTCCCCTTCAACTCTGTGATCGGCTGTCGGGTTTAACGTTTGCTGCCAGGCGGATGCGCTGGGGGGATCTCCAATAATCCCCCCAGCGCGGCCGCCGGGTCCTTTCCCATCTTATAGCGCATGTCGCTCCATTACCTGGGTAATCGCCTTTTGGTAGTCCCGCTGGACCTTGAGATTGGACACTTGGCAATAACGCTGCGTGGTCTTGATCCGGGAGTGTCCCAAGAGATCCTGGATCGTCACCAGATCCGCATCGGCATCGAGCAGCTGCGTGGCCATGGTGTGGCGTAGCTGATGACAGCTTACTTTCAATCCGGCTTTCCGGGCGTAGTGCTCCATGCGCTTCTGGATCGCGCGCACCGATACGGGATTGCCCCGGCAGCGACCCTTGTCCACCAGGAACAGACGTTTGACCCGCGAGAAGGCTCTGAACCTCAGGTACTCCACCAGGGCCTGCTGCGCATCGTGGCTGAGATAAACAACCCGGTCCTTGGAACCCTTGCCGTGGTAAACGAAGAGTTGTGAGCGGGGCAAGTCCAGCGCACCCAGCGTCAGCTGGGCGATTTCCTCCACCCGCAGCCCGCAGCGCAGCATCAGCATGAAGATCGCCCTGTCCCGCTTGTGATCGATCACGGCAAACAGCCGCGGGATCTCCTCATCGCGTAGATACCGCGGCAGCGGCCGGGAGAGCTTGAGCACATAACCGCGCTTGACCGGGTTTACGATCGGCACGTTTTCCTCGCGGATCAGATAGTCGTAAAAGCCGCGGATGCCGTCCAGATAGCAGTTGATGGTCTTGGGACTCAAGCGCCGATCCAGCAGGTGGTCGATGAAGGCGAGCACGCTGCGAGAGGAGACCTCCTCGATCGGCTCAGAGAGCCAGATGACAAAGTGCTTGAGCGTGCTCATGTAGTTTCGCAGCGTGCACCGGGAGCAGTTGCGGCGCTTCAAGAACCTACGGTAGTTGATGATCGCATCGGTAATCGCCATGAACCCCATCCTTCTCGATTTTGGCCATCGCCCGGAAGTATTCCTCTTTGCGAGTGATGTCGGTCAGTCGGGCGTAGCGCCGCGTCATCTCAATCGAGCTGTGTCCCAAAAGCTGCTGCAAACACTCCAGCCGCATGCCGGCGTTGAGCAGCTCGCTGGCAAAGGTGTGCCGCAGGCAGTGCAGCGTGTAGCCCTTGTGCGCGAGATCCGCCTGATTCAGAAGCGATACAAAACCTCGAGCGTACCACCTCATAGCTCAGCGGGCGGCCGCCCTGGCCGCTGAAGATCAACTCCGTTTTCCAGCGCCGGACCACAAGCCAGTGTTCGAGTGCCTGGCAGGCGTCGTCTGCCAAGTAGACGACGCGGCCCACTCGATTCTTCCGGCTCTCAAAGATCTCGATGCGTTTCTCGGCCATGTTCACATCGGAAAGCGTTGTGTTCAACAGCTCCCCGATGCGCATGCCGGTTCTCAACAAGATCAACACCATCGCCCGGTCCCGGGGCCGTTGGATTACCGCGAGCAGTCGTCGCACATCCTGCGGATCGATGGCCCGTGGCAGGCTGTCGGGAACCTTGACGCGCAGCTTGCGCTTGAGTAGATTCGGACTCAGGACTTCCCGGTCCACCAAAAACCGGATGAAGGCATACAGAGCATCAATGCGACAACTGATGGAAGCAGGCTTGAGTCCGCGGTCCTGCTCCTGCTCGATAAAGACGCACAGGTCCTCGCGGCAGACGAGTTCAAGAAGGTTGCAAGCCTTGGCTTTCAGATACTGCAGGAACACCAGGATGGTCGCAAACCGCGAACGAATCGTGTTGGGCCGGCAGTTGCGCCGGTAGAGGTCCATCAGATACGGGCCGACATGCTCTGCGCCGCAGAGTCCATGGGCGGCAATCTTCTCCAAGCGCTATTTCGATGAGAATTTGTTTGAGCAAGACCTCGGATGCGTTCCGCCCGGCATCGCCACAGCCGTCGTTACCGAAAGCCGCTTTTTGTTTCAGCTCACCGTGCGGACTGGGTTGGGAGGGTATAAAACGGGGACTTTCTACAGAAACAACTTCGAGGTTCATCTCTGCCTCCTTTCTTGTTTTTGTAGAAAAAACAGGCAGATGATGAACTTCTTACGCAGATCCGTCAATCATCGTTTTATTACGTACAGTGACAGCTAAGCGGCAAAAATGACGGCTGTCAAAATATACAGATATCGACCGGCTGAAGGGAATATTCACAGGTCACAGCCATGCTGGTGCTTTCATCCGACCTATCACCAAATCGATAGTTCTGTGATATTTTACTTGCGGTGTTAGTTCCTGTAGTGCCAAGATGACCGCAAATGGGGGGACAAATTTTTCATCGATATGAGGAGGGTGATAAAATGACCGGCGCGCTTCTGAATCAATGACCCAAACGGTCGACCAACTACGCTACAGGGCACAAGGTTGATAAGGGGGTGAACGTGTCGAGCTGCGCCTGGCAGAGATTCCGGTCGCAGTTGTTCACCTGCTTACGCCATTGCCGTTGGGTATTGAGCTTAGCCTTGCGTGCGGCATCGATTTGGTCCTTAAGCCCACGATGACACTGTTCCGGGGTGACATAATCGATGCCGGAATGCAAGTGCTCGGTATTGTACCAGTGGAAATACGACTCGAAGTAGCGCACCGCATGGTCCCGGTCAAGGAAGCGGCCCGGGTATCCCGGAGCGGTCTTCGCCGTACCAAAGGCTGACTCTATAAACGGATTGTCGTTGGGGGTTCGTGGCCGGGCAAATGCCTGCGGCATGCCGTGCAGCTCGAAGACGGTCTTGATCGAACGGGCTTTCATTTGCCGGCCCCGGTCATTGAAAATTTCCGGCCGCCTGGAAGCGGGAAGTTGCAAGATGCTCTCTTGAAGCAAGCCGCCTTCCAGAAGCTCTCTGGCCTCCTCGGCGCGTTGGTGCCAGCTGACCAGCCAGTTGAGCGCCTTGCGGGAGAACTCGTCGAGCAGCAAGTATAGATACAGAAACACGCCGCGCTCATCGGTCGGCAGGTAGCTGATATCCCAGCACCAGCGCTGGTTGGCTCCGTTGATCTCTTTTCGTACCGGGGGCAGTGACCGCCCGTTGTGATGACGGTGGTGGCCCCGGAGGCTCATCAGACCTTCGGAACACAGAATGCGGTACACCGAGGAAAAAGAGACGAAGAATACCCCCAGGTCCCAGGCCGTGACCGCCAGGATCCGATGGGAGAGATCCGCGTACGCGGGCAGCGTGGCCATCTCGACTACGGCCGCGCGTTCCTGGGGTAAAAGCCGGTGGTCGGGGGCTTTGGGGCCCGGCGTACCATTGGCAAGACTCTGGCGCTGCTTGCGACGGCCAAACCACCGAACCACGCGTCTTCGGCTGATCATCCACATGGCACAGCTCCGCGTCTGGGGGATTCCTTTTGCGCTGGCTTGTTCAATAGTCACCAGGATCGCCCGCTTCTGCTCTTCTTCGAGCCAGCCGCCCTCTATCTTTCCCACGAACCCCCATTGGTTTTTTTTCGAAGCACCGCCAATTCGACGGCCATCTCCGCCATTACCCGCTCTCTTTCCTCAAGCTCCCGTTTCAGGGCATCGTAATCGTCTTGGGAGACGCTCTTCTTGCTGCGGCCGGGTCGGTCGGCCAGCCGCTGCAGGGCGCCTTCCTTCACCTTGCGCTGGATCCGGGCCAGGTCGGTGGAATAAAGTCCTTCGCGACGCAAAAGCTCTCCCAGTTGGGTTTCTCCGCGCTGGGCCTCAAGAAAGAGCTGGAACTTTTTCTCGGGAGAAAGCAAGCGTCGTTTTTTCTTTCCGTAAGCCGATGAAGAGGTTGGGGTCTGGTTTTTGTCGACTACACTCATGGTATGCTCCTTTCGGATGGCCCCGCCGGGGAACTGCGGTCGCCCCTACGGGCTCCCTCCGTTCCCCGGCAGAGCGGTTATACCATGTAGCGTAATTTAAACCCACTTTTGAGACACGAATTCAGAAACCGGGGGTGACGCGCACCCACAGGGACAATGGCACGGTTTTAACTGCGCTTCTGTTAGTGATCCTCGTCACTCTTTCATGCTCAAAGGGGTATAACAAATATGCTGATGAACAGTATGCGCAAGGCAAGATTTTTTATGAAAATATGGACTATGACAGATCCATTGATAGTTTCTCGAAGGTGTTGGAACTGGCACCGGCTGGAGAGGAAAACAACCGGGTCTACTATATGCGAGGTCGATCTTATTTGAAGAACAGACAGTATGACCCGGCCATATACGATTTTACCAGAGCCCTGGAACTAACCGAGGAAGGCGATAAGAGCTTGAGGTTTTTGATTTATGAGATGAGAGGGGATGCCTATTTCGGGAAAAATGCCTGGACGAGCGCTATACAGGATTATTGGAAGGCCGTTGCCGAGGATGTTGACAACAAAAATGCGAAATATGTTTACCTGAATAGAGGCTTGGCATACCTTAACAACAACGAGCCGGAGTCTGCCATAAAAGACTTTGATAGAGCCATCTCAATCGATTCCAAACTTGCTGAAGCCTATTTCGGGCGAGGAAATGCTTGGCTAAAAAAGGCAGATCCTCAACGTGCATTGACTGATGCAAAAGAGGCATTAAAGCTGAAGCCTGACGAAAAGAAGTATGACGATCTTGTTTATGAGATTAGCTCGGGTACTAAGAGAAAATAAGTTTCGACAAACTTATAGCGACCGTAAGATCGGGTTGGTCTTTTTAGCCACTCTATCTGGAGTGATGTTGTTTGCAAACGTCGATGCAGCCAATTTTCTCTTTTTTTGGAAAGCCAGCACGGACCCATCCGTTACCGCATACGGAATCTATCAACGTACGGGGGATTCTTCTTACGTAAGAATCGACGAGGTAAGCGTCCAGGATCTTGACAACCCAACCAGCCCCTCCTACTTGGTGACTGGTTTGACGGACGGCAACACTTACTGGTTTGCGGCAACATCCATCACTGCTTCCGGTACTGAAAGCAACCTTTCTAACCAGAGCTGCATAACGGTAAATGGCCAAATCGTTGAATGCACCGATAACAATGAAAACGGCACGACTGTTTTTATCAGCTGTTTCATCACCGTCGCTGGCCTCTAATGCCCTGGGCGTTCATAATTTTGGTGGTATCAAATAAGTGTTTTATCAATAGTCCCGCCGCCGAGAAGGCAAAAATTTACTTCCAAGCGCTGGCCGTCCAGAGCCGCTCCGCAAAAGACAGGCTTTTAAGTGAAAACTCTGCTCTACTGGACGCAGCGACCCGCGTCCCACAAGGAGAGCAGTCTATGAAACGACCCAGACGCAACCACGCAGCAACCTTCAAGGCCAAGGTGGCAATAGCGGCCTTGCGGGGCGATAAGACCCTCGCCGAGTTAGCCCAGCAGTATGATGTCCACCCGAACCAGATCGTGCAGTGGAAGACCCAATTACAGGAACGCGCCACGGATCTGTTCATGACGGCAGCCGATCGCAAAGCCGCGAACGGCCCCAGCGTCAAGGACCTGCATGCCAAGATCGGCCAGTTGGCGATGGAGAATGATTTTTTGGCATGCGCGCTCGGTCGTATCGACGATGCGAGCGCAAAATGATGGTTGACCGCAAACACGGCTGCCGATGGTCGAGCAGTGCCGGATCTTGGAGTTGTCGCGCTCCTCGGTGTATTATCGGCCCCAGCCGGTTTCGGCGGCCGACTTGGCGCTGATGCACCGAATCGACGAGTTGCATTTGCAGCATCCTTTTGCGGGCAGCCGGATGCTGCGAGATATTCTGCGGAACAGCGGAGTGAGCATCGGGCGAAAGCACGTGGCCACCTTGATGCGTCGGATGGGCATCGAGGCCCTCTACCAGCGTCCGCGCACCAGTAAGCCGCACCCGGGCCACAAGGTATTCCCATACTTGATGCGCAATCGACAGCTCACCGCGCCGAACCAGGCCTGGGCGATGGACATCACCTACATTCGCATGCGCCGAGGTTTTGTGTATTTGACCGCTGTCCTGGACTGGGCGACCCGGCGGGTCTTGTCCTGGCGGCTATCCAACAGTTTGACGGTGGACTTCTGTCTGGAGGCTGTTGAGGCTGCGATTCGGGACTACGGGACTCCCGAAATCTTGAATACGGACCAAGGCAGCCAGTTCACCGACACCGACTTTGTCGACATGGTGCAGCAGCACGGCGTCCAGATCAGCATGGACGGCAAAGGCTCCTGGCGCGACAACGTCTTTGTCGAGCGGTTGTGGAAGAGCGTCAAGTATGAAGAAGTGTATTTGCACGCCTACGACTCGGTAACCGAGGCCCGCCAGGGCCTGCAGCGGTACTTCACATTTTACAACCAGGGCCGGCCGCATTCGTTTCTTGACGGCCGTACTCCGTATGGTCTACTTCGCTGCGCTGCCACAGCCTCAGCAGCCTGATATTAACCCGGCAGGCTTCACTTAAAAACCAAAATTTCCTGTCCGCCTCCCGAGCCAGCTCTTAAGGGTATCTAATTCACGTATTTTGGTGCGGGATTATTGATAAGACAATGATGTACGAAGCCGCCTGGCAGCAATGTTGGCGAGAATGTTCTTTATGGGTTTTGTATCCGGGCGCAGGATGCATAACAACGCATAAAAGCGGCTTTTCAGGTTGTCCAAGGCTCGCTTAGCGATAATGGATCCTGTAATGGACATCAGGTGAGCTGTATTTAAGGACAACTTTTTTCCGCTTGCGGTATTTTTCATTGTCAGGACGCAGCTTGGCTGTGATTTTAAGAGGTGCTGGATGAGGCCGATCGGCTAACCGGCGCAAGCCAGTTGGCGGTTTGGTGCTCGAGCCCGGCAGGCAGGTAGTTCGACCAGAAAGAGCATTTTGCCTCGACGACAGCAGGGGCAGGCGGTGAGATCGATGCCCGTCAGCTGGCGCATCAGGTCTTCAAGAGAGACCCATGCCGTTTGGGTTACCGGGGCCGATCCCAGCAAGGCTCTTACGGCGGATAGATTGGCCTGCCGGTTGCGATTGGCCAAGAACCCATAGTGGCGGATTCGGACCAAGCCGGTGGGCAGGCTATGCAGCAGGAACCTGCGGGTAAACTCCACCGCGCTGATGGCAATCGACTCGGTGCGATTTTTCTTTCGATTTTTCGCGCTAAAAGTGACCATGCCGTCTTGAAGGGATTGGATGCGGCTGTTGGCGATCGCCACGCGGTGGGTGTAGCGGGCCAGGTAGTCCAGGACCTGCTGCGGGTCTTTAACCGGATCGCGCACACTGACCACCCAGTTTTTGGCGAACAGGGTGTGCTTCAGGCTTTGATACCACTGTTGGTCAAATTTGAGTTTCTCACTCTGGCAGGCGCGGTGCAGAAGCTGCATGAACTTGCCGCGGAAGACCAATGAGAGCGCGCGTTGGTTAAAGAGGTAGTTGCCCTTGAAGGCGATCCAGGGTTTGTTGGTGTCGGCCACAACGCCCCCGGCCACCAGGCAGTGCAGGTGAAAGTGGGCCTTGAGCGTTTGGTCCCAGGTGTGCAAGATGGCCAAAAATCCCGGTGTGCCGCTCATCTCATTTTTGCCAAAACGTAGTAGCGTTTGGGAGGCGGCGGCAAACAGGCAGTTGAGCATGAGTTTTTTATGATTCAAGATCACGGCATTGAGTTCATGCGGCAGGGTGAAGACCACGTGGAAGTAGTTGACCGGCAGGATCTCCTCTTTGCGTTTGGCCAGCCAGCGCTCCCGGGGCATGTGCTGACATTTGGGGCAGTGGCGGTTGCGGCAGGAGTGATAGGCGATGCGCAGGCTGCCGCAGGTGTCGCAGCGGTCCACCCGGCCGCCCAGCTTAGCGGTGCGGCAGCTTAACAGGTTTGAGACGATTTTTTGATTTTCCGGTCCCAGCCGGTATTGACGTTTGTAGTCTTCAATATGCTTTTGGAGAATATGGGCGATTTCGACGGCTGGCTTTTTAAGTGCGATGATGGGGGGCATCGGCGCGGTCCTCCTGATGGGCATGGCATTCAATCAGATCCAGTGGGCTGGGGACCTTCGCGAGTGTTTCGCGGCTCACATGCAAATAGATCATGGTGGTGGACAGGCGGCTGTGGCCCATTAAGACCTGGATTTTGCGGATATCGTGGCCTTCTTCCAACAGATGGGTGGCAAAGCTGTGGCGCAGGGTGTGAAGGCCTGCGCCGGTATTGACCCCGGCCTTCTTTCGGGCCTTTTCATAGATGCACCGCAGGGTCTCGTAGGATAGGGGTCGGTCTTTGCGTGTTTTAAACGATGAGGGGAACAGGTAGGTTTTGGGCTGATATTTTCGGTAATAGCCGCGCAGCTCCTGCAGCAGTATGGTAGAGAGCATCGTATAGCGGTCTTTGCGGCCCTTACCATCTACGATCTTGACGAGCATACGCTGACTGTCGATGTGTTCGAGTTTTAAAGCCGCCACTTCGCTGGCCCGCAATCCGGCCGCATAGGTGGTCATCAGGATCAGACGGTGTTTGAGGTTATCGCAGGCGCAGATAATTTTTGCGACCTGCTCTTTAGCGAGCACGGTGGGCAGCTTTTGTGTTTTTTTGCGCATGCGGTAATCCACCCGCAGTTTTTCTTCTGTCACGTGGGTGTAGAAAAAGCGCAGTCCGGTTAGCACCAGGCCACAGCTGTTGGAGGCCCGGCTCTTTTTAAGCAAAAGCAGATAATCCTCGATCATCTCTTTGGTGATCCCCACGGGCGATTGCCGATAGTGTCTGGCAAGCCCGGTGACGACAGCCAGATAGGCGCGCTGGGTGTGCGGAGAGAGGTTCTTCAGTTCCATGGCCCTGATCATCTTCTGACGCAGCTCGGTCATGTGACACCTCCTGGGGTTTGGGTTTGAAGACATCCGGGAGGGATCCTGACATGATCAGGGGAAAAAGAAACGATGCGTACGGCAGGCAAACGTTACGGGTGGATTGCTGCGGGTGGGAAAGCTACCGCGAAGCGGTTTCGTACACCATCCGACATATCGCCAAGAGACCATTTCTGAGATAGCCTCAGCCTATCTCAGGGGTCGATTGACCCGAAAACAATGGAATTTGGGTCCGGATGAGAGGGGTTTTATGCCGATCCGCATAGGGCTCCATGATAATACATTCCAAGAGAAGGAACGGGCTGATTCTGAATTGTATTTCGTTTTTGCCATCGCCGTCGCAATGGCATGTTGTGCGGACAAAAAAACGCAATTCCAAATTTTATGCGAATCAATCTAATTATCGTTTCCTATCCTTGACCGTTAACAAGAGGAGTCAAAGATGACTACCACGACCAAGATGGCACGACTCTTTCTGCTCATTTTGGCTATTATTGCCCTGGCTGGAATAGCACAGGCGCAGAAGATACCGAAAGCCAAGCCCCCAAAGGCCGAGCAAAAGGCGGAGGAGGTGGCGGCTCCCGCCCAGCCGCAGACCCCGGAGCAAGTGGACGCTTTCATGGGTTCCTTGACCGACGAGCAGGCGCGAAAGGAGCTGGCCCAGGTGCTCAAGCGCCAGGCGGCTGCCAAGGCCGCGCCGGACGAGGGCGGGTTGGTCATCAAGAGCAGGAAAAGCGGGCTGGGGGCTTTATACTACCGGATGCTCGACAACGCCTCGGCGCTGATGAAAAAGCTGTCCGGGACCTTCACCGCCGCGGAGGACGAATCCGACCACCTGGGCGATGCCTGGCGCAAGCTGACCGGCGACAAGGGCATCGGCCGCTTCTTGCTGACCCTGCTGTCGCTGCTGGCGATCATGGCGGGGGGGTGCTCCTAAGATGGCTGCTTTTCCGGTCGACCCGGGACATCCGCGAACGGCTGTTTGCCTCCGGGAGACTGGGACGGCTGGAGTTTTTCGGGCGGGTTCTGTCACGCCTGATCCTGGAGGCCCTGGGCGTCGCCGTGTTTGCTTTCACCACCTTCATCCTGGTCGTCTTTTTTTTCCAAAAAGATGATGTGGGTTATGAGTTTGTTACGGTTTACCTGCTCGTGAGCTACTACTTTCTGATCCTTGCCGGCGGGGCCAAGGTCATTTTTTCGCCGGATGCGCCCGCCCTGCGCCTGTCTCCGATGAAGGACGCAGACGCCGCCTTTCTTTACCGGTGGATTCTTTACATCGCATCGGGTGCGGGCGTGATCACCGGGGCGAGTATCGTTCTCGGCGAAATGGAGGCCGCTAAACCGCTCTACCTGATGTTCTACAGCCTTGGCGGAGCCTACATCGCCATCGCCCTCATCGTCATGATCTGGCAGAGCCGGCAGCGGATTGCAGAGGCCATCCTGCCGGCGAACGCTGAGGCCGGTAAAGGCGGGCCGCGAGCCGCCTTCGCCCGCTACTGGCACTACCTGGCGAGTGTTTACGTGCTGATCATGGGCATGTTCTGGGTCTCGGACGTCCTGCTGGGGGGCAAGGCCACGGTCTTAAACCTCCTCCTCAGCCTGTTCGTGATCCCGGTCTTCATCGGCATCGACCAATGGGCGCAGCGATTGCTCAAGCAGGCCTCGGGGGAATTTACGGAAATCGTCGATCTGAGCGGCGAGGCCGTGCGAGAAGTGCCACCGCGGGCGGGGAGTCCCGCATCAAGCACTACGTGCCGCTGATCCGGCGACTGCTGCGACTGGTGCTGGTCGCGTTCATGTTCTTCATCGTGTTGGGGCTGTGGGGTGTCGATCTCGAGTTCGGGCGAATCTTCACCTCGCACGCGCTCAGCATCGTCGTGACCCTGCTGCTGGGGTTCATCGTGTGGGAGTTTGCCAAGGCCCGCATCGACAGCCGGCTGCGGCAGGAAATGCCGGCCGCTGACACGGAAGGGGAAGGGGGCGGCCCGGGCGGGACCCGCACCGGAACACTCTTGCTGCTGCTGCGCAAGTTCATCCTGACGGTCTTGTTCGTGCTCGTCTCCCTGATCGTGCTCTCCTCGATCGGGGTAAACATCGGCCCGCTGATCGCAGGCGCCGGGGTGTTCGGGCTGGCCATCGGTTTCGGCTCCCAGGCCCTTGTGCGAGACATCATTGCCGGGGTTTTCTTCATGATCGACGACTCCTTCCGACTCGGGGACTACGTGGAGTCCACCGGCGTCAAGGGCACCGTCGAGCAGATCACTCTGCGCTCGATCAAGCTGCGACACCCCCGGGGCATGGTCTACACCGTCCCCTTCGGCAACCTGAAATCGATCACCAATTTCAGCCGGGACTACTCCATCACCAAGTTGGACATCCGTGTAGGCTTCGACACCGACCTTGAAAAGGTGCGCAAGATCATCAAGAAGATCAACAAGACCCTGCGCAAGGATGAGGAAATCAACCGCGTCATGCTGGACGATCTCAAGTCCATGGGGATCAAGGAATTTGACGATTCGGCTATGATCGTGCGGGTCAAATTCAAGACCATGGCCGGCGAGCAGTTCCTCCTTAAAAAAGAGGTCTACCGGATGATCCGGGAGGAGTTCCAGGCGGCCGGCATCGACTTCGCCAGCCGCAACGTCACGGTGTCCATGACGCCGGAGCTCCAGCCCAGGGCCTCCGCAACAGGAGAGCCCAGTGGGGCCGCTGATCCGATCTTTCAGGCCGGCGCGGCCGCAGCGCTCGCCCTGATCCAGGAGGAGGAGAAAGCCGCCCTGGCGGCAAAGCCGAAAAAGGAATAGGCAGGGTAATCTTCGCGAGGCCGCAGCAAGGGTACGGCTTCATTCGGCCAGGCCAAAACTTTAAACGGGATATTAACCTCATGCAGTGCTACCACAAAGCTTTCCATGCAATAGTTTGGGGAATGATTGGTCTCTGGGTTTGTTTATTTTGCCCTGCAACTTCATTTTCTCAAAATGAGAGTGCAACGCCACGTGTTCTACTGGTGGGGGCGATTGTTGCTCCGCCGTTATACATGAAAACGAGTGATGGCCGATGGGAGGGCTTCAGCGTCGAACTATGGCAGGCTGTGGCTCAGCAGATAGGCGTACCATTTGAATTTCGGGAATTTGCTACTTTTGAGAGTTTGTTGGATGCCTTAGAAAAACAAGAAATAGATGTCATTCCTTCCTTGCCGGTTCGAGAGCGCTTTGAATCCACCATGGACTTCAGTCAATCATATTTAAAATCGGGACTATCCATTGCGGTGCCAGCAGAGGGTGTCGAATACAGGTGGGTTCGGATATTTGAAGGTATATTTTCAAAGGATATTCTCAAAGCAATTGGATTTTTGATATTGTTGTCTCTGATAACCGGAATAATCGTATGGTCATTTGAAAGGCGCAAGAACAACGAAATGTTCGGTGACGGAGCAGTCGGGGGAATAGGCCACGGCATTTGGTGGGCGATGGTGACAATGACCACGGTGGGCTATGGAGACAAGGCACCTAAAACAATGGGTGGGCGAATCGTTGCGCTGATTTGGATGATTTTTTCCATCATTTTTATCGCCAGCTTTACAGCCAACATCACGACATCGCTGACCATTACGGAGTTAAGAGGCAAGGTTCGCGGTTTTAATGACCTTTACAATGCGCGAGTCGGATCTATATCCCGATCAGAAGGTTTCGACTTTTTGACAAAACAGGGAATAGCCGTAATTCCTTTTGAAAGTATACAGGAAGGATTAGTAGGGGTTGCCAGCAAAAGGATCGATGCATTCGTTCTAAATGAACAAGTGCTGAAGGACCTGGTAAAAAGAGAGTTCCCCGGTCGAGCGCAGGTTCTGCCTGGAACCTTCGATGAATATTTCGTCAGCATTGCTTTACAGGATAAGAGTCCGCTCCGCAAACCGATAAACAAGGCGCTGCTGAAATTCATGAAAACGCAGAATTGGATTGAGTTGTGCAATCGGTATACGCAGTGAGGCTGTTGTCGAGAGCGTGCGGGTTGTCGTTCTGGCTACAACTGAAATCAGATAAGTGGATTTTGCTACCAATATCACACTAAATCAAAAAATCTAAAACATTCGATACTGACAGCGTAGTTGCACCCACTATATTTTCCAAACACTACAGATATTCGAGCCATACCCAAAAATTCGCTCATCCGATCTTCAGCAGCCGCAAATGCTGAGGTTTCGACTCCGGCGATGAATCCAATCTCTGCACACTTTTGATTTTTGACGGTGTTGGCCAGGTAATCTCAACCACAAGGCATCAAAGGTCGATGGTGTTCGTGCTGGACAGGCTGATCGACGGGGTGCCCGAAGGGCCTGACCCGGGCGGGCCGCCCTTGAGGCGGTATTCGATCTCCTTCTTTGCGGGATCCACCCAGCTGAACACGCGGCGGACCAGGGAGACGTGGCGGGGGTCCGCGCTCATCTTCAAGAATTCCTTTTCCCGCTGCCGGATCTGGTCGAGCAGGATCAGATCGATTTCGGTGCCGGTGCGGCCGATCCCGCGGATCAGCACCGAGAGGTGCTGGACCAGTGCGTACAGGTGCGGCCGGCCAGCCTCCGTGGCGTAGAAGGTCGAACCGGGGTTGCCGTAGACGCCGAGCGCGCTGTGCAGGATCGAGGCCGCGGTGCTGCCGCCGACCAGCGCGAGAAAGATGTGAACCTCCCGCTCCAGGGCAAGCAGGAAGCGCGCCGGCATCGGGGACATGCCCGACAGCGCCGGATCGAAGGCCGAGTTCAGCCGTTTACGGATGCTCACCACTTTGGTCAGAAAGCGCTTGGGCTCGCCGTTCACCTTCCAGTTCGCGTAGTTCACCACCTTGCCGTCCAGCCCCGTCCTGACCCGCAGGATCTCCTCCGGGGTGAGCTCGATGTCGACGTTGATCTCCTTGTTGTACACCCGCAGAAACTGAGTGGAAAGCATGACCGCGTTGCGGTCGGGGAAGCTGACCTGGGCGGGGTCGCCGACGAAGTCGGAGAGCAGGGTCCGCACGGCCTGGAGCGGCTGCCGGGTCTCCTTGATCATGAGCTGCAGGGAATTGAGGAAGGGCAGGCGGTCGCTGCGGCGCGGCATGTCCTTCAAAAACTCCCATAGCACCTGGAAAATCTTCTTGCGGAAAGGGGCGAAGTCCCGGACGCGTTTCTCGAAGAGCGCCTTCTGGAAGTTGCCCCGGCCGTCGAAGCAGGCGCGGAAAAGCTTCAGGATGGCATCCATCTCCTCGGCCGGCAGGCCGAAATACGTGCACAGGGCCGAGGTGTCGCGGGCCAGGTAAATGGGTTCCTCGCCGGAGGTCGCCCGAAGTTTGCGCTGGCCGGCGGCGCGGTCCTTGGCCGTGTCGATGGCCTGGGCGAGCTTGTCTTCCACCGTGCCGACGACCCGCTCCTTGTCTCCCTCCCAGAACTTGACTTCCTTGCCGTCGACGACGATGTCGTTCAACAGGTCGGTCGGCAGATTGTCCATTCCGGACTGGACGCGTTGCAATACCGCCTCCATCAAGTGGGACGCCGCAGGGCTGGCCTGCATGGAATCAAGCAGCCGAGTCATCACCTCCAGACGCTCGCCGAGGCCGTCTGCGTTCAGGTTGCCGTAGTCCTGGGCAAAAAGACCGCGCATGGTGCCGACCGCCGCTGCGGGCGCCGTTTTGTAGGCCTCCTTGACGAACTGCGCCACGCCGGCTTTGAGGGCGGCATCGCCCATCACGACCGTGTGGCCTGCCGGCAACGGAGCTGCGCCGGGCTCGGCGGTTCCGCCGGAGCCTCCTCCGCCGCCGGGTTCCGAGGGGCCGCGGCCGCCATCGGCCGCGGCGGGAACCGCGGCTGCGGCGCCGGTGGCTGCCGGGCTGAAGCGTCCTCCGCTGGCGCCGCCGGTGTATGCCGGCGCGGCCGGGGCGGCATCATCTGCGTCGCGCCGGTCGCTGTTGATTTCGAGCGGGGGTCTCTGGAATTTTTCGCGCAGGCTCTTGATCGCGAAGAGCGCCTGGAAGATGTTGGGGGCCTGGCGGCGCAGCGCGGCGCCTTCCGGCCGCTGCATGAGCGCCGCCACCTTGCCGACCACCTCCTGCAGCGTTTCCGCGGACAGGTCATTGACGGCGGCGAGCAGGGTCAGGTTCGGGTCGGGCAGGCTGCGTTCGTCGTGAACCGGCGGCAGCTGCATCGAATTCCCGCCGCGGGTGAAGGTGATGGGGGTGGATTTTTCAGCGGCCTGCCGGTAGCAGGAGATCACGCGGATCGCCACTTTCAGGGTTTCCAGGGATTCCGGAGAGTCCTCCGGCAGGCGCAGCAGAACCGAGTCGATCCCCTCGGCCGCCAGGGTTTCAGAGGCTTTCTGGACGCGACCCTCCAGGTGTTTAAAGCGGATGCCCGCGCGCTTGATGACGGCGGACACGATGGCGGTATCGATGCTGAGGTCTCCCAGCCGGATTTGATAATCCGGCTTGTCGCTGCCCTTGCCATGGGACGATCCACGGCGAGTGATGCGGATGGTTCCGTCATGGCCCGGCAGTTGGGAGAGTTGGAGCAGAACAGCCGCGAACTGCTTGAAGGTGTCCTTTTCGGACCGGACCCCCTCCCAGTACTGGACATCGCGGAAGCAGGCGTTCAGCAGATAGACCATTTCCACGAGCAGGATCCGCTGGCGATCCAGTTCCTCCGGCCGGGAGGCGTCGGTCGCAGGGGCGGAAGACGTGTCGGCCTTTTTAAGGCCGCTGCCGAGTTCCTGCAGGAGTTTGGCGGCGATTTCGTCCATCTTTTGAATTTTATCTGGTCCGGGCTTCAAAGTCAACGCGCGCAGATGGTAAATCTGGATAAATCATGAAAGGATTCATATGGTTGGATGGATGTTAGAGGTGCGGGCAGAAAGGATCATCGGCTTTCTGGCGGATTTTATTACTCCGGCAAGTAAACAGATGCAACTTAAACCGATGCCAGGCGGAGCGGGGTGCCCGCCGCGGCGAGCCGCAACCAATTTTTCAGGCGACCCTGCCACGCCCCCCAGCCGTCTCAAGGATACTGCAGACAGGCAGAGACGGCCGGCGGCTCCGTGAGGGTCGGTCCTCCGGGGCTGTCCGGATCGGTATGGAGCGGGCTGGCTGCCGTGCGCTGGTTCGTTGCAAGGGTGGTTGCGGCTCGCCGCGGCGGGCACCCCGCTCCGCCTCTGCGTGAGATGCTGGAATTAGACATATTTACTTGCCGGAGTAATATCTAAGCCTCCTTGTCACCCCTTAGCGTAGAAATGGTTCGGGGTTCAGGAGAGAGGTAGCTGTTCGCAATCCGATCGCCGCCGGCTCCAATCGTCCATGAGGGAGGGTGGCGAAACCGATGGAGCCAGGCCTGGTGGATTTCCAGAACCCTTTAACCCCGAACCCTGACGTCTGAGTCGTCACGACCCTTTCAGCACGTCGATCATGGTGAACATCCGGCCGCGTTCGCCGGCGGCAACCCGGTCGTTGAGGTAAAGCAGCGCGTCTAGAGTGCCGAGAGCGTAAATCTCCCGGCCGTTGACATTGTGGGTAAACTCGAAGCGCACGGTGCCGTCGGCGGAGACCAGGCTGTAGGTGTGCCACCCGTGGCCCGCGAGATGCCTTCCCGGGATTCCCCAGCGGGTTTCTTGTGCCTGGGGGTCGCGTTCCATGGCGATCTGGTCTTCCGTGAACGGGATGCCGAGCCGGTTGAAGTAGCGCACCATGGCCCTGGCCGTGCCGCTGGTGTCGGCCTTGCCTTTCTGGTGGCTTTCCCGGATGGCCAGGCGGTAGCCTTTGAAAAGGCCCGGGAAGGTTTGCGCGGCGTATTCCATCATGGCCTGGAATCCGACGATCTGTTTGGCCATGTTCGGCGCGATCACGGCGACGATGCCGGAGGAACGGACGGTGTCCTCCAACTGCGGCCGGTCTCCGCCGGTCGTGCCCATGACGAACGGCAGGCCGTGGCGGCAGTAGAATTCGGCATTGGCGTTGACGGCGCTGGGGTGAGTGTAGTCGACACTCAGGAAATCGCCATGCGCCCCCTGGAGTTCCCGCACGGCGGCCTCGCGCGCCTCAGGCCGAATGAGGCGGATCGCTGTGCCGTCTATCGGGTGCTCGTGTTCCTGGATTTCCGGGCCGGTGAAGGAGCAGGGGATCAGCCGGAAACGCCGGTCCCCCTGGACGTGCCGAGCCACCGTGCAAGCGACGTTGCCGGGGATGCCGTTGACCATGACGGGAATGGGCTGCATACAAAACCTCCTCCGGGGTCCACCGGTCGCCGGTCTGTCCGTCCGTCTTCCAGAGACCGGCAGGCGGGCGACGGGCCGACCGGCGACTTATGGTTTAATTCCGAGTTTTTTGTGTGCTTCTAAAACGACCCGATGCAAGTTCGGGAAACCTCCTGCCCCAACCTTCGCCAACCGGCCCGCCAGGCCCCGCAGCGCTGCGGGGATGTAGCGGGTGAACTGTTTTTTACCCTTGACGGCGGTCAGGAATCCGAACGCGCCCAAAACCTGCAGGTTGCGGGAGAGCGCGCAGTGGGCGAATCCACGACGGAAACCGGCGGCGCCGACCGGGCGTTGCGCCGCCACTTGCTGCAGCGCGTAGTCGAGCAGATGCTCCTGTTCTTCCGGCCTGAGCCCGGCGTAGGGGTCTATCAGCAGGGAGGCCAGGTCGTACTGAACCGGGCCGAGCCTTCCACCCTGGAAGTCGATGAAATAACAGCGACCGCTCTTGAGCATGATGTTGCGCGACTGCATGTCGCGGTGCATGAACCCCTGGAGGCCGTCGGCCAGGGCATGGTCCGCGATGCGGCCGAACTCACCCTGGAAATCGTCGAAGCCCGCGTCCAGGCCGACATACCCCCTGAGGAACGCATCGCAAAAATAGCGGCACTCGCGTTCCATGACGACATGCCGGTCGTAGGCGGGGGTCTGGTACGTCCAGGCCGGGTCAAACCCCTCGGCCCCCTCCACGGACAGGGCGATGACCCTGTCTATGACGTTGCGGTAGACCGTCATCGTCCTCTGGCGGTCCGGCTCCGCCAGGACGGCGGATTGAAGGTGGGTGTCTCCCAGGTCCTCCAGAAACACCAGCCCCGCGAAGGCGTCGGCAAAATGGATGGTCGGCACAGGCAGCCCCTTGCTTTGCAAGTGCCGGCCGATGTGGATGAACGCATCCGCTTCGGCGACCGCGGCCGTCGACCGCAGGCCATGGTCCGCGAGCACGAGCGAATTCCCGGCAGCTTTCAGCCGGGACCATTGTCGGTCGGAACCGTCGCCCTCCAGCCGTTCCCAGCTGAGCGCGGCCGGCGGCGGTTGCGAAAAGGCCCGCGCCCATGCCTCCCGGGCCGAGGCCTCGCGTGCGGCCCGGCGATACCGCTCCGGGGACCCCAGATCCATCCACTCCTCATGCGCCGTGATGAAACCACGCACGTCCCGGCCGTCGGCGATCATGGCCCGAAAGGCCTCGATGCTGTGGGAAAAGCCTTCGGCCGGGATGTAATCGAGGACGGCCGGGTCCAGCACTTGGATGCCGGTGAAGGTGAGGGCGCCGGCGGGCGCGGCCGATGGGGATGGGGCAAACTCGCGAATGCGGCCGGCCGGGCCCACCGTCACGCTGTTGAATTCCGCATCCGCCAGCACCAGGGTTGCCGCAGGGGCCTCGCGGAGGTGGAACGCGTAGACCTGGCGGAGGTCGATGGCGGAGCAAATGTCCGCGTTGATTACGAAAAAAGGGCGCTCATCCCAAAAATCCCTGACATTCCGGATCGCCCCGCCGGTGCCGAGGATGTCGGTCTCCCGCCGGGTGCTGACCGGGATGCCCCAGCGGCCGGAGGCGATAAAGGCCTCGATCTGTTCGTGCAGATGGTGGGTGTTGACGATGACGGCCTCGCAGCCGGCCGCTCGCAGCTGGAGGATGTGGCGCTCGAGCAGCGGGCGGCCGGCCAGCGGGAACAGGGGCTTGGGCGTCATCCGGGTGTAGGGCAGCAGCCGCGTTCCCAGGCCCGCCGCCAGAATCAGCGCTTTCATCATCAGGGTTTCAAATAGCGCAGCGCGCGTTCGATCGCCGCAGCGAAGGTGTCGATGGGCTCACGGTCCTCCGCCCCCTTGACCCCTCGGCTCGTGAAGAAATCCACGGCATTTTCATACGTTACTTTGGAGAGCGCTTCGCGGTGCTCGATCTCCTTGTTTTTGAGCATGCGGTTGCCGAGCGAGGCGATTTTACGGATGCGGTCCTTGCCGTCGCCGGCGTCCCGGGAGGTTGTTCGGAAATAGCTGAGGACCACCCAATAGGATTCCAGGAACGTCTTCAGGAACATGGCGAACAGCTTGAGCTTGCGGAAGCCGGCAGATGTGACGTTGAAGGTGTCTGGCAGGCTGGGATGGGGAACCAGCATGGCGTCCGTGAAAAATCGGTTGAGGGACTCGCGCAGCACTTGCTCCGGCGGCACATCGCCGTCGTAAACGAATTCAAACTGAAACAGCGCCTGCAGGAATTCGATGTCGGTGTGCAGGTCGGTTGCTGAAAACTGGAAGGCGTCTTTTTGAAGGATGGCCAGCGCCGTGAAGGCGGCGGGGACAAAAAAAGCCACGCACGTGTTCTTGTAGTACTCCAGAAGCGGCTGCTTGGCGTCCCTCAGGATGAAACCGACCGAGCCGTCCGCCTCCGCGGGTCCGTTCGCCGGGGATTCGAGGATTTTGCGCTGGACATAGGACTGCAGGGCGTGGACGATCGCCCGGCGGTGATCGAGGATGAGCGTGTCGGCCAGCTTCGCCCCCACCGCATCCAGGTGATTCGTGTAGACGTCGACCACCGCCATCAACTCTTCGAGGTCGAAGCGGTCGCGGCCGCCGTTGAGAATGGCGGCGGCGGCGAGAGCCTGGGGGGTGACGACGCTCACCTGGTTGATGGCGTGGGCGATCCGGTGGCCCAGGCTGCGGCAGAACCCGTTGAACTCCTTGGGTTTCATGGCTCTCAGCGGCGTGCCGCTGCGGTCGGCCAGGTCATTGACGGACAGCGGCGCATTGAACTGGAGATACACTTTCCCGTAGCGGTGCTTGAGGAATTTTCTGGCGTTGACGACCTGCCAGACGTTTTCCGGCTGCTTCTGCCCGCCCTCGATTTCCTGCAGATAAGATTTCTCCTCGAGGACCCGGTCGTACCCGATGGACACCGGAACGAAGATCAGGTCCTCGCAGGCGCCGTTTTTCTGGGCGTTCAGCAAAATGGAGAGCAGCCCCAGCTTGGGCATGAGCAGTTTGCCTGTCCGGCTGCGCCCCCCTTCGATGAATTGCTTGACGGAATAGCCCTCTTCGAGGATCGTGTGCACGTACTCCGCGAACACGCGCGAGTAAAGCACGGCGCCGCGAAAGCTTCTGCGGATGAAAAAGGCGCCTCCGCGGCGGAAGAGCGGCCCCATCGGCCAGAAGGAGAGGTTCTTGCCGGCGGCGATGAGGGGGCACGGCAGATCGTGGTTGTAGAGCATGTAGGAGAGGATCAGGTAGTCGACATGGCTCTTGTGGCACGGAATGTAAACGACCGGTCCGCGCAGCGCCATGCGCTTGAAGGCGGCGAGTCCGTCCAAATTCATGCTGACCCCGTCGAAGAGCGTTCGCAGGATCCATCCGACGATGGCCGAATAAAACCGGAGCCAGTTCGGGCTGGGGTCTGCGGAGATTTCGTCGATGCAGCCATCCGCCGCGGCGCGCACCTCGGCCGGCGACATCCGGTGGGTTTCGGCATGGGACTGCATGAATTTCTGGAGTCGCTCGCCGTCCAGGATGCGCTGCTTCAATTCGAAGCGGGACTTGAGCACCGGCCCCGTGATGCTCTGGCGGTGCCGTCCGGCCTGGGCCAGGATTTCGCTGCGCAGAATGGCCGCCTGGTACTCGACGCTGTGGTCCGCCATGTCCGGCCGCGCAAGATAGCGGCGCAGGTCGATGGGCGCAGAGATTTCGACGAAGACGTTGCCCGGGTTCTTGAAGAGGGCGGCGAGCAGGCGCAGCCGGCCGGGTTCGTCCTCGGGGCCGAAGAGCATGTCGACCAAGCTCGG
The DNA here is from genome assembly GCA_963716325.1 of uncultured delta proteobacterium. GTDB lineage: Bacteria > Desulfobacterota > Desulfobacteria > Desulfobacterales > SpSt-501 > SpSt-501. The sequence continues at coordinate 76,367 of CAVQTH010000007.1, read as the reverse complement.
CTGCGCCCGGCGCGGCTTTTTGCTGAAGAACATGATCTGCGGAACGATGAGAACCGGCCGGTCGATGGACTTTTGAAGCGCGACGAGGAATTCGACCGGGTCCCGGGTGCGGCGGTAGAGTCTTCGCAGGAGGGACGGGGCCTCGATCAGCGTCAGAAAGCCGGCCCGGCCCTGCAGGAGCTGGCTTCGGGTAAACCCGCTGGCGAAGGGGTCGGGGCACCGGCGCCGGCGGATGAAGCTGTCGGCGCGGGCCAGCAGGACCCGGGCCATTTGAGGCAGCGGCAGCCAGAGGAGCAGGCGGCACCCCAGGGCGATGCGGGGAAACGGCAGGCCGAGGGCGCCATAGCGGGTGTGGGCGAACAAAAACGGGAAGGTGCAGCGGAAGCGGCTGGCGTAAATGATGACGCCGTCGGCCGGAAGATCCCGCAGAACGTCCGCCTGGGGATCTTCCAACCGCACGCCGGAAAAAAAGAGCTTGAGGGCGGTTGACCTCAAAGACCCGAACCGCTCAGGCAGAACGTTCCGGTAATGTTGATGCGTGCCGCCAAGGAAGCGGTTGATCCAACTGCGGATCATCCCGCCCGGAGGCAGGGGTGGCTCTTGATCGGGCAGTTCCATGTGCGGTTCACCATGCTTAACTGAGCGGCGGTTGAGGTTCAGGCATGCGTTTCGTTATTACTCCGGTAATTAAAAAAAATCAATTTCGATCATTCACCGGTGCAACCACCGGCGGATCTGAGGATGAGATTCTCGCCATGCGAAGAATCGCCCCATGTGGAATTGACCTTGTCAGGTCAGAATCGTTGTGTTATAAAAACGCAGTTTTCAGTGATCATTCGGATCCGTCGGCCCGGCCTTCCCGGATGCGCGGCCGATGATCCGCCAGCATCAGGAGCAGTCCCTTATCACCACGGTTGTTCACTAAGATCGGCATGCGAAAGGAGGTTGTGGCACTATGAAAACATTGGTGGGTGGTGCAGTGGCGGCGGCGTTGGGTCTTATCGGTCTCGGTTTCTGGTGGAAGGAGTTTCTGGCGGTCCTGGGCGGGACCATCCCGATCGTGCTGCTGCTGGGCGGCGGTCTGGCGTTGTACCTCGGTTTCGACGAGATGAAGGACACCTGGAAGAAAGACGAACCGGCCGCATCGCCGGTGCCCCCCGACGAGATGGAAAAATACAGGAGCGAGATCTCCGATCTCAAGAAAGAACTTGAAGGCCTGAAAGCGGAACGCAAGTCCGAATAGGGTTAAAAACCGGCGGGGCCCGGCGCGTTTCTCCCGGTCGGACCCCGCTCAGCTCCCCCCCGCCCTGCAAACGGCCGAGGTCGCCAGTTCGTCCGCGCGTTCGTTTTCCACAACCCCCTTGTGGCCCGGCACCTTCACGAGGGTGAGCCGGGGGAACGCCGACATGGACCGCCGAATGGCAGCAATGAGGTCCAGGTTTTTCTTCGGCTTCCAATTCAACACAAGCACCCCGTAGGCATAGCTGCTGTCGGTGTAGACCCGAATGGGCAGACACTTGTTCCTGACCGCCGCCAGCCCCTTTTGAATGGCCGTCAGCTCGGCGATGTTGTTGGTGGCCACGCCGATGTATTCCGATATCTCCTTGCGCTTCCCGGCGCAGGTGAGGACCACCCCGACCCCGGACGGGCCGGGGTTCCCGGAAGAGGCTCCGTCCGTGTAAATGTGCACGGTGCTTCCCTCTCTCTCGCCGGCCTCCGGCGCGATCCGTTCGGGGGAACGCTGCGCCGGCGGTTTCAGCGCCTCCGGCGGCGGTTCGTCCATGCCCCTCACGCTCTGCCGCTTGACCCAGTACTCGTGCGGTTGGTCCAGCTGGTACTTGATGCGGACCCGGCCGTCCTTTTGAAGAGGGCGCCCGTCGGCGTCCGTTTCGACCCAGACCTTGTTTTTCTTGAAACGCATCCGGATCCAGTTTTTATCCGCTGAGTCGGTTGAGCCCATGGCGTCTGTCAAGTGAACGGTGCCTCCGGTCGAAACGATGCGTGATCCTCGGTAGCTGCTCAAGTCTCAAGGGTTCGGGGTTCAGGGAATCCGCTATGAATACAGCCGATACTCCCGGCTCATCTTTCTGAATTCATCGAGTTCCGTCCGCCAGGACGCCTCGATGCGGTCGACCGGCTCCAAGTCCTCAAGGCGTTGCCGAACGGTCGGGTCGCCGATGAGCAGATCGATGGGCCGTTTTTCAAATTCGTATTCGTAGGGCGGCGGGCGCCAGGCAAATTCGGCCGGGTGGTGGCGCAGGGCCGCCTGTATCAGCTTCAGCGTCGTGGTGTACGGCGCAACGCGCTGCGGGTCCGTGACGTGGATCTGGAAGCCGCGGCAGCAGCGGCCCTGCCATTTGCTCGCGGTGGGCTCGAAGGCGGCCGGCCGCAGGATGATTCCCGGCAGGGATGCCCCGGGGATCTCCGACGCGATCTTGGCGGTGTCAAAAAACGGCGCTCCGAAGAGCTCAAACGGCTGAGTCGTTCCGCGGCCCTCGGACACGTTGGTCCCCTCCCAGAGAACCTGGCCGGGATAAACCAGAGCGGAGGCGGGTGTCGGCAGATTCGGCGACGGTGCGACCCAGGGTAGGCCGGTGGCATCGAAGATCATCTCCCGTTTCCAACCCGCCATGGGAACCACCTCGAGCTCGCAGCCGATGTCGAACCGGGCGTTGAACAAACGGGCCAACTCGGCGATGGTCAGGCCGTGGCGCATGGGGATGGGGAAACGGCCGACGAAGGAGGCGCACTCAGGCCTCAGCAGGTTGCCCTCGACCGCGTTGCCGCCGACGGGGTTGGGCCGATCCAGGACGAGCACTTTCACGCCGCACGCCCGCGCTGTTTCCATGCAGTAGGACAGGGTGTAGATGAACGTGTAGACCCGGGTCCCCGCATCCTGGAGATCGACCAGCAAGGCGTCGATGTCGGCGAACATCTCCGAACCGGGAATGCGAGTGTGCCCGTACAGGCTGAAGACCGGCAGGCCCAGCGACGGATCGATCAGGTCGCCGGACTCGATCATGTTGTCCTGTTTTTCCGCGAAAAACCCGTGTTGCGGGGAGAAGAGTGCGCGCAGGGAGCCGGGGAACCGCTCGTTGATCAGCTGCCGGGCGTGCCGCAGCCGGTGGTCGACCGCGCTGGGGTTGCAAAGCAGCCCAAGCCGAAGGCCTCTCATCCAGAAGGGCGGATCGGCAAGGAGGCATTCGAGGCCGGTGCGGACGCGGTTCATGATGGGTGTGGAGGTTCTTTCTTTTTTTTGCGTTTATCGAAAATCTCTGGTAATTTTCCGGGGAAGCCTATTCCCCAATCTCCCCACCCTCCTTTGACAAAGGGGGGTGGAGGATTGCATTCCACTATCACATTCCATGGTGGTCCGAAAGTCCAAAGCAACGCCGGTCGCTCCACGCTGCGCTCCTTGCAATTCGCTTGACAGACCATCGATAAACCTCTACAAGAACTCTCTGGTTTTTCGGCCGGCGGGATCCGCTCGGACCCTGCATTGTCGCGGCTTGAAAGCAGGTTGGGGGGTGGAGTGGAGCTGAGGCTGAAAGGCATCGTCGTCATCGTCGGCAACTACGGCAGCGGGAAATCGGAGGTGGCCGTCAACCTCGCCGTGCATCATCGGCAGGTGGGAATGCAGGTGCGCATCGCCGATCTTGATCTGGTGAACCCCTACTTCCGTTCGCGCGAGGCGGCCGCCCAACTTACGGAGCTGGGCATCGACGTGGTGCTTCCGCCGCCGCCCTACGTGCAGTCCGAACTTCCCATCCTGAGCCCGGCGGTGGCGGGGTTGATCCGTCGGCCGGGAGATCTGTCGATCCTCGATGTCGGAGGCGACAACGTCGGCGCCATGGTGCTGGCCGCGTTGGGGGACGCTTTCGCCGGGAGAAACTGCCAGGTGCTGCAGGTGGTCAACCCCCTGCGGCCCGCGACCGCCACTTCGGCCGGCTGCCAAAAGATCCGCCGGGAGATCGAGGTGTCGGCGAAGCTGACGGTGACCGGTCTGGCCGGCAACGCGAACCTGATCGACGAGACCACCCCGCGGGAGATCGTCGACGGCTACGCTTTCATGAAGACGGTGTCGGCGGAAAGCGGTCTGCCGCTGGCCTTTATCACGATGGCGGAAGAACTCCTTCCGCAGGTGCATGCCGCGCAGTTTGACTGCCCGGTTCTCACGATCCGGCGGCAGCTGGTACCGCCCTGGAAGAAGGCCCGAAAATTGTGAGGAGGATTGGATCAATGGCCTATGAACACCTGATCGACAAGGACCGTTGCAAGGGATGCGGCCTGTGTGCCACGGTCTGCCCTAAAAACGTCCTGGAGATCGGCACGGAGATGAACACCAAGGGCTATTTCCCCGCCTATCAGGCAAGGCCCGATGACTGCATCTTTTGCGCTATCTGTTGCACCATGTGCCCGGATGTCGCCATCACAATCAACGAATTGGCCTACGCCGCGGCCGGCAAAGCGAAAGGAAGGAAATGAGATGGGCAAGGTGCTGATGAAGGGCAACGAAGCCATCGCCGAAGCGGCCATCCGCGCCGGGTGCCTGAATTATTTCGCTTACCCGATCACGCCCCAGTCCGAGGTGGCCGAGTATCTGTCCAAACGGTTGCCCGAAGTGGGCGGGGTCTTCCTGCAGGGGGAGAGCGAAGTCGCGGTGTCCTACATGATATTCGGCGCCTCCGCCTGCGGGGCGCGGGTGTTCACCACGTCCTCCAGCCCCGGCATCAGCCTGATGAGCGAGGGCATCAGCTACATCACGGCGGCCCAGTGCCCGGCGGTGTTCGTCAACATCATGCGCGGCGGCCCGGGGCTGGGCGGCATCCTGCCGTCCCAGGCCGACTATTTCCAGTCGGTGAAGGGCGGCGGCCACGGGGACTACCGGCTGCTGGTGCTGGCGCCGGCGAGCGTGCAGGAGGCCGTGGAGATGGTCATGGCGGCCTTCCCGCTGGCCGAGAAATACCGCAACCCGGTGATGATCCTGGGCGACGGCCTGATCGGCCAGATGATGGAGCCGGTCGAGTTTCCCGACCATCTCAAGAGCGCCCCATCGAACAAGGACGAGTGGGCCACCAGCGGGCTGGACACGCGCAAGAGCAGCCGGCGCAACCTGGTTCGGACGCTTTACCTGGTCCCGGAGGAGCTGAACGCCCACAACCTGAAGCTGAAGGCCAAGTACGACCGAATGAAGCAGGAGGAGGTGCGCTGCGAAACCTACAACCTGCAGGGCGATTACCGGGTCCTGATCGTAAGCTACGGCACCATGAGCCGGGTGTGCCGCACCGTCATCGACAACTTCAAGGAAAAGGGTGTCGAGATCGGCATGGTCCGGCCCCAGACCCTTTTCCCGTTCCCCAAGCAGGCGGTTTATGACGCCGCCTCCAAGGCGAGCTGTCGTGCGGCCATCAGCATCGAGATGAGCATGGGTCAGCTGGTGGAGGATGTGGAGCTGAGTGTCCGCGGGGCCAAGCCGGTCCACTGGTACGGCAAGTGCGGCGGCGAGGTGCCGACGCCCGAAGAAGTGATGGAGGAAATCGGCAAGCTGCTGTAAGCAGCACCGAACGGTTTTTATAATTTTGGCGGCGGCCGACAGCGCGCTGCCGTTGCGACCCAACCCGTCGCAAACCGAAAGCATCGCAGCAATCCGAAGAGGAGCCAAAATTATGGGGAAAGCGTTTCATCGTCCGGAGGCCCTTGCCGATGTGGTCACGCACTATTGCCCGGGGTGCACCCACGGGGTGGCCCATCGCCTGGTGGCCGAGGTGATCGACGAGCTCGGCATCCGCGGCCGCACGGTCGGGATTGCGCCGGTGGGGTGTGCGGTGCTGTGCTACAACTACTTCACTTTCGATTTCCAGGAGGCGGCCCACGGTCGCGCCCCGGCCATGGCGACCGGCATCAAACGGGTGCGGCCGGACTTGATCGTCTTCACCTACCAGGGAGACGGCGATCTGGCGAGCATCGGCATGAGCGAAATCATCCACGCCGCCAACCGCGGGGAGAAGTTCACCACCATCTTCATCAACAACGCGGTCTACGGCATGACCGGCGGCCAGATGGCCCCCACCACCATGCCCGACCAGCGCACCACCACCTCACCCTTCGGCCGCAAGGTGCTCCAGACCGGCATGCCGATCAAGATGGCCGAGCTGCTCTCCGCGCTGGAGACCCCGGCCTACATCGCGCGCGAGGCGTTGATCAAGCCGAAGCACATCAACAAGGCCAAGAAGGCCATCCACAAGGCCTTCACTTACCAGGTGCAGAACACGTGTTTCAGCTTGGTCGAGCTCATCAGCACCTGCCCGACCAACTGGGGGATGACCCCGGCGGACGCGTTGAAATGGGCCGAGGAAAAGATGCTGCCGTATTACCCTCTCGGCGATTTCAAGACCCCGGAGGCCGGCCGCGTGGTCGCGGGCGAAGGGAGGAAGAAACATGCAGAGTGAGGTGCAGTTTGCCGGATTCGGCGGGCAGGGGGTCATGCTGATGGGGCAGATCCTTGCCCAGGCCGCGATGCACGAAGGCCACGAGGTGGTGTGGATTCCCTCCTATGGCCCCGAAATGCGGGGGGGGACCGCCTATTGCACGGTGGTGATCAGCGACCGGCCCATCGGCTCGCCGATCATCCGCAACCCGCAGCACCTGGTGGCCATGAACCGGCCCTCGCTTGAGAAATTCGCCCCCACGGTGAAAAAAGGGGGGGTGGTTTTCGTCAACGCCTCAATCATCCCCATCGGCTCCGGCCGCAGCGACGTGGACGAACTGCGGGTGCCCATCATGGAGCTGGCCAAGGAGGTTGGAAACGCGAAGGCGGCCAACATCGTGGCGCTGGCGGCTTTCGTCGCCCGCAGCCGTATTGTGAGCTTCGAGGCGCTGACCGCCGCCGTCAAGGATAAATTCGCGGAAAAGGCCAAGCTGATCCCGCTCAACCTCAAGGCCCTGGACGCCGGTCGCAAAGCTGCTGCCAGGGACTAGTGTTGTGCCCGACACATATTTTGCATCATTTTTAACGGAATTGACGGCTGGAGCCATTGCGTGAAGCTCAAGGCCCCCGATCACATCCTCGCCATCCCGCCCTACGTGCCGGGAAAGCCGGTCGAAGAACTCGAGCGTGAGCGGGGCATCCGGCATTCCATCAAGCTTGCCTCCAACGAGAATCCCCTCGGGCCGTCGCCGAAGGCGCTGGCCGCCCTCCGGCAGGCGCTCGCCTCGGTGCACCGCTACCCGGACAGCGCGGGCTTTGAGCTGACCCGCAAGCTCGCCGCACGACTTCGTCTGGAACCGGGGCAGATCGTTCTCGGCAACGGGTCCGACGACGTCATCGCCATGCTGGCCCGCTCATTCCTGCAGCCGGGGGACGAGGTCCTCATGCCCAAGCCCTCATTTCAGATGTATGAAATCGAGGCGCGGGCGGCCGCTGCCGTGCCGGTGGAGGTGCCGCTCAAGGATTTTCGCACCGATCTCGAGGCCATGGCGGCCCGGCTCACGCCGCGTACGCGCATGGTGTTCGTGAACACGCCCCACAACCCGACCGGAAGCCTTGTGACCCGGTCGGAGTTCGAGGCGTTCATGGGGTTGCTGCCGGACCGCGTCCTGCTGGTGCTGGACGAGGCCTACATCGAATTCGTGCGCGACCCGACCGGGCCGGACAGCCTGGATTACGTCAAGGCCGGCCGGCCGGTGGTGGGGCTGCGGACGTTCTCCAAAGCCTACGGATTGGCGGGTCTGCGCATCGGCTACGGCCTGATGGCCGTCGAGGTGGCCGGGGTTTTGAATCGGGTGCGGCAGCCGTTCAACGTCAGTCTGCCGGCTCAGGCAGCTGCTGCGGCGGCCCTCGAGGACGCCGCATTCCTCGAAGAGACCCTGCGGGTGGTTCATCAGGGCGTGGACTATCTTCACGCAGCGCTCACCGGGCTGGGGCTCGAGTGCCGGCCCACCCAGTCGAACTTTCTCATGTTCCGGGTGCCCGATGATGCACGCCGGGTTTTCGAAGGGCTGCTCGCCCGGGGGGTCATCGTCCGTCCGCTCGCCAGCTACGGCTACCCGGATCGCATCCGCGTGAACGCCGGGCTGCCGGAGGAAAACCGGCGTTTCATCGAATCCCTGAGGCAGGTGCTTCGTTTGTAAGATCACCTGATACGGGATGCTGGATGCCGGATCGGACGAGAACACGCCGCTTTCCTGTTCATCTACCATCTTGGATCCCGCATCCGGCACCATGGGGAACGGAGATGATAGCGCGCCATTCACACCAACCCGAAGAGCCTGTCGGCATGCGGAAACTGCTCATCACCATCGACGGTCCCGCCGGAGCCGGGAAGACCACCGTGAGCCGGTGGTTGGCCGGTCGTCTGGGATACCGCTACATCGACACCGGCGCCCTTTACCGCGGCGTCGCGGTTGCGGCCCGCCGACGCACCATCGATCCGCAGGACGACGTCGCCCTGGGTCGGCTGCTGGAGGGGCTTGACCTGAATTTTCAGCCCCATGAGAGCGGACAGCGCCTGACCGCCGACGGCGAAGACATCACGGAGGCAATCCGCACCCCGGAGATCTCGATGCTGGCATCGACGGTTTCCGCCCGGCCGTTGGTGCGGGCCTATCTGCTCAAGATCCAGCGGGAGCTGGGACGGCAGAAGGGGGCGGTTTTCGAAGGTCGCGACATGGGGACGGTGGTGTTTCCCGGGGCCGAGGTGAAATTCTTTCTGAGCGCCTCCGAATCGACCCGGGCCCTGCGGCGCTTTGCCGAGATCCAAACCAAGACAGGCGCATCGCTGGAGGAGGTCGAGCGGGACATGCGGCGCCGGGACGAGCAGGACCGCACGCGGGCGCTGGCGCCCCTCACGCCGGCCGACGACGCCATCCGCATCGATTCCACCGATCTCACCATCGAACAGGTGGTCGAGCAGATGCTGGCACATGTGAAATTGGTTTTAAATCGGGAGTGAGGAAGGCCGGATCCCCCGCTGCCGCGAACCCCCCGATCCGTCTCTTGCTTTCCGGCAACCGCCGCGCATATTTTTCTGATGGTTTCTCACCGGTCGACTCTGACAGGCCACCGGTCGGCTCCCGCCCATTTTATCATTGCATTTTTCCGCCGATCTGCTAAATATATCCGGTTATCAGCGTATCCACGGGATCGCAATTTCAGGCCAAGGGGGAAATGGCGTGTATGGTCAACATCACAACCAACAGTGAAGAAGACAAAACCACCCGCAAACTGCCGACGGACGCCGCCGAGGTGGGTGAGCCCGGCATGGAGTCCATGGAGGCCGCTGAGGCTTCCATGAACATGTACGAGGACACCTTCTCGCGTTTCAAGGAAGGCGAGGTGGTCACCGGGATTATCACAGCAATCGACAAAGACCTCGTGCTCGTGGATATCGGCTACAAAGCCGAAGGGCAGATCCGCATCAACGAATTTCGGGCGGAGGACGGCACCATCACCGCCACGGTCGGACAAAAAGTCGAGGTGATGGTCGAGTATTGGGACGACAGTGAGGAAGAGCGCGTAATTCTTTCCAAGGAGAAGGCCGCCAATATAAAGGTTTGGGACAACATCAAGAAATGCCACGACGAGGACGGCGCGATCCAGGGCACCATCACGAGCCGGGTCAAGGGCGGGTTCTCGGTGGACATCGGGGTCCTGGCATTTCTGCCCGGCTCCCAGGCGGACCTGCGCCCCATCCGCAACCTGGACGACATGGTCGGCAAGACCTTCGACTTCAAGATTCTCAAATACAACCGCAAGCGCAGCAACATCGTGCTGTCGCGGCGGGTGCTTCTGGAGAAGGAGCGTGAAAGCAAGCGTTCGGCCACCCTGTCCTCGATTCACGAGGGCAAAGTTTTGCAGGGCATTGTCAAGAACATCACCGAGTACGGTGTGTTCGTGGATCTGGGGGGGGTCGACGGCCTGCTGCACATTACGGACATGTCCTGGGGCCGAGTCAAACACCCCTCCGACCTGTTCAAGATCGGCGACCAGATCAACGTCAAGGTCCTCAACCTGGACCTCGAGAAAGAACGCGTTTCACTGGGCATGAAGCAGCTCGCGGCCGACCCATGGACCTTGGCGGTGCAGAAATACCCCGTCGGCTCCCGGGTCACCGGCCGGGTGGTCAGCCTGACCGACTACGGCGCCTTCGTGGAGCTGCAGGAAGGCATCGAGGGCCTGATCCACGTCTCCGAGATGTCCTGGACTCGCAAGGTCCGGCACCCCTCCAAGGTGGTCTCGGTGGGTGAAGAGGTGAGTGCGGCGGTGCTCGACATCAAGCCCGACGCCCGCCGGATTTCCCTCGGCATGAAACAGGTAGCACCCAACCCCTGGGATGTCATCGCCGAGAAATACCCCGTCGGGACCACGATCGAGGGCAAAATCAAGAACATCACCGACTTCGGGATTTTCATCGGCATCGACGAGGGGATCGACGGGCTGGTGCACATCTCCGACATCTCCTGGACCAAGCGCATCAAACACCCCTCCGAGCTCTTCAAGAAGGGCGACGTCGTTCAGGCCATCGTGCTGGACATTGAAAAGGACAACGAACGCTTCTCGCTCGGCATCAAGCAGCTGCTCGAGGACCCCTGGAAAAGCGTGGCCGCGCGTTACCGGGTGGGTGCCGAGATCACGGGCACCATTACCAACGTGACGGATTTCGGGATTTTCGTGGAGCTGGAAGAGGGCATCGAGGGCCTGGTACATGTGTCCGAGATCAGCAAGGAAAAGATCAAGACGCCCGTCGGCAAGTTCAACATCGGGGATCCCATCACGGCCAGGGTCATGACCATCAACAGCGACGAGCGCCGCATCGGCCTATCCATCAAGCGGCTCGAAGTGGAACGCGAACAGGGCATCCTGAGCGATTACGTGAGCAGCATGGGCCAGTCACCCACCACCACTTTCGGCGAACTGCTGAGGGAAAACCTGCAGGAGAAGCTGAAGGAAGAATAGGAGCCGGACTTGTAAGTCGGCGCCTTTGACCGGTAATAATTCGCATCAATAAGCCCCGCTCCTTTTGAGCGGGGTTATTTTTTGCCGATTCCCGCTCTATTCCATCGGATGTATTTCATTTTCTGCACGAATGTCCCCTAATGTCTTTTCGCCGGATTCGGCGCAGCGGGGAGTTGTGGGGGGACCAGGGGGCTTCCTGCGGCGGTCCGGGGTCTTCGACACCTTCGCCACCGCGCTGTCAGCCCTGCGCCGCGATCCCTGGATTTCCCGCCTTCCCGGTCTCATGAGATTTTTTCTTGACAAATTTTGGGGAAACCTTTTATAACTACGTTACAGCTAAATTATAGTTACTTTGTAGCTTAATTTAGATTGCCCTTAAGATTCCATTCAACCTGGATCGTCTTTAAAATCATAATGAATTTAGCGGGAAGCCGGAAGACCCCGGCAAGTCCTCCAAGGCCAAGGTCAGGCAATCCATAAGGGGAAAAAAATGAGGTACGCAGAGACGGGGTATAATTTGGAGATTGATTTGACCCGCGGAAACATCGAGCGGGTTGAAACCGATCCGCGAGACACCGAACTTTATCTGGGCGGGCTGGGCACCAACGCCAAGCTATTGTGGGACAGGGTCCCCCCCGAAGTCGAACCCTTTTCTCCGGATAACCTTCTGATATTCAGCGCCGGTCTATTATGCGGTACCCCCGCCACGGGCTGCAATCGCACCATTGTCTCCACCATTTCGCCTCAGACGTTGCTGATGGCGTTTTCCATGATGGGGGGATTTTGGGCGCCCGAATTGAAGTATGCCGGATATGACAAGGTGATCTTTCGCGGCAAGTCCCCCGGCCTGGTTTACCTGTGGATCAACAACGACAAAGTGGAGCTGCGCGATGCCTCTCACCTGCGGGGCAAAGGCGCCGGCGAGACGGCGGAGCTGATCCGGCAGGAGTTGAAGGAGCCGAAAGCCCAGGTGGCCGCCATCGGCCTGGCCGGCGAGAACCGGGTCTTCTTCGCTTCCATCGAGCAGGGCCGATCGAGCGCGAGTCGCGGCGGCATCGGCGCCGTCATGGGGGACAAAGGGTTAAAGGCGATCGCCGTGCGCGGGACCAAGGACGTCAACGTCGCCCGGCCGGCGGAGTTCATGGTGCTCTGCAGCGAGGTGCTGGAATATATCAAATTCCGGAATCAAAACCCCATCGAGGGGGTCATGCCCATACTCGCCGGGCTCGGGTCCCCGCAAGAGATGGCCGTGCATGACGAAAAGTGGCACACCGAAAATTTCATGTGGGGCAATTCCAGGACCCGCAGAAAAGATTTCTGGAACAAGGAGGTCGCAGAGAAGTGGACGGAAACATTGGACAAGATGCGGACCCGGTTGATCAGCTGCTACAACTGTCCGATGAAATGCGGTGCGACCATTTCCGCCCCGGGACTTCCAACCTACATGATGAAATGCTTCTCGAAACTCACGTACACCATGGCGGCCATGTCCGACCTGGATTTCGGTTTGAGGATCGCTCAACGGGCGACGGAGTATGGAGTGGATGGGTTTTCGGCCCCGCAGGTTATGGCCTTCGGCCTCGAGCTTTACGAGGCGGGCATTTTGACCGACCAGGACATGCCGGGATTGCCGGCCGATAACGAGGGGCGGTTTTACTGGCTGCTCGACAGAATCGTTCGGCGGGAAGGGATCGGAGATGTTCTGGCCAATGGCACCTATTGGGCCGCCCGGCAGATCGGCAAGGGCGCAGACGCCTATGCTCACAACAATATTAAAAAACATGAGCAGCTGCCGCTCAAGCTGTCCATGCTGAACCCCATTTATTTTCTCATGTACGCCACCGGCGAGAAGATCAACATCACCCAAATCGAAGGGCAGTTCCCGCAGGCGCCGTTTGCCACGCGAGAGGAGAGAGAGGGGTTTGTAAAGGATTGGTTCCAGGTCCCCGATGAAAAGTTCAAGCGCTATCTGTTGGATTGGGAACCCCGCGGGGAAAAATCGATGCCCTTCTACCCGACGGTTGAAATGTGCTGTGAGATCGTCGACTGGCAAGAGAAAATGCACTACATCGACGACGCCCTCGGAATGTGCTCCGGTTTGTCGTCATTTCCCCTGAAGCCTCCGTATCACATACACAATTACCCGAAATTCATCTCGGCCGGTGCCGGGGTCGACATGGATGAGGCCAGGCTGACGCAGGCCGCCAAACGGTATCGAACGTTGGTCCGCGCGGTCAATATCCGCAGAGGCATGCGCAGAAAAGACGAGAAACCGCCGGAGAACCATTGGAAGAAAAGATTTCCCGAGCTTGAGAAGGAGCTCCTGGATACGTATTACACATTCAAGGGGTGGAACAACGATGGAATTCCCACCCAGGAGTCCTTGCACGAATTGGGTTTGGATTATGTGAGCGAAGACTTTGTCCGGCGGGGGATCTTGACGGACAAGGTCGATGAAGCTCCTCAAGGAGCTTCGACGGGGCAATCGAAGAGATAAAAAGAAAAGGTGGTAGCCGTCATGGGCGAGAAAAAAAAGAAAATTGTCAAAACGATAAAGGTCGATGTTGACAAATGCAACGGTTGCCGGGCCTGTGAGGTGGCCTGCTCCGCTTTTCACGCGACGCCCAAATACAGCAGCAACAACCCGGCCCGCTCCCGCATCCGGGTGATCCGCGAACCCCTCAAGGACATATACGTTCCCGTGTATGCGGGCGAGCACGCCAAGGCCGAATGCATGGGCCGCGACAAATACACGATCGACGGCAAGGAGTACGACGAGTGTGCCTTCTGCCGCGCCTCCTGCCCGTCCCGGGATCTTTTCAAAGAACCCGACTCCGGCCTCCCCTTGAAGTGCGACATGTGCGAGAGCGACCCGGATCTGAAGCAGCCCCTGTGCGTGCAGTGGTGCATCACGGACGCCCTGGTCTACGAAGAGCGGGAAGAGGAGGTCGAAGACGAGGTGCGGGCCGAGGAGCTGGAAACCGGACTGGAGTCCCTGGTCGACAAACACGGACTGGACAAGATCATGGAAGCCGTTGCCCGCCTGTCGCTGTCCAAAAAGGGCTAACCCCAGGGGGAAAAAGAGGGTCATAAAAGACCGTGGATAATCTATCCGACTACAAAGAGATCGTCGATGTCATCAAAGCGAACGGCGGGGAGGCTTTCAAGCTATGCTTCCAGTGCGGCTTGTGCGATGTGGTCTGCCCATGGAACCGGTTCAGAACCTTCAGCATGCGCAAGATCGTCCGGGAAGCCTCTTTTGGTTTGACGGATATCGAAAGTGAAGACATTTGGCGCTGCACGACCTGCGGCCGATGCCCTCAGCAGTGCCCCCGGGACGTCAAACAGATCGAATCCGGGGTGGCCTTGCGCCGGATTGCCACGGAATACGGGGTGTTTCCCGCCACGGCGCGCCCGATCCGCGGCGTGCGCGGCAGCCTGATGGGCGAAGGCAACCCCTTGAACGAAGAACGCAGCAAACGGGCCGATTGGGCGGAAGGCCTCTCGGTCAAGACGTTCGCCGAGGGGATGGACATTTTGTATTTCCCCGGGTGCTACCTCAGCTACGACGCGCGGCTGAAAAAGGTCGCCAAAGCCACGGCCGATCTTCTCAACCGCGCCGGGGTCGATTTCGGCATTCTGGGCGTCAAAGAGAATTGCTGCGGCGAGAGCATCCGCAAGACGGGCGATGAGGAGGCCTTCAAGCGCCTGGCCCGTGAAAACATCAAGACGTTCATCGACCACGGCGTGAAGAAAATACTTGTTTCCTCGCCGCATTGCTACCACACCTTCAAAAACGAGTACCCCGAATTCAGGGTGAACTTCGAGGTGGTGCACATCTCCCAGTATCTATGCGAGCTGATCCGTGCGGGGAGGCTCGAACTCGGCAAGGAGTTCAAAAAGAAGGTGACCTATCACGACCCGTGCTACATGGGGCGGCACAACGGCATCTACGACGAACCGCGCGAAGTTCTGAAGAAGGTGCCTGGTTTGGAACTGATCGAGATGGCCGAGTCGCGCACGGACAGCCTTTGTTGCGGAGGGGGAGGGGGCCGGATCTGGATGGAAACCCCGCGCGGCGAGCGGTTCTCCGACCTCCGGTTGGAGCAAGCGATCGGTGTCGGGGCCGAGGTCCTGGTTACCTCCTGCCCGTATTGCATCGCCAATTTCGAGGATAGCCGGTTGACCACCGGTGTGGCCGACCAGATTGAGATCAAGGACATCACAGAGATCATACGGGATGTCATTTAGCGCCGATCCGGCGGTCCCGGCCGGCCTGGAACCGACCGCACTCAAAATCCGATGAGGTGATGGAACGTGGAAACAGACCTGTTGCTGAAAGAAAAAATTCAAGAATTCTGCAAAAGCCTGGGCGGCAGCCGTTTCGGGGACGTCATGGTTCTCGGTGGGGGGATCAGCGGCATTCAAGCCTCGCTCGATCTGGCCACCGCCGGTTTCAAGGTGTACCTTGTTGACAAATCACCGGCCATCGGCGGCCGCATGGCCCAACTGGACAAGACCTTTCCCACCAATGACTGCTCGATGTGAATACTCTCGCCCAAACTGGTCGAGGTCGGCCGGCATCCCAACATAGAGATCCTGACGTTAACTGAAGTTGACCGTGTCGACGGGGAGGCGGGAGACTTCACGGTAACCCTGATTAAAAAGCCCAGGTACATTGTTGAGGACAAATGCACGGGGTGCACCACCTGCGTCGAATACTGCCCGGTCAACTACCCCGATCCATTCAATCAGGACCTGTCGAAAAACAAAGCCGTCCATATCTACTATTCTCAAGCCATCCCCCTGGTTGCCTACATCGATGAAAGCTGTCTTTATCTGAAAGAGAAAAAATGCCGGATCTGCGAAGGCGTCTGTAAAAATGACGCCATCGATTTTCAGCAGACACCGGAGAAGATAGAGATCAAGATCGGCGCCATCCTTCTGGCCCCCGGGTTCGAACCGTTCGATCCCATGGTCAGGGGCGACTACGGCTACGGGAAGATGCAGAACGTGGTCACCAGCATGGACTTCGAGCGGCTGCTGTGCGCCACCGGGCCATACGAAGGTGAGATCCTGCGCCCTTCCGACCGGAAGCACCCTCACAAGATTGCCTGGATTCAATGCGTCGGCTCCCGGCGGGTGACCCCGGGCGACAACAGCTATTGTTCGGCGGTTTGCTGCACCTACACCCAGAAACAGGTGATCCTGACCAAGGATCATAACTCGGCGGCCGAGTGCACGATATTCCACAACGACATCCGCTCCTATGGCAAGGATTTTGAGCGATTCTGCGAGAGGGCCGAGAAACTTCCCGGGGTTCGGTTTATCCGAAGCTATGTGTCCGTCGCGAAGGAGCTGCCGGAGACCCAGAATGTGGCCATACGGTATTCGACCCCCGAGGACGGTGTCAAAGAAGAAGAATTCGATCTGGTGGTGTTGTCCGTCGGCTTGAACCCTCCCGCCGATGTGAAGGGACTGGCCTCCAAATTCGGCATCGAGATCAATGCTCACAATTTCTGCAAGGTCAATCCACTCAACCCCATGGAGACCAGCCGGCCCGGGATTCTCGTCAGCGGAGCCTTCCAGGGGCCGATCGATATTCCCGAGTCGGTTTTTGCCGCCAGCGGGGCCGGCGCCCAATGCGGCGAGCTTTTGGACTACCGGCGCGGCAAACTGACCCAGGAAAGGACCTATCCGCTGGAAAAGGACGTCTCCGCGGAAGAACCACGGGTCGGGGTCTTTGTGTGTCATTGCGGGGCGAATATCGGAAGGGTCGTCAGTGTTCCTTCCACGGTCGAGTATGCCCGGACCTTGCCCAATGTCGTCTACGCTCAGGAGCAGCTTTTTTCGTGTGCGACGAACTGTGCCAAGGAAATCACAGATCTGGCAAAGGAGAAGGGGCTCAATCGCGTGGTGGTCGCCGCCTGCAGCCCCCGGACCCTCGAGCCGTTATTCCGGGACACCCTGCGAGAGGCGGGAATCAATCAATACTTCTTCGACATGGCGAATATCAGGGAGCATTGCTCCTGGGTCCACTCGAAAGAAAAAGAAGATGCCACCCGAAAGGCAAAGGACATCATACGGATGTCGGTGGCACGCGCCTGCCGGTTGGAGCCGTTGCAGGAATTCGATCTTCCGGTCAACAAGGCCGCGCTCGTGGTCGGCGGGGGTGTGGCCGGCATGACCTGTGCGCTGTCCATCGCCCGGCAAGGCCATGAGGTCCACCTGGTGGAAAAGAATACGGACCTGGGGGGGATCGCACGAAAACTGCACTACACCTTGGATGGAATGGATGTTCAGGCGTACGTGCGGGATCTCGTAAAAGCGGTGTACCAACACCCCTCCATCCACGTCTACACGGATGCTGAAATCACGGAATCGACCGGGTATGTCGGGAATTTCGTAACCAAGGTGAAGTTCGAAAGACGGACCGTGGAGATAAAACACGGTGCCGCCGTGATCGCCGTCGGTGCGGATGTCTACAAGCCGGCCGAATACCGCTACGGGCAGGACGACAAGGTCATGACCCTCCTTGAGCTGGAGGAGCGGATCGCCAAGAAAGACGAAACGGTCGTCAACGCCGAACGGCTCGTGATGATCCAATGCGTGGGCTGCCGGAACGAGGACCGAAATTATTGCAGCCGGATATGCTGCAGCGCGTCCATAAAGAACGCATTGAAATTGAAAGAGATGAACCCCGGGATGGACATCTGCATTCTCTACCGGGATATGATGACCTATGGGTTCAGCGAGGATTATTACCGGGAAGCCTCAACGAAAGAGGTGCGGTTCATCCGCTACGAGCCGCAGGATAAGCCTCAGGTGGAATCCGTCCAGGAGGGCGGCAAGTCGGTTCTAAGAATCACCGCGAATGACTCCATTTTAGGCCGAACGCTTGTCATCGATGCGGATGCCCTCGCGTTGGCCGCCGCCGTCGTTCCCTCCGCACAAACCAAAGACGTCGCCGGTTTCTTCAAGGTGTCGTTAAGCCCGGATGGATTTTTCAAGGAAGCCCATGTTAAGTTGCGACCCGTCGAGTTCTCCGCCGACGGGGTGTACCTGTGCGGGCTGGCGCACTATCCCAAGCATATCCCGGAAACGATCAAACAGGCTTACGGGGCGGCGGGCCGGGTCTTGACGCTCCTCTCCCACGACACCGTCGTCGCCTCCGGTTCGGTGTGCGAGGTGGATGAGAAGAAGTGCATGGGGTGCGGGGAATGCATCGCGGCTTGCACCTATGGCGCGATCGAGTTTCGTGAGACGCGGCAGGGCAAAAAGGCTGTCGTCAACCCCGTGCTCTGCAAAGGGGACGGTCTCTGCAACGCCAAGTGCCCGACCGGGGCGATCGTGCTCAAGCACTTCACCGACGAGGAGCTCTTGAGCCAGATCGATGCGGCGGTGGGGGCTGAGCCGTAGGATGGCAGCTGCTATTGCTTCGGCAATCAAATATTCCAAATTGTACCGTCGCACGCAAGGGCGGAGCGGGGTGCTCGCCGCGGCGCGCACCCCGCTCCGCCTGACATCAGCTTAAGTTGTACGTGTTTAATGCCGGAGCAATAAAACCGTGGTTGACGACCAAAAGGGTGAATACGCATGAGTGCCGGACACAAGTTCAGGCCCAAGCTCTTGGGTTTTGTATGCCATTGGTGAGCGTACGGCGCTGCTGACCTGGCTGGAGTTTCCAGACTGCAATATGCGACCGATATGAGGCTGATCCGCGTCATGTGCGCCGGCAGGGTCGACCTGGCCTTTGTGCTGCGCGCCTTTGCCAACGGCATGGACGGGGTGTTCATCGGCGGCTGCCGTTTGAATGAGTGCAACTACATCACGCATGGAAATTTTCATGCCCTGAACATGGCGCTCCTGTGCCGCAGAATCATGGAGCACATCGGGCTGAACCCGGAGCGGTTGCGGATCGAGTTCATGTCCGCCGCCGAAGGGATTCTCTTTACCGAAGTGGTCAATGATTTCGGGAAGCAGGTGAAGGCCTTGGGGCCTTTGGGCGAAGGCGAGGGACTGGACCGGGGCGAGCTGGCGTCGAGGCTGAAGCACGTGACGAAACTCGTCCCGTACATGAAGCTGGTCAACCGGGACAAGCTCGCGACACGATTGAATCGGGAGGAGGACTACAAGGACCTTTTCGCGCGCGATGAGGTCGAGCGGCTGTTTCGTGACGTCGTCTCCTACCACATCGACCCGGAGAAATGCCAGGCCTGCATGATCTGCCTTCGGAAATGCCCGGTCGAGGCGATCGACGGAGGCAAAAACCGGATCCATGTCATCGACCAGTCGACATGCATAAAATGCGGCACCTGCTTTGACGCTTGCCCCGCCCGCTTTGGCGCGGTGCGGAAGATTTCCGGCGAGCCGGTTCCGCCGACGATCCCCGAAGAGCAGCGCACGATGGCTCGCAAAAGCAAAACATCGGGAAAAAGCCCTTCGGCCGTATGAGTGAGAAACCATGCGTCGAAGCCGGTGCGGGGCAGGCCGGCTCAGTGGCTCAATCCCATCGCGTGATTCGGTGTGAGGGCGGGGCGTGCCGGCCCGATGTGTGCGAGTTCCTCGGGGAGGAACCGCTTTTAATCCGCATCGACGCGAAACCCTACTCCGTGGTGATGCGGACTCCCGGGGAGGAGCTGGTTCACGCGGCAGGGTTCTGCCTGGGGGAGGGGATCGCGGATTCCCCCGATGATTTCCTGACCATCGGGTATTGCAAGGACCTGGACCCGAACGTCATCGAAATCCGCCTCAAACCCGAACGGCGCGAAAAGGTACGCGACCTGCTCGAGCGTAGGAGCTTCGTCAGCCAGACCAGCTGCGGGATCTGCGGCAAGGAGCTGGTCAAGGACCTCTATCAGATTATCGCCCCGACCGAGGACCCCTTTCGGGTTCCCATCGACCGAATTTTGGACTGCATCAACCAACTTTCCGAAAACCAGGTCATTCATCGCCGGACCCGCGGCGCGCATGCGGCGATGCTGGTGGACCGCCGCCTGAAGATCGTCTCCTTCGCCGAGGATGTAGGGCGCCACAACGCCCTCGATAAGGCCATCGGCAAAGCTTTTGTCGCCAGGAAATTGTCCGAAGCCGTCATCCTGATTTTGTCTTCCCGCATCAGCTACGAGATGGTTCAAAAAGCCGCCAGGGCGCGGCTGCCCATCGTGATCGGCCTGTCGCGGCCGACCGCCCTTGCCGCTGAGATGGGCCGGGCGCTCAACATGACGCTCGCCTGCACCGCCAGGCAGTCTGAATTAATAATCGTTTGCGGCGAAGATCGTCTGATTTCTGATTGAACGTGATTTGATGGACGGCGTGATTTCGGGCGTGTATCATTGCGCGGTGGGCCGCCTTCCAGGCATGCACTCTTGAGGGCCAAGGGGAACTATTTGGGGCGGCAGGGACCACGGGACTCCGCCCGACACGGGAGTCGGGTTCACGGCCAGGCCGCCTACTCGAACAGGCTCACGTCCCCGGCCCCGCGGCGGATGATTTCCGGCACGTCACCGATGAGGGAGATGACGCTGGAGGGTTCGCCCGACACCGTGCTGCCGTCGATGACGGCGTCCACCTGCTTGCCGAAGTGGTCGTGGATGAGGGAGGCGTCGTGGAAGCTTTCCCCATCGGCGGTGGCGGCGCTGGTGGTGATGATCGGGTGGCCGAGCTCGCGGACCAGGCCCAGGCAGATTTCGTTGTCGGGGACGCGGATGCCGGCGGTCTTGCGCTTGGTCAGCATGATCTTGGGTACCAGCTTGGAGCCCTCGAGAATGAAGGTGTAGGGCCCCGGGAGCAACCGCTTCATGGTGCGGTAGGCGTAATTGGACACCTTGGCATACTGGCTGATGTTGGTGAGGTCCGAGCAGATGAAGCTGAAGGGTTTGCCCTTGTCGCGGCGTTTCAGCAGGTAAATCCGCTCAATTGCCTTCGGGTTCATCAGGTCGCACCCGATCCCGTAGTAGGTGTCGGTGGGATAGACCACGATTCCTCCGTCCCTGAGGATCTCCACCACCTTGCGGATGAGCCGCGTTTGAGGGTTCTGGGGGTTGATGCCGATGAGCATGGAGTTGCCCTTCCTTATAAAACCATTATATTACCCCACCAAACGCCACAAAGTCAACCAACCCAGCCCGTAATTATTTGAAATAGAATGTATTTTCGGTATTCCCGGCGGCCGCGCCGGCTTCCAAATAAAGATTGCCAAACGTCCGGCCATTTGTTATTCGTGGGCACAAATTTTTTAACCAAGGATCAGGAGGTTTCGATGCCGAACCCGCCGCTGCAGGAAGGATATTCCTTCGACGATCTGCTGCTGCTCCCCAGCTACGCCGATGTTCTTCCCAAGGACGTCACCGTCAATACCCGGTTGACCCGGCGCATCAGCCTGAGCGTCCCCATCGTGAGCGCCGCCATGGACACCGTCACCGAGGCGGACACCGCCATCAGCATGGCCCGGGAGGGCGGATTGGGTTTCATCCACCGCAACCTTGAGATCAAATCCCAGGCCATGGAGGTCGACAAGGTCAAAAAGTCGGAAAGCGGCATGATCGTCGATCCGGTCACCATCCACCCGGATCAGAAAGTGGCCGAAGTGCTCACGCTCATGGAGCAGTACCGCATCTCCGGCGTGCCGGTCGTCAAGGGCGACCAGTTGGTCGGCATCGTCACCAACCGGGACCTGCGGTTTGAATCCGACATGGACAAAAAGGTCTCGGAGGTCATGACCAAAGACCGGCTGGTGACGGTCAGCGAGGGCATCGGCCTGGAGGAATCGAAAAAGCTCCTGCACCAGCACCGCATCGAGAAACTGCTGGTGGTGGACAAGAAAGGGCGGCTGACCGGTCTGATCACCATCAAGGACATCGAAAAGATCAAGAAATTCCCCAACGCCAGCAAGGACACCAAGGGGCGGTTGCGCGTCGGCGCGGCGGTGGGCGTCGGGCCGGACATGGAGGAGCGGGCCGAGGCCCTGCTGAAGGCGGGGGCGGACATCATCCTGATCGACACCTCCCATGGGCATTCCAGAAATGTCATCGATTCGGTCAAGCGCCTGAAACGCACCTTCAAGGAGATCGAAGTGATCGCCGGCAACGTCGCCACGGCGGAAGGGGCGAAAGACCTCATCAAGGCGGGCGTCGACGCCGTCAAGATCGGCATCGGCCCCGGCTCCATCTGCACGACGCGGGTGGTGGCCGGCGTGGGGGTGCCGCAGCTGACGGCCATCATGAACTGCCGACCGGTTTCCGAGAAGACGGGCGTGCCGCTCATTGCCGACGGCGGCATCCGTTTTTCGGGCGACCTCACCAAGGCGATCGGTGCGGGCGCCCACACGGTCATGATCGGCGGGCTTTTCGCCGGCACCGAGGAGAGCCCGGGCGAGCTGATCCTCTACCAGGGCCGCAGCTACAAGGTCTACCGGGGCATGGGCTCCATCGAGGCGATGAAGAAGGGCAGCAAGGACCGCTACTACCAGGGAGACGACAGCGAAGGCGACAAGCTGGTGCCGGAAGGCATCGTCGGCCGGGTGCCCTACCGCGGGTCGCTTCAGGCCAACGTTTTTCAACTGGTGGGCGGACTCAAGGCGGGCATGGGCTACTGCGGCTGCCGGACCCTGGATGAACTGAGGGAAAAGGCGCGCTTCATCAAGATCTCCCCCGCCGGCATCCGCGAATCCCACGTGCATGACGTGATCATCACGAAGGAAGCGCCGAACTACCGCATCGAGTAGGGTGCGGTTGCGCCGGGTGCCCCGGGTAATCGCTACGCCGCGTTTCCCAGGCCCTGCAGCACGCTGTTTGTTCGTCCCGGCCCGGGAGGCTTGCGCGTCCTGATCCTGGGCCGCGGGCGAAACCGCCGGTTTCGAATGGTGGAAGCCGCCCCGATCTTTTTCTTTACTTTCAGCCGGATCCCTGAGAAAATTTTACGACGGTTGACCCCACCTCCGCCCGGAGGTTGGAGGCGCCCAGGGGGAGCACCGGCGGCCTCTTTTCAACGCGCATCCGCGTTCATCCGGACGTGACTCTCAAGATCCGGCCTGTTTTACAAGGACATCCATGACCGAATTCGTTCACCTGCACGTGCACACCCAGTATAGCCTGCTGGACGGGGCCATCCGTATCGACGATCTGGTCAAGCGCACCGTCGAATACGGCATGCCGGCGGTGGCGACCACCGACCACGGCACCTTGTTCGGCGCCGTCGAGTTTTACGAGAAGGCGAGCCAGGCCGGCATCAAGCCGATCATCGGCTGCGAAATGTACATCGCCCCCCGCAGCCGGTTCGACAAAAACCCGGCCGACAACCGGGAGTTGTGCCACATCATCCTGCTGGCCGAAAATCAGGAGGGCTACCGCAATCTCTGCCGGCTGGCCTCCGCGGCCCAGTTGGAAGGCTTCTACTACAAGCCGCGCATCGACCGGGAACTCCTCAAGGAGTGCTCGCGCGGCCTGATCGCCCTCTCCGCCTGCCTGCACGGCGAAATCCCGCGTCGGATCATGGAGGGCCGGGTGGAGCAGGCGGAGCAAGCCGCGAGGTCCTACCTGGAGGTGTTCGGCGAGAACCGGTTCTTCCTCGAAATCCAGAACAACGGCATCGACGACCAGGAGCGGGTGAACGCCGCCCTGATCGACATGAGCCGGCGGCTGTCGATCCCGCTGGTGGCCAGCAACGACTGCCACTACCTGTCGCGCGAAGACGTGCGGGCCCACGACGTGCTGCTGTGCATTCAAACCGGCAAAACCGTCCAAGACGCGGAGCGGCTCAAGTTTCGCACCGACCAGCTGTATTTCAAGCCGGCCTCCGAGATGGCGGCGTATTTCAAGGACACTCCGGAGGCCCTCACGCAGACGACGGAGATCGCCCGGCGCTGCTCACTCGAATTCGATTTCAAGACCTATCATTTCCCCCGCTTCGACACCCGCGGCAGCCAGAGCGCCGACGACCTCTTCGAGCAAAAATCCCGCGAGGGCTTCGATCGGGTCATGGTGCGCGTCCGTTCCAAAAACCCAAAGGCGGACGAGGCGCTGTACCGGGCGCGGCTGGACTATGAAATCGGCGTGATCAAGGAAATGGGCTTCCCCAGCTATTTCCTGATCGTTTCCGATTTCATCCGCCACGCCAAGGAAAGCGGGATTCCGGTCGGCCCCGGCCGGGGCTCGGCCGCCGGCAGCCTCGTCGCCTACAGCCTGGGCATCACGGACCTGGACCCCATCGTGCACGGCCTGATCTTCGAGCGGTTTCTGAACCCCGCCCGCAAGAGCATGCCGGACATCGACGTCGACTTCTGCATCGACGGCCGTGAAGACGTCTACAAATACGTCCAGGACCGGTACGGCGGCGGGGACTACGTCGCCCAGATCATCACCTTCGGGAAGCTCAAAACGCGGGCCGTCATCCGGGATGTCGGCCGCGCCCTCGACATTCCCCTGCAGGAAGTGGACGCCATCGCCAAGATGGTGCCCGACGTGCTCAACATCACCCTTGACGATGCCTTGGCGCAGGAGCCGCGGCTGCGGGAGCTGGTGGAAAAAAAGCCGGAATACGGCGATCTCATCCGGATCTGCCGCGTGCTGGAGGGGCTTCCGCGCCATGCCTCGACCCACGCCGCCGGGGTGGTGATCTCCGACCGCCCGCTGGTGGAGTACCTGCCGCTGTTCCGGGGCAAAAAGGGCGAGGTGGTGACCCAGTTCGACATGAAAATCGTCGAGAAGATCGGGCTGGTCAAGTTCGACTTCCTCGGGCTGCGCAACCTGACCGTCATCGCCGGCGCCCAGGAGATCATCCGCCGTCAAGGCAAGACCCCGCCGGACCTGGAAAACATAGACCTCGACGACGCCGCGACCTACCGGCTGCTCTCCGCCGGCGACACCACCGGGGTCTTCCAGCTGGAAAGCTCGGGCATGAAGGACCTGCTGGTGCGGCTCAAGCCGGGGTGTTTCCCGGACGTGATCGCCCTGGTGGCCCTTTATCGCCCCGGCCCCATGGAAAGCGGCATGATCGACGACTACGTCGACCGCAAGCACGGGCGCAAGCAGGTCGCCTACCTCCTGCCGCAGCTGGCGCCGATCCTCGAGGAGACCTACGGCGTCATCGTCTACCAGGAGCAGGTCATGAAGATCGCGGGCGCCCTGGCCAACTATTCCATGGCCGAGGCCGACGACCTGCGCAAGGCCATGGGCAAGAAAATTACCGAGATCATGGCCGCCCACCGGGATCGGTTTCAAAAAGGCGCGGTCGAAAACAAGCTGCCCGCCGACAAGGCCGCCAGCATCTTCGACCTCATGGAAAAATTCGGCGGCTACGGCTTCAACAAGTCGCACAGCGCCGCCTACGCGCTGATCGCCTATCAGACCGCCTATCTGAAGGCCCACTACCCGGTGGAGTTCCTGGCGGCGCTGCTCACCAGTGAAATGGGGTCCATCGACAACATCGTCAAGTTCGTGGCCGAATGCCGCAGCCACGACATCCCCGTGCTGCCCCCGGACATCAACGCCAGTCTCAAGGCGTTCACGGTCGACCGGGACCGGATCCGCTTCGGCCTGGTGGCGGTCAAGAATGTCGGCGAAGGCGCGATCGACGCGATGGTCGAGGCGCGGCAGGAGCGGCCGTTCACATCGATTTTCGATTTCTGCGAGCGGGTGGACCTGCGGAAGGTCAACAAGCGGGTCATCGAAAGCCTGATCAAATGCGGCGCGTTTGACGCTACCGGGGCCCGGCGCTCGCAACTGATGGCCTCCCTGGAGGTGGCCCTGGATTACGGCCAGCGGGTGCAGCGGGAGCGCTGCGACCCGCAGATGGGCCTTTTCGGCGGGGTCGACTGCCCGGCGCCGGTCAACGTTCCGGCCATGCCCGACATTGAGGACTGGGACGAGCGCCAGAAGCTGGCCTTCGAAAAAGAGTCGCTTGGCTTTTTTCTGAGCGGTCATCCGCTCCACCGCTTCGAGGAGGTGCTGCACAAATTCACCACCGCCGACGCCCTCACCATCAAGGAGGCGCCGGACGGGGTGACGGTGCGGGTCGGCGGCCTGGTGCGCGCCATGAAGACGATCAAGACTCGCAAGGGCGACCTCATGGGGTTCGCCACCATCGAGGACCTGCACGGCGCCGTCGAGGTAACCGTTTTTTCGCGGGTCTTTGCCGCCGCGAGCGACCTGCTGGCCGAGGACCGCACCGTGCTGGTGCAGGGTCAGATCCAGAAGGACGAGCAGTCGGTCAAGCTGATCGCCGAAACCATCATCCCCCTCGAGAAGGCCGAGGAGAACTGGACGGCCAGCGTGCATCTCAGCCTGGACCTGGAGCGAACCGACCGGGCGCTGCTGCTGCAGTTGCGCGAGGTGCTGCAGCGCTATCCCGGCACCTGCAAGGCCTACCTGCACCTGCGCGGGGCGGCGCGCGCCGACGCCGTGATCGAGTTTGCGGAGGGGTTCCGCGTCAAGGCCGGGCCGGCGCTGCGGCGGGACGTGGGGGAACTGCTGGGGGGTGCGGCCATGGAAACGCGCTGCACCGCCGCATGACGGAATTGCAGCGAGTTGCCGTATCGTTGCCTGCCGAATCCCGCGGTCACGGTTGATTGGAACCAAACTTGAAGCTTTAAGCTCGAAGCTGGAAGCAAACGCCGTAAAGATTTAATGCGCAGGGGTAACGTTTTGACCTGACATGATTCGGATACAGGGTTTGATCAATAGGGACTTTTTTTTATGGCAACGATGCCTTGGATATACAGATTCTATTACCCATAAGTCCCGCTTTGCGGTTAATCCGACGTATCACAGATCTGCGTAATCTTGTGATATAAACCTCATCTTATGCGGGTCAATCTAATTACTGCTGGCGCCATACTATGAGAACAATTAGGAGGAGTATCGAAAATGAAGGCATTCCTTTCGCATAGCAGCAGAGATAAATCTCTCGTTTCTAAGGTTTTTGAAGACTTGGGGGCAGCTAGTGCCATTTACGATGTTGAATCCTTTGAGGATGGGAAGAGGTCCGCCGAAGAGATATTCCGCTCGCTCACAAACTCCGATCTGTTCGTGCTCTTCGTATCTGGTAACTCACTTGCTTCTGACTGGGTGCAACACGAACTGCGAGTTGCATATGACAGATATGCGAGTGGTCGGATAAAGGAATTTTTGGCCTTCGTGATTGACGATACTAATGTGCGACAACTCCCCGAGTGGCTGCAGGCTTTCCACGTTAGGAAAACCAGAAAATCGCGGCTAATCTCCCGCCGAATCAGATCGGTTTTGATTGAGTTAAGCACTGTCTTTCGTCCACAGCCTGAAGTTTTTGTTGGGCGCTCAGATCAACTGGCTGAACTCAAGATTGTTCTCTCCGCGCCTCCTGCAGAGGGACCCTCTATAATAGGCGTATGTGGCTGGCCGGGTATTGGACGCCGGACATTGGCCCGTAAACTATTGGCTGAAGTCTACCCTTATTTGCCCCACCTACATCCTGAGGTTATCGTCTCGAGCGATACAACGATTGACGATTTTTATCGAAATCTACTCGATGCTTCCTCTGGCCTAGCGCTTGAGGAATGGAAAAGAGAAAACGCACGTTTCTTACAAATGTCCCACAGGGATAAGGTCTCAACGGTTGTGAGCAACCTACGAGGAGTCTACGATGAGAAGGAAGTCTTGTTCCTTTTGGACGATGGAGGGTTGATACGAGACGATGGTGAATACGTTGAGTGGTTTGCTGATGTGCTTAGCCACATTGGCAGTGGGGTTCGGCCTCTAATGGTTCTGATTCAGCGGAGAATGCTACCTCACAGGTTAAAGCACCGTTATAGGTCTGTGCATTTAGTTAAATTACCAAGCTTCTCTGAAGACGAGATTCGGACTCTGCTTGGTCTTTTTCTCAGAGGAGCTGAGATCGACTATACCTCGGATCAGCTTAAAGAGCTTTCGGAGTACATGGGGGGGCACCCTCTTAATGCTCGCTATGCGTTTGAGTTCGCCAAACAGTATGGCCTGCGGAATCTTCTGTCCGACAAAACTGACCTCGTTCAATTTAGCATCGAGCGTGCTAGTGACATTCTCCTGAAAGTGCCATTGATGGGGGCACAGGAAAAGGTCTCACTGCTCTTATCCGACTACCGAATCCTTGACTTAGACACGGTCGTCGACTTAGTCGCTGAAACTGAAGAATCGATTGCTGTCGCTCTTCGAGCCCTCCAAGATAATGCCATAGTAGAACGAATCGGAAAATACTACCGTATTGCGCCATACGTCCGTGAAGCCCTATCACGTCATTTCCGCGACTATTCCGACAAGGCTTGGAGGGAGGAAGTTGCGCGCAGAATGGCTGAAGCCGCCGAGAACTACGAGGATATAGATGAAGTTCCCCTTCCAGTGATCGATGCTGCAATTATTGCTAATTTTAACGTTAGGCCAGATCGCCCCCCAGCGGCCTGGGTGGCGGAGTTGGTGCTTCCTTCCCATC
Source organism: uncultured delta proteobacterium (assembly GCA_963716325.1). Lineage (GTDB taxonomy): Bacteria > Desulfobacterota > Desulfobacteria > Desulfobacterales > SpSt-501 > SpSt-501. The sequence continues at coordinate 47,974 of CAVQTH010000007.1, read as the reverse complement.
TGCTACGTGTTGCACGCAATGCTTATGACGACGGCCAGCATGAACTATCGGCCCAGTTTTGCGAGCAGGCACTTCAGCGTTCAAGTATCATGACTATCGATGCTCAGGTGGAGACGCTCCGGCTTTTGGCCATTTCGCTCGCACGACTCGCTCGGGAAAATCAGTTCTGGGCCGCTGTCAACAAACTCCAAAAATTCAATACAAGAGCTGCGCGACGGAATTATCATTTTCTCTGTGGCTTTTGGTATCGCAGGATTGGGAAGCTTGACATAGCAGAAGAAAAATATCTAGAGGCATACGCATTGGACGCTAGAAATTTCCACGTCTTGCGGGAGCTTGCGACGTGTCTGTCTTACCAGGGGCGGTTTTCCCAAGCTGAAGCATACGCGAGGTCGGCATACATGGTGGCTCCCACGAATCCATACATAGTAGATTGTTTGTGTGACATCATAATCGGACAGAGCCAGAATCCCTCAGAATTGCAGCATAACGAGGAGTTTCAACATCTAATGGAGGATCTCAAACGCTACGGGTCCCTTGAAGGTAGATCTTTCTACGAGAACAGGTTTGCAAACTACCTATTTCGACTGGGGCGATGTGATGAAGCACTAAAATATGCTGAAGAAGGTGTGCTGAAAACACCCTGGCTATTCGGTGCATACCTGACACGGGCGCGGATACGACTAGGGTGCGGACAGATTGATTCGGTTCCAGGAGATATAGAGGATTTGCGCCGACTATCCGAAGACACTCGAACGGGAGAAGGGAAAGCGAGTAGGTTCCTAATCGACAACATAGAAATAAGATACAAGGCCATCATTGGCGACTATTTTGGCGCCTTTAAGCTGTTGGAGCGATATAGAGAGATCCCAAATTTCGTCAAAAAGCAAGTCGCCTTGGAAGTTGCAAACATGGTCCTTAATGACCAAGGGGCCTTAGATATGGTTCTTATCGAATCGGCCGAAAAGATAATTGCCAATTACTCGGATCAGTAAGCGCGTCTTTCCAACTGCACATCGTATCCATTCCGTTCCGCATGGCACGGAACTCAATGTTTCTTCGCTAATGCGCGCATGCAGTCGGAAATATCACAGTAAATTCGACTTCAAGAAAGCTGCTATACTGACAGCTAATTGCCAGATCTATTGCATCGAATGATATCCAGATATTCGAGCTATGCCTATTAACTTGCTTTACTTCTTTTTAGCCATTGCAACATGTCAATCGGCTTCGGGCTTCGAGCTGAAACGGACATAAAAGGAATTCCTATGAGATCTGTTGAATTGCCGGTTTACCCCGTTCTGCTGGCGGGGGGCAGCGGAACGCGGTTGTGGCCCGTGTCGCGGGAGCTCTACCCCAAGCAATTGGCCAAGCTGATCGGCAGCGAATCCCTGGTCCAGAGCACCCTGCGTCGCCTGGTGCCGCCGTTCGCCGCGGAGAACGTGCGCGTGGTCTGCGGGGAGCAGCACCGGCATGAGATCGCCCGGCACATGGAGGCCATCGGCATCCCGGCCGGCGGCCGGATCATCAGCGAGCCGGCGGGCCGCAACACCGCACCGGCCATCCTGCTGGCGTGCCTTCAGATCCGCGCGGCCGTTGAGGACGCCGTGCTGGGGATTTTCCCCGCCGATCACGTCATCGGGAACCTTCCGGCCTTCCACGAAAAACTGGCCGCTGCCGTGGAGCTGGCCGCGCAGGGGCGCATCGTGACCTTCGGCATCACCCCCCATTACCCCGAGACCGGCTACGGGTACGTGGAGGCGGGGGAGGCCTCCGCCGCGCCCTCCATCCGCAGGTTCGTGGAGAAGCCCGACCTCGACACCGCCGGTCGCTACCTGGCGGCCGGGAATTTCTTCTGGAACAGCGGCATGTTCGCGTTCCGGGCCTCCGTGATCCTGGAGGAGTTCAGGGTCCATCAACCCGGCCTGCTTCAGGCCCTGCAGGACCTCTTCGTGTCCGGGCAGCCGATCCGGAGGGAAGACTACCTGCGGCTGCCGGACCTCTCCATCGACTATGCCGTCATGGAAAAGACCGACAAGGGAGTCGTGCTGCCGTCCGATTTCGGGTGGAGCGACATCGGCTCCTGGAAGTCGCTTTACGATTTTCTGCCCAAGGACGGGGACGGCAACGTCCTGGACGGCGACGTGATCACCCAGGCGACGCGGGGCTGTTTGATCCTGGCCCACGATCGTTTGATCGCCACCAACGGGCTTGAGAACCTGGTCGTGGTGGAGACGCCGGATTCCATCTTCGTTTCCGACATCGATCACAGCCGTGATGTGAAATCGATTGTGGCCGAGCTCAAGCAGCGGGGCCGCAGCGAGGTTCAGCAGCATCTCACCCTTCACTTCCCGTGGGGAACCCGGACCCTGCTGGAGGAGTTGGACGGCCACCGCGCGAGCCGTCTGGTGGTCTATCCGCGGGCATCCGCCGTGCTGGATGAGCCGGTCGGTACGGCGGTGCACCTGGTCCTTCTCAGCGGGTGCGCCAAGGTCAGCGCCGGCCGCCGGCGGCGCCGGATGTCGGCGGGAGACGCCTTGACGCTTCCGGCAGCCCCCACCATCCGTATCGAGAACCCGCAGGAGGAGCGGCTGCAGTTGATCCAGATTGCCGCCGACGGCGGATGGAGGGCCTCTGAAACCTAAAACCGAAACCCACCCCGCAACCGGATCGACGACACGCATGATGACCGAACCCCTTGCCATCGACAGCCGACCGCCTTCCCAGCGGGTCCAGTTCGGCGCCGCGGCGCTGATGCTCGCTGTGGTCGCCTGGATTTCATCCGTTCCCCTCGCCGACGAAAATCAGATGTTGCTTTCGGCCGGCGTTCTGGCCGCCCTGTTTCTGCTCAGCCGGACGGAGCGCTTCCTCGGCGATTTCAACCGCGTGGCGGTCATCGTGCTGGGGGCTTATCTCAGCCTGCGGTATTGGATGTTCCGGACGACCGACACCCTCACCTACACCGGTGTGTGGGATTTTGTTTTTCTGATGCTGCTCTACCTGGCCGAGAGCTATGGGATTTTCACCCATCTGGTCGGCTTGTTCGTGAACCTGTCGCCGCTGCGGCGCAAAAGCCCTCCGCTGCCCGCCGACGTGCGCCTGTGGCCGAGGGTGGATGTGCTGGTCCCCACCTACAACGAACCCGTGGACATGGTGACCCTCACGCTCACCGCCTGCACCCAGCTGCACTATCCCAAAGACAAACTGAACGTGTTTGTCCTCGACGACGGCGGTACCACCCAGAAACAGGAGGACCCCGACCCGACCCGGGCGGCCGCCGCCCGGCGGCGGGCGCAGGAGTTGAAGGCGGCGGCGGCTTCCCTGGGGGTGCACTACCTGACGCGGGAGAGCAATGTTCACGCCAAAGCCGGGAACATCAACGCTGCCCTGGGCGCCACCATCGACACCGGCCAGCCGCGCCGGACCTCCGCCGGCCACAACCCCGGCCTCGGCGAACCCCGACCCGGCGGCGAGCTCGTTCTCATTCTGGACTGCGACCACGTTCCCACCAAGGATTTTCTCCAAAACACGGTGGGTTTTTTCATCGCGGACGAAAAGCTGGCCTGCGTGCAGACCCCCCATTTTTTCATCAACCCCACACCGGTTGAAAAAAACCTCGGCACCTCCGCGGAAAGTCCGGGCGAGAACGAGATGTTCTACGGCGGCATCCAGCTCGGGCTGGATTTCTGGAACGCGTCATTCTTCTGCGGGTCGGCCGCCCTGCTGCGGCGCCGGCATCTCATGGCGATCGGCGGTCTGGTGGAAGACACCGTCACCGAAGACGCCGGCACCGCTCTCAAGCTGCATGCCAAAGGCTTCAACAGCGTCTACCTGAACAAGGCCATGATCATGGGCCTTTCGCCGGAATCTTTCGACAGCTTCATCATCCAGCGGAGCCGGTGGGCCGAGGGGATGATTCAGATCCTGCTGCTTCGCAGTCCGCTGTGGACCCGGGGGCTTTCCATGGCGCAGCGGGTCTGTTATCTGAACGCCTGCATGTTCTGGCTCTTCGGGTTTGCGCGGATGATCTTTTTCCTTTCGCCGCTGATGTTCCTGGTATTCAACCTGCGGGTCTACAACGCGTCCCTGACGCAGGTTCTGGTCTACGCCGTGCCCCACCTGGTGGCCTCGTATTTTGTCTCCAACCAGCTCTACGGGAAACTGCGCCACCCCTTCTACTCGGAGCTGTTCGAGATCATCCAGAGCATCTATTTGATACCGGCCGTGGTCTCGGTGTTCCTCAACCCCCGGTCTCCGCGTTTCCGGGTGACCCCCAAATCCATTTCCCTGCAGCAGGACACCCTCACCCACCTGGCGACGCCCTTCTATCTCATGTTCCTGCTCAACCTGCTGGCCATATGCGCGGGCGCGGTCCTCTGGCTGAACCGGCCCGTGCTGCTCGACACGATCGCCATTTGTCTGTGCTGGAACACGTTCAACATGTTGCTCATCATCTGCTGCCTGGGGGTGGTCTGGGAGCGGCGTCAGCTGCGGCGTTCCCACCGCTACGCCACCCGGGAACCCGTCACCGTCTGCGACCTCCTCAGCGGGGCCCGCGTGCAGGCATGGCTGCATGATTTGTCGACCACGGGGATCGGACTGACGGTCGATTCCCGCGAGGACCGGATGTCGTCGCACCTGCGGTTGCAGGCGGAGGACAGCTACGGCAACCGCCACGATTTGCCCCTGCACGTGATCCGGGTGGATGACGGGGGGGGACGCAAAACCCTGGGCTGCCGCTTCGAAACCGACGATGCAGCCGTTCGCCGGCAGGTGATCGGGTTTGTCTACGGGGACAGCGGACGTTGGAAGTATTTCACCGAGGGCCGGCATGGAAAAGGGATCGGCACCATCCGCGCCTTTTTCAAACTGGTGAACATCGGCCTGAAGGGGACGTGGCGGCATGCGACCGGCCTGACGCGTTTAGGCATCCGGCGGATCCGCCGTCAGCCAAAGCCGGCATAAAAGGGCCGGCGCGCCCGGCACGGCGCTTGGGGGATGGAGCGGAGGGCAGGGAACTTGTAACTGCTCAGGCCGCAGTGGTTACGGGGATTTTTTCTTAAGGCCATGCTCTATGCCCGCTGCTTTTCACCCATGCGCGCCGACGTTTCTGCATACGCCTCCCGGGCCTCTTGCACCAATTCCGCGTCGCGACCTTCGTAGCGCGGCGAGAAATGAAAGACGGTGAACTGCCGGGCGCGGGCGAGCGCTGCGATGTCGCCGGCCTGGCGGGCGGTCAGGTGGTGTTTGGCCGCGGCGCGCTCCCGCTCGCTGTGCAGGAAGGCTGCCTCGATGAACAGGACATCCGCACCGCGGGCAAAGGCCACCATCGCCTCGCGGTTGGCGGGGGTGTCGCCGACATCGGTGATGTAGGCGATCTTCTGCCCGGCCGTGATGCGGGCGATCTGCTGCCGGAGCTCCCCCAGGGTGAAACGGCCGCCGGAGTTTCGCGCGCCGGTTTCAAAGTCGAAGTCCGAGCCCGGGTCCGTCCCGACATACAGTGCGTTCTTGAAGCGCGTGAGCCAGGGTCCGGGCTGAAGCCCGAGCGTCTCCAGCCCGGACGTGAGGATGCTCACGTGGAAGCGCTCCTTCAGTGCCAGCCCCAGGCAGGGGCTGCTGTGTTGAAGGACCGCGGCCGAGACTTCGAAGGCCGGTTCGGTGTGCAGCGGGCCGGCAAAGGGCAGGGCGGCGGCGTCGCCGTCGGCCGCAAAGCGTTCACCGCCGACATAGGTGCGGCGGAGCAGCCGATCCGGATGCACCTCGTGCAGGTGCAATCGCAACCCGCAGCTCAAAGGGTCCACGAGGTCCCACGAGTACCCTGCCAGCTTACCCTCGACGTTCGCGATGAAACCGGCCGGGCCGTAAAGGGACAGATCCGTTTCACGCCCCAGCAGGCACCGCAGCAGATGATCGAAGCCGATGAAGTGATCTATGTGCGTGTGGGTGACGAAGGCGTGCGAGATCTTCAGGAGGTCGCGGGGCGCCAGGCGGGAGATGTCGCCGAGGTCGAAGATCAACGCCCGTCGCTCGAACTGAAACGGGATGAACAGGACGGGGTCCTCGAAGGGTCCGTTGACCAACCTCGGCAGGAACAGGGGGTGCATTACACCGGCAGGTGCTTCTTCACCTGCTGATTCACCGTGAAATAGATTTCTTCATCCGAGCCGAAAATGTCCACGACGTCCTTGTGGTCCAGGAGTTTTTCAATGATGAAGGCCGTCACGTAAAGGCTGACGACGTTGAAGTCGGGGATCAGGTTGCGGATGGGCGATACCTGGTAGTCGATATCGAAATCGCTGGCCCGGGTGAGTTTTTCCAGGCAGGATCTGATCTGCTCTTCCAGGGAGTTTTTATTGGTGGTTTCGACCAGGCTGCTTTCCACCAGTTTCATGGCGATGGCGTTTGAAAGCGGGTCGAGGCAGTCTCGCAGGCTGCTGATGGCCAAACGTCGTTTGTGCTCCTTTGTCGACTCGATTTTGGATAGAATCGACGACTCGCGCGTGCTCGGTCGGAAGACCTTCCCCATACACTCCATTCCTTTGGTGACCGTATTTTCGACATCCTGCTGCAGCAACGAATGCCTATCATAATGACAACCTAAATGAATTTCAAGGAAAAAATGGCGTATGGTGAAGAAAAACGGCTATCGGGAGGACACCGCTTCGATTAAGAGTTGAACGGTTTTGCTCCCGTTCCAGTGGTTCCAGCGCAGTTTGAAAAGCATACGCTCGAATCGATTCTGGGCGGCCGTGAGGGGGTCGACGTGAAATTGGATGGCGCGGAAACACCGATCCGCAGGTCCGGACGCCGGCCGCAGCGTCATCCGACGATGGTGTTGACCGACCCGGCTGGAAGAGACGACCACGACGTCCCGTGCCATGAACAGCGGCTCCGGGTTGCCTGCCCCAAACGGCATCAGAGTGGCCAGCTGATCTACCAGGTCTTCGGAAATCTCACCGAGACCCAGCTCGCAGTCGACGTTCAGCGTGGGGATGATCAGCCCCGGCCCTGAAGCGGTGCGCACGGCCTCCTCGAATGCTTGGCGGAACGCCGGCAGGCGGCTTTCGGAGATCTGAAGGCCGGCGGCCTGCGTGTGCCCGCCCAGGTCCTCCAGGTGCGGCCGGCAGGCGCTCAGGCAGGCGAAAAGGTCGATGCCGGGGACCGAACGGGCCGAGCCGCGGCCGAAGCCGCCCCTCAGCGCAATCAGTACCACCGGCCGGTAGTACATGTCCGTCACCTTGGAGGCGACGATGCCGATCACGCCCTCATGCCAATCCGGATGCGCCAGGACGAGGGTCCGGCGTTCGAGCAACTCGGGCTGGCGTGCGATGATGGCCTGGCTGTCCGCGAGAATGCCCCGCTCGATGTCCTGGCGGTCGGCGTTCAAGCGATTGAGCGCCTGGGCGATCCGGCGGGCGGTGTCCGGCCGATCGGTCGTCAGCAGTTCCACCGCCAGACCGGCATGGTCGACGCGGCCGGCGGCGTTCAGGCGCGGGCCGAGTCGGAACGCTACGTCTTCGGAGTCCGTCGGGCGCTGGCCGATGCCCGCGGCTTCCATCAGGGCCGTCAAGCCGGGTCGTCGTCCCGCGCCGATAAGCTCCAGCCCGGTTTTTGCCAGAATGCGATTGTCCCCCAGCAATGGAACCATGTCCGCAATCGTGCCCAGGGCCACCAGATCGCAGAGCGATTTCAGATTGGGCTCCTCGCGGTCTTTCCAAAACCCAAGCTCGCGCAGGCGCTTGCGCAGCGCGATGGCCAGGCAAAACGCCACCCCCACCCCTGCCAATTGGTCAAGGCCGGCCGTGCAGTCCTTGCGCTTGGGGTTGATGACGGCCAGCGCTCTCGGCAGACGGTCCCCCACCGCGTGATGGTCGGTGATGATGACGTCGATCCCGGCCGAAGCGGCGGCATCCACGGCGGCATGGCTGCCGGAGCCGCAGTCCACGGTGATCAGCAGTTTCGCCATGCGCGGCACGGCCACCTCTGAGATGTGCCGCGCCTGCAGTCCGTAGCCTTCCTTCAGGCGGTGAGGGATGTAGTAGGACACGCGCGCGCCGCAGGTCCTCAAAAATTCATACAGGACGGCGGTGGCCGTCGCACCGTCCACATCATAGTCGCCGAACAGGAGGATGGATTCGCCGGAGAGGACGGCCTGGGCCATGCGCTGGACCGCCGGCGCCAGGTCCTTCAACCCCGTGGGCGGCCGCATCTGGGAAAGCGACGCATTCAGAAAGGTCTGGGCCTGCTCCGGGGACTCCATCTGCCGGTTGGCCAGCAGGGTCGCCATCACCGGGTGTCCGCCCAGAGCCTCTTTCAAGGAGGAGACCGCGTCCGGCGCCGGGGTCAAGATGTGCCACCGCTTTTCCATAAGCTGTGCCTTATAGCCGATCCGGTGACCGCACTCAATCGAAAAAACACGGGTCGCCTGCGTGACGGCCGCGCGATGGGCTTCAGGGATTTTCGGTTGCAATTGCAGGTGATGTGGTTATAGTTCCAAAAGATCCAAAATGTTGAACAGGTGGCGTTTTTGAGATCCAGCCTGCGAGTGTATCACTGCCGTCGCGCGGACATCGCGTTCATGCGATTCGTGTTGGAAGCCTGCGACGGCATCGGTTTTCTGCGGACCATCGACCCGGCTCAGGCGCGGGTGGCTCTGCATGTACCGCCCGGCTGTGAAAACGACATCGACGAGGTGATGGAGGGCCTTCGGAGAGTGATACCCATTGACGAACCGACGGTCCCCGAGTCCATTCCGGGCTGACCCCCTTAGCATCGATTGAAACCGGCATGCCGCCCAAATACCTCTACATATACACCATCGGTTGCCAGATGAATGTCTATGACTCCGAGCACATGGCCATGGCGCTGGCTCCGCTCGGATACCTTCCCGCGCGGTCTCCGGGCGATGCCGATCTGGTCATCGTCAACACCTGTTCGGTCCGGTCCAAGGCCGAGCAGAAGGCCTTCAGCATTCTCGGCCGCCTGGGGGATGACAAACACCGGCGGCCGGGCCTGATCGTCGCCGTCGCCGGTTGCGTGGCCCAGCAGGAAGGCGCGCGTCTCCTGGCGCGGGCGCCCCATGTTGATCTGGTCCTCGGGACCCGGGCGGTTCACCGGCTTGAGGGTTTGGTCCGGCAGGTCGAATCCGGGCGTCGCCCCATCGTGGATCTTGAGATGATCGACGGCCCGGAGGCGTTCGATGCGCCGCCGGCGCCCGCCGATCGAGGAGGGGTGTCGCGGTTTGTCACCATCATGCGCGGCTGCGATAACTTCTGTGCCTATTGCGTGGTACCCCACGTGCGGGGCCGGGAAACCAGCCGGTCGCCGGATCTGATTCTGAGCGAGATCCGTGCGCTGGTCGCGGCCGGCGCGCGCGAGGTCACTCTGTTGGGGCAAAATGTCAACAGCTACGGCGCGAAGGAGGGGCTGTGCTCCTTTCCGGAGCTGCTGGAACGGGTGAACGCGGTCGAAGGCCTGGCTCGCACCCGGTTCACGACCTCCCATCCCAAGGATCTGAACGAGGGGCTCATTCGGGCCTTTGCCCGCCTGGAAAAATTGTGCCCGCACATCCATTTGCCGGTTCAATCGGGATCGAACCGGATCCTGGAGCGCATGAACCGGCGCTACACCCGGGATCACTACCTTGACAACGTGTCCAAACTACGGAATAGTTGCCCTGGAATCGCCATCACATCGGATATGATCGTCGGGTTCCCAGGGGAGACGCAGGCCGATTTCGAGGCAACTCTGGACCTCGTGCGGGAGGTTCAATTCGACGGCCTGTTCGCCTTCACGTACTCGGACCGGCCGCATGCGCCCTCCACCCGGTTTCCTGAAAAGGTCCCTGTCCGGGAGCAGAGCGAGCGGCTCCAGACGCTGCTCGACCTGCAGCAGGGAATCACGTTCGCCCGCAATCGGGCGTTGACCGGGTCGGTCCAAGAGGTTCTGGCCGAGGGGTTCAGCAAGCAGCAGGCGTCCCGCGGCCGATCGAAGAGCGCGCAGGTTCAGTGGACCGGTAGGACCCCGGGAAACAAAGTCGTGAATTTCGATGGCAGTGCCGGGCCTGCGGAAGACCGGGAGGTTCGCGCCGGACAACTGGTTTCGGTCCGCATCGAGAGGGCGCTGGCTCATTCCCTCTGGGGTGTCCTCGACGGGGGCGAAACGGCAGTCGGTCGGCCGCGACGGGAGGTGGGACATGCTGCGTAAGGTCAACATCGCCGGATTGACGATGGACCCGGCGTCCAACACGCCCATCATCATCCTCAAGACCGAAGATGATGAACAGGCGGTTCCTATCTGGATCGGGTTGCTGGAGGCCACATCGATCGCCTCGGCGCTCCAGAAAATAAAATACGAGCGCCCGATGACGCATGACCTGTTCAAGAACTTCGCTCACGCGTTGCAAATCTCGATCGAGCGGGTGGAGGTCTGCGATCTGCGGGATAATACCTTCTTTGCGCGGATTTACTTTGTGGCCGAGGGCCGGAAATTCGATATGGATGCGCGGCCGAGCGATGCCATCGCGCTCGCGCTGCGTTTTGAGGCGCCGATTTACGTGGATGACACCGTGATCCAGCACTCCAAGGTCCGTGAGCCGGATGTCGAAGTCGCGGACACGAGCGAAGAAGGCAAAAAGTGGGCGGACTACTTGGAGAAGCTTTCGTCGGACGACTTCGGCAAATACAAGGTCTGAAAGATCCTCGACAAAAAAGAGAGCTAAACGAAGATTTCGCAAGCTCGTCGCGTTGCCTCCGCTTTTGAATAACGCCGCAATCAATTCCGATCCCAATGATATCGCAGCAGATTTGCGATTGGCCCCCGGATGCCCGATTTGCAGGCGGTTTAATCCCCTAACCTTAAAAAACAATGTGGTTTCGATGAGATAAAAGTTGTTGATAATTGGACTTCTAATTCGGGAATCTGCTGGAATTCTCGATTTGACAGTCTTGCGGCCTTCCTCTAAAAAGTTCCTCACCGGCCGGCCTTGTCATCGATTCGGCCCCACATGTTCGACAGCTACCCGGATCGCCCGTGCCTGCCTGGGGTATGAGCTTGAATTCATTATATTGTGCATTGGCTGTAAGCACACCACAATATGTTGTTGATTAATGGCGGGTTCGGAGGTATACTTCATCCCAGCTGCAACGTGGAATTTCATATTACCGTAGCGGATGCCGGAGTGATGCGATGGGTTCGATTCTGGTTATCGAGGACGAGAAAGGGATTCTGGGCCTCATTGAAGCGGCGTTGACCCGCTTCGGCCATCAGGTGGAAACTGCGGAGGATGGAAAAGAGGGGATCCGGAAGTTCGACCGCGGCAGCTTCGACATGGTGATCACCGACTATGTCATGCCGGAGGTTGACGGCGAAGGCGTGCTCGACCACATCCGCCGGTCATCCCGCCACCGCACGCCCATCATCGGCATGTCGGGAACCCCCTGGCTGCTGCAGGGCGCCGACTTCGATCTTGTCCTGGCCAAACCGTTTCCGTTGAACAAGCTGGTGGAGTCGGTAAAAAGCCTCTCACATGCAAATAATTTCCTGCCATACAGGCCGCATGATTTGCGCGCGGTTGCCAGTGCCACGTGAAGCGCACGGACCTGCCTTTGCTTTTTCGCCCGGTGGCCGAATAAATCATCCCCACCGCAAGCGGCGAGGATGATTTATTGGCCGAAGCAACAAGCGGAATTCAGCAGGCAAACTCGCCGTTTTCGTAGACCGTCACCCGCGATCCGCCGGCCAGCAGGGCCGTCACCCGTTTTTTCTCCGTGTTCACGAAATCCCAGTGCAGGGCCGAGTCGTTGAACCCCAGCTTCGCTCTGAGGGCGGCGGAGAGCAGGCGCGGGTTGCCGGCAAAGGTGTTGCGGTAGGAAGCGCCCAGCGCAATGTGGCTGTTGCCGTGCGCCCCGCCGAAGTTCTCGTCGAAAAGCGTGTTGGCCATGAAGCGGTTGATCCGGGAAAAACGCCGGTCGGTCAGCGAAAACTCACCCACCTGTGCGGCGCCGCGGTCCATGCTGATCTGCTGTTTCAGAAACGGCTCGCCCTCCTCTGCGCTGGCCCGCGCCACCCGTCCTGCCGTGAACTCCAGGCGCACGCCCCGCACGACGTTCCCGTTGCGGAAAGAGGGCTGGCCGGCGTGGAACACGCCCCGGGTGCCGCGCCAGTCCGGGCTGACAAACAGCTCGAAGCTGGGGATGTTGCGGCCCGAAATTCCGGCCCACGTTCGCCGGGCGCCCAGTCGGATCTTAAGATCGGTCGTGGCGGATTCGATGTGGAAATCAACAACGCCGAGCCGGTCCAGCCAGTGTTTGATCTCCCCGGCCCGGTGGTGGACCCGTCGCCATTCGTCCACCGGCGAAGGCGAATCCAGAAAACAGGCCCTCACCACCTGCCGGGTGTACTCCGCCACGCTGATGCCGGCATGCCGTGCCATTTCAGCGGTCGGCAGCATGCAGAGCGTCCAGCTGTATTCCCCTCTGCCCTCGCGGGCCTCGAGAACAGACCGCAGCGGTTTGGCGGCCACGGCGGCCTTGCCGATTTTTTTCGGATCGGCCTCGCGCAGATGGGTCAGGGAGTCCGGGGCGTTCAGGAAGATGCTCCCGTTCAAGCGCCGAACCAACTGCGCTTCCCCCGGCGCCACGAAAACGAGTTGCCGCGCGTTCGACAGGCGGTAAAAGCTGCGCTCCATCTCGGGTGTGAGGTTCGCACGCACGACGGGGTGGATGCCGCGCGCCATGAGGTTGCGGTAAAGAATTTCAGCCAGGCGCTGCGCACCGGAATGAAGCCGGATCTGGACGATGTCGCTTTTCCGGAAGGGTTGCCGCCGGGCCGTGGTGAGACCCCACCAGAGCACGTCCGCGTAGTTTTCGAGGTGTCGATCGGTCAGCATGTCACCACCTCCGGTGATGAGCTCGAAGCTGAAAGCTTGAAGCTCTGAGGAAAAAGGTTGGATCGATGGTCCGGCAACCGTCTCGATTGCCGTCGAAGCGGTCACTCGTCTTTTAAAAACAATCGGTGGTATTCGGCTTCCGTGAAATGCCGGCGCAGCAGCCGGTTGATGAGATCGAAAATCGCGATAAGCTCTCCGTCGTCCAGGCGTTTGATGATCGCTGCCATGACGGCATCGTCGGAAAACTTCTGCAGATAACATGTGATGGTCTTCTCGTCGGTTTCCCGGTCCAGTCCGAAGCCGATGAGCCCATCGTAGGTTTCAACGAATCGGTGAGTGTGTCGATCCATGTGGCACGCGTCGCCCAATGAGAGAAATTACAAGCCGCTGCGCCGAGCGCCCGGCAGTCGTCTGAGACGGTGTTGGTGGGTCTTGAGATAGGGCAAAAAAGCAGCGCGGTCAATCAAAGAATGGCAGAGTCGCCTGAAACATTGGTTGCGGCTCGCCGCGGCGGGCACCCCGCTCCGCCTCTGCGTGAGTTGCCGGAATTAGACACATTTACTTGCCGGGGTAATAATAAACCGAGGCTCGGGGTGCGGTCGTCAGAAAGCCGCCATCTATGGCAACGGCGTGCTGGGGACCAGGTACGGCGGGGTACCGGTGGCGTCCAAGGCGCTGCGGATGGCGACGGCCAACTCTTCCTTGTCCACCGGTTTCAGCAGGAATTTGCGGATGCCCATGGCGTTGGCCTTGTCCTCCGAAATCATTTCGTTGTAGCCGGTGCACAAGATCACCGGGAGGTCGGGCCGGATCTCCCAGACATGGCGTGCCAGCCGGTCGCCGGTCATCTGCGGCATGGTCATGTCGGTGATCACCAGATCGAATTGATCCGGCTGCTCTTGCAGGACCTTCAGGGCCTCGGGACCGTTGAACCGGGCGGTGACGCGGTACCCCTGCTTCTCCAGAGTCTGCTTTAACATGTCGACGATCTGGGGCTCGTCGTCCACCAGGAGGATTCGCTCGTTGCCGCCGGTTTTCGGCGGGCAAACGTCCGCTTCAATTTCAACCTCGGCATCATCCAGCGTCGGCAGATACACGTGGAAGGTGCTGCCCTTGCCGGGGGCGCTGTCCACGGTGATGAACCCGCCGTGGTTCTTGACGATGCCGTGAATGACCGAAAGCCCCAGCCCGGTGCCTTTGCCGGGCTCTTTGGTCGTGTAGTACGGTTCGAAAATGCGCTCCAGCACCGAGGACTCCATACCCACCCCCTCGTCCTTGACGATTAGGTGCAGGTGGGGGCCCATTTTGATGCCGATGTGCTTGATGGTCTCCTCGTAGCCGATGTTCGTTTCCGTCAGCCGGATCTCGAGCCTGCCGCCCGTCTCCTGCATGGCCTGGTACGCGTTGGTGCAAAGATTCATGAGCACCTGGTGAACCTGGGTCGGGTCGCCCATGATCGCGTTGCAGTGCTCGTCCAGATCGCAGAGGATTTCGATGGTCTTGGGAATGGAAGCGCGTAGCAGCCGCAGGGCCTCCCTGACGATCACCTGCACCCGGATCGGCTTGCGCTCGCGACCGTTCTGGCGGCTGAAAGTCAGGATTTGCTGGACGAGTTCCTTGGCACGGTTGGCGGCCTTGAGGATCTCCTCGAGGTTGCGGCGCGTCGGGGTGCCCTCCGCGACCTCGTCCATGGTGAGTTCCGTGTAGCCGATGATCGGAAACAGGATGTTGTTGAAGTCGTGCGCAATCCCGCCGGCCAGGGTCCCGATGGCCTGGAGTTTCAACACCTGCTGCATCTGGCGCTCGGATTCGGCCAGCGCCTGCGTCCGATCCTCCACCTTCTTTTCCAGGATGGTTTTCTGATGGCGCAGAAGCCGATAGAACTCGAGGCTCTCCAGGGCATTGGCCGTGTTGAGCAGAATGATGGACAACAGCGTGAGGGAGGTGTCGGGGATCTGCTGCCGGCTGTCGTCCAGCAGGCCGATGAACATGCCCCGGATGCGCGAATGGGTGGCGATGACGTGCAAAAGCAGGCGCCGGGTGCGGTCCTTGGAGATGATGGTGATTCCCCGCCGCTCGCGGATGGCCCAGGCGAAGAAGCCCTTTTCGATCATGTCCTCCACTTCATTCGCCATGTAGCCGCGCGCCGTCGCAGGGTTGCAGACCGCCGGTTGAAAGTCGGCGGTGTCCTGGTTGACCAGGTAGATGGCGCTGGATTCGAACGGGATGAGGTACCGGATCCGCTTTTCGGCCTCTTCCACGATGTTCTCCGGCCCGTAGCTGTTGATGATGTTCTCCTGGAAGTCGACCAGGGACAGGGCCATTTCGAGCACGTTCTGGATGAACCGTCGGTTGTCTTCCAGGTACGCGATGCGGGCCATCAGCTTTTCAGGGTCTGAGTGAAGGGCCATGTTCATGGCAACCGGTCCTGAAGCAGGAGCTCCATGGTGTTGAGTTGGTTGACGGCTTGTTTGACCACCACCTCAAAACAACTCGTCGGCAGTTCCAGGGCGTCCCAGGCTTTTGCGCTCAGGGGCGGAACCAGGCGCTCCCCGCTGGTGCCGATGCCCAGCGCATTCACGAGAATGTCGGCCACATGCACGATGCCGGCGGGAACGGGGTCCGGCGACTCCCAGGGTTCATGATGAAAACATACGGTGTTTTCCAGGATCAGCGGCAGGCGCCATCGATTCATGAGGTATTTGCCGATGTGGGCATGGTGGCAGCCTAAACGCTTTTTCTCCTCCGTGTGCAGGCAGGTTCCATTTTCCAGCGAGTGGCGCAGGACGCCGAGAGTCTCATGGGGGAAATAGATGAAAAGGATCAGGCGCCCCAGGTCGTGCAGGAGACCGGCGGTGAACATCTGCTCCGTCTGGCGCATGTTTTTTTGAGCCGCCAGCAGCCGTGAGACGATGCCGCAGGCCAGGCTGTGCTGCAGGAAGAATCGCATGTTCAGGAGGCTGCTGGGGATGTTCTTGAACATGGACAGGATGCTGATGCCGAGCGCCAGGGCTGAAAGCTCACGGGTGCCGATCAGGGTCACCGCCAGGGACACCCGGTCCACCCTGGACGGAAGACCGTAGAAGGAGGAGTTCACGATTTTGAGCAGCAGCGTCGTCAGGCTCGGGCTTTTGTTGATGACCTGGGCCATCTGGTCGGCAGACGACAGGGGGTTGGCGATGACCTCGTTCAACTCATAAACGATCGATGGAATTTCCGGCAGGGCGATGTCTTTTTCAATGAATTTTTCCATAAAATCCGGGCCCTGACGCTTTCCGGCCGAACCGGTTTCCTCCGGAGGAAGGCTGACGCAGGGCTGCGAATCCGGACGGGCCGCTCGGTAGGCGACCGCTTGATTGAAAATTTCCTGCACGGCCGGTTGCTCCCGGTCCGTGTGACGGAAAAGTGCCTCGGCTTCCTTGTGCACCATCTCCAGCCGTGCCGGGTCCACGGGAGCGGCGACGGACGGTTCCAGGCTGTCCGGAGCACCCATGATCTCGATTTGGGGGATGCCCCAGATTTTGAAAATCCGGATGTGTTCGGGGCCGATGGGTTTTCCCCGGGCCAACAGCAGCCGGCCCTTCACATCGCGGACATCATCCGCGAGCATCATGCCTGGTTTGAGCTTTTTCAGTCGAATGGTTCCCATGACTTCCCGAAACTCCGTTGATCCCCATTGGCAATGCGGTCCTGGGCGTGGGTCGGCACAGCACCGGCGCCATCGCCTGCCGCCGGGCCGGTGCAGATGCGGCTGCCCTTTTCTTTCTAGTCTATCGTCCGCAGGTCGCTTGAACTTGAGGAAAAACTGCCGTGGAGGGTGCTCGTTTATCAGCGAATGCGGGCGGTTGAGCAGGCGGCGGTCAGGCGTTCGATGGCCGCGAGGTAATCCCCGAATCCGTGCGCCAGGATGTCGTTGTGGTTGGCCCCGGGGATTTTAAGCAAGGATTTGTCGGGTGAGGCGCTGGCGTCGAAAAGCGCCTGGCCGTCGGAAAAGGGGATGATGTGGTCGAACTCGGCATGGATGACGAGAAGCGGCCTCTGGAAGCGCGCCATTTTTTGAAGGTGACGGAACGCGGTCTCCTCGCGAAAACCGACGGCCGCTGCATCGACCCCCAGAAGCTCCAGCAGCGGCCCGGCAAAGGCGAACCCGCTCTCGACGATCAGGCCGCAGACCCGGTCCGCATGGGCGGCCGCCAGTTCGATGGCGGAGGCGCTGCCCAGGGATCGGCCCATGAGGATCAAGGGGCCGTTGAAACCGTTTTGCGCCAGCCAGTCGGTGACGAACCGAAAGATCGCGTGGCTGTCCTGCACCATGGAAGTCACCGTGGGGTGCCCGGTCGAACGGCCGTAGCCGCGATAGTCGGCGGCCAGAAAGTTGATGCCGATCCGGTTGTAATAGGGGCCGATCTCGTCGTAGTCGGCCACGATTTCGCCGTTGCCGTGAAAAAAAAGGAGATTGGCGTGGCCGCGGCTGCCCAGATGGAAGCGGGCGCCGACAGCGACATCATCCGCCACCGGCACCAGGATGTCTTTTACGCCCGGGATGTTCGTCCCGGTTTCGGGGGGCCTCCGCCCCGGCGCGCCATGCTCCCGCCGGGGGTGGAAGAGAAACATCAACACCTCGGGGCGGTCCAATACGGAGAAGTCGGCGGTCATGGGTGGGTCTCCTCGGTGATGTCCTTGGTCATCATCCGGCGGACGTCTTCTACGCGCCGGCGGTTTGCGCCCAGATCCCAGTACCCCACCCGCGCGGCTGAGCGCACGTGGATGAGCGTTTGGTCTTCGTCCATTTGAAACTCGACGTCGTCCACAAACCGGAAAACGGCCGAACCTTACATGACTCCCCGATAGTAAGCCAGTTTTCGGGCATAGGGCCTGAATAGTTCATGCAGGTGGTTCTGCCCCTCCGCGCTCAGCGGCTCCGGGTCGCGGCCGGCCTCCGCCAGAATCCGAACCTCCACGGGGCACGAGCAGCCGACGATCGCCAGGGTGATGTCCTGCGCCAGGGCATAGCGGATGAGATGGTCCGCCGTGAGGCCGAACTGGGGTTTGAGATAGTGGGAGGCGCCGAGCACCTTCATGCCGATCACGGCGATGCCTTTTCTGCGGGCCGCGGGAAGCGTCGAGGTCAGGAATCCCCCCAGAACTCCCTCCACGGGGTTCACCGGCATCATCACGGCGTCCACCGGCCAGTCCTCCACCGCGCGGGTCAGGATCTCCGGCTGCCGGTGGCCGGTGACGCCGATGCAGCGCACGCGGCCGGACGCTTTGGCCTCGACGAAAGCTTCGAGCGCACCGCCCGGTCCGCCGATCATCTCGAGGTCCTCGGGCGTGCGGATGTCGTGGATTTGCCAGAGGTCGAGATAATCGGTTTGGAGGCGTTTGAGGGTCTGGTCAAGCTCGGCCAGGGCGCCGGCCTTTCCCCGCACCGCCGATTTGCTGGCTTGAAACACCCGCTGCCGCGCCGCCGGGTCCGCGCCCCAGATCGATCCGTAATACAACTCGCTGTCGGCATACACCCGGGCGCAATCGAAATAGCCGATGCCGGCGTCGATCGCCGCGCGGATGACTTCCATGGCTTCCGCCCCGCGACCGTTGGTCCGCAGCACCCCTTCTCCCCCCAGACCGACCCGTGTCACGCGGCGGCCGGTGGACCCCAACAGAACGGCGGGTATGGCGATTGGATTCATGGATCTCCTAATTCGTCAAAGGTGTTTTCGCCACAGGCAAGTGCTTCAGTGAAAAGCGAGATGCATCAGGCATGCGCGGCCTTGAGAGCCGGAGCTGCCTGAACGCTGATTCCGGGTATTATAAAATCACGACCGCTCATCAGCGTCAAGCAAGGAATTCCCGCCGGCTCGCGGGGTGCCGGAAATCGGCATTCCATGCGAACAGGCCTTTTCACTGCGCATCCGTCGCAATAAAGTATTGACAAGTTTCTCGTTCAACGGCTATTCTCATAAGACTTCCATTCAGTTTTTCCTCTCTCCCACCACCCATGAAAGGAGGTAATGATGAAAAGGTATTGTGCAGGTATCACTGTTCTCTTCATTGTCGTGATGTTGGTAGGTGTCGCCCATGCAGCTCCCAAGTCGAACGTCGGTTGCGGTCTCGGCTATTTGGCCTTCAAGGGCCAGGACGGCCTGATGTCCCAAACCGCAGCGGCCACCACCAACGGCACCTTCGGCAACCAGACCTTCGGAATCACCTCCGGAACCTCTGAGTGCGACCAGTTCAAGACGTTTGCCTCCAACGAGAAAGTGAACCATTTCGTCGCCGAAAACATGGATAATCTGGCCAAGGACATCGCCAAGGGCAAAGGGGAGTATCTGAACACCCTCGCGGTTCTGCTGGAAGTCCCGGAAACTCAGCGCGGCGAATTTTATTCAAAGCTGCAAACCCACTTCACCGAAATCTACGCCACCGATCAGGCCACCAGCACGGATGTGCTCAACAACATCGAAGCGGTGGTTTCCAAGAGTTAAAAAGGCCACTTGACTCTTGACGCCCGACCGGGGGAATAGGGTCGCCTGATGGGCTCCATATTCCCCCTTTTATTTTTTTTGTTCTTTTTCGTTTCACCCGGTTTTGCGGCCCAGCCACCGGGCACGCACCCACCCTACCTTGACCACCTCCTGGCGCTGGCCGCGCAGAAGCAGCTGCACCAGGACCCCTATTGGCACACCCTGCTGCACTACAAGAAGGGCTGGATCAGTTCGCGGAGTCTCGTCGACGATCCGGACTTTTTTCTGGCCGCTGACGGGAAATATGACCCGCAGGCCGAGCTGGCGGCGACCCTCCAGGCGTTTTTCCAGGATGAAGCGCCGGACCGAAAGCACGCGGTGTGCCGCTTCGCCGCGCGTTTCGCCTGGCTCAAAGACCAGCTCGATATCGACCCCGCGCAGCTGCCTGTTCCCGGATGCCGGCAGTTTGAGGACCTCTACCAACAGCTGAAACCGGTGTCCGTGACCCTGATTTTCCCGGCGGCGCACATGAACGGGCCCGCCTCCATGTACGGCCATACGCTGCTGGTGATTGAAAACGCCTCCAAGAGCAAGCCCCTGGCGCACGCCGTCAACTACGCCGCTTTCACGACCGAGACCTTCGGCCCCCTTTACGCCGTGAAAGGCCTTTTCGGGTTTTACGACGGGTATTTTTCAATGCTGCCGTATTACGCCAAGCTGCAGGAATACAACGATGTCGGCAGTCGGGATATCTGGGAGTACCCGCTCAACCTGGATGCGGAAGAGATCCGAAGGCTCTTGCTGCACCTGTATGAACTGGATTACATCAAGACGGACTACTATTTCTTTGATGAAAACTGTTCTTATAAACTGCTCTTCCTGCTCGACGCGGCCCGGCCGGGCCTCGACCTGACCGACCAGTTCGACTTGTGGGTCATACCGGTTGACACCATTCGCGCCATCCAGGACAGCGGGCTGGCGACGGGGGAGGTCATCCGCAGGCCCTCGCTGGCCACCAAGATTAAGCATATCGCCTCCCTCCTGCCGGAGGACTATCGCCAGAAAGCGCTGGCCATCGCCCGCGGGGAAATTGAACCCGACCGCATCATGGGCGAGCCCATCCCCCGGGACAACAAGCTTCAGATCATCGACCTCGCAAGCGAATACCTGCAATACCTGAATTCGAACGACAAGATCGAACCGGAGGCCTATCGGAAACGCTTTCTAAAAACATTGAATGTGAGAAGTCGGCTGGCAGCGGGCGAAGAAGACCATTATGATATCCCGGTTCCGGAACGCCCGGAGACAGGGCATCTTTCCAGCCGGCTGACCATCGGCGGCGGCGTCCGGGATGGCGATGCCTTTACGGAGTTTGAAATCAGGCCGGTCCTGCAGGGCCTTCTGGACAACGACAAGGGGTTTCTCAAGGGAGCTCAGATCATCCTGGGCGGCACATCCGTGAGGTACTTCCCCGGCAGCGAGGAGTTGAAGCTCTGGAACATGGATCTGATCGACATCGTGTCGATCTCGCCGCGGGATGAATTCTTCCCGAACATCTCCTGGAAGATCAACACGGGCTTCTATCGCCGGCCGCTTGAAAAAGACCGGGACCGTTTGTTGTACCGGGTCAACCCGGGAGGGGGGTTTGCCTTCAAGAACGACGCCTTCGGGCTGTGGTTCCTTTTTCTGGAGACGGACATCAATCTGGGGCCGGACCTGGAAAACAACGCCGCGGCGGGTGCGGGCGGATCGGCCGGAGTGATTTTCGACATCGCCGATTTCTGGAAAGTGCTTTTTTCCGCCAGGGACATTTATTACGGTCTCGGAGATACGACGAACCATTTCAAGTTTTCGCTGATGCAAAACTGGACATTGAGCACCAACACATCCTTGGCTGGGGACATGTCGGTGGAAGATTCACAATCGGGCAAGAAAATATACGAGTACGGGGTTCGCTTTAATCTGTATTTTTAGCGGATCGTTGAGTCCGCATCTTTTTGAACGCTCGGGGTGGGTCCGCTGATGAAAAAATGGTGGTTCATTTTTGGGGGGTTGCCTTTGGTCATGGCGCTCTCCGTTGCCGGGGCGGGGCTTGCCGGTCCGATGGAGGGTTTGGATCATGCCCTGCTCCTGCTCAATGAGGTCTCTCAGGAAACCTGCTCAATCTGTGCCGAGCAGAAAAAACGCAAGGCCTTCGGCCTGCTGGATGAAGCCCTGCCGCCCGGAGCCCTCATCGCCGGCGATCAGCGGTGCGTGTTTATCCGTGCTCCCGAACAAAGCCGAAATGAAATGCTTCTCGCGTGCGATCCATTGACCGACAAA
This sequence comes from uncultured delta proteobacterium, assembly GCA_963716325.1. Lineage (GTDB taxonomy): Bacteria > Desulfobacterota > Desulfobacteria > Desulfobacterales > SpSt-501 > SpSt-501. Next base: position 26,299 of record CAVQTH010000007.1, on the reverse strand, counting down.
GGCGTCCGGGCCCCCGTGGTAATGCGGTTCCACACGGCCGGTCAGCGCCTGATCGGGGTTTCAAAAGAGGATTACACGGACGAGGCAGCCGCTGAGGTTTTCAATTCCGCCCCTCCGGGCACCCGCTTCACGGGATCTGTAGTCCTGATCGATTATCCGTATGGAGACGGCCCGACCTACAACTACCACGTCACGACCAACCAACTGCACATCCACTGCCGAATTCAATCGCTGCACCGTTTGAATTGAGCCGGCAGATACGGTCGCGCCAGGCAAGCGGCTTTGGCGACGGCACTGCACCTTTTAGAAGTGTTTTTGAGATGGCTTCTATTCTTTCAGGCGAGTTCTGACCTCCACCTCCGAGGTCAGGGTCCTGTGCACGGGGCAGCGGTCGGCGATCTGCAGCAGCCGTTGTTTCTGATCCTCATTGAGCGACCCCTCGATCTCGATCTCGCGCTCGATGCGGTCGAGCATTCCCTCCCGGGTTTCACAAGCCTCGCAGTCGGTGGCGTGGATCTTCTCGTGTTTCAGGCGGACCGTTGCGGCCTCCAGCGGCCAGCCCTTGCGGTCGGCATACATCCGCAGGGTCATGGAGGTGCAGGCGCCGAGGGCCGCCACCAGGAGGTCGAAGGGCGTCGGCCCTTGATCGGTCCCGCCGAGCTGAACCGGCTCGTCCGCCAGCAGGCTGTGGCGGTTGGCGAGGATTTCCGTGAGATATCCGCCGGGGCCGGTGCGGGCCGTGATGCGGGGGTCGGCGGCCGGCTCTGCGGCGGTCTTGGCCGGGACAGGTGCGATGTAGCGTTTGGCCCAGGCCGCGATGACGGCGCCGGCGTAGCGGGAGTCGGCGATGTTGGACAGCAGATGGTCGGCCTGGTCCAGGGATACGAAGCTTTTGGGGTGGCGCGCGATTTGGAAGATCCGTGCCGCGTTTTCGATGCCGACGATGTCATCCAGCGGCGAGTGCAGGACCAGCAGCGCGCGGTTCAGGTTCTGGATGACGGCCTCGGGGTCGATCCCCCTGAGGTCGTCCAGAAATTTTTTCCGCAGCGTGAAGGTGCGGCCGGAAATGTTCACCTCGGCCTCGCCTCTGGAGGCGATCGTATGGGTGGCAGGGCCCAGGGTCCTTGAGACGTGCCGGGGATCGGCCGGTGCGGCGATGGTCACCACCGCCGTGGCGGAGGGGATGGCGGATGCAGCTTGAAGCACCGCGGCGCCGCCGAAGGAGTGCCCGATCAGCAGCCGGGGGCCTTCGAAGCGGGAGGCCAGGAAATCGGCGGCCGCCACCAGGTCCTCCACGTTGGATAGAAGGCTCGTGTCGGCAAACTCCCCGCCGCTTTCGCCCAGGCCGGTGAAGTCGAAGCGCAGCACACCGATCCGCTCCCGCGTGAGGGTGCGTGAGATGTGATAGACCGCCTTAAAGTTCTTCGAGCAGGTGAAACAGTGGGCAAACAGGGCGTAGGCGACGGGCGTGCCGTCAACCGGCAGATCGAGCAGGGCCGACAACTTTTGCCCGCCGGGACCGGGGATCTCGAATTTTTCCAGCTGCATTTAATCTCCTCTGTCCGGGTGATGGGGCGCCTGGAACTCCGGCCGGATCGTGGCGGCGATGTCCTCCGGAAAGCCCACGCAGATGCTTTCATTGTAGAGGGTCCGCAGCGCGGTCGTGTCCGGGGTGGCCAGCACCGGGTTGTAGTAGATGCGCGGTGAAAAGACCATGTGAAGCCGTGCGAACTCATCTTTTTCGGTGCCCGGGAAAAAACAGACATTGAAATTGTAAATCCCCATTTTGTCGTAGGCGGCCATGGCGGCCGTGAGTCCCTTCGCCACCCCCTTCAGATCATCTTCGGTCAGCTCCAGCAGGGTCCGACAATTTTCAACGACGGCCACCACGTCACCGGCGACGCTGAAGGGCGCAAAACCGGCCAGCCAGTCAATGCGTCCCATCCGTCCGAGGTAGCGGCTGCCTTCGGCCTTCTCCGCCGCCACCAGATCGTCCCAGTAGGTGTTGCCGTGTTGCCGGTAATAGGCCTTTGCGGCGGCCAGCTCTTCGCGCAGCTGGTTCGGGGCCGTTGAACTGGCAAACACCTGAAGATGGGGATGGATGAGGGAACTGCCGGAGGCCGGCATGTAGTTCCAGCTCAGCAGATGATAGACCGATTCCGGGTGCCGGATGGCACGGGCGCGGTGGAAGAAATCCATGGCCAGCCGGATGCCGCCGGCAATCCGCTGCGGCTCGATTTCCGCCATGGGGATGTAATGTTGGCTGCCGAGGGTGGCGACGGCCCCCAGGCCGTCATAGGGCGCGATGTTGGGGAAAAGCACCTGGTCGTCCCGGAAGAGGCGACCATCCGGTGCGATCTCCGGTGGGAAGCAGGGGGTAACCTCGAGCACTTTTTCTGGGCAGAAGGGACAGGTGGTTCGGGAGGCTTCGATCAGCCGGGTGAGGTCGGGTCTTTCGAACGTGAGACGCCGGAAGTGACAGATGCGGGACGTTCGGCCCGTGAGGGGGTCCGTGCGGACCTCGACGGGGATCGATTTGACCTGCATACGCTTCGCGGGGTCCAGGATCACGGCTTCTTTTTTCGTCACATCGAATTTCATCTGATTCCTCCCGGGTTTCAGTAAAAGACCTCCGAGTAGACGAGAGATCCCTGAAATTCCTCGTCGATCAGAAGGGTGACATCGCGGATCATGTCCTGGCGGCCGCACAGGTAGAAATCGCAGGCGCGCCGGGGCAGATGTTTCTCAACATAGTCGGTCACCCGTCCTGGAAATTGACCGGGGGCGGCTGGCCGGCTTCCGGACAGGCAGGCGACGTAGGCGGCCGCATGGGGCTGAATGAAATCGCGGTAGTAGAGGTCTTCAGAAGTTGCCACGCCGTGCAGCAGGGTGTAGCCGGAAATTCCAGAAGCGTCCATCGAGCAGAACGGCGCAATCCCGGTTCCGGTGGCCACGAACACGACCGGCCTGGACGACGCCTTAAAGGTGAAATAGCCGTGCGGGCCTGTGAAGGTCAAGCGCGTACCTGCGGGGGCCTGGCCCAGTTGCGTGGAAACAAGGCCGCCCGCCACGTGGCGGATGCACAACCTGATGTCGGCTTCAGCGGGGGCAGAGACGATGGAGTAGTCTCTTTCTGCAGCGGCGTGTCTCAGGCGCAGCCGTTGCCCCGCGTTGAAGTCGAAGGACCGGGGTTTGACCAAGGTGATTTCAAATGCTCTGGGCGAAAGCCGGCGCTGAGCGGTGATCCGTGTGGTGAAAGGGCCGTAGGTTCTCGCACCGGATGCCGCAGGCCTCACCGCTTCCATGAGGTGTCCTCGATGCCCTGGAGACGGTTGATGTGCCGGGCCAGAACAAAAAAATAGTCGGACAATCGATTCAAGTAGACGATGGCCCGGCCCAGCTGCGCCGCGGACTCAGCATGCGCTATGCCGGCGGAAAGCCGCACCACGCGTCGCTCGGTCCGCCGGCAGACGGTGCGGGCGATATGGGCCCAGGAGGCGCCGGGGTGTCCGCCCGGCAGAATGAACCCCGTGAGCGGCGGGAGGGTGGCGTCGATGCGGTCGATGAAGCGTTCGAGGGCCGCAGCGCCATCGGGGTCAAGCGGTTGCAGGGCCGCCGCGGCGGGGGCGCCGGGAGAGGTGGCGAGCCAGGCGCCGATATGAAAGAGATCGGACTGGAATTTTTCAAGCTCCTGGCGGAGATCTTCGGTCTGTCGGGGCAGGGCGGCGATCAGGGCGCCGATCACTGAATTGAGCTCATCCAGGTCGCCGTAGGCGTCGATGCGCTCGTTGTCCTTGGGCACCCTTTCGCCGCTGAACAGGCTGGTCTTCCCGCGATCGCCGCTGCCCGTGTAGATTTTCATCCATCCCCCCGGCTGTCGTGATCATCCTGGATGGGATGCTGCGTAGCCCATTGGCGGTTTCGGGTCAAGACTCTTCGCTGTCCGTTGTGAGATTGGCTTTCTTACCCGCGCGGGTCTGCGGTCATCGAAGCGTGCTATTTAAAGATTTCTTTGAAGAACACCTGCATGTAATTCCAGGAGCGTTCATCGGCTTTCGGGTGGTAGGCGATGCCCTTTATCCCCACCTTGTCGGCTCCCGGGTTGGTGAAGGAGTGAACCGTACCTCCGAAATACACCATCTGCCAGTCGGCGCCGGCCTTGCGCATGCCCTCCTGGAAGGCCGTGATCGCATCGGCACTGATGAACCCGTCGTCGGCGCCGTGCAGCACCAGGACCTTGGCCTTGATGTTGCCTTCATCCTCGGGTTTCGGGGCCGTCAAGCCGCCGTGAAAGCTGGCCACTCCCGCCACGTCGGCGCCCGCGTAGGCGAGCTCGAGAACGGTGGTGCCGCCGAAGCAGTAACCGATGGCGGCGATCTTCCTGGTATCGACCAGTTGGTTTTTGCGCAGAAGGTCAAGGCCGGCGTTGGCCCTCTCGCGCAGCAGGGGGGAGCCCTGCAGGTGCCCCATGAGTTCCTTGGCCTTGTTCGGGTCAGTGGTCCACACGTCCTTGCCGTACATGTCCAGGGCGAAGGCGACATACCCTAGCTGGGCGAGTTTGTTCACCCGGGATCTGACATAGTCGTTCAGGCCCCACCACTCGTGTACGACCAGCACACCGGGGCGTTTGCCGGCTTTGGAATCGTCGTGGGCCATGTAGCCTTCCAGCACGGTGTCGCCGTGTTTGTAATCAACCGACCGGGAAACGACTTTGGCGTGAGCGGGCAGTGACACAAGCAAAACGATCAAAAAGAAAAAGAGGGCTTTCTTCATGGCGGCCTCCGGTTCGATGCGATTGGGTTTCTACGCACTTATTGAAAGACTTCTATAAATTCTAAATATTCAAGCATCCAAGTCAATAGGGGGCCGTCGGCCTCGATTATGAAAATCCGGCCCTTTTGAACGCCACGAGACGGGCGATCCACCCCTGACGCCTCCTGCGGCTGAATTGCAGGCGGGCAACAAAAAAGGCAGAGCCCGACGTTGTGGCTCTGCCTTCGGTTGATGGCGGTGTGATTCAGGCGCCCAGGGGACACCGTCACCCTTGGCGCGACCGGATCATCAGCAGCGGCCGGTCCAAGCGATTCATGACCGCCACCGCGACGCTCCCATAAAAAAGCTGGGACGCCCCGCTGCGGCCGTGGCTGGCCATGGCGACCAGATCCACCTTCTCCTGTTCGGCCATCTGGCTGATGGCGTCGGCCGGCAGGCCGAGAACGACCTGCGCCCGGGTTTCGATTTTCTTCTCCTGGAGCCTGCCTTTAACGCCGTTGAGATAATCCTCGGCCTTCTTCTTGTCCGATTCCAGCCGATGAGCCAGGGATGTGAAAAAGCCCGCCTTGCTGATCTCGGACGTGGTATCGACCGCCTGCGGAAGCATGACCACCTGGATGAGAATGACCGTTGCCTGGTTCTGCAGGGCGATCCCTTCCACATGCGGCAGGATCCTTTCGGCTCTCGCCGAACCGTCCAACGGGACCAAAATTTTCTTGTACATGGGCTGGCCCTCCTTTCATTTGAGAGTGGAGTTCATGCAAGACGCATGAACACTCCCTGGCAGCTACGGCGCGTATCACCGCAGGCGCAGGCCGGCGATTTTAACGGCGCCGCGGTGGTAGCCGTCCGGGAACAAGCGTTCGAGGTCGTCGATGTCGATGTCGTTGGCGTCGCAGGTCTCGACCGCCGTCGGAATTTTTCCGCTCTTGTAATAGCCAGTGCGCAGGTAGCGTATGATCTGCCAGTGTTGCTTGCTCAGCACGCCGCCGGGGATTTTCATTTCATGCGCCAGATGGGCGGCGTAGTGTTCATCCCATTCGTCGGGGTCCACCAGGAAACCGCGGACATCCCTTTGTGCTTGAAGATACGCATGACGCTCACCTCCTTTCCCGCTTGGTGGGGCCGGAAACTTCCGCTTCAAACCGGAGCGGGTCTCACAGCGCCCACCATCAGGCGCATGAGAACCCTGGACACACGTCGGCCCTCGGGATAGCGGTTGTGGTGCATTGCGCGCCCGCCGTAAAACCCTCGTCGCGCTTGAGGGGTGGTGGCGAAGTGCACTGCGCCCGGCAACAGAAGAAAGAGATGCAACACTGAGAAATGAGTCCCGAACCGCTCTTCTGGATGAAACCGCGCTTCAGGTCAGGTGGTGGAAGGAAGCAGAATTTGTTGTTTTATATATACACCCGTCCTCGATCGAGATCAAACAAAATCAGTAAGATGAAACCGCTCCTCATTCGATGCTGTGGGCATGTCGGAAAAACACAGCGCCTGGGGATGCTTTCACACTCATGCGTTGAGGATGCGCTGCATGGTCGGCCCGTCGATGTTGCCGCCGCTGAGGATGACGCCCACGCGGCCCTTGGCCTGCACTTTTCCGCTCAGCAGGGCGGCCAGGCCCAATACGCCGGAGGGCTCCACCACGAGTTTCATGCGGAAAAAAAGGACCCGCACGGCCTCTTTGATGGCGTCTTCGGAGACGGTCGCCATGGCATCCACGAACTTCAGCACCAGGGGAAACGTCAGCTTGCCCAGGGAGGGCGTGCGGGTGCCGTCGGCGATGGTCGGCGGGTTCTTGACCGTCTGCAGCGTCTTGGAATAGAACGACCGCGTGGCGTCGTCGGCCAGCTCGGGCTCGACCCCGATCACGGTGCCGCCGGGGTGCATCCCCTTGGCGGCGATGGCGCAGCCGCTGAGCAGCCCGCCGCCGCCGCAGGGCACGAGCAGCATGTCGAGGCCGTTCACCTGCTCGCCCAGCTCGAGCGCCGAGGTCCCCTGGCCGGTCAGGACATCGAGGTGGTCGAAGGGCGGGATCATCGTGTACCCGTGTTGCCGCTGGAGGTCTTTTGCGATCGCCTCGCGGCTTCTTTCCTGCGGATCGTACAAGATGACCGTGGCGCCATAGGCTTGCGTGGCTTCGCGCTTGATGACCGGCGCATCCTGGGGCATGACCACGGCGGTCTGGATGCCGAGCAATTTACCCACCAGGGCGACGGCCTGGGCGTGGTTGCCGGAGGAAAAGGTGATGACCCCCCGGCGGCGCTCATCTTCTGAAAGCCGCGACATGGCGTTGTAGGCGCCGCGAAACTTGAAGGCGCCGATGCGCTGAAAGTTTTCGCATTTCAGGAACACCTGGGCCCCCAAACATTCGTTCAAGGTGCGCGATGTCATCACGGGGGTCAGGTTGGCCACCCCTTGCATGCGCGCGGCGGCATCCTTCACCATTCCAAACAGTTCTTCGATGGGTTTATCCATTCTCCCTTCCTTGCCGGAAAAAGACGCTTCCGGAATGCCGGCGCAGACAGCCCCCGTTCAAGGCGCACGCGTCCGGCATCACGAGGCGTTCTCCTCAGTGGCCGCGGGGTAAGGCGCCACGCCCCAATGGGGTTGCCTGCGCCGTCATCTCACCATTCTTCGCGCGGCAACGGCAGCCACGGATAGCGGTCCTTGCCGACCACGGCCCAGTAGAGGTCGCCGGAATTCCGCCAGGGGTCGAGCACGAGCCCCTCTTCAAACGACTGGTTTAACGCCGTGATGACGACGCTGTTGTGCTCCCGCAGTTCACTCCCCTGGTGGGCCACCCCCCAGTGCAACTCGTAAGTCGTCAGGTCCAGGGCCTGCAGGTGTTTCATCAGATCTTCCGTCCAATGAAAGCAAAGGCCGCGGTCCCGGAACCCCATTTGAATGAGCAGATTGTGCCAGCGTGCCGGAGGCGAAACGCGATAGTCTTCGGCCAAACGGAGGGAATAGGTCACCGCGGTTTCCGCCACGCGGCCGGCTTCGATGGGGTCGGTATCCTTCCCCAGCCCCTTGAGGCTGCCCCGAAGGGCGGCGACCTTCGAGGCGATCTGCACCCCGTCCATCGGAATGGAGGGATGGGTGGCCGCGCACCCGGAAAACAGTATCGCCGCGAATAGTGCCGAAACCGCAGGCAGCACCGGAATGTGAAAAACTGTTTTCATGGTGTTTCACAGTTTGATGCCCATGGCATTCAACTCGCCCAGGATGATGGGCTCCCAGCCGCGGTTGGCCCTCGGGTTGGCAGGACTCGGGTGAGTGATGACGCCTATTTTTACATCCAGCCCGTCCAACGCGCGGCGGGCCCGGTCGGCGGCAAACCGCCCGACGCCCACAACATACGTGGGTTGCAGGTATTCGATGGTGCGGCGCAGGGCGCGGTCGCAGGCCGCGAAAAGCGGGCGGGCGTCCGGTGCGTTCAGCGTGTCGGGTGTCCGGTTGGCCCCGCTTTCGCCGATGAACATCAAGGGGCAATAATTGGCCACGAAAAACCGCCTGAAAAAAACCTCGGCGGGGCCGAAGTTTTTCCTGGCCCAGCCCCAAAGACGCTGCCCGCTGACCTCTTTACGGGCGCAGGCGAAGCCCAGGACCGGCCGCTTGGGGTGCGAAGGTTCGGGGCGGCCTACCGGTGCTTCGATCCCCATCCAGTCGCGCACGGCGCTGATTTCGCCGAAAGGCACCCCGGTTTGAGCCATTCCCCACGGGCCCGGGTTCATCCCGACCAAGACGACCTCCTTGGGGCGCTTTCCGTACCGGTGCAGGTAGTGTCGATGGGGCTCTGCGGCATATATCAGAGGATTGTACACGTGCGACACCGGCGGGCCGAATCGAAGGCCTTCCACCTCCTGCACCAGGTCGGCGGAAAGTCGGTCGAGCGTTACCGGTGTGCGGCGTCGGCTCATGCCCGGGACAACCCCACGCAAAGGAGAACCAGCCCGAGCACCTGCACCAGATGAAAAATGCCGTTGCAATCGAATTCCCAGACCAATGCGACCCGCAGGCGTTTGACCGGTTGGATGGCCGCAGCGATCAGGCTGACCGCTACGCCGGCCGACATCCAGCCGGCGCCCCGCAATGTTCCCGATGCCGCCAGCCACAGATACGCGGCGAAGGCGATCAGGAGCGCCAGGGCCTCGTAAAGAATGAAAACAATGAAGAGGCCCGGGGCCATTCGGCTTACGCCGAAGATCAACAGGGCCGCCGCCAGCATGATCGGTAATGCCCGCCGCGCCGCAACCGGCCCGGCGGCATCGTGGAAAACGGCGACCAGAAACAGGGATATCGCCATGCCCAGGCAAACGGTCAAGAGCGTCCACAAGGTCCTGCGCATGGTGTCCGCCAGAACCAGCCCGTGGCAGGCGGCACCCAATGCGGCCGAGACAGCGATGAGCCCGAACGACCAGGACCAGAGACTGATCTTCCACGACGAACTCTGCGCCAGCAGCTGCAGGTAAAAGATGGCCCCGGCCGAGGCCGCGCTGAGAATCACATCCGTTGCAGCGGTGGAGCGTTCGGTGCGGCTGTCGATTATCTTCACGGTGCCGTTTTTCTCAGGCCGTCCTTTTTCACAGCGAGTGGGCGTCCCTTGTCGCTCAGACAATACGCCGGCTCGCTGCCCGGCCCGCAGAGAAAAGATGCGTCCATGCGTTCGAGAAGCCCCTGGGTCACCATCCGGTCCAGCTCCTCGTAGGGCCCCAGGTGGTGTCCGGGATAGAAAACGCCTCGCTTCATCTTGTCCAAAATCTTGGCGGACATTTCCCCCTCGTTCGAATCCGGTCAAATCCTCGCCGCGGCCAGCGCCGCGCCGGCGGACGCGGCCAGATGATTCAGGTCGGTGCTCATGCCGATCAGGGTGTATCCCTGCTCAACAAAATCCCTGGCCGATTCCGGATCGGAGCAGTAGATGCCGAGTTTCAGACCCGCATGCAGCACGGCGTCCCGCACCGTGCGGATGGCCGCCTGGACGTCAGGGTCTTGCACCTGGCCGGGTTTGCCCATGCTCGCCGAGAGATCATAGGGGCCCACAAAGACCGCGTCGATGCCGGGCACGTTGACGATGGCGGCGATATTTTTAACCGCCTCGATGTGTTCGGCCTGTACGATGGCAACGATTTTTTGATTGGCCTGAGCGACATACTCCTGAAACCCCACGCCATAGCGCTGAGCCCGGGCCCCGCCCATGCCACGCACGCCTTCGGGAGCGTATTTGCAGGCGCGCGCCACGCGGGCGGCGATCTCCGCGGTGTTGACGAGCGGTACCAGGACGCCGGCCGAACCGATGTCGAGTGCCTTTTTGATCCAGATCTCTTCGTTGGACGGCACCCGCACCACACAGGGGCAGCGCTTTCCCACGGCCTGGAGCATCCGCTGGGCTGTCAATTCGTCGTAGGGCCCGTGCTCGGTGTCGATGACCAGCCAGTCGTAGCCGAGCTCGGCGAAAATCTCGGCCGATTCGGGCGACGGCAGGCAGATGAATGCGCCGATGAATGCTTTCCCGCGCGTCAAACGATCTTTGAAATCAGTCAGCATGCGTCCTCAGGTTTAAAGCAACGAGCAACGTCAAAAAACAAAAAAAACGACTACAGTGAAAGACCGGCCATATCCTCGGTTATCGTTTCAAAAGCGTTTTCAGCTCCTCGGCCTTGTCCGGCGGCAGCGTCCCCTTGTCCTGTGCGATGGGAACCGTGAAGCACCCAAGCTCTTTGTAAAGCGGAAGCATTTCCGGCGCGTATTTTTCCAGCGCGGCCAGGTGCCTCCGGATGGTGGCGACATCGCCGCGGGCGATGGGGCCGGTGAGGCATCTGGGGAAGCCGACGGTTTCGATGTTGGTCAGTGTCCCGCGCAGCAGGGGCATGTAGGCCTTGATACCGTCGGCCGAGGTCTTGCCGAAGTTGCGCCAGAGGTCCGTCGCCAGCTTGACGATGGTGGTGAAGTAGTTGCAGGCGATGGCTGCCGCCGCGTGATAGAGAACCTTGTCCTCGGAGGTCAGATAAACGATGTCGCCCTTGAGGGCCCGGGCCATTTCGGTCAACGTGGTTTTCACGGGCTCCTCGGCCTCGATGGCGAACGTCGAGCCGGGCAGGTTCGCGATGGCCTGTTCGATGCCGGCGAAGGTCTGGCAGGGGTGGATCGAACCCACGCAGGCGCCTTGCTGCCTGGCGGTAGCCAGGGACTGCACGGTACTGGCCCCGCTGCAGTGAATGACGGTCTGGCCCTTGCGCCACTTCAACTCGGAGCTCACCGTGGCGATAAAGTCGTCCGCAGTGGTGATGAACACCATGTCGGCCGCGTCCACCAAATCCTGATTCTTGCCGAACACCCGGCACCTGGGCACGCGGTCGGCAAACCGTTTCGTGGCTTCAAGGCTGATGTCCGCCACACCGATCACCGGGTAGCCCTGTTCGGAAAGCCTGACGCCGAACGTGGTGCCGACCGGCCCGGCACCGATGAACCCTAATTTTTTCACGTGTTGACTCCCTCAATTCGCAAAACCTGGACAGGCTATTTAAACATTTTGCCGACGGCTTTGCCGTAATCCTGGCCGGCGCGCTGGCCGTCGGGCGAGTTGACGACCTGCTCCTTCAAATTCAGGGCGCCCAGGTTCACCATGTCCATCTTGAACACGTGCTGCATGGTGTCGTAGACCATTTGAGCCGATTCGCCGCTGTGGGTGGAGGAGCCGAAGGCGCCGCCCATCTTGCCGACCAGGTTGGCTTTTTCGGCAATAAACAGGAAGGTTTTCATGCCGGCAGTGATGTCCTTGTGGTACGTCGGACAGCCGAAGATGTAGCCGTCAAATCCCGCCAGTCCTTTTTCGTCCCGGATGTCCGCCACTTTCTTCACATCGGCCGTGTTACCCGAAAAGCGGATGCCCTCGGCGATGAACTCCGCCATTTTCTCGGTGTTGCCCGTTCGGCTCACATACGCTACCAGAATCTTTTTCATCCCTCACCCTCCTATCTGCTGAAAGTATTTAAGAAAAACACCAAAGGGTGGTCCCACCCTTCATCGGCGCTATTTCTTAGATCAAATCGGGCGAATATTCAATATCGGATGGGAAGACGCACTCCGCCGACCCCGGTCACTTTCCTCCGACCAGTCGATCGAAGGCCTCCACCTCGACCGCCGGGCAGGTCGTGAACGCGATGCCGGTCAGCTTGGCCAGGGCCACGGACGCCTTGACGGCATCCTCGATGCCCGCCAGTTTGACGCAGATCACCAGGTCGTACTCGCCGAGCAGCACATGCATGGCGTTGACCTCGCCGCCCATCTTCCTGATCTCGTTGACCGCCTGCTGGGTTCGGTCCGCGCTGATCTTCCTGATGGATTCGGTGGTGTACTTGCCGAACATGAAGAAAGTTGCCATGGGTATACCTCCTTGAATTCGCCGGTGACGCCGGCAGGTTCGCTTCACACCGTTTGGGGTGGTGGAAGCACATGCATTCTCAATACCACCTCTGAGAGGTGTCCAGTACCACATCCAAGGGTCGGAGCTTCAAGGTGCCGGGTTCGTCCTGCTCGATGGTGACAACGTATTTGTCGAAAATGCCGCCCATGAGGATGTCGATGTGGCGGGTGCGGGCGATGAAGATGCCGTGCTTGTCGTAAAAAATGTCCCCGTTGTCCTCCTGGATGATGGTCACCGCAAACAGTTGGGTCGGCCGGGGGCGAACCGCGAAACGATCGCCGGGTTGAAACGGGCTGTCCTGGAGGAGCTGGGCGTGAATGTAGATGCCCTTGCGCTCTTTGTCGTAGAAAGCGATGTGGGTCAGCTCGACGTCGGACACGAGACCCTCCTATCCATTCAAAAACCGACGGCCTGTCCATCTTTGCGCATGTCGGAGGCGGCCACATACCCGTCGGACAGGCGATAAATCAGCTGGCCCCCGCCGAAGAGAGACGCCGGGGCGCGGGTGCCCACGGGGTGTCCTTTTTTCCTGAGCCCCTCAGCAACTGCCTGCGAAAAACCCGTCTCGAGTTCCACGCCGCCGTCGGGCGCCACGTGCCAGCGCGGGGCGTCGCAGGCGGCCTGGGGGTTCTGGCCATGGTCGAAGATCCTGACCATCATCTGCACGTGCCCCTGGGGCTGCATGTGGGCCCCCATGACGCCGAAGCTCATGAGCGGGCGGTCGTTCCGGGTGACAAACCCCGGGATGATGGTCTGGAAGGGTCGCTTGCCGCCCCCCACCTGGTTGGGGTGGCCTTCCTCCAGCACGAAACCCAGCCCCCGGTTCTGAAGGGCGATGCCGGTGCCGGGGACCACGATCCCGGATCCGAACCCGATGTAGTTCGATTGAATGAAGGACACCATCATCCCGGATTCGTCCGCTGCCGTCAGGTAGACCGTGCCGCCACCCCGCGGCGCTTTCGTCGTCGCTTGAGCCGCCCGGTCCATGGAGATGGCGGAACCTGGGCCGTCAGCCGGTCTTCACGCAGCAGCTCGGCGGGCGGCCGCTGCATGTGGTCGATGTCGGCCACGTGGCGGAACACCTCGGCGAAGGCGCTTTTCATGGCCTCGATCTGCAGATGGAGGCTGTCGACGGAATCAACGGGGTATCGCTTCACGTCGAAATGTCGCAGGATTCCCAGAGCGATCAGGGCGGCGATGCCCTGGCCGTTCGGCGGGATCTCGTGCAGCGTGACCCCGCGGTAGTCGACGGCCAGCGGTTCGACCCAGTCGGCTGTGTGCGCGGACAGGTCGTCGAGAGTCATGGCACCCCCCTCATCCGCGGCGCAGGCCGCTATTTTTTCGGCGATCGGCCCGCGGTAAAACGCTTCGCCGCGGCTTTCGGCGATGGCCGTGAGGGTGTCGGCCTGGGGCGGGCAGCGGAATATCTCCCCGGCTTGCGGCGCTCGTCCCGAGGGAAAGAACGTGCGGTTGATCTCGACGAACTGTGGGTAAAGCGCCTTGGCATCCTGCCAGTGCCGAGCGGTGATGGGGGTTACTGCAAATCCCTTGCGCGCATAGGCGACCGCCGGCCCGAAAAGATCGGCAAAAGGCAGCTTGCCCCAGCGGTGCGACAGGGCCGCCCAGGCCGCCACCGCGCCGGGCACCGTGACCGTGTCCCACCCGAGGGCGGGCATCGCCTTGAGCCCGGCGAAGCGCTGGGGCGACCAGGCCCTGGGTGACCGGCCGGAGCTGTTCAGCCCGTGGAGGGCCTTTCCGTCCCAGACGATGGCGAAGGCGTCGCTCCCGATCCCGTTGCGGATCGGTTCGACCACCGTGAGGGCTATGGCGGCCGCCAGGGCCGCGTCCACGGCGTTGCCGCCGGCGAGCAGCATCCTCAGCCCGGCCTGCGCGGCCAGCGGCTGGGACGTGGCCACCACATTGCGGGCCAGCACCGGCATGCGTCGAGACGGATAGGGGAAGTCCCAGGAAAAGGTCATGATGTCACGTTACGCTCAGTCGATAAACTCGGCGATGGCGCTGTGCTTGCGTTTGATCTCGTTGATCATGCGGTCCTCGCGACGCAGCTTGATGATGGCGCGTACGACCAGGTAGGAACCCAGCGATAGAAGGAGAACGTTCATCACCATCACGGCGACGAACAGGTGCAGCACATCGAGAATCTCATAATAGCGCGATGTGGCGACCAGCACGCCCATGATCGACAGCGGGATGGCGAACACCGCTATTCCCACGCGCAGGCTGGCCAGCGAGGTTCGTTTCTCCGCCAGGATGAGCTGGACCTCGTTGATGATGATGCCCGGCGGGCAGGAATCGGTCGGTTGCTCCTCGGGCGTGGTCATTTCAACCCTTAGGCCTTTCGGCGACGCATTTGTTTATTTTAGCGGTCCCGCCAGCCTGAAGCGCACGGTAACGGCGGCGCTCACCTGAACCTGCCCCGGCTGAACCGGCGTGGCGGCCGCCGCCGGGGCGGCGAAGCGGCGCTCGACCGGATACGTCGGCGGGCCGGCCTCCTCGCGGACCTCGATCACCTCCCCCAGCTGCAGGTTCAAGGCGGATGCGATGGCCTCGGCCTTGGCGCGGGCTTCCTGGGCGGCCAGCTGCAGTGCCTGTTTGCGGAACTTGAGGTCGTCGCGCAGATCGAAGGAGAGGCTGTTGAGCTGGTTGGCGCCCGCGGTGATGCCGGCATCGATCACCGCGCCCACGCGTTCCGTGTCATCGACCTGCACCCGGACCGTGTTGGAGGCCCGGTAGCCGACGATGCGCGGGGCCTCCGGCTCCTGGCCGGCCTTCGGGGCGGGGTGCGAGTAAACCGGATTCAGGGACAGACCGGCGGTGCGGATCTTCTCCTCCGGGATGCCCTGCGCTTTGATGTCCCTGATCACCCGCTGCATGACCTGGGCGATCTGCTTCTGGGCGTCCAGGGCGTTTTTGGCTTCGACCACGGCTCCAAGACTCACCACCGCCCGGTCGGGAGCGGCCGACACCTCAGCGGTTCCGGTGACAGCCAGGGACGGGGGCGGGGGGCTCGCGCCCTGGCCGGTCTGTGCCAGGCCGGCCGGTGCCATGATCGCGGGGAGCGTGAGCACCGTCAGAAATACAGCGGCCCTGCAAATTCGTCTGCCGATCGGGTGTGGAAAATTCTTCATGGCTTTCCTCAGCTCATTGGATGGTTTCAGCATTGGCCGTCATACGATAAGCACGATGTCCGGGGACGCCATCATCATCATTGTGAGCGAATGTTACGTTCCCACAATGCCCGGCTGTCGATGGGCGTCATTTCTTCGTTGTACTTCGGGTTTTTGCCTTTGAAGTGGACATAGTCGTAAGGTTGACCCTCCCAGTAGTCGCCGGTGGCGGTGTTTTTTGTGCCCCAACTGTCCGTGTGATACACGGTGCCGCCCTCCATGGAGGAGACCCAGTCCTGCTGGCCGCGGATGTAGTTGGTCCGCTGGTAGTCGATGTAGTCCATGCTCTTCTGCCGCTCATCGTAGGCGGCCTGCATCATGCGGCGGATGTCATCGGCGTTGCGGCTGACCATGGCGGCGGTTTGCTGCTGCATTTGGCGCAGCCGCTGGGCGCCGGCGGCGACATAATTCGCCGCCCACTGCTCGTTCAGGCGGTAAGACTGCAGCATGGCGGCGAAGCTGGCTGCATAGGCGTTGAACTGCTCGACCGGGGCGCCCACCGTGATGTGCCGGAAGGTCCAGTTGGTATTCAGACGGCTGCCCAGGGAAAGACCGAAGGTGTAGCCCTTACAATGTCGGCCCTTGACGTCGCACGTGTAGATCAATTCCTCCGCCGTCACCGGGCCGGCGGTGTAATACCTGGCCATTTCCTGGGAGACATCCGACCGCGGGATGACGTTTTCAAACTGCAGGCGGGAAACGAGCCCGGTTTGTTCCGTCAGCCGGCGCCAGGCCTGGTTGGGAGGCATGTAGGGAGCCACGACGGCTCCCGGTACGCGCGCCCCGAACTGCGGAGTGAGGATCTCGGCGCTTCCGACGGAAAAGCTGGACGTATCGCCCGCGTCGCTGGCGATGAAGGCCCCCTTGCCGAAGTCCTGGCACTTCCACCCCTGGGGGATCTGAAATGATGCCGAGCCGTCCCGCAGTCTGTACTGGGTCAGCGGCAGGGCCTTGGGTGCGCCGGCCTCCGCAGCAAACGCCCCCTTCATGACCCGGACGTTGGAAAGGACCGTCAGCAGAACCTGCTTTTCGGCCTCCAGCCGGCCGGCCGGGGCCTCGATGCCGGCATGGCTGAAGTTGCCGCCCTCCAGGCTCACCCAGGACCGGAACTCCTTCTTGCCGGTTCTGGGGTGGGAATAGCTTCCGTCATAGACCACCTTGTTTTTCTCTCTTGCGATTCGTGAGCTGCCAATTTGAAGATCGGGGTATTTCTTGCCGGTCCGGGCAATGAAGCGCTTGGCGAGAGCGAGCACATCGCCGCTCGAAGGGCTTGCCCCGTGCGCCAGGGCGACTGTTCGCTCGCCTGAAGGATCCGTGGCCGTCATGATGAGGCCCTCCTCCCCGGCGGCTTCGGTCACCTTCCAGCCTTTGGGCACATAGACGACGAAGCTCGCTTTTTCGGTTACAAGCTTCTGCATGCCTGCCGGTGCAGGCGCCGCTGCGGTCGGTTTCGCCTGTGCGAAGAGTTCCCCGGGGTCAACCCCTGCGCCCAAAAGCATCAAGATCATCGGAAGCAAAGGCAGTCGGACGACATCACGGCGGGTCATGGCGCACCTCCTCGACGATTGAGGTTCAGGAAGCAGCGGAAAGAGCATATCGAAGCGTGGCCAGTCTACCCTCTTGCCTGCGGATAATCAAGTTTGCGAGCGTCAGGACTGCGCTTTCAACGTCATGTCGACAGAGAAGTTGCCGCTGCCTGTTTCGAAGCCGAAGACCCTTTTGACGGCGTCGACGACCGGATGGATGTAGTGTGCGTTCATGGGATTGCGTTAAAATGCCCTGAGGGGCGGTCCGCTGCATAGACCGGCGGCCAGCGGGATGCGGTCGCCGCCTTTCAGGCGCAGGGCCTCCTCGACCTGAAGGCGGCAGACGCGTTCGGGTTCCCCCGGGTCGGCGGTCTTGAGATAAAGTCCCGGGCTGCCGGCGGGCGGCACCGCCACCAGCCAGGTGGCCAGGGTGCGCTGCTTGGCGGGGTTGCTCCCGGTGCGCCAGATGCTGTGGTCCGGCCCGGCGCTCCGGTCTTCGCTGAAGCGGATGAACCCTTCGAGATCAAAAGGCTTGCCTGGGGCTTTCAGCAGCTCTTCGATCCGCGCATAGCGCTGCCTGCTGCTGGCGCCGGGCTTGCGCTTGAGGTCCGGCGGTGCGATGGCGCAATAGTGATTCGTGTGGTGCAGCGCGCCCGAACCCGTGCGTGTGACCGAGCGGCGCCCGTCGGGAGCAATTTCGATCGCGGCAATCTCGGTGCGGTCTCCGACCAGGTAAAACGCCGGGCGGCGCATCAGCTCGATATTCTTCAAGACCTCCTCAACGCTTGCGCACGTGGCCAGGAAATGACGCATCAACTCTTTTTTCTGCTGGATTTTTTTCCGGTCGGCGCTCGGGAATTGACCGGCCGTGGCGCTGACGATGACCAGGCCCTTCTCGTTCACTCCGGCCTTCACGCCGGGGTCGTCGTTGCCGACCGCCACCAAGGCAACAGACGTGTAACCCTCCGGCGGCCTCAGAATGACCAGCTCCTGCCGGTGATCCGGGGCCCAATCGCGGTTCTTGGCAACCAGCGTGCCACCGCCTTCAACCGCATCCCCGACCGCCCCCCAAAGGGTGCACGCCTCGGATGGCTGGAAACTGAGAAACCACAGGAGTGCCCCCAGCCATGCCAGCCTCGCCGCTCGCCGCTCTACCATGTGTGGTTTCCTCCACTACCCCCCGCACGGGGCTTGGGTCCGAAAAAAATATCGGGGGCCTTGGACCCCGGATCCTCATTCGCGTAGACGCTGCCGTCATCCAACACCAGAACGGCGACCACCACTTTGATGCCGCAAATGGTGCCCTCGGTCAAGTGCCCGCCCAGGGTGACCAGGGCCTCGTTTTCGACGGTGGAAGCAGCAAAATGGGCGTGGATCTCCGTACCGCCGCCGAGGGTGGGCGCGACCCACCCCGTCAATGACACCAATTCCATGGGCGTCGTCACTTCACGATAAAGGCGGTCTTCCGGGGTGACCGGATATGTTTCGGGAAAAACTTTCAAATTGCGAAAAATCGCCTTTTTGAGGGCCCCCAGCCCGGACACAAAAACCCCGGCGAGAACGCCCTCTGCCTTCAGCGCCTCCGCGATCGCCTTCAGAAAATCCGAATCGGGCTTGACCCGGAATTGCACCACTCGCTGAACCGGTGAGGAACCGATGCATTGAATCGAAGTCAATTTTCCCCTCCGTATGCCGACTTGCAGCGGGTTCACTTGCACGGGTTGCCGCTTCCGCGCATCAGCCATCGTGGCAAAAAAAACCTGGAGTCGCCTATTTTTCTGCCGTGCACCTCATGCTTGGCATCGTCATAGTAGTCGTCCACAAAGTTGATAAAGTTCCGCCGGCGCCAATCCCAATCGTGCCCCGGCTCGATCAGCTCCTCGAATTCATCCTTCTTGGATTTGTGCGGTTTTTCAGCTTTGGAAGCGGCGCTTGCAGGGGGGGGCTGCGTCGCTGCGGACGCCCTGGCCAGGGCTGCCTGGCTGGCCATGGTCTCGGGGTGCGATGCGCCCAAACGCGCCCTGCGGATATCGACCGCCTGGGTGAGCTGCGCTTGCGCGTTCAGCGAGTCGTCATTGAGGAGCATGGTCACTCCCAGATAGTGAAGACTCAGGGCCGTCTTGATTCCATCGGCCCGTGCAGCCTGGTTGAAAATCGTGGTTGCGGTTTTGAAGTACCCTTCCGCCTCAGCGAATTTGCCCTGCCGCGCACATGCCAGGCCGCAGGACAACGATCCCAGCGCCACCGCCGGGTCGGCAGGCCCCAGGTGGACCCTTAAGGCCTCCAATTCAGCGACGGCAAGCGCTTCCGCCTCCGCGTACTTGCCTTGTTTTGCGAACACCTCGCAGAGGTTGAAGACGATGCCGGCCCGATAATCATTGTAGCACCGGAAGGCCTCAAATACACTCAGCGCTTTGCGGAAATGGTCCTCGGCGGCGCCGTATTGCTGCTGAGCGGCGAGTGCCATGCCCCAACCGTTGTTCAAGGCGGCGCCGATATCGTCATCGGCGCCGAAATAGTCTTCCCTGATCGCAAGGGCTTCGCTCAGGCTCGCTGCCGCTTCTTCGGCCCGGTTTTGTTCCAAAGCCTTTTCCCCCGACAGCCTGAGGCTCTGGGCCTGCTGGTACTTCTGATCCGGGATGGTTATACAGCCCGAGGTCAGCAGGGCCCAGCCCAATGCCAGGAGAAGCGGTGCAAAGGCTCGCAACGGCGACATGGCTGCCTCCTTGGTTACTTCTGTTGCTCAATTCAATGTCAATGGCTCGCCTCGTCCCCGGGGCCCGTCCATGATCTGCCGCCATTAAAGAACGGGCTGTTTTACTTTCACCGCCGTCATTTTCGCCGGCATGCGGGCAAGCCCTTTCTGTTTCCGATAGGCCCCTTCGAGTTTGACCAGCCGTTCCCCCATTTTCTCCAAATGCCTTTGCATCGCATCCGCGGCGGCGGCCGGCTCGCCTCCCACTACGGCGCGGACGATCTCTGCATGCTCCGCCGTCCGGTGGATGACCTTTTTCGGCGGCTTGACCTCCAGGATCACTTCGCTGGTCAGGCGGAAAAGCGCGGTCGCAACGGCCTGAAGCAGCCGGTTGCCGGCCATCTCTGCGAGGATGTGGTGGACCATGAGGCGGTTTGAAACATACTCGGCGTGCGGGAAGGTGTCGGCCTGCTCGGCGTCCAGCGCCTGCCGCAAGCGGTCGGTGAAGAACGGCTCGGCATGCGCTGCGGCGAGTCGCGCGATCTCGCATTCGATGAGGATGCGCGTTCGGATCAGCTCGGCCACTGAGAGCTTGTTGTAAAGGAAGAGATCCAGGAAGGCGCTGTGCAGGTGGTCGAAAGAAAGGTCGGTCACGTACGCGCCGCCGGTGGGCCCCTGCAGGATCTTCACCAACCCCGTGATCTCGAGTTCCCGGACGGCCTCGCGCACCACGACCCGGCTGACTTTGAACTGCCCGGTCAATTCACGCTCCGTGGGCAGCCGCTCGCCGGGCATAAACCGGCCGGAGAGGATCGCGGCCTTGAGCTGGTTCACGATCTCGACGGCGATGCGGTTCTGTTTGACGGGTGTGAAGACCATGACAATTCTAACCCCACCACGGGTGTCCTTGAATTGGCTTGACACAAAAGATGTTATCTGTATAACGTTAGTCCAAATCGGAGTCAAGAACACTTACCCAAAGGAGGTGCTGTAATGCATAGACTGTGCGTATGGGTGCTCGCCGCGGCCATGGTCGGTCTGTTCGGAGTCGGGGTGCTTGAGGCCCAGGAAATCAAGGGGCCGATCAAGATCGTCGTGCCGTACCCGGCCGGCGGCGGATCGGACGTGGTGGCGCGGCTCATCGCCGACAAGTTGAAGGACTCCCTGGGTCAGACGGTCATCGTGGAAAACAAACCCGGCGCCGGCGGCCGCATCGGCACCGAGTACGTCAAAGGCCAGCCCGCGGACGGTGCGACGATGCTGGTGGTGAACCCGGCCTTGTTTGTCGTGGCGCCGGTGGTTTTCGCGAAGCTCGCCTACGACCCGGACGCCGACTTTGCGCCGGTCTCGCTCATCACCACTTACCAATTCTGCGTCTCCGTTCCGCCGGCTTCTTCTGTGAAAGACGTGAAGGGTTTGATCGAGTGGATCAAGAAGAACCCGAACCAGGCCAATTTCGGGTCCCCGGCCGCCGGCAGCCTGCCGCACTTCTTCGGCCTCATGATCGGCAAGGCGGCGGGAGTTGAGATGGTTCACTCCTCCTACAACGGCTCGGGTCCGTTGGTGACGGCCCTGATCGGCAACCAGATCCCGATCGGCGTGGACGCCTACGACGCCCAGTCGGCCTACCATCCGGACAAGATCCGCATCCTCGCCACGGCCGGCACGGCCCGCAAGAAGCCGGACATCCCGACCTTCAAAGAGCAGGGTTTCCCGGAGATCGAAGGGGTGGGCTGGAACGCCATCGTCGTCCCGGCCAAGACGCCGAAGCCCGTCATCGACAAGCTGAGCGCGGCCATCGCCAAGGCACTCAAGTCGCCGGACGTGGTGGAGAAGATCCAGGGCCTGGGCAATGACGCCGTTGGGACCACGCCGGAGGAGTTCGCCGCCGTCCTCAAGAAGGACCGCGAGCGCTGGGTGCCGGTCATCAAGGCCTCCGGTTTCAAGGCTGAATAGCCGGGCATCAAAATCGTCCCATGCAAGCATCATCCCGGTCAAATCCCCCCAACCCTCTTTGCTGAAGGGGGAAAGGGGGATTTTTTGAACAGGGATTTTATGCGCATCCGTCACCCCAACGATTTCCTGACCGCCGTGATGTTCATTTTATTCGGCGCGGCGGTCATGGTGTTGTCCAGGGATTTGACCATCGGCAATGCCGCCAAGATGGGGCCGGGGTATTTCCCGTTCGTACTCGGCGGCTTCCTGGCGGTGCTGGGAGTGGCGATCCTGCTGCGCAGCGTTTTCTGGGCAACCGGTTCTCACGCGTGGCCCGTCCTTCATATCAAGCCGCTGGTGCTGGTGCTTTCATCCGTGGTCCTCTTCGGGCAGCTCCTGCGGCCGCTGGGCCTCATCGGGGCGACGCTCGTCCTCGTGATCGTCTGCAGCCGGGCCAGCCACGAGTTCCGGTGGAAGGAAGCGCTCCTGAATGCCACGGTGCTCGTTCTGATCGTTCTGGTTGTTTTTGTGTATTTGCTGGAATTCCAGGTGCCGGTCTGGCCTTCGTTCCTGACCCCCCGTGCCTGACGGCGCGGGGGATGAGGGCATTTCATGGAACTGCTTGCAAATTTGGCGCTGGGCTTCCAAACCGCTGTTTCGCCCATGAACCTGCTCTACTGCCTGGCCGGGGCTCTGATCGGCACCCTGATCGGGGTGCTGCCGGGGATCGGGCCGGTCCAGACCCTGGCCATTTTGCTGCCCACCACGTTCTCACTGCCCCCGGTTTCGGCCTTGATCATGCTATCGGGGATTTACTACGGCGCCCAGTATGGCGGGTCCACAACCTCCATCCTGGTGAACGTTCCGGGTGAGGCCTCCTCCGTGGTGACCTGCCTCGACGGCTACCAGATGGCCCGCCAGGGCCGTGCGGGCGCCGCCCTGACCATTTCTGCCCTGGGGTCGTTTTTTGCAGGGTGCTTCGCCACCGTGGTTCTCGCCGTGCTGGCGGTGCCGTTGTCCGAGCTGGCCTTCAAATTCGGGCCCGCCGAATACTTTTCGCTGATGGTCTTTGGGTTGATCGGGTCGATCGTGCTGGCTTCCGGTTCGATGCTCAAGGCGGTCGGGATGATCATCCTCGGGCTGCTGCTCGGGATGATCGGTACCGATGTGACCAGCGGTGCCCAGCGCTTCGCCTTCGGCATTCCCGAGCTGGCCGACGGCATCGGCTTTGTATCACTGGCGATGGGCCTCTTCGGCATCTGCGACATCATCAACAGTCTTGAGAAGCGCGAGAAGCGCGACATTCTGAAGAGCAAACTCACCGGGTTCTGGCTGAGCAAGGAGGACATCAAGGCCTCCGCACCCGCCGTGCTTCGCGGAACCCTGTGCGGGTCGCTGCTGGGCATTCTGCCGGGCGGCGGTGCGATTCTCTCCTCTTTCACGGCCTACATGCTCGAGAAAAAATGCTCGCGCAACCCCGAAAGCTTCGGCAAGGGAAACATCCGCGGGGTCGCCGCTCCGGAATCGGCCAACAACGCGGCCGCCCAGACCTCCTTCGTTCCGCTCCTGACGCTCGGGATACCGCCCAACGTGGTGCTGGCGATGATGGCCGGCGCCATGATGATCCACGGCATTCAGCCGGGACCCCGGGTCATTACCAGCAACCCGGAGCTTTTCTGGGGCGTCATCGTTTCGATGTGGGTGGGCAACGTGATTCTGGTGCTGCTGAACCTGCCCCTGGTGGGGATCTGGGTGCGGCTGCTCTCGGTGCCTTTTCGGTTGCTCTACCCGGCGATCCTGCTGTTCTGCTGTATCGGGCTTTACAGTGTGAACAACAACACCTTCGACATCGGGCTGACGGCGTTCTGCGGGCTGCTCGGCTACATCTTTCACAAGCTGGAGTGCGAGCCCGCCCCGCTGATTCTGGGCTTCATCCTGGGGCCCATGATGGAGGAAAACCTGCGGCGGGGAATGCTGCTCTCGCGCGGGGACCCCTCGGTGTTCTTCACCCGCCCCCTGTCGCTGGCATTTCTGGTGCTGGCGGCGGCCATGCTGCTGGTGGTAGCCCTGCCGGGCATCCGCCGCGGCCGGGAGAAAGCATTCAAAGAGGAATAAGGACAGGAGACATTTAGATGACTTATCCCAGTGTCTATCCCTCGGGTGTCACCATCTACGATCCGGCGCGCTGCTGGAACGGCTACACCGTATTCCAGGGCAAGGAGGTGGGGGCGCTGCTCATCGACATGAATGGCGGCGAGGTCCAACTATGGAAGGAGCTGCACGGCATGCCCAACCGCATCCTGCCGGGAGGCCACCTCATCGGCAGCACGGGCGAACGCAGCACGGCCTTCGGCAGCCAGGACGGCATCGACCTGGTCCAGGTGGATTGGGACGGCAACATCGTGTGGCGCTTCAACCAGTACGAATTTATCGAGGACCCGGGCGAGGAGCCGCAGTGGATGGCGCGCCAGCACCACGACTACCAGCGCGAAGGCAACCCCGCGGGCTACTACGCCCCGGGCCTGGAGCCCCTGACGGACCGGGGCAAGACCATGATCCTCTCCCACAAGAACGTCAAGAACCCCGCCATCTGCGACAAGCCGCTGCTGGACGACACCATCATCGAGGTCGCCTGGGAGGGGGATGTCCTCTGGGAATGGGTGTGCAGCGAGCATTTCGAGGAACTGGGGTTCCGGGAGGACGCCAAGAACCTCCTGTTCCGCAACCCCAACTGGCTCAAATCGGGGGGCGGCGCGGGCGACTGGATGCACATTAATTCGATGTCCCTGCTGGGGCCCAACCGCTGGTTCGACGCCGGCGACGGCCGCTTCCACCCCGACAACATCATCTGGTGCGCCCGCGAGTCCAACATCACGGCCATCGTTGAAAAGAGCACCGGCCGGATCGTGTGGAGGCTCGGCCCCAACTACGACGAAACCGCCGAACTGCGGCGGCTGGGCTGGATCATCGGCCAGCACCATTCCCACATGATCCCCCGCGGACTTCCCGGCGAGGGCGACATCCTGATCTTCGACAACGGCGGTTGGGCCGGCTACGGCAGCCCGAACCCCGGCTCCCCCACGGGATTCCGGAACGCGCTGCGCGATTATTCCCGGGTGCTTGAAATCGATCCCGTTTCGCTGAAGGTCATCTGGCAGTACACGCCGGTCGAGGCCGGGCTGCCGTTCCCCGTGGACGCCAACCGCTTCTACAGCCCCTTCATCAGCTCGGCCCAGCGCCTGCCGAACGGCAACACCCTGATCACCGAGGGCTCGGGCGGCCGCATCATCGAAGTCACCGCCGGCCACGAGATCGTTTGGGAATACATCAGCCCCTACTGGGGCAAGATGATGAAGATCAACATGATCTACCGCGCCTACCGGCTGCCCTACGCCTGGGTGCCCCAGGTCGAAACGCCGCAGGAGCGTGCGATCGAGCGCATCGACGTGACCCGCTTCCGGGTCCCGGGCGCTGCCCCGGGAGGCGCGCGCCGGGTCGTCAACGTCCTCGGCGTGCTGCCCTACCGGCCGGACGCCGCCCTGTGCGTTCGCACCGACGTGGGGGGCGACAAGCAGTAAAGCTGCCCGCAAGGCCGGAGGCTTATTGAACCGCCGCCTCTCACGGCGGTTCAAAACGAGCGCTTTTCTCTGCGGCCTCAGCGTCTCGATCGCAGCGGGCGGTGAAATATTCTGTTGGTCTTTGCATAGGAGATGGTCGGATGAGTCTCACCCTGTTCACCGCGGCCGGATGCGCGCGCTGCAACATCGCAAAGAAATTCATGCGCGAAAAAAACGTCGCTTTCGAAGAGCACAGCGCCGTGGGAGAGGGGAAAGAACGCTTCGGGCAATTCTACCGGACACACCGCAGCTCCGTCGTCCGGGGCAAGGAGGGCATCGAGTTTCCCGTGCTGGCGGATGGGGATGTGGTTCGCCAGGGCGTGGCCGCAGTCATCGCTTATCTCCACTCGGGTACGGGCCTCGATGGGTTCATCGGGCGCAGCGAGCTTACCAAGGGGTGGGTCGGCGGGATCAATGTGTCGGCGGGCGACCCGGCGGCCGTAAACGAACTGGCGGCGGTGCTCGGATTCGTGAAGAAGAACGGCTTGAAACTCCAACTGGACACCGACGGCCGGAATGCATCGGTTCTGGAGCATTTTTTGGGGCTGGGGCTTGGGGACCGGGTGGTCATGGACCTCAAGGGCCCACAGGCGCTTTACGCGATCCTGGTCGGCCAAGAGACCGACCCGGTCGAGATCGGCCGCTCCATGGAGCTGGCGGCCAGGTTCCCCGAATACCGTTTTGAAACCACGGTGGCGCCTGTCCAGCGGCCGAAAGGGGTTCCGGGGAACGTCAGCTACCTGACTCCGGAAGAGATTGCGGAGACGGCATCCTGGCTGAAGGAGGCTACCGGCAGCCATCGGCAGCCGTATATCCTTCGGTTTTTTAACCCGCAGGCCCATTCGGACGATAGATTCCGGTCGGTTGAAAGACTCGCCCCCAACGCCTTGTTCCGCCACCGCACCGCGGCCCGCAAGCACCAGGTGTTGACCGAAATTGAGGCAAGCTCCGCATGACCTCACTCACGGTTTCTTTTGCAGGCATTAAGCCGAATTCACACCACCTCCGAAATTCACACTTCGTCTTCTAACCCTAAATTCTGCGTTCTCCCTCGAAAGTTCGTATAGAGGAAGCTAACACCTTGAATCACCACCAGGATTCGTTTGATTTCTATTGGCTATTGCAACGTTGGCGAG
>CAVQTH010000006.1:0-79523 GCA_963716325.1 uncultured delta proteobacterium | reverse complement strand
ACCTGCATCCGGCCGGGACCCGTCGCGGAGCACGGTTCTGATTTTGGACACTCTCATCCACCACCCACAGGAATGCATCCAAGCGTGAAAATGGCCAAGCCCACCTACGAAGAATTGGAACAACGAGTCGGCGCTTTGGAACGGATCGTTCGGTCCGAAAGGCTTTCCGGGCCTTTGACGGCAGAAGGAGGCCCTGGTATCAACGGCCTCAGAGAAGCCGAGGCGAAGCTGCAGGAAAGCGAGGAAAAGTTCCGTCTGGCGTTTTACACGAGCCCCGACTCGATCAATCTCAACCGGGCCTCGGATGGGATGTTTATCGACGTCAACCAAGGGTTTACCGCCTTGATGGGCTATTCCCGCGCGGAGGTCATCGGGAAGTCGTCGCTCGAACTGAACATATGGGACGACGCCACGGACAGGGACCGCCTGGTCAGAGGGCTGACGACAGCGGGCTACGTGGAGAATCTGGAGGCTCGGTTTCGCCGAAAGAATGGGCAGATCGGCATCGGCTTGATGTCCGCGCGGCTTTTGCGGATAGAGAATGAAAACGTCATTCTTTCGATTACGCGCGACATTACCGAACGCAAACGAACGGCGGAGCAGTATCGAGCCATCTTCGAGAACGCCGTGGAGGGTTTTTTTCAGAGCACCCCGGAAGGCCGGTTCATCCGTGTCAACCAGGCCCTTGCCAAAATGTGCGGATTTGCCTCTCCCGTCGAAATGGTCTCGGCCATCAAGGATATCGGGGGTGAGCATTACGTCCGCAGAGAAGACCGCGAGGTTTTCGGGCGGTGGATGAGTGAAAGAGGCCTGGTCGAGAATTTCGAACATGAGACACGCCGCAAAGACGGAAGCACGTTCTGGGTTTCGGTCAGCGCCCGCGCCGTCAGGGACGAGGGAGGGCGGATTCTCTACTACGAAGGATCCCACATCGACATCGATGCCCGCAAGAAAACCGAAAAGCTGCTGGCCGATGCGGGGGAGCAGTATCGTTCGCTTTTTGAAACCTCCACCAACGCGATCCTCATACGCAACCGCGCCGGCATCATCACCATGGTCAACCCGGCGGCTGTAACGCTTCTGGCTGCGGCAACGGCCGAGGACCTCACCGGCAGGGCCTACCTCGACCTCGTGCACCCGGAAGACCGGCCGCTGTCCGCCGAACGCGTCGCAGAGGTTTTCCGGATGGCCGCTGATATGCAATGGCCGGGTGACGGCTCGCACAAAGGCATTCCGCCAAGGGAACACCGGATGGTGACCCTTAAGGGCGGTGTCATCCACGTCGAATCCACCGGGGTGGCATTCCCATACAAGGGGGAGGTGTTCATCCAGGGGATCTTCCGGGATATCAGCGAGCGCAAGCGCGCCGAGGAGGCGCTGCGGAACAGCGAGGCGCGTTTTCGCACCGCGTTTGAAAACGCCTCGGTGGGCATCACCCTGGTCGGCCTTGACGGTATCTATCTTGAAGTCAACCCGGCCATGGCGCGCATCACCGGCTACCGCCCGGCGGACCTCATCGGCAAGCCGGTTTCCAATTTCACCCATCCCGACGACCGGGGGCGGCGGTCACAGTTCATCAGCGATCTGATCGAGGGTCGGATCGCTTCCGGCGAACAGGAGCGGCGGTTCATACACCGCAACGGCTCGGTCGTCTGGACCCTCATCTGGGCGAGCGTTCAGCGCGATCAGGACGGGAAGCCCATGTACTTCATCTCGCTGGTTCAGGACATCACCTCGCGCAAAACAGCCGATGAAGACAAGCAAAAGCTGGAATCCCAACTGCTGCAGGCGCAAAAAATGGAAGCGATCGGGTCGCTGGCAGGCGGCATCGCGCACGATTTCAACAACATTCTCTCAGCGATCATCGGTTTCACCGAGCTTTCCATGCTCAGCGAGGGGGCCCCCGTGGACTATCTGCGGGAGGCCATGAAGGCCGCTCAACGGGCCAAGGACCTGGTCAAACAGATCCTTTCCTTCAGCAGACAAACCGATGAACAGCGCATGCCCGTGCATGTCGGCATGGTGGTCAAGGAAATAGCCAAATTCCTGCGGGCCAGCATCCCGTCAACGATCGACATCCGGTGCACGATCGATGGCCGGGCAGGGGCGGTGCTGGCGAATTCGGTCGAGCTGCATCAGATTCTCATGAACCTCTGCACCAACGCCGTCCATGCCATCGGCGAGCGCGCCGGCACGGTTGAAATTGGGGTTCGGGGCATGGACATCGGCCCTGAAAACAGAGACGGGTTTCCCGATCTGGACCTGGGGCATTATGTGAGGCTTTCCGTCAAAGACACCGGGCAGGGGATTCCATCCGATGTGCGGGAACGCATGTTCGATCCTTATTTCACGACCAAGGAAAAGGGAGTCGGCACGGGTCTGGGGCTGGCCGTCGTCCATGGGATTGTGAAGAAATCCAATGGGACCATTCGGGTCGAAAGCGAGATCGGAAGCGGCAGTGTGTTTCACGTGTACCTGCCTCAGGTGGACCTGTCGGCGTCGACGCAGGTTGAGCATCCGACCATACCCAGAGGCGGGTCCGAACGCATTTTGTTCGTCGACGACGAAAAGATGCTGGTGGAGGTCGGAGAACAGATTCTCAGACGCCTGGGCTACGATGTCGTTTCGCGAACCAGCCCGCTGGAAGCGCTTGAACTGTTCAAGGCCAAGCCGAGGGATTTCGATCTGGTGATTTCGGATCAAACCATGCCCGGGCTGACCGGAGATGCCCTTGCCAGAGAACTGATGAAACTGAACCCGGGAATCCCCGTCATTCTCTGCACGGGATACAGCCAGATGATCGATCAGCGCCGAGCCAAGGAGAAAGGCATACGAGCGCTGGTGATGAAGCCGATTCTGATCAGCGAGATCGCCGGCGCCATCCGAGCCGTTCTTAAAAAACAATAGACCCGTCGTGCATCGGGCGCTTCAGGTCTGGCGGACGTCGGAGGAGGTGCGGTAGATGGCGACCCCTTCGTAGTTCGCACACACCAGGCCGGCCAGCGAGACCGGCACCACGTTGACGAGGTGGGCGATGACGGCAAAGGAGAGCGCTTCCGACGGCGAGACCCCGAACATGACCAGCGACAGCTGGCAGAGGTAGTGATAGGTCCCGACATAGCCGGGAGTGGATGGGATGACGACGCTCAGAGTGGTGAACACGAGCACCACCAGGCCGACATACCAGGGCAACCGATGGGCCGTCACCATGCCGAAGGCCTCCAGGCAGGCGAAGTTCATCCCCGCGTAGCACAGCCAGATGGCGATGGAGAGGATGGCCGCCGCCGCATAGTGGCCGGCGGATTTCAGCGGCAGGATGCCGGCGAGAAAATGGACGGTCAGGGATTCGATGCGGCCGCCGATGGCTGCGGGGAGCGGTTTTGTCAGAAAGCGGATCAGCGTGGCGGTGCGGGCCTCGTTCCGTTTGCAGGCGATCAGCACTGCCAGGAGAAGCAGTGCCCCGCCGAGCATGAGGGTGCCGCTCGTTTCCACCCACGCCGGGAACGGGTGGACGAAGATGACGATGGCCATCACCGCGATCAGGGAAATCACGTCCACGATCCGTTCGACCACGATGGAGGCAAAGACGGCGCTGGCGGACAGGTTTTTTTTCTTGGCGATCACGAAAGCCCGCAGGAACTCGCCGAGGTGCGCGGGCATGAAGGTGTTGGCGGCGTAGCCGATCAGCAAGGCGGAGAGCAGGCTGCCGGTGTTCACGGTTTGGACCGGCGCCAGAAGATAGCGCCAGCGCATGGCTCTCAGCACATGGGCCAGCATCAAAACGGCCGATGACAGCACGATCCAGCGGACGTCGGTCTTGGCCAGGGCGGCGAGCATCTGATCCACGTCGACACGGCGCAGCGCCAGATAGAAAAACACGGCGCCGACGGCGAGCCCGAGGATGATTTTAAATGAATGCCGGTTGGCCATCATCAGACTTCAACGATCGAGACGTCACGTGAAAAACGCCTGCCACCCGCGGCCGGCCTTTCATTGAAATCGTTGCTGCGGCCTGCGATCACTCACCGCGGTCCTTCACCAGCATGGTCGAGGGGTCGAGCACCAGGTGCGCATGCTCCGCCGGCAGGGTCAGGCCTTTTGCGACTTTGACGTGAATCTCCTCGCCGACCGGCACGAGTTGCAGCGCCAGGTCAAAGAGATCCTCCACGTCGGCCAGCTGTTTGGGGATGCCGCCCGGTCCCGGGTCCTCGTGCCGGTGGGTCCGGATGGTGAACCATACGCTCAGGCCGTTGAGACGGGCGAAGTGCTTGAGCCCTGCGAGCGCATCCCGCAAGGGTTCGTCGAAGGACAGGCCGTCGACGATCAGCATGCGCGGCATGAAGATTTTCTGCTCCACCAGGTCCGTCATCCGCTCTTCCAGCTTGGGCACGCTGAAGCCTTCGGCCCGGAACGTCATGATGAAGCGGTGCGGCAGGAGCGACTCCCACAGCAACTCCGGCTGCGGCACCTTGAATTGCCGCGCGACGTGACCGAACACCTCCAGATACCACAGGTTCGTTTTGTTCACCGGTTGGTTGAGACTGACATGCAGGACCTTGCGCTCGTGCAGCATGGCATTCAGCGCAATCTGCACCATGAGAGCGGTTTTGCCGACCCCGGCGCGCGCCAGGACGCCGCCGAACTGACCGGACGCCAGAACGTCCTCGGACTGGCCTCCCAGGAACTGGACCGGGTTGCGCAGAATGAGATCTGTTTTGAGCATGGCGAATCACCTTTCCTTGATGAAGATCAGCGCCGCCGGGGTTTTTTTCGTCTCGGCGGCGAGCCGGTCCGATAGCGGTGACATCACCGGACGGATGAGTCGCCCCGCACGGATCAGGCCACTTTTTTCTTTTGCTCGGCCGCCTTTTTTTCGAGCTGCTCGGCAATGGACTGCGGCACCTGCCGGTAGGCCAGAAATTCCATGGTGAACTGGGCCTGGCCCTGGCTCAGGGAGCGCAGCACCGTTGAGTAGCCGAACATCTCGGCCAGCGGAACCTGGGACTCGATCACGCACAGGGCGCCCTCGTCCTGGGCGCCGACGATCATGCCGCGGCGCTGATTGAGTGAGCCCATCACCGGCCCCTGGAAGGACGTGGGAGTCTCGACCACCACCTTCATGATCGGCTCCTGGATCACCGGCTTGGCCTTGAAATAGCCCTGGTGGAAGGCCCCGCGGGCGGCCTGCTGGAAGGCCATGTCCGAGGAGTCCACGGCGTGGCTGGCGCCGTCGTTGATGACAATTTTCACGCCGGTGACCGGAAATTCCATCTTGGGGCCCTTGGCCATGCATTCCCGGAAGCCCTTTTCGCAGGCCGAGATGTACTGGGTCGGGATGGAGCCGCCGACCACCTGGTTGTCGAACTCAAAATCCTGATCCGCGATGGGCTCCATCCACCCCCCCACCCGACCGTACTGGCCGGAGCCGCCGGTCTGCTTCTTGTGCAGGTAGTCGAAGTCCGCTCGCTGGGTGATGGTCTCGCGGTAGGCCACGCGCGGCGCCCCGGCCGTTACCTCGGCCGCGTATTCGCGCTGCATGCGCTCGATGTAGACCTCCAGGTGCAGCTCCCCCATCCCGGAGATGATGGTTTCGCTGGTCTCGGGGTTGACGTGGGTCTTGAAGGTCGGGTCTTCCTTGGTGAAGCGGTTGAGCGCCTTGGACATGTTGATCTCGGCCTTGTGATCCTTGGGGCTGATCGCGAGCGAGATGACCGGCTTGGGTACGTACATGGAGGTCATGGTGAGGCTCAGGCCCGGGGCGACGAACGTGTCGCCGGAGGCGCAATCGACGCCGAAAAGAGCGCCGATGTAGCCGGCCGGAATGGCTTCGATCTCTTCCATTTGGTCGGAGTGCATGCGCACCACCCGGCCGACCTTTATTTTTCGGCCGGTGCGCACATTGATGATCGTCTCGCCCTTGCTCAAGGATCCCTGATACACGCGGACGTAAGTGAGCTGGCCGTAGGTGCGATCTTCCAATTTGAAGGCCAGTGCCACCAGCGGCGCCGACGGATCGCCCGTGAGCAGCACCGGGGTTTCATCACGGTCCGTGTCAAGGGCGAAGTTCTCGACGTCGGTCGGGCAGGGCAGGAGGCTGTTCAACGCGTCCAGCAGCAGCTGCACGCCCTTGTTCTTGTAGGCGGACCCCATCACCACCGGAGTCAGCTGCCGGGAAAGAGTGGCCTTGCGCAGGGCTGCAAGTATCAAATCGGTGGGAACGTCTTTTTCCTCAAGGATCGCTTCCATGAGTTCGTCGGAGAACATGGAGGCGGCATCGAGCATCTGCTCGCGTTTGGTCCGGGCCAGCTCGCGCACGGTCTCCGGGATTTCCTCGATGCGGATGGTTTCGCCTTTCTCGCCGTCGAAATACACCGCCTTCATGGCGAGCAGGTCCACCACGCCGGTGAAGTCGTTCTCCAGTCCGATCGGGATCTGAAGGGCCACGGCGTTGTGGCCGAGTCGGTCCCTGAGCTGATCGATCACGCGGAAGGGATTGGCACCGGAACGGTCGCACTTGTTGATGAAGGCGATGCACGGCACCTTGTAGCGTCGCATCTGCTGGTCCACCGTGATGGACTGGGACTGCACCCCGCCGACGGCGCACAGCACGAGGATGGCGCCGTCGAGCACCCGCAGCGAGCGCTCCACCTCGATGGTGAAGTCCACGTGGCCCGGCGTGTCGATGATGTTGATTTCAAGGTCCTTCCACTCGCAGAACGTGGCGGCCGATGCGATGGTGATGCCCCTCTCGCGCTCGAGTTCCATGCTGTCCATGAATGCGCCCACGCCGTCCTTGCCCTTGACGTCGTGCATGGCGTGGATGCGCTGGGTGTAAAAGAGAATTCTCTCGGTGAGGGTTGTCTTGCCCGAGTCGATATGGGCACTGATGCCGATGTTCCTGACCTTGGAGATGTCTTTTTTCATTGTCCGATACCTTGTTTTGCGGAACCACTCTCTTCGGATGAACGGGAAAAGAACTCCCGCTTCGGTCATCCCGAAACGGGAGTTCTGGACCTAATAGGGATCAAGTTGATCGTTATAACTTTTAAAAATAAACAATTTATCTACTAAATGTCAATATAAATTTTAGCTAGTTTGCCGGCCGCAACTGCCGCCGGCGGCGCGTGCGATGGCGTTTGGTGAGCGGCCGGCGGCGCAGCAGCACGTAGCTGGCCCCCGCACCGCCGTCGCACATGCGGGCGCTGGTGAAGGCCACGACCCACTTGCGCCAGTGCCCGGAGCTGAGCCATTGCGACACTCTGCTCTTGAGCACCGGTTCCCCCGGAGATGAAAGACCGCGGCCGTGGATGATCAGGACGGCGCCTTTTCCGGTCCGGATGGACTCTTTCATGAATGCGTCGAACACCTCTTCTGCCGCTTCCGCGGTCAGGCCGTGCAGATCGATATGGGCCTGCACCGCGAAATCGCCGCGGTGCAGGCGTTCGGTTATGCCCGGCGGTGCCCGGTAGCCGACTCCCTCCATGTATTCGGGGGTGTTGCATACCAGAAAACCGGTGCCGTCATCCACCAGCTGCTGCAGGCGCCCCACTCCGTTTTCTTCCCGGAGGGCGTTGGTCTTCGCGGAGAATGACCGCGGCGCCGGACACCCCGCGTCAAGGGTTTCCAGGTCCATTCGAACGACGCCGGCCATGGCTGCGGCGAATACCTCGTCGTCGCAGGCTGCCCGAACCGGGGGGAGAAGCGCGGGTCGCGGCGCCGGTGCGGCAGGCTCCTGCCCGATGGACTTCTGCCGGAGCAGGTTACTGAGCCCTGCGAAAGGCCGGTTGAACGCTTCGGGTTCGTGCGGTTTCATACCTGGGGTCCATTCCGCAGGGGCTTCAGGGCGGTGCGAAGGGGCCGTTATGTTACGGTGCGAGGTCCCGCAACGAATTCTAAACACACCGGGCCCTCAGGTCAATATTTGCTCGATATTTAACGCAATTTTTGCTAAACTAAATATTCGGCAATTGAATGCATCCATTTGACTGGACCGGCGGCAGCGACCCCGGCTCGCCCGGACTCGGCTGAAAGTTCCACACCGACTGAGAAATCAAATGCACCTGATGCACGTCAACGGAAAGTACATACGGGAAGAATAAACATGGACTGGCAAAAACTGTATGCGTCCAAGGTGATTACGGCCCAGGACGCCGTTTCCAAGATAAAGCGTGGCAACCGCGTGCTGATCGGGACGGGTTGCGGGGAACCGCAGCACCTGATCAAGGCCATGGTGACCGACCAGAATCTGCAGGACATCATGCTATACCAGATGCTTTCCTTCACGCTTTCCCATTTCATCGACAATGAGTCGTTTCTTAAGCGCTTTTCCGTCAAGCTCTTCTTCATCAGCCGGTCCATGCGCAAGGCGGCGTTTGAAGGCAAGATCGACTACATACCGGCCTACCTTTCGCAGATCCCCGGCATGATTTCAAGCCAACGCATCGGATTGGACGTGGCCCTGGTCCAGGTCAGTCCGCCGGACAAGTTCGGGTATTGCAGCTTGGGGGTGTCGGTGGACATCACCCGCGCTGGGCTGGATCATGCGCGCCTGGTGGTGGCGCAGGTCAAC
Organism: uncultured delta proteobacterium; assembly: GCA_963716325.1. Taxonomy (GTDB): domain Bacteria; phylum Desulfobacterota; class Desulfobacteria; order Desulfobacterales; family SpSt-501; genus SpSt-501. The sequence continues at coordinate 70,954 of CAVQTH010000006.1, read as the reverse complement.
CCTCGCATGCCGCGTACCTGGGGCGACAGCTTTGTTCACGTGGACGAGATCAGCTATCTCGTGCCCTACGAGGAGCCGCTGGTCCAGTCCTTTCCGACCTTGCAGGACAACGAGGTCATGCGGCGCATCGGCCACTACATTTCCCAGCTCGTCGACGACGGCGCCACCTTGCAGATCGGGTTCGGCAACCTTCCCTACCACATCATGAAGTATCTCGACGGCAAAAAGGACCTCGGCCTGCACACCCAGGTGATCACCGACGGTTTCCTGCCGCTGTTTGAGAAAAAAGTGATCACCAACAAGAGAAAAACCCTGCTGCCGGACCGCACGGTCTCGTCGTTCTGCATGGGATCGCAAAAGCTTTACAACTTTGTGGACAACAACCCGGCCTTCTATTTCCGTTCGTCGGAGTTTGTGAACGACCCGCTGGTCATCGCCCGCAACGACAACTTGATCACGATCAGCTCCGCCCTCGAAGTGGACCTCACGGGGCAGGTGTGCACCGACTCTCTCGGATACATGTTCTACAGCGGCATCGGAGACCAGGTCGACTTCCTGCGGGGCAGCGCGATGTCGAAGGGCGGGTTTTCCATCATCGCGCTGCCCTCCACCGCCCAGAGCGGGAGAGTTTCGCGCATCGTTCCGAGCCTGAGCGAAGGCGCCGGCGTGGCCACCACGAGGGGCGACGTCAACTTCGTCATCACCGAATACGGCATCGCCGAACTGGCCGGCAAGAGCATTTACCAGCGGGTGATGGAGCTGGCCCAGATTGCCCACCCCAAGTTCCGCGAGGAGCTGATCGAAGTCGCCCGCAAGCGCCATTACATTTTCGCCGACCAACTGCCGCCCTCTACCGACGATCTCATTTTCATCGAAGGCTACAAGAACTCCTGCGTCCTCGAAAGCGGGAAAACCGTGGAGTTCCGGCCGCTGCTGCCGTCGGATGAATTTGCCTATCGCAATTTCTTTTACTCCCTGCAGGAGAAAACCATTTACTTCCGCTTTTTTTACAAAATGCGCAACTTCACCCATGAGGTCGTGCAGAAGCAGTGGGCGAGCCTGGATTACCGGCACAACATTTCGATCATCGGCCAGACCCAGAAGGGCGGCCACAAGGAAATCATCGCGATCGGCTCCTACGGCAAGGAAGACGACCACAGGGCCGAGGTCGCATTCGTGGTGCGGGAAGATTTCCAAGGCAAGGGCCTCGGCTCTCACCTGCTGGAAATGCTGGAAACCATTGCCCGGCAGAACGGTTTCACGGCCTTCACGGCTACCGTTCTGCGTGAAAATGCCTCGATGCTGAAGGTGTTCAAAAAACGCTATCCCAACTGTAAGGTGACATTCAACAGTGGCAGCGAGGTATTGGTCCACATGGATTTCGCCGACGGCAAGCCTGGAGGCGGCTGCACCGACACCTCGGAAAGTCTGCCAAGGGCCGCCGTCTAGAATCAGAGCGGCGTGGGCACCTGATCTCCGCCGCACCATCCGGGTGCTTCGCATTTTCCGAACACAGAGCATGATCGCCAACCCACTCGCAAGAGCACCGATAATTCTTGCGTAAAAGAAAAATTTATAGTAATTTAAGAACTATACGTAAAAACAGGTCTCGTGTTGGCGAAACGGACGAACCCCCAGCCTGCCGCACGATTCGCTCAAGTCTTCAGCCTAAAACGCCGAGAATATAGTTTCGGATAGGATAGTTAACTCTTGCAACGGAGGGGCCGGCACGTGTCATACACGCTGGATCAAAAGCAGCTCGACCGGATCGAGGATATTCTCAAGGCCGACCTGATCGACAACGGGGTGCGGTGTGTCTTCCTGATCGACATGGCCGGGAACATTGTCACCAACCTCGACAACGGGGAAAAACAGCACGACATCTACTCATTGGCTGCGCTGGCCGCAGGCAATTTCGGCGCCGTCAGCGCCATGGCCAAAATCATCGGCGAGAACGAGTTCTCACTGCTGTTCCACAAGGGGAAAAAAGAGAACATCCACTTCAATAAGATTTCGTCGGAATTCCTTCTGATCACGATTTTCGGCAACGACATCTCGCTGGGATTTTTAAGGTTGAAGGTCAGCGAGTCGGTCGATCAACTCAAGGGCATTTTAGAGCCGCTGACTTCCGGTCATATGTAGATCCACGGGCCAAGCCCAGCGGACGGTATATGCGGTGGTGTGAACCGAATGGCATTCATCAACCTCAAAAGCAAAATTATCCAGGTCAAAATCGTCTATTATGGTCCCGGCCGGGGCGGCAAGACGACCAATCTGGAGTATATCTACCGGAAGTTCCACCAACGGATCAAATCCGAGATGGTGACCGTGAAAACCCACGGCGACCGCACCCTTTTTTTCGATTTTTTGCCGTTCGACATCGGGGTCATCAACGGCTACCAGATCAAGATCCAGCTGTACACGGTCCCCGGGCAGGTCAAATACAACGCCACCCGCCGGTTGGTGCTCCGGGGGGTCGACGGCATCGTCTTTGTTGCCGACGCCATGGCCGTTCGCCGGGAAAAAAACATCCAGTCGCTTAAGAATCTGCAAGAAAACCTGGCGAGCTACAAGAAAAACCTGCAAACCATTCCCTGGGTGATTCAATACAACAAAATGGATCTGGTGGAGCAAGGCATTCCCATCATGGCCGTCGAACTGCTGGAACATGATCTCAACCGGCAACTCAAGCGGCCCTCTTTCGCGGCCAGTGCCCTGAAGGGCACCAACGTGGTGGCAACTCTCAAAAAAATTATCTCCCTGACCGTCGCATCGATTCGGAAGGAACTGCTATAGGAGGGCACTGCCGTGGCCGATTCATCTAAATTCGACCCGCTCAGCACCGCACTGGACAGGCGTCTCAACGAGCTTTTCCGCGAGGATGAACCGGCCCCCGCGACCCCCGCCGCCGAAAAACCCAAGAGCAGCCCCTTGGCCGAGTTGAAAAAAATCGTTCTGTCCATCGACTGGGAGATCACACCCGAGGCGCTGGATAGCTTTTCGGACCAGGTCCGGCTGCTGAAAGGGGTTTACCAGGGCGACAAGGTGATCGCTGTTTTTCTTCAGGTTCTCGGTTCGCTTGGGCAATACATCAAATCGAGCCGGAGCAAGGTTCACCCCTCCACCTTCAACGTGCTCAATTCCGTTTTTGCCCGGCTGGACGAGATCGTGAGCACTCCGAAAATGCCGCCGGCCACTCGGCGAAAGCTGCTGCAGGCTGAAATGGACGCCTACCAGGGGTTGCGCGCTAAGATCACTCAACGCCGGACGGCCGAACCTGCCGCCAAGCCGACGGTCGCGATCGACACGGCCGTCCGCACCCAGGCGCCGGCCAGTGGACCGGTGACACCGGAGATGCTGGCACGGGCGGTAGCGGAACTGAAGGAGTTCATCCGCACGGAGATGAACGCCCTCCGGCAGCTGGTGAAGGTTGCCGCACGGCGGGAATAATCCACAGCAGGGAGGTTTCGCTGCAAAGGCAGAGGATTAATGGAACGCCATCTGTTCGTCATATGTGAGGAATGCGGTAAGAAATACCGTGTGGACACGACCAAGATTATCGGGTTGGCCGCAGGCTTCAGCTGTCGTTCCTGCGGTCATCGGATTCTGGTGGCGAGACCCCGGCCGGATGACGGCAGCACGGCCGAGGGCACGGCCGGGCAGCGCACGGCGCCGGATGACAACCGGCACCCACGGATTCCCGGCACGGTGGTCGCAGGGGTGCCGCCATCCCCGCCGACTCGGGCGGCAGGGATCGGTCTGCGGTGGACCGCCGCACTGTTTTTCTTCGTTCTCCCGGTGATGATCACGGCGGCGGCCGGTTTTTTCTTCTGGGACCAGGTGGAGGGAATGGTAGTCGCTGCCCATCGCCAGACGGCGCTGACGTTGTTGATGACCCTGGGAGGGTTCATCCTGGCGGCACTGGGCATCGGCCTTCTGTTCGGGATGCGGCTGGCCGGCCGGGTCCGCTGACCATGGGAGTGAACTCGCCCATACGCTACGGCGATTTTCTGGATGGATTTCCAGCCGCTTTGTACCGCTCCACGCTGGAAGGGACCATCTTGTACTGCAACCGGACGTTCGCGACCCTTTTCGGCCACGCGTCGGTGCATGAGCTGATCGGATCTCCGGAAATCGATCTTTATCGCACCAAAAAAGACCGGGGTCATCTGGTGGAGCGGTTGCTGCATCATAAACGGCTGGTCGATCTGCCGATCGACTTCCAGCGAAAAGATGGGACCGTCTTTTCATGCGCGGTCACCGTCCAGGCGGTTGTGGACGACGAGGGGATGGTCGTGCACGTGGATGGGATGCTGCGCGACGCGGGCCGCGATTCGCGGCCCAGTCCGCCGGCGGCGATGCCGGACGAAAGGCTGCAAGGCGTCCTGGAGATGGCCGGAGGGGTGGTGCATCACCTGAACCAGCCCTTGACCATTCTCAACAATCTATTGAATGAGACGATGGTGGACCTGCGGATGGACCCGGCGGGCTTCGACAAGCTGGTACGGATTCAGAAGCAGCTCAGCCGAGTGATCGAAATCACCCGCAAGATCGCCAGCATTCAAACATATGAGTCCGTCGAATACGTGGCCGGAGTTAAAATCGTGGATATTGAAAAGGCCTCCCGCCGGTGTCCGGAGAAACTGCCGCATGATTAGAACCGTGCTCCTGGTGGATGACGACCGCGAGATGCTTCACGCCCTGAGGGAGGGCTTCGGCCGCTACGCCGAATCCATGCGCGTGCTACTCGCCAGCGACGGACTCGAAGCGCTCGAGGTCCTGAAGCACGAGCCGATTTCACTGGTGGTGACGGACCTCAAGATGCCGCGCATGGACGGGTTTGAACTGCTGGCGGCCGTCATGGGCAGCTATCCCGACATTCCGGTGATCATCATCACCGGTTTCAGCACGCCTGATATGGAGCGGCTGGCGCGTCAGGGCGGCGCCGTCGGCTTCACGGCCAAGCCCTTCCTGATCGAGAACCTGGCCCGGCAGATCCTCACGATGCTGCGCAGGGAAACCGAGGGCGGGACGCTGCACAACGTCTCCTCCGGCATGTTCCTGCAACTGGTCGAAATGGAACAGAAGACCTGTACCATCCGGTTGGAGGACAAGGCGGCCGGCAAGACGGGGGCGCTCTTTTTCGTGGAGGGCGCGCTGTTCGATGCCCGCGTGGGCAACCTTCAGGGAGAGCCTGCCGCCTATGAGATTTTCGGATGGGAGCAGGTCAGTCTCTCGATTCAGGACGACTGCTCGGTGCGTGAGAACCGGATTCAGAAAGATCTGCACCCGCTCATCCTGGAGGCCGCACGGCGCAAGGACGAGACCAATACGCCGCCGACGGCTGCCCGGCAGCGGCCGCCAATGGCCGGCAAGGAGGAGACGGCCGAGCGCCTCGTCCGCGTGCGAAACAAAATCGAGCAAAGCCTCGGGCCGCTCAGCGGGGTCGAAAGCGTTTTCGCAGATTCTGTGTGGGATGAACGCGTCAAACGGCTTTCCCGGCATGGCACGAAGCTCAACCTGGGGAGCCTGGTGATGGGGTACATCGACCGGGGCGACCCGCGCGACTACGTGGTTCTGGCGGGCGATATGGCGACGGTGGTCGCCGTGAGCCGAAAGTGCCCTCGGGACAAGCTCATGCAAATTTTAACGAGTTGACGTTGCGGGACGGTATGCGAGAGGTTTTCAAAGATCTGCTGGCGGTGGATGGGGTCAGGGGCGTCGTGTTTTTCACGCCTTCCGGTGAGCGGGTGTTCGAGGAATTCATCATCGGAGGGAGCGAGCCTGCGGCGGTGAGCGACTGGTATGCCCTGGTCGCCTCGCTGGGCAAAGCGCGCGAAGCGGATCTGGTGTTCGAAAGAGGCCGGGTATACGTCCGTCGCACGGCTGACGGCGTGTTGGTCGTGGTCATGGGGCTGATTGCACCCTGCGCCGTGATTCGGTTGAATTGCGACATCCTGCTGCCCGCCCTGAAGGAGCAGCGGTCCACCAAGGGCATCAAGCGCTTTTTCAAGCGGTAGGGCGCGGGCCCCACGAGAGATCAAGGGCATCGAATTCATCCGGTGCGCTTCCACATGTGCGAAAGGTCATTTCAGAGACATGAGAACGGATATTGATTCCAGGATCAACGAGGCTGAAGTCTGCCGCTCCATGGGGCTTTTTTTGGAGTCTCTTTCCATATACGAAAAAATCCTGCCCGCGGTGCCGGGCAACGCCTCGGACATGCAGGAGAAGATCCGCAACCGGATCGACTTGCTGAAGCAGGAAATCGCCAAGGAGGAATCCACCGCCGTGCCCGGCGTATCGGCCAAGGAGATATCCTGGATCCGGGAAGCCATATCCAGCTCGGGTGACCTCTCGGCCATACTCGACAGCGCGTCCGCCTTTCAGGAAATGGGATTGCATGGGGAGGCCGTCAGCGAATACGCCAAACTCCTCGGCGAGGACTACCCCCCCGAAAAAGTGATCCCCAGCCTGGCGGAAAGCCTGCTGAAAATGCATTCTGCGCCGCATGCCGTATCACAGTTGGACGCGCTCATTCAGGCGGCAACGGTGGGCGGAGCCAAGGCCGGGCGCCTCAAGTACGTGATGGGCCTGGAAATGGAGAAACGGGACCAGCGCGACCTGGCCCACGATCTCTACCGGGCGGCTTCGGAGCTGAGCCCCGCCGATGCGGAAATCAGCAAACGCCTGGCGTCCGTGGCGGCCACCTTTGCGTCCGGCTCCAAATACGACTTTCTCCTGCGCGAAAAGATGGTGACCACCGATCAGCTGCAGAAGGCCTTCGGGCTTTCCAAGAAAACGAATAAGAGCGTCGAGTACGTGCTGATCGAGACCTTCAAGATCAAGAAGGAGGCTGTCGGCAAATCGTTTTCCCTTTTCTATGGCTGCAAGTTCCGCGCCTTCGACCCTGCCGTTGCGGCGCCCTTTGAACTGCTTTCCAACCTCAAAAAGGCCTTCCTGCTCAACGAACTCTGGGTGCCCCTCAGCTGGAGCAAGGAAGGCATCGAGGTGCTGGTCGACGACCCGCGCAACCTGAACAAGACCGACAACATCAAAGCCCTGATGAAGACCCCGAAGATCAATGTCACGGCCGCCATCCGTGAGGACATCCAAGCCTTCATCAATCACTTCTTTGACAAGGATCGCGCAACGGAGGCGCAGGCGCCGCAGGAAGAGGCGACCGACGACATCGACATCCCCGACATCACCTTCGAGGAGGAGCGCGAAGAACTCAGCGTCGAGGAGGCGGACGAGAGCTCCAGCCAGGTGGTAAAACTCGTCGACCAGGTGATCATAGCGGCCTATCGCAAGAACGCCTCCGACATTCACATCGAGCCCTCCGTGGTGACCAAGGCCACCACCATTCGATTCCGCCTGGACGGCGTCTGCCAGGAATACATGAAGATCCCCAACGGCATGGTGCGAGGGGTTGTGTCGCGCATCAAGATCATGTCCAACCTCGACATCGCCGAGCGCCGCCTGCCCCAGGACGGTAAAATCAAATTCCGCCGCAAGGGGGTCCCGCCCTTTGAGATGCGGGTGGCCACCCTGCCGACGGCCGGGGGGTTCGAGGACGTGGTGCTGCGGATTCTGGCCTCCTCCGGGGCCATGAAGGTCGATGAGATGGGGCTCACCGAGCGCAATATCGGGATCATCAAGAAAATCGTCCTCAAGCCTTATGGGTTGATTCTGGCCGTCGGCCCCACCGGCTCCGGCAAAACAACGACGCTGCACGGCCTGCTGGGGTACATCAACAAGCCGGGGATCAAGATATGGACGGCTGAAGACCCCATCGAAATCACCCAGCAGGGGCTGCGCCAGGTGGAGGTCAAACCCAAGATCGGGCTTGATTTCGCGCGGGTGATGCGGGCGTTTTTGCGAGCGGACCCCGACGTGATCATGATCGGCGAAATGCGGGACGAGGAAACGGCCGCCATCGGCATCGAGGCGTCTCTGACCGGGCACCTGGTGTTCTCGACGCTGCACACCAACAGCGCCCCGGAAACCGTCACCCGCCTGCTGGACATGGGGCTCAACGCCCTCAATTTCTCGGATGCCTTCCTGGGTGTGCTGGCGCAGCGTCTGACCCGGCGTTTGTGCGTGAATTGCCGCAAGGAACACGTCCTGAGCAAGGACGAGTTCGACGAAATGCGTTCGGACTACGGCGATGAGTGGTTCAGCCGAGCCGGTGTCGATTATTCCGAAAACATCAAAATCTTCAAGCCGGTCGGATGCGAAAGCTGCTCGAGCACCGGCTACCGCGGCCGCATGGGGATCCACGAACTGATGGAGGGCACCCCCGAGGTCAAGCTGATGATCAAGAAGCAGGCCAACACCGAGGATATATTCAACATGGCCTTGCAACAGGGCATGACGACCCTGAAACAGGACGGCATCCAAAAGGTCTTCCAGGGGAAAACGGATATCTCGGAAGTGCGCCGGGTGTGCATCAACTGAGGCGCCCTTCAGACCGTTTCCATAATTCCGGTGTCGAATCCATGGAAATCGGCTCAGCGGATTGGTCCCGGCTGATCATTGACGGCGCGGCATCCTGGGGGATCGCGCTCGAGATGGATCACGTCAGGCTGTTTGCACGTCACGCTGAGGAGCTTCTGAAGTGGAACGCGGTCACCAACCTCACCGCCATCAGGGATCCGGCGGACATCGCTCGGAACCATTTCCTCGATTCGCTCGCCCCGGCCGGCCTGGTGGCGCCGGGGTCCGACCTGCTCGATGTCGGCAGCGGCGGAGGTTTTCCGGGCCTGCCGCTGCACATTCTCGTCCCCGGCGTGCGCACCACTTTGCTTGACGCCGTGCGCAAGAAGGTGAGTTTCCTGCGCCACGTCGTCCGCGTGCTCGATCTGAAGTGCATCGAGGCCGTGCACGCGCGGGTGGAGCAACTGGCCTGTCAGCCCGGTCATGCACGGCGCTACGATGTGATCTTCAGCCGGGCCTTCTCGGCAGTACCCCCGTTTGTAAAAGCCGTGCTACCCCTGCTCAAGCCCCGCGGCCGAGTGGTTGCCATGAAAGGAAGGGTCTCACCGGCTGAACTGGAGGAGTTGAGGAACACCGCCGCCGGCGAATCCTTGGGCGCCGTTCTGTCCCTGGACCTGCAGCGGTATACACTGCCGGGTTTGCAGAGTGAACGCACGCTGGTGATTCTCTCCCGGCGAGCGCAAGCACGGTAGGAAGTCGCGGGGCGGGCGGGGCCTGGTTTCAGTCGGGGAGAGGGATCAACTCCGCTTGGGCGGCGGTCCCCACCACGCGGATCACGGCCACGCAGGGGTGCTCGCCGTGGCGGGGGGCACCGGCGCTGCCGGGATTGACATACAACACCCCGTGCCTTGTTTCCACCGAAGGGCGGTGCGTGTGACCGTTCACCACGGCCAGGCACCCGTTGCCGGCGGCGTCCGGCCTCAGCCGCAGCAGGTCGTGAATCAGGTGGATCAGAGCGTCTCCGACGCGGATGGATTCTTTCTCGGCCAGGAGGTTGGCCCAGGGACCGCCGTCCATGTTGCCGCGAACCGCGAGAACAGGTGCCACCTGCGCCAGCGTCCGCAAAATCTCCTGCGACCCGATGTCGCCGGCGTGCAGAATCACGTCTACGCCCTGGAACACCCCCAGTGCGCGGAGCGGCAGGTACCCATGCGTATCGGAAATGACGCCGAGGTGGTAGGAATCCTTGAGGGGAAGCGCTATCGACATGTGCACCGCCGCGCCGCTGTTTTTCAGATGATCCCGGGTGAAGGGCCATCCAACGGGTGATGGACCATGAGATTAAATGAAGGCCCGTGGGTGTGTCAAGGGGCTTCGCAGTCACCGTGACAATCAGATAGTACGGGGCCCACGGATCCCTGGGGGATCCTCCCCGCTGTCGAAAGCCACGTTTCACGTGGAAACACATCCGGTGGGGCGTCCGGCGGATTGTCAGCGCTATGGATAGATGCTGAGGTTCTTGGGCGCCGGCGGTTGCTTCATCCGGCTGCGGTTGACAGGATCGATTTTTTTAGTTAGAAGCGGCCTTGGAGGATCGTGCGAAACGCGACGGCGTCGGCATGCCTTGAACCATACGATGCTTTTAAAATAAACGAGTTGCCGAATGCCCTCTCGCACGAGGGACCAATTACTATCGGCATGGGAGAAAACTATGAAAATCTTAGTCGGCTATGATGGAAGTAATTCTGCCAAGGCGGCCCTCAAACTGGCTCGAAAACACGCCATGGCGTTCGGGGCTTCGGTGGACGTGGTCACCTCCATGGAAAAGGGCACTGAAGGCGAGCAGCAGGCCATCGAGGATGCCGAGCGCGGCATGGAATGGGCGATGAGCATGTTCGCCGAAAAGGGCGTTCCATGCAAAACCCACCTGCTGATCCGCGGGATGGCCCCGGGTGAGGATTTAATCGAGTTTGCCAAAGAGGCCGAAGTCGATGAGATCATCGTTGGGGTGAAACGGCGTTCCAAGGTGGGCAAGCTGCTGATGGGGTCGACGGCTCAATATGTGATCATGCAAGCCACATGCCCCGTGGTGTCGGTCAAGTAAGAGCCGCCGGTTGCGTCCCAACCGCCTCACAAAAAGATCGAATGCGTTTCAGGCGTTGCCGCGCGCTCGGCAGTGAACCCCATTCACAAGCGTTGACAGGCCCGGCGGATCAACATGCACCGCGGGCCTTCCTCAGGCCATCCGCCGTCGGCCCCTTTTTTCCAAGCGTTCAAACCCCAGCGAACAGCCGAAGGTCAGGATGAAATACATGCCGCTGATGGTGATCCAGGTCTCGAAGGTCAGGTAGGTGGCAGACATGAGTTCCATGCCACGGAAGGTCAGTTCCTGGATCGAAATCACCGATACGATCGCAGAGTCCTTGATGGTTGAGATGAACTGCCCCCCGAGCGGCGGCAGGATGCGCTGGACGGCCTGCGGCAGAATGACATGCCGCAGGCGTTGCCAGCGCGTGAACCCCAATGCCGCCGCCGCCTCCCGCTGGCCCCTGTCGATGGACTGAATGCCCGCCCGCACGATTTCGGTGATGTAGGCGCCTTCGAAGATGGACAGGGTCACCACGGCCGATAAAAATGCCGTGAGCAGCCCCGGGGGCGCCAGCAGGGTTGACAGGATAACCTGCGCGTGCGGCCCCAGGCGCCGGAGCGCATCCTCCGGCCCGAGCGTCGGGAGCAGCTGTTCGCCGATGAAATAATAGAAGATAAACACCAGTACCAGCGGCGGGGTGTTGCGGGTCAGCTCCACATAGGCCGACGCCACCCAGCGCCGGAAACGGCTGCGGCTCAGCCGCATCAGCCCCATCGCCGTTCCGATGAGGGTGGCGAACACGGTGGCCCAGATGCTCAGCCGGATGGTGGTGAAAAAACCCTGGATGAGCACGTTGGGCATCCACCGCCCGTGCGCGGTATCGTAGCGGAAAAGATACTGCGGCAAGGCGCTCCACTCCCACCGATAGTTCAGACCGTCCTGAATGCGGTGGAACACCAACACCGCCGCAGCCAGCAGCGCCAAAGCGATCACGATGTCCAGAATGGAGAAGCGGGGTTTTTTGGCCTGCAGCGGAAGCATGGCGCGTTTGCTTCTTTCTGTTCTAAAATCGAAAGCGATTGCCTACTTGAGCAGGCTTTCCCACTCCTGGGTCTCAAACCAGTAGGCCTTGCGCTCCGCCAGCCAGCCCTCGGCCTCCATCACCCGGATCCAGCTGTCCAGGAAATTCAGCGTGTCGACATCGCCCTTGCGAACGGCAAAGCCGATGGGCTCTTTGGTGATGGTGCCTTTGACCGGCAGAAAAAGCTTGTCCGGGTATTTGAGGACTTGATAGGTCGGAAGGGGCGCTCCGCCCAGCAGGGCATGGACTTTGCCGTTGAGCAGTTCCTGAATGACCTGGGACTCATCGTCGAAGAACCGCTTCTGGGCTTTGGGAAGCAACTTGTTGGCCGCCGCCGCCGAGGTTGAGCCGAGCCGCGCCGTCACCACGACCTCGGCGCGGTTGAAGTCTTCCAGCCGGTTGAAGCCCGCGGCCAGCTGTTTGTTGGCGACAATGGCCACCCCCGAGTAGTCGTAGGGGATGCTGAAGTTCACCTTGAGATTGCGCTGCGGAAGAATGCCCATCCCGCCGATGATGGCATCGAACTTTCCGGTCAGCAGGGACGGAATGATCCCGGCCCACTTGGTCGGCACGAATTCGACCTTCACGCCCATGTCCTGCGCCAGGCGCGTGGCCACGTCGATCTCAAACCCGATCAGGTTGCCGGCCTTGTCGGTCATCGCCCAGGGTACAAACGTCGACATTCCGACGCGGAGCACGCCGCGTTTGACCACCTGCTCGATGGTGCTCTCGTCGATCAGTTTTTGCTGCAGTTCACCGCACGTCGCGGGCGGAGTGTCGAACAGAACGACCGCCGCTGCCAAAAGGACGGCAGCCTTTAACCTCCTGATCATACGGCCTCCTTTATGTTTAGTGGTGAAATTTAAATCGTGTTTCCATAAGCGCCACCGTAAACGACAACGCCAGGGTGATCACCAGATAAATGGCGGCCACCGTGAACCAGATTTCGAACACCAGGTAGGTTTCAGAGACGATGGCCTGGCCCTGCATGGTCAGGTCATAGATGGCGATGGTGCTGACGAGGGCTGAATCTTTTATGAGCGAAATCGCCTGGCCGGTCAAGGGCGGCATGATGTTGCGCAGGGCCTGGGGCAGAATCACGAGCCGATAGGTGCGCCAGGTGTTGAGTCCGGTGCTGAAGGCGGCTTCCCACTGGCCGCGGTGGATGGACAGGATCCCCGCACGAATGATCTCGGAGGCATAGGCGCCTTCGAAAAGACTCAAGGCCAGCACGGCGGAGGTGAATCCGCTGATCGCGAACACCGGTGACAGCACGAAATAGATGAAAAAGAGTTGCACCAGCAACGGTGTGTTGCGGATGAGCTCCAGGTAGAGCCTGGCCACCGTGCGCGCGAGCACCGAATTGGAAAGGCGCATGAGGGCGGTGGCCAGTCCGAAGGCGGAGGCGAGGACCAGACTGACGGCGGTGATCTGCAGGGTCACGATGAGGCCCTTGAGCAGCGGGCCTGGTATCCAGGTGCCTTCCGTGGCGGACAACAGGTAACGGGGCACCCGGTACCATTGCCAATGGTATCCCAGATCCTCCGTTGAGCGGATCATTACCGTCGCGAGGACCGCCGCCAAAAGAGAAAATTTAAGGACGTCGACGATCAGGGGCCGGACCGTCGGAAACCTGGCGCGAGGGCTTCGGGATGCGGCGTCCATGGCATCAGTTCTTAAGGCTGTGGATCGGCGCCGGGATAAATCCCCCTCTGCGGATGAAGGGATTGTCTCCTCTCCCGTTGTTGACGGGGAGGATGGTGGAGTGGCCCATCAGTCCGCCGAAATACGCCTGGTCGCCCGCTGCCTTGCCGGGAACGGGGATCAGGCGGGTTGCGGTGGTTTTGCTGTTGATGACGCCGATCGCCATCTCGTCGGCGATGATGGCGGAAATCGTTTCCGGCGTGGTGTCCCCCGGAATGGCCACCATGTCCAGGCCCACGGAGCACACGCTCGTGATCGCTTCCAGTTTTTCCAGGCAGAGATGCCCGTTGCGGACCGCTTCGGAGATGTTCAGGTCCTCGCTCACCGGGATGAATGCGCCGCTCAGGCCGCCCACCCGCGAGCTGGCGAAGGCGCCGCCCTTTTTGACGGCATCGTTCAACAGGGCCAGTGCGGCCGTGGTGCCCGGCACGCCGATGGCCAGAAGGCCGAGGCTCTGGAAGATCTCACCGACGCTGTCGCCCACGTTCGGGGTGGGCGCCAGCGAAAGGTCCACGACGCCGAACGGGACGCCCAGATGGTCGGCCACCTCGCGGCCGATCAACTCGCCCACGCGCGTCACCTTGTAGGCGGTTTTCTTGATCAGCTCGGACAGGCTTCCCAGGTCCAGGTTCGGCCGGGTGCTGAGCGCCCGGTCGATGGCCTTCTTCACCACCCCGGGGCCGCTCACGCCGACGTTGATCACGGCATCCGCCTCGCCGATCCCGAGGTAGGCCCCGGCCATGAACGGGATGTCCTCGGGGATGTTGGCGAAGATGCAGAGCTTGGTGCAGGCCGCACCGTCGCGATCGGCGGTGAGTGCGGCGGCGTGCTTGATGGTCTGCCCCAGCAGGAGAACGGCGTCCATGTTGATGCCGGCGCGGGTCGATGCCACGTTGACCGACGCGCAGACCCGTTCGGTGGCGGCCAGCGCCTCCGGGATCGCAGCGATCAGGGAGCGGTCGCCGCGGGCCAAGCCCTTTTCCACCAGGGCGGAAAAACCGCCGATGAAATCCACATGAACCTCCCGTGCCGCCGCATCGAGGGTGCGCGCGATTTCCACCAGGTCCGCTGGTAAGAGCGCCGCGCCGACCACGGCGATGGGGCTGACGGCAATGCGCTTGTTGACCACGGGGATTCCGTACTTCTGTCCCACGCGCTCGCAGACCGGTACCAGCTTGCCCGCCAGGCCCATCACGCGCTCGGCGATCCGGCGCCGCACGTGGTTCAGGTCGGACCCGGCGCAGTCCAGAAGGTTGACCCCCAGCGTTACCGTGCGCACGTCGAGGTTCTCGTTTTTGAGCATTTCCAGGGTGGAGATGATTTCTCTGTCGGTCAGCATGGCAGCGCTCTTTTCATATGCGATGTAGGGTTTCGAAAATGTTGCGGTGCTGGATGTTGATCTCCAGGTGCAGGGCCTCGGCCTGGGTGCGCAGGTCGCGCGCCAGGGCCTGCTGGTCCACCACCGTCGGGACATCCACCTCGTAGATCATGATGTTGTCGCCGGGGGCATCCCCGCCCTTGAACACCGCCTGCAGGTGGGTGATGTTGACGCCGTGGCGTGCGATCACCTCCGAGACGTCGGCGACGAGCCCCTTGCGGTCCGGACCCCGGGTAGTGATGACAAAGGGCTCGCAAGGGCCCGTCGCGCAATGATCCTCGCCGCTCTCACACGGTTTGGTGTGCACGTGCAGTCCCAGCGGTGCCAGACGTGAGCAAAGCGCGCGGTGAAGGTCCTCGGCGGAGGTGCCGGGCGGCATGGAGACGATGAAGATGCCGGCGAACTCGGTCTGCAGCATCATCTGGCTGACGTTCTCGATGTTGCAGTTCTGTTGGAAAAGGGCGCGCGACACGGCGGCGACGATGCCCGGACGGTCGCGTCCCAGAATCGACAAAATGGCCTTGTTCATCTTGGTACCCCTTCGTCTCGTAGGAGTGAAAATCCATGCAAAATGGAGGCGGTTCAGATTTGTTTCGAGTTTCGTGCTTTGGATTTCGAATTTTGGTCCGACTGGCCCGGGTTGGCCAATTACAAATTCTTATTAATATCAAACCGCCCGGCAGTGTCAACCAAACGCTGCCGACCGTCTTGCCGGAGCGCATCCGGCGCGGGGCGCCCCCCGCACATGCGTCGGCTTGTCGGACACAGTGGGTATGTGATAAAATAAGAGTATTGATGATGGAACGCCGGTGCGGGTTGACTTCGGAGCTGAATTGAATGCAGATCGTCACGACCCACAAGAACACGGACTTCGACGGCTTTGCCTCTGTCATTGCAACCACCTTGCTTTTCCCGGAAAGTGTTGCGGTCCTTCCAAAAACCCTCAACCCCAACGTCAAAGCCTTTCTGTCGATCCACAAAGAGCTGTTCGCGACTCACACCCCCGGCGATGTGGACGTGAAGCAGGTCGAACGGCTGATCGTGGTCGACACCAACAGCTGGAGCCGCTTGGATCGCATGGAGCCCCTCCGGGCCCGCAAGAGCCTCGAGATCTGGGTCTGGGACCATCACGTTGAAAAGGGCTCGATCCACGCCCACCGCAGCTGCATCGAACCGGTGGGGGCAACCACCTCCCTGCTGGTTCGCGAGCTGAAAGCCAAGCGCAAGATTCTGACTCCCATGCAGGCCACCTTGCTTCTGGCCGGCATCTACGAGGACACCGGCAACCTCAGTTTCCCCTCCACCTGCGCGGAGGATGCTTACGCCGCTGGATGGCTGCTGGAGCGCAAAGCCGACCTGAACATCCTGAGCACGTTCTTGAAACCGGCTTACAGCGAAAAGCATAAGGCGATTCTCTTCAAGATGCTCCAGCACGCGAAGCGTTCCAGGGTCAAGGGTCACAGCGTCAGCGTCAACCAGTTGAGCATCGAGGGGCATGTCGACGGCCTGGCCGTGGTCCTGCGCATGTACATGGAGATCCTGAATGTCGATGCCGCGTTCGGGGTGTTCTTCGAACCCGAAAAGAACCGCTGCATGGTGATCGGCCGGAGCCAGACCGACGAGCTGGATGTGGGGGCCATCATGCGCAGCATGGGCGGCGGCGGGCATCCCCGGGCCGGGTCGGCCCAGATCAGAGGAACCACCCCTGACGGCGTCGGGCAGTGGATCCTGGAGCTGATCAAGGGCCATCAGCAGGCGTCGGTGCAGATCATCGACCTGATGTCTTTCCCGGTGCACACCGTGACCGCGGCGACCCGCATGGAGGAGGTCGCCATGATCCTGCGTGCGAAGGGAATCACCGGCATACCGGTGGTCGACAAGGGGACTATTGTGGGGATGATATCGCGTCGGGATTTCCGCAAGATGCGCAAGGAATCTCACATCACATCGCCGGTCAAAGCCTATATGTCTACCGAGGTGCTGAGCATCGCACCCAGCCAGAGCCCGATGCAGGCGGTCCAACTCATGGTCCAGCACGACGTCGGCCGGCTGCCGGTGGTGGAAGACGGCCGGTTGATCGGCATCATCACACGCTCGGATGTGATGCGCTATTACTACGACCTGCTTCCGGATTGAAGAAGGCTTTACTTAAAACAGTACGGGGTGCCCCCGAGTGTGGGGTCACCCCGCTTTACTTGTGATTGGTGTCGTGTAACTCAAGTTTTTAAATGCTTTATTTATTACGTACAGGCTGTCAGAGGCACCACCTATCCTGCTTCCTCCCAGCCTGGATGATATCCACACTTTTCTGGAGCGGGCTTTGTTTGCGATTACCTGACGAAAACCATCACGTTTTCAGAAATCCCCAAGGATTGGTTTAATCGCCGGATGGTATCACTTGTGAGGTTTTAACCTTTCGTCAGGCAATCTAAAAAAATCCGCCCCTGACATTTCACCGGACATAAAAAAAGCTGGAGCAGTGCATCGAAACACTACCCCAGTTACAATGAATTTTGATGGATTCGGTCAGGAGTCCACTGCAAGGCGTTTTTAGCTTGCGGTTCCAACTTTTCCCTTCTGTTTCACCTCTTCTCAAACGGATAGATCATCTTCCTGCCCTGCTTCATGTCTACAGCGGCTAACGGCGAGAGCGCTGGCACCGCGTGGTTTCACCTGCCTGGCGAAGCGACGCTGCAAAGAATGCGAACGTCCGGCAGCGTCGGGCCGCCCCGCGCGGCCGAGGCGTCGAAACTTGTCGGTGGACCCGAGCAACCCCCGCTCCTTTGCCTATCCGTCAGGGGTCTTCAGCTCGGGCGCCGGCTGTTGTTCGCCTCCTTGCCAGCGATTTCCCGGATGATCGTCAGGGTTTCCTCGGCCGCCTTCTTCGGCGACAGCGCCGTGTCGGCGATGTTGCAGACGAGCTTGGTGATGTCGTGGTCGATCTTCTTCTCCCCCCAGACGCTTCCCTTCGCCACCGTGATGTAGACCGAGTAGGAGTGGTGCATGGTGCCGGGCCGCTCTCCGATGATGTGGAGGATCCCTCTAAAGCCCTTGTTGTCGGCCTTCGCGAACAGGAGCTCGCCGATCCGGTAGCCGGCGCGCACCCTTCCCCCGGTGACGAGGATGTTCGTATCGCTCATGGGGACGTCGGCCTCGGCCAAAAGCCTCCGCATCTCCTGCAGGTACGGGGTGAGGTGGCCCTCGTCCATGATGGCCTTGGCGTTCAGGCCGTCGGAGATCACGATCTGACCCCTGGGGACCTTGGCTCCCCAGGAGTCCCTCAGCTTCTCGATTGCCGCGACCGACTCCGGGCTCAGCTGCTCACCCGTGGGCGGATGGAGGATGTAGTCGTTCCTGTCCTTCGACAGGGTCTTGACCCGCAGCACATTCGGAATGGACTTCGCGAACTCGGGGGTCAGCTCCGCCCATAGGCACTTCTTGGCGTCGTCGTAGTATGATTTCACCTTCTTCTCGAGCTCCAGGTTCAGGTCCCAGAGCTCCTTTCCGTGGCCCGTGGCCAAGTCTACTCCTCTCGCCTCCACCTCCTTCATCTTCCTCCTGCCCTCGGCGTAGATCGCGTCCTTGGATCTCTTGTCGCCCTTGGTCTCGCAGTACTTGTAGTAGACCCAGAGGGGATCGCCGAAGTGCTTTGTGTACTTGTTTTTCTTGTCCACGATCCCGAGCCGCTTGTAGAAGTCCCACATCGCGTCGTTGACCTTGTATCCTAACTTCTGCCGGATCCGGACGTGGTCCTGGAACGCGGTGGTGAGGTAGCTCAGCATCGGGTCGTTCTTGGTGGGCAGGGCGATCAGGTACGCCGGGTTGGCCGGCATGATCTGGTCCTGGCACCAGTCGAGGTCGGTCAGACTGACCTCCATGTGCAGGGTGGAGCAGATGTCGAGGCCGAGGGTAAGCCCGTGGAGTTTGCCCATGACGATGTCCTCGAGGCAGCACCGCACGAGTTGCTCCTTCGTCTTGAACACCTCCGGCCCGATGAATCCGGCCACGTCGTTCACGTGGAGCCAGGGCCCCTGAGGCTGGACCTTGGCGAGTTCCATCCCTACCGCCCGGCTGAAGCCGTACTTTCGGGACTCGAGCACCATCATGTCGACGCCGTTCGCCGCACCGTTCGTGAACTCGGAACCCTGCCCGGTCTCGAAGTAGAGCCCGTAACGCCGCCCCTTCTTCGCCTTGGCGTAGCCCAGGATCTTCTCCACCGTCACGTCGAAGGTCTTGTTGCAGTCGTCGGTGCCGGCGAGGCTCTGGAACATCGTCTCCACCAGGCTGGGGTCCTGCTTGGCCGCCTCGGCCTGCACGTCGATGTGGGCGAGCACGCACCACGGGAGGACGTCCTTCAGCTTGAAGGTCTCTACGATGTCCTTGAGCGCCTTCTGGACCGAGATGTTGCTCTTGACCTGGCTGTCGACCGGGTTTGTGCCGATCACGATGTCGCCCGTGGCGTAGGCGAACGCGTTGAAGGTCTGCCACCGGACGTCGTCGGGGTGGTCCGTGGGAGAGTTGGGCTGGATGCGGGCACCCATGTAGCCCTTGGCGCCGAGCTTGGTGCCAGGAATGACGTTGAAGATCTTCCTGCCCACGGCGATCAGCTCTTCGTTGGTCATGAGCTTCGGCACGCAGCCGATCGTGTCGCTTGTGAGGCCGTACATGATCCCCTTAATCTCGGCCTCGGACTTCGTCAGCAGGAACTCCTTCAGCTGACCCATGGTCCAGTCCTTGACCTTGGCGTACTGGGCTTGGTCGGTGGTGCTCCAGACGAGCTTCTGCACGCTGTCGACCTGCAGCGGGTGGTCGTAGAGGTCCTTTATCTTGGTGTTGGCCAGGAGCGCGCGCGCATTCTGGCGGGTCGCCTCGTCCTTGGCGCTCACGCCGATGGCCTCGTCGCCCTCCTTGAACGCGTTCGCCGCGCCGATCACCTGCTGATAGAGGGCCTGATCGAACCCGTCCTTGACCCTCGCGATGTAAGCGAAGACGTCCTCGCCCAACTGGAGGTCGCCGATTGCGACAGGCTCGGCAGCAGCGGCCTTCTTGTCGGCGAGCGACAAACCGGCGAGAGCGAGACCAGTGACCCCCATGGCCTCGAGAAACCTTCGACGCGACATCTCCTCGAGCGCCTTCGACAGCAGCTTTTCGCCCATGACTCCTCCTTTTCGCGAAAGGATAAGAATTCGCTTTTTTATTACCTATCCTATCACATTTGCAGATCGTCGCCCATTTTAAACGGTTGGATGGTAGATAGCGTGCCTGCGTCGAATTTTCTGAGGATCGCCGGGAATGGATAGTTTACCTGATCAACACCAACAAAAAGTCGATCGAGAGTTTAATCGCCACAGTCGAATCCGCAGGTGGACAGAGATCCGTACTGGGCGCCAAAGACAGGTGGAATAATACCACAGATAACCAAACTTCGCCTCTCGTTTCATTTTAAGCTACGTTGCAAGGTTAACATGATGTTCAAAAATGACTCGGCGACGGCAGAGTAAAAGCTTTCTAATTTGAGCCGTGGTTCGCACAACAAGTGCGTCCTGTGGAATGGCATAGGATTCGTGCTTCTACTCCGTGCAGACGGCCTCTCCGGCGGCATTTTCCGTCTCTGCCGCAGCCTGTTGGAACGTCTCGCGATAAAGATAGGTGGGTGGGAGGCCTTACTCTCCGCCAGCCAACGTACTAAGTGCATCAAGACAGCCACCCCGCTGCGGTTGTCTGCGCACAAGGCAGATTCGAGGTTGTCGTTGACGAGCCGGCGGGGCCGGCCCTTTAGGTCGATCCGAGGCTTGGCCTTGCGGCACAGGGCTACGGTGTGGAGGTGGGCCATGAACATTCGCGACGTGCCGGCGTGCCCACCGCGAGCCGGCAGACGAACGATCATGTTGCCAATCTACCCTCCGTACTCACTCTGGTCCTGGGTGCGGTCGTAGCGGATTGCATTTGCCGGCACTCCCTGCGAGCGGAGAAACTTGCCCAGGTAGACGACGATCTCGGCCTCCTCGGTCGAGATGCCGGGGACCTCAAGGACAGCCATTAAGTCGGAAACCGCTTTGTCCATGCCTACCTCCTTGCATTTGTGCCAAGCTTTCCCGTTGGGGAGATTCCCCATGACCGCTGATGCGATCACGTAGCCGTATTCGGATCGAAGGGGAAGATTGGCCTTCGTATTTTAGAAAATTTGAATTGACTGTAGTCCGAGCTGGTCACGCCGGTACCATTGCATTCGACAATGTGTTTGGCAATGGGCAGAAAACCTGCTCGGTAGTGGAGTCGAGACTTGAGCAGCAGGTAGCGCTTGGCCGTCGGCTCGATGCCGACGCTGCGAAACATCCCCAAGTCAAATGGCTCGTGGTTGTTTTCAATAACGAGCAACTGAACTTTTCCGGTGTCGAATACGACAACTTTGCCCATGTGCATTTGAACTCCCGTATACATGGGTCCGCGGACGACGAAGTCCCCGTCGGAAATGACTCGGACCTTTCCGGTTACTTCCAAAGGCTTACCTCTTTTTTCAATGCTGGGCATGTCCACTTTGCCGCCCAGAGGGATCGTGGCGGTAGTGCCGACTCCGATTTCAATGAGACGAGCAACCGCTTCCGGATCACGAATGGCACCTACGGCAACATCCCCCAGACCCTGGCGCACGACTTCCTCCACCACCGCCATGGTGTCCTGGGTTCCGCCGGAAGCGCAGTTATCGGCGTGATCGATGAGAAGAATCGGTCCCTCGGAAAACTCTTTCGCGCGAGCAACCGATTGTGCCAGAGGCTCAGCCTGATAGACAAACTCATGCCGCCGTTCCCAGGCAGCGTCTGCCAAGCTTGCACTGAGATGTTCGGCAAGCGGGCAATTTGCGTTCGTTACTACGACTGTGCTGAGACCGGCATCACTGAAATCCGCCAGAGGAAATCCGCCGAAGACCGTCGCCGCCAAGGCTTTTTGTTCCTCGGCGGCTCTGGCCATGGCCACTAAATCCCCCATCGGGGGAGAGTCCGTGCTCATGCGCAACGTGTGAGGCAGCATTGGTCGATTTGTCCAGGCCATGGTGGGATGGACTTCGCCCTTCAACTTTTGTATCAGAATCTGGCCTGCCCTGATGCCGGTTTGATACATGTCGACGTGAGGATAAGTGGTATAGCCGGCAATCGCATCGCAATTGTGGACCATTTTTGCGGTTAGATTTGCATGCAAATCGAGTGCTACAGCAATTGGCAGTTCAGGTGCCATTGTGCGGATACGTTCCAGCAACGTTCCTTCTCCGTCATCGGTTGTTTCGGCGACCATAGCGCCATGCAAATCGAGAAAGACGGCGTCACACCCTTTGGAGACTGCTTCACAAATCGAATCGCTGATCCTTTGATAAGCCTCTGCATGGACGACTCCGCTGGGCCAGGCTTCAGCGGCAACCGGGGTAACGATTTCAGCTTTGGCGGATTCGGCCAAATCAATAAAAGCCGCCATAGGAGTATTGGTACCCTTGAAAGCCCGAAAGGCGTCTTTTCCGAAATGGCAAGCGTGCTGCGTGAAGCGTTTCAAGGGGGTCGCCACTGGAGAAAATGTATTGGTCTCATGTTTCATCATGGCAATGACGACGCGCATGGGGCCTCCTCCTTCAAATTATACGGTCAACACCAAGCTTTGATCAACCGAACTCAGCGTCAAATAGCGATCTTTGATTGCCTCATTGTGGCCGACAAGCGGAACGATGTTTTGGGTCAGGCCGGCGGATGTGCACTCACGGCGATATTCAGACAGTGTAGACCGGTTCCAGCCGAGGCGGACTCCAGGGAGAAAACCGGCGAAGGTCTTCGAGCGCGGGCGGCGGTAGCGGTCCGAAACAGGAAAGGCATAGTAACCGCACTGAAAAATAACCTCTGTGGTCACTCCCATTCGGAGTTTTTCATGTTCGAGGCCTTTGGCCAGCAACGACAAATCTGCGTGCAAGTGGGCATCAATGAATCCGGGGGAGACCACCATCCCCGCGCAATCCAATTCCTCGGGGGACCAGCCGCTTAAGGCGTTCTCGATGCGTTCAATGCGCCCGTTGAGGAGGCCGATTTCAGGCAGGAACACAGGTCCCCCGCTACCGTCTATCACCCGCGTATTCCTGATAATGGTGTCGAATTTCATAAAAGTTTTATGTGGGGCCAGCCGCAGGATTTAAAGGAGGCGATCAGGAAGATACAGCAGCTTCCTTCGAGCGAGGATTTTTTCGCTTTTGGGTTTTCCGGGTGCGTAGCAGCTTCTCATACAATCCCCAAATGCCGCCACGGGCGAAGAGCACAAATAAAATATACAGGATCCCCATAACGATCATCCAGCGGTCCCACAGCGCACTGGCCAGGTCCGAAGCCAGAACAATGATAAAGGCCCCCACAACAGGCCCAAAGAGGGTTCCCATACCGCCCGTGAGAACCATCATGACGATGTTTCCGGAAATCTCGAAATGAACGTAGTGTATGTGGGCAAAACAGATATACATGCAGTAAAGCGCGCCGGCAAGCCCCATAAAAGCGCCGCCGATTACAAAAACCGCTACCTTATACAAACGGGTGTTGTAGCCGATGGCTTGGGCCCGCTGTTCGTTCTCCCTTATGGCCATCAGCACCTTGCCGAAAGGCGAGAGGGTGATGCGACGAATGAGGTAGAAAGCGAAGATGAAGAAAACGAATGAAAAAAAATAATACGAAAGAGAGGATTGCAGGCTGATTGAGGGAAGCCCGAATATTTCGAGGTTCGGCCGCTTAATGCCGGTCAGGCCGTTATCCCCGCCGGTGAGGCTGCTCCATTGGAAAGCGATGAAATATATCATTTCGGCAAAGGCTAACGTGAGAAGGACCGCGTAACTGCCGCTGCGCTGCGTGGCCATGAAGCCGACTACTACTGCGATGGCCGAGGCGGAAATAACCCCCACCGCGATGGCCGCAAAGATGTTGGAAGTTAAATGCAGTAAAGTGAGTGCAGTGGCGTACACTGCGACTCCGAAAAAGGATGCCTGGCAGAACATCATAACACCGCTGTAGCCCAGACAAAGGTCGAAAGCTACGGCAGCAAGAGCAAAGAGCATGATTTCGTTGGCTAATGCCGTATAGGGAAGCACGAAGGGAAAAACTATGAAAAGAGCTGCCAGCAAGACAATCGGCTGGTTTTCACACCACAATGCGGCAAGCATCGAGGTCTTCTCGCCAGTGGACATCGGCACTCCCCTTCCTCAATCCCGTATACCCATCAAGCCGCGCGGCCGTACGAGAAGAATGGCTGCCATGACTATAAAGATGATGATCACCGAGGCGCTCGGCATCACAAGGGTTATCAAGCTCTGGCTCAGCCCCACAATAAGCCCTCCGGCTACTGCGCCAGTGAAACTGCCCATGCCGCCAATAACCACGGTTGCAAAACAAATCCCCAATATCAGGTCGCCCATGAAAGGTTCGATTCCCCGCATCGGGGCCGCCAGCACGCCACTCAGTCCCGCGATGGCCATTGCCACCCCGAAGGTAAGGGTCAAAACCCCTGAGATATTGATGCCCAAACAACTGACCATTTTGAGATTCTCGGTACCGGCGCGGATGATAGACCCCCAGCGGGTTTTTTCGATGACGAACCACATGCTCCATGTCAATAGGATGGTTACGGCGAAAACAAAGACCCGGTATATCGGGAAAAATATGCCCGCGATGGAGATGACCCCCGTCAGAAGGTCCGGTTGATCAAAACTCTTCCCGACCGGCCCATACAATATGACGATCAGTTCGCGCCCCGCGATCGCTATGCCGTAGGTCATCAGGATCTGATAGAGGATGTTCTGCCCATAAAGGCGCCTAAGTAAAATAACTTCCAGCAGCATTCCAATTGCGGCGGTGGCCAAAGGCACAACGAGCAGACAAACGAAAAAGTTTCCACTCCAGGCGGAAACGGTGAATGCGAGATAGGCCCCTAATGCAAAAAAGAGTCCGTGGGCAAAATTAATGATATCCATCATGCCCCAGACGATGGAAAGTCCCATAGCGAGAAGCACGTAAATCATTCCCAAAACGAGGCCATTGAAGACTTGCGCGATGATCAGGTCGGTCATTCCGCTAACCCGTTTTGTAATCAATTTTAGAGGTGAGTGCCCTCACTTGAAAAACCAAGTAAGGGCACTTTGAATCTGAAGCGTCAACTCATTTTGCAGCCAGTTTCGGCGCAAGGTTGAATATTGGTAGACGAACCTATGATGTCGGCAAAATCGTCTGGCGTCTTCATGGCCTCCGCGGCTTTGCATTGCAGCGTGTAGTAAGGTTTCACAGCCTGGTGGTCACACGCCCTGAACTTTTCCGGCCCAGTCAACCCTTCGTACTCGAAGTCCTCCATCGCCTGTACGACTTTGATCGGATCATCCGTTTTGGCTCTGTCTATGCTCTGGAGCAGCACCAGGATATTGGTGAAGGGATTCGCAGCAAGATAGTTTGGCGTCTCATTGAATTTCTTTCGGAAGGCATCGACAAATTTTTTATTTCCAGGCGCTTCGACCTTGTAAAAATACTGTAGGCCCCAGATGACCCCATCAAGGATCTTGGGGCCGATGGCTTTCATCTGAGTCAAACCCGAGCCCCAAACGCATGCAATACGGGAGACCTTGTTCAGCCCAGACATGTTGGCCTGTTTGAGGGCGTTTGTGGTATCGCCCCCGAAATTGAGGAACAATACACAATCGGCCTTGGCGGCCATGGCTTTGGTGAGATGTGAGCTGAAGTCGGATTCGCCCATGGGATGGTCGGAATTGCCGAGGGATGTGAGTCCTTTGGCTTTCAGGACCTCCTGAGTGTTTCGAAGCAGATCCTCGCCAAAAACGTATTTTGGGGTAATGGTATAAAATGTTTTTGCCTTGTAGACATCGATGATACGGGGGACCACCTCCCGAATGGCGCCCCACGTAGCGACCGGCCATCTGAATGTGAAGCGGTTGCAGCTTTTGCCGGTGATTTCGTCCGCGCCTGCAGCACCGATCAGTAGCACTTGCTGCTTGGCGGCATATTCCGACACCGCTAATACTGTCGGGCTGGAAGGGGAGACGAAGAAAAATTTGACCCCCAGTTTTTCTACGGCTTCCTGAGCCTTTTTCACACCCTCGGACGGGTTCGGCACATCACGCTCGACGATTTCAATCGGTCGCCCGAGGACCTGCCCTCCAAACATTTCCACTGCCAATTGAGTGCCCTTGCGGACATAGTCCCCTGTTTCGGCGTACGCCCCGGAGAAGGTGGTGCCGATTAGGATTCTAAGCGGCTCAGCACCCAAGGACCGCATCGGCATGAAGCCGCCGGCAGCCACAAGCCCCGCCCCTGCCAAAGCAGACTTCTTTAAAAACGTTCTTCGTGTGATCTTTTTTTTCATGTTTCCTCCTTTTTGTTTGGGCATTAGCTCGCTTGTCGCGCTTTAAACTCCAAGATAGGTTTCCTGCAGTTCAGGCTTGGACCAAAACTCCGAGTGTTCGCTTTGGTAAACCAGCAGCCCTTGCTGGAGGATGCAGTAACGGTCGGCCACCTCCCGGGTGGCTTGTACGTCCTGCTCCACCAGAATAATTGTCAGCCCGCTCTGTTTAAGGCTTTGGATAACCGCGAGCAGTTTTTCTACAATCAGCGGCGCCAATCCCTCGGTCGGTTCATCCAGCAGGAGGAGGTCCGGATTGGTCATCAGTGCCCTGGCAATGCAGAGCATCTGCTGTTCACCCCCGCTCAGTTGATTGCCCCTGTTGTTGCGCCGTTCCGCCAAGCCCGGGAAAAAGTCGAAAACCCGCTCGAGGCCCCATTGGCCTTCAGCGCGCTTTTTCTGGATACTTAGGGACAGATTTTCAAGGACCGTCAGTGAATGAAAAATCTGCCGATCCTCAGGCACGTAAGCGATCCCGAGGCGTGATATCTGAAAAGGCTTTTGCCCATGGAGGTTCTGACCGTTAAAAAGAATGCGACCCGATCGGGGAGGTACCAGCCCGATGATGCTGCGCAGGGTGGTCGTCTTTCCCGCACCGTTTCGCCCAAGAAGTGCCACGCACTCCTTCTTGCGTACCTCAAAGGAGACGCCTTGAATGATATGGCTCTTGCCGTAAAAGGTATGAATATTCTCCAATCGAAGCATGGCGGGATTCTCGCTCACAACTGTTTCCCCCCTCCGAGGTAGGCGCGGCGAACATCTTCGTTTCGTTGAATCTCCTCGGGTGATCCCTCGGCAATTATCATTCCTTGGCTGAGAACCGTGATCATGTCAGATATGGACATGACCACTTTCATATGGTGTTCGATCAAGGCAATTGTGTAATTTTGGGAGATCCGCTCCACCAAACCAATCATCTTAACCGTGTCCTCGGGGGACATGCCGCTGGTCGGTTCGTCCAGCAGCAGCAGCTTCGGGTCGGTAGCGAGCGCTATGCCGACGTCCAAAGAGCGCTGGCTACCATAAGGAATCGTGCTCGCAATCTGGTTTCGGTAATCGGCTATGCCCATCTCCTCCAAAATGCGGTCTGCCTTTTCAACAATAACTTTTAGACGCTCGGCCGGTTTGAATAGGGAAACGCGCCTCAACGCCTTCGATTGGACCGCCAACCGCACGTTTTCATGAACCGTTAGCTCGGGGAATATGCTCGTCACTTGATAAGAACGTCCGATACCGATTTTAGCGCGCTCGTGAAGTTTGAGTGCCGAAATATCCCGACCCTCGAAAAGAATAGTCCCGGACGTCGGCGGGAAAATGCCTGCGAGCAGGTTGAAAAGAGTGGTCTTGCCTGCACCGTTCGGTCCAATGATTGAGTGGACTTTTCCGGCCTCAACCTGCAAGTTCGCTTCGGAAACGGCAGCCAGTGCTCCGAAAGACTTGGTTACATTTTGAGTCTCAAGTAGTGCCACCGTGTGCCTTTTTGCTCCACTCGTTTACGCTTCATCTTCTGCACGGAGATGTGCCCCGTTGCAGTGAGGGCCGTGCACAGTGCGCCCCCCAACGATCGTTTGGTGGACACCAATAGTGCTGATTTCCTCTGCAGGGCAGTCCCAAGGATCCCGCTCCAGAACGACCATATCCGCGAGTTGCCCGGGGACCAGCCGCCCTTTGATCTTTTCTTCGCCGGAGGCATAAGCCGCGTAAACCGTGTACATCCGGAAAGCTTCGAGTAAAGGTATCTTCTCCTCAGCTCCGATGATCTCGCCAGCAGCGGTCCGACGCGTCACCATTGATTGGACTCCGAGCAAGGGGGGATAGAGACCGGCAGGGTGATCGGAGGAACCGGCCACCCTCACGCCTGCCCGCAAGAAACTTCCATGGGCAAACATTCGGTCAGCCCGTTGTCCGTAAAATGGGCGGAGTTTTTCTCCATGCTGCCACAGGTAGGACCCGAAAGGCAGCGCCACCACACCAAGGCGTGCCATCCAGGCGAGCAGTTGGTCATTGATCATAGTGCAATGTTCTATACGATGGCGCGTGTTCTCGCGGGGGCAACCCTTCTGGGCGTGCTCGATTGCCTTCAGGGCCATCTCTATTGCTATGTCGCCATTGGCATGTACGCAGGCCTGGTAACCGGCCCGATGGATTCGGTCTATAATTTCATTTAGTTCATTTTGGTCTTCTATCAATAGAACACCGTGGTTGCTGGCGTCATTGGCATAGCCGTTTTTCAACGCAGCGGTACGGCCCGCAATCGCGCCATCAATGATCACTTTGATTCCGGCGCAACGCACCCACTCGTTCCCCCAAGGTCCGGGCAAACCGAGCTGCTCCATGTTTTGTAAAAAGATGTAAGGGATGATCATGTTGACCCGCAGTGAGAGCTCTCCGGAAGCAAACAGGTCATGGTACGTCGTTACGTAGCTGGGTGCGGTGAGTGCATCTCCGACACCGCATACACCGGCCGCATTGAGGATCCCGGCAGCTCTTTTGAGGGCTTTGCGCCTCACGTCCCGTGCGAAGGGAGGCACCACGGTGGGTCCCACGGCCAAGCTTTCGAAGGCGAAATTGAACATGGCCATTTCGATCAAACGCCCATCGAGGCGACCAGTTACGGGGGCGCGCCCAAGCGTGCCTCCCTTGGGGTCAGGCGACTGATCGTTGAGTCTGCCAGCCTTC
Organism: uncultured delta proteobacterium; assembly: GCA_963716325.1. Lineage (GTDB taxonomy): Bacteria > Desulfobacterota > Desulfobacteria > Desulfobacterales > SpSt-501 > SpSt-501. The sequence continues at coordinate 42,166 of CAVQTH010000006.1, read as the reverse complement.
AATGCGGCCGAGTTGACCACTGCCCAATGCCCGCTCACATGGACGATGATGACGGGGTGGTGGGGAGCTGCCTTGTCGAGGTCCTCACGAGTCAACGGTCTGCCTTCTGCCATCTTCGTGTCGTCATATAAAACCCCTTGCACCCATTCCCCTGGTCGGAGTCGCGCGGCCTTCTGGCTCACTATCTGGGTCAGATCCAGCAGGCTCCTCACGTGGGCGGGGGATACATTAAGCTTCAAGGGCTCTTCGGCAAACCAGGAGAGATGCTCATGAGCATCAATAAAGCCTGGCAGGACTGTGCGCCCGCCAAGATCGAACACTTCGGTATTTGGTGCAGCCAGCGTGTTGAGCTTTTCCGTCGGCCCAACCGCGAGAATTCTGCCATTCAAGGCAACGAGCGAGTCGACAATGGTGCATTGATCATCTAAGGTGTGGATGCGGGCATTGAGAACTAACAGGTCAGCTTTCATGAAAGCTCCGCCGATTAGAGGTCATAGCGGCAGGGTATAAACCGAATAGCATGGGAACACTGCGGGGGTCAAGCTCCCAGGTGCCTACCCTGTGAATACGTGCCTTTTCCAGACACTTCCGCTATCACAAATTTGCCGAAATTCAAGATCGGATGATATTCTATGCCCCGCCAATTTTGCTATAGACAATTGAAATCAAACGAATCCTGGGGTGGTTCGAGGTATCGATAGCGTGCCTCAGTCCAATCCTTGCCTGGGCTGAAGGCGTGGTTGGTTTAGCAGATTAAATGTATCGATTCGAGGAATTGTAGATTAGTTGCGGTTTACGGTGAGTTAGGAGGCTATCGGTTCCTGAGATTGGCTGAAACTATATTAGAAAGGGTCCTTCGTGGATACGTCGGATATATTCCGGGCTTAGTAGACCTTGCAATAGCCAATTTAAATCAAATGAATACTGGCGCTACGCTGTGTCCAGCGCTCCCGGTTTTGCCCTTTTTGGGCATGATGATCATGCAACTTCCGACACGATAGAATCGCTGTCAATTTTTCAAACATGAAATTAAGAGCGGGTATACTGATTATAAAGTGCCAGATTTTCTTTGAGCAGATCGGAAATCGGCAGATTATATGGGCACTTTTTTTCGCATTCACCGCATTCAATGCATTGCTCGACGCTTTCCATGGCCTTTCCAATCCAGCCCTTGACACCTTCTCGAGATAAACGTTTTGCGGCGGCTTGGAACATGAGAACGGATGAGATCTGGACTCCTTGCTCACAGGGCATGCAATACTCGCAGCGGTGGCAGAACTTTTCGCCTAACGCCGCACGAATATTTTCAATTTCATTTAAATCGGCTTCCGATAGGGGTTCAGGCTTTCGGTATAGTTCAACGATTTCATCGGCCTCTATTTTTTCCCGAATTCCGGGAATCGGTACAACATAAGGATGTCCCTGCAAATACTTGAAACAGAGGTCAGCTCGTTCCAGGACTCCTCCCCCTAAGGGTTTCATGCCGATGATGCCCACATTGTTTTGGGTTGCTAAGGGAAAGAGTTGATGGGCCGGGTCGCTTTCAATGAAATTGAATGGAAATTGGAGGGTCTGAAACAACCCCGTTTTCAGAGCTTCCATAGCCGTCGCAATGCTGTGAGACGAAATGCCTATAAAACGGATTTTCCCGGCATCGCGGGCCTTAGAAACGGCCTCGTAAGCCCCCTGAGGAGCCAGCACTTGCTTGAGAGCATCTTCATTGGATACGTTATGAAGCTGGTAAACGTCGATCCAGTCAGTTTGAAGTTGCCGCAAAGATAGATCAATGTGATCAGCAGCACCCTGGGCATCTCTTTGGGCGGTTTTGGTGGCAATGACGACCTTGTTTCTGATTGACCTCAGGCCAACCCCGAGTTTTTCTTCACTCGAGGGATACATGTTGGCCGTATCAAAAAACGTGATCCCCAAATCAAAACAGTGTCTGACAACTGAAACGGCTTCTTCTTGCGGCAGCGGGATAATAGGGATACCCCCAAAGCCTATCTCAGAAATCTCCAGAGCTGTGGCCCCAAGTCGAGTTGTTTTCATTTTGTCTCCCGCCATGAAATCAATATCCCCATAAGCTTTTTCCTCAACAGGAGCGACTATGTCCCGCTTCCCAGGATGCAGGTCGCCTGGGCCGACGGCCTGATGTTTTTTCAACAGCCGGTTGAGGGGGTGCTTTACTTGTTCGAATACTTCCCGAATTCGCTGAACATGTCCTTGCGCGTCCAGAAGAGGTTCTGGGGGTCGAAGAAGATCTGGATGCCGACGCCGGCGGTCCATTCGGTGTAGTCGGTGCTGTTGTTGACGGAGGCGAAGCCGCCGGCGGCGAGGTGGGGCGTGATCAGCTTCATGCCCTGCAGCCTCAGGTTGAAACCGATCTTGTTGTCGGTGTCGGAGTCGTATTCGCCGTTGGCGTCGGCCGCGGCCGCGGGGGTGAAGCCGGCGGTATCGCCGTCGAAGAGGGGGTAGAACGGGCTGCGGTCGAGTCGCTGGTGGAGCCACCCGGCCGAGGCCTGGACGTCGACCCAGTAGTCCCGGCAGACGGCGGTGCGATAGCGCACGAAGGGGCCCACCATGGTCATCAGCTCCGGGCTGTAGTAGCCGCCGTGACCATAGGTGTAGAAGTCGCTGTTGCGGCGGAAGTGTTGGGCGGTGAGGAACAGGCCGTAGCTGAACTCGTCGCGGTCGAAGAGCAGGGTCTGGCCGACGGCCGTGTCGAGGTGCACGGCCTGGTTGTCCCAGACGCTGTCGCCCATGTAGTAGTCAAAACCGGCCGATCCGCTCACCCACCACCTGCCGGCGAGCGGCCAGGTCTTGCCGGCCTCGATGCCGTTGCGGGTGACTCGGCCCCACTCGTCGTTGCCGTAGGGGTCTTTCTGCCCGACGTAGGACAGGATCGAATCCTTCACGTTGCTGCGGTGGAGGCCCACGTACCAATCCGACGCGCTGAGCCGGGCCTCGAAGGTGGGCGTGGGGGCGACGGGACCGTTGAAGGGAGTGGAGCCGATGTGGATGTCCGTGTGCAGTTGTCCCTCCATGGCGAAACCCACATCCGGCTGGACCACGAACAGGCTGTCTTCCAGGTCCTGCTTTTTGGCGGCACCGTCCAGGAACCGGTAATACCGGCCGGCCTGGGGCGTGGAGGAGCCGCCGTTGCCGGAGAGATGTTTGGGGGTGACGGCCGCGGACCACTGGTTGCCGAGGGCGGTCGGGTAGACGAAGGTGATGGGCAGCGCGGTTTCCTCGATATCGCCGAATTTGCCGTCGCCCTGCTTGCTGCGGTGGTAGAGAAAGGCCTCCATGCGCGGCGAATCTGCGTTTCGATAGCAGCGGTCGGGGTCGCGGTCGAGCTGGGCGGCCGTGACGGGCGCCCCGCGGTCGAAGAAGAAAGGCCCCATCGCCGCCCGGACCTCCGGGTCGGGGTCGTTGACCAGCCGGTCGGCCATGCCGTGAGCCCGGTCTTCATCCCCGGCCGTGGTGTAGACCCCCAGCAAACCGGCGGCGAGCGACGGGCTGGGTTTTGCGGAAAAACTTTCCTCCATCAGCGCACGGGCTTCATCCCAGCGGCCCTGCCGATAGCGCGTCCAGGCCAGAAGCTCTTTCGCGTCCGCGTCCGTGGGGTCAAGCGCCAGGAGTTTTTCAAGATGCCGGGCCGCCGCGTCCCATATCCCGGAATCGTAGGCGTCGGCTGCCTGCTTCCGGTACACCAGCTGTCTCAGTCTGCGGGTTTCGGCGTCCTCGGGGATCAGACCCCGATCCAAACCCTCCAAGGCGGTGTCGAGCTTGCCGGAATTCAGGCGCGCATACCCCAGGCCCAGGGCGTAGTCTTTGTTGCCGGGGTCCTCTTCGGCCAGGCGGGCGAAAAGGTTCTCTGCCTCGGCAACCTCCCCGCGGTTGAAACGATACCAGGCGAGCGCCGACAGGCCGTCGGGATCTGCCGGCGAGAGTTTAAGGATCTCTTCCGCCAGGCTGGCCTTGGCGTCTGAATCCGCCGACTGGGCAGTCATCCGGCGCTTCAGGATCTGCAACTCGAGGGCGTCGAGTTCGGCGGCAGACTTCGGCGCGGCCTGTCGCAGCCCGGGTCTTTCTTTTTGAAGCAGCGACAGGGCGTCCTCGTCCGTAAGGGAGTTCATCAGCTCGGCGAGAATGCCCTGGCGCAGGTCCGGGGGCAGGGGGCATTGCAGGAGCTTGCGCCGCAGCTCTGTCGCCTGCTGCGCGGCGCCGGCCTCGGCGAGCCGCTTGGCGATGTCGTGGAAAACGTCCGGCCGGACACAATCGGCGAAAGCGTTGGCATGGGCATCCATGAAGGCTGACAAGGCCTGCGAGCCGGCTGTCGGCGCCAGGGCCTGGTACTCCTTCAGGAGCAGGGCCTCCAACAGGCGTTTTTCCCAGACAGCGCGCTGGTCCGGCGGAAGCTGTGCCATCTGCGCGCGGGCTTCCGCCCACCGGCCGCTCTGCATCAATGCATGAATCAGCGCGAGACGGGTTTCCGAGAGCCGGTAGCCCTCATCCACCAGGGACGCCAAATGTGGAATGGCCTGATCGCGCCGGCCTTGTTTGATAAGGCTGTAAGCGAGCCCCAAGCGTGCGTTCAACGCCTCCTGCCGATTGCCGGAGGCGGCCAGCGCTGCAAAGGCCTTGGCGGCGGCGGCGTAGTTGCCGCGGCGGTAGAGCTGCCACGCCTGGGTCAGGGCTGAAGGTTTGGTGCTGCCCGGCTCGGATGGCGGTTTGGCGGGAACCGCGGGGTACCGGGAATCCCAGCCTTCCAGGATGTCGGCATCCTCGGGCGAGGTGTACTCCCAGGGCGGTTCGGCCAGTTCCACCCGGCTGTCGTGAGTCCGGGTGCGGACCTGCTCGGCCGAGCGGCGCTGGGTGACGCCTTGCGTGTGGTCTTCGCCGCTTTGGCGCGCTGGCTGCGGATCGCTGCGGAGGACCTGATCCAGGGGTTCCTGGCGCACCTGGGCCCATCCGTGCGGCGCGGAAGCGGACAGAAATAGGATTACGATCAGAAAAAACCGAAACATCACGGTCATTCCATTTTGCCCGTAGCCAGGAGGAAAAGGGTGTTGGAATAGTAGTCCTTCGGTTCGCCGGCCAGCTTTGACCCCGCATCCTGAAAAAGCTTCTGCGCCAGATCCCCCCGGCCTGAGCGTTGGGCGCAGAGCCCCATCACGGCGTAAAACCCCGCCGGCGCTTCCTCAACGGCCACCTCCCCATTCACCAGGTTCACCCGGTTCGGCAGGTAGCCGGCGCGCTCGACGAACTGGAGGTAATCCGCGAAGGCGGCCAGCTTGCCGCTGTTGCCATGCCATGCGAGGTAGAGCGGGGCCCGGATCGCCTCATAGCCGAAAAACGGGCTGCGGGCAGCAGCGATGGTCACCTGTCCGTCTTCCAGGGCCACCCAATCCGCCGGCAGTTTCAGGCGGGAGAAGGCCGCCTTCTCCAGGAGTCGCTGGCTGTCCCTGAGGGTTCGTTTCCAGAAGGTGTCGTCATCGACCTTGGCGAACTCGGCAAAGGCCGGCAGCACCAAGTAGCCGATGTTGAACGTGTTTCCCGTCTGGCCGCTGAAACCGAAATAAGCCGGGGCGATGAGTTGAAAATCATGTGCGGTCACCGCCAAGTGGGCTCGGATGTCGCGGACGATGCGCAGGGCGGCCTCGCGAAAGGGGGGATGTCCCCAGCGATCCGCCGCCTTCAGCAGAGCAAAGGCAATGAGGATGTCGCCGTCGCTTGCGTTGTTGTAGTCGATGATGCTCCATTCGCCGTTGGGTCGCCGGCCCCAGGACCAGGCGAATAGCGCATCGCGGCGCACCTGCAGGTTGTCGGTGGTCCATCTGAAAATGCGGTCGAAGGCGGCCCGGTCGCCGTTCATCATGGCCAGGAGCAGGCCATAGCCCTGGCCCTCCGAATGGCTGATGGAATTCTGAAAAAAATCCACGATTCGGCCGTCGGCGGAAACAAACGACTGCTGGTACGTTTTCCAGTCCGCCGCCGAGCTTGGCATCCCGAAGAAGACCAGCACGGCAACGAAGATTATGGAGCATCTGAGACCGATCATCCGGTGGATGGATTCAACCGCTGCTGCCGGCGGCGCTTCAGAAGCTTCAGGATCAACCCGCACAGGACCAGCAATATCACCAGCAGCGCGGCCAGCGACAGGACCGGGTGCGAATTGATGAAGTTCTGGACCGCCGGGATACGGCCGGGGTTGCCCAGGTAATAGCTCGGGCCGATCAAGTGCGCCAGGGTTTCGGGCTCGGGTTTGTCCAGATTGACCACAAACAGGTCGCCGTGGCAGCCGCCTTGGACGATGGGGTCCCAGAGCATTTTGCTGCCGGCGAGCAGGTCCTCGGCGATGCCGGCGGTCAGGATGATCACGGTGCGCTCGGCGGCATCGGGGTGTTGGAACTGCATCAGGGCGATGCGCCCCGGGCCGAGTGTCCCGGAGAGATCGGCCCTCACCGGGCTTGTGGCGTTGACGTCCGCGAGGTTGCGCGGCATCTGCGGCGGCGTGGCTGCTGCTTTGGACCAGAAATCGATCGGCGCGGCCGTCTGAGGCTGGGGCCGGAGCATATGCGGGAACGACAACCGCAGGGGATCGATGCCGGCGATGGGGGCTTTCTCAATAACGGACGTGGGCAGCGAGGGCAGCACACCGGCTACCAGCAGGTCCTTGCGGGTTTTTTCGGGCTCGTAACTCATGAGCCAGCTGAGCCCGAAGGGCGGCAACCCGATCTTCTGGGAGCTGATGGCCACCACGTTCAGCACGGCGTTGGCGGCGGCCAGGTTTTTCTCGGTCAGAACCACCGCAGTTTCACGCAGATCCGGCCAGCGCCCCAGGGGGAAAGCATCCTGAAAGAACAGGTCGAGCTGGGGCATCTTGATCCAGTACGGCACCTCCGGCAGGGTCACCGTAGAGTCATCGAAAATGGTCAACCGCAGGTTTTCAGTCTGGATCAGGGTGCACTTGTCGGTGTGCAGCGGCGTGAGCTCGGCTTCGAAGCTCAGCCGGTTCATGCCTTGCTTGAAGGACGACAGGGGAATGTCCACCCGGTAGCCCTTGAAATAATCCCCCTTGGGGTTGTCGAGGCGCACGCCGGACATGAATTTCCCGTTGAGCTTAATGTTCAGAACGGAATCCGAGCGCATGGCCGCGCCGTAGGCCATGTGCAGGATCACGCTGACGAAGGTGTTGGGAGACAGGAAGAGATCGGAGGGAAACCGCAGCTCGATGTCGAGCGGCGGCGGGGATATGTTCCGGAACTCCGTTGTGCGTTTGCCCAGGCTCGCCAGCGTGTAGGATTTTCCTGGCAAAAGCCCCTTTTGGAGCATGTGTTCGTCCACGTCCGGAGGCGTCCAGGTCGCTACGCGAGTGGACGGGGAATCCGGGAGTGGATAAGAGAGCGAGGCAAAGGCGCGGCAGGCCGTCTCGAGTTCCGCCTCGTCTTTGGCGGAGACCACCACCAGCGCCCGATGCGGGTTTTCGACGACATCCGGCTGGCCGGGACTCGGAGCGCTTTTTTTCTCAGGCAGATGGCGGACGGCGATCACCGGCCCGTCGGCGCTCGCCGGCTCCCCCGGGGCAAGCGCCGGCAGGTCCTTGCGCGCGGCGATCACGATGTTGTCCATGCCGGGCCGAAGGGCCTGGGACAGGATCAGCTCCGGCGCCCGGTACTCATAACGCAGGGCAATGCCCGCGGCCGCCAGGGAGGCCGCCTTGAGATAGCCGGGGCTCAGCTCCGGAATGACCAGGTTGACCCGGGTGTCGAAGATGTTCCGGGAATCGAACAGAAAATCGGAAATGGCCGAGACCCGTTTGGGCACGGCCACCGGTTCCAGTTCAAATATGAGATAGGCCTCGCCCAGGTTCAGCCAGGTCCACAGCTCGGGCGCAAACGGGTCTTCGCACTGCTCGTCGGTGTAGTGCTGGGAGACCCAGAAGTTGCATGGGTTGTAACCGGTTTTTAGCAGCGAGCCCGGGATGGGCACGGTGACCTCGCCCTCGGGCGTGTCCGGGTTCAGCCTCACCTGGGCGAGGGGCTGGTCGTGGACGGTGAATATGAGCCGGGAGGTCCTGGGAATGAGGGCCGATGAATTAACGTAGCTGAAATGGAGCGTCGCCTTCAGCACTTTCCAGCGCGCGGGAATGGGAAGCGTGAAGCTGTAACTGTCCATCGATCCCCTTAACTGGTGATCCTGTATCGGGGCCAGCTTTTTCAGGGGGATCCGCATGGTGGCCGCTGCGGCCGTATCGACGACCAAAAGCAGCGAAATGCTTAGAAGGACCAGTGTCTTGAGGGGTCTCATCGAGGAGTGCGCGTCTCCTTTCTATAGATATGGACTTGCAGGATTTTACTATCAACCCGGTTGCAAAGTCCAGAAAAATACGCGCGATCCCAGCGGCGTTGCGCAGGGAACCCTTGGCCCCGATAGCGAGCAGATTGAGAAATCCTCTGAACGAGTTGACTTTCTTAGCGATCTTGGCTTCGTAAAAATATTTCAGCCGGCCGCTGTCCCCGTAAACGAAACCGATGATCTGGCGGTAACTGATCTCATTCGGCCTTTCAAACTGGCACCCAAGGCTCATTCCTGCGGGGCCGCACTCATGGCGGATCACCCTGGCAGGCAGCACGAAGCGGTGCGACTCGGTACCGCCTGCTTCCAGAATGATTAGCCCGTCGGGAATATCAAAAATTTCGTCGGTGGTCAGCCCCGCACCAGTGGTAGACAGATTGTTGAGGATGCCGGCCATGCAGACATTCGATCCTGGAAGGCGGATCGAGATCGGCTCGCAGGTTTCGTAGCGGTGCGCCCGCCGCTGCTGCCGGCGCTCCCAGACAACGCCAAGACAGCAGAGGGTCAGCAGGAGGTTGAAAGTGTTCCAGAGCGAACAGACGAGCACCGTGTCCCAAATCAACGGGTCGGACCACCAGCGAAGAACCCCGGCCACATATCCCGACACGGCAAGGAGGAACATCCCGTAAAACGGAGCCGAAAGCAGCGTCATGGAATCCTTGCGACGCGCGATGGTCTTCGGCGTGACCTTGAAGGTCGGCCGGCGGGGGTTGCGGAAGACGGACAAAACGGCCGGTGCCAGAAAAATGCTTTGAATCGTTTCGAAAAGCTCTGAAAAGAAAGGGTGCCGGAGACTACCGTAAAGGTAATTAGACACGAAATAGGTGGCTATCAGATGCGGAATGGCAAACCCCGCGATCTGGCTGGGAGACGCGTTGTAGACCCGCATCCCGAAAAGGAGGAATACAAGAGGGGAAATGAAGAATATGACGCGGGCCACCCCGAAGAACCAAAACAGGCATGAGTTGAAATAGCAGATTCGCTGAGGAAGACTCAAACCGTTCTGCCGCAGAGGGTTTTTGAGGATCAGGATTTGGGTCATACCCTGGGCCCAGCGGCTACGCTGAAGGATGAAGTCATCGAAGGTTTCCGGCGACAGGCCCATGCTCATCGGTTTGTTGAGATAGACGCTGTTGTATCCCTTGCCATGGAGCACCAGCGAGGTCTCCGCGTCCTCGGTAACCGTGTCGCTGGCGATGCCCCCGATTTCCACGAGGTGCTTCCGGCGCAGAAGCGCCGCTGAGCCGCAGAAAAAAGAGGAGTTCCAGAAATCAAGGCCGAGCTGCACCGCCCCGTAGAACATCTCGTTTTCGGCCGGGCTGCGGCGATGGGTCTCGAGATTCTTCTCGATGGGTGTCGGGTTGATGAAGAAATGCGGAGTTTGCACCAGGAAGAGCTTCTCGTCATCGAGGAAAAAGCCGACGGTGTTGCGCAGCAGATCGCGGGTCGGCACCTGATCACAGTCCAGGACAAGGATCAGCTCCCCGCAGCTTCGTTTGAAGCCGTTGTTGACGCAGGCGGCCTTGTCGCGGTCCTTTTCATCATCCTCGCAGGCACATCGGAGCAAGCTGTCGTTGATGTTGCCGGCCTTGGCGTGATGGTTGGTCTCGCGGGTGAGGTAGTTCACATCCAGACGGGAGGTCATGGCTTTTAGACGTTCGGCCCGCACCCGTGCGGCAACTGCGCGCTGCGGGTTCGGATCGTTGAGCTTCTGCGCGGTCCCGCCGTCGTCCAGGATGTAGATGTTCAGCCTATCCTCTGGATAGTCCAGGTGCGTGCAGGCCGCGGCCGTGATGTAAACGACCTCCACGTCTTCGTTGTAGGTTGGAATGAAGATGTCCACCGTCGGGAGGCGTCCAGGGTCGCTCGGCAGAGGCGGGATCTTCCGGGTGAGAGGCGAGATGTTCACGAACATGCCCATCACATGGATGCAAATACCGTAAGTCTCAGCGAGATAAAGAAGAATCAGGAACGTGAAATCCCAGCCGTTCTGGTAGCAGATGGTCTCCGTCGTGCGGAACATCCAGTAGCGCAGGGTGATGTATGTTCCGATCAGGATGACTCCGGCCCGGCTCCACTCGGGTTGCGTGTTGCGCGCCCAGCCGGCGAGGTAAAGCAACGCCAGCAGACCGACGCTTAGGAGAAATTGATTTTCCGTGGAAAGGCGCACTGCCGTCAACAGAAACACCGCTGCGAACAGGCCGATAACAAGGGATATTTGCAGGGCACCGGCGCCGCCGTGCGGCGCTTTCGTTTTCGCCGGGCCACTGTCTTGATCCTGTTGATTCAATCGATTCACCTCGGAGGCAGAAATGACGGGGAGTCGGGAATGCCGACACTCCATAAAAGAAGTATCGACAGTTCGGGCAATTGCTTGAGCCATAGCAGGGCCGCCGGTCAAACCGGGAGAGTACTTGAAGCGGGCCTTGCCTTGACAAGCAGTTCAGCCGATATATGATCAATTTTCTATTGAGGTACCAACCCAACGCTGGATTTATAAGGAGACTCATCGCATGGCGGACATTCTCGACAAAGTGCCCAAGAGCCCCAAGCAGCTCAAGGAGGAGCAGGACGCTTCGGTGGCGAGCTCGCTCAACCGGATCAAAAACAAGTTTGTCGTGATGAGCGGCAAGGGCGGGGTGGGCAAGACCAGCACGGCGGTCAACATTGCCATCGCACTGGCGAACAAGGGGTTCAAGGTCGGCATCATGGATGTGGACCTGCACGGCCCCGACGTGCCGCGCATGCTGGGGCTGACCGGCATGCCGGACCTGAACAGCAACCGCAAACTCAACCCCATGCGCTATTCGGACCATCTGGTGGCGATTTCCATGGAATCGTTTCTTCCCGAACGCGATGACGCGATTATCTGGCGCGGGCCGTTGAAATTTTCCGCCATCCGGCAGTTCATCGCCGACGTGGAGTGGGGCGAGCTGGATTTCCTCATCATCGATTCCCCGCCCGGCACCGGCGATGAGCCGCTCACCGTGGCGCAGCAGATCCAGGATGCCAAGGCCGTCATCGTGACGACCCCCCAGGAGGTCGCCCTGGCCGACGTGCGCAAGTCGATCAATTTCTGCCGCAGCGTCAACCTTGAGATGTTCGGCCTGGTCGAAAACATGAGCGGCTTGAACTGCCCGCACTGCGGCGAGAGCATCGATCTGTTCGGTGCGGGCGGCGGCGAGCGAACCGCCAAGGAGACGGGGATCGCCTTTCTAGGCCGGATCCCCATGGACCCGCGCATGGTCGCCTGCGGCGACTCCGGCGTTTCCTTTCAGACATCCTACCCCGATTCGCCCGTCACCAAGGCCTTCGGTGCGATCGCAGATAAGATGGTGCCGCCTTTTTTGTCCGACCGGTGAAAAACCGGCCGGACAAAAAAATAGTCGGCCGATCACTCAGGGCCGTATTGACGACCGTCTGTTCCCGCCGACGGCAGCATTTTCAATAAGACATCCTCAAGTTTATTCGCATCCCGCCGATAATCCATCCAGAAGCGGTTATCATCCAGAAGGGAGACGAAAACATCATGGAAGGAATCCAAAGCTGCACGCCCGCCTGCCGGGGTGCGACCAATTCAGCGCCTGTCCAGTTCCAGGGAGAGGCGGCGCGATTGACCTACCTGAACGTCAGCGAAGACACGAGCGCGGACATCAACATCCTCACCGCCGAGGGCGATAAAGTCAGCCTGTCATCGGATTATCATTCCGAAGCGACGCTGCTGACGTATGAACACCTGGCCTACAGCAATTCAGGCTACGAGGCGGAGCAAGGCGAACTTGTGGACTACAGCGAGGAGCGGAAGATCGCCCTGTCCGTGGAGGGCGCCTTGAGCGACCAGGAAATGGCCGACATCCAGGCGCTCCTTGCCGACCTCGGCGAGATGCTGAAGAGCTTTCTGACCGGCGGGGGTGCGGAGGAGGGGGGTGTCGAGGAGACATCCGCCGACCTCAGCCGCTACAGCAGCCTCTCCGGGTTCGAGGCGGACTTCGAGTACAGCGCTCGCATGCAGTACCTGAACCTCGAAGCCGACCAGTTGGCCGTCGCTGCCGCCGATTCGCCGAAGCTGCCCGAGCCAACGGCGTCGCCGGCCCCGGCGCGGCCGCCGGTGGCTGCCGCCGCCCCCGCAGCGGTGCAAGCGCCGCAAACCGCTGCCCCGGCGCCCGTTGCCGCAGAGCCCCCCCCCAAACCAGTGGCTCAGGAGGCTGCCCCCGTTGCGGTGGAGACACCCAAACCCGTTGCGGCGCGAGACGAGCAAGCCGCCGGTCAAATGGCGGAAAAGGTCAAGGATTCAGGGCTTCGGCCGCGGCGTTTCATGAGGCTGCTCAAAAAGTTCCTGCGCGGGATGATGCAGGAGATGCGAGCCGGCAGGGTCGTCGACGGCGAACAGGCCACGCGCGGCGAAAGCATCCTGGAAAAGTTCTTCGGCCGACTCGAACAGGCCTCCGGTGCATCCGAGGTCAAGGCGACGAAGGTGTCGCTGAAGCAGCAGTGGGTGAGCCTCCAATACGAGATGAAAGCGGAAGTGGAGACCCGGCCCCGCGTGGAAGAGACGGCCTAGCCGCTGTTGACGGAGATGTGACGGGCCCCGGGGAGCCACTTCCCGGGGCCTTCTTTTTGTGCCATGCTTCAGCTCGAGGCTGCCGGAATTATAATTCCATCGAATTTTTCTATCAATCAATCTAAAATCATCGATAAATTTGATTTGCCTTCCGAAAGGGTTCGTCGTTATAACTGTTTAAACAGAAGAAATCCGCAACACCTGCCTTTTTCCAGCAGGTGTTGCGGACAGCGGAAGGAAATTGAAGATGTTTTTCATGAAGAAGAAAACCCTCATGGGGATGTCGCGGACCTGCGGGTGAGCGGCCAAAATCGGTCCGGCGGATCTGTCGGACGCGCTTAAAGAGCTGCTCATCCCCAACGATCCGAATCTGCTCGTCGGGTTTGAAACCAGCGACGATGCGGCGGTGTACCGCCTTTCCCCGGAAATGGCCGTGATCAGCACGGTGGATTTCATCACGCCCCCGGTGGACGACCCCTACTGGTTCGGCCAGATTGCGGCCGCCAATTCACTCTCGGACGTCTACGCCATGGGCGGCACCCCCATCCTTGCGCTGAACCTGGTTATGTTTCCATCCAAGGCATTGGATCTCGCGCTGCTCAAAGAGATCCTGCGCGGGGGCAACGACAAGGTCGTTGAGGCCGGCGCCTGCATGGCCGGCGGGCACTCGGTCGACGACAACGAGCCCAAGTACGGCCTGTCCGTGACGGGCCTCGTGCATCCCGGCCGCATTTGGACCAATGCCGGCGCGCGGCCCGGGGATGCCCTCGTTCTCACCAAGCCTCTCGGGACCGGGGTCCTCTTCAACGCCAACCGCTCCGGGAAGCTGCCCTATCGCGAACTGGAGGCCTTACTGCCGGTGGTCGCATCCCTGAACGCCCAGGCGCGCGAAACGGCGTTTCGATTTCCTGTGCACGCCTGCACCGACATCACGGGTTTCGGGATCATGGGGCACAGCGTGGAAATGGCCCGGGGGGCCGGCGTGCGCATCGACCTTGACTACCGGTGCCTTCCGTTTCATCCGAACGCCGTCGAGATGTATCGCAGGGGTGAAACCACCGGCAGCAACAAGGCCAACCGTAAGGCGGTGGAGGGTTTCTGGGACCTCAGGTTGAAAATGACCAGCGCGGAGGAGGAACTGCTGTTCGACCCTCAGACCTCCGGCGGTCTTCTGCTCTGCTTGCCGGAGTCGTCGGCCGACGAGCTGGTTCGTGCGCTGAAGTCTGCCGGCCTCGGGGCCGCCGTCTGCATCGGTCGGGTCAGTGAAAGCGATCAGCCGCAGGTCGTCGTCGGCTGAGGAGCCGCTATCGTGGAACATCGTATCTGTGACGTCCTTGTGATCGGAAGCGGTGCGGCGGGGCTCCGAGCCGCCGCCGCCGCAAGGCAGGCAAGGGCCCGCGTCCTGGTCGTTTCCCGGGGCGCTCCCGGCAAGGCCGGCGCCACCATTCTGAGCGGCGGCGCTTTTGCCGGAAGCCGCGACGGCGAGCCCCCCACCGGCCACCTGGAGCGCACCCTCAACACCGGCCGCGGCTTGAACCAGTGGTCGCTCGCGGAGGTTCTCGCGGCGGAAGCGCCGGACCGCCTCAAGGAGTTGGTCGCCTGGGGGTTCGACGGCGTTTTTCACGACGGCTATCTCTTCAGCCGCGGTCGGGCGCCGGTCTGGGGCGAACGAATCGTTCGGTGCCTGGTCGAACGCAACCGTGCTCTGGGAACCGAGTTCCAGCCCGGGTTGGCGATCGCCCACCTGCGGATGGAGGAGGGGGGCGGTCTTGCGACCGCCTGGGCAACCGCCTCCGGCAAACCGCAGACCATCGGCGCACGGGCGATCGTGCTGGCCACGGGAGGGGCCGGGGGGTTGTATGCGCGCCACGACAACCCGCGCGGAATCGTCGGCGAAGGCTATGCGCTGGCCCTGTGCGCCGGGGCTGTGCTGCAGGATATGGAATTCGTTCAGTTCTACCCTCTGGGGCTTGCCGAGCCCGGGCTGCCGCGCTACATGGTGCCGCCGCGGCTGGGGGATCACGGCCGGCTTGTCAACGACGCGGGCGAAGACATTTACGAGAAGTACGGCATTACCGAGCGGCCGGCCGCCGAGAAGGCCCGCGACCGGCTGTCGCAGGCCCTCTTCAAAGAAATTTGGCGGGAGGGACGCAAGGTCCGGTTGGATCTGACCGGTGTTTCAGAAGAGCGCTGGACATCGGACCCGCTGTCGGCCTCCACCCTCGGCACCATCGGAAAGCGCTGCGGCGCATGCCGGCGCCCATTGATGGTCGCGCCCATGGCCCACCACACCATGGGCGGAGTGCACATCGACCCGCGCGGCGCAACCTCGGTGCCCGGGCTTTTTGCCGCCGGGGAGGTGACCGGTGGGTTGCACGGCGCCAACCGCATGGGCGGCAATGCCCTGAGCGAGACCTTGGTTTTCGGGAAACGGGCCGGGGAAGCGGCGGCGGAATGGGCCGCCGCCCACCCGAAGATCCCGCCAGCGGCGGCCGGGGCATCGCCCGCAGACCGCTCCGCCATGCCGGCCGGAGAGGTCCCGGTCTCAGTCGTTTCGGGGATGAAGCGAAGGCTTGGCAGGATCCTGTGGGAAGACGGAGGGGTCATCCGCAACCGGGCAGGGCTTGAGCGCGCCTTGATTGCCGTAGACGCCCTCGAGGCGGAACTGCAGGCAAGCCGGGAGAGCGGGACGTCCCTTTGCGAGCCGACGCGGGTCTTGAGCCTCACGGCGGGCATCGAAACCGGCCGGCTCATACTGCAGGCGGCGCTGCGGCGGACGGAAAGCCGGGGGGCGCATTACCGGGAGGACCACCCCGAAACGGATGACAGCCGCTGGCTCGGTCACCTGCGCGTGCATCTGTCCGAGGACGGCCGGCACAACTGGTTCTTCAAGAAACTTTGAGAATTGGCCGGAAAGCCGGATGAGAGGCGGTCATCCGACCGGCCGTGGTTCAGCCCCGGGCCTTTTGAAAGGCCCGCTGAAAACCCTTCTCAGATCCGCGGATCGTCTCCTCCGGGACGGCATAGGAGATGCGGAAATACCCGGGCGCGCCGAAGGCCCGGCCGGGGCTGACGAGGATGCGCTCACCCTTGAGAATTTCCGTGAACCGGACATCGTTCGCGATGGGGCTCTTCGGGAAAAGGTAAAAGGCCCCTTCGGGTTCCGTGAACTCATAGCCGGCGCTTTTGAGGATGTCGCAGATCAAATCGCGACGGCGGCGGTACAAGGAAACATCCACCCCGGCTCCCTCTGCTTTGACGGCGGCCTGTTGAAACAGGCTGGGCGCGTTGACGACGAGCATGGAGTTGATGGCCGCGGCGGCAGCAAGGATCTGCCCGGCGTCATCGGCCCTGGGGTGGACGGCGAGATAGCCGATCCGTTCGCCCGCAAGGCTCAACTCCTTGGAATAGGAGTTGACCACGATGCTGTGGGGATAGGCAGCGAACACCGACGGCACCACGGCGCCATACGTGATGAGGCGGTAGGGCTCATCCGATACCAGGTAGATCCGTTTGCCGAAGCGGATGCTGGCGTCCTGCAGGGCATTGCCCAGCGCCTTGAGCTCGGCTTCCGAATAGACGGCCCCGCTGGGGTTGTTCGGCGAGTTGATCAGAACCACACGGGTTATGGGTGTGAAGGCGGCGGCCATGGCCGCAACGTCCAGGTGGAAGCGGGCGTCGGTCGGCACCGCCACCAGCCTGGCGTCCGAGAGAAACGCGTAGTTTTCGTATCCCAGAAAATACGGGGCAGGGGTCAGCAGCTCCTCGCCGGGGTTCACCAGCGCCCGCAGGATGTCGTTCAGCGCACCCGAAGCGCCCACGGTCATGAGGACCAGGTCCGGGGGGATCTCGATCCCTTGTTCACTGCGGAAGCGTCGGGCCACGGCCTCGCGCACCGGGAGGTGCCCGGTCACCGGCGCATATCCATGGTTGAGGGCGGGTGAGGCCACCAGCTCCCGCAGCGCCTTGCGGAACTGGTCGGGAGGCGGAACATCGGGGTTCCCGAGCGAGAAATCGTAAACATTGTCGGGGCCGAACTCGGCTTTGAGCCTGCGGCCCTCCTCGAACATGTTCTTGATGACCGCAAACGCGGCCACACGCGGAACCATCCTGTCGGCGATCGGCATAGCGTTCCTTCCTCTTCGGCCAGGGTGAGTGGCGCTTCGGCCGCGGCCGAGAGCGCGGCAACTATAGGGGGTAATACCTGGAGGGTCAAGATATATGGTTTCCCGGTTCATGCGGTTTTTTCGATGGGCGTTGGTTGCCGCTCTCCTGACGCAGGCCTGCGCGCCCCATGGCAGCGGGGCCGCCCCTCTATCGACCGAGCGCAGCCCAGGGACCACGTTTTATTTCGTTCAAATCACCGACACGCACCTTGGGGACCGGGATCACGTGGCGCGCACCCGCAAACTGGTGGATCAGATCAACGCTTTGTCCGATGACATCGCCTGCGTGGTGCACACCGGAGACATTTTCGCCGACAATCTAACCAATGCGACGGCTCGTGAAGAAGGGCTCGGCGTGCTCAAGCGCCTCAACGCCCCGCTGCACCTGCTGCCGGGCAACCACGACATCCTCGAAGCCGGCCTCGAGGACACCCTTCGGATCTACACCCGGGAGGTCGGGCCGTTGATTCACCAAGCCGAATACCGGGGGGTGGTCCTCGTGTTCGCCTATACCGAACCGGCCGCCATGGGATTCAGCGTCCCCGGCTACGAGCCCTTGAAGGCCATGGAAGCGGCTTTTGCGCAGGCGGCAGGCAAACCCATCATCCTTTTTCACCACCGGCCGGCGGTGGACGACTATTACGAGTTCGCCCTGCATTCCGGCTGGGACCCGAAAGGGCGTTCGGCGCTTGAGAGCCTCCTGCGCGAACAGCGAGTGCAGGCCGTCATCACCGGCCATTTCCACCGGGACGAGCTGCACTGGCTGGACGGCATCCCGATCTTTGCCGCACCGCCGGTGGCAGGCTACTGGGGCCGGCAGGCGTCCTTCCGGCTATATGAATACCGTGACGGCCGCCTGGGGTACCGGGCGGTTTATCTTCAGGAGCAATAACCCCGCTATTGACAGGCTGCCGAGCGCCGGATATCTCTAATATAAGATTCAATCATCTCATCACAGCGCAGCCGGGAGGCGTTGGCTATGCCGTTCGGGTACACCGGAAAAATCCTGCACGTGGACTTGAGCCGTCGTAAAATTGAAACCGAAGAACCGGGAGAGGTATTTTACCGCAGCTACCTGGGAGGCCGAGGCATCGGCTACCATTATCTGCTGCGCGACATGCCTGCACATGCGGACGCGCTTGCGCCGGAAAACGTGTTCACGCTCGCCACCGGCGCCATGACCGGGGTGCCGATTGCCGCCTCCTGCCGTTTTGCCGCGGTAGGAAAGTCCCCGCTCACCGGGACGGCCGGAGAGTCCGAGGCCGCCGGCTTCTTCGGGCCCGAGCTCAAAAAGGCCGGATTCGACGCCATCGTCTTCCGCGGGAGGTCGGAATCACCCGTCTACCTCTGGGTGACCGAAGGGCGGGCGGAGATCCGTGATGCCCGCGCCATGGCCGAGCAGGGCTCTCGAGAGGTCGAGGACGCCATCCGCAGCGAGCTGGGCAGCGACAAGATCCGAGTGGCGCAGACCGGCCTGGCCGGCATGAAACTGGTGCGGTTTGCGAACATCACCAACAACCTCGGCCATTTCAACGGCCGCAACGGGTTCGGAGCCGTCATGGGCTCCAAGAACCTCAGGGCGGTCGCGGCGCTGGGGGCCGGCGAGCTGGAGGTCCACAACCCCGACTTCCTGCGGAAAACCGCCACCGACTACGCCAAGACCTTTCGCAAGAGCCCGGCCGGCGATTCCCTCTACGTTTACGGCACGACCGCTTTCCCGGAACCGCTGTCGGCCGCCGGCGGGCTGCCCGTCAACAACTTCCGCGGCAGCGCGCTGGCGGATGCCTCCCCCATCGGCGGGGACAGCTACAATACCCTGCTCCTCAAGAAGCGCAAGGGGTGCCACGCCTGCCCCATCATGTGCAAGCGGGTCATCGCCCTCGACGATCCGATCTACGGTGTGGATTCGCGCTACGGCGGTCCGGAGTACGAAACCATCGCCGCCTTAGGGAGCAATCTCAACATCCTCGATTTGAGGGCGGTCGCCAAAGGCAACGAGATTTGCGATCGTTACTGCATGGACACCATTTCGGCGGGCATGACCATCGCGTTCGCCTGCGAATGTTTCGAGAAGGGGATTATCTCGGCTGCGGACACCGGCGGTCTCGAACTGAGATTCGGGGATCCGCTGCTGATGTTGAAGCTGCTCGAATTGACGGCCCGGCGGGAAGGCTTCGGCGACCTGTTGGCCGAAGGCTCGGCCCGCCTGGCGGCCCGGTGGGGGGTTGCCGGATCAGATTTCTGCCTGTGCGTCAAGGGCCAGGAGCTGGCGTTGCACGACCCCCGGATCAAGGTCGGGGTGGGCATGAGCTATGCCCTATGCACCTACGGGGCGGACCACATGAACACGCCTCACGACCCATCCTTCGTGGACCCCAACGGCTTTGCGTTTAAATCGGTAAACGCCCTTGGGATCTACCGGGCCATGCCCGCCACCCAGCTCAGCAACGACAAGGTGCGCAGTTTCGTGATTCTCGAGAATTTCTGGAGGATGCTGGACTCCCTCGGGTTGTGCGTCTTCGGCTTCGCTCCGCGCGGCGTCATGCCGCTCGAAACCATGGTCGCCTGCATCAAGGCGGCCACCGGATGGGAAGTGAGCCTGCACGACCTGATGGCATCGGCCGAGCGATCCTCGATGCTGGCTCGGGCCTTCAACAGTCGTGAAGGTTTTTCCATCAAGGACGACCGCCTGCCGGGGCGTTTGTTCGATCCGAAGCCGAACGGCCCGAATGCCGGCACGCGCATCTTTTCCGAAGAAGAGTTCAAGGGCGCCCTCGAGAAATACTACGCCATCATCGGCTGCGACCCCCAGACCGGCCGCCCGTCGAAGGGCAAGCTGCTGGAGATGAACCTGGAGTGGGTGGAGGAACTGCTGGCCTCCGGGGGATAAGCTATGAGGACTGAGGGGAAAGCAGCTTTATCGGAAACCTGGTTTTTTTCCCAAAGACCCTACACTAAACACCAAACACCTTATACCATCTAACATGTCGAATGAGCCCTCCAAACTCTTGACTCTCGGCGGCGGCAGCGGCCAGTTTGCGCTGCTGTCGGGGCTGAGGGACCAGCCGGACATCGACATCACGGCGGTCGTGTCGATGGTCGACAGCGGCGGCTCCACCGGTCGGCTGCGGGACGAGTTCGGGATCCTGCCGCCCGGCGACATCCTCAAGTGCATCGTGGCGTTGTCGCCGCACCGTGAAGTGGCCCGCATCCTGCTGTTGAAGCGCTTTATCGAAGACCGCCGCCTCAAAGGCCACAACGCGGGCAACATGCTGCTGACCATGCTCTCGCGCTATGCCGGGAGCTTCCCGGCCGGGGTCCAGGCCCTGGCGGAGATCCTGGACGTGCGGGGTCGGATTCTGCCGGTGACCATCGACCAGGCGACCCTGGTGGCAGAATTGACGGACGGAACGCGCATCTTCGGTGAGAAGGCCATCGATGTGCCGCGCGGCACGCAGCGCGAGAAAATCAGGGACGTGTTCCTGGTTCCCCATCACAACGAATCCATATCGATTTACCCCCCGGTGATCGACGCCGCCTGGTGGGCGGACTACATCATCATCGGGCCCGGGGACCTCTTCACCAGCATCATTCCGGGTCTCATCGTGCCCGGGGTCGTCGAAGCGTTCAAGAAATCCCGCGGCAAGCTGCTGTTCGTGATGAACATCATGACCAAGTTCGGCGAGACCCATAATTTTGCGGGTTGGGATTTCGTTGCACGTCTGGAAGAGGTGTTCGGGCGCGAAGTGGACGGGGTCCTCTACAACTCCTCAAGGCCGGACGAAAACATCCTGGCGCAGTACCGGAATCAGAAATCCGAATTCGTGGAAATCAATCCGGAGGATGCCTGCTGGGGGAAACGCCGGATTTACAGCGGCGATATGCTGGAGACCTCGGGCGGCATCGTGCGCCACGACCCGCGCAAGCTGGCCGCCATGATCCAGCGGATCATAAATGAACACCGGCCCGCGCTTTCCCCCAACCCCTGATCTTCAAGTTTCGACATGGACGGGATCGACGCTTTCGTATGACGGCGGGCCCATGGACGGGAAGCGGGCCAAGGGCAATGTGTTCCTCGTCGCTGCCAACGATGCGAGGCGCGCATACCGGGACGCCGTTGCAGCCATTTTAGCCCGGGGATGATCGGGAACTGAAAAGGGAGGGAAACATGCGCATCAAGACCGCCACCATCACGACCAACTACGAGCTGTCCGGGCCCAAAAATGCCCCCGTCGTGCTGCTGAGCCACTCGCTCGGCTCCAACCTGCACATGTGGGACCCTCAAATGACAGCGCTGGAAGCGAAGTACCAGGTCCTCCGCAGCGACACGCGCGGCCACGGCGCCAGCGACGCGCCCGGCGGCGCCTACACCCTCGACCAGTTGGTCGCTGATGCCGTCGCGCTCATGGATGCGCTGGAAATAAAAAAAGTGAACTTCGTCGGGCTTTCCATGGGCGGCATGATCGGGCAGGGGTTGGGCCTGAAACACGCCGACCGGGTGGTTCGCCTCGCACTGTGCGACACGTCCGCCTTCATGCCGCCCGAGGCGCAGCCGATCGTGCAGGAGCGGATTAACACCGCCCTCAAAGAAGGGATGCCCGCCCTGGTCGATTCGACGCTGGCGCGCTGGTTCACTGCCCCCTATCTGAAGAAAAAAGGCCCGGGGGTGGACATGATCCGCAACATCTTTCTGACCTCTCCTTTGGCGGGCTACATCGGCTGCACCGAAGCCATCCGGCGGCTGAACTACATCGACGAGCTTGCCCGCATCAAAACACCGACACTTATCATGGTCGGCGCCGATGACCCCGGCACTCCGGTGGCTGCTGCCCAGGCGATCCATGAACGCATCGCAGGCTCACGCCTGGTCGTGATCCCTTCGGCCTCCCACCTTTGCAACATCGAGCAGGCCGAGGTGTTCAACCAAAACCTGGTCGAGTTCCTCTCCAAGGCCGACCGCTGAGGGCTGAGATGGTAGGTCATTTGAAGGAAAAATTATTTAAAAAACGAATTATACAAGAATGTTTTCCCTCAATTTAAGTGCGTTGGACATGCGTGAGCGGCCAGTGCTTTACATCTTGTTCATGCTTGCGTTGCTGATGGGGGCTTCCGCGGCTTTGGCCGCGCCGGTTGAGCGGTCGATTCAGTATGCCGGGGCCAAACGGCACTACCTGGTCAGCCTGCCTCCCGGGTATTCCGACCGGACGCAATGCCCCTTGATCATTGTGTTCCACGGGGGCGGGGGCAACCCCGAGCAGGTCCTGAAGAGCACGGACATGGCCGACCGGGCGGCGCGGGAGGGGTGGATCCTGGTGGCACCGGCCGGGAGCGGGCGGCTCAATCGCTTGCTGACCTGGAACGTCGGCTTCGGTTTCGGCTATGCGATGTCGGCCGGCGTGGACGACATCGGCTTCGTGCGCCGGCTGATCGAGGTGCTTCAGGCTGCCTACCGCATCGACCCCGACCGCATCTACGCCACCGGCATCAGCAACGGCGGCATCCTCTGCCACATGCTGGCCGGGCACCTGTCGGACCGGATCGCGGCCATCGCGCCCATCGTGGCCACGGCCGGCGGCCGGGCCGAGGGCCGCGCGCAATGGCTGCACCCGCCGGACCCGAAACGCCCCGTCGCGGTCATCAGCTTCAACGGCGCATTGGATCAATCGATACCGCTTGCGGGCGGCCTGCAGCAGCGCTCGTGGGCCGAGCCGGTCGAGGTGTGGTCGGCGCAGCAGACCATCGACTTCTGGGTGCGGCACAACCGCTGCAAGCCCGACCCCGTGGTCGAGCGGAACGACGCTGCGCAGTTCGAGCGCACAACTTACTCGGGCGGGACCGGGGGCAACGAGGTCGTGCAGGTCGTGCTGTTGAACCAGGGGCACGCCTGGCCCGGCGGGAGCAAGGGCTACCGGCAGGGCGACGAACCCACGCAGCTGGTTTCGGCCAATAGCTTGATGTTCGATTTTTTTAAAAGGCACCCCAAGCGCCGGTGAATGGCGCGCGGTTCAATTCTATTGTCGAATTTTTTCTGGGTCAGAAGACGTTTCCGGGAGAGAACATGCTAAAAATTCTGTCATACTGCCTGATAGGGATGGTTATGCTGAGCGTGGTTTTCTGGGGCTGTTCCGACAAGAAAGAGCCGGGGCCCGAGAAGGGCGCCATCCAGAAAATGACCGAAGAAACTGCCAAAGAAGCGGTCCAACAAATCCGCACCCCGATCGACAAGGCCCGATCCGTTGCGAAGCAACAGGAAGAGAAAAACAAAGAATTGGATGATGCCGTGAAGAAGCAATGACGGCAACGGCCGGGCAAATTGGCCGGGAATGTAACAACGCCCCTCAGCCAGGAGAAGAATGCGTCTTTTATAGATAACAAGATATGAGCCTCGAAGAGTTCCAAATCAGACGAGTGCTCCGGGGTTTTTCTTCATACATTTATCTGCAGTGGGTACTTGACTTTTGAACGCCAGATCTAAGTATATGGGCGTTTCATGTTGAGAGGCGCGAGGGAACTGGCCCAGTGACCGCCCGGCAACCTGCTGACAAAAAGGTGCCAAATCCATCCCACAGGGGAAACATGAGGTCATTGCTGTCGATCGATGCCACCTCTCCTTGTGAGAGGTTTTTTTTTGCCGTGGCAAAGCCTTTCGACTTGTTTAAGGCGTGAAGTCTGTGCGGCGCCAACGCATGGAACCCGCGCAAAACGGGCCGCTGTTCGAAAAGGCTCGGCATGCCGCCGTGTGGGGTACTATACAGGAGATGTTCAAGATGAAAAAAACCGTATTTTTGTACTCGGGAGAAGGAACACATAGCGTTGAAACCCGTTTCAGGTTTCTGAAGCAGTCCGCACCCTGGCCCCGGGTTGAAGAAATTCTGAGCTCGAAATTGGGCCTGAATTTGGAGCAACTCTGGAATCGCGAAATCGGCAAACATCGCTGCCCCGGAAGCCCCTTGCTGACCGTGGTGTCGCAAATATGCCTGGCAGATATCTGGCAGCATTGGGGCTATCAGCCGGACGTGGTGATCGGCCACAGTACCGGAGAGCTGGCAGCGGCCTACCAGGCGGGTTTCTACACGCTGGAAGAAGTTCTCCTGCTGGCGTATCGAATCGGGGAGGTTGCCTCGCATCTCGAAGGAGTGATGATCCATGGCAGGCTGTCCGACTCGCAGATATCGAATCTCACGGGTAAACCCTCCTCCTTCAATTTCAAGGTCGAAAACGGCAGGCATGTCACGCTGACGGGGTATTCCGCCGACATGGACGAATTCCTCGGGGAACATCCCGATTTTGTAAAGATGAAGCTGCCCCACCCGTGGCACCACCCGGATTACCGGCGGTATTCCGATCAACTGGCGGTCATCCCATCGGCTGCGGCGGCCGAGGGTGCTTTTGTATCAGGGGTCACCACGAAGTTTGAAACCCGGCTCGAAGATGCGTATTGGCGCAAATGGCTGGTCAACCCGATTGATTTCATACAGGCCATGCAGACGATCAAAGATCGGTTTGGCGACCATCACATAGACTTCATTGAAATCGGCTTTCACCCGGTATTGGAAAAGTGCTGCGAGATTTTCCGGGACCATACATATGTTTCCTCCATGTTCCGCGGAGAGGACGACATCAGCTGGATCATATACCAAAGAAAAAAACTCGATCAGGGGGTTTTTCTCGACGAATTGAAGAGCGCCATCGATGCGTTCAAGCCGGGATTGGATTATGAAACGTCATTGGCCTATCAGGGGCTTGGATCCTTGGAATTTACCGAGATGTCGGTCCGGTTGCAGCCGTTTTTCCCGGAGCTCGCCCCGCAAGATTTCTACCGCTTCAAAACCATCAACCAGTTGATCGAACGATTCGGCGTGGTGCGGGCGGTTGAACCGGCGGAGCGGGAACGTTTTTCGAGAAACGGGGTTGTGATTGCCGGGATGAGCTGCCGTTTCCCGTCCGCCGTGGAAACGGTGCCCCAATTTTGGGAGATGTTGTTGAGCCGTGAGGACCAGGTGAAGCCTGCGGCCGGAAGGGGCCAAACAGAAGCGGGGTACCTGGACGACGCGATGACGCGGTTCGATCACCGGTACTTCGACATACCCGCCGCGGAAGCCCGCACCATGGACCCTCAGCAGATCCTGGCGCTGGAGTTGACCGAGATGCTCTGGCAGGATGCCGGCATCGATCCGGAAACGCTGGACAAGAACCGAGTGGGGGTCTACCTCGGCGTTTGGAACCAGGAGTACCGGGGGGATCGGAAGTCGGTCTTTTATCCGACCGGAAGCAACCCCAGCATCATCGCCGCCCGGATAAGCTATCAGTACGATTTGAGAGGGCCCAGCTGGGTTTCCAACACCGCCTGCGCGTCGTCCCTGGTGGCCGTCCATTATGCGATCAAGGATATCGAAGCGGGCCGGGTGGATTATGCCATCGCCGGCGGCGTCAACATGCTGCTGGACGACGAATTTTCCGGCAGCATGCGAAATTCCGGGTTCCTGTCGAAAGACAACCGGTGCAAGGCGTTTGACGACTCCGCCAACGGCTATGTCCGGGCCGAGGGGGGCGGCCTGGTCCTTTTGGTCAACAAAGCATTGGCAGAGAAATATTACGCCGAGATGGCAGGCTCGGCCATCAACCAGAACGGCCGCCGTGCTCAGGTGATCACCGCGCCGCATCCGGAGGCCCAGGAGGAGTTGATTGCCGCCGCCTGCCATGACGCCGGGATCCGCCCCCGGGACATCACCTACGTCGAATGCCATGGGACGGGAACGAAAATCGGCGATCCCATCGAGATCTCGGCCATCAAGAACACGATTGCCAAAGACAGGAGCGATACCTTCTACGTCGGCTCGGTAAAATCCAATATCGGGCATTTGGAATCGGCCGCGGGCATTGCGGGACTGATCAAATCGGTCGCAAGCTTATCCTACGGCATTATTCCGCCCAACCTGCATTTCCATCAAGCCAACAAGTACATCGACTTTGAATCCCATCACATCCGTGTGGTCACGGAAGAAACCAAAATCGATCATCGCGCCATTATCGGTGTCAGCAGTTTGGGGTTCGGCGGCTCCAACGCGCATGTCATTGTCAAGGGGGTGGACGCATCGGTTCGAAAAGAGATCCGACCCCTGAAAATCCCGTTTGACAGGGAAAGAGCGCTCCCCCTGAGTCATTACATTCAAGTTCCGGAGGCGGATGTCTTCGGGGCTGCCTTTCAGCCGGAGAAGCAAAGCGGCGAGTCGGGGAAAGCGGTCACGCGGGAAGACATCGACAACCTGCTGAGCGAGCTCTTTTTCCAATTGACAAACATCAGGGAGATCGAACCGGAAATAGAACTGACCAATCAGGGCCTGGATTCCATGAGCGGCACCGAGCTGATCTCTCAATTGGAAGCATCCCTGAAAATCGAGATTGGGCCGGAAGTCCTGTTCGAGTATCCGTTGAGAGACCAGTTCGTCGATCAAGTCTATGCATTGGCAGCAGGAATCCCAAATTGACTCGTACTTCATTCAAAGGTCGAATCTCGTGAAAGAAATCAAAACGACCCACGTGGGCTCTTTGCCTCGCCCGGCAGAAATGATTGCGAAAGTGTTGCGAAAGGAAGAAGTCACGCGGGACGATCTCCGGCGCTGTTTAAAGAACGTCGTGGAGAGGCAGTTGGCGCTGGGGATTTCCTATATCAACAACGGCGAAATGCCGCGGCCGGATTACGTGCGTTCCACGGTCAGCCGCATTTCAGGCTTCGGCGGCACCGGGACAGCCCCGATCCCGCGGGACGTGGAGGAGCTGCCCGAATTGGCAGGTCGGTTCGGCAGCCGGAATGGGTTGATCACCCTGAACCCAAAAGCACCGGTCAGGCTTCCGGCGTGCTCGGAGCCACTCTCCTACACGGGTGAAATCTCATTGCGCGATGAACTGGAAATGATGACCAGCGTCTACCATGAGGTAAAGCAAGCCCACCCGGAGGCAGGCGCCGAGCTCTTTTTCACGTCCCCATCCCCGGGAACCGTGGCCGTGTTCATGGAAAACAATTACTACTCAAGTTATGAAGCGTATCTGGAAAGCCTCGCAGGGGTTTTGAAAAAGGAGTATGAGCTTATCACCAGCCACGGCTTTCAGCTGCAGGTCGATTGCCCGGATCTCGCCATGGGGCGGCACACTCGTTTCAAGCATCTGGACGACCACGAATTCCTTGCGCAGATGGACACCCATGTCCGGGTTCTGAACCAGGCCCTGGCTGCCATTGATCCGGCCCGTTGCCGGGTGCACATCTGCTGGGGCAACTACCCCGGGACGCACCATTGCGACATCGGCCTGAAACAGATTTTCAACCACGTCGCCTCGATCAACGCCAGGTTCATATCCCTGGAAGCCAGCAATCACCGCCATGCCCACGAGTGGCGGTTGTTTGAGGAGTTGAAATTTCCGGAAGACAAGATTCTGATGCCGGGGGTCATCGACACCAGTTCAAACACCGTGGAGCACCCCGATCTCGTGGCGCAACGGATAACCAGTTTTGCAAAAATCCTTGGGCCGGAGCGGGTGATCGGATCAACCGATTGCGGATTTGCCACGACCGCCTCCGCAGCGTCCGTTGCGGGCGAAGTGGCCTGGTTGAAACTGGCCGCTTTGGTTGAGGGTGCCAAGCGTGCGAGCAGACTATTGAATTGAATGGATGGCGGGCCGGGCGACCGGTCCTGAATACAGGTTCCGACCCACCGTGGACAGCTGAGGACATGCGCATGAACCAGACAATAGATCAGGCCCTGAACGTGCGGGTGGTAAACTTTTCAACTATCGATTTGCCGAGTGAGCATCGGCTCGAGTTCGGCTCCGGTGATGTCGGGGCCATGGTGAACAAAATAAGAAGATATGCCGACTTGCCATACGTTTATGTTGTGGGAAAAGGCGATGCGAGGCGCACAATTGAATTGTTGTCGGCATTGAAGGCCGTCCGATCCCCATGTTACCCCTATGCCGTGTTCCTGATTGACGGCGCGGAGCTGGACCACCAGGACACTCATCTGGATAGGGTGAGGGTCGAAAGCACGGATGCGACCACGATTCAAGACCGTATCAAAGCGTATGTCTCGCACCGGTTTGATTTTGATTTCGACCAACTGCGGATAAAAAATGACCACCCGTTGCCGACCAGGATCGATGTGGCCATTGTCGGCGCAGGTATCACCGGCCTGTACGCCGCCCATCGGTTGGCAAAGGCCGGCATTTCCTTTTGCCTCTTCGAAAAAAGCGATCGGGTCGGCGGGATATGGACCCAGTATGCGAATCGCAGTTCCCAGGTCAATTCCTCGGAAGGCGCTTACAGGCTTGTAGAGAAAGAAACCCGGTCCAATCGCGACCACTCCGCCACTCGAGAAATACTGGAAGATATTGCCAAGCTGGCACAGACTGCGTCGGACCATCTCTTCATCGAGACCGAGGTCGAAAAAATAGAACCCGGTGGAAATGGTTATCAGGTCAGGTTGAACCGGGTTGGGAAACCCCATCTCCTGGAGTGCAAAGGCGTCATCCTGGCGATCAACGACCGGGTCGGCACGCCCAGAGCGGCCGCGTGGGAAAACCAATCGGCATTTAAAGGGAAGGTCGTCGCCGGAATTCGCAATGACACGGAGAAACTGGATTGGCGCGACAAGGAGGTCCTGATTGTCGGCATGGGCGCCTTCGCCGTCGAGAATGCAAGGACGGCGCTCGTAGGCGGTGCCCGGCATGTGACGGTGTTGTGCCGGCGGCACGGCACGGTGTGCCCCAAGATTATTGATTACCTGAATTTCGCCACTCCATACGACGACGCATTCCAGCACGACAAGAAGAGCAACCTGAGGAACATGATGTACTGGAAAAAACTGTATGAACTGAGCGGCGCCACTCAACCCGAATGCTGGATGGGAAAAATCAAGCATGATGGGCACACGATCAGCGTGTCCGATATCTGGTTTGTCGGGCATCACCTCAAAAAGATTAAAACCATCACGGGTGAAATCCGCAGCATGACGGAAAACGGCGTTTACACAGACGACCAGCAGCACATCGAGGCGGACATCGTCGTCGGCGCTATCGGATTTGAGAGGAATGCACGCGTCGCCAGGGAGTTGAGCGGTTGCCGGGAAATCAGCACGAACAATTATTTGGACAAGGACTTCATGTACCTGGCGGATGCCTACATCGACAACAACGCGTTCAACTCGCTGTTCGGCTCCAGCGTCCTGGAGATGGTGAAGTTCTATGTCGAGGTGTTCATCATGTTCTTCAACCAGCCGGAATATGACGAGATGATCCACACGGAAGGTATAGAAAGAATACCCATTGAGGACAGAAATTGGGCGCATTACATCAATGGCGCCATGGCGCTCATCCGGAAATATCCAGCCGTCTACAAAATTGCCAAGGAGCAGGTCGCCAAAAGGACCCAGAATTTTCTGGAGGCGCATGATCTTGAAACCTACATTGCCGAAAACAAAAGAGAGTGGGTCGATACCCACTCGAAACTCGCCGGGAAGCCTCTGAAGGAAGCGGATTGCTTGCCCTATGTTTTCGAAAAGTTGTTGAAATGATCAACAACACTGGAAGACTGTGACCATTTCGAGGAATGGTTGATGGAGCAGTGAGGATTGATAAGGGCAGTGGTGAGAATGCAATTGGTCATCATTTTTTTGACCGGAAAAATGGCTGCGGACACGCAATGGGAAGCCGGAACTACTGGGGACTTTAAGACGAAGAGTTAAAATGCCCCGTTGACTTGTTTCCGCTTTTTTAGTGGTTTTCTTCCAGGTCTTCGGTTGGGACAAAGGCATTCTATCCAATATCGAACGGTCTTTTCTGAGTAGGGCGCGCCATTAAGTTTTATTGAATTTCTGATAATCTCAGGCCGTTTGATCATTTCGGCTATCGTGAGTAAAGGATCTTCCTCCCATATAAGTCTGGCTTCCTGTCGGCATTTCAGCTTACACTCCTGGCTGTGATTTAACTGTGGAGGCTTGGATTCAATCACAGACTGTTTTGTCTTTACGGCTGGTTTTACAGGCCAGGGCAAAAAACGAGTGACCTCCTCTTTCAAGTAGTGGGAATTCTCCAATGTCTCGATAATACTGAGCGCGAGCTCATAATCATGAGGAAGCCCAAATCCCGACCATGTAAAATCTTGGATGCAGTCAAAATAGTTCCGATATTTCTCTATTCGCTCTTGAAGTGGCTGAATATGAGCGGCGATGTATTCTTCACGTTCCAGGCCGGTTAAACTCCATGCGAACTCGTCATGGTGAGCAAGCTCTTGTTCTAATCTCCTTGTGAAATCATAAACAACTTCAGCTGGTAGATACGGATTTCCCTGATCGGTGTAAGGAGTAAGCCCTTTCAAAACATATTCGCGGACGAATTCGAAGCCAACAATTTTCAAGGCGGCCATTAAATCTTTGCCGAAAACGTAAGCAGACATTTTGTTTTCCGAAAATATCATAAATCCTATCAGTTAGTATCGGCACTCACAGCGTCTTCTTGAATCTGCTTTTCCGTGGGAGCTAAAGATAATAACAACAATCTGCAGCGATTATGTGCAACTTAGTGGCAGGTTAACAATATCACCAGATCAAGTTATGAACATCGTGTTGATAATTTTAATCTATGCGGGTTCTATTCCCCGCAGCTTGCTGCGATAAAATCGACCTGAACATTCAGCAGATATACCCCGCCCCTTGGGGCGGGGTTGGTTAATTTTAGACTTTGTTCCGAGTTTACGTGATGGCTGCTGACCACTGGTAGGTGGCCTCAACCGAGCGCAGCCGGATTTTGACTAGTTTTCGTGGAGCGTTTTGCCACTGTAGACTCCAGAGTTCCGGTTTGAAGATTTTGTAAAAGCAAACGGTCAGCCAATTGAGCAGGCCCCGATCAGACCACCGGCGGCCGATGCGTTTCACCCGGTTGCAAACCTGGCTGAATTGGCTTTCGATGGCATTGGTGGTCAGTGGCAGCGCCTCTCCGTGTTGCAGCCACCAGCGCAAGAAGGTGGTTACGGGTTTGACCAAGTTTTCGATATAGGCCCTGGCCTTGGGATAGGGCTCCAACGCCTTGAGAAGCTCTTCAAAGCCCTGCTCGGTTTGCTGGGCCAACTGCCGCACCTGGGCACGGTCCTGGGGTTTAAGATTCTCCAGTTGCGTTTTGCTCATACTCATCGCCGCGATGGCCTTGAGTTGATCCACGAAGGGCTTTTGATCGGGCTTCTTGAGCCCCTCGGTGTAGAGGATGTAGGGAAAGTCGTGTTTGCCATGCCACATACAGCGTTGATGCCGCATCCGTCGGCTCAGCAGGCTCTCCTCAATGCCGGCTTCGCCATCGGAGAAGAGCACCCGCAGCCGGGCGTAATCCAGCCGCTTGCTCAGATCCTTCCGGATGCGCTTCCACGATGTGTCGATCCAGAAGCCCACCGGCTCAAAGGGTTTGCCCTCGCCCTGCGAGGCCAGCGCCCAGCGCATCTGCGCCTGGCCGAGGTCTTTTCCCTTTTTCCCCTGCAAATGCACCTTAGTGCCGTCCACCAGCAGCCAAACAAAGGGGCGCTCCTTGAGGTCTCCAAACGGCGCATGGCTGCCGGCAAACTCCTGCAACCGGCGGTGAATCGTACTGTGGCTCATCGTCTGCCCGCCGATGCGCTCAACCTCCTTAGCCGCGCGCCGGTAGGAGACATGCACGCAAAGACCGATCCCAGGCTCCAACGCCTCATCCAAAAACCGCACCTGCTCGGGGATCGCCAAGGCCTTCACCAACGGCGTCAGGCTGCGGCCGGTTTTACCATCCTTGACCTGGGCGAACCGATACGAAAAATCGCACATCGAACAACTGAACTGGCGCGGCTTGCTCTGATGGCCGTTTTTACGGTAGCGTTGCGGGTCTTTTTCAATCTGCCGCGAAACCGCCTGCTCCTCGATGGCCTCCAGCAGCGTGGTCATAATCGTTTCCAGAATTTCCGGGGCCGCTTCCTTCAGCCCCACCACCAGACCATTGATTGTCAGCTTCGCACTTGGTATCGTAAACACCAAGCGAAGATCCATCGCGATCTCGCCCAACGGATTCCTCCTTTTCTTAAGGTTTGCCCAAATCTAAGAAAGAGGAATCCGTTTTATTTTGCAAGAATTTAAAAGAACAAAAACCAAAAAAACCGCTTAATCACGTAAACTCAATACAAAGCCTAATTTTATTTCAGGCATTGCCTTAGGCGAAGGTTTCCAACCACATAGAAGCCGATTCGGTATCTAGGTAAAGGGTGCAATCCGGATGCTTCCTCAAAACGCTTGCTGGGCACGATTCATCAATAGGGCCGGTAAGCATAGTCTTCACCGCCAAAGCCTTCCTTGGACCAGGAACCACGCAGAAAAGCGACTCGCCCCTTGTTAAGGCAGGTACGGTAAGAGTGATCGCACGTGCGGGCACGGATTCAAGACTCGGGAATGCGCCGTCATGTACCTGCTGGAGGCGACATGTTTCGTCGAGTTCGACTTCCTTGATCAGTAGTGGATCGTCAAAATCGGCTGCAGGTGGATCGTTGAAGGCGATATGGCCGTTTTCCCCGATGCCGAGACAGACGATATCGATCGGAGCCATATTCATGAGAAATGTATATCTCCGCATTTCGTCGCTGATCGGTAGACCGCCCGCATCCAGGAAATGCGTTGTTTTTAAGGGAACGTGATCGAAGAGTGCCCGTCGCAGAAAATGTGAGAAGCGTTGCGGCGCTTCCTGCTGAAGACCGTGATACTCGTCCATGTGAAATGCCTCGACCCGCTCCCAGGGAATGCCCTTGGCGGCACGCAATTCTGCCAACAATTCGTTCTGGGATGGCGCGGCAGCGAATATCATTCGACACAAGTTGCGGCGGGCGACTGCCTCCAGAATTCGGCGGCGGCAAGCGGACGCCGCCGCGGCCCCCATCGCTGCGCGCTTCGGATGCACTTCCACTTTGAGCAGATCAACCTGCTCAATATGAATGGGCCTGTTCATCGCAACCTCGTCGGACATCTCTATTTTTTTATCCGTTGGCGCACTTCGTCCAGCAGTCTTTCGAAACGGCGGCCATAGTCCAGATAATTTTCAAAACGAGCGCGCTCCGACGACGAGACGTTTGCATCGTGGAAGACGACAGCCATGTGCGGTTCGATGCTGAAATCGCCGTCGTAGCCGGAAGCGAGAAGGTCCTCGACAATCGTTGCGACTCCACAGACGCCTTCGTCCGGGAAAAAATACTGCTCTTTGCCGGTCTCCGGATCACGCTCCCCATCCTTGATATGGACGTGGACGATATAGTCGCGCAACCTCTCGTAGGATTCGCGGGCATCCTGATTGGGATAGGGAAATGGTTTGCGGAAATCCGGCGTGAGCCCCGGATTGCCGGTATCGAAAACAAGCTTGAGGCCGGGAACGGCTGCGAGCATTTCCAGCGAATGTTCCCAACTCATGCCGCCGAAGTTGAAGCAGTTCTCATGAACCGGCGTGATGCCTGCGTCAAGAAAACGGGCGCAGATTTCGCGCAGACGACGAAACCGTTCTTCTTTTTTCTGATCAGCTAGAGCTCGGCCGCTATCGTCCTGAAGAATGGCATAGCTCATGATGCGGACATATGGCACATCAAGCACCTTCATTCGCCTGATCGCACGATCGACGGTCGCCCGTGTTTCCTCGAAGGGCTCATCGACACCCTTGCTCCAGTTGGCAATCGTCGAGCCGAAACAGTTGATGCGGATTCCTGACGCGTCTATCTTGCGCCGAACTTCGTCAAAAGCCGGTTCGGGAAGATCATGGATGTTGACGCGGTCGATGCTGCGCGCCTCGATGAAAGACCATCCGAGCGCCCGGGTAACCTCGATCTGCCCATCGATGCCGTCAGCCGCTTCGTCGGCAAAACCGCTCAATCTCATCGCCTACTCCTTGAACATGTAAGGCCGGCCGGTTTTCATCGACTCGTAGATACCGCAGATCAGCTCGACCGGGATTCTGGCCTGCACCGCATCAACTGCGGGTTTTGAGGAATTCAGAATGGCCGCGGTCAGGTCGGCGATCTGCAGACGGTGTCCCTCGACGCTGATGGCCTTGGGATCGCTGGCACCGTCGCCCAGGCTGCGACCCTTCACACGGGTCATGATCTCCTCGTCACCCGGTTCGACATCAGCGAAGCGCCATTCAGCGATGCGGTCGCCCTCAATCGCGGCGGTTCCCCGCTCGCCTGAAAGCTCGATGCGCAAGGGCAGGCCGGGCGCGCACGAGGTGCTCGATTCAATGACCCCCATGGCCCCGCTCTTGAAACGCACCACGGCGCAGGCATTGTCTTCGACTTCGATCCCGGAATGCGTCCGCGTAGCTGTATAGCCGAACACCTGCTCCGGCTGACCGCCGAAGTGCAGCATCAGGTCGATGGTGTGAATCGACTGGTTCATCAGACAGCCGCCGCCGTCGAGCGCCCAGGTCCCACGCCAGGCCCCGGCATCATAGTATTCCTGACTCCGCCACCATTTGATGCGGCCACTGACGAACAGGATCCGGCCGAACCGGCCGGCTGCGATGGCACGTTTCATTGTGACCGCCCCCGCGCCGAAGCGATACTGGAATACCGGGGCCAGGATGACATTGTTTTCACGACAGGCATCGATGATCGCCTGCGATTTCTCCGGCGTGGTATCGAGCGGCTTCTCGCACAGCACATGCTTGCCGGCACGCGCAGCCGGGATGGCGACGGTGCCGTGCAAGCCGGTCGGTGTTGCGATAGTCACCGCGTCGATCGGGCCCTCGGACAAAAACGTGTCGAGATCGTCGTAAGATACGATACCGTGTTTCACCGCGAACTCGCGCGCCCGCTTCGGGTCCATGTCGTACACAGCGGACAACTCGGCGTTCGGCACCTCCTTGATCGCTTCCGCATGGAATGCAGAGATCATTCCAGCGCCGATGATCCCAAACCTGACGTTTCGAGCATTCATATCTTTTCTTTCGAGTTATGGGGTTGCGACTCTTTTCTTCGCAGTCCAAAGCGACTTCAGCTTTGTGCGAATCCAATGTCTCGGCCTGGTTGACCCGATCACGGAAACGATCAGCAGGACGAACAACATCGCTGAAATGGGCCGGGTGAAGAACGGCGACGGGTCGCCGGCGGTGATCATAAGGCCTCGTCTGAGATTGTCTTCGGCCATTGGCCCGAGAATGAAGCCGAGCACCAGGGGCGCTACCGGATAATCCAACTCGTTCATCAGCACGCCCAGCAGGCCGAAGGCGAACATCACGTAGATGTCGAACAACCGCCCGGAAAGTGCGTAGGCACCGGTCACGCAGATGATGAAGACGGACGGCATCAGCACGTAGCGCGGAATGAGCAGGATCTTCACCATCTGCCGTGTCCAGGCCAGGCTCAGGATGAAGACGGCCAACGTCGCAATCATCGAGATGGCGATGATCTGTCCCACCACCTCCGGCTGCTCGGCAACCAGCAGCGGTCCGGGGCGCAGGTTGTGTATGGTCATCGCGGCGAGCAGAACGGCGGCCGGGGCGCTCCCGGGAATGGCCAGGGTCAGCGTAGGAATAATGTCGCCGCCGATGCAGGCGTTGTCTCCGGTTTCGGCGGCGATAAAGCCCTCGATCGAACCATGGCCGAATTGCTCCGGCGTCTTGCTGCTCTTCTTGGCTGCAAAGTAGGACAGCCACGAAGCCGTATCGCTGCCGACGCCCGGAACGATGCCGATGACAATTCCGATCAGCGCCGAGCGCAGGATCACCCACTTGTGCTGGAGCACTTCGAACAATCTCGGCACGATGCGCCCGACCTCGGTCTGAATGGTGATATGGCCTTTCTTGCGCAACGATTCGAGCACCTCGGGAATGCCATAGGCGCCTATGAGGACCGGGATCAGCGCAAAACCTCCCGAAAAAGCGCTCATGTTGAAGGTGAAGCGATCGACCGCGTGGATGCTGTCATCGCCGACGGTCATTAGCACTAGTCCGAGAAAACCGGCAATCCATCCCTTAATGGGGTCGTTGGGCGCGCACAGGCTGCCGGCGATGACGACGCCAAAAACAGCGAGCCAGAAAAACTCGTAGGTGCCGAAGCTCAGGGCAGCCGTACCGATCAACGGCGTGAACAGCGCGAGGCAAATGAACCCAAGCAGGGTTCCGATGGTGGATGCGGTCACCGACAGGCCGATGGCCTGCGCAGCCTTGCCCTGTTGCGCCAGCGGATAGCCGTCGAGACAGACGGCAGCCTGTGCCGGTGTACCGGGGATGTTGACGAGGATAGCCGAACGGCTTCCCCCGGTGACCGAGCCAACGTACGCGGCCAGGATCACGGCAATCGCCTTGTCGGGAGCCAGCGAGAAAGTCAGGCCGGTCAACAGGCTGAGGGCTGTGGTCGTTGTCAATCCCGGCATCATTCCAAAAACGATGCCGGCCTGCGCGCCGAGAAAGATATAAGCGATCGTCACGGGATCGAGGAGCAGCTTCCCCATTCCGGCCAGGATGCTCAGAATATCCATTGTTGTTTCTCGATTACGGAAAGACGATACCGAAAACCTTGCTGATGATAAACAGGAACGAGACGATGAAAACCGCCGCAATCACGGACGATTTGAAGGCTTTCGCCAGCGGGTCGCTTCTGAAAACCAGGCCGAAAACCATGATCGAACCAGGAGCCAACAAGTAAAAATTGATCTTGCCCAACAGAAAGATGAGGAACGCGATCATCGCCGCTCCAGCCAGGAAACGTGCCATTCCCCATTCTCTGGCACTTTCTGCCCAGCACATCGGTTCGATGGTTGCCCGGTTTGCGCGCCATCCGATCAAGCCGCGAATGGCGACGAACAGCGCGCCGGCACCGAGGCAGATCGCCATGCCCAGAGGAAAGATGTTTGGCGCGGTGTACCATTCCCAGGAAGGATCCTTGAACGGCATACGCAATGCCTGAACCATGAAGGCGGAACCGATGGCAAGGAGGAAAGCGGCGCCGAAGAAATCTCTCCTCGGCCGCCGGTTTTCCCCGCCACCGTCCGGTGGCAGAGGAATCTCTTCCTCTGCCGCCCTTTCGGTGTCACTCGTCACGTGAAATTACCTGGGAATTTTGAGGTCGTTGGGCGACTTGGCGGCAGTGCCCGAGTCAAACAGGATCCACGCTTCCTTGCTCGCCAAGCGCTCAGTCAATTCCTTTGCCTCATTGCCGTAAATGGAGATCGGCATGGCGCCTTTGGTCTTGGCGTAGTCCTTGACGGCCTGCGAAGCCGCAACCTTGACGAAGGCATCGTCATAGGCAGCGATGACGTCCTTGGGCAGATCGGCGGGCGCCATCAGACCGAAGTACGAGCCGTAGTCCGGGAACGATGGAATGAACTTCTGGACCGATGGAATTTCGCCGTAACCGTCGATCGTGAGCGGCACCTTGGACGATACCGCGAGCGCACGGAGCTTGCCGCTTCTCAGGAGCTCGGCGACTTCGACCGACAGCTGCATGACGACTTCGGCTTCGCCGGAAGCGACGGCCATGACCGCGGGAACTCCGCCGGCATACGGAACGTGCCGGAACGTAACGCCGGCGGCCGCCTTGAAGAGCTCCGACGCAAAATAGCCCGAGCTGCCGACCCCTGCCGAAGAGAGAACCGTCGCGCCCGGCTTGGCTTTCATCGTTGCAACCAGATCGTCGACCGATTTGATCGGCGAATCGCCCTTTACGCAAATGACGTTGGGCGTGAAGATCGGCAGGTAGTAGATCCAGTCGCGGTGCGTCTGCTCGAGTTTGCCGAGTACGGCGTAGCTGCCGACACTGACGGTCGCGTTGCCGGTCAGTGTATAGCCGTCATGCGGCTTGTCCCAGACTTCCTTGGTGCCGATGGCGCCGGCGCCGCCCGGTGTGTTCACAATGACCATGCGCTGACCGATGGACTGTTCCATCACGCCGCTGGTCATGCGCGCTACGGTGTCCGAGGCGCCTCCGGCTGGCCACGGCACGATGACCGAGATGGTTTTTGTCGGCTTCCATTTTTCCTGGGCTGAAACAGTTCCGGCCAACATGCTTAGGGACGATACCGCGACCATCGTCGCTAACAGGATTTTCCCAGCTTTCATGTGTACCTCCTCCCAAAAGTTAAATTGCAGACTGCCATGCTGTACTAACATTACAAGGAGAATCCATCACGCCGACCCGGATGAACCGGCTGCGTGACGTTACGAACTATTCTTTATCAATCTTTCAATGTCTTTCAAGTATTCCATGGTTTCCCGAAGAACTATCGCAGGATCTTCGGGCGTGGTAAATATCTCCAGGGAAACCCAACGGTCGTACTTCAGTTCCTGGAGCTTGGCGAAAGCCGGGAGATACAAATGATCCCCAGGCTTGGGATGATTTCCGTCACCATCGTTCAGATGCACGTGACGTATCAGATGGTTATGCTTTTCGACCAGAACCTCGTAAGAACTCGTCTCGTCGGCGCAATTATGAAAATCGAGCATGCCGCCAACGCCTGGATTGCCAACGTAATTGACGATAGCTTCGGCTTCGGCCAGTAGATTGACGACATCGGTCTGGTCCGACGACAGCGCTTCCAGCAAAATGACTGATTGGCGCTCCGCAGCGTAAGGGGCAATGGAAGCCAGTTCGTCACTCAGGATGGACATCGCCTGCTCTCTGCTTTGACCAGACTCGGAACACCGTTGCTTAGGCGAGCCAAGTATCAGGTTTCCGCCGCCAAGTTCGGCTGTAGCGTCGACAAGACGACGCAGGTGGTTCCAGGATTTCCGGCGGAGCATCTTGTCCGCGGTGGTGATATGCAAGCCCTCAGGCTTGGCAAGTAACCAGTGAAGGCCGGCGAACTCGAGACCGGTTTCCGCGAACGCGCGCTTTGCCAAAGCAATTCCATGGCTGATCGCGCCAGCGGAGAAATTACCAAAAATTGTGAAGGGTGAGAGTTCCAGGCCATGAAAGCCATGGTCATGCGTGATCGACGCAGCTTCCTGCAACGAAATAGATCCGAACAGTTCGTTACAAACGGCGTATTTCAGGGTGACATCCCTCCCAACGCGTTTGGTTACGGCAGGAAGTTGGAAATATCGAAATGGCGCGCTTGCCTTGAAGCATCATTATGTAACCGATTACATATCGTGCCCCAGATGACACACTACCCCAAACTGCTGCCCGTCAGCAATATTTTTCTATATACCGACGGCACAGCTGTCAACAATGCCATCGATGCATTGGTTACGATCATCGCCAATGCGCCGGCGAGTGACACACAGCGGGATAACTGGCTGGAACGTCTCTGGCGGGCTGTGGAAGCCGATGATATCCCCTACATCGAGTTGCTTCCCGACCATTGGGGAACCCTGTGCGTTACCCCCGAACGCGCCTCGCACTGGGCGGGCGAGTTCATTGACGTGGTGCGGATGGCATGGAGCCCCAACCCGGAATTGCAAGGCTATTTCAAGGGCACGGCCGCCTGTCTGAGCGCTCTTTTGAAGGCCGGGCGAAA
The DNA here is from genome assembly GCA_963716325.1 of uncultured delta proteobacterium. Classification (GTDB taxonomy): domain Bacteria; phylum Desulfobacterota; class Desulfobacteria; order Desulfobacterales; family SpSt-501; genus SpSt-501. The sequence continues at coordinate 2,591 of CAVQTH010000006.1, read as the reverse complement.
TGCCGAAGTCATGGAACTGCTCGAAAATGCGTCTCACAGGTTCTGGAATGATCGGAAATGGGGCGTGAAAGCGCTTCTGGCCATGGGCGAAAAGGCCGAAGCGCTCCGCTTTGCCGAGGACTCCCGGGGCTTGAATGAACCCTCTCTCATGATTAGCGAAGCCTGTGAAGAAATATTGCTGGCAAGCGGCCTCGCAGAGGAAGCTTACAGTCGCTATGCCATCGAGGCCAATCAGAAATCCACCTACCTCGCGACTTTTCGCGGTTTTACCAAAAAATATTTACACAAAAAACCAGCGGATATTTTGAAAGACCTTGTAGCCAGAACGCCGGGCAGCGAGGGTAAGTGGTTTGCCGCGGCAAAGTCGTCAGGACTGTATGATGAAGCGATTGAACTGGCAAATCGCACCCCCTGCGATCCCAGGACCCTCACCCGCGCTGCCCGCGACATGGCTGAAACAGAACCGCGATTCGCCGTAGAGGCAGGTGTGGCGGCACTGCGGTGGCTGGTCGAGGGCCATGGTTACGAGTTGGCGACCACCTGGCCGACACGGTCTGGAAGCCGCTGAAGATGGGCGACAGCACCTTCCGCCCTACCGAGGCCCAGATGGCCCGCGTGGCCCGACCCTTTCCCAACAACCCGCTGAACGGCAAGCCGCAGTCCATCGCTGCGCTGCAGAGCCCCGCCACCTTCGACTGCGGCGGCGCCTGCGCCTTCAGCACCATGGGCGACTACATCCGTTTCGGCCAGATGCTGCTCAACGGTGGCAGCCTGGACGGTACGCAAGTGCTGAGCCCGGCCTTCGTGCGCCTGATGACCAGCGACCACCTGGGCAGCGGCATCCAGAACCGCGTGGCCAACGTGGAGCCGCACCGCGGCGGCTACGGCTTCGGTCTGGGCGTGGCCGTGCGCCTGCAGCCGGGACTGGCCGCTGTGCCGGGCAACCCCGGCGAGTTCAGCTGGAATGGCGCCAATGGGACAGGCTTCTTCGCAGACCCCAAAGAGCAGCTGGTGGTGGCCTTCGGCACTGCCGCACCGGGCGACCTGCGCAAGTACTACCGCGAGCAGGTACAGGACCTGGTCTATGGGGCGCTGAGCCGCTGACCCGGCAGGTCGGGCCCGCGAGCGAAGGCCTTGGCCGTGAGGGGGGGGTAGGAGGACAGCCCATATTCCCACCGCCCCATATATTCCTCCGAATCAATCATCGGATCTTTTTGTCATGATGCCGCCGCCCCTTCGGTTTTCAGGCTGCTTTCCTGAAGGCAAAAGGCAGTGGGGGACAGCCTGCAGAGCCGAGAGCGGACAGGGGAGTTTTTCGATTGGGACCCGACCATTAGATAGCCGCCCGCAGCGATGGCCTTTCGGTGGGATGCTACTGCGGCGACGAGCGGCGGTGTCATCGGTCGGAGCTGTGTGAGTTACTCGCCGCCCGCGGCGCCCTGTTCGCATAGCCAAGGAGAATGCCGGATGGCCCAGATCCGAACCGGGATTGACGGTGGCGCAAGGGAAGTGGTCCGCCTGAGGGCCCCAGAGGAAGGCCAAGGTTTTGAAAAGGCCAAGGACCTGGCCAAACGCAAGGCACGGGAGATCTGCGCCGAGGCGATGCTGTTTTCCTGGAACAACGCCGAAACCGGCGAGTGTTACCCGACAGTCGAGTTCGGCAACAGCGGCCGGCCCGCATGGGTGGTCTACGCCGACGCCCGGGGCGCCGACCTGACCATCGACATCAATGATGGGCAATACACCTTCATGTTTCTCAAACCGGAGCGGTGAGCAATCCACTTGAAAATCGAGCCCTCAAAACCTTGGCTCAATGTTCTATCCCATCTCAATAATCAAAAAGCTCTGCGCCGGTAGCTAACCGAAAAGTTAAAAAATAAGATTGGGGTTAAAAATCCCGAAGATTATGGGAGCGTAGTGAACCCGGCCAACTCACGCGTACTGCAGGCGACGACCTTTGGGTTCGGGAATGTTCCTTCCGAATTCCCTGGCAGTTTCGATCCAGAGCTTGATGGCCTCCTGGCAGTTCATCAACGCCTTGTCCGGCGAGTTGCCGTGGGCGGCACAGCCTGGAAGCTCCGGCACCTCGGCAATAAAAACCTGGTCTTCGTTGCTCCAGTAGATGATGATTTCGTATCGATGCATCAGTCGTCGCCTCCGAAACCGTATCTCAGCATGATCCGGCGCACCTGCTTGACCTGGTAAGGTTTCGCAGATTTCCCATCCCTTTGTAGATTGATCAGTTCCTCAACGCCTTCTTTGACAAAGATATGGTGGCTGCCGCGCACCCGCTCCTGAAACCCGGAATGGATCAGAAGATTTCGAAGATCATCAAAGCTGGTATTGGCATCCGATTTGCCTCTGAGAATAGTCAGGATCAATTTTTCGATCTTTGACATACAACTCAACCAAGCTCAGTCGGTCGCTACGGGTTTCATCCAAGTGCATAGAGGTCAGAAAACATACTGTGGGTTCAACGTACTTAATTTATCATGACGATAACACAGTATGATACTGCTTTCAAGTTTCCGGCTCTTGATGGGGCGGTCAGATGGGACGTATCTCATTTCCTCATTTGGTAAAAAGAATCA
>CAVQTH010000005.1:0-69988 GCA_963716325.1 uncultured delta proteobacterium | reverse complement strand
TAGAGTCGATAGCGGGGGGATTGCAGGACCTCCAAAAGGAAGTCTTGCCCAACCCGGTTCAGCATCTCGGTGGCCGCGTCGTTGGACGAGCGCCGGATCATCTGCGTCAGCTTCTCCAGGGTGGCGGCGTCCAACACCATCTCGCCGCGACCGATGCGCTCGAAGGCCCCCAGGAGGATGGCGATCTTCGGCAGGCTGGCGGCATACATCATGTGGTTGGGGTTGGCATATGCCAGGCGCGGGCAGTCCGGGTCGGTGATGTCCACCAGGACCACGCTGAGATTGCGGTCCTGGACGGCCTCGTTCAGTCGCAGGGATGTGAGGCAGTCCTCGAGGCCCTTCTGCAGGACCGGGTCGCAGGACTCCGGCAGAAAGGGCTGGGGTTGAGCGCCCGCAAATAGGTTGGCAGCCTCTAACAGCATGAAAAACGCCGTGAAAACGGCCCAAAAATATCGCATACTTAAAATCCTATTATCAAAGTGGGGTATATATCAAGTGAAAAATGGATCGGCGCAACCCCTGAACGAATGCCAGGCCCGCTTCCCGTTGCTGCGCACCGTCGGCTTGCGATCCGGCCTTTTATCTCTTAACTTTTTTTTAATTATTCTGGCGCTGTATCAGCTTAAACCGGCCAGCCGGTCGCTTTTTATCGAGTCCCTCGGCGCCGCGCAGCTCCCCTTCGTGTGGATTGCAACGGCCTTGGTGATGGGGGTCTTCATCGGTTTTTACCATCGCTGGGTCCAGCGCTACAGCCGAGTTCGGGTCGTACTTGCCAGCTGCCTGGTGATCGCAGGCATTCTATCGGCCTTCCGGGCATTTTCAGCAAACCCCGGCCCCGTCGAATCTACCTGTCTGTTTGTTTTCACGGACATCCTGGGCGTGGTTTTGGTGGAACAGTTCTGGAGCCTGACGAACTCGATCTACACCACGCCGGAGGGCCGGGGGTGGTACGGGGTGGTGGGCACCGGCGGTCTCGTCGGTGGGATGGTCGGCGGGTGGCTGGCGGCGCTCCTGCTCAAAAATACGTCCTTGAAGACGCCGGATCTGCTGCTGACGGCAGCGGGGATCATCGTGCTTATTTATTTGCTGACCTGGTACATGAGCCGTTCCGGCATGTACTGCGAGGCCGAAGAAGCGGCACGACCCTCCGGCGCACCCGCACCCCATGGGTGGCGGGTCCTCGGCCACAGTCGATACCTGCTCATGATTGCGGCGTTGCTCCTGTTGGCGCAGCTGGCCTCGTCATTGGCGGAATACCAGTTTCTGAACTCGGTGGAGGAGGCGTTCACGGAGCGCGAAGCGCGCACGGGCTTCCTGGGTGAATTTTACAGCCTGCTGGGGTTGATTTCGGTGGCGGTCAACGTGGTGGCGACCCCCGTCGTCCATCGCGTTTTCGGGCCGATCGCCGGGCTGATAGTCCAACCGTTGCTGATGGGAGTTTTTTCGTGGGGCTTCCTGCTGACCCCGACGCTTTTTTTCGGCGGAGCCACCCGCATCAGCGACCGGGCCCTGTCCTACTCCATCAACCGGGCCTCCCGGGAGCTGCTTTATGTCCCCGTGGAGCCGGTGGTCATATACCAGGCCAAGGCCTGGATCGACATGTTCGGCTACCGTACATTCAAGATAGCGGGCTCCGTGCTCATTTTGCTTTTCACCCAGTGGCTGCCGTTTCGCCTAGGGGTCGGCCAGTTGAGTTGGTTCACCATCGGCATTTGCGCGGTTTGGATCGGCATGGTCATCGCCATCCGCCGCCAGTACCACCTGGTGCGGCGGGCGGGGCGATAGAGCGGAAGACAGAGTGAGAAAAGAAGCAGGGTGAGGATATAGGCCCCGAAAACACCTATCCTTTTCAATAGGCCATAAGGTACTTCAGCCCGGTGGCGTAGCAGGCTTTCCCCTCGGCAGACATTGGTTTCGACCACCGAACCTCCGCCATCGCCATGGAGCGAAGCCCATCATCAATGGACCGCACCGTCGTCATAACGGGATCTTCCGGCTACTTGGGCTCGGCGCTTTGCGTGGACCTGGGCCGTGACCACCACGTCGTTGGGATCGACCGAAGGCCGCCCTCCCCCGCCCTCAGGCAGGCCGTGCCCCGGGCGGCCTGGGAAAACCTGGACATCTCCGATGCCGAGGCAGTTTCAGGCGCATTCCAGCGCACCCTCCATTCCCTGGGAAAAATCGATTTTGTCATCCACTTCGCGGTCTATTACCATTACGGCCGCGGCTGGCGCCGAGAGTACGACCTCCACAACATCCAGGGCACCCGCAATGTCATCGAGGCCGCCTGCCGCTCAGGGGCCGGCCGGATCCTTTTTGCCGCGAGCATCGCCTCTCTGCAGCCGCCGCCCTTCGGGAAGACCCTGGCCGAAGGCGCCTGCGACATGGCGGATTTCCCGTACTGCAAGAGCAAGGCCGCCGGCGAGCGATTGTGCGCGGAGCGGTACGACGAGCTTCCGGCCGTGGTGATGCGGATCGGCGGGGTCTTCAGCGACTGGTGCGAGCTGCCGCCGCTCTACAGCCTGATCCGCCTGTGGAGCCGCCGGGGCCCCATCGGCCGCAGCATCCCCGGGCGCGGCAAGACAGGGTTCCCTTACATCCACCGCGACGAGGTCGTACGATTCGTCCGCCGCGTCATCGAGAAAAACCACACCCTGGGACGCCACGAGATCCTGTTTGCGTCTGAAGACGGGTGCACCTGCCATGCAGACCTGTTCCGGCCGATCCGCCGGCTAGCCGGGCAAAGCGTTTCCGCAGGCCCCATCCACGTACCCCCGCCGCTGGCCGTTCTGTTTCTCTACCTGAAGCTCGCCGCCAACGGCCTGATCTTCCGCCAAACCTATGAGCAGCCCTGGATGCTGACCTATGCCGACCGGCCGCTGCGCGTAGACACCAGGTACACCCGTGAAAGACTGGACTGGAGACCGCGGGATGAGTACTGTATCTTGAACCGCCTGCCGGAGCTGATGGCGAACTTTCGAAACCATCGGCGATACTGGCAAGCCCGAAACATCCGCCGCAACGAAGGCAACTACCAGTTCGAACCCTGAGGAGCTCGCTCGACCATGATGCCGGTCCTCTTCATCGGTCACGGCCACCCCCTGAACGCCATCCAGCGCAACGACTTCACCGCTGCGCTGGCCCGGGCGGGGGCGACCTTGCCGCGGCCCGCGGCCATCCTCGTGGTGTCCGCCCACTGGCTCAGCCGGAACGGCATTGCCGTGTCCGCCACGGAACAGCCGGAAACGATCTGCGACTTCGGGCCGTTTCACCCCGACCTCTTCCGGATCGTCTATTCCGCGCCGGGCGCCCCCCGCCGGGCACGCCGTGTGGTCGATCTCATCACCGACCCTGCTGTCCGGGTCGATCTCCGGCGGGGCCTGGACCACGGCGCCTGGACGGTTTTGCTGCACCTGTTCCCGGCGGCCGACATCCCGGTATTCCAACTGAGCATCGACTTCGCGCGGCCGCCGCAGTTCCACTATGATCTTGCACGGAAACTCCAGCCGCTGCGGTCGGAAGGGGTCATGATCATCGGCAGCGGTAATATCGTGCACAATCTTCGACGAATCGATTGGGAAAATGAAAGCGCTCCCACGGAAAATTGGGCCAGGGCCTTCGACGATACAACCAAAGATCTTATCTTAACCAACCGCCACGATGCTTTGATCCACTACGGTGAACTGGAGTTCGCATCGGCCGCTGTTCCGACCAACGACCACTACCTGCCCCTGCTATACACCATCGGGTTGCAGCAGTTGGGCGACACCGTGCAGTTCCTGTTCGAGGGGTTTCAATACGCCAACATCAGCATGCGCTGCCTCCGCATCGGGTGAGTCCTGTTCAGGGAGGACGGTGGGTGGAAAAAGCTCGGACGCCGGCATTTTGACCGCCGCATGGGCTTTAGCCTCGTTAACGGCGGTGCAGCACGCTGTATTCGGCCTCCAATTATTGGATGAACCGCCCCGTAGCGCTTCGGTTTCTAACTCCCCAAGAATCAGACGGGCACCTCAATATCCAGCAGCGGCGGATATTGCTGACAGCCGAAGATGTCGCTGTCACCGGGGCTTCCGCTCGGCTCGCGGCGACGGATGGTGAACTTGATGGCATAGGCCGGGTCGAATTCCATGAAATCGCTGATGCGCTCGTCGGGGATGTTGAAAAGTTCAGCCACGGTCCGGCGCGTCAAAACCCCGCTTTTTTTCACCAGATCGTAGTTTTCCTTCTCCCGGAAAATGATGTCGAAGGTGATCTTGTCCGTGCCCGCGTTCTTGCTGCGGATGGTCTTGGCCAGATCGATCAGTTTTTTGGTTTTCATCACCCCTCCTCTCCGTCCCGGATCACCATTTCGTTCAGCGAAAAGAGTTCCATGGGGTCGTCCACCGGCAGGACATGGTTCAGGGTCCACTTGTAGCCCGCCGGCGCGGGAAGAACCCCGTCGATGACGAAGGCGGCCGTCCCGGCCGTGCCCTTCACTTCCGGCAGCCGCGCATAGAAGATCTGGCGCGAGCCGATCAGTGTGACCTCCTCGGCCACTTCCTTGGTCGGCGCCACCCCCTCCACGATCACGCACAGCTCGTGGGAGCGGATCTCCCGCACCGGCTCCAGGTCCCCCATGACGCCGTTCTTCCCATAGATGTTGTAGAAGAGCTGGTAGGGCTTTCCGGCGAACCGCTCCTCGACCTGGCTGCGCGCCCAACCGATCACCCGGTCGATGTTCTGGATGGAGTAGGGGTCGCGGATGCCGACGATGCCGATGAACCGCTCGCCCACTTTGCCGGAGCCCTCCAGCTTCACCATGGTGCGGCCCACCGTGGGGATGAAGACCTGTCCGGTGACCCGCGTGCTCTTGGCATCCACCTGCTCGTAGCGGCAGTGGGTCATGTCCAGGGTGCCGCCGGCGAAATATTCATAGTAGGCATTCGATCGCTCGTACATGGCATGCCCGGCGACGGACGCCACCGTGCAGCGCTGGTCGGGGTGCATGGCCGTGACCGCGACATCCTCGTGGGTGATGGTGCCGATGACCGACTCCTTGGCCATGTAGGGCTCGGCGCAGAAAGAGGCACACTCAAGGACCTTGCCGAGATAGTAGGAGTGACTTTCGGGGAACCCTTCATACAGTGCCGCCGCCGCAAAAATCGCGGCGTCGCTGCTGCGGCCGCCGATGATGACGTCGGCCCCCATACCCAGGGCTTTGATGAAGGGATGCACCCCGGCCATGGCGACCACCCGGTCGGTCCGGTCGAGCTCGGCCAGCGTCAGAGGCGTGCGCTCGTCGAGCCCCGCGACCACGTCACCGGATTTCATTCGCCGGCGCAGGTCCTCCCTGTCCAGTTCCGAATAGAACGTCACCAACTTGAAGGGTTTGATGCGGTGTTTCCGACTGATCTGCCGGATCATGTCCACGTACATGTCCACGCGGCTGTTGGTCCCGGTGTCGCCGGAGGAGCCGATCATCATCGGGACCCCCTGTCGGCGGGAGGCGATCAGCATCAATTCCAGGTCGTGCTTCTGCCAGTCGTAGGGACTGACGCTCGTGTCGCTCCCGAGCGGGCCGGGGCCGATGTCGTCGCTGCCCGAATCGCAGCAGTAGTAATCCGGGCGCGTCTCAGCCGCGATCCAGAAGCTGCCCTCCTTGGTGGGGGCAAACCCCATGTGGCCGTTCGGGCATATGATGCGCAGTGATTTTTTCTTCATGGTGATCCCCCTTGCAGTTCAGGTCGCAGTTGGAAATTTTCCCGGCGGAAGCAATTGAATTCATGCAACCGCCGGTCGAGCCGGCCTGACGGCCCGGTTCAGCAACAGGGTCGCCAGGCTCACCCCCATGCCTGCCAGCGTCAGTTCGATACCCGGGAACAGCATCATCGTGCCCCCGGCAAAAAACAAAACCCGCAGCACCGGATTGAATCGGCTGTCCGACCATCCGAACAGGCCGTAGGACATAGTGATGGCTCCCAGAAAACCCGTCACGGCCGCAATCGTCACCTGAGCGGGGGTATCCCGCGCCACCAGGGCCGGGTGCAGGACCATGAAATAAGGCAGGCAGAAAGCCACCGCGCCGAGCATCATGGCGTAGTTGGCGGTCTTGACCCAGTTGCCCTTGGCAATGCCGGCCGCCACGACGGCCGCCTCGCATGTCGGCGGGGTGACGGCGCCGAGCACTCCCCAGTAAATGTAGAACAAATGCGCCGCGACCTCGTCGACCCCCAGCTTCAACAAAGCCGGAGTCAGGATCGACATCGACAGCAGGTAGGTCGGCACCACCGGCAACGCGGTCCCTAAAACCAGCGGAAGGATCGAAGCGATGATCAGGGAGAGGTAAATGTTGCGGGTCCCGATGTCGAGGATCACCGCGCTGACCTTGGGGGCCAGGCCGGTCACCCCGATGAGGTTGACCAGCACGCTCATGCAAACCAGGATCGGCACCAGCCGGACGATATCCAGCCCGCCCGAACTGAGCGCCTTGGCGATCCCCTCCAACATGGGTTTGCCCCCCACCTCGCGGACATGGTTCACGAAATAGACGGCAAGGGCGGCGGCCGAGGCGTAGAAACCGGCCTCCATCAGCGGCCTGCCGTCGTAGATCATATAGAGCAGCGTGACCGTTGGCACCAGGAAGCCGGACATCTTCTTGAATTTTAAAATTTCACTCCAGCGCGGAATTTCTTCCCGGGGCAACGCTTTCAACCCCAGCCGCTTCGTCCGGAAATGGACCCCGGCGAACACCCCGGTGTAGTACAAGACGCAAGGGATCAGGGCGTAGCCGATGATCTTGAGGTAGGAGATGTTCAGAAACTCGGCCATCATGAAGGCGGTGATGCTCATGATGGGCGGTGTAATGCCGCCGCCGGTGGACGAAATCGCTTCAACAGAAGCCGCGAACTCCGGCTCGTAACCGTACTTCTTCATCAAGGGGATGGTGTAGCTGCCGGTGACCATCACGTTCGCCACCGCGCTGCCGGATATGCTGCCGAACATCGAACTCGCGACCACGGCCGTCTTGGCCGGCCCCCCCGTGAAGCGCCCCGTCAGGGCCAGGGCCAGGTCGATGAACGTTTTCCCGGCCCCGGTGACCGACAGCAGTGCCCCGAAAATAACGAACATGGCGATGAACGTTGCGGACATGCCCGTCACCCCGCCGTAGATGCCGAGCGGCGAGTAGTAGACCGAATTGATCAGGAACCGCCACGACAGGCGCTTCATCTGCCAGACCCCTGGGAACCAGGGGGCGCAGTAAATATAGGCCACCAGCGACAGCAGCATGATGGGGGCGGCGATCCCCATCGTGCGCCGGCCGGCTTCCAGGACCAGTACGAAAAGGGCGGCGCCCAGCATCAGGTCGATGGGGTCGGCCGTCCCGGGCTGGTAGTAGATGTCCATGGCCTTGAGAAAAATGTTCACATTGCTGACCACGACCACGGCGATCACCAGCCAATCCCACCAGCCCAGTCGATCTCCCCTGGCGGACTTCCCAAACGGGTAGGCCAGAAACGCGAGTGAGATTCCCAGCATCACGTGCATGGCACGCAACTGGAGGTCGATGAGGGGGACAAAAACAGGCAGGACGAGTTGCAAAAGCGCAAACACCAGCCCGCCGACGAACAGGACGTTCTTGGTGGTAAACCCCTTTTGCGGCAACATGGTTCCGACACCTCCCCGTGCAGGGTCCGTTTGAAGGCGCGGCGGGTCTTGTTTCCCTCCGCCTACTTGTGCTCGGGGGGGAGGAACCGTTTCGGCACCTCGATTCCCTTTTCCCGGGCGAACTTGACCAGACCCATGTGCACCGGCACCTCGGCACCCTCCGGCACATATTTGAACAGGTCGACCACCGGGTCCCAGCCCTTGACGGCCGGGTAGGAGGCGGCGACCTCCGGCAGGCCTTCCACGTAGGATTTGATGATGCGGTAGGCCACGCTTTCGGGAAGATCCTTGGATGCCATGGCGCCCACGATGGGCGCCAGCTCAAACATGGGCCCGGCGTCCGGGATCTGGGCGATGCTGCCCTTGGCCGTCTCGATGAAGGGGATGTAGGGATAGACTTTCGTGATTTTCGCGACGTCCTCCTTGGTGAAACCCAGTACGGTGATCGGGGTCGTCAGGTTCACCTCGATCAGCGACGCATCCATGGCATTGACGGGACTGGTCTTTTGCAGGCCGACGATGCGGTTGGTCTGCAGCGCGCCGATGGAATCGCTGAGGGTGCCCGGTACAAAATTGATGTTCGCCTTCAAGACCTCGTTGAATTTCATCATGTAGGCGGTGGAAGAGGCGCCGGGAATGCCCGGCGAGAATTTCTTGCCGCCGAGGTCCGTGAAAGTTTTGACCCCGGCGTCCTTGCGCACATAGAGCCGGTCGATGGTCACGTTGCGTATGAACAGGACGCGCACGTCCTTCCACGGCTGTCCCTTGAAGGAATCGATCCCCTGGTAATTCTGCATGGCGGATGGGATGTCGATCGACAGGGCGAAGTCAAAAACCCCTTCTTTCAACTTGCGCAGGTTGTCCAGGGCTGCGCCGCTTTCTACGACGGTCACGTTCAAGCCGACGTTGGCCTTGTTGATGACGTTGGCCGTGGCCACACACCAGGCGTACACCGCGGAGGTGGAAGAGGTGCTGCCCATGTTGAGGTTGGTCATCTGCGGCTGGGTCTGGGCATCGGCCGGGGTCAGGCCGGCCAGCAGGATCATCGCGACGGTGAGAACCGCAATTCGGGGGATCCGGAAAGTCAAGAAACCCATCTTTTCCTCCTTTCGGCATGGGTGCCTGGGGGGGGCACCTCGTTGGGGGGAGACAGCCTGAGTTCCGATACTGGTAATATCTGGTCATTACCAGCCTATCCATTTGGCTGTCAATAAGAAAACCGGCGTGCTTCAGTATGTTTTCCGGGGCCGGCAGGGGCAAGAGCGGATCAGGACGGCCTATGCCAATTCCCGGGAGATCGTAAACTTGTAGAAGTCCCCTCGGTAAAGGGCTCTTCGAAGTTCCAAAGGTGAACGGTCGCGGGTCATGAAGACCGAGGTGACCTTGAGCAGCGCCGTCCCCCTGGGGACCTTGAGCATCCGCGCCTGGTGAGCATCGGCGGACATGGCTTCGAAGGCTTGATTGACCCTGACGGGATAGATGCCGGTATTCTTGCCGTAGAGATCGTAGGAGGAAAAAGGGACCCCCTGCTTCTCTCTGGCCATGGCTTCGCGAAGCATTTTCTTCCCGATGAGCGTCGGGAAATAGGATTCATAGACAACCAGCGGCTGATCATCGCCTCTGCCCTGCAGCACCAGCTTCATCACTTGGCTGGCGTCCGGCAGATTGAGGACGCCGGCCACTTCGAGATCCACCGGCTGCAGCCCATGCGAAAGGATGCGGGTCGAGGGCTTCATGCCGATGTCCATCACCGTGCGGCTGAACGTGACGATCCGGGATAACCCCTGATTCACTTTACGCCGGGCGACGAACGTGCCTTTTCCTTGTTTGCGGTAGAGGATGCCTTCGTTGATCATCTCGGCGATGGCCTGCCGGACCGTGATGCGGCTGATGTGATACTGCCGGCAAAGGTCCCGCTCGGACGGAATGGCCTGATCCGGCAGATATCGGCCTTCCTCGATCTGCTGGCTCAAAATCGTCCGGAGCTTTTCATACAGAGGTGTCGCTTCGCGCGAATTCAGCGCTGTGTGTCTCCCGCTTCCCGGTGGCAAGGGTGTCAGCCCACGTTTCATGTCGTATCTCTTATCACCATCGCAGCCGCAAATTCAATCAGACACGTCATTTTTTACGGCGGCGCAGACACGATAGCGAATGAAGGCCGCACGACACACCATGCCGGACGGGATGCAACAGCCGCTACTAAAACCCTTTTTACGCCGCCAAAGTAGCTACAATGCAATCACATTTTAATTGACAGAAGCTCCGACATTGAATAAGTAACAAATTCTGAATTGGTGTCAGCAGGCACCATCACACCCAAACTCGCACCACCGACAGGAGGGAAACCATGAAAAAGGGGCGACTCGTGTTTTCGGCTCTGGCGGCAGCGTTTATCGGAATGATTTTTTTCGGAATCCCCGGCGGGGTTCAAGCGGCAGACCCCATCAAACTCAACTATTCCATCTTCTTCCCGGCTCCGCACAAGAACACGGTCCTAGCGACCGAGTGGGCACAGGAGGTCGAAAAGCGCACCAACGGCGCCGTCAAGATCACCATGTTTCCGGGCGGTACGCTGACCCCCGCCGACAAGTGCTATGACGGCGTGGTGAAGGGCATCTCGGACATCGGGTTCTCGGTTCTCGCGTACACGAGGGGGAAGTTCCCCCTGACGGAGGTGTCAGACCTTCCACTGGGCATCAAGAGCGGCGCGGTCGCCACCAAGGTGATCAACGAGTACTACAAAAAGTTCAAACCCAACGAGTTCGACGAGGTGAAGGTGATGTACCTCCACGGCCACGGCCCGGGGATCCTCCACGCCAAGAAACCCGTGAACACCCTTGACGATCTCAAGGGGATGAAGATACGCTGCACGGGCATGGCCGCGAAGATCGTGACCGCCCTCGGCGGGGTCCCGGTCGCCATGCCCATGGGCGAAACCTACGACGCCCTTAGCAGGGGGGTGGTCGACGGCTCCATGGCCCCCCAGGAATCCCTGCAGGGCTGGAAATGGGGAGAGGTGGTGAAGTACACCATCGAGAATTTCGGCTCTTCTTACAGCACGGGGTTCTTCGTGGTCATGAACAAGGACAAATGGAACTCCCTACCCCCGGATGTCCAAAAGGTGATCGAAGCGGTCAACGTGGAGTGGATCGAGAAAACCGGCAAGCTGTGGGATGAAATCGATAAGGAAGGCCGGGAGTTCACCCTGGCCAGGGGCAACCAGATTATCGCCCTTTCCAGGGAAGAAGATGAAAAATGGGCGAAGCAGGTCCGGCCCATCCTGGATGAATACGTGGCCAATATGAAAGCCAAAAATCTTCCGGGCGACGAAGTTCTCAAGTTCTATCTGGGAGAGGTGAAAAAGCTGCAGTAGTGGTACGGGGGGGAAGGGATGGGCCGCCTCCCTTCCTCTTTTTTCGCCTCAACAGGACCCGGGCAGAGCAGAAAGGAGCGTCCGTGGAACGGTGGTTGAACAGCGTCGGCCGGCTGAGCCGCTTCATCAATGTCATTGCCGGCATCGCGATTACCTTCATCATGGTGTTGACGGTTCTCGATGTCATCCTGCGGTTCTTCCGGCGGCCGATTGTCGGGACCTATGAATTGGTGTCGTTCGCCGGGGCCGTGGTGGTTGGTTTTGCCATTCCCCTGACCTCGTGGATGCGCGGGCATATCTATGTCGACTTTTTCACCGGCAAGCTGCCCAAAACCGCCCAATCCATTTTCAACTGGATCACGCGCTGCATGGGGATCGGCCTGTTTTTCCTCATCGGGTGGCACCTCATCAAGGTGGGCATGGACCTGCAGCAATCCGGGGAGGTGTCGTTGACTCTGCAACTGCCGTTTTACCTCGTCGCTTATGGTGTGGCCGTTTCCTGCTTCGTGCAGTGTCTCGTTCTGCTCGCGGACCTGGTGAAGATTTTCAGGGGGGAATATGAGTGAAGTCACGGCCGGGCTGATCGGTCTCGGTGGGGTCCTGCTGCTGTTTCTGACAGGCATCGAGCTCGGATTCGCCATGGCAATAGTGGGGTTCCTGGGCTTCAGCTACATCGTCTCCTGGAAAGCCGGGCTGAACCTGCTGGCCAAGGACTTCTTCGACGTCTTGTCCTCCTACGGCTTCACGGTCATCCCGCTTTTCATCCTGATGGGACAGATCGCCTTCAACGCCGGCATCGCCAAGCGGCTGTACGCAGCGGCCTACAAATTCGTCGGCCACATCCCCGGCGGGCTGGCCATGGCCACCGTGGCCGGGGCCACGGCGTTCAAAGCGATCTGCGGCTCCTCGCCGGCGACGGCCGCCACATTCGCCAGCATCGCCGTGCCGGAAATGGACCGCTACGGGTACGACAAGAAGCTTTCCACCGGCATCGTGGCCACGGTGGGCACCCTGGGGATCTTGATCCCGCCCAGCGTGACGCTGATCGTCTTCGGCATCATCACCGAGCAATCGATCGGGAAGCTCTTCTTGGCGGGCCTGGTCCCCGGTCTGATCGTCGCCTTTTTCTTCATCTGCATCATCTATGCCTGGTGCAAGATTAACCCGGCTTTGGGGCCCAAGGGCGAAAGATCCACGTGGAAGGAGCGCATGGCGTCGCTGCCCGAGGTGCTCTGGATCCTGGTAATTTTCTCCCTGGTGATCGGGGGCCTGATGCACGGGTTCTTCACGCCCACCGAGGCCGGCAGCGTGGGGACCTTTGCCGTCCTTTTCTTATCGATCCTCAAGCGGGATTTGAACTTCCGGGGCTACGTCAAGTCGGTGGCCGAATCCCTGCGCACGGCCTGCATGGTGCTGATGCTCATCGCAGGCTCCGTCATCCTGGGGCATTTCCTGGCGGTGACCAAGATCCCGATGATCACGGCCGATTGGGTCATATCCCTGCCCTTTCACCGCTACCTGATCATGGTGATCATATCCATCATCTATCTGCTGGGCGGATCCTTTATCGATGACCTGGCATTCATGGTCCTGGCGACCCCCATCTTCTATCCGGTCATCATCAAACTCGGATTCGATCCGCTGTGGTTCGGTATGATCATCGCCCTGACCGTCATGGTCGGCGTGGTCATCCCGCCGGTGGCCATCAACGTGTTCGTGGTGAGGAACATCACCAAGGTTCCGTTCAGCGTCATTTACAGCGGCGTCTACCCGTTTCTTCTCAGCATCCTGTTCTGCGCCGTCCTGCTGTTCCTGTTTCCATCGATCTGCACGTTCCTACCGGGCCTGCTCATGAAATAAAAGCCCGCCCCCCTGGGCGGGGCGGGCTTTTATATATTGACAGTTAAGACTAAACGCTTTCCGTGCTGCGGCGGAAAGAAAACAACATGGACGTTAGAGTGGGTGGCTTTGCAATAAGCCCAAGTTCAAGGCGTCCGAACCTCGCGGAGCGAGGCGCACTGGCAGTGCGCCGCAGCGACTGCGGGGTGAAGCGCAACGGTGAAATGAAGCTTATTACGAAGCCGCCTTGACCGTTTAAAACCAATAAAATGCTTTGAGAGTCTCTTGATAATAAAATTTCATCTCGCCCAGCGGGATGAAATTTTATGCGGGACAAAATTTATTTTGTCCATTCTTTCCATTCGAGCCCGGTCTTCTTCTCCCAGTCCGACATGAAGCGATCGCTGAAAAAGCCGTGCAGCTTCTGCAGCAGCCGCTTCCAGCCGGTGGCGTAATCGTACGTCAGCACATCTTCCAGAAAGGGGACGATGTCGGCCAGTTTCTCCTTCGGCAGAAAGGCATAGGCCTTCATGTCGTAGGAACGCTTGAGCGCCTCGGGGGTGAGGGAGTGAGCGGTCAGCATCGCCACCCTTAAGTGGCGCTTCACGGCCTCCTCCAGTAGCTCGAAGCCGCGCACCCCCATGATGTCGAGGACGACCAGGTCGTAGGGCTTGTTCTCGATCAGCCGGACGGCGTCCTCGTAAGTCCCGGCTTTCTCGATCCGGCACCGGGGCGCATCGGCCAGAACCAGTTCCTCGAGGGACTCCAGCACGTCCGGCTCGTCATCGACGGCCAGGACCCGTTTGCCATTCAAAATCGACTCAGTCATGTGTTTTCCCCTTCTCCAGGTCTTCCAGGTCCATCACGTCGGAGATGCTGATTTCAATCATTTTGAGGCTGGCCAGCATGCGTTCGGCATTTCTGGCAACTGCGGGAAAATCCTCGCCCAGTCGCTTGAACTCCTCGACCGCACTGCGGGCGGACCGAGTGTTCAGGTGCAGGCGATTCATGTCGATGACGGGTGGCATGCCATCCTTCCTGTTCCAAGGTTATTCTGATTTCTTGTTGCGCAAGTCCTTGAAGCGCTTGGCCTTGACCTCGTAGCGCGGCAGGCTGCCGCAGCCGCAGATTTCCAGACCGTAGCGCAGATTGGTTTTCAGGCGCAGCTGGTCCTGCAACTCGGACCGGATCCAGGTGCATTGATCCTGCGCCTCGGGCAGGACCTCGACCCTGAGCCGTATCGTCTCGGCGTCGCCGGTCTTATCCACGACCACCTCGTACTCGTCCCCCAGCCCCTTGATGCCGCGCACGACCTCCTCGATGGCGGATGGGGCGAGCAGCACACCCTTCACCTTGGTGATGTCATCGGACCGGCCCACCACTTCGCAACCGAGTTTTTCGGCGGCGTAGTGGCCGGCCCAAAAGGCGACGAACACGTTGTAGCCGAACGGGATGAAGACCCGGTCGTTGGGCCGGTAACCCTGCGACCAGAGGATGTAGCACCAGCACTCGGCCCACCATTCCCAGTCATGCCAGGTGTCCGGCTGATATACGGGCTGTCCGGTTGTACCGCTGGTCTGCCGGAAAACCGTCACGTCGTCCAGGGGCACGCACAGGGCATCCCCGTGCGGGTAGGGATCCTTGCCCTGGATCTGCCGCATCATGGATTTCTCCACGGTGGGCACCCGGCGGATGTCTTCCAGCGCGCGGATGAGTGGACAATGCGCTGTGTGTACCCGAGATTTTGCTGGAAATCAAGAAGCTTGACAGATCTCTCAACCAGTGATCAATAATACTTCGGAAGGCCAGCGATTTTACGCCGGAGGGAGGGTTTCCGTGGCTATTTTTAAAAAAGTCCTCTCCCGCGCCGAACAGGCGTGGGAGGCGCGCCGGCTGAGTCGCCGGAAAGAGAATGCCCTCACCCAGGCGATCGACCGGGTGGTGCAGGCCAGCGCTCCGGCGATCTGCTCCCTCCACGACTGCCGGCGGGACCTCCGGTCCCCGGTGGAAAACGCTCTCAGCTACATCCAGCAGACCATCGACGCGATACCGGGCCCGGCGAGAATTTTGCCTGAAAACTGGGATCGGGACCCGCTCCTGAAAGCGCTGTTCGTGGACCCCGACGAGATGCGGTCCCTGTTGGAGAGGGACCCGCGCCTGAAATCGTTCTTCGCCCGCCAGCCGACCGCCCGGGCATTTGCCCTCCTCACCGCAACCAAGAGGGAGCGCACCATCTTCGGCACGGCCGCAGAAGGCGACATCGTGCAGCGCGACGTCCCGCAGACGGCCGTGGAGTTCCATGACCACCGGATCATTGACCCTTTCGCGGCCGCCGTCGAAACCCGGCAGGCGTTGAAGGACCGCGCCTTGAGCGCGTTGGTGACCCAGGTGCTCGAACGTTTGCTGCAGCTCCGCTCCCTCAAGGACGAGCTGAAGGAGCAGCAACGCATTCTATCCATCAAACTCAAGATCGTGCAGAGCCGGATGCACAGCCTGGACGCCCTGTCGGCGGAGGAGACCACCGGGGAATCTACCCCGGCGGACGCACCCCGGGTGCTGGCGGATATCGACCGCCAGATCCAGGACCTGGCCTCGGAGTCGGACTCCCCCGAGGAGTATCTGCGTCAGCTGACGGCGGTCCTCAACGCACCGCATCAAGTCCTGACCGTCACCCCTATCGTCATGCAACTCAACTGGATGGGGGTCAAGCAAGGCAACACGGCCGTCGATGGCAGCCGAGGCATCCGGCTGGCCGAAGTCGAATTCCAAGACCGTTTTAAACGCGTGGCGGTTTTCGTCGACATCGCCCGCCAGGACTGCCTGAAGCCCTGAAGAGGAATCACATGACGCATTCGCTTGGCCGGATCCGGCATTGCATGTCAGCTGGCGGTTTGATCCTTTGCATGCTGGCCGTGTTGCACGGTTGCGACCGCAAAGCCGAAACCGCCGCCCCCAGGGCACCGATCGAGATCAGCGCACTGACCGTGACGCCTGTAGATGTGCCGGTGCGGTTCGAATATGTGGGGCAGACCGAGAGCTCGCACCTGGTGGAAATCCGCGCGCGCATCGACGGCTATCTCGAAAAACGGCTTTACCGGGAAGGCGGCCTGGTCAAGGCCGGCGAGGTGATGTTTTTAATGGACCGGCGGCCGTTCGAGGCCGCCCTGCAAAAGGCCAGGGGCCAGTTGGCGGTCCAGGAGGCCAAACTGGCCAACGCGGCCGCGAATCTCGCACGCATCCGGCCCCTGGCGGCCAAGGACGCCGTGAGTCAGAAGGCGTTGGACGACGCCGTCGCCCAGGAACAAGAGACCCGCGCAGCGCTTCAGTCCGCACAGGCCCAGGTGCGTGAAGCCGAGCTCAACCTGGGCTACACCGTCATCACTTCTCCCGTAACGGGGCTCTCCAGCCAGGCCGCCAAGCAGGAGGGCAGCTACATCACGGGCGGCGCCGGGGGGTTCCTGACGACCGTGGCGCGAATCGACCCCATCCGGGTCAACTTCAGCATTTCCGAAAACGAGTGGCTCAAGTTCCGCGACGAGGTCGCCCGGGGTCGTCTCGTCGTGCCCTCCACCGAGAACTTTGAGATCGAAGTGGTCCTGGCCGACGGTGCCGTGTTTTCGAAAACGGGCCGGGTCAGCTTTTCGGAGCCGTCCTACAGCCGCGACACGGG
This sequence comes from uncultured delta proteobacterium, assembly GCA_963716325.1. Lineage (GTDB taxonomy): Bacteria > Desulfobacterota > Desulfobacteria > Desulfobacterales > SpSt-501 > SpSt-501. The sequence goes on along the minus strand of CAVQTH010000005.1, from coordinate 53,462 downwards.
GACCTTCCTCGTGCGGGCCGAATTGCCCAACCCCACCGAGAGCCTGCGGCCGGGGCAGTTCGTCCGGGTGCGGATGCTCGGTGCGGTGCGGCCGCGCGCCGTCCTCATCCCCCGGCGCGCCGTGATGCAGGGCGCCCAGGGGCCTTTCGTCTGGGCCGTCAACGTGGAAACGAAAGCCGAATTCCGCATGGTGACGCTGGGCGACTGGCACGGCGAGGACATCTTCGTCACCGCCGGCCTGCAGGCCGGCGACCGCATCGCCGTGGAGGGCATCATCAAACTCGCCGCCGGCGTGCCCGTCAAGATCGCGGAGCCGGCGCCGGCGAACAACACCAAGCCGGCCGGCAGCTCATGAACAGCCCAACTCGGACCCGCTGGAGCCAAATTCGAAGCACGAAACTCGAAACCAAATTCAAATGCTCAAAAAAGATAATGCCCAAAGATGGAATTCCACTCGTGAGGGCTTAGTAAAAGACTAAAAGGTCCCCTGGCATGATATCCCGATTTTTCATCGACCGACCGGTGTTTTCCATGGTGCTGGCGATCGTGATCACGCTGGCCGGCGCCGTGGCCCTGCTCAATCTGCCCGTGGCGCGCTACCCCGACATCATGCCGCCCCAGATCAATGTCACCGCGACCTACCCCGGCGCGAGCGCCGACGTCATTTCGGAGAATGTCGCCGCCCCCATCGAGTTGCAGGTCAACGGCGCCGACAACATGATGTACATGTACTCCACCGCGTCCAACACGGGCAACATGACCTTGAGCGTCCTCTTCAACGTGGGCACCAATGTCAAGCTGGCGCAGGTGGACGTGCAGAACCGGGTCAACATCGCCCTGCCCCAGTTACCCCAGGCGGTCATCGACCAGGGGATCAAGGTCGAACGGCGCTCCACCACGTTTCTCATCATCATCGGCATCACCTCCCCCGACGGCCGCTACGACAAAACCTATGTCGCCAACTACGCCAACCTCTACATCCTGGACGCCCTGAAGCGCGTGCCGGGCGCCAGCCAGGCCGCCATCTTCGGCACGCCGGACTATGCCATGCGCATCTGGCTCAAACCGGACCGCATGGCCGAGCTCGGCATCACCGCCGCCGATGTCGGCCGCGCCATCGAGCGGCAGAACCGGCAGTTCGCCGTGGGGCAGATCGGCCAGCCGCCCTCGGAAGAGCGCATCGAGCAGACCCTGACGGTGACCACCCGCGGGCGTTTGACCGACCCCGGGGAGTTCGAAAACATCATCCTGCGCACGGCCAAGGAGGGGGCGGCGATCGTGCGCCTCAAGGACGTCGGCCGCGCGGAACTGGCCTCCAGGGACTATTCCCAGCGCACCCTGCTCAACGGTCAGCCGGCCACCTTCGTTGCCGTGTTTCAGCAACCGGAGGCAAACGCCCTGGAGGTGTCCAAGGCCGTGCGCGCCACCATGGAGGAAATGAAAAAGGGGTTCCCCGACGGCATCGACTACGTAGTCTCGCTGGACACCACCGATTTCGTGCGGTCCTCCATCAAGGAGGTGCTGAAGACCCTGCTCGAGGCCACCGCCCTCGTCATCCTGGTCGTGTTCATTTTCCTTCACAGCATCCGGGCCACGGTGGTCCCCATCCTGGCCATCCCGGTGTCCATCATCGGGACGTTCGCCGGCATGTACGTTTTCGGCTTTTCGGTCAACATGCTGACCCTCTTCGGGCTGGTGCTATCCATCGGCATTGTCGTGGACGACGCCATCGTGGTGATCGAAAACGTGGAGCGCAACCGCGTCCAGCTGAAACTGCCGCCGCGGGAGGCCGCCATTCGCGCCATGCGCGAGGTGACCGGCCCGGTCATCGCGATCGTCCTGGTGCTCTGCGCGGTGTTCATCCCCGTGGGGTTTTTGGGCGGCATCACCGGCCAGCTCTACAAGCAGTTCGCCTTGACGATCGCGATCTCGGTGGTGATTTCAGGCGTCGTGGCGCTGACCCTTTCCCCCGCCCTGGCGGCGATCCTTATGACCGCTCACGAAGGGGTGAAAAAAGGCGTTTTCTACCAATTCGACCGGATCGTGGGCAGATCCACCGAGGCGTACGTCGGCGGCGTGCAACGCGCGCTGCGGCACCCCCTGCTCACCCTGACCGCGTTCGCGCTCATGGTCGCGGGCGTGGTGGCGCTGTTTCGGATCGTGCCGACGAGCTTCCTGCCACCGGAGGATCAGGGGTATGTCCTGGCCGTCAGCTTCCTGCCGGACGGCGCCAGCCTCGACCGGACGCAGGCGGCCCAGCGCCAGGTCGGCCAGGTGTTTTCAAAATCCCCGGCCGTAAGGTTCGTGGTGGAAGTGAACGGGTACAGCCTGGTGGACGGGCAGAACAAGGCCAATGCCGGCACGGTGTTCATCCCTTTCAAGGATTATTCGGAGCGCACCCAAAAAGGCCTCGACGCCCCGGGCGTGATTGCGACCGCGATGCCCCAGCTCGCGCGCATCCCGGATGCGATTGCCTTTGCATTCAACCCGCCGTCCATTCCGGGATTGGGAACGGTCGGCGGGTTCGAATTCTGGATCCAAAGCCGGGCCGGGGGCGGCATGGCGCAGCTCGAGGCCGTCACCCAGGACGTCATCGCCCGGGCGAAACGCCGCCAGGAACTGATGGGTTTGCAGTCCACCATCCGCGCCACGACCCCCCAGGTCTACGTGGACGTGGATCGCGAGAAAGCCGAAACCCTCGGGGTGCCCGTGGACGATATCTACGGCACCCTCCAGATCCTCTTCGGTTCCTCTTACGTGAGCCAGTTCAGCCGGTACAGCCGTTTGTGGCAGGTCATCGTCCAGGCCGAGGCAAATTACCGCAACCAGCCGGAGGACATCGAGCAGGTCTTCGTGCGGTCAAGGGACGGGAACATGGTACCCTTGAAGGCGCTCATCAGCATGCGCAACTCTTCCGGGCCGGATCTCGTCTCCCGGTTCAACAGTTTCCCCGCGGCCCGGGTGCTCGGCGCGGCCGCCCCCGGCTTCAGCTCGGGTGAAGCCCTGGCGGCCGTCGAGCAGATCGCGGCCGAGGCCCTGCCGCCCGGCTTCAGCTATGCCTGGAGCGGTTCGGCCTACGAGGAAAAACGCGCCGGGTCGACCGCCGTGATTGCGTTTGCCTTCGGCATTGTCATGGTGTTCCTGATCCTGGCCGCCCAGTACGAGCGCTGGTCGCTGCCCGTAGGCGTCATCCTCACCGTGCCGTTTGCCCTCTTCGGCGCCCTTCTGGCGGTCTGGCTGCGGGGCATCGACAACGACGTCTTCTTCCAGATCGGCCTGCTGACGCTGGTCGCCCTGGCGGCCAAAAACGCCATCCTGATCACGGAGTTCGCCGTCCTGAAACGCAAGGAGGGGTTTTCCATCTTCGACGCCGCCGTGGAGGCCTCCCGGCTGCGGCTGCGGCCGATCATCATGACCTCTTTCGCCTTTATCCTCGGCTGCGTGCCGCTGGCGGTCGCGACCGGCGCCTCGGCCGGCAGCCGCCATTCCATCGGCACGGGCGTCATCGGCGGCATGCTGGGCGCGACCCTGATTGCGATTTTTTTCATCCCGTTGTTCTTTGCGCTGCTGGAGCGGTTCAGCGAAAGATTTTTCCCGCCCCGCGAGAAGGCTCGCGGCGTCGGCGTCCGCCCCTCGCCCGTCGCCCCGGGCCAAGAGTAGAATCGACGCAGTCTCCCGATCCCCCTTTGCCGAGGGGGGATCGGGGGATTTGGGAAGCGACTGTCTTGGAAACATACATGACAAAAGAAAGGTCTTAGCACATGGCCGAGAAGAAAGCCCAAACCCCAGAGGAGATCATCGCCGCCGCCCGGCGCGAACGAGCGCTCAAGGAAACCAGTTACCGGGAGCGCGCGCTCAAGCTTTTCCCGCATGTCTGCGCCCGCTGCGGCCGCGAGCTTTCGGGCAAGCGGCTGCGAGAGTTGACCGTCCACCACAAAGACCACAACCACGACAACAACCCGCCCGACGGCAGCAACTGGGAACTGTTGTGCATCTACTGCCATGACAACGAGCATGCACGCGATCAGGTGGCGGAGTGGTACACCGGAGCGGCGCCGGAGCCGGCAGAACGACCGCCGGTGCTCGACAGCCCCTTTGCGAAACTGGGCGACCTGCTGAAAGAAAAAAAATGAGATGGGAAAATTGAAGATGAAATTCAAAGTCAGCATTCAGCCGGCCGGCTACGAAACGATCCGGCCGGCGGTGAACCATGTTTTTGAGATTTTTCCCCTTGACGTGCGCGGCAAACGGGTCCTGGTCAAACCTAACGTGCTGCGGTCCTCGGACGCCAAAGACGGGATTGTCACCCACCCGGCCGTGGTGGCGGCCGTGGTCGAGGCGCTGGAGACCATGGGTCCGGCGGAACTCGTGGTCGGCGACAACCCCGGAGTCGTCAGCTACGGCGCAAACGAGGAAAGCTTTCGCCGCACCGGCCTGCTGGATGCGTCCAGGGGCCATTACCGCAACATCGGCACCGACTCTATAAAAGTCGACTTCAACCCGGCATTTCTGCCGTCGGTCAGCGTCTCACGCGCGGTGATGGAAGCCGACCTGATCATCAGCCTCCCCAAGTTCAAAACCCACGGCCTGACCGTTTTGAGCGGCGCGATCAAGAACAGCTACGGCATCCTGCCCGGCGCCCAGAAGGCCAAGCTGCACCGCGCCGCCGGCAGCCCCACCCGCTTTCACGAACTGCTGGTCGACGTGTTTCGGCTGCGCGTGCCCGATCTCTTCATCGTGGACGCGGTGGTCGGCATGGAGGGCAACGGCCCGGCGTCCCCCGACCTGCGGAAGATCGGCCTGATCCTGGCCGCCGACAACGCCGTAGCCCTGGATGCCGTCATCGCCACCATGATGGGCTGCGACCCGGCCCGGCTGCGGTTTCTGCAAAAGGCCAAGGAGATGGGGCTGGGGGATTACGATCTGCAGCGCATCGATGTGATCGGAGAATTGAGGCACCTGCCGGATTTCAAACTCCCCCCGCTCAGCGGCGAGGCCATCGCCGGCAACCAGGCGATGCAGGCGATGATGGACCAGCGCATCGGCTTGCGGCCGCAGCCCGACGCGGACCTCTGCACCGGCTGCGGCACCTGTGTCGACCAGTGCCCGGTGTCCGCTCTTTCGATGAACCAGGACGTGCCGGAAGTCGATTCAGAAACCTGCATCCGCTGCTTCTGCTGCCAGGAGATCTGCCCTGAAAGAGCCATCGCGTTGCGCTAGTTCTGCTCTCAAGTAAATATGTCTAATAGAGCAATCGCGGGCGTGAAGCGCCCGGGGGACTTCTTACGCTTTAATAAAACTCTTGTCCTTGAAGATGCGAACTTGTATGAATAGCCGCAACATCCTAATCGTTGTGCGAAATCCCTCTTCCCCCCCTTTGGCAAAGGGGGTTGGGGGAATTTGAAAGCGGCTTCACGGAAAGATCACTCTTATGAAAAAAGAAGCAAGCAAGGGCATGCGCAAGGTCGCGCTCTACATCAAAAAGGATGCCCGGGCGGCCGGAAAGGCCGAAGAGTTTGCAGACTGGCTGAAGGCGCGCAAGGTCGACGCCATCCGCAAATTCAGCCCCAGTTCGTCCAACCGAGACCCCGGGACCGGGCCTATCAAGCCGCCAAAAGACCTCTTCTGCGTGTTCGTGCTCGGCGGCGACGGGACCTTCCTCAGCGCCGTGCGTTGGGTCGGCGACCGGGAGATACCGCTGCTCGGCGTCAAGTTCGGCGATCTGGGATTCTTGGCGGAGATAGCGGAGGAGAACCTCTTCGAAGCGGCCGACCGCGTTTTAAAGGGGGAATACAAGATCTCCTCCCGCATGCGCTTGGACGTTCAGGTCCTTCGCAAGGGCAAGGCGCTTGTCCGTGAAACCGTTCTGAACGACATCGTGATCAACCGCGGGGCGCTGGCCCGCCTGGCAAACATCATCACCCACATCAACGGCCATTACCTCACCACGTTCCGCGCCGACGGACTGATCATCGCCTCCCCCACCGGATCGACGGCGTACTCGCTCGCCGCCGGCGGGCCGGTGGTCCACCCGAAAGTCCCCGGCCTCATCATCACGCCCATCTGCCCATTCACCCTCACCAACCGGCCGCTCATCGTCCCGGACGAGGTGGAGATCACCCTGCGGCTGGACAAGGGCTCCTCGGACATCGTCCTGACCCTGGACGGCCAGACCGGGCTGAGCATCACGGACAAGGACGTGATCACCGTCCGCAGAAGCGACCATCCCCTCAATCTCATCCTGCTGCCGGACCGGCATTACTTCGACGTGCTCAAGGCCAAACTCCGCTGGAGCGGCGGCCGAGTGTAAAAACCGGCATGGCGCATATAGCAAAGTGCAGAGAGTGAAATCTTGGAGCTTGTGTCGGTATTTGACCGGATGGTCGGAGTCAGAGCATTTACACCAGCTCGAAGTCTGCTATATTTGAAGCTCCAACTATCCAAACATCAGTTTCAAAGGACCATTTCCCACGGCCGTGAAGTATCATCCGACAAATCACCGAAGCGGCCATTTTGTGATATAGACCGCCACCATGGTTCCTCCCCGGCAGGATTTCGTTCCTAAATCTACCGCCTGGCCGAAGTTTAGGTTATCCATCGTAGTCCACACTCCCCTGTCGATATGAACTGAGTATTGCGTGACAAGGACAGTCTGGGATAACATGTGCCATCTCCCAATCATCCCACTTGGAGGGAATATGTCATCGAAAGTTATAACTTCAACTCCAGCCAACACGCCGCATCCTATTGGTCCTTACAACCATATCGCGAAGGTGGGACAGTTCATTAGCATTGTTGGCACCGCCGGTGTTAATCCTGCAACTGGTAAGTTGGCTGGTCCGGATGTGAACGATCAATAAAATCCACACCAATTTTCCGAATGCACAAGGAGAGGCCAATGAGAAAGATAGCAGTGTGGCTGAGTGCGGCCGTGGTCCTGGCCATGGCAGGGTTGGGAACGGTTGCGGTGGCGGGACCGGAGGGGGCCCCCATCAAGGTGGGTGTGGTGTTGCCCTTGACCGGAGCGCAACAGAAATTTGGTGAAATCGAAAACAACTCTTTTCGGATGGGGGTGGAGGAGATCAACGCCGCCGGCGGCGTAAACGGCAGACCCATCGAACTCTTGATTGAAGATGACAAGTCCAAAATTGACATCGGGCGATCAGCGGCTGAAAAACTTATCCTGCAGGACAAAGTGATCGTCCTGACGGGCGGGTATTCTTCCGATGTCACTTTTGCCATGGCGGCGGTAGCCCAGTACCGGAAGGTGCCTTTCATCATCACGACCGGGGCTGCTGACGAAATCACCGAGCTGGGAGCGGATTATGTGTTCCGCCTGAATCAGCCCGTCAGCGAGTACGCCCGGGCTCTCACCGAATTTCTCCAGCACGTGGTGAAGCCCAAAAGCGTGGTCATACTGTATGAGAAAAGTCTGTTTGGTCAGTCGGGTTCGAAAGAGTTTGCCGAGCAGGCCTTCGAGTTAGACTGGAAAATACTCATGAATGAGGGCTATGAGGCCGGCACGGTGGATTTCAGAGCACTGCTCACCAAAGCCAAGTCGGCCAAGCCGGACGTGGTGTACATGATTGCCTACGTCAAGGAAGCAGCCCTGCTCGTCCAACAATCCAAAGAGCTGGGTTTCAAGCCCAAAGTTTTTGCCGGGGCGGCGGCCGGCTTCACCTTGCCCGAATTCCCCAAGCTAGCCGGCGACGCGGCAGAAAACGTTTATTCCGCCACGCTGTGGACGCCTCAGGTTCTTTACCCGGGAGCAAGGGAATACTACACCAACTATCTGCAAAAGTTCGGGTCCGAAACGGAATACCATGGGGCTGAAGCATACGCTTCCATTTACGTGGTTGCGGACGCCCTCAGGCGGGCCAAGGAGCTCACACCCAAAGGCGTGCGCGACGCCCTCGCGAAAACAAGCATGATGACCGCTTTTGGTCCGGTGAAGTTCACATCCTACGACCGGAAAACGCAGCAGAACTCGTTGCCGACCTACCTGGTGCAGTGGCAAAAAGGGGTCCTGGAGACCGTCTGGCCGCAAATTGTCGCCACGAAGGCCTACATTTACAACGAATAGAGGCATCCGTCTTAAAATTTCACCAGGAGGTCACCATGAAAGCCAAGGATTTGATGATCCCGCTGTCGGAGTGCGCTCAGGTTGCTGAAGATCGCAGCCTGCAGGAGGCCATGATCATGTTGAGCGCATTTCGCCAACGCTACTCGCGTTCGGATTATCCCCCCCGGTTTGTGCTGGTGCGTGACGATCGTTACCGCATCGTCGGCGTGCTGCGGCACCTTGAAATTCTGCGCGGGCTGGGCAAAACAACAGCTCCGGGCGCACCGTCGCTGCCCAAAATGATAGCGGCCGCACCGCGTGTCGCCGCGCGGGATGCCATGACACTCTACGGCGAGGCGGAGCACATCCAAGCCGATGCTCCCATCGAGGAAGCCATCGCGCGCATGCTGCAGGGGGCTTTCCGCCACATGCTTGTCGTCGAGGCGGGGACAACCATCGGGATCCTGCGCTTGTCGGAAATCTTTGCCCGCGTGCGCAAGGAGTTGGGGCATGCCGCGCAGGACTGAGTCTCCCGTCGGGCATTGACCCTCTGTCCAGGGCATTGTGTGCAAAACCGCTCGGCAGTTCAACTACTTCACCCTCACTTCACCGTTTCGTGGCATGCGGTCGTGTGAGGCGACTCTTCAGCAAACCGTCGAAGGAGGACAGGAACGATGGCCCCGAACCCACAGGACGCTGCGGAACTCAAGGAAACCCTCTCGGAAAAGGAAGAGGCCTTTGAAAAATGGCGCAACACGATCGGTCTGTTTCTGGGGCCGCTTGTGGCGCTGGCGATATATCTGACGGACATGCCGTCGCTGAGTGCAAAGGCACACACCCTCGCTGCGATCCTGAGCTGGATCGTCGTGTGGTGGATCTGCGAACCCATTCCCCTGGCCATGAGCGCACTGTTCTCCTCAGTGCTCTGCGTTGTTTTCGACGTCGCGGATGCCAAAACCGTTTTCGCGGCCTATGCCGATCCGATCATTTACCTGTTCCTGGGCAGCTTCATGCTCGCCGAGGCAATGGCGATTCATGGGTTGGACAAACGCTTCGCCTACGGCATCATGTCTATGAAGTTTGTCGGCAACAGCACAGGCCGTATCCTGCTGGCCTTCGGATTTATCTGCGCTTTCCTGTCGATGTGGATCAGCAACACGGCGGCCACGGCCATGATGTTTCCCATTGCCCTGGGCATTGTCTACGCCATGGCCGACATCACGGCCAAGCAGACCGGCACGCGGGTTGACCCACTGAAGCTGCGGTTCGGCACCGGGATGATGCTGATGGCAGCCTATTCCGCCTCGGCCGGAGGCATCGCCACTCCCGTGGGGACACCGCCGAACCTGATCGGCATCGCCATGATCGAAAAGTTCTGCGGTGTGAAGATCGCATTTTTCCACTGGATGAGTTTTGCGCTCCCGCTGTTTCTCCTTCTTTTCGTTCTCTTGTATTTCCTGATGTACTTTCTCCACAAACCCGAAGTCGCCCGCATCGAAGGCGGCACCGAGTTCGTGGCTGAGCAGCGTGCCCAGCTCGGCAGATGGACGCGCGGGCAGAAGAATGCCCTGCTCTGCTTTCTCATCACCGTAACGCTGTGGCTGATTCCCGGCATATTGGCTCTCTTATACGGAGAGACAGCACCGATCACCAAGGCCTACAGCAAGATGATGCCGGAGGGCGTTGCCGCCCTCATCGGCGCCGCATTGCTCTTCCTGCTTCCCGTGGACTGGAAGGAGCGGGAGTTCACCATCTCCTGGAAACAGGCCACAAAGATCGACTGGGGCACCCTGCTGCTCTTCGGCGGCGGCATCACGCTTGGCTCGCTGATGTTCCAGACAAAACTGGCCGAGGTTATCGGCACAAGCCTTTTGGAGATGAGCGGCGCGACCTCGGTGTGGGGCATTACCTTCGGCGCGATATTCATTGCCATCGTCGTGAGCGAGACATCGTCGAACACGGCCTCGGCCAACATGGTCGTCCCGGTCATGATAGCGCTGGCACAGGCGGCGGGCGTCAATCCGATCCCTCCGGCCATCGGGGCAACCCTCGGCGCCAGCTGGGGCTTCATGCTGCCGGTCTCCACCCCGCCGAACGCGATTGTCTATGGCTCAGGCATGGTGCCGATCACGGCGATGATTCGGGCGGGCATCTTCTTCGACATCCTGGGCGGGCTGGTTATTTGGGCGGGCCTTTATATTCTGCTGCCGATGGTCGGGCTGGCTTAGATCGATTATTGAGGATCGGGAACAACGCAGAAAAGCGTATTGTCATCGGTGCACTGTAGATAGTGTCCGTCCATAAACCGGCATTTTTGAGTAGCCCGCTCCGACAAAAAACGCATGCTGTTGGCTCGAAAACATTCGGTTCGATTTCAAAGGGGCGGAGAGGTCAAATTCTTCTCAATTTCGACTATGTCGGGATAAGGCTCACCTGTTGAAAACCGAATTTCTGCATTTCAGATGCGCTTTATACTGCTTCGGCCCTGGCCAGAGTAATCAGGTTGGCCGTGACCGTGGACCGCTACACGTAGCTTTCAAAGGAACTCCGCCCCTTCCAGGTGCAGCGATCAAGAATATCACCGCAAACTCGACTCCCAAGAACGATGTGCTTGTGACAGCGACTGACACCATATCAGATTCCTGAAAACGTGAGGTTGACAGCCTGTACCTCCATCCACGGCGATCCAAAATGCTCCAGTTTAGATTTGAGACGAGCTTGCCGACAGCGTTAAGAATAGGATACGCGTCATAAACCTGTAACGATTTTGGTCAGTTGAAATATTGCAATTTCATCCGACATATCCCAAGTTGGTGTGACCTTGTAATATTATTTTCACGAATAGCTTAACTTTCAGTTGAGTTGCCAGCTTTTGTCGAGGTAAACTTTTTCGTAAAAGTTCGTGGCGCAAAAAACCTACGAGGCCTATCCCCGGGTGTGCCCGTCTTGCCAGGGGGCCAGCGTGTGATTGCCGTCATCGAAAAACAGGAGCTGATCCGCAAGACCCACACCCATCTTAAGCTGCGGCAGATCAAGGCCCGGCCCCGGCCACTATAGCCCATGGTCCTCCGGATCTTCCCGCTGGAGCATTCAACGACTAAGCGGCGCCCAGAGCTGACGATTATCTGACCGGTCCGCTGTAACCCGATGAAGCATATTTTTGAAAGAGCCTTCGGCCCGATGTGCCGGGGCCTGCCCGAAAATAGGCGAAAACGGGTCTGACCGCATGGAGCTTCGTTGTTGACGACCACTGAAGGTGGTGCTATGAATCTGGCCGTGTCTGGAAGCGAAGTAGCGCTCCCAAATTTTGGAGCAGACGGACGGCCGGACCGCAATCATAACCACGGGAAACCGCTGCACCCCGAAATCGGGTTCTTATCTCTCTATCCCTTGTCCCCCTTAGATACGGAAATGGTCTGGCCCGCCTTCTGCTTTGCTGGCGCCAGCCCCATCTTCTCTTTTAACCCGGATAATCCCTTTGCACCCGGGCTGCATCGATAGTTCGAAGGCCGCGTGCCATCCCTACTGTTGATCTCAGGAACAATGTGACTATCTTACACCCATAATCCACAATTGCACACACTGATGCACTTTCTGAAAGGTTTGGTACCGAATAGTTGCCCCAAAGGCCTTGCAAGAACAGAGGAAAGGTCGGACATGTACCGTTCGTTTTACCATTTGTCGGCAAAGCCGTTTCAAATCAGCACCGATCCGCGCTTTTTGTGGCTGGGGGACGATTACAAGGAGGCGTTGGCCACCTTCAAGTATGGCCTTGCCGAGGGCAATGGATATGTGGTGCTGGTAGGCGCCGTCGGCACTGGCAAGACAACGCTGGTCAATGCTCTGCTGGCCGCTCTGGATAAACGGGTGCTCGTGGCCAACATTAATCATCCCACGCTGGACGTCGCGGAGTTTCTTCCCTTTGTGGCCCACACCTACGATCCCACCGCGGCAGTCTCCAGCAAAGCCGACTGTCTGCACTTTTTTAAGGCCTTTCTGCATAAGGCCCATGTCGACGGCAAGCGGGTCCTACTCGTTATCGACGAAGCCCACCGCCTCTCCACGGAGGTTTTGGAGGAGATCCGCCTGCTCTCCAACATAGAACATGCGGGCCGCAAATTGATCCATGTCTTTTTCGTGGGGCAGCCCGAATTGTTGCAAACGCTGCGTTCACCCGCCTGCAGCGCCCTGCGCCAGCGCATCACCCTTTTCTATCATCTCCAACCGCTGTCGGCGGCTGAAACGGGAAAATATATCACCCGCCGGTTGCAGGTGGCCGGCAGCGAGGAGCGGCCCTTCACTGCCAAGGCGGTGGAAGCGATTCATGCCCTGTCTCTGGGATATCCCCGGCAGATCAACAAACTGTGCGACCGCGCCCTGTTGACCGGTTTCGTGAAGGAGAAAACGCCCATCGATGCCCGGACGATTCACGAGTGCGCCCGAGAGATCCGCCTCATCGATCCCATGGCGCGACCCTTTCTGCGACTTTCATGGGATTTGTTCGCGGGCTGGACACGGCCGCTGCTGGCCGCGTGGCGCTCAGCGTTGGCCGTTGTCATGATCAAATGCACCTCGATCGGGAATCGGGTACGGCCGGTGGCCGCTGGCCTGTTGGCGAGGCTGGGTGCGGTGGCCCGCGATGCGACGCGCGCTATTCATGAAGTCGTCGCCGATCTGTTAAAAAAGAACCGCAAAAGCGCCTACTCGATCACCGCCGCGGCCGTGATCGCCTTGTTCATGGCCGGTTGGATAGCCCTCGTGCCCCTCGGGTCGGAGACGGCGCAGCCGGTCGTAACGGAAGCATCACCGGACCCGGCGTCGCAAGATCCATACATCCTGGCGAACTTCTCGGCACCTGCGCCACCGCGGCCGGCGGACCCCTCCGTTATCCAGGGCGCCGGATCGCCGGGGTCCCTCGCGTCGGCACTCCCCACCCCCGGGGCGGCCGTAACGGCGCCGACCGCCACTGCACCGCCACCGCGGCCGACGATCCTGCGGCAGGTCGCCGCCCTGCTGGCGAAGCATAATTACCAGGCGGCCGTGGCCCTGATAGAAGCCGACGGCATAAGCGCCACTCCCGGCGCCGAAACCAGCGTGCTCTATTCCCAAGCCCTGGCCGGCCGGGCCGGTGAGCTGATGACGCAATCACCGAACAAGGCCCAAGCGCTTTTGCGCAAGGCCGTCGCCGCCGACCCCGCCAACACCGACGCCCACCTCAAACTGGGCCTACTCCACACCCGCGACAAGAAGTACACCCAAGCCATCGAGCACTATCAAACGGCCATTCGCCTGAATCCCCAGTCGGCCGAGGCGTACTTCAACCTGGGGTACATCTACGATAGCACTGGCATGTACGCCTCCGCGGAAGAGATGCTGGAACAGGTCGTGGCCCTGAAGCCCGCCTTCCAGGATAAAGCGCTTTTCAACCTAGCCGTGGTGCGGCAAAAGATCGGCAAGCGCCAGGAGAGCCTGGCCGCGCTGGAAGCGGCCGTTGCCATTCGGCCGGAGAATCAAAAAGCCCAGGCCTATTTGAAGGAGCTCAGGGCTGCCGACCCGGTGGCACGGTGAATACGCGAAGCAAAACATTGATACACGTCTGGCTGTGGGCGCTGATTCTTTTGTGGGCTTGGGGTTGTAGCGGACCATGGCTTTCTTCTAGAGATGAGCGCCGGCCGTTGACGGGACCCACCGACACTGAAACGGCGGGCGAGATTTCTCCCCAACATCTGCAATCCGCGCAGCCGCTGTCCGCCCTGGAACCGAAGTACTTTACCCACACGGTGCGGGGCACGGGCGAGACCTTCATCGCCATAGCGAGATGGTACACCGGCAACGGCAACAACTGGAAGCGCTTGGTCCAAGCCAACCCGGGCATTGATCCCCAGCGGATTCAGATAGGTGACGCCATTCGCATTCCCGAAGAGATCCTGACCACTCGCCGACCGATGCCCAGTTCGACCCCGTCTGCCACGGTTACGGTCAAAAAGCGTCCGCCGCCCGCCCCGCGCCCCGACGTCGAACTGTTCGGGCCAATCGAAGTTGATCCCAGCGCGGGCCAACCGAAAAACGACGGGGCCACGCCTGCTCTGGAGACCCTCGATTAGAAATGGTTTTGAAACCACCTGCGCGCAACCACGCGCTTTTACTCCACGAACCCCTCGTGGGGACTCCACCGCCAGAAGTGCAGCAGGTCGGGGCATGCTTCGGGTTTTTATATCGACTTGCGTAACAGTTTAGTCGTTGGCTGCTTGTAACAGTTTAGATTGAAGTAGAATCCCTTAGCGTATCTATATGCGCTGCTAATTTCAACCACAGGTGCTATTGGAACTTGGAGTTTTTTCGCTGTCGTGTGAACTGGGGTAAACAAGGTTTAATTTTACAGGAATCTAAACAGTTCCGACCACGAATCGTTTTGTGAGACCATCCGAAATATCGCACGAATTGGGTATGTTGTGATATTGATATGGGGGGAGCGCTCATGAGATCAACCACCAACACCATGTCAATGACGTGCCTGCTGACTCTCTTAGTGATGCTCGTGCAGGGGTGTGCGTCCGACCATCCGGCCACTCCAAATATGATGGAGCAGAAAAGGATGATCATAGACATTATGATCGTTCAGACGGCGGAAAGCCTCACTGTCGTTGTACAGGGGGATCAACCGCTCACCTACACGTTTATGCAGCAGGAGTCGCCGCAGGCATTGGTCATCAAGTTCGCCGATACGGGCTTTGACCGCTTGGGGCCGGTTTATTTCCCCCCTGAGAATTTTGCGCTTCATTCGATCCAAACCGTTCAGATTCCTGAAAACGGGAAGGAAGCTCGGGTGGTTCTCGGACTCAAGGGAAGCGCCCTATACCAGCTGGTTCCGGAAGAAAATAATCTTAAAGTGGTTTTCAACAAAACGGCGGCTCCTGCGCAAAGCGCCTCCTCCCGGAGGGGTCAGCAGGCGCCGAAGCAGAGGCCTCCATCCCCGGCGGCTCAAACTGCGCCGGCCTCTGGCATTTTGAAAGAGGTGCATGTCGCCTCCCGGGACGGCGGCGTTGCGGTTTACATGCGGGTGGACGGTCGCGCGTGGAATTACAAGACGTTTACCATCGACGATCCTCTCCCGGCCAGGATCGTTGTGGATTTGGTGGGTCTTCGCAGCGCCTTTCGTGACGAGCAAAAAATTCCAGTAGAGGGGACAATCGTCAAACAGGTCCGCCATTTCAGCCATCCGGACAAGGTCCGAGTAGTCGTGGAAACGGAAAAGGCATACCTCAAGGATTTCTCCGTGGAACCCGTTGAGAATGGGATAGTCCTCAAAGTAGGCGCCTCCACGAAAAAGGAAAATTAGAGCGTCTCATGTATTCCCCTTATTACATCGCCTATATCGCCACGGGGTTTGTGTTGAGCTTGCGGTGGGGGAGCTTCGCTACGCGCGCAGCTGAACGCCAATGTTAACTGTGCCGCTGATTTCGGAAATATCACAGGAAACTCGTCTCCCAAAATTTTATCTACAGTGACAACGAAGGTCCAAAGAATGGAAGTTGGAAAAAAATTCAGATATATGCCGTTCGAAGGGTATATTCACAGATTATCGCCATGGGGGTGATTTCATCCGACAAATCACAAGGTAGTGGTTTCCTGTGATATAGACTCCTCCCACTGACCGATTTCATTTGATTTTTAGCGCCGGACAAGGGTATTATTCAGCCAGGTCGTAGTATCTTTCCCGCTCCAGCAGACTTGATCCGGGCGCTGGTTTCCTTAAGCGGTTCTGACCTCACATCACCAGCCCAGTCTCTTTTCAAGTTTACCCCATCTCATCCTGGATTAGCCTAACCTTCTGCCCAAGGAGGTGGCTCATGGCACAGGAAAAATTCAAGCGAAAACTCACCACAATTTTTAGCGCCGATGTGGCCGGTTACAGCCGCCTAATGGGAGAGGACGAAGCCGCTACGGTCAAGACCCTGGAACAGTACAAGGGGATCATGTCCGAGCTGATCAACCAGCATCGCGGTCGTGTGGTGGATTCCCCAGGGGACAATCTCCTATCCGAGTTCACGAGTGTTGTGGATGCAGTTCAGTGCGCGGTGGCAACACAAAAGGAGTTGCTGTCCCGCAATGCTGAACTACCTGAAACACGCCGCATGCAGTTTCGAATCGGGGTTAACCTCGGGGATGTGATCGAGGAGGAATCCCGAATCTACGGCGACGGTGTAAACATTGCTGCTCGACTTGAATCCCTCGCCGACCCCGGCGGCATCTGTGTATCCAAGACCGCCTTCGACCAAATCGAAACGAAACTTCCCTTCGGCTACGAGTATCTTGGGGAACAGGCGGTCAAGAACATCGTCAAACCGGTAGGGGCCTACAAAGTGCTACTGGAACCGCGAGTGACGATTTCGGAAAAACTGGGTGAAACAGGCCTCGCAGTCAAAAGTAAGAAAACCCGTAAGCTCGCCTTCGCTTGTGCCGCAGCCCTGTTGTTCGCAATCGGGGCCGCTGCGGTCTGGCAGTTCGCCCTCCACAAGGCCCCACCGCCGGAAGAAAAGATTGATCTGAGGAAGGTGGCCTTCCCAGTCCCCGGTAAAGCATCCATTGCAGTGCTACCTTTTCAGAACATGACCGGCGACCGCCAACAAGACTATTTCAGTGACGGAATGGCCGACCAACTAATTACAGGGTTATCACAAACGCCCGATATTTATGTCTCCGCCCGCACTTCCAGCTTCGCTTACAAGGGCAAGTCCATGACGGCTCAGCAAATAGCCGATCAGCTTGGAGTAAGCTATTTGCTTGAAGGCAGCGTACAACGCGATGCCGACAGGGTGCGCATCAACGTGCAGTTAATCGATGGCCGGAATGGAAATCACATCTGGGCCAAGAGATATGATCGCCAATTTGAAGACCTGTTCGCTCTACAAGACCAGATAACAATGGAGGTCATGGAAGTTTTTAATGTTAAATTCAGCGTGGGCGCTTCGGCAAGCATAAAGTTTTCCAGACCCAACAATCTCCAAGCCTATGAATATTATCTGAAAGGGTTATATCATATTTTCCGGCGCACAGCACAAGACTCTCTGACGGCTCGTGAAATGTTTCAGGAAGCTATCAATCTTGATCCTAATTTCGGAGTAGCTTTCAGGGGTCTTGGCTATGCCCTCGCGGATGAAGTCTGGTTTCGTACGACCAAATCGGCTGAAAAATCGATTGAACAGGCCGAGCAAGCGGCTCAAAAATGCAAAGCTTTAACTCCTGATCAAATCCCGCCATATCCGTTGTTGTGCCAATTAAGTGTTTTGAAAAAAGATTGGGATAATGCAATTCTATATGGCGAGAAAGCAATCGAATTAAACCCTAATGAGGCTCAGGCCCACTTCTCACTGGGCATGGCTCTAAGGTTTGCTGGACGTTATGAAGAAGCAAACTTAAAACTTGAAACCGCTCTCCGGCTCGCGCCTCTCAGACCGTTAAACTACGTCAACAACCTGGCGTGGTCTTGCCTCGGAAACAAGCAGTATGACAAGGCAATCCTCTTATGGACAGAAACCCTCGAACGCAACCCGGATTACCTTTTCGCTTATCAAGGGCTAACAGTGGCGTATGAACTATCCGGAAACCATGAAAAGGCCAGCTGGGCTGCGGAAAACGTAATGCGAGTTAATCCAAAATTCTCCATCGATATTGAGGAAAAAATGTTTCCATTAAAGGATGAGGCCTCCAGAAAACGTCTTTTTGATGCTTATCGCAGTGCTGGGCTGAAGTGATCTGAATATGACTCGTTAGAGGCAGTTTAAACGTTTGAAAGACCCAGGGTCCACAAATTATCTATCACCGGCAAAACAATTAGACAAAAAATAGGTGATTCTGACAGCGACCTTCACTATATCGCCTTTTAGAAACTGTGAGGCAGGCGCCGTCTACCACCGATAAAGACTATTTACCGTCAACTAAAGTTCAACGTTAGGTCCAACATGTTATCCCATCCAGCGTACCAAATGTTCGCGGATGTCGTCCTCTCACTGCATTTCGCAATCGTTGTGTTCGTTGTAGGTGGCTTGGTTCTTATCATCACCGGTAACATGCGCGGTTGGCACTGGGTAAATGCGTTATGGTTCAGGCTCGCTCATCTTGGTGCCATCGGGATAGTTGTTGCCGAGTCGTGGTTCGGAATAACCTGTCCACTCACGATTCTTGAGATTTGGCTGCGTTCGAGAGCGGGTGAAGCAGTTTATACTGTCAGCTTCATTGAGCATTGGCTGCAGCGACTGATTTTTTATGATGCACCACCATGGGCATTCGTGCTTGGGTACTCTCTCTTTGGTTTGATTGTTCTCGTTACGTGGTGGTGCTTTCCGCCGGGGTCTAAAAGTGGCTACGATGAAAGCCGCGTTTAATCGCCCGTCGTAAGCCGCTTTTGTCTAACAATGATAGCTCCCGGCAACCGAAGGCAAGCCCGGTGGTAAGGGAATTAGGATCTTCAGTTTGAGTTTGACATTATTGGGTCGAGGGAGGTAATAATAGGATATACGGCATAAAACTGTAATAATTTTAGCGTGTTGAAACATTGTAATTTCATCCGACGTATCCCCGAAAAGTTTACTTTGTGATATTATATTTCGAGGAGTGTTTCCGGAAACGGTTCAGGTGCAAACCCAAAAACAGGAGATCCGAGTATGGCCACAAAGAAGAAAGCAGCTACCAAAAAGCCGGCCGTGAAGAAGGCTGCGGCACCGGCCAAGAAACCCGTCACCAAGAAAGCCGCCAAGCCTAAGGCGAAGCGTACTCCCAATGCCGGCTTCATGAAGGCGATGACGCCAAGCGCCATGCTGGCCGCCGTGGTGGGTGCAAAGCCGCTGCCGCGTACCGAGGTGGTGAAGAAACTCTGGGAATACATCAAGAAGAACAAGCTGCAAGACGCCAGCAACAAGCGCATGATCAATGCCGACGAGAAGCTGAGGGGAATCTTCGGCAAGGCGCAGGTGTCGATGTTCGATATGGCCAAGATCATTAACCAGCACCTCAAGTAAGCTTTTCCCGCTCGCGGAGGCGGCTGCCTGTGCGGCTGCCTCCTTTTCGTTACAGCGCCCGTACCTGGCCTCAGGCGCCGAAGCCGGCGATATCGATTCGGCTTGCCGCATTCAGGTTGCGTTCGGGGTGGGGGGCCCGGCAAAGAGCTTCAGCGATGCCCCGAAAACCACTTAGCCATGGCAACGAAGCATGGCACAGCCAAGTGCGTAAAAATTGGGCTCGATAAAAACTTCTGATATCAACCGGCCCAAAGATCAATTCACAGATGGGTGGTTTCAGGTGATTTCATCCGACAAATCACAAGGGGGTGGTTCCCTGTGATATAGACCCTTTCACCGGCCAATTTCATTTGATTTTTTCCCCTGGCAAGGGGTATTATTGAGCCAAGCCGTAAGAGTTTTCCTAATCGACCGGACCTGACAGGGGCGCTGGTTTCCTTAAGCGGTTCGGACCTCACTTCACCAGCCCAATTTATCTTCTTAGGTTACCTCCCTCATTTTGGATGTGCCAAACCTTCTGTTTACAGGAGGTGCATATGGCATCAGACAAATTTGGGCATAAACCGACGACCAGCCTCGGCACCGAAAAGAAGACGCCCGAGTCAAGATCTTTAAGCTTGAAAAGAAGGATCTTTGCAGGCACGGTTGCAGGATTGATCGTAGCTGTCGGGGTCGGGATATGGCAATTCTATTTTCGTGAGGAGTCTTTCAGAACGGGGCGGGTGAGCTACGAAATCCGGTGTAGCACTCCGAATGTCGTGGTTCGCTCGTCAGAGCAATCGGACGCGTTAATCGCCTGCGAGGCCGCCAGAGAAGCAATAAAGTTTCTATCGTCTCAGGGTATGGATGTAAGCGGTGATATTGCAATCGAGCTTTTGAAGAAGCTGCCTCCTGTCGAATGCAGTTCCGCTGCGGGCTGTTACATTGAATTGGAACGCCGAGCGCTGATCCTTGTGTATTCTGAATTTATAAAGTTTAAAACCTGGTTCGATGTTCCCATCGACCGTGCCCTATACCGCAGCCTGGCATCTCACGAAGTGGCCCATTTGGTGGCTGACTTAAATTTCAAGATCCCCAAGCCCTCCATCCAGGCAAAGGAATACATAGCCTACATCACCCAGTTTTCGATCATGGAGCCTTTGCAGCGCGAGCGCGTTCTAACGCAATACCCCTGTGAAGCCTTCGAAGGCGACTGGGAGATGAGTACGACCATTTACATGTTCGATTGCATGCGTTTCGGTGTACGGGCCTATTTACACTTTCTGAATCTGGCTAATAGGCGAGAGTACTTGCAGTCGATTCTAAATGGAAAAACTCTTGTTGAATGATGGCATGTGTCTTTTAAAAGCCATTTGTCCCCCAAAAGTGCCGCCTTCGGTTTGGGTTTGACATCGGTGGGCCTACAGAGGTAAGAATTAGATACACGGAACTAATCTGCAATAATTTTAGATTGTTGGATGCTTGAAATTTCATCCGACAAATCACAAAGTGGTGGTTCCTTGTGATATAGACTCCTCCCACTGACCGATTTCATTTGATTTTTAGCGCCGGACAAGGGTATTATTCAGCCCAATCGTAGTATCTTTTCCATTTTGACCAGATTTGATTCGGGCGCTGGTTTCCTCAAGCGGTCCTGACCTCATTTCACCAGCCCAACTTCTTTTCTGCTTCATCTCTCTCACCCTGTATTTGCCTAACCTTCTACCCATGGAGGTGCCTCATGGCACAGGACAAATTCAAGCGAAAACTCACGACTATTTTTAGCGTCGATGTGGCCAGTTACAGCCAACCGATGGGCGAAGACGAGGCGGCTACGGTCACAACCTTGTAACAGCACGAGAAATTCGAATCAAAGGGATTAACTGATTTGACAGAAAGGGGCCGGCGATGACTGAAACAATTGACATGCACGTCCATTTTGGCGCTCCGAATGATCCCGCGAGCGGATGCTATTGGTCGGAAACGTTCGAAAACACCGCGGCATACTGGTTCATGAAGCTGATGTCCGGATCCTTATTTAAAAAGCTCACTATTGCTCACATAGAGAAAAAGCTCCTCAAGATCATTAACGATTCAAGACATGTCGACAAATGTGTATTGCTGGCCATGGACAAGGTTTATGATGAAAACGGCAATCCAAAGGACGATGAAACGCATCTTTATGTCCCAAACACATATATAAAAACCTTGTCTGAAAACAACGCTCGTGTCCTCTTCGGGGCATCTGTTCACCCGTATAGAGCTGATTGGGAAAATGAATTGGAGTATAGCATTCTCAATGGGGCTTGTCTGTGCAAGTGGATTCCCTCGTCACAGCAAATCGACCCGGGAAACAACAAGTGCGTGCCTTTCTACCAAACGTTGGCGGATCACAATTTTCCCTTAATAGTTCATTGCGGACCGGAGTATGCCATTCCGACGTCAAATAAAGCCTACAAGGAGATGAACAATCCCAAACATCTAAGGACCGCCCTGAATATGGGGGTGACGGTGATCATTGCACATTGTTCCCTGCCCTATTTGAACATGCTTGATGTTGAATATCAGGATGATTTGGATGAATTTTATAGGTTATTCGAAGATGCAGAACTTAACGATTGGAAATTGTACGCCGATGTATCGGCGCTGGCGACGATTTTGCGAAGCAGCTACATCCCGGATATCAAGAGAAAAATACCACATGAAAAACTGCTCTTCGGCAGCGACTATCCTCTGCCCGCATCCGAGCTGAGCTACAAAAAGAGCAAGAACGTTTTTGAATGGTTGAAACTATTTTTCGAAGCACTCTTTACCAAAAATCCTATCGACAAGAACTACCGTGTGATCGATGATATGGGGTTCAATAGGGCGATCTTCACCAACGCTTCCAGTCTGTTCGGCATGATTATCAGATGAAGGGTTGAATCCATGCACTGCCAGACGTGTCAGTTTGATAACCGAAAAAGTGCCAAGTATTGTCTTCGGTGCGGTCAAAAAATTGAATTCAAATGCCCTCGATGCAATAGGCCTCTGCCGTTTCAGGCGAATTTTTGTGATGATTGCGGGCATAAGCTGGAAAAACCTCTCACCGCTCCTGATTCATTACTGCCGAAAGATAGCGAGCGAAAATACATAACGGTGCTTTTTTCGGACATGGCCGGCTATACAAACATGGCAGACAAACTGGACCCCGAAGAAGTCAAGGAGATCATGAGCTCGGTTTTTGGTGAAATTTCGAAAATAATCACCAAATATGACGGTTTTATTGAGAAGAACGTTGGGGATGCCGTGCTGGCGCTGTTCGGAGTTCCAACGGCGCACGAAGATGACCCCGTAAGAGCCATCAAAGCTGCAAGGGAAATCCACGACGTTGTTTCGGCCATCAGTGTACGGTTCGAAAAACAGATCGGGAAGCGTCTCACGATGCATACCGGAATCAGTTCCGGCCTGGTCGTTACGGGTGAGATCAACATAGAGCGCGGAACACATGGCGTCTTGGGTGAAACTATCAACATCGCTTCAAGACTATCCGAACTGGCCGCCCCAGGGGAAATCGTGGTCGGCGCTGATACGAAATCTCAGACTGAAGGGTACTTCGTGTTTGAGCCCTTTGAACCAACCGTCCTCAAGGGAAAGGTCGAGCCCGTGAGACCTTACAAAGTCCTTGCTCCGAAGGCCGAACCATCAAAGACCCATCGCCTCACGGGAATTCGAGCCATGCTCATAGGAAGGAAAGCGGAGATTTCCCAGCTGCATGAGGCGCTAAAGGATCTGAGCCAAGGAAAGGGCGCAATTGTTTCGGTTACAGGAGATGCCGGGACGGGCAAAAGCCGCCTCATCGAGGAATTCAAGAGCTCCATTGATGTTCATCAACACCAGTGGCTCGACGCCCATGCCTATGCTTACGCTCAGAACATTCCCTATTTTCCTTTTGTAGATCTTCTCAGCAGAACATGGCGTATCCAAGATGGAGACACGTTGGAGCAGGTCACTCAAAAAGTAGAGTCCGGGGCGAACCTCCTATTGAGCTCGCGAAACGAATTGATTCCGTACGTGGCAAGTCTTTATTCCATAAAACATCCTGAGATTGAAAACGTCAGTCCGGACTTTTGGAAAGCGAAACTCCATGAGGCCATTAAATATATTCTCGCATCTCTATCCGGCCGAACATCAACCATCGCTTGTTTTGAAGATCTCCACTGGGCGGACCCTTCATCCATCGAGTTGTTGAGAAACATTCTAACTGATTTTAACCACCCCGCCATGTTTATATTTATCTATCGTCCGCCTTTCAGCCTTTTTTCCAGTCATCAAACAAACACAATCAAATCTTATCGTGAAATCAGACTTCAGGATCTATCGCCGTCGGATTCTCAGATAATGATAGAATCTCTCTTAAATACGGATTCCATCCCGGTTGAATTGAGTGCGTTCATTCGGGATAAAACGGAAGGAAATCCTTTCTATCTTGAAGAGATGATCAACTCAATTCTTGAAGCCGGGATTCTTGTCCGGGAAGACAACAAATGGAAAACGACAAAACCCTTATCGGGGTCAAATATCCCCTCGAACATCCAGGGTGTCATCTCCGCCAGGCTGGACAGGCTGGAGATAAAAAGCAAGACCATTTTGCAGGAGGCATCGGTAATCGGAAGGACGTTTCTCTACGAGGTGCTGAAGCAGATCACGGAAATCAAGGTATACTTCGATAAGGGTCTCATGGTTTTGGAGCGTCTTGATCTTATCAGAGCGAGGATGCTCCAACCGGATTTGGAATATTTTTTCAAGCATGCAATGACTCAAGAGGTTGTTTACAACGGCCTTTTAAAAAAGGAGCGGCAGAAGATCCACGAGAGGATCGGACGTGTTATGGAAGAGTTTTTTTGTGACCGGCTTCCCGAATTTTACGAAGGATTGGCCTATCATTTTACCCGCAGCCCTGCCGAAAAGAAAGCTGCTGAGTATTTGATAAAAGCGGGTGACAAAGCGTTCAAGCGGTATGCCATAGATGAAGCTCATTATTTTTATCTGACGGCGTTTAAAATTCTCAACGACATGAATCAAAAGAGCCAATACGAAGAAATGCTTTTCATGGATCTTCTGATCGACTGGGCTATGATTTACCACATAAAGGGTGCCTTCTCGGAATATATTGATATTTTAAAAAAGTATGAAAATTTTGCCGCCACTCTCGGCAACAATGAGAAGCTCGGGATGTTCTACGCAAGGTTGTCCAACGCATTACATTTTAATCTTGAGATCAAAGACGCGTGCGTTTATGCACAAAAGGCCCTCAAGATTGGTGAGGAAATTCGAAGCGAAAAGATCATCTGCTATAGCTGCACCTCGCTTTGCTATGCTCTTGGCGAGTTAGGCTCTTTGGATGATGCGATATGCTATGGCCGGAAGGTCATGGAATTTTCCACTTATATGACCGACAGGTATCTTTTCCGACTGTTGAACTCAGCCCTTTCTACAGCCTACTACATGCGTGGGGATGTAAGTCCTTGCCGAGAAATCGGCTTGATGACAATCGATTATGGAATAAAAAATAATGAACCTCGATGCCAATCGGCTGGCTATCGCACGTTGGCACTGAGCTATTTGGCAGCCGGTGATTTTGCAACCACCATCGAACATGCTCAAAAGGCTGTAAGAGGGTGCCCGGAGCCATATTTTTACTTATGGGCCAAAGCCGTACTCGGCATGTCCTATTTCGCAAACGGCCAAAATAGAGAGGCAGAAGAGGCCTTTGAAGAAATCGTCAGATTCGATCAAGACTACAATTCAAGGTACGTTGGAACAGTCGCCCAGTTTTTTATAGGTGTTCTAAAGATAATTCGGGGGGAGCTCGGCAGGGGAATAGGCTTTTTAGAGGACCTTATTATGTTTTTTTCACAAAACGGCGACCAGTATAGGTTGGCAGGAGCCAATCACATACTTGGAAGGGTATACCTTAAACTCCTGTTAGGTGGCGACAAAAAAAACATTGGTTTTATCCTAAAAAATTTCGGCTTTTTAATAAAAACGGTCCCTTTTTTATCTGCGAAGGCTGAAACCCACTTGAACGAAGCCATAAACGTCGCAAAAAATATCGGGGCGAAGGGAATCCTCGCCCAGGCATTATTGGACATGGGCCAATTGCGGAAAACAAAAGGCCTCAAAGACGAAGCAAAAAAGTACATTGGCGATGCCATCCAGCTTTTTGAAGAATGCCAAGCCGATGCCTTCATAAAACATGCCCGTGAAATTCTTTTCTCCATTTAACCATTGGTGCGGCCACCGTTACGTCCTCTGCATATCGAAAGCAAGGGACAAGGAGGTTTTGCAACCACATGGATCGCTCCATCGTCATAACCGGATCCTCCGGTTACCTGGGTTCAGCGCTTTGCGCGGACCTGGGACGCAACCACCATGTCGTGTGGAGCCAATTATATGACCACAGGCTTCAGTGACAAATTATGGATGACAAACTGATATCATTATCCACCTGGTTGTCGATAACTATGCGACTCATAAACACCGTAAAGTTGGTTGGCGCTGTGATCCTGAAACAAGCACGTATGTCCACATTTTTCAATCACAAGTATGCTTCACTCGGTTGAATCAAATTATTCCCTTCAGCGTGCCTGAACGGGAGAATTCAATTTTTCCACCGAACTGTGAGTCATGTGTAATGATAAATTTCCGTAAATACTTGCCTATGGCTTTGTACTGGTATGTAAGTCGCCTTGATAATGCATCAGATGTTATTTTCATGAACTATGGATATGCAGATCCTGAGCAGAAGATTGTTCTTCATTCAAAAGAAGAGCCCAATCGTTACTCCATCCAATTATACCACTACGTGACCGAGAGCATAGACTTCAGAAATAAGGCTGTGAGAGCCGGCTCCGCAAAAAAAGACAGGCTTTTAAGTGAAAACTCTGCTCTACTGGACGCAGCGACCACGCGTCCCACAAGGAGAGCAGTCTATGAAACGACCCAGACGCAACCACGCAGCAACCTTCAAGGCCAAGGTGGCAATAGCGGCCTTGCGGGGCGATAAGACCCTCGCCGAGTTAGCCCAGCAGTATGATGTCCACCCGAACCAGATCGTGCAGTGGAAGACCCAATTACAGGAACGCGCCACGGATCTGTTCATGACGGCAGCCGATCGCAAAGCCGCGAACGGCCCCAGCGTCAAGGACCTGCATGCCAAGATCGGCCAGTTGGCGATGGAGAATGATTTTTTGGCATGCGCGCTCGGTCGTATCGACGATGCGAGCGCAAAATGATGGTTGACCGCAAACACCGGCTGCCGATGGTCGAGCAGTGCCGGATCTTGGAGTTGTCGCGCTCCTCGGTGTATTATCGGCCCCAGCCGGTTTCGGCGGCCGACTTGGCGCTGATGCACCGAATCGACGAGTTGCATTTGCAGCATCCTTTTGCGGGCAGCCGGATGCTGCGAGATATTCTGCGGAACAGCGGAGTGAGCATCGGGCGAAAGCACGTGGCCACCTTGATGCGTCGGATGGGCATCGAGGCCCTCTACCAGCGTCCGCGCACCAGTAAGCCGCACCCGGGCCACAAGGTATTCCCATACTTGATGCGCAATCGACAGCTCACCGCGCCGAACCAGGCCTGGGCGATGGACATCACCTACATTCGCATGCGCCGAGGTTTTGTGTATTTGACCGCTGTCCTGGACTGGGCGACCCGGCGGGTCTTGTCCTGGCGGCTATCCAACAGTTTGACGGTGGACTTCTGTCTGGAGGCTGTTGAGGCTGCGATTCGGGACTACGGGACTCCCGAAATCTTGAATACGGACCAAGGCAGCCAGTTCACCGACACCGACTTTGTCGACATGGTGCAGCAGCACGGCGTCCAGATCAGCATGGACGGCAAAGGCTCCTGGCGCGACAACGTCTTTGTCGAGCGGTTGTGGAAGAGCGTCAAGTATGAAGAAGTGTATTTGCACGCCTACGACTCGGTAACCGAGGCCCGCCAGGGCCTGCAGCGGTACTTCACATTTTACAACCAGGGCCGGCCGCATTCGTTTCTTGACGGCCGTACTCCGGATATGGTCTACTTCGCTGCGCTGCCACAGCCTCAGGCAGCCTGATATTAACCCGGCAGGGCTTCACTTAAAAACCAAAATTTCCTGTCCGACCTCCCGGAGCCAGCTCTGTGGTTGAGGTTGGTTGTGGAAGGGGTGGTGGATTGTATTATATTGTCAAACGGTGGGCTCCGAGTTGCGCCATTGGTATCGATTTATGCAAAAAAGCTGTCAGGTTCTGCAACGACTATCACCGATTAAACGGATTGTCTTTCCGGCATGGGGATGCACAGAACTTGCCTCTCGAAAATAAATCATGTGACATTGTGATCAGCGTTGAGTCTTCGCATCGATATGAAAATTTCGAAAGATTTCTATCAGAAGTTCATCGGGTGTTGCGAGATGGTGGATTATTTTTATTTTCTGATTACCGTAGTAAAAAGAAAATGCGCAATTTTCTGAAAGTTCTAGAAGCAGTTCCATTTAAAGTTGTCAAAGAAGATTTTATAAACCGACAGGTTGTTTCCGCATTACAAATGGACTGGGATAGAAAGTGCCATGTGTATAAAAAATTTGCACCCCGTTTTTTGCATGGTATCGGCTTAAGTTGCGCTTATAAAATACAATCAAAATTAATTGAAAAATTTCGCTCCAACCGAAAGATCTATTTTAACTATATACTGCAGAAGCAATCAGCTTAGGCAAAAATCGATTGTATATAATCTATCACAAAAAAATTGCTGGGTTAAAACCGGCGATACTGACAGCATAGTTGAGTTCTCCATTCCTTCCAAATGCAACTGATATACGGTCATAATCAGATATTGGATAACCTCCGAGCGGGCCAATTCCTGCCCGGCTTTTCCTTCATGGGGCTTTTCAAGGCTCCAACGATCAGGTAGAACGGCAACGCTTCATCCGTCCACCTTTAACTTGCATGAGATTTCGAATGCCGGGACTTTTTTGGTTTCCCATACCCCATGCCGGCACGGGGGCAAAAAGGATCGTATACCTGCTTTCCCCATCCAAAGACGGCATATCTATCGAGCCGGCGGCGGGCCGGGTGTGGATTCGGGAACGTAGTGTTCACACCGATCCTTGAGTGTTCATGAAAAACAAGGCGGCCGAGAATGACGCCGGAGGAATTACGCCCTTGGACTTTTAACTTCACGTCAAATGAAATGGTATCCGAGGATGTATCAAATTATTTTTTGGGGTAACTATGGGGGTAACATGATGAGTACTAAAACATTATTATAAATAAATACAAATTGTTAAATATATATTGCGACTCCCGCCGCCTCCACCATTATTTTGTAATAATTTCAGATACTTGAAAATCGGCATCCTTTAAGGGTGGTAGAAAGGTGGTAGAATTCCAAGCACCTTCCAGCCTATCACCATCGTCCGGCGCGGGCACGTGCCGGTAATAATGGTCGACGATCATGCGTGTCGTGGTGTGCCCCACCTGCTTCTGGATGAAACTCATGCGCTCATTTTGATCCAGCGCGTTGGTGATATAGGATGCTCTCGTGTCTCTGGCGCTGATGTGAGTGGTGGCCTGTATTTTTTTCAGGGCTGGCTTGATTACGGTCCTGTTCAAAGTGTGCCGGTGAAGGTGCCGGCCCTCCTTATTCAAGAACACGAAATTCTCACCCTCCCCTTTCCACGTCCTTTTCCGTTGCTCTCGCAAAGCATCGACCACAAACTTAGGCAGTTTGACATCCCGGTTTGAACTCTCCGTCTTGGGCTTTTTATAAACGTAGGTCCCGCTGACGTAAACAATGGTCTTCCGGATCTGGACCACGCCGTTTACGAGGTCCACCCGCTTCCATTTCAGCCCGGCCGCCTCACCAATGCGCACCCCTGTGAAAAACAGCAGAATGAAAAGAGGCTTCCAGAAATCATCCAGAACCTCTATGAAATCCCTGATTTCATCAAGGGTGAGGGCTCGTGTCGGCCGGCTCTTGGTCTTTCTAATGGGGTCCACGTCAGCGAACGGATTGGAGCGGATGACGCCGTGTTTCTTTCCGAACTTCATGACAAGCCGGAAAGGCGTCAGGATGTTCTGCTTGGTCTTGCCACCGACTTTCAGTTTGCTGATGAAAGTCTCGATGTCGAGGCTTGTGATGTCCGCGATCGGCTTGTTCCCAAAGGCTGGCAGAACGTGCTTGTTCATGACCTTCCTGTAGTTCGCAAAGGTTGTGTCCTCAATGCGCGGCTTGATAATTTCGGACCACCTCTGAGCCACCTCTCCGAACGGCATGTTCTCCGAAACAGCGATGGGTTCCTCTTTCGGAATACGCCCATGCGCTTGAATCTGTTTAAGGAGTTCATCACGCTTGCGTTTTGCTTCGACAACGGATTTGGTTTCCAGCGATAGTTTATAGGACTTGGACAGGCCTCTCGCTTTTTTCTGGAAATACCAGACACCGCTTGTTGGCTTTTGATATAGATGATGATTCAGGTTCTTTGCCATGGTTAAATCCTCCAGTCCTTACGGATGGAAGACACACATGGCCGCCTTCCAGAATCCTGAATTCTACAAGGCCCAGGCCATGCGGCTGCCGGTCTGGAACAAACCCCGCATCATCGACTGCGCCGAGAACTATCCGCAACACATCGGCCTGCCCCGTGGGTGTCTCGACTCACTCAATGAGCTTATGAAGGCAAACAACATCCGAAAAAAGATTCAGGATGAGCGCTCATCGGGTCAGAAGGTCGCTGTTAAATTCATCGGTTCAATGCGGAAAGAACAGAAGGGTGCGGTGCGAGCCATGCTGCAACATGACATTAGTGTTCTGTGCGCTCCCACAGCGTTCGGCAAGACAGTCACGGCTGCCGCGCTGATCGCCCGACGCAAGGTGAGCACGCTGGTTCTGGTCCACCGCACCGAACTGCTGCGCCAATGGCATGAGCAGTTGAGCAGCTTCTTGGATACTCCCAAGGGAGGGATGGGCGTCATCGGCGGTGGCAAAAAGAAACCTTCCGGCAGAATCGACATCGCCGTCATGCAGTCGTTGTCACACCGGAAGGCTCTGGCGAAACTCCTCGATGGCTATGGCCAGATCATTGTCGACGAATGCCACCACCTCTCGGCCTTTTCCTTTGAGGCAATCCTCAAGCAGGCCAAGGCTCGTTATGTGGTAGGCCTTACCGCCACGCCGGTGCGGCGCGACGGCCGTCAACCGATCATCTTCATGCAGTGCGGACCAGTGCGCCATAATGCCGTCATATCTGCAACCTCCCTGCCACAACTGGAAGTATGGCCGCAATGCCTGCCAGCCCCTGAGATACCACCGGATTCCCCCATTCAGGTAGTATTCCACATCCTGGCGATCGATTCAGAGCGCAACCGACGTATCGCCGACGATGTGTCGGCCGCTTATCAGCAAGGTCGAAAGATATTGGTGCTCACCGAACGGACCGAACATCTGGTTTTGCTGCGCGAAGCCCTGGGAAACGAGATAGAAAACTGCTTTGTTCTCCACGGCCGGTTAACGAAAAAAGAGCGTGCAGCCGTCTTTGCCGAAATTCAGGCGTTGGATGGTTCATTTCCGCACGTTCTGTTGGCTACCGGCCGCTTTATCGGAGAAGGGTTC
The DNA here is from genome assembly GCA_963716325.1 of uncultured delta proteobacterium. Taxonomy (GTDB): domain Bacteria; phylum Desulfobacterota; class Desulfobacteria; order Desulfobacterales; family SpSt-501; genus SpSt-501. The sequence continues at coordinate 22,763 of CAVQTH010000005.1, read as the reverse complement.
GATCATCCGCCGTTGGATACCCTGGTCCTGGCCATGCCGATTTCATGGAAAGGAACTCTTCAGCAGTATGCCGGCCGCCTGCACCGGGTTCATGCCGGCAAGCAGGATGTGCGGATCTACGATTATCTCGAAAACGACCAACCGCAGCTGGCCCGGATGTGGAAAAAACGCCAAAGCGGCTACCGGGCCATGGGTTATCAGGTCAGGCAGGCGGATGAGTCCACCCTTGGACTAAAATCAATAGTCAAGACTTGATGCTTTATGCGCTTTACATCACCTCGTTGGGATATGGCTTGCTTTTTCCTTCCCCATCTACTATTTTAGCATTCTCGCTTAAACTAAAATATAAATAACCATTGTTTTAGGTTCCAGGCAGGTTGGATGAAACGGAAGCTCCAGGGAAAATACGTCACCATTACGACGGCGGGCGAGAAAGTTCGGGCCTTCGTTCCTGCGCCGTTGCCGCCGGATCCGCCTATCGACTGGACTCCGGAGTTGCGCGGCAAGTTCGATCAGGCGCTTCTGGCGTTGGGACGGCTGGACAGTGTTTCAACCCTGCTGCCGGACACCTCTCTGTTCCTCTACATGTACGTCCGCAAGGAGGCCGTGCTCTCCTCCATGATCGAGGGGACCCAGTCGTCGCTTTCGGACCTGCTGCTGTTCGAGCTGGATCAGGTGCCGGGCGTCCCGCTGGATGACGTGCGCGAGGTCAGCAACTATGTCGCGGCGCTCGACCACGGCCGACGCCTGCTGAAAGACGGGCTGCCCTTGTCGCTGCGGCTGTTCCGGGAAATCCACGGGGTTTTGCTGGCCAAAGGTCGGGGCAGCCACCAGGCTCCGGGCGAATTCCGGCGCAGCCAGAACTGGATCGGCGGCACCCGCCCGGGGAATGCGTCCTTCGTTTCGCCTCCGGCCGCAGAGGTGCCGGAGTGTATGAGCAGGCTTGAGCTGTTTCTGCACGACCGCCCCGAGCCGACTCCGACGCTACTCAAGGCAGCCCTGGCCCATGTGCAGTTCGAGACGATCCATCCTTTTCTGGACGGCAACGGGCGCCTGGGACGCCTGCTGATCACGCTGCTGCTGTGCGATCAGAAGATGCTGCGGGAGCCGATGCTCTACCTCAGCCTCTACTTCAAAACGCACCGTCAAGTTTACTACGAGCTGCTGAACAAAGTGCGCTTGACCGGCGATTGGGAAGCCTGGTTCGATTTCTTCGCCGAAGCGGTCACCATCACGGCCACCCAAGCGGTGGAAACCGCGCAGCAGCTTCTCGACCTCTCAAACCGGGACCGCGACAAGATCATCGGCCTCGGGCGGGCAGCGGCGTCCACCCTGCAGGTCCACCGGGCGCTGATGGAGCATCCCATCGCCACCTCGGGCTGGCTGGTGGAGAAGACCGGCATCACTCCAGCGACAATTAACAAGTCGCTTTCCCACATGGAACAGCTCGGCATCGTGCGCGAGCTCACGGCTCAAAAACGAAACCGCCTGTTCAGCTATGCAGACTATGTGGAGATCATGAGCCGCGGCACTGAGTTGCCGGGAAGATAAGCCGTTTGATTCCTTTTTCAGTTCGGCCCATTGTGATGAAATTTCGAAGACCAGCCAATCTTACGTTGAGTCAACATTGAAACAACGTCTGCTCTCTCCTAAGACATAAAAACGAGATACTTCTTCTTGTGCGAATCTAATTTTGTCCGGAAAGGGGAAAATGATGAAGGCCTCATCCGTTAATCGGCGCAAAGTCGCAGTGGTTGGCGCGGGCGCTGTAGGAGCAACGTTCGCATATTCGCTTGCTCAAAGTGGTCTGGCCGACGAGATCGCAATTATCGACAAGAACGAGAGCCTCGCCCGAGGGCAGGTCATGGATCTGGTCCATGGACAGCCATATTTCCCCTCCGTGTCCATCCATGTTGGCGATCTATCCGACTACGCTAACGCGCAGCTGATCGTCATTACCGCAGGTGCTGCCCAACGCCCTGGTGAGACACGACTCCAACTACTTAAAAAAAACGCGACCGTCGTTCGCGCTGTAGTTACGGAAGTCATGGACCAACAATCATCTGCAGTGATGCTGGTCGTCACCAATCCTGTGGACGTAATGACCTACGTCGCGCTTAAGTTCACAGGGTGGGACGGACACCGCATTTTAGGATCGGGTACTGTTTTGGACAGTGCTCGACTCCGCTATCTTCTTAGTGCGCATTGCGGGGTCGACGTTCACAACGTGCACGGGTATATTCTCGGTGAACATGGCGATACGGAATTTGCAGCATGGTCGATGACTCACATTGGCGGCATGCAGATCGAAGCATTCTGCCCTAATTGTGGTCACTGCGCCGACTGGAGGGAAGAGCGCAGCCAAATTGTGCAGCAAGTGCGGGACTCTGCCTACCATATCATCGACTACAAGGGAACCACCTGCTTTGCGGTGGGCCTCGCACTGGTCCGAATTACGAGCGCTATTTTGCGTTCGCAAAACAGCGTGCTCACGGTTTCAACGATGCTTAACGGCGAGTACGGCCTTCAGGATGTCTGCCTTAGCGTCCCATGTATCGTTTCGGCTAAAGGAGTGGAGAAGATCGTCGAGAGCCGCCTTCCAGAAGATGAACTTGCAGCGCTTCATGCTTCGGCCGCCGTGCTGAAGCAGGCTACTGATCAACTGGCCGCAGAATAATAACCTGCGACTGGAAACGAGGAATAGCGGGATGAAACTATTCAAAACGGCACACATAATTTTGGCGATTTGGCTTTGTTTGGTGCTGAACGGTTACGCAGACCGTCTTTACACGTGGACGGATGCCAAGGGGGTGACTCATATAACCCAAGATCCGCCACCGGACACGGCCAAGGCGGTTGACACTATTGAATATTCGCCACAACCAAACCAGCCCGTCCGTCAATCGACAGCGAGCGATCGGCCGAATCAGCAGCAGGGAAATCCGAATCAAGGGGGCGAGCAAGCCGGGAGTGGCGTCAGCACCGGCATTGCATCTGGGGATGCGGGCGATAATATTGAGTACGATTACACCGGTGATCCTTACAGGCGGACGCTAAGACAGTATGAAAAAAGAGGTGAGCGGCTCGACAATAATGAACCGGGCAAAGTGGGTGACCGCCCGGAAAGAATACAACCTCGCCCTCGGAAAAGATAGCCGGGGCAACATATCGACTTTATAAAAGCGTGAGGTAGTCGGAAAATATATGTTGTAGTTTTAGATCGTTGAGTATCCTAAATACCATCCGACAAACCACCAATTCTGTGATATGCCCTGCTGCCAGGGTGTTGCACCAACCTCTTCTCGATGACATTCCCAATACAAACCTACCCTCCACCCGCAGATTAGGTTCTCCATCGTAGTCCACACAGGCGTTCACCGATTGCTGGTTGCAAGGAAATTGGTGGATATTCTTGTGCGCCATTAGGTGGATGCGGGCTATTACATCTTAAGTAGTCCCTTGTAATTGCCGATAAAAACAACATGATCAGCATTTCAAACTGTCCACAGTTCGGTAGCGAAGACCTTTGTGAGATCCCTATTGACTCAGGTCAGGTCAGATTCGAGTTCGACATCAATCTAATCGATACGTGTTTCCCCTTGTTCCCATACGCTTCGAACGAAGTACTTGCAAGAGATCTCACTCACGCTCGGGTCATTGGAAAAGATGATATAGACCTGTCGACAAAAAATGCTCTGGTCATCCGATTCAAGTCACGACGGGCTGGATTGGCTTTCATCAAACGGCTTAACGCTCACCTTCACCCGTGCAAGCGGTACGATAAAGATAGATTGATCCGAAGACCCTGTGTGGTATCCGCAGCACAGACCTGAGCAGGATTCTCGGGCCTCTGGGGCAAATCACTTGGGGGGATACAGTTTCGGCAGGTAGAGGGAAAGATGGAGAAAGTCGCGGTCAACAAAGGCATTCTGGTGGGATTGGCGGCGGGGCTATTCTTGTCAGTGCTGGCGATAGGGTTCTTCCTTGGCCGGGAAACAGCACGCAAGGCTACAAATTCTGGCCCAATCTCGGTCGGAACGGTTGTCGCTCCACCACCCGCACAACCCGAGATCGTACAACCTCCTCCCGTGCAATCATCCGAGTCTTCAGTTGTCGGTCCTCCTGAAAATTTCAGTCCTTCAGCTATGGTGGAATCCGCCGAGCCTCCACCGTCCCCGCTTAAACCCGGAGGCTCACCAAGTGAGGTGGACACTCCGGCTGAACCGGTGCGGACTGCAGTCGTGGCTTACTTTGCGACCATAGATCAGATCCAGCCTGGGCAAATGGGGGGGGATGCTTCTGAAGTAGCCAACAAAATCGTGGAGAGTTTGGCCAGCGCAGATACTTCAGGCTTGGATGGCCTTATCCAGCGGGCAGAGTCATCGAGAAATCGCCTCGCAACTCTTTCGCCGCCTCCGCCTTGTACCACCCATTATCAAGTGAGCCTTGCTTGCCTGGATGCAGGGCTTAAGATGCTGCACTCCATGAAGCAGGCCGTTGCATCCTCGGATGCAAACGGGCTGTTTTCGCTCACCGCTCAGGCAAATGCAATGTTCTCCTGCTCTGACATCTTGACGAAAGAGGACAAGGCAATTCGGCAACGCTTTGGTCTGCACGACTGAGGCGGTCAGAACATGGGTTTGCCCCCTCGTTTAAACAACTCAAGTTACCTCAGCAAGTCACGCCTATTCTTTTGTAATGCCCTGAAGCAGATACCTGCCATCAAGGTAAAATTTTCCGAGCCGACCAAGATTTCAAATTCCCAAACGATATCTAATACAGGAAAACTGATGTGCCTGTGCTGGCGATACTGACAGCCTGTACGTCTTCCTTATTTTTCCCCCCTACGGCAACTGATATCCATATGAAATTGCAAAACGGCTTGTAGTAGGTATCTCATCGATAAACCAATCTTAAGGGAACCTGATTGATTTCCCGGCTGCTCTGGCTCGACTCTTGTGCCGAATAAAGAGCTGTTGGCCTTATGCTTCGCGCAACGCCGCCACGATGTTCATGCGGGCCGCCCGGAAGGCCGGCAGAAGCCCTCCGGCAAGCCCCATGACCACCGCAAACCCCAGGCCTTCGGCCACGATCTCGCCGCTCAGGCGAAACTGAAAGGCCAGCTCGGCAAAGGTCTGGAAATTGGTGGTGGACACGGTGAAGAACTGCAGGAAAGCGGCCAGCGCCAGGCCGGCCGCGCCGCCGATGACGCCCAGCAGCAAAGCTTCCGCCATGAACGCCGTCAGGATCGCCGAGCGCTGGAAGCCCACGGCCCGCAAGGTCCCGATTTCCGCCGTGCGGCTGGCCACGGCCGCGTACATGGTGATCATGGCGCCGACCACGGCGCCGATGGAAAAAATGATGGTAAGCGATGTGCCGAGGATGCGCAGGAAGGTGGCCGTCGCCTCGGACTGGTCCTGGTAGTAGGTGATCTCCCGCTTGGCTTCCAGCGAAAGGCGGGGGTCGCCCTCGATGCGCGCTTTCACGGCGGCAAACGCCGCCGGCTCACGCAGACGGAAGATCACGGAGGAGTAGGCCTGGCGCCGGAACGCCTGCATGAACTGCTCGGCGTCGCCCCATATCTCGGAGTTGAAGCCGGTGTTGCCGGCATCGAAGACCCCCACCACCGTCCACTCCCGGTTGGCGAAGGAGAGCGTCTCGTTGTGGCCGGCGTCCTGGAAGCGTCGGGCGATCCCCTCCCCCACCATGATTTCCGACAAGCCCGGCCGGGGCATGCGGCCGGCGGCCATGCGAATCTGGGGCCGCAGCGCGAGGGAGAATTCCGAGACTCCCCGGATGGTGACGTTGGAGGTGCTCTGCGAGCCCCGCTTGCGCAGATTGATCAGCACCACCACCTCCCGGGCCGCGAGCGGCCGACCGCCCGGGCCGGCGGCGATCTCCGGCTGAGTCTCGATGATCGCCGCCTCGCGGCGCGACACCGCGCTTTGGATCTCCGAGTTCGCGGATTTGCGGATGGCCACAACGTTGTCGTAGGAGCCGGAGTCCACCAGGGTGCGCCGCAGCCCCTCGGCCAGCATGAGGATGGCCGCGAAGGCGAACACCACCAGCGCCATGCCTCCGGCGGTCAAGGCCGTGGTCATCCGGCGGGCCAGCAAGTTGCGCAGGCTATAAACGAACAGAAGTTTCACCGGTTTTCTCTTTGCAGCGCAGGTGTCGGCTTTCCAGCAGCCATCGTTTCAGCTCAGAGGAATCGCGGCTGAAAGCCGCTCCCACAAAAAATCATCCTTCCGTCAATGGATCGATCAACGCTTTTCGGTGACCTCGACCCCTTGAGCCCTCGGACCCTTGGACCCTTCTCCTCACGCCACCCGTCCCAGCGCATCGACGATCCGCACCGTGATCACTTTGCGGATCGGAAACGCCGCGGCGACCAGTGCCACCATAACCGCCGCCAGCACGTCCAGCCAGAGCGTCGTCGGGGTGATGTCCAGCACCGGGAAAATGTTTCCCACGTAACCCGCGAGAATCCTCAGGGCGGGGAAGGTGCAGGCGATGCCGAGCGCCCCGCCCGCCGCGCAGATCACCAGCGACTCTCCCAGAATCAGGCCGGCCAGATGGAAGGCGCCGTAGCCGAGCGTCTTGAAGACGGCAAACTCGTGCATGCGCTCGCGCACCGACATGATCATGGTGTTGGCGACGACCGCCATGATGATGCAGATGATGATGAGCGACACCAGGCGGATGGCCACGAGGATGGCCTCGCTCATGGTCACGAACCCCAGTTGAAAGGCGCGCTCGGTTTCCGTCAGGGTCTCGGCCAGGGAGTTCTTGAAAACGGCGTCCACGGCGCCGGCCACCGCCGGGGCATCGTCGGCATGGGCGATCTCGATTACGAAGATGCCGGCCTGGTTGGCCCGCCGGGGCCAGCGCTCCTTGAGCCGCTCGTTCAGGTAGTCCCAGTGGAAGAACAGCTGGTTCTCGTCGGTGCTCTTGTCGCGCCCCTGGTAGATCCCCCGCAGCGTCATCGGCCAGTCCCCGGAGTAGATGGTCCCCTGAAGGGGCACGGTGTCGCCCACTTTCCAGCCGAAGCGCTCGGCCAGCCCGCGGCCGGCGATGCAACCCCGGCGGTCCTTGAGAAAGGCCGACCTCTGGTTTTCGGTCAAAACGAACTCCGGGTACAGGTCCAGGAAGCTTTTGGAATCCACGGCAAAGTTCGCGAAGAAATTCTTGCGATCGATGTAGATGCCGCCGAACCACGTCATGAGGGAAACCGCCTTGACACCGTCGACCGCCCGGATCTTTTCCATGTAGGCGATGGGCAGGGAGAAAGTGAGGGATATGGCATGCCGGATGACCAGTCGGTTGGCGGCGGCCGCGGAGACGCCGGCGTACCACGCATCCACGAGCGTGCTCAGCAGGCCGAAGGCCAGCACCGCCACGGCGACGCCGACCACGGTCAGCAGGGCGCGCAACTTGTGCCTAAACGCATTCCGATAAAGGAGTTTCCAGAGCATTGGTGAGAACACCCTTGTCCAGGTGCTTCACGCGGCGCGCCCGCCGGGCCGCGCGCGGGTCATGGGTCACCATGATGATGGTCTTGCCCAGCTCGCTGCACAGCCGTTCCATGAGCACCAGCACGTCTTCAGCCGAGACGCGGTCGAGGTCGCCCGTCGGTTCGTCGGCCACCAGCAGCGTCGGGTCCGTGACCATCGCGCGCGCGATGGCCACCCGCTGCTGCTGGCCGCCGGAGAGCTGCCGGGGGTAGTGGTCCATGCGGTCCTCGAGGTTGACCAGTCGCAGCACCGTTTGCACGTGCTCGCGGCGCTGCCGGCGGGTGAGATCGGTCAGCACGAGCGGCAGCTCGACGTTCTCGAAGGCCGTCAGCACCGGGATGAGGTTGTAGAACTGGAAGATGAAGCCGACATGGGCGGCGCGCCAGGCGGCGAGCTCGGTTTCGGAAAGGGCGCTGATGTCGGTCTCCCCGACGGTGATGGTGCCGCCGTCCGCGCGGTCCAGGCCGGCGATGAGGTTCAGCAGCGTGCTTTTGCCGGAGCCCGACGGCCCCATCAGGGCCAGAAACTCCCCGGCGACGATCGCCAGCGAGATGTCCTCCAGCACCGGGATGACCTGGTTTCCCCGACGGTAGGATTTGCTGATGTGGCGGATGTCGACGATGACCGGGGCAGCGCTCATAATTCACTGCTTGGGAATCGAGACGCGGGTGCCGTTCTTCAATGGGTCCAGGGGAGCGGTGGCGATGCGGCTTCCGGCCGCCGGCCCATCTCGCAGTTCCACCATCTCCCCGAACCGGCGGCCGATCTCCACGGCGACCTCCCGCACGTGATCGGCTTCGATCAGAAACACTATTTGTCTGCCGTTGCGCAGTGTCACCGCCGCCGCCGGCGCCGCCCGGAAGGGCGCCTTTTCGTCGGTCGCGGGCTCACGGACAAGGAACGCCACCTTGGCGCTCATTTCGGGCAGCACGCGCGGGTCGCGCTCGAGGAAGGCGACCTTCACGCTGATGGAGGCCTTGCTGCGGTCGGCCGTCGGCAGGATCATGTGCACCCTGGCCGGGAAACGGGTGTCCGCAAAGGCGTCCAGCCGGATCTCGCAGGGCTGCCCCACCTTGACCTGCGCGATGTTCGACTCCGACACGTCGACCTCCGCCAGCAGCGAATTCATGTCGGCGATGGTAACCACGGCGGCCTTGGCGTCGGCCGTGGCCGCCAGCGGGGTGACGATGTCGCCGATGTCGGCGTTCTTGGTGAGCACCACGGCATCGAAGGGCGCGCGGATGTTGGCGTAGTCGAGCAGCACGCCGGCCTCTTCCAGGGCCGCCTGAGACGCTCGCAGCGTTGCGGTCAGCGCCTCGACGGAGGCCCGGGCGGAACGGTAGCGGGCCTCGGCCGTGTCGAAGGCGGAACGGGAAATGGTGCCCCTCTCGACCAGGTTTTTCTTGCGCTCGTAGTCCAGGGTGGCGTTTGCCAGCTCGGCCTGGGCCTGCTCCTGGTTGTAGCGGGCGACCGTGACGTTCTGGGCCGCCCGATCCCGCGCCGCCGCGGAGTCCCTGCTCTCCAGACGGGCGATGATCTGCCCCTCCTTGACCCGGCTGCCCTCTTCGACGCCCAGAAACACCAGCCGTCCGGTCACCTTGGAAGCCACGGCCGATTTCCGGTCGGCCACCACGTAGCCGCTGGCATTCAACAGGGTAAACGTCTGGGACGGGTACATGGTCTGCACGACGGCCGTCTGGACCGGCACCGCGGGGGTGAGCAGACCCTGATGGTAAAGCACGGCGGCCGCCGCCGCCAGGCCAGCACTCACGAGCCCCCACACGATCCTCTTTTTCCTTCTTCCACGGGGCCGCGCGACGGTTTTTTCAATGCGAAGTTTTTCCAGCTCCAGATCGGGCATGCCTTAGCTTTCTCATCTTTGCATGATTCCGCGGTGGAACAGTGTCCCCTCGACGGATGCACCTGACGAAGTCAAGCAGGTGACATATATACCATAAGCTTTTGAAAATGGACACAGGTCCCCGGTCGTCACCGGCCGAATCGTTTCGAAGGAAGCAGGCCTGTTCTGCAAAACCGATTTCGATCACAATGGGCTGTTTTCGCCGAATCTGCCCCGGGTTGCGGGCAGCTGAATCGCGGCTGGAAAGCCGCTCCCACAGCCAAGAATGTTCATCCTCCAAATAGGAATCGGTTGCGCCCCCGGCGCAACCGATTCCTAATCGATGCGTTTCCGGAATCGCCAGACCGCGACGGCAAAGACGACCCCGCCGAGCACGGCCAACTCCAGGAACTGCGGCCACAGGATCGCAAACCCGGTGCCCTTGAGAAAGATGCCGCGGATGATGACCAGGAAATGGTTCAAGGGGTTCAGGTGGGTCAGCCACTGCACCGGGACGGGCATGTTGGCGATGGGGAAGACGAACCCGCTCAGCATGAAAAACGGCAGGATAAAAAAGAAGTTGGTCATCATGGCCTGCTGCTGGGTCCGGGAGACGGTGGAGATCAGAAGCCCGATGCCGAGGGTGCTCAGCAGGAAGACCGAACTCGCGGCCAGCAGCAGCAACGCGCTGCCCACCATGGGAATTTGGAACCACAGCCGGGCGAAAAGGATCACCATCACCATTTGGGCCTGGGCGATGAGGATGAAAGGGATGGTCTTGCCGAGGATGAACTCGGTCGCCTTGAGCGGGGTCACGATCAGCTGCTCCATGGTCCCGGCCTCCTTCTCCCGCACCACGGCCATGGAGGTGAAGAGCAACGAGAGCAGCATGACCAGGAAGGCGACGATCCCCGGCACGTAGTAGTACTGGCTGTCCAGGTTGGGGTTGTACCAGGTGCGGATGCGGCCGTCGATCTCGCCGAAGTCGAGGCGGCGGCGGTGGATCTCCCGCAGCAACTGAGCGTTGAAGGTGTCGAGCACGTTCACGCTGTAAGCGATCCGGACGGCCGCCATGTTGCTCATGCTGCCGTCGACCAGGACCTGCACCTCGGCCGTCTCGCCCCTGCGGATGCGCGCGCTGAAATCCGGCGGGATCTGCAGTCCGATGTCCACTGCGCGCCGCAGCAGCAGGCGGTCCAGGTCCTTCGGGTCCTGGAGGATCTGGGTGACGCGAAAGGTGGGGTTGCCGTCGAAGGCGTCCAGGAGCCGCCGGCTGTCGGGCGTGCGCGACGGGTCGATGACCGCGACCGTGATGTCGCGCACGTCGGTGGTGACCACGTAGCCGAAGAGGATCATCTGGACCAGGGGCGCGATGACCAGCATCGGCCGGTTCTTGCGGTCACGGAAAAGCTGGATGAACTCCTTGCGCACCAGCTCACGCACGCGCGGCCAGTTCATGTCAGAGCCCCTCCTTTTTCAGCGCCCGGATGTTGAGGGCCGAAAGCAGCGCCGCCATGGCGACGAGCACGAGGAAGCTCGGCCAGAGCTGGAGGAACGAAAGGTCCCTCAGGTACAGGCCGTTCAGGATATCGATGTAATAGGTGGCGGGGACAAGCTTGGAAACCGCCTTGAGTGCGGCCGGCATGTTCTGCTGGGGGAACACGAAATCGGAGAGCAGCAGCGAAGGCAGGTAGGTGACCAGCACCGCCAGCTGGTTCGCCACGAGTTGGGACTTGACCTTGACGGAAATCAACAGGCCGATGCTCAACGCCACCAGGATGTATACCGAGGAAGCGAGGATCATCAGCCAGAAGCTCGCCTTCATGACCACGCCGAAGAGCACCTGGCCCATGAGGATCGCCACGAGCACGTCAACGAGAGTGATGAAAAAGTACGGAATCGCCTTCCCCAGGAAAAACTCCCCCGCCCGCACGGGCAGGGCGCGGATGGTCTCCATGGTGCCGTTCTCGTATTCGCGGGCGATCACCATCGATGTCAGGAGCGCCCCCACGATCATGATAATGACGGCGATGATGCCGGGGACGATGAAGTTGCGGCTTTCCAAGTCCTCGTTGAACCAGACGCGGATGCGGCCCTCGACCGGCGGCCGGATCCGTTCCCGTCCCTGGCGGTTCAGGGTGTCGAGCAGGCTGCGCTCGTTCGCCTGGGCGATGAAGGCCGTGATGAACGCCCGGGCGTTGCCGGCGGTGTTGGGGTCGCTGCCGTCGATGATGACCTGCAGGGCGCTTTTGCGGTCGGCCTGGAGGTCGGCGCTCCAGCCGGGCGGGATGACGATGCCGAGGATGACCTGGTTGCGGTCGAGCAGGTCCGTGAGCGCCGCCGTGGAAGGCGGGTCGGCGACCACATCGAAATAGACCGAGGCGTCCAGCCGCCGGATGAAATCACGGCTCTCCGGCGTTCGGTCGTGGTCGACCACCGCCGTGGGGATGTGTTCCACGTCCAGGCTGAGCGCGTAGCCGAAGAGCAGGATCAGGAGCATCGGGATAATGAAGGCCAGGTAGAGGCTGCGAAAGTCCCGGATCAGGTGGTAGTACTCCTTGCGGGCAATGGCCTGGACCCTGCGAGCGTTCATGACGCCTCCCGCTTCATCAGGGCCACGAAGGCATCGCCCAGGTCCGCCTCCGGCCGGTCCGGCAGCACGTCGGCCACGATCTCGGCCGGCGGCCCGCTCGCCACGATCCGGCCGGCGTTGATCATCACCACCCGGCCGCAGTGCCGGGCCTCGTCCATGTAGTGGGTGGTGACGAAGACGGTCACCCCTTCGGTCGTGAGCCGGCGGATAAAGCCCCAGAAATGCCGCCGCGTGATGGGGTCGACCCCCGAGGTGGGCTCGTCCAGGAAGAGCAGCCGCGGCCGGTGCAGCAGGGCGCAGCCTAAAGCCAAACGCTGGCGCCAGCCCGGGGGAAGCTCCCGCGTCAGCCGGTCGCGCACCGCGGAAAGCCGCGTCACTCCGAAGACCCACTCGATGCGCTCCGGCCACTGCTCGGCCGGCACGTTGTAAATCCCGAGGTAGAAACGGATGTTTTCAAACGGTGTCAGGTCGGGGTAAAGCGAGAACTTCTGGGACATGTAGCCGATGGCCTGCTTGATGCGCTCGGGCTCGGTGAAGAGATCGAAGCCGGCCACGCGGCCGGCACCGCTGGTGGGAGCAATAATTCCGCAGAGCATGCGGATGGTGGTGGACTTGCCGGCGCCGTTCGGCCCGAGGAAACCGAAGATCTCCCCCGTGCGCACGGAGAAGCTGATGCGGTCCACGGCCGTAAAGCGTCCGAAGCGCTTCACGAGGTCCGTCACGGCTACGGCGTCAGCGTCCAAAGGCATCCTCCGTGAGCGCCGCGTCCACTGCCAGGATGCGCTGGATCATGGCCTCCTCCAGGCTCGCGAACCCCGCCCGGACCTCGGCCGGCGCCGCGTCCGCAAGGATGCGCGCATTGTGCATGAGCAGCAGCCGGTCGCAGCGCTCGCCCTCGTCGAGATAGGCCGTCGACACCAGGATCGTCATGTCCGCCTGCTTCATCTCCGCCAGGATCTGCCAGAACTCCTGCCGCGACACCGGGTCGACGCCGTTGGTGGGCTCATCCAGGATCAGCACCCGGGGCTCGTGCACCAGCACGCAGGCGAGCCCCAGCTTCTGCTTCATGCCGCCGGAGAGATCCCCGGCGCGGCGCTCCGTGAAGGGCAGCAGGTTGGAAAACCCGAGGTAGCGCTCACGCCGGCGGCGGCGTTCTGCACCGGTGATGCCGTAAATGTCCATGAAGAAATCGAGGTTCTCGGCCACGGTGAGGTCCTGGTAAAGGCCGAAGCGCTGGGGCATGTAGCCGATCAAGTCCTTGGCGGCGGAGCGTTCCCGGACCACGTCGCGGCCGGCCACCGTGAGGGTGCCGGCCGTGGGGGAGAGCATGGTGGCGATCATGCGCAGCAGCGTGGTCTTGCCGGCGCCGTCGGAGCCCACCACGCCGAGGATGCGGCCCGCGGGCAGGCTGAAAGACACATTGGATACCGCCGTGAGCGCGCCGAAACTCCGACGGACCCCCGCCGCGACGATCATCCCGGCCGGGGGGTCGTCTTCGGCCGTGCGGCGGTCAGCGGAACCAGGCATCGGCAGGCATCCCGGATTTGAGCTCGAAGGTCGGGTTCGGGACGGAAACTTTCACCAGGTAAACGAGCTTGACCCGTTCCTTTTGGGTCTGGATGATCTTGGGCGTGAACTCGGCCTGAGGCGAAATGTAAGCGACCTGGCCGGGGTAGGTCTTGTCCGGGAAGGTGTCGATCTTCACGTCCACCGGCCGGCCGGGCGCAATTTTGCCGATCTCGGTTTCCCCCACGAACACCTTCACGTCCACCCGGGAGAGATCGGATAAGGTGAGCACTTCCCGGCCGGGCGTAACCACCTCACCGGGTTCCACGTTGCGGCTGAGGATCATGCCGGTGTACGGGGCCTTGAGTTCGGTGTGGCCCAACTGGATCTCGGCGACGCCCAATGCGGCGTCGGCGGCAGCCACCTGGGCCCGCGCCGCTTCGACCTCCTGCTCGGCCGCCTCGATTTTCTTGAGGTTGCTCTCGGCGAGACGCAGCGCCGCCTGGCCCTCGGCCAGGCGCGAGCGCGCCGTGTCGATCTCCTCGCGGCGGAAGCCTTCCTTGGAAAGCTTGTAGGCTTCGACCGCGCGCTGGTGTTCCTTGAGGGCGGTGTCGAACTGAAGGGTGAAAGTGTCCCGGGCCCTTTCGGCGACCACCCCTTTGCGGAAGAGCTCCTCGTAGCGCTCCTTGTCCTTGCGCGCGTTGTCCAGCGTCACCCGGCTCGCCTCGGCCGCCAGGCGCGCCCGTTCGACCTCCTGCAAACGGTAGCCGGACTCGGCCTCTCTCAACTGGGCCTGCAGCGCCCCCACGGCGGCCGCCGCGCGGTCGACCTCGGCCGGCAGCACCTTGCGGCTGACCTCCCGCACGGTCTCGAGCTGCCGCAGGTTCTGCTCGGCGCGCTGCAGGTTGGCCTGGGCCTGGTCGCGCAGCGCCGCGAACTCGCGGCGGTCGAGGACGGCGAGCACCTCGCCCATCTGCGCCATCCGGCCCTCGTCGGTCCGGACCTCCAGCACCCGGCCGCTCACCTGGAAGGCGAGGTTGGACTGGGTGGCCTCGATCGTCCCCGAGTAATAAAGCTCGGCGCTGCGGCGGCCGTGCTGCCCCCAGAACACGAGCGCCCCCACGCCCAGCAGCAGCGCCGGAAACGCGATCAGGATCACCTGCTTCCTCTTCACCGCCCACCTCTCCGAGTAGAGAAAGCATTAAACCAAATATAAGGTGGGGATTCAAGCGGAAGTCTTTCGGCGATGGCCTTGATCGGCTGTCGACGATCGCCTCCGCCTCGATTATGGTTTGACCCTTCGGAAGGAATCCGTGACACGTCTAAACTCGGACTGAAATTCAACAGCCCGAGCGGTTCCCACAAAACCTTGGATAATGAAAAAGCTTCGGTCGGCCGGGGCAATGACCTGATAAAGCTGGATGGGCAAGCCGCTTCCTTTATGGGTCGCATCGGCCAGAAGCTCGTAGGCATCCAGCCCGTCGAGCTTGACCGGGCGGCCTTTGACATTGCGCACATCCGAGAGGTTGACCGTCTGGGCCGCGCGGGCTTGAGAAAACGATCGCAAATCCGGTATGTCTACCTCCGCCACAGCGTTCCCGGCAATGTAAAACGGTTCTCCGGGCCCAAGTGGGCCCGGGCTGCCCGTCTCGGTGAGAACCACCATGTTGTTCATCCGGTTGGCGATTTTTAGCTTTGGAGTCGGTTCCAGCCGATACAGGAGACCCTCGAAGACGTCGACCTTCGCCTGCCGGTCCCATGCGGCAGACAACACGGCCAGCCGGACCGGAGCACTGAGCGCTTTCTCCGCGCTGCCCGGGAACGTGCCCACCACCAAGGTCGTGCCGCGCTCGTCACCGGCAACAAGGAACCACTTGAGATAGTCCACCCCTGCCGCCTGCTGTTGGACGTGAAGCAGGAGACCCTCGCGCCCATCGACCTGCACCGCCTGGGATTCCAGCAGAACCATCCCGCGCGTGGCGAGACCCTCCTTCGTCATGCCCTTGCGCACCTCGCCAACGGGACCGGGCAACTCGGTCACCATGATCGAAGCGCCGATGTCGGCCCGGTAAAAACCCGGAAATTGCTCGGCGGGAGAAAAACCCATCGGCGGCTCGATCGTCAGGTGAGTGCCGGGAACACGGTGCCTTTCCGCAAGGAGGATGCACGGAAACAGCAGGCACCCTGAAATCACAGCCACCGCCATACATCTAAGGCATGATCGTTTCATGTCACCTAACCCTCAAACTAAAATGGGCGCCGCAATGCCGGATGCACTACCGATCGCCGATAACCCTTAGGGGAATGGCACTCGTGGTTGAACCGCTGCGCTTTCTTTGCGTGAACCCCGAGGTGCCGGTGGATAACATTAAACCTTGAAAATCTAAAGTTGACATTTAGATTTTCAATGATATTCTTGACCCATGATCCCACGACCCGATGCCCTCAAAAGCATTGCGACTGGATTCCGCATCCATCCGGTCGCCGCGATTCTCGGGCCCCGCCAGTGCGGTAAGACGACGCTCGCCGGGATGTTCGCTTCCAAGAAGGCCGCCATCCGTTTTGACCTCGAGAACCCCGTCGATGTTCAGCGTCTTGCCAGCCCCGCCGTGACGTTGGAGCCGTTGTCTGGGCTGGTGGTCATTGATGAGATCCAGCGCAAGCCAGAGCTGTTCGAACTGCTGCGGGTGCTCGTTGATCGAAAAAACCACCCGGCCCGTTTCCTGGTGCTCGGGTCCGTGTCCCCAACCCTGGTCAAAAACGCCTCCGAGTCGCTGGCCGGACGCATCGGCTTCGTGGACCTGTCCGGCTTTAACCTGCACGAAGTAGCGGCCAGGCATCAAAATAGACTGTGGGTCCGCGGAGGATTCCCTCGCTCATTTCTCGCCGCGAACGATGCGGCCAGCTCGGCATGGCGGTCCGATTTCATTCGAACCTTCCTTGAGCGGGACATCCCCCAGCTCGGCATTACGATACCACCCGAAACCCTGCGGCGCTTTTGGACCATGGTCGCTCATTATCACGGCCAGGTCTGGAACGGTGCGGATTTTGCCCGGTCGTTGGGGGTCTCGGAGCCCACTGCGCGCCGCTATCTGGATATCCTGGCCGGCGCCTACATGATCAGGGTCCTTCCGCCCTGGTTTGAAAATTTGGGCAAACGCCAGGTGAAGGCTCCGAAGATCTACATCCGAGACAGCGGAATCCTGCACTCCCTGCTTCAACTGAGGAATCTCTCGGAACTCCAGGGCCATCCCAAACTCGGGGCTTCCTGGGAGGGTTTTGCGCTGGAGCAAACATTGAACTTGCTGCAAACCCGGGATGCTTATTTTTGGGGTACTCATTCGGGCGCCGAGCTCGACCTGATGATTGTCAGCGGCGGCAAGCGCTTCGGGATCGAGTACAAATACACCGATGCCCCTTCACGCTCCCGGTCCATGGCGGTGGCCATGGAGGATCTGGGCCTGGAACATCTCTGGGTCGTTTTTCCGGAGGGGCCGGAATATCCGCTGGATAAACGCATAACGGCCATGCCGATGAAATCCGTGCCGCGCCTCGTTCAACGGCTGAAGCGGAAACGGCGATAGCGTCCCCAAACGCGGGATGGCGTTTCCATCCCCGGTTCCGTTATTTAGCTTGTCTTTTCGGGGCGGTCAACCCATCAACAGGGCCGCTGCCGAGGAAACCATATGCCAGGCGTCCGCCCAGAGTTCCTTTCGAAAAACCTTATCCGTCGCGCCGAGATCCTGCAGCTGATCCGCGGGTTCTTCCACGCGCATGGCTTTCTCGAGGTCGAAACGCCCATCCGCATCCCGGTGCCGCTGCCGGAGGCGCACATCGACCTGATCGGCTCCGAGGGCTGGGTGCTGCAGCCCTCACCCGAGATTTGCATGAAGCCGCTGGTCGCCGCCGGCTGCGAGCGCATCTTCCAGATCTGCAAGTGCTTCCGCAAGGGCGAGCGCGGCCGCCGGCATCTGCCGGAGATGACCCTGCTCGAATGGTACGCTGCGGCCGAAACCTACAGCGACCTGATGACCCGCACCGAGCAGTTGATCCTATCCATCGCCCAAGGCCTCGGCCTGGGGCGAGCACTCATGTATCAAGGTGCGCGGATCGACCTGACGCCGCCGTGGCCGCGACTCACGGTGGCCGAAGCCTTCAGGCGGTACGCGTCTTTGCCCGCGGACGCCGCCCTGGTCCAGGGACGCTTCGACGAACTGATGGGGATGGAGATCGAACCGCGGCTGGGTGCCGAGCGGCCGGTGTTCATCCACGACTACCCGGCAGCCTGCGGGTCGCTGGCGCGCCTCAAGCCGGGGGACCCATCGGTCGCCGAGCGCTTCGAGCTCTACATCGGCGGGCTCGAGCTGTGCAACGGCTTCAGTGAACTTACCGACCCGGTCGAGCAACGGCGGCGCTTTGAGGCCGAGCTTAAGATCAAACGTCAACGCGGCCAAACGGTTCACGGTCTGCCGCAGAAATTCCTGGAGGCACTCTCCGCCATGCCGCCCTGCGCCGGCAACGCACTGGGCGTCGACCGGCTGGTGATGCTCCTTGCCGATGCCGCCTCGATCGATGAGGTGGTGGCATTCACTCCCAACCGACTTTAAATAACTGGTCGGTCCTGAGGGTTCGGGGTTCAAGGGTTCAGGAAATTTACGAGGGGATGCAAGATCGTTCTCGCCCCACCCCCGGCACGGCCGTTCAGGGCCAGCGGTGATCCGGAACCGGCAACCGCTTCTCTCCTGAACCCCGAACCCTTGGAACCCTCGCTGCCCGAGTTGCGACATCACATGAAAAACTTCGATCTCCCGCGCTGCAGCGGGGTTTTGCTCCCCATCTTCAGCCTGCCCTCGCGCTTCGGGATCGGAGACCTGGGGCCGGGGGCCTACCGCTTTGTCGATTTCCTCAAAGAGGCCGGACAGAGGGTGTGGCAGCTGCTGCCGTTGACCCCGACGGTCGGCGCCGCAGATCACTCCCCCTATCACAGCACATCGACCTTCGCCTTCAACCCGCTGTTGATAAGCCCGGAACTGCTCGTGGAAGATGGGTTGTTGGAAAAAAAAACGATACGGGAGGCGCCCCCGTTCCCGGAAGCGCATGTTGATTACTCCGCTGTGATGCGGAGCAAAAAGGCTTTTCTTGCGGCCGCCTGCCGGAGGTTCCATGGCAGCCTTGCCGCTGAGGGGTACGCCCAATTCTGTAAAGCGCAGTCCTGGTGGCTTGATGACTATGCCCGGTTTGCGGTGTTTAAAACCCATTTCCGTGGAGCGGCCTGGAACCGGTGGCCGACCGCCATCCGGCTTCGGCGCCCGGAGGCGATGGAATCCCTCGCGCAGCACCTGCACGAACGCATTGAGCGAATCAAAATCGGTCAGTACCTGTTTCACCGCCAGTGGGCCCGCCTGAGAGCGCATTGCCGGGCCAGCGGCGTTGAGGTGTTCGGCGATCTTCCCATCTATGTGCTGCATGATTCGGCCGACACGTGGAGCCGGCCGAATCTGTTTAAGCTGGCCGCGGATAGCCGCCCCGCCGCCGTTTCCGGGGTTCCGCCGGATTACTTCAGCCCGACCGGACAGCTCTGGGGCCACCCGGTCTTCCGCTGGGCGGCCCATCGCCGGACGCGCTACGACTGGTGGGTGCGCCGATTCGCCCACCACCTCGAGCGGTTCGATCTCCTCCGCATCGATCATTTCCGTGGGCTCGCGGCCTACTGGGAGGTACCGGCCGGCAGGAGAACAGCCGTCGGCGGCCGTTGGGTAGCGGCGCCGGCCGAAGACTTTCTTGCAGAACTCAGGCGACGTCTGCCCCGGTTTCCACTGGTCGCGGAAGACTTGGGCCTCATCACTGCCGATGTCCGCCATCTGATGAAACGACACGGTGTGCCCGGCATGCGGGTGCTGCAATTCGGGTTCAACGCGGATCCCGCTTCCAACGAAAACGCCGTTGTCAATATCCCGCAAAACTGCGTCGTCTACACGGGCACCCACGACAACGACACCGCGCGGGGGTGGTTCCAAACGAGTGCATCGCCGGCGGAGAAAAATCAGCTGGCGGCCGTCATCGGATGCAGGTCCGCCGCCGCAAGGCTTTCCTGGAACCTGGTCCGCCTCGCCTTGCTGTCGCGCGCCCGGCTGGCCGTGGTTCCCGTGCAGGATCTCCTGGGGCTGGACTCCCGGGCCCGCATCAACACTCCGGGCCGGATGCGGGGCAACTGGCGCTGGCGCATGACGCCCGCGCTGTCCGCAGCGCTGCCGGCAGCGCGACTCGCGGACCTGACCCGTATTTCCGGGCGGGCTATCGACTTCCTGCCCTGAGGGCCGTATTTACATGTGCGGCCGGATGTGGTAGCAGCCTTGGTCAGCAGCCCCTTTCGGATCATCCCCTAACCATTTAGGAAACGGCCATGGAATTCTTCAAGATTCGCTTCGGCAACGACCTGGATGAGTTGACCTCCAAGTTCGAAAAAACCCTCGAGGACATGCTCGGGACCATGGGCCCCTCCTTCATGCTCTCCGAGCGCACCTGGCGGCCGCCGATGGACATGTACGAAACCCGCGAGGAGGTCGTCATCCTGGCGGAGATCGGCGGCGTGGACAAGGAAGACCTCGAGGTCGAGATCAGCAGCAAAGCCCTTCGGGTCCAGGGCCGCCGCCTGGCGCCGTCCTGCAGCCAGGACTGCACCTACCGGCTGGCGGAAATCCAATACGGCCGTTTCGAACGCATTCTTTTTCTGCCGAGCCCGATCGACCCCGAAAAGGTGACGGCGGCCTCCAAGAACGGCTTCCTGGAAATCCGGCTGGCCAAACGGCCGACGGACCAGACCTACAAAGTTCCCATCGCCCATGAATGACGCCTGGGCCTGAAGCCATCGAGGCGATCGACGTCCCGCGATGTGAACCGACCTGAGCAGAGGTAGACATGACCGAAGAAAAGCCGACTGAAACCGGACCCGCCGCCGCGATCCCGCCGACGCTGCCCATTCTGCCGGTGGTCGATTCCGTGCTGTTCCCCAAAATGGTGACCCCGCTGCTGGTGATGCAGCCGGACTCGATCCAGCTCATCGACGAAGCCATGTCCCGGGACCGCATGATCGGCATGGTCTTCGCCAAGCCGGACCCCGCGCAGGAAGGCCCGCCGAAACCGGAGAACTATGCCGCGATCGGCACCAGCGCCATGATCCTGAAAATGGCCAAGGGGCCCGAAAACCGCACCCAACTACTGGTCCAGGGCCTGGGCCGCATCCGGATCAAGACGCTCGCTCAGGCCGAGGGCAAGGCGTTCTTCCAGGCCGATGTCGAGCCTCTGGCCGAAGACACGCCGCACGACACCGAAATCGAAGCCCTCATGACCAACCTCGTCAATTTGTTCGCACGCGTGGTGCAGGCTTCCCCGACGCTTCCGGCCGAAGTCGTCTACATGGCCCAGTCCATCAAGGAGCCCGGCACGCTGGCGGACATGATCGCCTCTTCGCTGAACGCCACGGCGGAGGAAAAGCAGAAGGTGCTGGAAACCCTGAAAGTGGGCGACCGGTTGAAGGTGGTCACGCGCATCGTCAACAAGCAGCTCGAGATCCTCGAGCTGGGCAAGAAGATCCAGGACCAGGTCAAGGAGGACATGGACAAAAAGCAGCGCGAGTACTACCTGCGCGAACAGCTCAAGGCCATCAAGACCGAACTGGGCGAGAAGGACGAGGCCACGGGCGAAGTCGAGGAATACCGGACCAAGGTCAAAGACGCCAACCTGCCGCCGGAGGCCCAGAAGGAGGCCGACCGCGAGCTGGAGCGCCTGGCGCGCATGCACCCCTCGTCGGCGGAGTACACGGTGGCGACCACCTTTCTCGAGTGGCTGACCGCCCTGCCATGGCACACGGCGACCGCGGACCATCTGGACATCAAGAAAGCCCGCAAGGTGCTGGACGACGACCACTACGGGCTCGACAAGCCCAAGCGCCGCATCATCGAGTATCTCGCCGTGCGCAAACTCAAGCCCGACTCCAAGGGGCCGATCCTGTGCTTTGTGGGCCCGCCCGGCACCGGCAAGACCTCCCTGGGGCAGTCCATCGCGCGGGCGCTCGGCCGCAAGTTCTACCGCATGTCCCTTGGCGGGGTGCGGGACGAGGCCGAAATCCGCGGCCACCGCCGCACGTACGTCGGTGCCATGCCGGGCCGCGTGATCCAGGGCATCCGCCGGGCGGAGTCCAACAACCCGGTCTTCATGCTGGATGAAATCGACAAGCTGGGCGCGGACTTCCGCGGCGACCCCTCCTCGGCGCTATTGGAAGTGCTCGACCCCGAGCAGAACTTCTCCTTCCAGGACCACTACCTGGATGTGCCGTTCGACCTGTCCAAGGTCATGTTCATCGCCACGGCCAACATCCTGGACACCATCCCGCCGGCGCTGCGCGACCGCATGGAAGTCCTGCAGCTGCTGGGCTACACCGAGGACGAGAAGATCCACATCGCCGAGCGGCACCTCATCCCCCGCCAGCGATCGGCCAACGGGCTGACCAACGGGCAAATCACGTTTACGCGCGGCGCCCTGCGGCACATCATCTCCGGCTACACCCGGGAGGCGGGTCTGCGCAACCTCGAACGCGAAATCGGGGCCGTCTGCCGGGGCGTGGCCAGCAAGATCGCCGAGGAAACCGCCACCGCCGAAACCATCAAGATCCAGCAGGTCTCCAAGTATCTCGGCCCGACGCGCTTCACCGGCGAAACCAGGGCGCGGACCTCCACGCCGGGGGTCGTCACCGGCCTGGCGTGGACCCAGGCCGGCGGCGACATCCTGTTCGTGGAGGCCACCGCCATGAAAGGCAAGGACCGCCTGATCCTGACCGGCCAGCTCGGCGACGTCATGAAGGAGTCCGCCCAGGCGGCGCTGAGCTTCGTCCGCACCAATGCCGCCAAGCTCGGGTTGTCCGACGAGATCTTCGAAGACCAGGACATCCACGTCCACATCCCGGCCGGCGCCATCCCCAAGGACGGCCCGTCGGCCGGCGTCACCATGCTCACCGCGCTGGTGTCTTTCCTCACGAAACGCCGCGTGGTCAAGGACCTCGCCATGACCGGCGAGATCACCCTGCGCGGTCAGGTCCTGCCGGTCGGCGGCATCAAGGAGAAGGTAATGGCCGCCCACCGCGCCGGCATCAAGAGTCTCATTTTGCCCAAGGAAAATCAGAAAGACCTGGAGGACATCCCCAAGAAAGCCCAGAAGGACATCACGTTCCACTTCGTCGACAAGATGACGGACGTTCTCAAGCTGGCGCTCGAGAAATAGTCCGGGGCTCGGATTTACGCAGGTTGCATCTATC
>CAVQTH010000004.1:0-37022 GCA_963716325.1 uncultured delta proteobacterium | reverse complement strand
AGCCGCAACCACCCGTTCAGCGGCCCAACGCACGGCAGCCAGCTCGCTTCATGCCGACCCGGACAGCCCCAGAGGTCCGACCTTCACGGAGCCGCCGGCCGTCGCTGCCTGTCTGCGGTATCCCTGAGACGGCTGGGGGGCGTGGCAGCGTCGCCTGAAAAATTGGTTGCGGATCGCCGCGGCGGGCACCCCGCTCCGCCTGTGCGTGAGATGCTGAACTTGCCGTATTTGATTGCCGGAGTAATAAAACCTACGCTTTTCCGCTGCCAAAGTCAATTTCCTGCCGAGGCACTGGAGGTGCCCGCCTTGGCGTCTGAATGGCGGATGACCGGGCGTTCGCCTGCCTGCCAGGGGAAAGGCTGGAGGTTCAGCTCGCGAGCATTTTTTCGATGAACGCTATGAGGTCTTGGAAATCGATGGCCATTTCCCGGCCCGGGTCGCGGGGCTCGCCACGACCGTAGACCAAACCGAACTGCCGGTTCATCGCAATACCTCTCTGCCCGCAGTAACCCGCCAGCGACGGCTTGGTCATGCTGCCGATGAGGAAGGCGCCTGCCCGATGGGCCCACTCGAAATGCGGCCCGTCCCCGCCGCTGTCGCCCATGACCATGACCCGGCCGGCCGGGAGCCCCATGCCGGCGACCACCGCTGCAGTGTTCTTGCCTTTGTCCTGGGTTTCGAGCAGGTCGAGAACGGTGGGCGGGTCGGTGGCGCTCGACGGGTAGCGGACCATCGGGTTGGCGGAAAGAACCGAGACCTTCGGCAGAAGGCCCTTGGCGAAGACCCGTTGGAAATAACCGATCATGCCGGTTGTGTTGAGCATGAAGAGAATGCCTTTTCCCAGGCACCACTCGATCAGCTCCGGGACCCCGCGGTAGACCGCAAACGAACGGTCCAGATAGGCGTCCATCATGTCCGGAGCAACCGGTCCCGGCAGAATTTTCCTGATCCGGAGGCAGGCCTCCCCCAGCGAAATCAGGTTCCCGGTGTAGCTGCGGAAGACCTCGTCCAATTCGGATGCGAGCTGCGGGAAATTGAAGGCGATGAAATCGAAGGGGCCTGAAGGGCGAGAGACATTCGCTCCAGTCCGACGACAGAATACCGTGAAAATGAGATTTATTTTTTTTCATTTCCGGGCTCCTCGACCCCTCGTTCGGGCAATGCACAATATTCCCAGGACCAGACAATAGAAGCGGCTCATTGCCGTCTGGGCCTGACAAACCAGATGAGAATCGCCGCTACGATGTAAAGACCGCCGAGATAGGTGAAGACCAGCATAAAATTTCCATTGGTCAGGTCCAGAAGAAAACCGCTCAGCCAAGGACCCAGGATACCTGAACAAAACCCATAGGCCGTGAAGATCAGGCCGAATATTGAGCCGAAGTGGGCCAGACCGAAACAGTCGACGGCCAGCGGCGCTGAAACGGCGAAAAGGCTGCCGAAGGCAAGGCCAACGGCCGCCGTCATCACCGCCGAAGCCAGCGGCGTCTCCGTGAGGGGCAACAGCATGTAGGCGCATCCGGCCAGGAGGAAGGTGCATACCAGGGTGCCATTGCGGCCCCAGCGGTCGGATGCATACCCGCTGCCCAGGCGGCCCACTCCGTTGGTAAAATTGAAAGCCGTCTGCAGGATGACCGCCTTCTGGATGGAAAACCCGCGGGCGACGCCGAAGGTGGTGGCGAGAAAGACCATGGCTATCCCTGCCGCGCCGGCCAAGGCCCACGTCAGCCACAGGAACCAGAAGGCTCTTGTCTTCAGGGTTTGCCTGACCGTGAGTGAAGGAGGTAGCGAGATGGCGGGACTCTGCAAGACGCCCGCGGTTTGCTGCAAGCGCGGCAGGCGGATGAAAACCGCTGCTGCCAGTCCGATCCCGGTCGCGATCAAACCCATGGCAAGGGTCATGGCCTGATACCCCATTTGGGATAGAAAATAGGGGTACAGCGGCGACATGGCGGCTGCGGAAAGGCCGAACACCATGTTGACAACACCCGAGACCAAGCCGCGGCGTTGAGGATACCAACGTTGCACCACAGTGAGCGCAGGGATGTAAATGAAAGCAGAGGAAGCTCCCACCAGAAAGGCCCAAGCATAAACGGTCCCCATGCCACGGGCAAAGCCCAGCAGGACGGCGCTTCCACCGCAAACGACGGCACCCAGCGCCGTAACGCGCGGAAACCCCAGCCGCTCCTGCCACCGTCCAGTGAGGTACATGAAGCTGCCGGCTCCGGTGAGGACGAAAAAGAGGCTTTTGCCGACCTCGGCCCGGCCGACCTCAAAGGCCTGCTGCCAATAAGGTCCCAAGACGCCGGGAAACCCGAAAATGAAGGCCCCGGGCCAAAAGATGGCAACCGAGCAAGCTATAAAAACAGCCCTGCCTGACTGCGGTCTAGACATTTCAAAACATCCCTCTCCCGGCCTCCGCAAGAAACGGGTGGCGCAGCATGATCAGGGCGTATATAGTTGTGAATGAATGGGGTACGACCCTGGCAGCGATCTCATCTGAGGAGGAATTAACCATGAAACTGACCGATTATTCAAGCGCATGTCGCGACTATGAACGAATCGAGAAAGCCATCATGTACATCGAAACCAATTTCGACCGGCAGCCCGAATTAAAGGAAATCTCCGATCACATCGGCCTGAGCGAATTTCATTTCCAGCGGCTGTTCAGCAGTTGGGTCGGCATCAGCCCCAAGCGGTTCCTGCAGTTTCTGACCAAGGAGCACGTGAAAACTCTGCTGGAGAACTCCGCGAACCTGCTGGATGCGACCTTCGACGCCGGCCTGTCCAGCCCAGGACGCCTGCACGACCTCTTCGTTGCCTGCGAGGCGGTGACCCCCGGCGAGTACAAGGCCAAGGGCCGTGGGCTGTCCATCTCCTACGGCTTTCACGAGAGCCCCTTTGGCGAGTGCTTGATCGGCGTGACCGGGCGCGGCATCTGCTGGCTCTCTTTTGTGCGCCACGGCAGTCGCCAAACGCTTCTCGCCGAGCTTGTGTCTGCCTGGAAAAACGCGCACATCATCGAGGATCCTTCCGAGACGCGTTCGCTGGTCGCCCGCATCTACGACCCCGTCATGTGGCGGCGATCGAGCCCCTTGCCGATCCTGGTCAAAGGAACTAACTTTCAGATCAAAGTCTGGGAGGCGCTGCTGCGCATCCCCGTCGGCACCGTGGTGACCTACGAGGATGTCGCACTTTACATCGGCTTCCCAAAGGCCGTGCGAGCCGTGGGCAACGCCGTCGGCAAGAACCCGGTCTCCTTTGTCATCCCCTGCCACCGGGTCGTCCGCAAGACGGCCGAGTTCGGCAACTACGGCGGCGGCCCTGCGCGCAAAAAGGCAATGATAGGCTGGGAAGCCAGCCTGATGGCATCATAATGGAAGCTGAAAGTTATGAGAACCCAGCCCTCCGTTTCCTACTGCCCCTTGTGAGGAATTTCTCAACCCAAGGAGTAAAACTCGCGCGGGCTGAGTTCGAGTGAGCCGTCGAACTCTTTTTCAAGAGAAGTGGTTCCAGTAGCGACCGAGGATCTCACGCAGGTAGTCTTTTTCGTGTCGCTTCTTCCTTAAGATTTGTGGGAGCGGCTTTCCAGCCGCGGTCCGTCCGATGCAGGGGCATCGCGGCTGGAAAGCCGCTCCCACATGGATAAAGCTTCATTTAGGATCGGAGGTTGCCAGGGCATGAAATCGCTTGATGTAATTATCCCTGTGTCGGCGGATGAGAGCGTTTCCGGCGTCCTGGAGGTGCCTCAGGGGTTCGAGACCAGCCGCACCGCAGCCGTGATCGTCGCCCACGGTGCCGGAAACGACATGCACACCCCGCTCCTGGTTCATTTCAGCGCAGGCCTCTGCCGCGCCGGCTACCTCGGCCTGCGCTTCAACTTCCCCTACAAGGAGAAGGGCCGGACGGCACCGGACCCGCAGGAGAAGCTGGTCCGGACGTGGCACGCCGCTGTCGAATTTGTTAAAGGCCACCCGCAGTATGGCACCCCGAGAGTCGTCGCCGCCGGCAAATCCATGGGCGGACGTATTGCCTCCCAGATGACGGCCGATGGCCTGATATTGCCGAAGGCGCTCGTCTTTCTCGGCTATCCCCTGCACCCTCCCGGCAGGAAGGAACAGCTGCGCGACGCCCATCTCTATCGCATCAACATTCCCATGCTCTTTTTCGCCGGCACCCGGGACACGCTCTGCGACCTTGATCTTCTGAAGCCGGTGGTCAGCCGGCTGAAAGCTCCGGCTGTGCTTGAAGTGATCGAAGGCGGCGACCATTCGTTTGTACTGCCGAAATCGTTCAACACCTCCGCAGAGGAGGTCTGTGACCGGATACTGAAACGGACCATTGCCTGGCTGAAGCAAACGATTTGAGGGGAAGAAAATGACCATCCAACTCCAAGAAGTCGACAAAGTCGAGATCCTGACCCTGCAGGACAACTACATCGACATTGCCGCCCATGACGGCACGGCCATCGTGCAGCGGCCGGCGCCGGAGGATGCCTCCGGCAACCGGGTGAGCATCATGGCCGAACACGGGTTTTCAGCCGTGGTCAGCCTGACGGCGCAGGGAAAAACACGGAAAGCGCTTTTTGATTTCGGGTTTTCCGAACAGGGTGCCCTTCGAAATGCCCGCCTGCTGGGAGTGGACCTGGCGGGTATCGAGGCCATGATTCTCTCCCACGGGCACATGGATCATCACGGCGGGCTGCCGGCCTTCGTGGAAAGCCTCGGCGGCAAGGGCATCGAGCTGGTGCTGCACCCGGCCGCCTTCCGCGGCGCACGCTACATCAAACTCTCCGAGGAGCGCCGGCTGCGGCTGCCGTCTCCCGACCGTGATCGGCTTGAAAAAGCGGGGGTGCGGGTCGTGCCGTCGCGGACGCCTCGCCCCCTTCTGGGCGATACGCTGCTCTTCCTGGGGGAGGTTCCCAAACGGACTGAATTTGAGAAAGGAATGCTGAAGGCGCGCTACGAGGAAGGCGGCGCGGAAAAATTCGACCCCATCGAGGACGACTCCGCCGTCGTCGCCCACGTCAAGGGCAAGGGGCTGGTCGTGCTATCCGGCTGCGCCCACTCCGGTATCGTCAACACGGCGGCCTATGCCCGGGAGGTCACGGGAGTCCACCCTGTTTACGCGGTGATGGGCGGCTTTCACCTGACGGGCGCGGACTTCGAGCCCATCATAGGGAAGACCACCGATGCGCTCAAGGCGCTCAACCCCCGCTACATAGTGCCCACCCACTGCACCGGCCGCAAGGCCTCCATGCACATCGAGCGTGAGATGCCCGACCGATTCCTGCTGAACATGTCGGGGACCAAAATAATCTTTTCATCTTCAGATGGTTAGGCGTCAGCAGCTGCTGGTTGGTCAACGGCATGGTCAACACTTTGGAGCTCATTGTCAAGCCATTCGGCATATTGCACCATTGCTCGCCGGAGGTCATCGCCCGACACAACCACAATAATACTTGTCCATGCCTCCCATGGCATGACCCAATAAGGCGTTCCTGTAAATATCGGCGATGCCGGCTGAATGCAGAGAGATTACGGCCTTATGGCCATGGGCTGAAGAGGCCTACTCCGGCATGCTTGAAATCATTAATATTACGAGTTACGAGCCGGCAGTGTTGATTCAAGGCCGTGGCGGCAATAAGGGAATCGATGGCCGCCATTGTTTTCCCTTCGCCCTCCAATTCCCCGATCAATTGCCCCCACCGGAGCGCTACCGGAATATCAATAGGCAAGATTCGACCGCTGAACATGATCGGCAGTTCATCCCGCAGCCAGATCTGAAGCGTCGACTTGCGATCGGAGGCCGGCAGTTTCTCGATCCCTTTCCGAATCTCGCCCAGAGTGATAACGCTTAAGAACGATGTTGCAGGGTCGATGCTGTCGATCCATTTACCTCCCAATGCGCTGGTGGTTGTTGCTCGCCGAGTCCACCAGATGCCCCAGGATTTCCTTCATCGACCAGCCCTCCCCCTTTTCCCTTGCGGCCGGGTCCGGGCATGCCCGGAACAACTGGTATACGCGTTCGACTGTTTTTTGATAATCGGGATTCATCGATAGACTCCTATAGTGGTTACCGGTTCAGGTTTAAAAGTTCCTTCTCGAGCACCCCCAGCGCCTGTTTCACCAACCCCATGTCGGCCTGGGTGCCCATGTGGCCCAACCGGAAGACCTTGCCGGCGATCGGTCCGTAGCTGCCGCCGGCCACCAGGCCGTGCCCGCGCAGCCGCTGGTCGAACTCGCTCCAGGCAATCCCTTCGGGCACGTTGACGGCCGTGACGGTGGGGGCCGGCACCGCGCCGGGCGCCGGGAAGAGGGTGTAGCCCACCTCGGCCAGCCGCTTGCGGCAGTAGGCCGCCACCTCGGCATGACGTCTGAAGCAGGCCTCGAGCCCTTCATGCAAAATGGCCTCGGCTCCGGCATTGAGTCCGGCCGTGGCCTGCCAACCCGGGGTGTAGGGAAAGTAGTGTTTCTCCACCGCCGTCCTGAAGGGCTTGATGGCGTCGTAGCCCACGTAGTTCACTTGCTCGATGATCTCCCAGGCCCTGGCGCTCACGGAGAGAAAACAGGTGTCCGGCAGCGCCGACAGGCACTTCTGGGCGCCGCCCAGGCACAGGTCGATGTGCCACTGGTCCGGCAGCACCGGCGCCCCGCCGATACTCGACACCGCGTCCACGTAAAGCAGGGGCACTCCCATCTCATGCTTCAGCCGCCCGAGGCCGTCGACGGGGTTGAGGGTGCCGGAGGGCGTTTCGCAGTGCACGACCGTGATCATCTTGGGATGGAGCTCGGCGATGGCCCTTTTCACCTCGGAGAGATCCGAGAGCGTCTCGTTGTAAGGCAGGCCCACCGTTCGCACCTCCGCGCCCACGGCGGCCGCCATCTCCCCGATCCCGTAGCCGTAGACGCCGGTGCCGATCGCCAGCACCCGGTCGCCCGGCGCAAGGCAGCTCTTGAGGGCGCCCCACAGCGCCATCATGCCCTCGCCCAGGAAGATGACTACGGATGCTTTCGTTTGCAGGATAGCCTTGAGGTTTGCCTCCGTTCGGGTGTAAAGCTCCAAATACTCTTTTTCGAGGTCGGCCGAGCCGTAATCGACCCGGTAGGCCTCCAGCACGGCCGGGTGGGCCTTTACAGGGCCCGGGACCATGGGAATGGGGTAAGTTTTCATGGCGTCTCCCTCTCTGTCGCGAATGAATCTACCCAATTTGACCACGGCCGTCAATTGAGGGTGGTATGAGCCCAGCAGCAACACCCTCAACTCCGGAACCCGGGCCGATCACGACGCGGCGGCGGGCATATATCATCGGCGCGTCGCTGCTCGCCTTGTTCCTGGGGGCTTTAGATGCCCTGGTAATGGCGGCCGCCATGCCCACCGTGGTCTCCGAGCTGGGCGGGCTGCACTTCTACAGCTGGGTGTATTCCATCTATCTCCTGTCCCGCGCGGTGTCGCTGCCGCTTTTCGGCAAATCCGCCGGCATGCTCCAGAGGCTTCACGACGCTGTCGCCCGCAGCGTGATGTCGGTCTTCTGGATGGTCCTTGCCGCCTCTATCCCCTGCCTTTTCATGTGCCTCCTCCTGCCGAAAGACCCGTCGCCCCGTCGATGACGGAGGGACGCTGGGAGTGACATCCGGCAGGAGTCTTTTGTGTTGACTTTGAACAAGAATTCCTACATATCTCAAAGCGTTCCACACGTGGCAGGTTTTTTCCGCTCTGCATTTTCCATGGATTTACGGCATTCAGCGAATAAGGCGACCTATTGAGAGTCGCCGGATGGTCTGATCGTCTTTAAAGCGGCCGATGGTCAAACCGCGCTTCGGACATGGCAGCAAACCACGTTCACCACCAAGGAGGGGAAAGATGAAAAAAAATCTGTTGGCAGGATTGCTGGTTCTGGCGATTGCAGGTTTCATGTGCACCTTCTCATCTACCACGGCCTTCGCCGCCAAGAAGTTCGTCTCCATTGCCTCGGGCTGGGTGGTAGGCGTGTACTACCCGCTGGCGGGCGCGATCTCCAACATCGCCCACAAGAACCTGCCCGACATCAAGATTACGGTTGAGTCCTCCGGCGCATCGGTGGCCAACGCCAAACTGATCGCCTCAGGCGACGCCGACATGGCCATTCTGCAGAACGACATTGCTTTTTTTGCTCTGCATGGAGTCAAACCTATTTTCGACAAACCCGTGGCGAACATCCGCGGCATAACCTCGCTTTACCAGGAACACTGCCAGATCCAGGCGCGCAAGGATGCCAAGATCGCCTCCGTGAAAGACCTCAAGGGCAAACGCGTCTGCGTCGGCCCCCTGGGCAGCGGCACAGAACAGAATGCCATTCAGATCCTGGAAGCCTACGGCATGAAGTTCGAGGACTTCGCCAAGATCGAACGCCTGACGGCCACGGAGTCATCGGACTACCTGAAAGACGGCCGCATCGACGCGGCGTTCTATTCCGTCGGCGTCGGCGCGGCGGGCCTGGTCGACACGGCCATGACCGTCGACTGCGTCATCGTGCCCGTAGACGGCAGCCAGCGCGACGAATTGATGAAGAAATACCCCTTCTTCACCAAGGCCGTTGTTCCCAAGGGCGCCTATAAGGGCATGGACCAGGATGTGCCCACCGTGGCGATGATGGCGATCCTTGTTGCCAGATCAGAAATGGAAGAGGCGATGGCCTACCAGATCACCAAGGCCATTTTTGATAACCTGAAGGACATTGAACGCGCCCACGCCAAGGGCAAGGAATTGACGCTCGAAACCGCCCTGGTCGGCATGACGATCCCGCTGCACCCGGGCGCCGAGAAGTTCTTCAAGGAAAAGGGCATCAAGAAGTAGACATTTATCATCCCCCAACGAGGATGAGGCTGCCCCGCCGGTTACTTTCCGGCGGGGCAGTTGTGTCATGCCTAAGATAAAAGCCATAATCGGTTGGTCCCTGGCCGGGGCGGCTCTGGTCGGCCTGCTGCTCTTCCCCGTGCAGACGTTGGAGGTGAGCAGCCGGAAGACGGGCAGGGTCATTTCCCGAGAAAAAATCGCGCCGGGCGATGTTTTCACGTTTACCTACATCCACTCCATCGAGAACATCCCGGTCGAGGGGGTCTTCGCCGTAGAGGCCGATGGTGCGCTTCGGGTCGTGGAAACCCGGTTCCAGTCTTACGGTGCAGGGTTGCCGTCCCAGGCGATAGGCAAAAGCGATGACGGAAAATGGCTTGTGGCGCCGGGTGGGCAGCGGCTGTCTGAATTCAGTTTTTACATTTCACCGATCAACGAATCATCTTTGCGCATGGGGGATAAAACACTGGATCTGAACCGCCTGATCGAATCAGGAGACATCGTTACCTTGGCTGTGCACAGGTATCCCCATCTCCTGGTGCGCTTGGGTCTTAACAAATAGGATGGAGTATGGAAGAGAAGATCGTTCGCGACGAAGCCTTGGTGAAAATAGCCGAAGAGATGATGGAGAAACAGGAATTCGGGGAGCGGCGGCTTTCCGGGATTCCATTCAAGATCACCTTCCTGATCGCCATAGCCTTTTCCTGTTTCCAAATTTACACCGCCTATTTCGGCGTGTTGACTGCTACGCTCCAGCGTTCCGTGCACCTGACATTCGCCATCATCCTGTGCTTTCTTTTTTACCCGCTGTCGAAGAAGTCAAAACGCAAGACTATCCCGTTTTTTGACTTCCTCCTGGCGGCCGTGGCAGGAGGGGTCGTTATTTATGTAACGGTATTTTATGAACAGTTGGTCCGACGGATCGGCGACCCAACGTCCGTGGACCTCGCGATGGGAATCCTGACCATCGTCCTGATCCTGGAAGCCTCACGCCGGGCCGTGGGGTTGCCCTTGGTGATCATCACCGGTATTTTCATCCTGTACGGCCTTTTCGGCCCCTACATGCCGGGGGTCCTTGCCCATCGCGGCTACTCGTTTCGCCGCATCGTCGACCACCTCTACCTGACCGGAGAGGGCATCTTCGGGATTCCGCTTTGGGTGTCCTCCACCTTCGTGTTTGCCTTCGTGCTCTTCGGGGCTATTTTTGAAAGGACCGGCGCCGGGGAGTACCTCATGAAGCTGGCCATGTCCCTCGTGGGGCACACCAAAGGCGGGCCGGCCAAGGTCTCGGTGGTGGCCAGCGCCTTCATGGGCACCATCTCCGGCAGCGGGGTGGCCAACACGGCTACCATCGGCACGCTGACCATTCCCCTCATGAAAAAAGTGGGCTTTAGTCCCCAACTCGCCGGCGGCATCGACACGGCCGCCGGCGGCAACGGCCAGCTCATGCCGCCGGTCATGGGGGCGGCCGCCTTTGTCATGGCCGAGTTCCTGGGCATTCCCTATCTGGATGTCTGCATCGCCGCCGCGCTGCCGGCGGTGATCGACCAGCTCGCCCTGCTGGGCGCCGTGCACCTGCTTGCCACCAAATACGGCTTCAAGGGAGTGCCGCGGGCGCTGCTGCCCAAGTTCATCCCCACGCTGGCGAGCGGGCTGCACTTTCTCGTGCCCATTTTCGTGCTCCTTTATGCACTGGTGATTCAGCGGCTGACCCCGCTCACGTCGGCGGCCATGGCGATCGGGGTCGCCGCAACCATCTTCATCATTCGGGGAGCGATGATCAGCATGGGCTGGATCCGGCTGGAGAAGGCGGTTGCGGGGCCTGCCCCGGCGCAGTCCTGGGAGCCGCTCAAGGACAGCCTGAGCAAGATGATCGATGCCATGTTCAACGCGGCCAAGTCCATGTCGGCCATCGGTGTGACCTGCGCCTGCGCCGGCATGGTGGTGGGGATGGTGAGCCTGACGGGCGCCGGGCTCAACATGACCAACATCCTCGTAGAGCTGTCGTTCGGCAACGTCTACCTGGCCATGCTCCTCACGATGGTGGCCTGCCTGATCCTGGGCATGGGGGTCCCCACGACCCCCAACTACGTCATCATGGCGACCATCATGGCGCCGGCCCTGATCGCCATGAAGCCGGACACACCGCTGATCGCCGCGCACCTGTTCGTCTTCTACTTCGGCATCCTCGCCGACGGCACCCCGCCGGTGTGCCTGGCGGCCTATGCCGCGGCCGGCATCGCCGGAGCCGACCCTTTCAAGACGGGCCTCGAGTCCTTTAAGCTCGACATGCGGACCTTCCTACTGCCCTACATGTTCATCACAGCGCCGCAGATGCTGCTGATCGGCCTGGACCCCGGGATCATGGGTGTCCTCGAGGCGAGCTGGATCTTCATCACCGCGTCCATCGGCATGTATGCCCTTGCAGCCGGCATGCAGGGGTTTTTCATCGACGACGACACGTGGTACGAGCGCATCCTGCTGCTCGCCGTCGCCTTCTGCCTGGTGAAGCCCGGCATTTACAGCGACATCATCGGCCTGATCGGTTTCGCCATTATCTACTATATTCAGAAGCGACGGGTCGGCGCACGCGTCGCCGTCGCCGCCTGAGACGGCCGCATCGCTTCTAACCCGGTCTTAACAGGGCAAGTACCGGAAACTGGGGAAACGTGTGCGGCAGTGTGGCCTGTTCCGGCCGGAGGACATTGTCACCCCGCACGCTGCGAGCGATGCGGCGATCTTGCGAGTGCATACGCCGGACTATTTGCGTCGTCTGGAGAAGGGCGAATTAACCGAAAAGGAGATTCGGCGCATCGGGCTGCCGTGGTCTCCGGATTTGGTGCTGCGCGCGCGGCATTCGGCGGGCGCGACCATCGAGGCCTGTAAGGCGGCGCTGGAGGAGGGTGTGGCCGTGAATCTGGGCGGCGGCACGCACCACGCCTTTCCCGACCACGGTCAGGGATACTGCGTCCTGAACGATGCGGCCATCGCCGTGCGGGCCATGCAGGCCGAGGCCCGCACAGGACGGGTGCTCATCGTCGACTGCGACGTGCACCAGGGCAACGGCACGGCCGCCATCTTCCGGGATGACTCACGGGTGTTCGCCCTCTCCATTCACGGCGAGAACAACTTCCCTCTGAAAAAGGAGGCGAGCGACCTCGACATCGCCTTGCCTGACGGCACCCGGGACCACGTTTACCTGGCTGCGCTGCGGGAAGGATTAGAGCAGGCTTTCAGACGGTCCAAGGCGGAGCTGGCGATCTACCTGGCTGGCGCGGACGGCTACGAAGGCGACCGCTTCGGACGCCTCAAACTCAGCAAATCGGGGCTGCAGGAGCGGGATCAAATGGTTTTCTCCCGCTGTCTGGACGCCAACCTGCCGATTGCGATAACCATGGCGGGCGGCTATGCCCCGAACATCGACGACATTGTCGACATTCACTTCCAAACGGTCAGAGCCGCCGCCTTGCACGCGGAGGCCTACAAGAGTAAGATCGGGTCCCAGCCAACTTCACGCAGGGCTCAAGATGAGTCTGAAGCATTCCTACCACCAGGCCGCTAAAATAGTTCGACGATGGCCCTCCGAAAGCCGGCCGTTGCTGGCCCACCTCAGCAGTCGAATCCAGGACGCGGAACGGAAATTAAACACCGCGGCGGCCCTGCGCCTGAAAGGCTGCCTGAAAGATTGCCAGGGCCTCTGCTGCCGCAATCTTCAGCTGGATGCCGTCTTCGGAATTCCGGATTTCGTGTATATCCTGACCTTGGAGCCTGCGCTGGCTGCAACGATAGAGGATGGCATTCGTCACGAAGACCCTCTTTTTACCTCGAACTGTCTTTTCCTGGAACGCGGCGTCGGCCCGTGCCTCTTTCCGCCCGATGTGCGGCCGGAGGTGTGCATCACTTCGTTTTGCCGCGGCGACGAGGCCTTGAAAGCGGAAATGAGGCGGGTAAAGAAATGCTTCTGGAAGCTGGGGGTTTTTCTGTGCTTCAAAAGGGTTCCATTCGTTCAGCGGCTGCTGGTGAAAACCGCCTGAAGATACAGGAGGGTGTCTTCCATGCTGTCGTTCGAGAAAAAAATCATTCAGGCGCGCATGGTGCTGCCGAACGGCCAGACGGTGGCAAGACCGATCGAGGTCCGGCGAAGCCCGATCACCGGCCGCACCTGCCGGATCACCATCAGCCGGTCCGAGGAGCGCGAACCCGGCACCTCGGCGCTGACGGATCCGCCTCCCTTTGCGGCAGACCGCTCCGGCTGCCCTTTCTGCCCGGGTGCGCTCACGGCTCACACCCCAAGACTCTCACCCGAGGTGATGCTCGGCGACATGGCCACCTTCACCACGCCCGAGCAAACCGCGCAGCTGGCGCGGCCCTTCTGGAACGATCTGCATTCATACTAGCGGTTCGAACCGGGCGGTGAAGTGCCGCAGGATCGGCGGCTCCCAGGCGATGCGCATTCCCCGGATCTTGTCCCGCTGCGCGAACACCTCCCCGACGCACTCGACCACGTAGTCCATGTGGCTCTGGGTGTAGACCCGCCGGGGGATGGCGAGGCGCACCATCTCGAGCATGGCCGGGTGAAACTCGCCGGTCGCGGGGTCCGTCTTGCCGAACATGACGCTGCCGATCTCGCAGGAACGGATGCCGCCTTCCAGATAGAGCGCGCAGGCGAGCGCATGCCCGGGGTACTGTGGCGGCGGGACATTCGGCAGGAATGCCTTCGCGTCCAGGTAGACGGCGTGTCCTCCCGCCGGCTTGAACACCGGCGCCCCCAACGCGTCGAGCTTCTCCACCACGTACTCCGTCGAACGGATGCGGTACTTGAGGTAGTCTTCATCCACCACTTCCTCGAGGCCCTGGGCAAAGGCTTCGAGGTCGCGGCCGGCAAGACCCCCATAGGTCGGGAACCCCTCGGTAACGATGAGAATGTTGCGCGCCTTCTGGGCAAGCTCGTCGTCGTTCATGGCCAGGAACCCGCCGATGTTGACCAGTCCGTCCTTCTTGCCGCTCATGGTGCAGCCGTCGGCATAGGAGAACATCTCCTGGGCAAGCTGCTTGACGGACCAGCCCTTGCACCCCGGCTCCCGGGTCTTGATGAACCAGGCGTTTTCCGCAAACCGGCAGGCGTCGATGAAGAAGGGGATCTTGTAGGAGCGGCACAGGTCCGACACCCGCCGGATGCAGCCCATGGACACCGGCTGCCCGGCGCAGGAGTTGTTGGTCACCGTCATCATCACGAGCGGGATGTGCTCCCGCCCTTTGCCCTTGAGCAGGCGCTCCAGGGCGGTGATGTCCATGTTGCCCTTGAAGTCCTTCACCAGCGAAGGGACCAGGGCCTCTTTCACCGGCAGGTCCACGGCTTCCGCGCCGCTCACCTCGATGTTGGCCCGCGTGGTGTCGAAATGGGTGTTGTTGGGGATGACCTTCCCCTTGCCGCCCATGATCTCAAAGAGGATCTTCTCGGCTGCCCGGCCCTGGTGGGTGGGAATGATGTGCTTGAATCCGGTCAGCTCCTTGACCACTTTTTCGAACCGGTAGAAGCTGCGGGCGCCGGCGTAGGATTCGTCCCCGTCGATCAGCCCGGCCCACTGCCGGGCGCTCATGGCCGAGGTGCCGCTGTCGGTCAAAAGGTCGATCAGCACGTCCTCCGCCCGCACGCTGAAAAGATTGTATCCCGTTTTCTTGAGTATCTCCTCGCGTTGCTGCCGAGTCGTCATGCGCAAAGGCTCGACAGTCTTGATCTTAAACGGTTCGATGATGGTTTTAATGGGCATGGCGTGTCCGCATGATTTGGGGTATAGGTGTCTGGGGGTGTGGGTGTTTATGTGTTCAGTGTTCGATGCTTGGCTGTGTCCTTGGCTGACGGACGCGCCTTTTCGGTTGCAATCCAGTCTGGACCCTTATCACCCCTTTCCGAACCAAGTCAACTGCGCATTCGCTGGATCAAAAGAATGCCGCTGCATTATTCCAGGCGAGAGATCAGGTTTTCCATCACTTCTTCCAGCATGGTTCGCAGAGGAACACTGCCTGAAAAAAACGTGTCTTGGGCATAAGATAGTTCCTCGGCAATCTCCCATGCAATGGTGCCGTCCTGGGTATTCCAGATTTGAAACACCAGCCTCAGATCGGCCTTGCGAGTTTCAAGGATACGGAGACCGAATATAGATAAACGATCTCGGTTGCCCTGGTGGAAACCGGCGAGTTTGATCTGTCCAACGTACTTGACTTCGACCAGTTCACCAATCTTTCTCAACATGTCCTTTCTGAAGAGGCCGGTATCACGGTAGTCTGAGTACATTTCTTTGTATTGCTCCGCAAGACCGGCCCGGTTGACCGCACTGATTGTTTCAGCCAGAGCGACACAACGAATGTCCGGTCGCTTTTCTTTAAAGATTTCTGAGGCAATTAGAGCTAAACTCTGTTTTTCTTCCTCCTGCCCAGTTACCGTGGAGGGAGTTATGAAGGCTATGCCGTTGGCTTGAAGTTCGTTTTCCCCCAAGGAAAAATCGCGGTGTTTATCCGTGAACGTCTTTTGAGGTATGAAACAGCCGAGAGTCAGGCTTGCTACCAGCATTAGTAATGCGTAGTGCTTGCCTCGGATGGCCATCCCGACCAATACCCGCCCGACAGGCATGTGCATTCGTTTATTTTGTCCATAAGTATTAGACGCGATCTTGGCTGTTCGCCCTACCCGGCCCTGCGGCGAGGCATATTCACTCAAGCCATCTGAACATCTTCCGAATGATTCCCTGATAGATTCCATAATATTCTCCCATCCAAAACCTGAAAAGGAACGCTTCAACCGCATTCAACTCTATTTCACACCGCTTTGGAAAAATACCGCTTGCAGGAAAAAAATAAATAACCGGCAAAGCAAAACGAGTAGCAAATTAATAAGAAATAAATTCTACCATTGCAAGGGATTGAACGTCAGCGAACCATGACTTAGTATATAAACTCCCCAAAGCTCCATGTGCAGGAGAAAAGCGCACCCAAAGTCCTTCGCACAGGTCGGCTTCAACGCATGTTAGTTGATATCATGTGAAATGCTGGGTTGTTATGATTTTAACCGTTTAAAAGAAAAGTCCGGCGTTGCCGCTGAGCAGTTCCAGCCTCACATCCAAGCTGTATGGCAAGGCTCTGATGACCAACTACAGAAACGAGCTCGGACAACCCGTGGGGTTCCCCGTTGCGGGGTGGCGCGAACGGCCGCGGCCGCCGCGGACCGCGATGACCGGGCGGTACTGTGCCGTTGAGCCGCTTCAGCCCGGGGGTCACGCCGCCGACCTTTATCAGGCTTACATGGAGGATAAAGAGCACCGGGTCTGGACCTACATGTCCTATGGGCCCTTTCACACCTTCGAGGACTATCGGAGGTGGCTGGAATCATACGGCACAGGCGACGATCCCCTGTTTCACGCCGTAATCGATTTGAAATCATCACGCGCAGCGGGTGTCGCCAGCTATCTCAACCTGAAGCCGGATGTGGGTGTCGTTGAAGTCGGGCACATCAGCTACTCACCGCAACTGCAGAAAACCCCCGCGGCGACCGAGGCGATGTTTCTGATGATGCGCCGGGCTTTCGACGAATTGGGGTATCGGCGCTACGAGTGGAAGTGCGATGCCTTGAATGCCGCTTCACGCACTGCGGCCGAGCGGCTGGGGTTTGTGTTTGAGGGTGTTTTCCGCCAGGCGACGATATACAAGGGCCGCAACCGCGATACGGCCTGCTACTCGATCATCGACGCGCAGTGGCCCGCCTTGAAAAAGGCGATTGAACGCTGGCTTGAACCAGGCAACTTTGATGCGCAAGGGCGCCAGTGCCTCCGGCTGTCAAATGTGATCAATCAAGAGACGTGAACGCCGCCCGGGGTCATGCGACCCCGGGCGCGCGGGTTGAGCAGGATGGTGCTGAGAGAGGTTTTCTTCAGGCCCGTTATTTGACGCGGCCCGCCTTGCCGTGGCAGCCGTCGCAGGTGGTCGGCCCGCTCTTGGTGAGCTTGGCCTTGGTGCCCTTGGCAGCGGCCGCCTTCTGCAATTCCACGTTCTTGGCCTTGATCTCCTTGTGGCAGCCCAGCCAGCAGGTCTGGTGATATGCGTTCTTGAAATAGTCCATGTTCTCCGAGGCGCTGGATTTTCCGGATTTAACAGGGGGGGCCTCGGCCGTGTCGTGGCAGCCCGAAACCATGCAGCCCATGGGCGGCTCGGAGCCGTCAAACGTGTGATGGCACTTGACGCAGGCGAACTCAAAATGCGCCTGGTGCGGGAATTTGACCGGCCCGCGCCTGGCATCGACGCCCTCGGGCGCCTTGAGCGTGTATTTCTCTTCGCCGAAACAGCTGTTTTTGTCCTGGCCGGAGAAACCCTGGATCCCACCCAGAAGGGCAACGCCCACAACCATTAGAACCACCCAGAGGATTTTGTTGCGCATAGACCCCGCTCCTTTCATGTTCGTTCCTTGTGAGTACAATATGCCGTCTCATGATGCCCGGTTCGCATCGGGCATTCATCAACCGCGTTCCTAAAGTTGATGGTCGAGTCGAAAAAGAATGGCAATCCAATGTTGAAACTGGTACTCCCAATATCAAAAAAAACCGGTTAATGAAAGCCCATTGAGCTCGGATTTTATTCAACTCTATAAAATGATTTGCTTGGTCATCAACCACGAATAGGAGCGCACCATGAAAAACCGGTTGGTTTTGCTGATTCTGATGGCGGTTGTCCCCGCCTTTCCGGTCTATTCGCAGCCGCTTCCGGCCGCCTACAAAGAAGCGGTTCAGCGTCAGCTGAACAACAAGTTCAACGAGAACGAAATCATCAGTTTCGTTTACCAGTTCTATGCCATGTATGACCGGCATGTGCCGGCCGAACGTTTTCTGCCGCTGTTGGCACCCCAGCATCTGGAAATGCGCTTTCCGGAAACGGCCCTGCGCTCGCACGCTGATTT
Source organism: uncultured delta proteobacterium (assembly GCA_963716325.1). Taxonomy (GTDB): domain Bacteria; phylum Desulfobacterota; class Desulfobacteria; order Desulfobacterales; family SpSt-501; genus SpSt-501. The sequence goes on along the minus strand of CAVQTH010000004.1, from coordinate 19,246 downwards.
CAAGCGCTGGTACGCCGGTATCGGCAAGGCCATCACCAGCAATACGCACACCCTGGAAAGTGTGAAGGTGAGCGTCTTGGGCGGTGGCCGTTACCAGGCGGATATCGTGGGGGTCTGGCAGGCCGAGTCCAAAAAAGGGGAGTACTTCGTTTTCAAGTTCCGCCAGCAATGGAGCCTGGTGGACGGCCCCGGCAAGCAGCCGCTGATTCAGACGTATCTGGTGGAAGCGGCCGAATAGGTAGCTTTAGGGCCAGGGGCATTGTGCGGCCGGCCGGACATCCACAGCCCTCTGTCTCACGGCAGGCGGTTTTCAGCCGCCGCCTTGAGGATCTCGCAGATCATTTGAGTGTTGGGGAGCACGCTGTCGAGTTCCAGGGATTCATCCGCACTGTGGGCGCGGCCGCCGCGCGGCCCCATGGCGTCAATGGTGGGGATCCCCATGGCGGCGGTGAAATTGCCGTCCGATCCGCCGCCGGTGCTGATGAGCTTCATTTCAAGACCCAGGCCCTCGCCGATCCGGGCAATCTGCTCCCACAGCCGCCAGGTCGCCTCCGAGGGCAACATGGGCATCCGGTTGATTTCACCCCGCACCTCCACCCGCACGCCGTCGGCCTGGCCGCTGGCAGAAAGGTTCTGAAAACAGGCCTCGATGCGCCGGGCCTCTTCGAGGCTGGCAATCCGGACATCGAACCCCGCCTGCGCGAAGTCCGGTATCACATTGCCCGCCGTGCCGCCCGCGATGGTGGTGACGCTGACCGTGGTGCCCGCTTCCGGCCGGGCAAAACCGGTCACCGCCAGCACCTGGCGAGCCAGCTCCAGCACTGCATTGGCACCTTTCTCGGGTTCCACCCCGGCATGGGCCGCCCGCCCGTGGCAGAGGACTTCGAAGTCGGCCACCCCTTTGCGCTGCAGCACCCGCTGGCCGGTGGACCGGCAGGGTTCGAACACGAGCACCCGGCGGCTTTTGGCGGCGAGACTCTCGAACCATGGACGCGATGCCCGCGAGCCGATCTCCTCGTCACTGTTGAATGCCATGCAAATGGAAAGATCATCGGCAAAACCGGCCTTCTCGACCGCTTCCGCCGCATGCAGCATGGTCACCAGCCCCCCCTTCATGTCGCACACGCCGGGGCCATACGCCCGGCCGTCGCGGATGCTGAAAGGACGTTGCAACGCCGTTCCCTGCGGAAAGACGGTGTCCATGTGGCCTAAAAACAGGAAATCGAAGCGTCGATCCGTCTGAAGACCCTTGCGGCTTACAACCTCCAGGCAGGGCGCCGACCCGCCGTCGAATTCCAGCAGCCGGGTGGGCCATCCGATCCGGTCAAAGCGCTCCTGGAAGAACCGGGCGACCGTCGCAAGCCCCGGCGCATCACCGCTGCCGCTGTCTACATTGACGAGCGTCTCGAGGTCCTGCACAAACAGATCGTAGCGCGACGCGATGTACGAATGCATGGTCAAAATCCCTTCATCTCGATTGATTTACAGCGACTGAACTCTCGTCCGGCTCCTCCACGAATCGCCCTCCGGCCCGCACCGGGCAGGCGGCATAATGCCCCCCACCGATGTCGGCAAACTCCGGCTCGAAGCGCTGACACTCCGGCTTTCGGTAAATACACCGGGTGTGGAAGCGGCAGCCGGTGGGCGGGTTTATGGGGCTGGGGACATCGCCCTGCAGGATGCGGCGCTTCTTCTCCAGGCGCGGGTTCGGGATAGGGATCGCCGATAGCAGGGCCTCGGTGTACGGGTGCTTGGGTTGGCGGTAAAGCTCGGCCCCTGGGGCCATCTCCACAATCTTACCCAGGTACATGACCGCCACCCGGTCGCTCATGTATTCGACGACACTCAGGTCGTGGGCGATGATGATGTAGGACAGTTGGAATTCGTCCTTGAGATCCTGGAGCAGGTTGATGACCTGGGCCTGGATGGAGACGTCCAAGGCCGAAACCGGCTCGTCGGCGATGATCAGCTTGGGGTTGAGGGCCAGCGCACGCGCAATGCCGATCCGCTGACGCTGACCGCCGCTGAACTCGTGGGGATAGCGCCGCAGATGATCGGCGTGGAGGCCGACCCGTTTCAGCAGCTCGGCTGTGCGGTCTTCGAGTTCCGCGCCGGAGGCCACGCCGTGGATTTTATAGGCCTCGCCCACAATGCCGCCGACGGTCAGGCGGGGATTCAACGAGGCGAAGGGATCCTGGAAGATCAGCTGCATGTCCCGGCGGACCGCCTTCATCCGGCGGCGGTCTAGCCGGCTGAGGTCCTGGCCGTTGAAGCGGATCTCGCCGCTCGTTGGTTTGATGAGGCGCAGGATCAGCCGGCCGGTGGTCGATTTGCCGCACCCGCTCTCACCGACCAGACCCATGGTTTCGCCCGTTTCCAGACGGAAGCTCACTCCGTCCACGGCGTGGACGTGCCCCACTGTTTTCTGAAAAAACCCGCCCTTGATGGGGAAGTGTTTTTTCAGGCGGTTGACTTCAAGCAGCGGTTGGCTCATGGACAATCCGGTTCAACAGGGTGTTTAGAAACAAGCATCATGCAGCCAGCACCGTACCTGGTGGCCGTCGGCGGCCGCTTTCAGCTGCGGAGCTTCGCGCGAGCAGATCTCCATGACCTCCGGGCAGCGCGGGTGAAAGGCGCAGCCGGACGGCAGGCGCGACGGGATGGGGACCACGCCCTTGATTTCCACCAGGCGCTCTTTCTTCGTTTTGCGCTGGTCGATCCGCGGAATCGATTGCAGCAACCCGGCGGTGTAGGGGTGCAGCGGCGCCTCGAAGATGCGGATCACGTCCGCCTCTTCCACCACTTTGCCGGCATACATCACTACGACCCGGGCCGCGCTCTCGGCGATGACGCCCAGATCGTGGGTGATCAAAATGATGGCGGTGGACAGCTCCGCCTTGAGGTCGCCCATCAAATCCAATATCTGGGCTTGAATGGTGACGTCGAGCGCGGTCGTGGGCTCGTCGGCGATGAGCAGGGCGGGGTTGCAGGACAGGGCCATGGCGATCATGGCCCGCTGGCGCATGCCGCCGCTCAGCTGGTGCGGGTATTCGTGCACCCGGCGCTCCGGCGCGGGAATGCCCACCAGCTTGAGCATCTCCAGGGAACGGTCCAGGGCGTCCCCGGGGGAAAGCTTTTGGTGGAGCCTGATCGCCTCCGCAATCTGGTTGCCGATGGTGTAGACCGGGTTGAGGGAGGTCATCGGCTCCTGGAAAATCATGGAGATCCGGTTGCCCCGGACCCTGCGCATCTGATCGGCGGAAAGTTCCAGCAGGTTCTGCCCCTCGAGCAGAATCTCGCCGGCGCTGATCCGGCCCGGTGGGTCCGGGATGAGCCGCATGATGGAAAGGGCGGTCACGCTTTTGCCGCAGCCCGACTCGCCGACGATGCCGAGCGTTTCTCCCTTGTGCACCCGCAGGTCGACCCCGTCAACCGCCGGCGAGACGCCTTCGTCGGAGAAAAAATGGGTTTTCAGCCCCCTGACTTCCAGCAGAACACCGCTGCTTTTTCCCACGGCCCGGCACCCTGTAATTCGGTTGCAACCCTGTTCCCTCTTGCTCGTTTATTGGCCGACTACCCTGATTTACATGGGCTGTCAAGACGCGCTTGACCCTGCCGTGCCGCAGTCTGTGAGGCGCAGGACGGGGATGCAGGCAACCGTGCGTTGTTCACTCGCTGCTTGACTCCGGCAGGTATTTCTGGTTCTTATGCTCCGAGATCCGTCCTGACAAGCAAAGGTAGTGCTGTCCCTTGCGGAATGAGCGCGTTTCCGCTCAGTGAACATCCAAACAATCTTGGAGGTGGTTATGGCAAGAAAAGGGGGCTTGTTTTTGATGCTCACCGCAGCCGTTTTAGGCCTGTGCGGCACCGCGACCGCCCAGAAGACCATTACCCTGGGGATCTACCAGGAGCCTGAAAATCTCAACACCTACATCGGCGTTCAAACCGTCATCACTTACGTTCACAAGCCTTTTGCCGAATACCTGATCGACGTCAACGAAAAGGGTGAGTATTTCCCGGTGCTCGCCGCAGAGATCCCCACCGTCGAAAACGGCGGGGTGTCCAAGGATGGGCTGACGATCACCTACAAGCTCCGCAAGGGCGTGAAGTGGAGCGACGGGGCACCGTTCACGTCCGCCGACGTGAAGTTCACCTGGGAGGCGGTCACCAACCCGAAGAATCTGGTCAAGAGCAAGTCGGGCTACGACCTGATCCAGTCGGTGGAGACCCCCGACGAGCACACGGCCGTCGTCAAGTACAAGGAATTCTACGCGCCGTTCCTGACCCGGTTTTCGCCCGTGCTGCCCAAGCACATCCTGGGCAAGCTCGAGAACATCAACGACGCACCGTACAACCGGATGCCGGTGGGCACAGGCCCCTTCATGGTGACCGAGTGGGCTTCCGGCAACTATATCGCCATGGCCAAGAACCCTCATTACCGCGACGCCGACAAGGTGAAGATCGACAAGCTCTTCTTCAAGATCATCCCCAGCCGGGAGGTCGGCATCGCCCAACTCCAGGCCGGCGACATCGACGGGGTCTGGGACCTGATCGAAACACAGATACCGATGATGGAGAACAACCCGGCGCTGGCCCTTTGCCTGTCCACCTCGCTCACCTCCGAACGCCTGATCCTGAACCACAGCACCCCGGTGGCGCCGAACAACGGCAACCCCGATTTCCCCCACCCGATTCTGGGTGACCCGAAGGTGCGCCAGGCCATCGACTGCGCCATCGACCGCAAAGCGATCGTCGACAAGCTGCTCTTCGGCAAGGCGCAGGCCGGGGCTTCGGAAATCGCCCACGGCTGGGCGTCCAACCCCGACCTCAAGCCGGTCGCCTACGACCCGGAGAAGGCCAAAAAGCTTCTGGACGAGGCCGGCTGGAAAGCCGGGCCCGACGGCATCCGCCAGAAGGACGGCAAGAAGCTGCGGTTGAAGATCACGACGACCACGGGCAACAAGCTGCGGGAGATGGTGCAGCAGGTGCTGGTGGACCAGATGAAAAAGGTCGGCGTCGAGTTTTACATCGAGAACGTCCCCTCGTCGGTCCTGTTCGGCTCCTGGGCCAACGATGCCGACCGCAAGAAGGGCCGCTATGACCTCATGATGTACACCACCGGCCCGGGCATCGACCCGCACCAGCAGTTTGAGGGGTACTTCCACTCCAAGAACATACCTACCGAGGCCAACGGCGGCAGCGGCTACAACTACACCCGCCATCGCGACGCCGAGCTGGACAAGTGGATCGACGCCGGCGGCAAGTCCATCAGTATGGCCGACCGGGCCAATGCCTACCGCATGGCCCAAAAGAGGACTTACGAAATCGTACCGCACATCTATCTCTATCAGCGCCTGACCATCCACGGCTTCCGCAGCCATGTGAAAGGCTGGATCCCCAACGGCAACGGCATTATCGACGCCGTGGAAACCTGGAACGTCGCCGATTGGACTACCGACAAGAAGTAGCCGTTCCTGCGAATACGAACCGGGCGGCGCCCCGGCATGGGGCGCCGCCCGCCGCTTCACGGGTGATTCATGAAATTCACCTTCATTCTGCGCCGACTGCTGGCGGCCGTCCCGGTGTTGCTCATCATCACGTTCGCCACCTTCTTCCTGATGCAGCTGTTGCCGGGCGGCCCGCTGGCGGCCTACGAGAACAACCCGGAAATCTCGCAGAAAGACATCGAGCGCCTGCGCCACGAAATGGGCCTGGACCGTCCGATTCCCGTGCAGTACTGGGCCTGGCTCAAAAATTTCGTGCAAGGGGACTGGGGCTACTCCTTCACCACCAAGCGGCCGGTGCTCATCGAGATCTGGGATCGGCTGCCCAACACCCTGTACCTGACGGGCATCTCCCTGATCGTGGCGCTGATCATCGCCATTCCGGCGGGGATCATCTCGGCCACCCGGCAGTATTCCGTTTTCGACCACATCACCACGACCCTCGCCTACATCGGCCGGTCCATGCCGGTGTTCTATTCCGGTCTACTACTGATCATCATCTTCAGCATCTGGCTCCGGTGGCTTCCCAGCGGCGGCATGCAGACCCTCGGCAAGCCGTTCTCGCTGATCGACAGCCTCCGGCACCTGTTTCTGCCGGTGCTGAGTCTTTCGACGCTGATCGCGGCCAAATACGTCCGGTTTCTGCGCACGAGCATGCTCGAAGTGATTCATCTGGACTACATTCGAACGGCAGCGGCCAAGGGGCTGAGTGAGCGCGTGATCATTTTCAAGCATGCCTTTCGCAATGCCGCCATCCCGCTGGTGACCGTCGTGGCCATCGATCTGCCGGTTCTCTTTGCCGGCGCGCTGTTTACGGAAACCATCTACTCCTGGCCCGGCATGGGCCGCCTGTTCGTGGACGCGGCCACTCGATTCGATTACTCCGTCGTCATGGGGATCGTGGCCGCGATCGCTTTTCTGGTGGTGGTGTCGAACCTGCTGGCGGATGTCGTCTACGCGATCCTGGACCCCCGGATCACCTACTCGTGACGGAAAAGCAATGACCAGGGGACCCTTTCACGAAAAACACAAAAACCAGCTGTGGTATCTGACGCTGCGGCAGTTTCTGCGCCACAAGATGGCGGTCTTCGGCATGATCATGATGGCCGTGATCGTTTTTTCCGTGGTGTTCGTGGACCGGATCATGCCCTACCACCCGGAAACGCCGGATCTGTCCAACATGCTCTCGCCGCCGAGCCTCACCCACCCCCTCGGCACCGACGAGCTCGGCCGGGACATGCTGACCCGCACGCTTCACGGCGGTCGGGTCTCGCTGATCGTCGGTGTTTTCGCGATGCTGGTGGCCGTCACGCTGGGAACGCTTGTCGGCGCCGTGGCCGGCTACTTCGGGGGGGCGGTGGACAACCTCCTCATGCGCTTCACCGACTTCGCCCTGGCCTTTCCCCGGATATTCGTTTTAATCCTGTTCGCCATCATCTTCATGCGCCCGCCGTTCAGCGACAACCCCCTCATCGTTCTCGTCTTCGACACCCTCTACAAGATGCCCGTCGCGCGCGTCGTGTTCGTGATCGGCATTCTGGGCTGGATGGACGTCGCCCGCCTGGTGCGCAGCTCTTTTCTGGAAATCAAGAACCTGGAATATGTCGAATCAGCGCGGGTTCTGGGCGCCGGAACGCCCCGGATCATGGTCCGCCACATCCTGCCGAACGCACTCGGGCCGATCATCGTCGCCGCCAGCCTGGGGGTGGCGGATGCCATCATCTCCGAGTCGGGGTTGAGCTTTCTGGGGCTCGGCATCCAGCCGCCGACGGCCACCTGGGGCAACATGCTCAAGAATGCATTGGACCAGATTTTTGCCGCCCCCTGGACGGCCATCGTTCCGGGTTTCATGATCTTCCTGACGGTGCTGAGCATCAACTACATCGGCGACGGACTGCGCGACGCCTTCGACCCCAGAAAGATCCTGTAAGTTGGCATGGTGATTGCTGAGACCCTCATCGAGGACATCATCCTGTCCCACGGCACGCGGGGCATGGACCGGATTCGGGGCGCCGTCCCGGCAGGTTATTGCGGGCGCGCCGCCAATCTGATACTTTACAACAAGGGCCGCGTGCTCATCGGCACCGGCTTTCCCGTCGGCGGCAGCTTCGAGACGGACGGGCCGATCGGCGCGATTGCGCTGTACCGTGTCCTTGAACGACTGGGGTATGAACCGATTTTCGGCTGCGCGCCGCCGATATCGCAGGTCCTGGCCGGCGACTTTCGAACCCTGGAAATCCCGATCCTGAGCTGGGAGGCCACCGTCCCGGTTGTAAAGTCGGCGCTGGCCGACATCGAACCGTCCGTAATCGTTTCCATCGAACGACCCGGTGTGGCCTCAGACGGCCGCTACTACAACATGCGCGGCAAGGACATCAGCGACTTCCTGGCCAAGTTCGACCTGTTTTTCGATCTCTGCGACGGCCCGACCATCGCGATCGGCGACGGCGGCAATGAAATCGGGATGGGCAACATTATCTCGGAGCTGTCACAGCTGCCCATCCAACCGTCGGTGACCCGCTGCGATGAGCTGGTCATCGCCACCGTGAGCAACTGGGGCGTGTACGGGATCATCGCCGCGATGAGCCGCGAGCTCCGCCGGGACCTCTTCAGCCTTTTCGACCCTGTGGAGATTGTCCGACATCTCGTCGACCGGGGGGCCGTGGACGGCAAAACCGGGATCGCGGAATGCACGGAGGACGGGTTTCCGTTGACGGTTGGGCTGACCATCATCGAGCGGCTGCGCGCTAGGATAGCAGCGCCATAACCCAGTGATAAAAAAATGCATGAACTCGAGGGCGTTCCAAATCAACGAATCAGAGTAGACAGAGAATTGATTCGTCTGTTCCTTGCGATGAGCCCCGAGCAACGACTGGCAACCAACGATAATGCTATCCGTGCAATCGAGGAGCTAAGGGATGCCTTCAAGAAGAGAAAGCCAGCAAGCGGCGGATCTCAGCGCCCTGCTTGAAGGTCTCTGCGAAGCCGACATAGAGTTTATCGTCGTGGGCGGACTATCGGCTGTGATTCAGGGGGCGCCGGTTACTACTTTTGACCTCGATATCGTTCACCGGCAGACAGAGGAAAATATCCTGAAACTGTTAACGTTTTTAAAGTCGATCGACACCTGCCTGCGCCGCCCTGATGACAAAGTCATAGAACCAACGGCAGAGGATCTTAAAGCCAAAGGGCACATTCTATTGGATACAAAATGTGGCCCGCTCGATGTGCTGGCTTTCATTGAAAAGGGTCAGGGGTTTGAAGACTTAATTGCGAAATCGACTGGAATCGATTTCCACGGATATAAGGTTAGCGTCCTAAACTTGGAAACGATAGTCGATCTGAAGCGCGATTCCAGGGACCCGAAGGATCGGGAGCGCCTGCCCGTGTACGAGGAGACGTTGAAGCTGATTCGTGATAAAAACGGAACATAGAAAAACATTATGAACCCCTAATTGAATGCATGGAGGGCTGTATGTCTCTGAACCCGCAGGAACTCAAAGGTCTGATCGACTCGACGCCCGACAAGTCCATTCTGCTCAATCTCGCCGGGTTTTACGCGAAGCGCCAGCTGCCCGAGAAGGGCGTGGACAGCGAGGTCGTCTATGATTGCCCCCGCACCCAGGTGATGGTCCGGACCGCCGTGAAGGGCACGCAGATCGGCTCCCACTTTCACACCGTTTCCGACGAGGTCGTCATCGTCGTGGGCGGGCGCGGGGAGCTGCTGATCAACGGCGAGTGGAAGCCGGTTAAACAGGGCGACATCCATGTCTGCCCGCGTGGCATCGTCCACGATACCCGCGCATTGGAAGAAAATTTGCAGTACCTCTCGGTCTTCACCCCGCACCTGCCGCCGGGGACCGATATCAACTGGGTCAAGTGAACCATTTCTTCGCAGACTCGCATGGCTGCGCGGGGATTTGGCAAGTGATCGCCTCGTTCCCCGCGCTGCCGAAGGTGCTTGTCCGCCTGCTATGTCGCGGCCCCCGGCACGTGACGTATGGAAACACTTCAAACTGAAAGGGTTTTCGGCGGCGCTGTGCGCTGAGTTGGAACGGAAGGGCAATACGAACAAACGGCTTTATGTCCGCCTGGATCCACCCGAACCCCGGGCCGTTTCCCCTGCCTGACGCTTCCTGCCTCCGGACCAGCTTGGAGTTTCCCTCGCATCAAGGAGGACAAGGCAGTGGAAGCGGTCTCCGCAAAGCACCTGCAGTGACCAAGATTTATCAGACCGGTTGATAACCAAAACTTGGGTTAATCTGGACACGTGACTGCCATATTCATTATTCAAGCTCTGACACCGTTCTTTTGCCCTCACGGAACGGCTTTGTTAACAAGGCGCAGCCGAATGAGCCTCGTTCCGTCCCAGTCTATCCCAGCGTACGCCGGTCCCGTCGTCGGCTTTTCGTCTCAAGCCGGTTGAGTAGGTAGTAGCTGGTAAAACCGATCACTATCATCACTAACAGGAAAGCCGGATATGCGATTCTCCAGTTCTCAGGTCCGGTCATCATAGACCACTCTGACATCCCGCCGATTCCAGCCAAAAGCGTGAGCGGCATAAAGATCGTTGTGATGAAAGTCAGCCGCCTGACTGTCATGTTTGTCTGGTTGGCGGCTTTGGTCATCTGGTTGTTCAGCATCGACAGGTACATTTCCATGAGACTGGTGACTATATCCCGGTAAGACTCGGTCATCTCGAAGAATCTCACGAGATGGTCGTAGATGTCTCGATAGTGGAAGATTGCCTTTTCCGCTATGAAGGGACAATCTTTGCGACAGATCTTGATGAGAATCTCCCGCTCGTGGAAAAGACTCTTGCGGAGACTCAACAGGTACCGACGAAATCGGATCAGCTCTGCGGGGTTGAAGCTTGACGCGTGGGCTATCATCGCACCTTCTACGGCGTCTAGTTCGTCCACGATCGCTTCAATCGTCACAAACTTTTGATCCACCACGTAGTCCAGGATGACGTGCATGAGGAACGACGGTCCGTGTTTAGCACTCTCGATGTTCTTTTCCACGATGTGCTGAATGCCATCCAAATTCAAGCGATTTTCGGAATTTTGTTGGCTGACGGTAACCAGAAAGTTGGCTCCGATAAACAGATTGATCTCGCCGATCGATAGTTCTTTATTTGAATAGTCAAAGGCGTTGAAGATAATAAAGGTATTTCGAGGAAAGTCTTCAATCTTGGGAATCTGGTTTTCGTCAAAACAATCCTCGATAGAAAGCGGATGGAGACCCAAGGGATCGACGAGGTGCGAGAGTTCCTCCTTCGTTGTTTGGTAGTAATGCAGCCACACAAAACCTCCATCCTTTGCCGCAGCCAGAGCCGCGTCAGCGGTTGCGAGGCGCACGAGTTTTCCTGCCTTGGAGATATGGTTGAACCATGATTCGGACATTACTGCCTCCGTTGACGCTAAAGACCACACTGGACACGCGCCTAATTACGTTTACGTTCCGTCATCGCGAATGCCGCCATACGCCGACCACGCCCTACGCGCCGCGCGAACGATGATTATATGATTTCTAAGCAATCTACCCGACTTTGTCTAAATTTACGAGTCGGGTCGACTATCACAACCTGCACTTAAGTTGAGATAGGTCGGATGAAAGCACCAGAAACCCACGATCTGTGAATAGGTCTTTGGGCCGGTCGATATCTGTAGCTGTTGCCGACCCCAATCTTTGCGCACTGAGCTGGATCAAGCTCAGTATCGCCGGCTTCGGCGCATGAAGCATGCTGCAGACGCTGTAACGGACAGGAAGCAGCCACCCGGGCAGCCGCCTCCGCGAGTGGCAAGGGCTTACTTGAGGTGCTGGTTGATGATCTTGGTCATCTCGAACATCGACACCTGCGCCTTGCCAAAGACCGCCCTCAGCTTCTCGTCGGCATTGATCATGCGCTTGCTGATGGCGTCCTGCAGCTTATTCTTCTTGATGTATTCCCAGATTTTCTTCACAACCTCAGTACGCGGCAGCGGCATGGCACCCACCACGGCGGCCAGCATGGCGCTCGGCGTCATCGGCTTCATGAAGGCAGCATTGGGCGTGCGCTTCACCGCAGGCTTGGCGGCCTTCTTGGCGGCGGGTTTCTTGGCCGCTGGCTTCTTGGCCGGGGCCGCAGCCTTCTTCACGGCTGGCTTCTTCGCAGCGGGCTTCTTGGCAGCAGGTTTCTTCGTTGTGGCCATACTCAGATCTCCTAATATTGTGGTTGCACCTTAACCGCTTCCGGAAACACTCCTCTAAATTTAATATCACAAAGTCGACTTTTTGGGGATACCTCGGATGATGCGTCATGATAGACCCTCTTCGGGGTATGCAAATATCGCCATCACCAGATAATCATGGGAATGTCCGATTTGGCCAAAGCCCGTATCTGATTACGGCCGCTATATGGCAATCACCGCCCCCGTCCTTCAAACCGCCCGCATGACCCGAAGTTCGTTGCAGATGAGGCCGTCAACACCCAAGGCGAGGACCTTTTCAGCCTCTGCGCAGGTGTTGATGGTCCAGGGGAAAATTTTGAGGCCGGCGGCATGCAGCATGTTCACCTGATCGCGCGTCAGGACCGTGAAGTGGGGGTGCCAGGAAAAGGCCTTGATTGCGAGAAGCATTTCCACAAGGCCTTTGTCCGCTCCTTGGTCGGAGATGTAGGCGACGGCGGGCGGGGCGTCCATAGCGGCGATGCGCTCGAGAATGCGTTTGTCGAAGCTCGAGATTATCACGCGATCTATGCCCCCGCTTGTTTTCACGAGCTTTACCACCTGGTGCTCGATGGCGTCGACGGGGTAGTCTGCCTCAAAGGCGCTCTCCTTGATTTCAATGTTGAGCATGCACCGGCCGGCGGTCAGTTTCATCACTTCCGACAACTCCGGAACCCTCTCCGCGGCAAATCGTGCATCGAACCAACTCCCGGCATCGAGCGCTTTAATCGCCTCGAGGGTATGGCCCCTCACCGGGCCTTTCCCCGTCGTGGTGCGGTCCAGCGTGTCGTCGTGGATTACGACCACCTTGCGATCCTTTGTCAGTGTTACGTCCAGCTCGATCATGTCGCAGCCGTCCTGGATGGCCCCTTCGAAGGCGGCCAGGGTATTTTCGGGAAACAGGGCCGGGTAGCCGCGGTGGCCGATGAGAAGCGGTCGGGTGAAGCGGGTCAGATCGATGAGCGGGGGCATGGACTTTTAGTTCTTCGGAGTTGGTTTTTAGCGGGTTATGACGCCCGGCACGTTATCGGCCAGTAAGCTTGCTTTTTGTGGGAGCGGCTTTCAGCCTCGATCGTCGCGGCTGGAAAGCCGCTCCCACAGAAGAGACGCAACTTACTTGGAAGTGTTTGAGGTGTGCCGTTTCGTGTCCGGCAGAGGGCTTGACTGCTTCGCCATCAAAATTTCAGACCACGAAACACAAAACACGGCACACTAATTCTCTATCCTCTTCTTGCTTTCCGGATCGAACAGGTGCAGCTTCGCCGGCGGGGCATAGAGAGCGATGGTGGCGTGCTTTTCGATGCGGTGCACGTCGGACAGCCGGATGGTAAGGAAGCGGTCGCCGGAACGACCGTGCACCAGGGTGTCGGCGCCGAGCAGCTCCACGTGGTCAACCGTCAACTGAATGCCCCCTTCGCGGCTGCCGTTCAGCTCCAGGTGCTCGGGCCGCACCCCCAGGATCACAATTTTGCGGGCCCAGGCGGGCAGCCCGGCGCCGTTCAGTGGAATCCGGACGGTCCCCGGCAGCACCAGCGCGCGGCCGTCTTCACTCACGTGCGCTTCCAGGAAATTCATGGCGGGCGAGCCGATGAAGCCCGCAACGAACATGGTGGACGGACGCTCGTAGACCTCGAGCGGCGAGCCGATCTGAGCGGCATAGCCGTTGTCCATCACCACCAAGCGGTCCCCGAGAGTCATGGCCTCCACCTGGTCGTGGGTCACGTAGATGCTGGTTATTTTGAGGTCTTCGTGCAGCTTGCGGATCTCAAGCCGCATCTGCACCCGCAGCTTGGCATCCAGGTTGCTGAGGGGCTCGTCGAACAGGAAGACCTTGGGCTCGCGCACGATGCAGCGTCCCATGGCCACCCGCTGGCGCTGGCCGCCTGAAAGCTGCCGGGGCTTGCGGTCCAAAAGCGTGCTCAACTCGAGGATCCTTGCGGCGTTGCGCACCCGGCGGTCGATCTCCTCCGTGGGCATGCGGCGCATCTTCAACCCGTAGGCCATGTTCTTGTAAACGGTCATGTGGGGGTAGAGGGCGTAGTTCTGGAACACCATGGCGATGTCGCGGTCGGCCGGTTCCAGCCGGTTGACCACCCGGCCCGCGATGGCGATCTCCCCGGTGGTGATTTCCTCCAGGCCGGCGACGAGGCGCAGCAGAGTGGACTTGCCGCAGCCCGAGGGCCCCAGGATGACGATGAACTCGCCGTCGCGGATGTCGCAGCTGATCCCGTGAATGATTTCGGATTTGCCGAATTGCTTGGTCACATTTCGGATGCTGACGTCTGCCATGTTCGATTCTCGAAAGTTTTAAGTTTTAGGTGTTAAGTTTTAAGTCGAAAGGCATTATCAGAAAAACTCGCGTGTTTTGCTTCGTTTGCTTAACGCTTAAAACCTAACACTTAACACGTTCATTTCTCGGTTTCCGTCATTCCGCGCACAAACTGCTTCTGCATGAAAATCACCACCAACACCGGCGGCAGCATCGCCAGGATGGTGGCGGCCATGATGATGTGCCATTCGGCCTGGCCCTCGCCCACGTCGAGCATGCGCTTGATGCCGATCAGCAGCGTGTAATAACCCTGATCGCTCGTGATCAGCAGCGGCCACAGGTACTGGTTCCAGCCGTAGATGAACAGTATGACAAACAGGGCGGCGATCGACGTACGCGACATCGGCAGCAGGATGTCGAAGAAAAACTGCATGGGGCTGCCCCCGTCGATCCGGTGGGCTTCACACAGCTCGTCGGGAATGGTCATGAAAAACTGCCGGAACAGGAAAGTGGCCGTGGCCGAGGCGATCAGCGGGAAGATCAGCCCGGCATAGGAGTCGAGCAGCTTGAGGTCGGCGGCGACCTTGTAGGTCGGCAGAATGCGGACCTCTACCGGCAGCATCAGGGTGACAAAGATCATCCAGAAGAAGACCATGCGCAGGCGGAAGCGAAAGTAGACGATGGCGAAGGCCGCCAGCAGCGAGATGGTGATCTTGCCGAAGGTGATGCCGAGCGCCATGATCAGGCTGTTCAGCATCATGGTGCCGACGGTGGCCCCAACGTCCCGGGGCCCCACCGTGAGCGCGCGCAGGTAGTTCTCCACCAGGTGGCTTCCGGGCAGGAGGGGAAAGGACCGGGTCACCTCCTCGAGGGTGTGGGTCGATGCGACGAAGGTGATGTAGATCGGAAAAGCGAGCACCAGCGCACCCAGGATGAGGGCGGCATGGGTTAAAAACGTCAGAACGGGGCGGTGTTCGACCATCATTTTAGTAATGCACCTTGCGTTCGATGAAGCGGAATTGGACCACCGTCAGCGTGATCACCACGATCATCAGAACTACCGACTGGGCGGCCGAGCCCCCGAGGTCGAGGTTGATGAAACCGTCGTTGAAGACCTTGTACACCAGGATGTTGGTGGCGTAGTTGGGCCCGCCGCGGGTAATGGCGTGGATCACGCCGAAGGTGTCGAAGAAGGCGTAGACGATGTTGACCACGATCAGGAAAAACATGGTCGGCGACAGCAGCGGAAACACGATGGTCCAGAACCGCCGCCAGGGTCCGGCGCCGTCGATGGCCGCCGCTTCGATAAAGGAATGCGGGATGGCCTGAAGCCCCGCCAGGAAAAATAGAAAGTTGTAAGAAATCTCGCGCCAGGCGGCAGCAATGACCACCACCGTCATGGCCTGCGTCCCGTTGAGGGTGTGGTTCCAGTCCACCCCGGCTTTTTTCATACAAAAAGCCACCATTCCCACGGTCGGGTTGAACAGGAAAAACCACAGGACGCCGGCCACCACCGGCGCCACCGCATAAGGCCAGATGATGAGCGTCTTGTAGGCGGTCGCCCCCCGCAGGGCGCGGTCGGCCATCACGGCAAGCAGCAGCGCCACGGACAGCGCGCTGCCCGCCACCGCCAGGCTGAAAACGAGCGTCACGCGGAAGGAGCCGAGATACTCCTGGCTGGTGAAGATGTCGACGAAGTTGTCGAACCAGACAAACGCGGAGGAAGTGCCGAAGGCATCCTCCTGGAGAAAGGACTGCAGCAACGCCTGGGAGGCCGGCCATATGAAGAACACCAGCGTGATGATGATCTGGGGAGCGACCAGGATGTAAGGAAGGACATTGTTCCTGAAAACGACTCGTTTATCCATAGGCCAGATTGAAGCACAGGCGTTTTCGTATGCTTTCTGCCAGATCCTTAACCCCTCCCCTGTCCCCTCCCGCAAGGGGAGGGGAATACGCATTTATATCTCCCGAGGGGGAGGGGGATCAACACTTGAATCTCCTCCCCCTTTGAGGGGGGAGGCGGGGTGGGGGTGGTGATAAACCGCTATTTGTTGGCTTTCTCGAATTTCCGCAGCGACTCGTTGCCGGCCTTCACGGCATCATCCAGTCCCTGCTTGACGGTTTTCTGTCCCGCAAAGATGGCTTCGAACTCGTTGTCCATGATGTCCCGGGTCTTGGCGTGGTCGCCGAAGCGCAAGCCCTTGGAGTTTTCGGTCGGCTTGTGCAGCGTCATCTGCTTCAGCGCGGTTTCCGTACCGGGGTTCTTTTCATAGAATCCCTGCTTCTTGGTCAACTCGTAGGCCGCCAGGGTGATGGGCAGGTACCCCGTGGCTTGGTGCCATTCGGCCTGCACTTCCGGCCGGGACAGGTAGTTGAAGAATGCGGCGACTCCCTTGTATTCTTCGGCCTTGTGGCCCTGCAGAACCCACAGGCTCGCCCCGCCGATGATGGTGTTCTGGGGCGCGCCCTTCACGTCCGGCCAGTAGGGCAGCATGGCGGTCCGGAACTCGAACTTGCAAGTGCTCTTGAACCCGGCGTACCCGGCCGAAGATTCGGTGTACATGGCCACCTCGCCGGATATAAACTTGGCATTGCCGACGTTGGTCCGGCCGCCGTAAACAAACACCTTGTCCTTCTGCCAGTCCGCCAATTGCTGGATGTGCTTCACCTGGACCGGGCCGTTGAATGTGTAGGACGCATCCAGGCCGCCGAAGCCGTTGGCCTTGGTGCCGATCGGCACGTTGTGCCAGGCGCTCAGGTTCTCGATGTGGATCCAGCCGTTCCAGGCGGACGAGAAGCCCGCCTGGCACACCCCCGCCGCAACCAGTTTTTTGGCGATTTCACCCATGGTCAGCCAAGTGACCGGCGGCTTGTCAGGGTCGAGGCCGGCTTTCTTGAAGGCGTCCACATTGTAGTAAAGAACCGGAGTCGAGCTGTTGAAGGGCATGGACAGCATCCTGCCGTCGGTGGTGGTGTAATACCCGGTGACGGTGGGCAGGTAGATGTTGGGGTCAAAGGGCAGGCCGGACTGCTTCATGACCTCGTACACCGGCTTGACGGCACCCTTGGCCGCCATCATGGTGGCCGTGCCGACCTCGAAGACCTGCAGGATGTGGGGCGGGTTCTTGGCGCGGAATGCTGCAATGCCGGCATTCATAGTGTCCGCGTAGTTGCCCTTGTAAGTCGCCACCACCTGGTACTGGGTCTGGGACTTGTTAAACCCTTCGCAGATGGCGTTCACCCGCTCGCCGAGGGCGCCGCCGTGGGCGTGCCACCAGTTCACGGTGACGGGCGCCGCCAGGGCCAGGGCCGGCACCATCAGCACCGCCAACGCCGCCAGAACCATCCTTAAATTACGCAACTGTTTCATGGGTTCCTCCTTTTTGCTGAGTGCGGTTGAGCTGCAGTTCACATCCCCGTTGGAGCATTTGTTGCGATGGAAACCCGAAACGTGTAAGAAATTGATTAAAGGACCATTAGACATTGATAACAGAAAGGAAAATATTTCATGAACGGGGGCATAGTCAAACGAAATCTGGCGGCGGCAACCATCGTGACGGCTATCGCACTTCTGGCGTTTGCCGTGCCCGGCATGGCTCAGAGACCGACCGCGGCAGGCGTCGCCAAAATCCCTGAAAAACCACTTGTGATCGGCCACCGCGGGGGCGCCGGGCTTATGCCGGAGAACACGCTGGCCGCTTTCAAACGTGGCTGCGAACTGGGCATCGACGCCATTGAGCTCGATGTCCTGGTATCGGCGGATGGGCAGCTGGTGGTGCATCATGACTTCAAGCTGAAGCCCGAAATCGCCCGCTCGGCCGACGGTGCCTGGGTATCCTCCGGGTCGCAGCCGGCCGTCAAAGACCTGACCCTGGCCCAGCTCAAATCCTATGACATCGGCCGCCTGCAGCCGAAGACCTCCTATGCGGCCCGGTTTCCGGAGCAAACTCCGGTGGACGGCGAGCGCATCCCGACGTTCAAGGAGGCGATCGAGCTCCTCAAGAAATCGTGCAGCCCTTCCACCCGGCTATTCGTCGAGATCAAGACCTCGCCGGAAGAGCCTGGGCTGGCCCTGCCGCCGGAGACGGTGTCGGACCGAGTGGTGAAAATGGTGAGGGATGAAGCGATCGCCGAGCGCACCTGGATACTCTCATTCGATTGGCGCAACCTGGTCCACATCCAGAAGACCGCGCCGGAGCTGGCGACCGTCTACCTCACCATCGTCGGCCCGGGATTAAACAACCTCAAGCCGAACCAGCCCGGGGCCTCCCCCTGGATGGCCGGCCTCGACATCGACGACTTCAACGGTTCGGCACCCCGAGCGGTGAAAGCGGCCGGCGGCCGCATCTGGTCCCCGTTCTTCAAGAACCTGACGCCGGAGACGCTTGCGGAAGCCCGGCAGCTTGGCCTGCTGGTGTCCGTCTGGACGCCCGACAACCCCGATGATTTGAAGAAGCTGATCGAAATGAAGGTGGATGCGATCACGACGAACCGACCGGATGTGCTCAAGAAGCTGCTGGCGGACAAGTGACAATTTTTCGCTAAGTGGTGTTTTTCATAAATACCATCACGAATGACGCCACCCTCTCCCTGCCCTCCCCCTGAGGGGGAGGGTTAGAGTGGCAGTAGCGCGACGCATGTGGCTGTACTAACGCCCCAACACGATTCCCCTCCCCTTGCGGGAGGGGCCAGGGGAGGGGTGTTAAAGGCACTTTTTTCGGATGATTTCCAAAACTCCGGTCAAATTTTCCACCACCTCGTTGTTCCAAAACCTTAAAAGGGTGTAACCCTTCTCTGAAAGCCTGTTGTCCCTTTCGCGGTCTTCTGCGCGAGCCTGCGCGTGTTGGCCTCCATCCAGTTCGATGATCAGTTTCTTTTCGAAACAGACGAAATCGACAATGAATTCGTCTATCGGCTGCTGTCGTCTGAACTTGACCCCTTCGATTTGTTTAGCCCGAAGTTGACTCCATAAGATGGTTTCAACTCGAGTTGCCTTTTTCCTCAGGTTTTTAGCGGTTTTTGTCAGATTAGAGGGCATCGTTGATTACCCCTCCCCCTAACCCCTCCCGCAAGGGGAGAGGAGTTTGAAAGGGATGATCGTTCGGACTACCGGCGCAGACGCCCTGTCCAACGATCTTCTGCTCACACTCCCCCTCACGCGCGGGCAGGGGAGTGTGAATTGGAGGACCACCTTTTCAATCGCAGGCGAAACCGTACCGATTTCCAGCGCAACTGTTCTGCCTGGCAATCTTTCCCGCACA
>CAVQTH010000003.1:0-94644 GCA_963716325.1 uncultured delta proteobacterium | reverse complement strand
CCAGTCCTTCGGCCCGCATACGGTGGCTACGGACCGGTTCGATTACAGCTCGGCCATCGCCGATTCTTGGAAGCAGCAGACGCTATTGAACATCGTCAAGCTGCGCTACCTCGACCTGCCGGTTTTTGTGGATGTGTCGTCCGTCGTGGCAGGCTATTCGCTGCAAACAGGCATCGGCGTCGCCGGGATGCTCTCGACGGGAAATGCGATCCAGGGAAATACCCTCAGCGGGTCCGGGCAGGCCATCTACACCGACCGACCGACCATCACCTACACGCCATTGACCGGGCAGAAATTTTTGCGCGGACTCCTGACGCCGATTGAACCTAAGAATATTTTTTTCATGCTCCAGTCCGGTTACGCGGCGGACTTCGTGCTGGGTTTGACCGTCGAATCCTTGAATGGCGTGCGTAATCGTTCCGCCTCCGCCGGGGCCACGGGGGAGGCCGAACCGGAATTCGTCCGCGTATTGCAACTGATGCGCGAGGTGCAGTTGGCTGGTGCCGTCGGGATGCGCGTGATGGAAAGCAAGGAGAAGGACACAGCCGCCGTGATATTTTTCCATCGCGAAAATATTTCGCCGGAAATTATGGACAAGATCGTCGAAATCCGGCGTTTGCTGAAACTACCGGAGGGCCAGCACCAATTTAAACTGATCTATTCATCCGCAGCCGGACGCGACGGCGAACTGTCCGTAGGCAGCCGTTCCATGCTGCAGATCATGTTGGCCTTCGCCTCCTACGTGGACGTGCCGGAATCGGACTTGAAGGAAGGGCGCGCGGTGCCGTCGTTACCATCCTCTGACAGCGACCCGGTCAAGATCAATTGCAGCAAGGACAAACCGGCGGACGCCTTTGCCGCCGTGCATTACCACAATCAATGGTTCTGGGTGGACGACCGCGACTGGCGCACGAAGCGTGCGTTAACGGCCATCATGTTTTTGTTCACGATGATTGAAGGCAGCGGTGACGAGCGGCTGCCCTTGGTCACCATTCCCGCCCAGTAACCCCGACGAACGCACACTCGTCCATAAAACGAGAGTAGGCCTACGACGGCAAGTTCAGCATCGGCCGTCTTGATAAGGGCCTTGACGAAGCATATGCGAAAGGATAGGCGGTCATAGACATGAAGCAGGACTGATTGATCTACCCGTATTGACCGATAGCTAACTGGCAAGCAGGGTACGGCTTCATAAGGCCAAGCCAAAACTCCAAACAGGAAATTACCATCATGCAGTCCAACCACAAAGTTTTCCAGGTAATAGCTTGCGGAATGATTTGGCTCTGGGTTTGTTTATTTTGCCCTGCAACCTCATTTTCTCAAAATGAGAGTGCAACACCACGTGTTCTACTGGTGGGGGCAATTGTAGCTCCGCCGTTATACATGAAAACGGCTGATGATCGATGGGAGGGATTTGCCGTCGAACTATGGCAGGCTGTGGCTCAACACATAGGCGTACCATTTGAATTTCGGGAATTTAGTGCTTTTGAGCATTTGTTGGATGCCTTAGAAAAACGAGAAATAGATGTCATTCCTTCCTTGCCGGTTCGAGAGCGCTTTGAATCCACCATGGACTTCAGTCAATCATATTTAAAAACGGGACTATCCATTGCGGTAGCAGCAGAAGGTGTCGAATACAAATGGTTTCGCATTTTTGAAAGTATCTTTTCAAAGCATGTTCTGAAAGCAATCGGATTTCTGGTGTTGTTGTCTCTGATAACCGGAATAATCGTATGGTCATTTGAAAGGCGCAAGAACAGCGAAATGTTCGGTGACGGAACTGTCGAGGGAATAGGTCACGGCATTTGGTGGGCGATGGTGACAATGACCACGGTGGGCTATGGAGACAAGGCGCCCAAAACAATGGGTGGGCGGATCACTGCGCTGATTTGGATGATTTTTTCAATAATTTTTATCGCTAGCTTTACAGCCAACATCACGACATCGCTGACCATTACGGAGTTAAAGGGCAAGGTTCGCGGTTTTAATGACCTTTACAATGCGCGAGTCGGATCTGTACCCCGATCGGAAGGTTCCGACTATTTGACAAAACAGGGAATAGCCGTAATTCCTTTTGGAAGTATACAGGCAGGATTAGAAGGGATTGCCAACAAAGAGATCGATGCATTCGTTCTAAATGAACAGGTACTGAAGGATCTGGTAAAAAGGGAGTTCCCCGGTCGCGTGCAGGTTCTGCCTGGAACCTTCGATGAATATTTCGTCAGCATTGCTTTACAGGATAAAAGTTCGCTCCGCAAACCGATAAACAAGGCGTTGCTGAAATTCATGAAAACGCAAAATTGGACTGAGTTGCTGAATCGGTATATGCAGTGAGGCTGTTATTGAGAAAGTGTGGGTTGTCGTTCTGCATGCTGCTGAACTCGGGCAGATAGATTTTGCTGCGTATACATCTAATTGTTGTTATCTGACCTTGACCGTAAACAAGAGGAGCCAAAGATGACTACTGCGACCAAGATGGCACGACTCTTTCTGCTCATTGTGGCTATCATCGCCCTGGCTGGAATAGCACAGGCGCAGAAGATACCGAAAGCCAAGCCCCCAAAGGCCGAGCAAAAGGCGGAAGAGGTGGTCGCTCCCGCCCAGCCGCAGAGCCCGGAGCAGGTTGACGCCTTTATGGGCTCTCTGACCGACGATAAGGCGCGGCAGATGCTGGCCCAGGTGCTCAAGCGTCAGACGGCGGCCAAGGCGGCACCGGACGAGGACGGGTTGGTCATCAAGAGCAGGAAAAGCGGGCTGGGGGCTTTATACTACCGGATGCTCGACAACGCCTCGGCGCTGATGAAAAAGCTGTCCGGGACCTTCACCGTCGCGGAGGACGAATCCGACCACCTGGGCGATGCCTGGCGCAAGCTGACCGGCGACAAGGGCATCGGCCGCTTCCTGCTGACCCTGCTGGCACTTTTTGCGATCGTGGCAGCGGGGTTGTTCCTAAGATGGCTGCTTTTCCGATCGACCCGGGACATCCGCGAACGGCTGTTCGCCTCCGGGAGACTGGGACGGCTGGAGTTTTTCGGGCGGGTCCTGTCACGCCTGATCCTGGAGGCCCTGGGGGTCGCCGTGTTCGCCGTCACCACCTTCATCCTGGTCGTCGTCTTTTTCCAAAAAGGTGATATGGGTTATGAGTTTGTCTCGGTCTACGTGCTCGTGAGCTACTACCTGCTGATCCTTGCCGGCGCTGCCAAGGTCATTTTTTCGCCGGATGCACCCGCCCTGCGCCTGTCTCCGATGAAGGACGCGGACGCCGCTTTTCTTTACCGCTGGATCCTTTACATCCTATCGGGTGCGGCCGTGATCTCCGGGGCGAGTAACGTTATGGGTGAAATTGAAGCCAACAAAGCCCTCTACCTGATGTTCTACAGCATGGGCGGAGCCTA
The DNA here is from genome assembly GCA_963716325.1 of uncultured delta proteobacterium. Lineage (GTDB taxonomy): Bacteria > Desulfobacterota > Desulfobacteria > Desulfobacterales > SpSt-501 > SpSt-501. The sequence goes on along the minus strand of CAVQTH010000003.1, from coordinate 91,249 downwards.
CATCGCCATCGCCCTCATCGTCATGATCTGGCAGAGCCGGCAGCGGATTACCGAGGCCATCCTGCCGGCGAACGCAGAGCCCGGTAAGAGCGGACCGCGGGCAGCCTTCGCGCGCTACTGGCACTACCTGGCGAGCGTTTACGTGCTGATCATGGGCCTGTTCTGGGTCGCGGACGTCCTGCTGGGGGGCAAGGCCACGATCTTAAACCTCCTCCTCAGCCTGTTCGTGATCCCGGTCTTCATCGGCATCGACCAGTGGGGGCAGCGCCTGCTCAAACAGGCCTCGGGGGAGTTTACGGAAATCGTTGATCTGAGCGGCGAGGCCGTGCGCGAAGTGCCACCGCCCACCGGGGAGTCCCGCATCAAGCACTACGTGCCGCTGATCCGGCGGCTGCTGCGACTGGTGCTGGTTGCGTTCATGTTCTTCATCGTGCTGGGGCTGTGGGGTGTCGATCTCGCGTTCGGGCGGATCTTCACCTCGCACGCGCTCAGCATCGTCGTGACCCTGCTGCTGGGGTTCATCGTGTGGGAGTTTACCAAAGCCCGCATCGACAGCCGGCTGCGGCAGGAGATGCCGGCCGCCGACACGGAGGGGGAAGGCGGCGGCCCGGGCGGAACCCGCACCGGAACACTCCTGCTGCTGCTGCGCAAATTTATCCTGACGGTGTTGTGCGTGCTCGTCTCCCTGATCGTGCTCTCCTCGATCGGGGTGAACATCGGCCCGCTGATCGCAGGCGCCGGGGTGTTCGGGCTGGCCATCGGTTTCGGCTCCCAGGCCCTGGTGCGGGACATCATTGCCGGGGTTTTCTTCATGATCGACGACTCCTTCCGGCTTGGGGACTACGTGGAGTCGACCGGCGTCAAGGGCACCGTCGAGCAGATCACGCTGCGCTCGATCAAGCTGCGCCACCCCCGGGGCATGGTTTACACCGTTCCCTTCGGCAACCTGAAATCGATCACCAACTTCAGCCGGGACTACTCCATCACCAAGCTGGACATCCGTGTAGGCTTCGACACCGACCTCGAAAAGGTGCGCAAGCTCATCAAGAAGATCAACAAGACCCTGCGGAAGAATGAGGAGATCAACCGCGTCATGCTGGACGACCTCAAGTCCATGGGGATCAAGGAATTCGACGATTCGGCCATGATCGTGCGGGTCAAATTCAAGACCCTGGCCGGCGAGCAGTTCGTCCTTAAAAAAGAGGTCTACCGGATGATCCGGGAGGAGTTCCAGGCGGCCGGCATCGACTTCGCCAGCCGCAACGTCACGGTGTCCATGACGCCGGAACTCCAGCCCAGGGCCTCCGCAACAGGCGAGCCCAGTGAGGCTGCTAATCCGATTTTCCAGGCCGGCGCGGCCGCAGCGCTCACCCTGATCCAAGAGGAGGAGAAGCAAAAAGCCGCCCTGGCGGCAACGCCGAAAAAGGAATAGGCAGGGTTGTCAAACTATCTTCAGAGAGATTACATGACGGACATTATAGACGAAGCTAACGATACGGCGGAAAGGCATTTGCTTCAATGCATTGCCAGGGCACGTTTATCCTTACATCGGGAATCCCAAGAATTTGATGATAACACCTGTGAAAATTGCGGCGACATAATACCAGTTGCGAGGCGCAGAGCCTTACCAGGTTGCCGCACATGTTTACCCTGCCAAGAGGAATTTGAAAACGAAAAAAGATAAAGAAACAAGGCCCCAACGAGATAAACAGCTTCATATCAGCAGGTGAGGGCCCGACCTTTTGCGCATCAGTGCGTATATCGGCGATGATTAGAATCCTTAACTATTTTTGAAGACTTGATGGTGTTCGTCAGGTAATCGCAAACAAAGCGCACCATAGAAAAGTGTGAATATCAACTTTTCTGATTAAATCTTCGTTGTTGCATTTAATGCGGCGGCCGCAGGAATGAAGCGGCTTTCAGTTGCTTTATTGCGTCCAAAACTGCCGACTTGACTTGGATGGTGGATTTCCTGTAGACAGAAGGCGTCGCTCACATCTCCTCCTGCCACGCCGGCGCGCGACGTTCCATGTTTGGCGGCATCTGGTTGCGTGTCGGCCTTCATCTCAGTTACGGTTCCCGAGCGGCGTGCAGCCTTTATCCATCTCCCACGATGCCGATCCGCCTTCTGCCGAAGGCGTTTCATGGAGGGGCCGGAGGGCGTCAGGCACCGTCTCCGGCAGGTGGTTCAACCGTGCTCACCCGAAAGGAGGACTTCATGCCCGAGAGTGTTTACAAAGTCATCGAACTGGTCGGAACAAGCAGCAAGTCGTGGGAGGATGCGGCCAAGAACGCCGTGGACACCGCATCGAAAAGCCTCAAGGAACTGCGCGTCGCTGAAATCACCAAGCTCGACCTGAAAATCGACAAGGGCAAGGTGGTGGCTTATCGCGCACGAGTCAGCCTTTCCTTCAAGTATAAGAAGGGCGATTGAGAGCGGTTTCATAACCCCATCTCAGGCCCGAAGGCGGTAGGGTCCGAGGTCCGATCGGACGGCGTGCCTTAAGGCTTGATACGATCCTTATCTAAAATCCCCCCGACCCCCTTTGGCAAAGGGGGCGAAGGGGGATTTCTTTTTTGACGAGGTTCTCTGTCGAAGAAGGCGCCCAACACATGTCTGAACGGTTGTGACCGGATGAGCGTCCTGCGGTCTGTGTGCATTACCGCGCGCTTGCCTGCGGTCGAAAGCTGGTTTATCCATTGCCGGGGAAATGCAACACTCAACCGCGAGGAGGATCGATGACGGAGAAGGCCTTTCAGGATTTTTATGCGGACGACATGAGCCACTGCTATGGGTGCGGCCGGTTGAATCCGGACGGGCTTCAGATCAAGAGCTATTGGGATGGCGATGAAAGCGTGTGCCGGTTTCAGCCGCGGCCGTATCACACCGCACTGCCGGGCTATGTGTACGGCGGGCTGATCGCCTCGCTCATCGACTGCCATGCCACGGGGACGGCGGCCGCCGCCACGTATCGGGAGGAGAAGCGGGAGATGGCCACTGCACCGCCGGTGCGGTTCGTCACGGCCTCCCTGCACGTGGACTACCTGGCGCCGACCCCGATCGACGCGGTGCTCGAACTGCGCGGCCGCGTGAAGGAAATCAAGGGCAAGAAAGTGGTGCTTTCGGTGAGCCTGTCCGCCCACGGGGCCGTGTGCGCGCGGGGGGAGGTGGTCACGGTCCGGGTGCCGCCGGATTGGATCGAGAAACTGGGGAAGGGAAAATGAATTGACCCCCTATTTTTTCGGTGCCTTCCCCATGATGTGCGTGGCGTGGCCGAGAAAGAGCTCGGCGGCCTCGCCCTCGGTTTCCGAAAGCGTGGGGTGGGGGTGCATGCTGGCGGCCATGTCTTCGGCGAGGGCGCCCATCTCGATGGCCAGGACCCCCTCCGAGATCAGGCCTTCCGTGTCGCGGCCGGTGATGCCGACGCCGAGAATTCTCCCGGATCCGGCGTCGGCGATGATCTTGGTCAACCCTTCCGCCGCGCCCATGGTGGTGGCGCGGCCGGAGAACTTCCACGGAAACCGCTGTACCTTCACGGGGATGTTGTCCCGCTGCGCCTGATCTTCGGTGATGCCGCACCAGGCGATCTGGGGGTCGGTGTAGACCACGGCCGGGATGGCGCGCACGTCGAAGGATGAGGGTTTGCCGGCGATCACTTCGGCGGCCACCTTGCCTTCGTAGCTGGCCTTGTGGGCGAGCATCATGCCGCCGACCACATCGCCGACGGCGAAGATGCGCGCATCGGCCGTACGCTGTTGCCCGTCCACCCGGATGAAACCCTTGGCGTCCAGCTGCACGGCCGTGTGCTCAAGCCCCAACCCCTGGGTGGCGGGTTTGCGCCCGATGGCCACCAGCACCCGGTCGAAGCGCTGCTCTGGCACGACCCCCGCGCCTTCCAGGCTCACCGCCACCCCGGCCTCATCCTCCCGCAGGCTTTTCACCCGGGTGTTCAACCAGATGTCGGCAAAAATCGCCTTCAACCGCTGCTGCAGGGGGTCGACCAGGTCCGCGTCCACACCCGGCAGGAGCCGGTCCTGCAGCTCCACAAGGCTCACCCGGCTGCCGAGGGCGGCGTACACCGTGCCCAGTTCGAGACCGACATACCCGCCGCCCAGAATGAGCAGCGATGCCGGTATATCCGCGAGTGCGAGCGCCCCGGTGGAGCTCATGATCCGGCGGCCGGCGGTGAACTCGGTGCCGGGAAAGGGTATGGGGCGGGAGCCCGTGGCGATGACGGCGTGCCGGAAGCGGATGCGACTGATCTCGGCGTCGCGCAGCCGCACGCTCTCGGAGGACTCGAACTCGGCCCGTCCGTTGAGGAGCTGAACCCCGCGGCGTTTGGTCAGGCTCATCAGGCCGCCGGCCATCTTTTCGATCACCTCCGCCTTCCAGCGCCGCAGGCCCGCCAGGTCGATGCGGGGCGGATCGAAGGCGACCCCCATGGTCCTGGCGCGGGCGGCATCGAAGATCAGCTCCGAGAGAAAAAGAAAGGTCTTGGAGGGGATGCACCCCTTGTAGAGGCAGACGCCCCCCGGCCGCGGCGCCGTGTCCACCAGGGTCACGTCCAGACCGAGATCGGCCGCCCGGAACGCGGCGGCGTACCCGCCCGGCCCGCTGCCGATCACCAACACCTCGGTGTCCTGCGCCAGTTCCCCCATGACCATTTTTCACTCCTCCTTTGTCGCCAGCAGGTATGGTTGTTGGGTGCCGGATGCTTTACGGTCCCCGTGGCTGCAACGTTCGGTCCGCCACGAATGGGACGACGGCTTTGCAAAAAGTCCCAAATTCAAGGCGCGCAATTTCCGCGGAGTGAGGCGTACTGATCGTACGACGCAGCGACAGCGGAACGCAGCGCAACGCAGAAGTTGGGCTTTCTGCAAAGCCGTCAGGCAAGAGACATGAGCAGCTCGTCCGGGTCTTCCATGATCTGCTTGAAGCGTTTCAGGAAGCTCACGGCGTCGGCCCCGTCCAGGACCCGGTGGTCGATGCACAGCACCGCGGGCATGATGAGCCGGGGGACGACCGCCAGTCCTTTTTCCCCCCGGACGACGGCCGGCTGAAGCCGTCCCTGCCCCAATCCCAGGATTGCGACCTGGGGGTGGTTGATGATCGGCGAAAACGTCCATCCTCCCAGTGCGCCGGCGTTGGTGATGGTAAATGTCCCGCCCTGGAACTCCTCCAGGCCGATCTTGCGTGCATGGGCCCTTTGCACGAGCGTGTGGAGCTCGACGGCGAGGTCCCGGATGCTCTTGTGGTCGACATCGCGTATCACCGGCACGACCAAGCCCTCTTCGGTGTTCACGGCCACACCGATGTGACAGTACTTTTTCAGGACGATTTCACCGGATGCCGTGTCCAGGCTTGAATTGATCCGCGGGATGGCTTTCAGGGCCGTCGTCACGGCCTTGAGCGCGAACACGGTGAAGGTCAGGCGCCCGCCGAGCGCTTCGATTTCTTGCTTGTGCTTGCGGCGGAAGACTTCGAGCCGGGTGACATCCACGTAGTCCTGGCTGTTCACGTGGGGGATTTGGGACCAGGCCAGGCTCATCTGCCTGGCCGTGGCCCGGCGGATGGACCGGAAGGGCACTCGCTCCACCGGACCCCACTTGGCGAAATCGGGCAGCTCCGGGGCCGGGGCGGGAGCGGGGGCCGGGGCTTCCGCTGCCGGCTGCGGCCGTGCGGCGGCCGGGGCTTCCACCGCTTTGCCGGCCGCGGCAAACGCACGCACGTCGTCACCGGTGACCAGACCGGCGGCGCCGCTGGGGGGCACCTGCGCCAGATCCACGCCCAACTCACGGGCCAGGCGCCGGGTGGCCGGCGAGGCGGGGACCGGGCCTTTGCGGGGGCCGGCGGCCGGCGCGGGGGCGGCCGCGGGTTCCGGCAGGACTGCCGTCCTTGGGCCGGCCGCGGCGGCCTCGGGAGCCGCCGCGGGTTTTTCCCCGGGCGCGGAGAAGGTCATCAGCACCTGCCCGACCTTGACCGTGTCGCCGGCCTTGACGAGGATCTCAAGAACGGTGCCGGTGGCGGGGGAGGGGATTTCGACCGCGGCCTTGTCGGTTTCAACCTCCAGGATGATGTCGCCCTCTTTGACCGCCTGGCCCACGGCGACCCGCACGGCAAGCACCTCTCCCTCGTGGATCCCTTCCCCCAGGTCCGGGAGCTTGAACTCCTTGGCCATGTTCGCCTCCTTTTACGCCGCCAGCAGCTTCCGGACTGCGTCGATGATGCGGGGAACTCCCGGCAGGTAGTATTTTTCACGGTTGAACAGCGGGATGACCACGTCGTAGCCGGTCACCCGGGCGACCGGGGCCTCCAGATGGAAAAAGGCCTTCTCCACCAGGCGGGCCACGACCTCGGCCCCCGGCCCGAAGCTGCGCGGCGCCTCGTGCACCACGGCCACGCGCCCGGTCCTGCGGGCGGATTCCACCAGCAGGGAATCGTCCAGCGGCGAAATCGTCAACAAGTCGATCACGTCCGCTTCGACGCCGTGTTTTTGTTTGAGTTCCTCGGCCGCCTCCAGCGTCGGCCGCATCATGGCGCCATAGGAGATCAGGGTGAGGTCTTGGCCGTCGCGCACGCGCTGGGACTTCCCGATCGGGAAGGTTTCTTCCTCCTCGGGAACCTCTTCGCGGAACGCGCGGTAAACGGCTTTGGGCTCGTAGAAGATGACCGGATCCGGGTCGCGGATGGCGCTGACCAACAGGGCCCGCGCGTTGCGGGGGCTGGAGGGGATCACCATCTTGAGGCCCGGGATGTGCGCCCAAAAAGCCTCACGGCTTTCGGAGTGATGCTCCAAGGCGCGCACGCCGCCGCCGAAAGGCGCCCGCAGGACCATGGGGACGTGGTACCGCCCCTGGGAGCGCCAGCGCAGGCGCGACGCATGGGCTTCGATCTGGTGCATGGCGTAGTAGCTGAACCCGTCGAACTGCATCTCGCAGACCGGTTTCAACCCGTAGACGGCCATGCCGATGGACATCCCGGCGATGGCGGACTCCGCGAGCGGGGTGTCCACGACGCGGCGCTCCCCGAAGGCATCGATCAGGCCATCGGTCACCCGGAAGACGCCGCCGTCCACGCCCACGTCCTCGCCCAAGACGATGACGCTGTCGTCCTTTTCCATCTCCTGACGCAGGGCCAGGTTCAGGGCCTGCACCATGGTCATCTTAGGCATGCTTCTCCTCCTTCTGCGCCTCGGCCATGAACCGGATGAAGTCGGCGCGCTGCTCTTTCAGGTAGTCCGGCATCTCGGCGTAGGCGTGCTCGAACATGAGCAGGGGGTCTCCCAGGCCCTTCATCTCCTCCTCTGCGCGCTCCACCGCCGCCTGGATCTCGGCTGCAATCGCCTCCTCCTCAGCCTTGACGGCGTCTTCGCTCAAAAGCCCTTTGGCGATGAGATAGCCCTGGAAGCGGGGGATGGGGTCTTTCCGCCGCCACGCTTCCACCTCGGCGTCGCTGCGGTAGCGCTTGGGGTCGTCCGCGGTGGTGTGCACGGCCATGCGGTAGGTGACGCACTCGATCAGGGTGGCGCCGCCCCCGGCACGCGCCCGGTCGACCGCCTCCCGGGCGGCCGCATAGACGGCCAGGATGTCGTTGCCGTCCACCTGGATCCCGGGGATCCCGTAGGCACTCGCTTTTTGGGCCAGGGTTTTGGAGCGGGTCTGCTTGGCGCGCGGAATCGATATGGCCCACTGGTTGTTCTGGCAGACAAAGATCACCGGCAGTTGGAACACACCGGCAAAATTGAGGCCCTCGTGAAAATCCCCCTGGGAGGTTGCACCGTCGCCGAAAAAGGTCATGGCGACGTCGTCTTTCCCGCGGTATTGCATGGCCCAGGCGATTCCCACGGCGTGCAGGATCTGGGACCCCACCGGAACGCATATCGGCATGTCGGTGCGGTCGGCGGGGATGCGGCTGCCTTCGTTGAAGCCGTTGTTGTAGACGATGATGCTCTCCAGGGGCCGGCCGCGCCAGATGTCGGCCGCCATTTCCCGGAAGGCCGGGACCACCCAGTCCGAGGCCCGCAGATCGGCGACGGCGCCGAGATGGGCCGCCTCCTGGCCTGAGATCGGGGGGAACGTCCCGATCCGTCCCTGGCGCTGCAGGCTGAGCAGGCGCTCGTCGAAGCGGCGGGCCAGCAGCATCGTCCGATGCAGCTTAAGCAGCGTGGTCGCATCGATGGCCGGCTCGAGGGATGGGTCGACCTCGCCCTTCTCGTTGAGGATCGACAGGTGGTCAATGCGGTCCGGCAGCTCAATCGGGGTTTTCGGCATACGAGGGTCCTTTCGTCGAAAACGAGATGCAGCAATTCATGTGATTATTTCCCGAAGAATATGTGACGCCATCAACTCGAGTCAAGAGGAAGGCGTGTCTGTCGCGACACGCCTGACAGGCATGCGCGAGGAGAATGGGGCGGGGCGCGGAAGCAAACGGCGCACCGGCATAATGGCGTTTCCTGGCACACCCCGGCATAGGGAGTACATCGTGGACTGTCGGAAGATCATCGAAACGGCCGAAGCATTATGCGGCGGGCATCATTCAACAATTTCGAGCAAGGCGCGCTTCTTCTGCTTGGCGGAAGTGGCGCCGAGGATCGTGCGAATCGCCTTGGCGGTCCGGCCCTGTTTTCCAATGATCTTCCCCAGGTCCACCTTGGCCACCGTCAACTCCAGGATGGTGGCCTGGCTGCCTTCAAGCACGTTCACACTGACCTGTTCCGGATAATCGACCAGGGCTTTGGCGATGTATTCGATCAGCTCTTTCATGGGGTCCCCTCTCTCCGTTGCAGTTCGAAGTCAGCCGCGAGAGCTAACGTGAGATATCTGAAGCCAGAACGCGAAGATGGAAAACCGGCCACGGGAAACGGATTGAATTTTTCTTACCACGAGTGTCTTGATAGTTGCAATAAGATCATTAAAAAAAAGAATTAAATTCATTTTCTCTTGTATTTTTAATTTGAAAATTCTAACTCCTTTGCCAACAGCAAACAGCGCAACCGGCCACTCAATCACCAGAGGAGAAATGTGATGGAGTTTTCAATCCCCCTTCATCTGAGCGCGGAAATGGAACATTTCCGGGAATTTTTACAGGGACCCATGTCATCGCGCTTGTCGGACTGGCACCGTCAAGGGGAACTGCCGAGGGAATTTTTTGAAAAAATGGGTGTAGGCGGCTGGTACGGATTTGAAGTTTCCGAAGGTCGATGGGCCAGGCGGCCGGCCCTCCGGGAGGCCCTCATCGCCGAGGAACTCGCCAGAATTTCGCCCGGTGCGGCCATTGCGGCACTGGCTCATGCGGACCTCGGAATGATGGGAGTCTGTCTTTTCGGCTCCGAAACGCTGCAACGCCGCTACGGACCGGCCGTCGTGTCAGGCCGAGCGGTCATGTGTCTCGGCAACACGGAAGGCCAGGCCGGGAGCGATGTGGCGGCCGTGGCTGCGCGCGCGGTTCCGGATTCCGGCGGCTGGCGGCTGAGCGGAGTCAAGTCTTACGTGACGAACGGCGCCGTCGCAGACCTCGCCGTCGTCACGGCGGTGACCGACGCCGAAGCTCCGCGCAGCAACCGGGTGTCGATGTTCCTGGCGGACCTGGGCTCCGAGGGCGTCAAACGCACCCGGCTGAGCAAGCAGGTGTGGGTGCCGTCGGATTTGACCCGGCTTGAGTTTCAGAATGTTTTTGTTCCGGAGGACCACCTGATCGGGCGGCGGGGAAAAGGGCTGCGGCAGGTGCTCTCGATCTTCACCCACAGCCGGGTGGCGATCGCCGCCCTCACCCTGGGCACGGCGGCCGGCGCTTTCGACCTGGCCGTGAAACGCGCCGTGAAGCGCACCGCCTTCGGCCGGCCGATCGCCGATTTTCAAGCCAAGTCCTTTGAGATCGCCGACCTGCACGCCGGGATCGAAGCCGCCCGGCTGATGCTCTGGAAAGCGTGCTGGAAGGTGGACCGGGGTGAGGAGTTCCGGGAGGAGGCCTCGCTGGCCAAATACCTGGCGGTGGACATCGCCCGCAAGGCAACCGTTTGGTCGGCGGACATGTTCGGCGCGGCCTCGGTCATGCGCGACCACCCCATCCACAAGTTCCCGATGGACGCCTGGGGCGCCTCCCTGGGCGAAGGCACCCAGGATGTTCAAAAGCTGATCATCTTCCGCGAAGTCATGAAGCGCTACCGATAAAGATTTTCGGCGAGCGCGCCGCGCACGCTGAAAATCTTTAGGGTTGCAAAACGATCTTGCCGAATTGCCGGCCCTCCTCCATCAGGCGATAGGCCTCGATGCCGTCCCGGAGGGGGATCACCCGGCCGATCACCGGCTTGAGCTTGCCCTGCCGGAGAAGTTCGATCACGACGCGGAAATCCTGATGGTTGCCCATGGTGCTGCCGATCAGGCTGATCTGTTTTCCGAAGATGAAGCGGATGTCGATCTCGGCCATCGGGCCGCTGGTGTTGCCGACGATCACGATACGCCCCCCGCGGGCCACGGCCTGCATGCTGCCCGCGAGCGTCGCCCGGCCGACGTTGTCCACCACCACGTCGACGCCGCGTTTGCCGGTCAGCTTGTACACCTCCCGCACCCAATCCACCCGGGATCGATCGATGACGACATCGGCTCCGAGGGAGCGGGCCTGCACCGCTTTTTCTTCACTGCTCGCAACGGCGAAAACGACGGCACCGGCCAGCTTGGCGATCTGGATCGAAAGGCTGTTGACTCCGCCGCCGGCGCCGACGACCAGAACGGACTCGCCCGCTTGGAGGGCGGCCCGGTGGATCAGCATGCGCCAGGCGGTCAGCCCGGCCAGCAGCGGGGCTGCCGCCTGCGGGAAATCCAACCCCTCGGGCATCGGCGCCAGGTTTTCAGCCGGCACGGCCACGTATTCGGCCGCCCCGCCGCGCACGTGTTCGCCGAGAATGTGGTAGCCGGGGCTGACCGACGCCTCCCCGCGGCGCGTGTACTCGTCCTGCACCCGGTTGACCCCGGGATCAACCACCACCCGCTGCCCGACCGACCAGCCCGAGACGCCCTCGCCGACGGCGGCAATCTCGCCGGCCACATCCGCACCGCACCAATGCGGCATCTCAAGCTTCAGCCCGGGCCAACCGCGCCGCACCCAGATGTCCAGGAAATTCAGCGCACAGGCCTTGACGCGCACCACCACCTGGCCGGGCGCGTCAGCCGGGTCGGGGACGTCTCCGTAGCGCAGAACTTCCAATTCTCCGTGTTTTTCGAAAAAAACGGCTTTCATGGTTCCACCTCCTCACCTGGGTCAGCGGTGTCGGCGTATTCCCGGCCGGCCCCGCAGCCAGAGGCGGCCGTTGCTGAGACCCTCGGAATCACGCCCGAATGAAATGAGTTTTCATCTCTGTGGGAGCGGCTTTCCAGCCGCGATTCAGTTGCCGCAATCGCGGATGCTATGGAGAAGACGTCGTATCGAGGCTGGAAAGCCTCTCCCACAGTGGGGGATAGCATCAATTCTATACCGGCAGGCTTGCCGGCTGTAAAGCCATTTGCAGTCGATGACCCGCGCGGCGATCGGCTTCTTGACAACGCCCGACCAAACGTTGGATACTGCACCATCGCCACGACGCCCTCCGCAGCGCGCCTTGCCCTATCACGGCGCGGCCGATCAACCGCTGGACAGGAACCGCTTCCATGACGCATCCACCTCATACCCGGGGACCCATCCGGCGTTTCGAGGAGGTGGAGCACACCGCCGACCGGGCATTGCGGATTTGCGGGCGCGACCTCGCCGAGCTTTTCACCAACGCCGCGCTGGGGATGAACAGCCTGATGCGGTCCGCCGCCGGCGGCCGACCGTCCGTCGCCAAGGAGATCGAGCTGGAGGCCATCGATGCCGAAAGCCTGCTGGTGGCCTGGCTGAGCGAGCTCGCATTCTGGGCGGAAACCGAATCGCTCCTGTTCACCCGTTTTGAATTTCTCCGGATTTCGCCGACACGCCTCAATGCCGTGGTGCGCGGCGACCGGGTCGGGGCGTTTGAAAAACACGTGAAGGCGGTGACGTTTCACAACCTGGACATCCGATCCGAAGCCGGCGGGTTGACGACGACGGTGGTGTTTGATGTTTAGAAAAGGTGTCGAAAAACAAGCATCAGACCGTCAGCCAAGGCGCGAGGCGAGTTGGAAAGCGCAGCATATAGTCTGATATGTGAGCATTTACAAGAGCCTCGCAACGCCGGATCACGGGCTGAGGTGCTGTTTTGCAGACGCCTGAGGAGGTGCCCATGGCAGGTATGCGGGGTTTCCAAAAAATAGACGAGTTCCTCTACGAGATCCCGGTGTCTTTCCGCGAAGGCATGCGCGTGCCGGCGCGGTTTTACGCGGATGATGAATTGGTCGCGGCCATGACCGGCGACCGCAGCCTGGAGCAACTGGTGAACACCGCCACCCTGCCCGGGGTCGTCAGACACGTCCTGGCCATGCCGGACATGCACCAGGGCTACGGCTTTCCCATCGGGGGCGTGGTGGCGACCGCTCTTCCGGACGGCGTCATCTCCCCCGGCGGCGTGGGCTACGACATCAACTGCGGGGTTCGGCTGCTGGCGAGCCACCTCCGCGTGGAGCAGGTCGCGCCCCACCTGGATGACCTGGCCTCGGCGCTCTATGCCAACTGCCCGAGCGGCGTCGGCAAGGGCGGACAGGTGAAGCTCAAACCAGGGGAACTGGACGAGGTCATGGAAAATGGCGCAGGCTGGGCGGTGCGCCGCGGCTATGGGACCGAGGCCGATCTCGAGCGTACCGAGGAGAACGGATGCCTGCCGGGGGCCGATGCCGCCAAGGTCAGCGCCCGCGCCCGGGACCGCGGCCAGAACCAGGTGGGGACGCTGGGGGCCGGCAATCACTTCATCGAGGTGGACCGGGTCGAGCACGTCGTCGACGAGGCGCTCGCCAGGCGCATCGGTCTTTCCCCCGGCCAGGTCGTCGTTCAGATCCACTGCGGCTCGCGCGGACTGGGGCACCAGGTCTGCACGGACTACGTCAACCTGTTTCAGAAAGCCGTTCGGAAATACCACTATGAGCTTCCGGACCGGGAGCTGGTGTGCGCGCCCCTGAGCAGCCCCGAAGGCCGGGACTACCTGGCCGCCATGACGTCGGCCGCCAACTATGCCTTTGCCAACCGCCAGGTGCTGGCGTTTCACATCCGGCGCAGCTTCGAACAGGTCCTGGCCGGCAAGGTGAAGAATTTCGGCCTTTACCAGATCTACGACATCGCCCACAACATGGCAAAAATCGAAACGCACGTGGTCGACGGCCGCAGGCGCGAGCTGTGCGTCCACCGCAAAGGAGCCACGCGCGCCTTCGGTCCCGGCTCGGAGGCGCTGCCGGAGGTTTACCGGGACATCGGCCAGCCCGTGCTGGTGCCGGGGTCCATGGGGACATCCAGCTGGGTGCTGGTCGGCACCGAGGGCGCCATGGCGCAAACCTTCGGGTCCACCTGCCACGGTGCGGGGCGGACCATGAGCCGGCATCAGGCCAAGCGCTCCGTGCACGGGGCCGCGCTGCGCCAGGAACTGGAAGCCGGCGGGATTCACGTGCGGGCGGGCAGCCTGGGGGGGCTGGCGGAAGAGGCGCCGGCCGCCTACAAGGACGTCGACCGGGTGGTCGATGTCGTTCACGGCGCCGGCCTCGCCAAACGGGTGGCGCGGCTGACGCCGCTCGCCGTCATCAAGGGGTGAGGACGTTCACTGAAAGGAGGTTCCATCATGCGAATGCAATTCCGAAGCATCGTTTGCGCGACCGACTTTTCGGAACATTCCAACCAGACCATTCCTTACGGGGTGGCGATCGCCCAGGAGTTCGAGGCCCGGCTCTACGTCTGCCATGTGATCGATCTTTCGGCGGTCACCATTTACGGCGAGTTCCAGCTGGACCCGATCGGCCAGCAGGAGCGGATCCGGCAGGAAGCCCAGGAGCAATTGTCCCGGATGCCGGGGCTTCAGGAGGTGGATTGGGAGCCGCTGATCCGCGTGGGGCAGCCGGCGGCGGAGATCGCCCGGATCGTCGAGGAAAAGGGGGTGGACCTCGTGATCGCCTCCACCCGCGGACGCTCCGGCTTGAAGCGCCTGATCCTGGGGTCCGTGACCCAGCGGATGATGCGGACGCTGAACTGCCCTCTGCTGGCGGTGCAAAGCCTCGAGGAGGCCTTCATCGACAAGGGCGCCGGCGGCGTCCGGTTGAAGAAAATCCTGGTCGGGAGCGACTTTTCCGCGGACTCGGTCCTGGCCTTGAACTACGGCCTCAGCCTGGCGCAGGAATTCGAGGCCGAACTGCATCTGATTTACGTCATGGAGCCGCCGGTCTACCCGGAGTTCCTCACGCCCGCCGAACAGGGCCAGGACATGATCCGCGCGGACGTGGTCAAGGAAAAACTGAACGGGCTGGTTCCGGAAGACGCCCGCAACTGGTGTTCCCTGAAAACCACCGTCCTGCGCGGCCAGTCCTATGAAGAGCTGGTGGCCTATGCGATGACGCAGAGCATGGACATGATCGTGGTGGGGGTGCGCGGCCACGGCCTGGTCAAATCGCTGCTCATGGGCTCGACCACGGACCGCGTCGTGCGGCGCTCGCCCTGCCCGGTGCTGACGGTGAGCGCCCACGCGGCAAAGGGCTGAGCCGGCCCGCGCCGTGTTCAGCTTCTATGACGCCATCCGCAATCCGGCCGCGACCACGCTGCGGTCCGCCTGCAGCCTGCCGTCGGAGACCTGCATGACCCGCCGCGCATAGGCGGCGCTCTCCGCGCTGTGGGTCACCATGATGATGGTCATGCCCCCGTCGTTGAGGTGCTGGAACAGGTGCATGACCTCCCGGCTGTTCCTGGAATCCAGGTTGCCGGTGGGCTCGTCGGCCAGCAGGATGGGCGGCTCGTTGACGATCGCGCGGGCCACCGCCACACGCTCCTTTTCCCCGCCCGAGATTGCACCCGGCAGGCGATCGGCTTTTTCCGTCAACCCGACGCGGGACAGCGCCTCCAGAGCCATGGCGCGTTTCTCCGTTTTGCTGCGGCGGGTCACGGTCAGCGGCAGCATGACGTTTTCGATCACCGAAAGATAGGACACCAGGTGAAAGCTCTGGAACACGAACCCGAGATACTCGCGGCGGAAATCCGCCAGCTGTTCCGGGTGGAGGCGGTACACATCGATGTCATCCACCAGCAGGCGGCCGGAAGAAGGGGCGTTCATGGCGCCGAGAATTCCGAGCAGCGTTGATTTCCCGGCGCCGGATTCCCCCATGATCGCGACGAACTCCCCCGGTGCAATCTGGAAACTGATTTCGGACACCGCCGGCACGGCCGAGGCGCCGGCGCCGAAGGTCTTCACCAAACAGTCTGCAACAATATAGCTCACGATGGACTCCTTTATCGCGCCTCGCGTTCTGAACCCCCGACGAGGTTCGGGCGGCGGGCATTCCGTGGAACGTGACGGCCGGCGGCTAAAGCGTCCGCAGGGCTTCGTTGGGGTCAAGCCGGGCGGCCATGGCCGCGGGGTAGGCACTGGCCGCAAGACCGAGCGCCAGCGCCAGAACCAGGGACCCTATCGCCAGCGCCGGGTTGAACGGCACATGCCCCCCGTGGCTCTCCGATAGAAGCGACAGCGCCGCCTGGGCGCAGCCCAGCCCCAGCCCGTAGCCGATGATGCCGGCCAGGCCGGAAAGGATCCCGGCCTCCAGAAAAACGATCCGCATGATGTGGGAGCGCCGGAACCCGATGGCCCGGAAAATGCCGATCTCGTCGGTGCGCTCCCGCACGCTGCCCATCATGGTGACGAGCACGACCAGCCCGCCGATGAACAGGATCACGCCGGAGATGCCGTAGGAGAAATGCGAGAACTGGGCCAGCATTTCCATGCGGCTCTTGACCACCTGCTGAATCGCCATGACCTTGGCGCCGGGCAGCACCTCCGCGATCTGCCGGACCATGTCTTCGATCGGGCAGTCCTTGCACAGGGCGGCCACTTCCGCCATGGAGATGCGGCCGGTCTTCTGGAAGGCCTGCTGGGCGGTGGTCAGGGCGGCAAACGCCAGCTGGTCGTCCTGGGAACCCGTCGGCTCGAGGATCCCGGAGACGGTGAGGTCAAGCCCGTTGACCGGCAGCCGGTCGCCGGCTTTCAGGTTCAGCAGCCCGGCCGCCTCGGACCCCAAAAGGATGCCGTTTGCATCCGGGTAGGCCCCCTGAACGCGCCACCAGGGTTTCAGGATGCCGGCGGCCCTGAAGTCGACTCCCGCCATGAGGATGCGCCGGCCCTCGACCGACGCCACCCCCAGCACCATCGGGCCGACCGCCGCGATGTTGCGGTGGTTCTTGATGGTGGCGAGCCGGGCCAACTCCGACTCCCGGATTTCCTCCAGATCGAAGGACACCCCGCCGAGGGAGAGCCCGCCGTAGCTGAGGGAAAGGTTTTCCGTGCGCGGCACGATGAGGATGTTGGCCCCGTACTGCTCGAGCTTGTGAGCGATGTCGTGGGTGGTGGCCTCCACGAAGCTGATGATGCCGACCACGGTCGCAACCCCGATCACGAGCCCGGCCAGGATGAAGGCCGCCTTGCCCTTGCGCCGCATCAAGTTGCGTAGCGATATCAGTTTCAGCGTCATGGTTCAGGCCTTTCTGGAAAAGTCGAAGTAGGTTTTGCCTTCGAGAATGTCGCCCACGCGGATGAGGAGCATCCCGTTTTCAATGCGCCGCTCGAGCGGCGCCGGGTTGCAGCCGCCCTTGACCTCGTTGACCTTGGTCGAATGGAAGCGCTGGCCGCAGTTGCGGCACACCATGAAATCCCCGTCCTGAGCGTAGCCTTTGCCGGCCGGCCAGCACACGTCGCAGGCGTCAAAGGCCGCCCGCACCACGCCGTCGGCGCTCTTGACGACGAAGTAGCGAATCGTGAGGTCCCCGCTCTTGTGCTGGAAATAGTGCGCCTTGCCGTCGTCGAAGGTGGACACCGGCATGGAGACGATATCCCCGGAGGCGTTGGCGGTGGCTGTCGGGTCGGCCGGGCGCTGCGGGGATGGAGCGCCGAAATACCAGAACGCCGCGCCGGCCAGCAGGACCACCGCGGCGAGGCCGGCGAACAGCGGCATGCGGCTTTTGGGTTGGGTACCGAGAACGGCGGCTTTCTTGGCCGCCAGCTTGTCGTTGGCAGATTTCTGAGGCATGACAACACTCCTTGTTGGTTTTGTGAGAAACGAGCGTGTGAATGAAACACCCGCCTCACCGGGCGGCCGACGTCGGCCGTCGGGAGCGGCGATTCGATCAAGGACGATAAAAAACCAGGTCTTGGATGAGGGGGATCAGATCAACAGGGTTTGAAGACGCAAGTAAAGAGGGGTGTCGGGCGGGCTTGAATCCACGCAGCGGGCTGCCGGTGTCGAGGCGCTCGACCGCATCGGGTTTTCGAGAACCACCACAACCGTCGCCGAGGCGAAGATGGGGCCGTTTTCACCCCCGGCAGGCAGGGCGAGCTTGTGCTGATCGAACCGGCATCCGGAGCCGATGCCCGCAGAGGTATCCGCCTGTGTGCAGCAGGGCGTGGCATGCGCAGCGTCCGTCTGGTGGGAAACCGGCTTGGCCTTGTGCCGACAGCAGGGCATGCTGCAGTTCTCCGAGCCGGCGCAGGCAGGCGCCACGGCGGCGGCAAGGATCAACAGCGCAAGAAGAACATGGATGCATTTGGCGCCGGCTGATTTCATAGCCTGTAACTATAGAATCTTCAGCGGACATCTGTCAAGCCGAAAATGAAAGGGCATCGGGCTTTCAATGAAGTCGCTTTTCGGCAACCCCGTGGGAGGGGCTTTCCAGCCGCGAACTCGAGGCTGAAAGCCTCTCCCACAAGAACCATACTGCATTCCCGAAAGGATGGCGCGCCGCGCCATCCTGACTAAAGACGCTTGCCCGACTGGGCCAGGTCCTTCAGGCCATCGGCGTCGAGCAGCGCTATTTTCCGGCCTTGGACTTGGATGAGCTGCTGCGAGGACAGCTTGGCAAAGATGCGGGAGAGCGTTTCGGGGATCGTGCCGAGCAGGCTGGCCAGCTGGCCCTTGGATATGCTCAAGGTGACCTGGTCGGCGCGGCCCTGCTCCTCGGCCAGATACAGGAGATAGGTGGCCAGGCGCGCCGGGATCTCTTTTAGCGAGAGGTTCTCGATTTGAACGGCGAACTGCCGCAGCTTGAGTGAAAGGTCGGCCAGCAGCTTGAGGGACAACGCCGGGTTTTTTTCAAGCAGGGCCACAAATGCCGAGCGCGGGAAAAACAGCGTCCGGGTGTCCTGCAGGGCCTCGGCGTTCGCCGGGAAGTGCTCGCCGGCGAACACCGGGACCTCACCGAAGGTCTGGCCTGCGGTGAAGATGTGAAGAATGTGCTCCTTGCCGTCCGGAGAGACCTTGAAGACTTTCACGGTGCCCGCGAGGATGATGTAGAAACCGCTGCCCTCGTCTCCTTCGGAAAAGATCATTTCGCTTTTGCCAAAGTTTTTCTCCAGCGCGATGCTCTGGAACTGGGCGAGCTGCCCGAGGCTCAGGCCGCTGAAAAGCGGGATTCGGGCAATGACGTCGAGCGCTTTTTCCATGCCGTTTCTTTTGACAACATTTGAAAGGCAAGTCAAGGCAATATGGCAGCAGGGAAGCAAAACCAGGGCCGGTTTCGGTCGCGGGAGGACACCGGCGGCAGAGGGTCTTTATTACTCCGGCAATCAAATATGCCAAGTTCAGCATCTCACGCACAGGCGGGCACCCCGCTCCGCCGTCACCCGAACAAGGGTTGGCATATTTGATTGCCGGTTTAATAATTCTTCAACAACCATCCATCCAGAGCGGATGGGTGATAGGACCGCGAGCACGGCAATTCACCCACGGATAAAAAAATCCATCTTTTTGATATAGGTCAAGGCGCAACCCTCGAGCAGCGGGTAGGATCCGCCCACGCTTGAAAAAGCGAAAACCTATTCGCTCAACATAGAAACCGAATCATAAACGAAAGGAGCAACATCATGTTTTGTTACCAATGCGAACAGACAACCAAAGGCGAAGGCTGCACCAAGATCGGGGTTTGCGGCAAGACCGACGAAGTGGCGGCCCTTCAGGATCTTCTCGTCTACGGCCTGAAAGGCCTTTCCCTGGTAGCCGTGGAGGCCCGCACGCTCAAACTCGATCTGGCCGAGGTGAACCGTTTCACCCTGCAGGCCACCTTTGCGACGCTGACCAATGTCGATTTCGACCCCGCCCGGTTCGTGGAATTGATCGGCCGCTGCGCGGCGTTGCGTGAAGACTTGAAAAAGAAGGTGAAGCAAGCCGGCGGCAAGGCCGATTTCGGGCATGAGGCCGCTGCGTTCGTGCCCGCTTCCACCAAGGAGGCCCTCGCGGCCCAGGCCGAAAAAACCGGCGGCGTCAAGGCGCCGGCAACGGACGCCGACACCCAGGCATTGCGGGAACTGTTGATCTACGGCCTCAAGGGCACTGCGGCGTATGCCGACCACGCCTGGATCCTGGGAAAAAAGGACGAAAGCGTCTATGCGTTCATTCACGAGGCCTTCGCCGCCACCCTGAACAAATCCCTTGGGGTCAACGACTACCTCGGCCTGGTCCTCAAGTGCGGCGAAACCAACCTGAAGGCGATGGAACTCCTGGATGCCGGCAACACCGGTGCCTACGGTCATCCGGTGCCGACCAAGGTCCCGCTCGGCCAGAAAAAAGGCAAGGCCATCCTGGTGTCCGGCCACGATCTCAAGGATTTGGAGGAAATCCTCAAGCAGAGCGCCGGCAAGGGGATCAACGTGTACACGCACGGCGAGATGCTGCCCTGCCACGGCTACCCCGAGTTGAAGCAGAAATTCCCCCATTTCTTCGGCCACTACGGCACGGCCTGGCAGAACCAGGCAAAAGAATTCGGCAAGTTCCCGGGCGCCATCGTCATGACCACCAACTGCATCCAGAAGCCCACGGACGCCTACCGGGACAACATTTTCTCCGCCGGCCTGGTGGGCTGGCCCGGCGTGCGGCACATCGCCGACGGGAACTTCAAGCCCGCCATCGACAAGGCCCTGGCCCTGCCCGGTTTTACTGCGGATGCGGCCGGCAAGGAGGTCATGGTGGGTTTCGGCCGCAACACCGTCATGAGCGTGGCCGGAAAGGTGATCGAGCTGGTCAAGGCCGGCAAGATCAAGCACTTCTTCCTGGTGGGCGGCTGCGACGGCGCCAAGCCCGGCCGCAGCTACTACACCGAGTTCGTCGAAAAGGTTCCCAAGGACTGTATCGTACTGACGCTGGCCTGCGGCAAGTTCCGCTTCTTCGACCAGGACCTGGGGGCCATCGACGGCATCCCGCGCCTGCTCGACATCGGCCAGTGCAACGATGCTTACTCGGCCATCCAGATTGCCGTCGCCCTGTCCAAGGCGTTCAACTGCGGCGTCAACGATCTGCCCTTGTCCATGATCCTTTCCTGGTACGAGCAGAAGGCGGTGGCGATCCTGCTGACGCTGCTCTACCTCGGCATCAAGAACATCCGGCTGGGCCCGAGTCTGCCGGCTTTCGTGACCCCGAACGTGCTCAACGTGCTGGTGGAGAAGTTCAGCATCGCCCCCATCAAGACGCCGGACGAGGATCTCAAGGCCATTCTGAAGTAGCGCCTCCCGTGCAATGGAGACGGCCGGGGTTCCCTATCCTTCCGGGGGCCCCGGTTTCTTTTGCGCGTAAAGCGCTTATATCTTGATCTATGTCAAAGACGCCGGAAGACGGTTGAGATAGAATCGGCGCCAACGAGTCCAACATACACCAAGGAGTCCGGCCATGCGATGCCCAGGCCAAGACATGCAGTACTGGAAACCGGGGGCCATCTTCGAGGCCACCTGCCCTGAATGCGGCAAACTGGTGGAGTTCTTCAAGGACGACACGGCGCGCAAATGCGGCACGTGCGGCCACCGCTTCGTCAACCCGCAGATGGACTTCGGCTGCGCCGCCTACTGCCCTTACGCCGAACAGTGCCTCGGCACGCTGCCGGAAGGGCTCGCGGCCCAGAAGGAAAACCTGCTGAAGGACCGCGTGGCCGTCGAGATGAAGCGCTACTATCGAAGCGACTTCAAACGCATCGGCCGCGCCGGCCGGGTGGCCCGCTACGCGGAGCGCATCGGCAAGGCCGAGAAGGGCAACCTGGCGGTGATCCTGAGCGCCGCCTACCTGCGCGGCATCGGCAGCGCTGCCGCCGAACGAACGCATGGCAGCGAGGCACCGGAGGACGTCGAGGCCCCAGGACCTGCCGCGGCGCGGGACATCCTCGCCAAACTCGGCGCCCGCGAGGAGTTGATCGCCGAGGTCTGCGACATCATCGCCCGTCCGGGCCACCTCCGGTCCGGAGAATCGGTCAACTTCCAGGTGGTTCACGATGCCGATGTCCTTGAGACCCTGGATGAGGAAAACAAGAACGGCGCGCTCGATGCCGATCAGCTGGCCGAGCGCATCGAACATGCCTTTCTGACCGCGGCCGGCCGCCAGGCGGCGCGGGAGACTCTTTCAACTTCGAGGTGATTCCATGAAAGTCATTCGCAGAATAATCAAGATCGACGAAGACCTGTGCAACGGGTGCGGCAACTGCGTCCCGGCCTGCGCCGAAGGAGCCCTGGAGATCATCGACGGCAAGGCGCGCGTGATCGCCGAGATTTACTGCGACGGTCTGGGGGCCTGCCTGGGGGAATGCCCGACCGGGGCACTGACCGTAGAGGAGCGCACCGCCGATGAGTTCGATGAGCACGCCGTCGAAAAAATGCTCGCCGGGAAAAAGCGCGAAGAGGACCCGCCGCAGGGGCACGCAGTGCTTCCGATGGCGGGGGGCGGCTGCCCTTCGGCGCGGATGATGCAGAGCTTCGGGCCGGCCGGTGCCGTCAGCCCGCCGACGGCCGGCGAGCCGTCTGAATCCGCGCTCAGCCACTGGCCGGTCCAGATCATGCTGGTCCCGCCGACCGCCCCGTTTCTGAAAGGCGCCGACCTGTTGGTGCTGGCGGACTGCGTGCCCGTGGCCTTCCCCACGCTGCACCGCGATTTTCTCCAGGGCAAGCGCGTGATGATGGGCTGCCCGAAACTCGACAACACCCAGGCGTACATCGAAAAATTCGCACAGATCTGCCAGCAGTCCGGCATTCGCAGCATCACCTCGGTGGTGATGGAAGTGCCCTGCTGCGCCGCGCTGCCGGTGATTGTGAAAAAAGGCATGGAACGCTCCGGGGCCAAGATCCCCATGGAGGAAGTCCTCATCAGCGTGCGGGGCAAAATCCTGGAACGCCGTCAGGTGCAGGCCGCCTGATCGGATCCACAGGGCCGCAGAGGGTTGGGTTTTGTCCCCTGCGGCTTTCGAATGAAGCCGCTTTTTTGCAACTCCGCGGGAGCGGCTTTCAAGCCGCGAAAATCGAGGCTGAAAGCCTCTCCCACAAGAACCACGCTTCAAACTTGTCTTATGAGACAGGCCTGTTTCGAATTGCAACCCGAGACCGGGTTGCATTGTATTTTTTACTGTGATATTCAGCGATTATTTCAAGAATACGAAACCGGTGACTGCTTGAAACAGCCTGGGGGCTGTATCGGGTGATGCGCGTGATTACAGGGCAGGGGACTGCTTTCAAACTGCGGCCGTCGGTTTAACTCAATAAAATCTTTGCCGATTCAAGGCACTTCCGCCGGCGATCATCTCCTGGCACAGAATTTGACTAACCATGGGAACTCATGCTGTCATGCGATGCCGGGAGAAAAACCGTGAGACCATGCAACCTCCACATTGCCAGAACCCTGCAGTTGACGGAAGAAATGATCCGCTTGGCCGATCTGGGGGAAACCGACCGCGAGGACAACGGGTGCGGCATCCTATACGGGGTCTTGCGGGATTCGGCCTTCAAATTGCGAAAACTGGCGGAAGCCGAGAAACAAAACCACATCCGCAAGGGATGGTGGCCGGAAGACAAACGATAGAACATCACTTCATCAACTGCGGCTGCCTCCACGTGGGCCCGAGCGTTGCCCGGCGTGGGTGCGTCCGCAGGCCCATTTCGAGCGGCTGGGGGTAAACGGGTAACCCTTCCATTCCACCCATACCTTTGAAAGGAGAGAGATCATGACCGAACAACTTCAGGTTTACAAATGTGACGTGTGCGGGAATATCGTCGAGGTGATGCACGCCGGTGACGGGGAGTTGGTGTGCTGCGGGCAGCCCATGAAGCAGTTCAAGGAGAACACCGTGGACGCCGCGAAGGAAAAGCATGTGCCGGTGGTCGAAAAAACCGCCGACGGCTTCAAGGTGAAGGTCGGCAGCGTGGCCCATCCCATGGAAGAAAAACACTGGATCGAATGGGTCGAGCTGGTCGTCGACGGCAAGGTCTACCGCCAGTTCCTGAAACCAGGCCAGGCGCCGGAGGCCGCGTTCTGCATCAAGGCCGACAAGGCCACGGCCCGCGAGTACTGCAACCTGCACGGCCTGTGGAAGGCTTAACAGAGGATGGAGGTGAACCATGGCTAGCTGGAAATGCTCCAAGTGCGGGTACTCGT
This sequence comes from uncultured delta proteobacterium, assembly GCA_963716325.1. GTDB lineage: Bacteria > Desulfobacterota > Desulfobacteria > Desulfobacterales > SpSt-501 > SpSt-501. The sequence goes on along the minus strand of CAVQTH010000003.1, from coordinate 67,735 downwards.
TCGAGGCGGATGCGTATCCCAACCAGTGCCCGTCGTGCAAGGAAAAATGCGAGTTCGTGGACAACACCTGCTACACGCCGGATTGCACGGCCGAGGGGATCGACCCGCGGATTGGGAAGACGAAATCCTGATCGGGAAAACGATGAAGGGCCCGATGCGACCTTGGGCCGCACCCCCATGGGGTGAGAAAGGTTGATCATGGGCAAAGTCCTGGTTGTCTACGCCACCCGCACCGGTGAGACCCAGTCCATAGCGGACCTGATCGCCGAGGGCGTCCGCATGGCCGGGCATCAGGCGGACGTGGTCAATGTGAAGACGATCAAAGGCGAGGCCGACCTGGCCGGTTATGACGGGTACGTGTTCGGATCGGCCACCTACCACGGCGAAATGCTCCAGGCGATGAAAACCTTCCTTTTCATGGCTGAAAAGGCGCAGCTGGAAGGAAAGCCCGGAGGTGCTTTCGGCTCCTTCGGCTGGAGCGGCGAGGCCAACGAGCGCATCTACCAGACCATGCAGAATGTTTTCAAAATGGACATGCTGGCCGACAGCCTCCGGCTCAAGTCGAGCAACCTCGGCGGCGGGGTGAAGATGGCCCAGGAGTACGGCCGGCAAATGGCCCAAAAACTAAAAGCTTGAAAACCCTATTACAGGCGAGGAGGGACACCATGGCGCCAAACGAAACCACCCCCAAGCATTGCCCGGGGTACGCCAATTTCAAAACCCTGAAATCCTTCACCTGCAACTGCCCGACGTGCGGGGCGGAAAAGGAGATTTTCTCAGACGAATTCGACCGATCCCATAAATGCGGCAAATGCGGGGTGACGATCGATTTCAAGACCTGCAAACTCGCCGGGGAAGGCAAAACCATATCCCCGCGGTGAGGCTCACGGCGGGGCATCTTTGGTCAACGAACGTTCGTCGCTGCGGAGGGGGCACGTGTTGTCATCTGAAGGTCCGGGAAACCTCAAGGTTCGGAAGCGGCTGATCGAGCTGCTTCTCGTCGGCGTTTTTTTCGTTGGGGTCGCGGCCGTTTTCGCGCAAACTCAAAACACCGGCGCCGTCGAGATCGTCCTGGACGGGGGCACCAGCGGAAATGTCACTTTTCCGCACCAGCGCCACCAGGCGAAGCTTGCCGACTGCACGATCTGCCACTCCGCCTTCCCCCAGAAGGCCGGCGCCATCGAGGAGCTCAAGGCTCAGGGCAAGCTCGCCAAGAAGCAGATCATGAACGAGCAGTGCACCAAGTGCCACAAGGAAAAGAAGCAGGCCGGCGAGAAGGCCGGCCCCACCACCTGCACGACCTGCCACGTCAAACAGTGATCGGACCCGGGCCATGCTGATTCTCGGTTTACAGGGAAGTCCGCGCAAGAAGGGCAACACGAATTTTCTCCTGTCCACATTCCTGCAGGCGGCGGAGCGGCGGGGAGCGGTGACGCGGGCCATCCAGGTGGTGGAGCGCAACATCCTGCCCTGCAAAGAGTATGTGGTGTGCGAGAAAAAAGGGTACTGCCCCATCGACGACGACATGGCGAGCGAGATCTACGGGCTGCTGCGGCAGGCGGAGGTCGTCGTGCTCGCGTCGCCGATTTTTTTCTACAACATGACCTCCCAGCTCAAGGCGCTGGTGGACCGCTGCCAGACATTCTGGGCGCGCAAATACCGGCTGAAACTGAGCGACCCGCTCAAGAGCACGCGCCGGGGATACCTGCTCAGCGTCGGGGCCACGAAAGGCAAGAACCTCTTCGAGGGGCTGCAGCTGACCGCCAAGTATTTTTTCGACGCCATCGATGCGCGCTACGAAGGCAGCCTTGTCTATCGGGGGATCGAGGGCGCGAAGGACCTCGCCAACCACCCGACGGCACGGGAGGAAGTGGAGCAGGCGGTCGAAGCCCTCATGGCCCCCTATGCTTCAAGGAAAAAGGTGCTTTTCCTGTGCCGCCAGAATGCCGGCCGCAGCCAGATGGCGGGGGCCTTCGCCCAGCATCTCGCCGGCGACAAGCTGGATGTGGCGACCGCAGGCAGCCAGCCGGCGGAAAAGCTCAATCCCGACATGGTGTCCGCCATGGCCGAGAAGAAGATCGACCTGGCTTTCCGCACCCCTCAAGGGCTCGAGGCGGCGCTGGCCAACGGCCGGCCTGATGCGATCGTCACCATGGGGTGCGGCGAAGAATGCCCGGTCGTCCCCGGTGCCTTGCACCAGGAATGGGACGTGCCGGATCCTTCCGGCCAACCGATGGAGACCATGCGCCAAGCCCGGGATGAGATCGAATCCCGGGTAAAACAGTTGATCGCCGCACTGTGCGGATGATATGAACCTACATCGTTGAGGAGTGCGCCCGTGTCCAAACCCGAAGACATGTATCAGTGTCAAACCGTCAACTGCGGCTACGTCTACGACCCCGACCGAGGGGATCGCCGGGGCAAGATACCCAAGGGGGTCCCGTTCAAAGATCTTCCCGACCACTGGGTCTGCCCCGTGTGCGGAGCCAGTAAAAAAATGTTCAAGCCCCTGGCCGGGCCGGGGTCGGTCCAAGACGAACAGTCTTGATGACTTCGTTTAAACCTGCAATCCAAACCCATAAAAGGAGGAAAGAGAACATGGCCAGATACGTTTGTCAGGTGTGCGGTTACGTTTACGATCCCGCCCAGGGCGACCCCGACAATGGAGTTGCCGCCGGAACCCCTTTTGAAAAAGTTCCGGACAGCTGGGAATGCCCGGTGTGCGGCGCTTCCAAGGCGGACTTCTCAAAAGAAGCCTGAAACCGGCCGCTGATTCCGGTCGCGGTTGATGCCCTTTGCTTTCAGCCTCGGGGCTGAAAAAAAGGGCATCAGCTTTTGGCGTTTTCGATTCCCCTGCTTGCGGCGCATGGTTCAGTCGGTCCGGCGCATGCCGGCCGGCGATGATCGGTTGAGGGCGGGTCTGCGGCGCCCCTCGGTTGCCATCCCCTCTTTGATGATTAAAATCCAAAGTGACGAATGAATCGATACGTGAGATGAGGTAAAAAATGGATCCTGTTCAAATTGCCCCCGGAGTTTACAATGTTGGCGTGAGAGACTGGAATGTCAGGGACTTTCACGGCTATTCCACCGATCTTGGAACCACTTACAACGCGTTTCTGGTGCTGGACGAGAAAATCGCGCTGATCGACTCGGTCAAAAAGGAATTTGCCGACCAGTTGATCGACAACATCGCCCAGATCGTGGATCCGCGGAAAATCGACGTGGTGATCAGCAACCACACCGAGTTCGACCACTCCGGGAGTCTCGCCCGCATCATGCACCGGGTCGGCGAAGACAAGCCTCTGTATTGCTCGAAAATGGGGGCGAAAAACCTGGCGCGCCATTTTTCTCAAAAGTGGAACTACCAGCCCGTCGGCTCCGGCGACGAGCTGAAGCTGGGCAGGCGCACGCTGGCCTTCCTGGAGACCCGCATGATCCACTGGCCGGACAGCATGTTCTCCTACCTCAAGGAGGACGGCATCCTCTTTTCAAGCGACGGGTTCGGTCAGCACTACGCCGGCCCTGAGAGCTTCGACGATGAGATCGGGGACCGGATCATGGTCCACGCCCGGAAATACTTTGCCAACATCCTGCTGCTCTACGCGACGCACATCGAAAAGCTGATCCGGCAGGTGGCGGAGATGAAACTGGATCTGCGCATGATCTGCCCGGATCACGGGGTGATCTGGCGCAAGGACCCGGGCAGGATCGTCCAGGCCTATTTGGACTGGTGCCGCCAGGAGCCGGGGAAAAAGGCGGTCGTGATCTACGATACCATGTGGCACAGCACCGAGAAGATGGCCGAGGCCATCAATGCGGGGATCATGGCGGAAGGCGTGCCGTCCAAGCCGATGAATCTGCGGACCTGGCATCGCAGCGAAGTGATGACCGAGGTTTTCGATGCCCGGGCCGTGGTCGTGGGTTCTCCCACCCTGAACAACGGCATGTTCCCCACGGTCGCGGATTTTCTCTGCTACATGAAAGGGCTCAAACCCAAGAACAAAATCGGGGCGGCCTTCGGCTCTTACGGGTGGAGCGGGGAGGCGGTCAAGCTGGTTGAAAACGAGCTGACGGACATGAAGATCGAACTGGCCCAGCCGGGGCTGCGCACCCAGTTCGTTCCCGAAAGGCCGACCTTGGACGCCTGCCATGAATTCGGCAGAAAGATCGGCCGGGCCGTCGTCGCCGCCTGCGCCGCCGGTTCCCTGGCCGCCTGAGCGCTGTCGCCGACCTCGACATCGGTCCACGAGGGCGCCTCGCCGAATGATGTCACCGGATGAAGCTATGAAACGTCCTGTTGTGGAATTAAGCGACTGCATCCGCTGCGATGTGTGCGTCGGGGTTTGCCCGGCGGTATTCCGCATGAACGATGCGGGGTACGTTGAGGTCATCGACCTGAGTGCCTACCCGGAGGATGAGGTCAACGAGGCCATCAAGAACTGCCCGGCGGACTGTATCCACTGGGAAGACGATTAAAGATATGCCCGTGCACCCCGTTCCGCCTGACATCGGCTTAGCATGAACCTGTTTAATTGCCGGAGCCATAGCAGACGTCGCCGTTGCTTATGAATGGTCACCGCCCCACCGGTCGTGAGCTCAAAAAAATGGTAGCGAACCTTCTGGGGTCCGAGACCTTTCCGGCCTCGCTGGAACCTATCGTCCAGCTACCGGCTCGGCAGGCGGTCAATCCGCTCTTCGCGCTCTTTTGCAACAGGGATCAACTTCTGCGCTGGCGGGCCGTGACCGCGATGGGGCGGGTGGTGTCCGGCTTGGCCGATGAGAACATCGAATCCGCGCGGGTGGTGATGCGACGGTTCATGTGGAACCTGAACGAAGAATCCGGCGGGATCGGTTGGGGGTGCCCGGAGGCCATGGGCGAGTGCCTGGCGCGGAGCGAACGGCTGGCCGATGAATACGGCGGCATCCTCTTGTCCTATCTGCACCCGGAGCGCAATTTCATCGAGCACCCTGCCCTGCAGGAAGGCGTGTTGTGGGGGGTCGGGCGCCTGGCGCATGCCCGACCGGCGATGATGGCCGACGGCACTGAGCTCCTCGCGCCGTTCCTGGAATCGCCCGAGGCGGCCCTGCGGGGGCTTGCCGCTTGGGCCTGCGGGCCCCTGGCCGATGCACGACTGACACCGCCGCTGGAAAAACTGGAGAAGGACAGCGCATCCTTCCTGCTCTACCGCGAGTATCGACTGGAGGCGTGCTCGGTGGGCGAGTTGGCCGCGCAGGCGCTGCGATGGACCCGGATGAGTTCTGTGGAAAGGTGACCCTTGCATGGAGTGGACCCCTGAAGCCAAGGCCGCGTTGCAGCATGTTCCCTTCTTTGTCCGCAAGCGGGTCCGCGCCCGTGTCGAAAAAGAGGCGACGGACGCCGGAAAAGAGCGGGTCGCCCTGGCCGACGTCAAGGCCACCCAGGCGCGGTATCTGTCGGGCATGCACGCCGACATCAAGGGCTACCAGCTTGACACCTGCTTCGGCCCCAGCGGCTGCCCGAACCGGGCGGTGATCAGCGACCCCCTGCTCGCGCGGGTGGAAGCGGTGATCCAGGCCGCCGATCTTCTGAGCTTTTTGAAATCCCGGGTGCGGGGAGATATCAAGTTCCATCACGAATTCCGGGTCACTCTGGCCGACTGCCCGAACGCCTGCTCGCAGCCGCAGATCAAGGACCTGGGCATCATCGGCGCCGCCGTTCCCGAAACGACGAACGAGGCCTGCTCCCAGTGCAAGGCCTGCATCGAGTCCTGCCCCGAGCAGGCGATAACGCTTGCCGCGGAGAGCCGCCCTCCCGCGATCGACACGGGGCGCTGCCTGAATTGCAGCCAGTGCATCCGGGCCTGCCCCACGGGAACCATCGCCGAGGCCTGGAAGGGATTCCGGGTCCAGCTGGGCGGCCGGCTCGGCCGGCACCCGCGGCTCGCCCGGGAGCTGCCGGGGATTTTCAGCGAGGATCAGGTGATCGAGATCCTTCAGGACGCTCTGAAGCTCTACAAAGAGCGCAGCCTCCACGGAGAGCGTTTCTCGCAGCTCTTTGAAGACCGCGACTTCGAGGAGTTTTCGCGACGGTTCTGCGGCGCTGCCGTTTGACACCTCGCCGACCGACACGACCCCTGACGTTCAGGGTCAAAGATTTTTTCACAGATCGACTGCGAAGGGAGGTACGGCCATGGAACACAAAACGTTTTCAATTCCCAAAATCTCCTGCGGCCATTGCGTGATGACCATCACCAAGGAACTGAAGCAGCTGAAGGGCGTCGGCAAGGTGGAGGGCCACCCGCAATTCAAAACCGTGGACGTGGAGTGGGATGCGCCGGCCACGGAGGCCCAGATCCGCGCCACGCTCAACGACATCAATTTCCCGGCGGCCTGACGATGCCGCGCGACGATCTGCTCCTGACGGCGGTCCAGGCAACGATCCGGGCGGGGCTGGCCACGCTGGAGGTCTACGAATCAGAGCTCCACGTGGACTACAAGGAGGACCATTCGCCCCTCACCCTGGCGGACACTCGGTCCCACGACATCATCGCCGGTTTCCTGAAGCATACGGGCCTACCGGTGTTGAGCGAAGAGGGCAAAACCATCCCCGCCGCGCAGCGCCGCCGTTGGCAACGGCTGTGGGTGGTCGACCCCCTGGACGGGACCAAGGAGTTCATCAAGCATCTGGGCGAGTTTACGATCAACATCGCCCTCGTCGAAAACGAGCGGCCGACGCTCGGCGCCATATTCGTTCCGGTGAAAAACGTTCTGTATTACGGCCGGCTCGAGGATGGCTCCTACCGGCTCGATGACGGTCCGGCCCTTGCCGGTCTGGCGCGCGCCGATGCCGTCGGCGATGCGCGCCGGGCGATCGAGCAGCTCAAGGCGCGGTCCACACGGCTGCCCCTCGACCATGGAATCCACACGCCCTTCGTGATCGTCGGCAGCCGTTCCCATGCCACGCCCGAGCTGCACGCCTATGTCGACCGGAAGCGGCGCGAGCTGGGGGAGGTGACGTTTCTGTCGGCCGGCAGCTCCCTCAAGTACTGCCTGGTGGCCGAGGGCCGCGCCGACGTTTACCCCCGCCTGGGGCCGACCATGGAATGGGACACGGCCGCCGGCCAGGTGATCGCCGAAGCCGCGGGAGCGACGGTCACCCGCCATGACACCGGCGGGCCGATGACCTACAACAAGGAAGATCTCCTCAACCCCTGGCACGTGGTGACCAGGAAAGTAACGAGCAATGAGTAACGAGCAACGAGTAAGAGCACGGAGCGTCCCCCACTCGTTACCCGTTGCTCGTTACTCATCACTGGTTTCTATCCTATGCCAACCCAAACCCTCCACATCCCCATTCAGGGAATGACCTGTGCCAACTGTGCGGCGACCGTCGAACGGGTCGTAAAAAAGCTGGCCGGCGTGGAGGACGCGCGGGTCAATTTCGCGAGCGAGCAGGCGGCGGTTACCTTCGACCCGAAGGCGGTGACGCTCCAGCAGATTGCGGGCCGGATCCGGGCGGCGGGGTTTTCCGTGCCCACCGCCCGGGTCGAGCTGGCCATCACCGGCATGACCTGCGCCAACTGCTCGGCCACCATCGAGCGCACGCTGAACCAGAAGGTGCCGGGAGTGGTCCAGGCGGCCGTGAATTTCGCCACTGAGCGGGCGGCCGTTGAATATGTGCCCCAGGCGGTCTCGGTGGACGAGTTGATCGCCGCGGTGGCGGGCGCCGGTTTCGGGGCGTCGGCTCCCGGCGAGTCCCCGGAGGCCGAGGATGCCGAAGCCCGGGCCCGCGGCCGTGAGATCGCGGACCAGACCCGCAAGTTCATCGTCGGGGTGATCTGCGCCCTGCCGCTCTTCCTGCTGAGCATGGGGCGCGATTTCGGGCTGACCGGCGACGGGAGCCACGCCCCGTGGGTGAACTGGCTCTTCTGGGCCCTGGCGACCCCGGTTCAGTTTTACACCGGCTGGGATTACTACACCGGCGGGTTCAAGAGCCTGCGCAACCGCAGTGCCAACATGGACGTCCTGGTCGCCCTGGGATCCTCCGTGGCCTACGCCTACTCGGTCGGGGTGCTGCTCGTCCCGGCCCTCGGGCATCACGTGTACTTCGAGACCTCGGCGGTCATCATCACCCTCATCAAGCTGGGCAAGATGCTCGAGTCGCGGACCAAGGGACGCACCGGCGGGGCGATCCGCAAGCTGATCGGACTGCGCCCCCAGGCGGCGTTTATTCTCGACGGCGGCGTCGAGAAGGAGATCCCGCTGTCCCAGGTCAAGATCGGGGACGTGGTCCTCGTCCGGCCGGGGGAACGCATGCCGGTGGACGGCGTCGTTCTGACAGGGGAATCCGCCGTGGACGAATCTATGCTGAGCGGCGAGCCGCTGCCGGTCGACAAGCACTCCGGGGACACGGTGGTCGGGGGCAGTATCAACGGCCAGGGGTTGCTGACCTTCGAGGCCAAGGCCGTGGGGCGCGACACGGTCCTGGCCCAGATCATTCGTCTGGTTCAGGAGGCCCAGGGCAGCAAGGCCCCGATTCAGGCGCTGGCCGACCGGGTGGCGGCGATTTTCGTGCCGTCCATCATCGCGCTGGCGCTGGTCGTTTTCAGCCTGTGGTGGGTGGTGAGCGGGGACGTCGTCGCTGCCATGATCCGTCTCGTGGCCGTCCTGGTCATCGCCTGTCCCTGCGCGCTGGGGCTGGCCACCCCGACGGCCATCATGGCCGGCACCGGCAAGGGGGCCGAGCACGGGGTCCTGTTCAAATCCAGTGAAGCGCTGGAGTCGGCAAGCAAGCTCACCACCATCGTGCTCGACAAGACCGGCACCATCACCAGCGGAAAGCCGACGGTCACCGACGTGGTCCCGATGGGCGCCGTCTGCCGGTCGGAAGACGAGCTGCTGCACCTGGCGGCCTCTGCCGAAAAAGGTTCGGAACACCCGCTCGGCAAGGCGATCGTCCGCACCGCCGAGGATAAAGGGATGGTGCTCCAGATCCCCGCGGAATTCCAGGCCGCCGGCGGGCGCGGCGTCCAGGGGCGAGTCGGTGGAGCACGGGTGGCGGTGGGCAAGGCGGCCTGGATCGAACATGAACTCGGGATCGACCTATCGGCCGCAAGGGAGCGCATCCACGGGCTTCAGGCGGAGGGCAAAACCGTTATGGTGGTGGCCCGCGACAGCGCCCCGGCCGGTTTGATCGCGGTTTCCGACCCGATGAAACCCGATTCCGCGCAGGCGATCGCCCGGCTGCATGCGCTCGGCCTGAAAACCGTCATGCTGACCGGCGACAACCTCGAAACGGCGCGGACCATCGCCTCCCGGGCGGCGATCGACCGTATTTTCGCCGAGGTGCGGCCGGATGAAAAGGCCCTCAAAGTAAAGGAGCTGCAGGCGGCCGGCGAAAAGGTCGGGATGGTGGGCGACGGCATCAACGACGCCCCGGCGCTGGCGCAGGCCGACGTGGGGCTTGCCATCGGTACGGGCACGGACGTCGCCATCGAAAGCGCCGGCATCATCCTTTCAAGCGGCAGCCTGAACGGCGTCCCCCGCGCCATCCGTCTCAGCCGCGCCACCATGCGCACCATCGCCCAGAACCTCTTCTGGGCTTTCGGCTACAACGTCATCCTGGTGCCGGTCGCGGCCGGTGCGCTCTATCCTTTCGAGTCGCTGCCGGCGATGCTGCGCCAGCTCCATCCCATTCTGGCGGCCCTGGCCATGGCTTTCAGCAGCATCTCGGTCGTCTCCAACAGCCTGAGGCTCTACAAGACCCGGTTGGTTTGACGAGGGCGCCGAAAAACCTCACCTTGCGCCGTGATCCGGCGCTGCACGGCGTTTGTAACCGAAACGCTCGACGGGAGTCCATACACGCAACTTGTTAGAAAAAAGTGGACAAGCCGTCGGGACTTCACTATAAAATACCTCGGAGATGTGAATGAAAGAGCTTCTTATACTTCTGGCGGTGGTGGGGGGCTGGTTTTTTCTCCAGGCCTACCTGCTACCCAAGCTGGGGATATCCACCTGACTGCGCCATTCTTGTCAGGTGACAAGAAAACATGACAGCGGAAACGCCTCCGAATCGAAAGACCGTCAGCGATGACGACACCGAGTTGATCCGGGCCATCAACGCCGGACATGCGGAGCGATTTCCGGAGCTGGTCAGGCGCTACGAGCAGAAGCTTTACAACTTCGGGCGGCGGATGTGCCGGAACGAGTCCGACGCCGAAGACCTCGTGCAGGACACCCTCTTAAACGTCTTCCGATATCTCAATGATTTCCGCTACGAGACCAAGTTCAAGAATTGGCTTTACCGTGTTGCGGCCAACACTTGCCTCAAGAAGCGGCGGCGATCCAAGTTCGCCCCCGAACCGGAGTTGTCGCTCGAGGAATTGGCCCGCCCCGAAGAAGCCGAGACGCTCGAACAGGCGCCGGAGTGGGCGCGCATGCCGCTCGAGCAGCTCCTCAACGAAGAATTGCTCGAAACCCTCAACCAGGCCATATGGTCGCTTCCCGAAAAATACCGGATCGTCATGATCCTGCGTGATGTCGAAGAATTCAGCACCGAGGAGGCGGCGCAGATCCTCAACCTGTCGCCGGCCAATGTCAAGGTGCGGCTGCACCGTGCGCGGTTGTTTCTGAGGGATCGTTTGAGAGGATACTTCAGCCATGACCTGTAAGCCCCATGACCATCGGCACTGCCTGGAGCTGTTCAGCAAACTTTCCGAATACATCGACCGGGAGATGGATGAAGGTGAGCTGCGGGAGATCGATGCACACATCACCGAATGCCTGGCCTGCCTCTCCTGCCTGCAGTCCCTCAAGCAGACCATCGCCCTTTGCAAGCAGACGGGCCTGCAGCCGGTCCCGGCCGTCTTCTCGCAGAAGCTGCAATCCATGCTTCAAGACCTGCAGCGGTCCCGCTGATCCCCGAAGGCCCCCGCCTCCATCACGTCCGGTTGTCCCCGCTCGGGCCAGGCGCCGGGCACACGCGTGCGAGACACGGCCGTGTGACCCGCGGATGGCCGCCGGACGCGACATGGCGGCCGATAGGGCACCGCGGCCGTTCGGTTGACAATGTCCGCCCGTGAGCTTAATTTTCACTTGCTGTTAACGCCGGCGAATGGTCAACGATGGCCCCTGAAACGAGGTGGGAGGCAATGCGGCTCAGTGAACTGAAAGAAGGCCAGACGGCGACCGTCGTGCGGGTCGGCGGAAACGGTCTTTTGCGCAGGCGAATCCAGGAAATGGGCCTGGTAAAGGGAACGGATCTTTACGTCGAGAAGTATGCCCCGCTGAAGGACCCTATGGAACTCGTGTTGAAAGGGTTTCACATTTCGCTGCGGGTGGAAGAAGCGGCCGACATCGTCGTCGAAAACGTGAGATGAAGTCGGCACCATGCCCCCCCAACACCTGACCATTGCCCTCGCAGGCAACCCCAACTCCGGAAAAACCTCCATATTCAACAACCTGACCGGTACCCGCCAGAAGGTCGGCAACTGGCCGGGGGTCACCGTTGAAAAAAAAGAGGGGCACATCACCCGCTCCGGGTACGATCTCACCATCGTCGACCTGCCCGGCACTTACAGCCTCACGCCCTTTTCCATCGAAGAGGTCGTGGCCCGCAACTTCCTCTTGGACGAGCGGCCGGACGTCGTCATCGACATCATCGACGCCTCGAACCTGGAGCGCAGCCTCTACCTCGCCACCCAGATCCGGGAGTTGGACTGCAAGGTGCTGTTCGCCCTCAACATGGCGGACATGGCACGCGCCCGCGGCACGAAAATAGACGGCCGCAAGCTGTCCGAGCTGCTGGACATTCCGGTGGTGTTCACCGTCGGCAACCGCAACGAGGGTATGGACGAGCTGTTGGAGCAGGCCATCCGGCTGGCCGAGTCCACCGCCCCGCCGGATCGGACCCGACGGGTGAAATACAGCGCCGACATCGAAGAGGCCATCGGCCGCCTGGCATTTTTCATGGAGAGCAAGACCGACGACTCGTTGCCCTATCTCCCGCGCTGGGTCGCCGTCAAGCTGCTCGAAGACGACGCCATCGTCCAGGAACGACTGATCGCGGCGGCACCCGACGCCGGCCGCCAGATCCTGCAGGCAGCCCAGGCCCTGCGCAAGCACCTCACGGACCGCTTCGACGAAGACCCGCAGATCGTCATGACCGACGAGCGCTACGGGTTCATCGCCGGGATCGTGCGCGAGGTGCAGACGTCCACCACCCAGCAGCGGGTCGACATTTCCCGCAGCATCGACCTGGTCCTCACCCACCGGCTCGCCGGGTTCCCCATTTTTATTTTTTTCATCTGGGCCATGTTCCAGTTGACATTCACGCTGGGGGAATACCCGGTGAAGTGGATTCAAACCGGCGTGGAACTTGCGTCCGGAACCGCGGCCTCCCTCATGTCGGAGGGGATCCTCAAGAGTCTGGTCGTCGACGGAATCATCGCCGGCGTCGGCAGCGTGATCAAGTTTATGCCCAACATCCTGATCCTGTTCTTCTGCATCGCGCTCTTCGAGGACACCGGCTACATGGCGCGCTCGGCCTTCCTGATGGACAGGATCATGCACTTGATCGGTCTGCACGGGAAATCCTTCATCCCGATGCTCATGGGGTTCGGCTGCAACGTGCCGGCCATCATGGCGGCGCGCACCCTGGAAAGCGAAAAGGACCGCATCCTCACGATCCTCATCACGCCCTTCATGTCCTGCTCGGCCAAGCTCCCGGTCTACGTCGTGCTCGCCGGGGCCTTTTTCGGGGCCCGGGCCGGCACGGTGATCTTCGGCCTTTACCTGCTGGGGATCGCGCTGTCCATCCTCACGGGGCGGGTCTTCCGTTCCACGCTGCTCAAGGGCGCGGATGCCCCCTTCGTGATGGAACTGCCGCCCTACCGCATGCCCATGGCCAAGAGCCTCATGATCCACATGTGGGACCGCAGCAAACTCTTTCTGCGCAAGATGGGCAAGGTCATCCTGCTCGGGTCGGTGATTATCTGGGCCCTGTCATCGTTCCCGCGCGAAGTTCCAACCACCCGGGATGACGCAGCGCAGACCCGGCAGGCGGCGGCTGCCGCGGGAGCAGGCAATCCAGCCGCCGCGGTCGCGCCGATGCAGGGGGTCGAGGATGGCTCCGAAGACACCGCTGACGAGATCCGCCGTATGCAGAAAACGAAGCAGACCGAGAATTCCTATATCGGCCGAATCGGCCGCTTCGTCGAGCCGGCGTTCGCCCCCCTGGGGATCGATTGGCGCGGCGGGGTGTCGCTGCTCTCCGGGTTCGTGGCCAAGGAAATCGTGGTCAGCACCATGGGCGTGCTGCACGCAACGGGCGACGGCGAAGAAGAGGATGCGCTCGGAAAGGCGCTGGCCGCATCCGGCATGACCGCGCTCTCGGCCCTGTCCATGATGGTCTTCGTGCTGCTCTACCTGCCGTGTCTCGCCACCACGGCCGCCATCCGCAGGGAGACCGGTTCCTACCAGTGGATGTTTTTCAGCATCGGCTACAGCACCACGGTAGCCTGGGTGGCGGCGTTTCTGGTTTTCCAGGGAGGCCGTCTGCTCGGCTTCAGCTGAACCTCGTTCCACCTCGTTTTTCCGTTCATCTCCTTGGTTGTCATGGAATCATCCAGCATGCTATAGTCCGTCCGGAGTTCAGAGTACCCGTCGAAGCACCTGGCCTTCTCACCGCACCAGCATTCTCGGAACCGACCCGTTCGAGGAGTTGACCGGTGGACCACTGCTGCCGTTTGCATCCTGACCCGGCGCTTTCCAAGTCCTCTCCGACACCGTCCTTCATTAAGCCATTTCGCTTGTTATCCGCGAACAACCCGTCCACGATAGTCCGATTCGACAGGTCAGTTTCTCGGCCAACCGGGGCTGTACCCGCCGCATATATAGAGTCGACGGCACGTAACCATTTACCATTAGCGAGTCGCCGTTCTTACAAACCAGCCGGGCAAGAAAGGAGGCACCATGACGGATCGTCGACGTGCAATTGTAGCCGAACTTGAGAAGGGGCTGGCGGAGACCGTGGCATTTTTCAGATCGCTGAGCCCGGATGAGCTTCGAACGCAGGTCTACCAGGACGGGGCGCAGTGGACGGTGCAGCAGGTGCTGGCGCACTTCGCCGCCATCGAGCGCTCGATGCACCGGCTCTTCACGGACATCCTGGCCGGCGGGCCGGGCGCGCCGCCGGATTTCGATTTTGAACGTTACAACCTCTCTCAGACCCGGAAATACGACGGCCTCACGCTCGATGAGCTGATCGACCGCTTCACGGCCGTGCGCGGAGAGACCGTCCGCATCGTCCGGGAGATGAAGGAAGAGGACCTCGACCGCGAGGGCATGCACGCTTTTCACGGCCACGGCCGGCTCGACCGATTCATCCGCTGGGCGTATGAACACGTCCGCATCCACGAGGAGGACGTCCGCAAGACGCTGGGGAAAACCCCGGCCGGCATTCGCTGATGCCCGGGCCGCGGGCCGGTTGGCGTTCTCATTAGTTGATCCTTACCTGCATGCACGCATTTTGGCACTGGCTCGAGGCAAACGAAGGTCCCGAAGCAGGGGTGTGGGTGGGGTGAAAGTGAAGGTTGTTGCTTCAGAGCAGCTTGCGGAATTCTTCAATGCTGAGGCCGGCGTCCTTGACGATGCCTCCCATGGTATATGCGTTAATGGGATTGTTGCGAGGAATCGTAAGAAAGCGCCGGCCATCGGACATTACAATATGCCTTTTCCCTTGGCGCAAAACTGTAAAGCCGGCCTTTCCCAGGGCTCTAATTGCATGCAAGTGTAGGATCCCGGCAAGTTTGGGCATTTTATACGGCCACTTCTATTTCACGCACGTCGGTTCCCTTGATCGAGTCGAAGACGGCGGCGAGATACTCCTGGATGGCGTCCTTGATGTTGTCGATGGCCTCGGCTTCCGTGTCGCCCTGGGACCAGCACCCCGGTAGCCCTGGGCACCGAACGCTGTAGCCTTCATCGGTTTTTTTCAGGACTATTTTGTATTTCATTAGAACCTCCCTGCTGATGGGAATGCAAAACCTACAGATATTATTCTAACGGCTATGATCGGATGTTTCAAGGGCAGGCGGGCGGATCCTTCCGCCATCCGGGCATGCAAAAATTTGGTAATTGGCTACCCATTAAAAAATTGGCTATCATTAGGCTACCACATGATCTAATATGCTGACATGAATAATTTAACAATCAACAGAATGGACTCGCTGACCCTGTCTCCGACCACCGCCTGGCTGCTGGGCGAGTGCATGCAGGCCCGCGGACAGCAAGAGATGTGGATGCGGCAGCGCCCTGAGGTGCTGGTGGCCTGCGAGCAGCCGATATAGGCGCTGAAATCGTGAACCGCTCGAAGGCGGACAGGCGCAGCTGTCCGACTGCGGCCGGTCGTGCTGGGAAGGGCGCGTCCCCTGGACCGTTCCGAAGAGGAACTGGCCGGCTATCGCAAAGCCCTGGAATGGATTTTTTCCCGCAAACGCAGGGTGCCACTCTCTGCCGACGCCATCCGCAAGCTCCATGCGCTGGCGCAGGGCGGCGCGACAGGTGACGCCGGGCAATACAAGTCCCGCAACAATGAAATCATCGAAATTCTGCCAGGCGGGGAAAGGCGTGTGCGATTCGCCCCCACGCCCGCCAAGAATACGCCGCGGGCCGTGCAAGCCCTATGCGAAGCCTACCTGCATGCCCGCGAGATCAAAAAGCTTCCCGTCCTGCCGCTTATCGCCACGTGCGTGTTCGACCTGCTTTGCATCCACCCGTTTCGAGACGGCAATGGCCGCGTATCCCGTCTTCTGACGACCTTCCTGCTCATTCAGGAGAGTCTCTTCGTGTGCCGTTACATCAGTTTGGAGAGATTGGTTGAGGACCGCAAGGAGGAGTACTATGGCGCCCTTGCACAATGTTCGACCGGGTGGCATGCCGGGAAAAACGACGTCGGCGCATGGTGGAACTACTTTCTCTCGATTCTGAGGAAAGGGTACGGCGAATTCTCGCAAAAAGTCGAAAATGCTTCGGTCCGCTCGGCCAAGAGCGACTTCTGCGCCGGGCATCCTGAACCAGTCAAAGGTCTTTCGCGCTTGCTGAAATCCTATCCGTAGTCCCTGCGGCGAGCCGGCAACTCATCAAAAAAATACTCCAGGCGATGAAGCAGCAAGGGGCCGTAAAGCTTACGGGGCGGGGACGCGGCGCCCTTTGGGAGGTGACCCGTAAGAAAATTTAGGAACAACTGTGACCGGATCTGTCACTATGATGTGATTAAGGTCAAAACAACATCCAGCGGAACGGGCGACAGCAGCTGCAGGTTTCTACGTGATATGGGCTGGTGAAGTACAGCGGTCGGCCCAGGGGAGCCTCATGGTCAAAAAGGCAAAAAGACCGGACCGCAATTTGAATGTCCATTACGATGCTGTTCTCGGGGACATCTCCAGCGTCATCGATGCGGCCAGGAAGTCGGCGGCCCGTTCGGCAAATTGCATCATGACGGCCGCGTACTGGTTGATCGGTCGGCGTATTGTGGAGTCTGAGCAGAAGGGTGAGAAGCGTGCAGCGTATGGGGAGGAACTACTCGAACGGCTGTCTGTCGATCTTGGCCAACGTTTTGGACGTGGGTTCGGGGTTGATAATCTCCAGCGATTTCGATCCTTTTACCTCATTTATCCCTCAGAACGAATTTACGCGACGCTGTCGCGTAAATTGTATGGCGAAGACCAGGTCGTGAAATACGCAACACCGTTGCGTATTTCTCAAGAGCAATCGATTGACAGACCTGAAGGCTCGATTCTCCAGGCACTCTCTGACATTTTGCAGACTGTGTCCGCAGAATCTCCCTTTTCCAGCATCGCCTCAAGCTTCCCGCTGCCCTGGTCCGCTTACGTGCGCCTGCTCGGGGTCAAGAACGAACATGCCCGCACGTTCTACGAGACCGAAGCTTTGCGCGGTGGCTGGTCGGTGCGGCAGCTCGACCGGCAGATCAATTCTCAGTTCTACGAACGCACCGCCCTGTCCCGCAACAAGGCTGCCATGTTGAGCAAGGCTGAAAAAGCGCTGCCTGATGACCGGGTTCACCCTGCCGAGGAAATCAAAGATCCATTTGTTCTCGAATTCCTCGGCCTGAAGGACGAGTATTCCGAATCGGACTTGGAAGAGGCGCTTATCCGGCATCTTGAGAGCTTTCTCTTGGAATTGGGCGGCGATTTCTGCTTCATCGGCAGGCAAAAACGTTTGCGCATCGGCGACGAATGGTATCGGGTGGACCTGCTCTTTTTCCACCGCCGCCTGCGCTGCCTGGTCATCATCGACCTTAAGATCGGCAAATTCACCCATGCCGATGCCGGCCAGATGCACCTCTACCTTAACTATGCGCGGGAGCACTGGGTCCATGCGGACGAAAACCCGCCCGTGGGCCTGATCCTTTGCGCCCGGAAAGACGACGCCGTCGCCCGGTATGCATTAGAAGGGCTGCCCAACAAGGTGATGGCCGCGGAGTACCGGACGGTGCTGCCGGATGAAAAGGAACTGGCCGCCGAGATCGGCCGGACCCGGGCTTTGCTGCAGGAGCGAAAAAGGCTTGCTTTCTCAAAGGTTGGAGCCGCGTCATCAACTGGTCGCTCACCGAATGGAGGCGAGATAGATGGGGTTCTATCTTGAAGTGCACCCATTCGGCACTCAGTGAACGCCCCGTTGAGCGGCATCCAGCCGGCAATTTCCCACGGCTGCAACTAATTATGTTGACATGTACACACAACGAGCCTATCTTGTGTACGTTACGGCATCGAGAAATCCCCTGCGGGAATCGATTGCCGCCAAGGTTGGATTGAAAAACATTTTGCAGTGTAGGGCTTAACCACCACACCCTTCAAAGTGCGGTGGTTTTTTTATGCCGTCGTTAAAATCCGCCTTAAAAAATCTAGGAAAGGAGGATGAAAGCGACGATGCAAGGAAAAGTCAAATGGTTCAACGAGGCCAAAGGCTTCGGCTTTATCGAAGCCGAAACCGGGGGCGACGTGTTTGTACATTTCAGCGCTATCCAGAATAGCGGCTTCAAAAGCCTGCAAGAAGGCCAAACAGTTAGCTTTGATGTTCAGGACGGGCCGAAGGGCAAGTCTGCAGCCAACGTACAGACGGTCTAAATCTCCACTCTGAAGTCGGCACCCCCTTTATTACCAGAGGGGGTGCCCCGTCCCTCCACTTCTTCATCGGGTTTTGGTTCTCCTCGACAGTCCCATACATACACAGGAGGAGTCCCATTGAAATCGGGTGGCGGCATTTTTTAAAGGTCATACGTGAAAACAAAATTGTACATCAGTAATCTATCCAACGAAACCAATGAGGCGGAGCTGAATCACCATTTTTCCATGGTTGGAAAGGTCACTTCAGTTGCGATCGTCAGAGGCAGATACTCCAAGCAGAGCCGGGGGATCGCGCTGATCGAAATGGAAACTGAAGACGGCATTCAACGCGCCGTAAAGCAGTTTGACGGCGTTCACCTCCAAGGCAACATCATCGCCGTCAGCAAGAACAAAGGCAATGGGGCGTGGAAGGATTAGCCATCCGTCGGTTCAGGCCACAGGGTGTCTATCCGGCCATTTCTCCAACGGGAAATTCATCAGACGAATATGGCGGGGTATTCGTTCCCGGGGTTGACCAGGAAAGGAACAGGCCACCGCAAATGGGACCATTGAACGGGAAAAGTCGCACCGTGCGCATCGAGCCAGGTTCCCCTGTCACGATCAAAGACGGTCGAACCGGGTACCAGTATCCGGCGTCCATGCATAAAGGCTGCAGGGACGGGATGTATCTTGAGTCCAACTATGCGCCTCGGCCCGGCTCAACCTTCCACATACTTTTTGATAACCGGGAACGTGGTGCCGGGCCACGCGCTTGCCCGGCCGTGATCCAATGGCGCAAGTTGTTGTGCGGCGTTGGCTCCGCTTGGTCCTACGGCCTGGGGATAAAATATGTCTAAACGATGGTTCATTCCTTGCGGACAAAGGAGGAACGCATGCGCCAGAAATTCCAAATATACCTGGATGGTTCGGGAACACACCTGAACATCAGGGAGTTCGCTGTGATCGACAAGCACATGAACATAATTGAATCTTCGATGCTTGAAGATACCAGCTTCTGCCTGCTGTGTGAGGAGACGTACGATAATGCCGCCATCGCCGATTCGATTTCCGTCGGGATAGGTAATTTGGTAACCACGCTGCGGACCGTCAACTTTTTCCCCAACCATCAATATGCAGCCAAAATCGCTGAAGCCGTAGTAAAGTTATACGCGTCGCCCAACGATGGTAAGATTGAATTGTTTTTTGACGATAAAGACATGATGAAAAAAGGCCTTGCCGTTTTTGCAGAGGCTTAGAACCGGCGAGCCGTCTCCGTCAACAATGCCTGCAGGCAAAACAAAAAAACCGGTTTGTGCCCTGGAGAATCTCCATGCACACATGGGGCAAATGGAGGGAAAATGAATCCATCCACTGAATTCGAATTTATAATCGGCGAGAAGTACGAAAATGAAAAAGGGCCCTTCAAGGTCATGTCCATTGAAAAGGATGAAATGCTGATTCGGTGGACCAATGGTGAAGAGGTTCAAACATCCATGGAGTTCCAGGGACGGATCCAGAAGCGCCGGCAATGGGAAAAAACACAGCAGAAGGAAACCGCTGCTCCGGCAAAACCGGCCCCCCGGAAGGCAAAATCTTCAAAAAGCAGTAAAAAGGAGCCTCCCACGGAATAAGAAAATAAAGCTGTTTTGCGGCAGGCAGGTGCGTGGTTTAGACCGCTTTCATTCCATTGCGGCTTTCAACTGCTCGGCGGCCTGGCGCAGGTTCGCCATGGAAGTGGCGAAGGTGAGCCTTATGTTCTGCGCCCCCGTATTGCCGAACGCCGAACCGGGCGTTACGGCGACGTGCGCCTTCTCAATCATGAATTCGGCCAGTGAATTCGAATCCAGCCCTTGGTAGGTGACTTTGGGAAAGAGATAGAACGCCCCCTCCGGCTGCGGGCAATGCACGCCGGGGATCGAGTTCAGGGCGTCCGTCATGAACCGGCGCCGGCGGTCGTATTCCGCCGCCATCTCGACCACACAGCGCTGAGGGCCTTGCAGCGCGGCCACGCCGGCCGCCTGGACGAAGGAGGGGGCACAGGTGACGACGTGCTGCTGGACCTTGAGGATCTGCTCGCACAGGGGGGCGGGGGCCCCGAGGTAGCCCAGGCGCCACCCGGTCATGGCGTAGGCCTTGGACATGCCGTTGAGGGTCACGGTGAGATCCCGCATCCCCGGCAGCGAGGCGAGGCTGATGTGCCGCCGCTGGTCATAGATGATATGCTCGTAGATCTCGTCGCTCAGCACCCAGTAGCCATGCTCCTGGGCTGAGCGGGCGACGACGTTGAGCTCCTCCGCAGTCAGGACCCTCCCGGTCGGGTTGTTCGGTGAATTCAGGATCATGGCCTTGGTCCGCGGCGTGACCCGTTTCTTCAGCACATCGCCATCCAGAATGAAGTTGTCCTCGGGGCGCAGCGGGACGTCCGCCGGTACCCCGCCCAGCATCAGGATCATGGGTTCGTAACTCACCCAGGCAGGGTCGAAATACAGGACTTCGTCTCCCGGCTCCAGCATGGCGGCGAGGGTGATATAGAGCGCAAGCTTCCCGCTGGCGGTGACGATGATCTCGGTGCCCGGGTCATAGGCCACGTGGTTGTCGCGCTGGAACTTGTCCGTGATGGCCTTTCGAAGCTCGGGGATCCCTTTGCTGGCGACGTAGTGGGTGAGGCCCTTGTTGATCGCGGCGACAGCGGCCTCGACAATGTGTGGCGGTGTGTCGAAATCAGGGTCGCCGCCTCCCAGGTTGACCACGTTCACTCCCTTCTGCTGCAGTTCGCGCGCCCGGTCGGAAACCGCAACGGTCATCGACTCGCTCAAGGAATCTATCTTTTTAGCCCATCGTTTCGCCATCGGTCTCACCTCGCATTTGGTTAAGGAAGCATCCCCTGATCCAGGCAGCTTTTTTCTTCCGACGAGATTATCCACAGGAACGACGGATACACTAAAACGGCGCGATAGTCACTCGAAAATGCGTTCCAATACGGTATTGCGCCGCCCCCCCGAACTACTTTATAATTCAGCTTTATGCCACGGACCCCGCATCATGGCCGCCCATGGCGCTTGCATCCGATCTTCAGAATGATGGCAGGTCAACGCATGGCACGAAATCGTACGACCCTCTTTGACGCGCCTCCAGACCAATTGACCGAGGCGGACGCGCTATCGGAGTTGAAAGAGCTGGCCGGGCTCATCGCCCACCACGACCGGCTGTACCATGAACAGGACCAGCCGGAGATCAGCGATGCCGAGTACGACGCGCTGCGGCAGCGCAACGAAGCCATCGAAGAGCGTTTCCCGGAACTGGTTCTGCCGGAAAGCCCCTCCCGAAAGCTGGGTGCCGCCCCGGCCGCCGGCTTCAAAAAAGTGCGCCACAGCGTTCCGATGCTATCGCTCGGCAACGCCTTCTCGCGCGAGGACATCGCCGACTGGCTGGAGAGCATACGCAACTTTCTGCGCGAGCTGAAAGCCCCGGACGCGGCCATCGAGATCGACTGCGAGCCCAAGATCGACGGGGTTTCCTGCGCCCTGCGCTACGAGCATGGAACGCTCGCTTGCGCGGCCACGCGCGGCAACGGCGTGGAAGGCGAAGACGTGACCGCCAACGTCAGGACGATCAGGGATGTCCCCGCTGCGCTCAAGGGGAGGGGCTGGCCCGACGTGCTGGAGGTGCGCGGCGAAGTTTACATGACCGATTCGGAATTTTTGGCGTTCAACGCACAGCAGGAAGCCTCCGGCGACAAGGTCTTCGCCAACCCCAGGAACGCCGCTGCCGGAAGCCTGCGCCAGCTGGATCCTGCCGTCACCGCCGCACGTCCGCTGCGGTTTGCCGTACATGGCTGGGGCGACGTGTCGCAGTCTTTTGCAAAGACGCAGTCGGAAGCGCTGCGCCGGATCCACGGCTGGGGATTTCGACCGAACGAGCCCTCAAGGGTGGTCAAGGCCCTGGATGCGGATCTGGGAGGGCTGGTACGCTTTCACGCAGAAATGGAGCAGAAGCGCTCCGGCTTGGGCTTCAGCATCGACGGCGTCGTGCTCAAGGTAAACCGACTGGACTGGCAGGGCCGGCTCGGCTTCGTCAGCCGTTCGCCGCGGTGGGCGGTGGCCTGGAAATTTCCGCCGGAGCGCGCCGTGACCGTGGTGGAGGACATTCAATGCCAGGTGGGGCGCACCGGGAAAATCACGCCGGTGGCGCATTTAGCGCCGATCAGCGTCGGCGGCGTGCTGGTGAGACGGGCCACGCTGCACAACGCCGACGAGATCGAACGCAAGGATATCCGGGTCGGCGACACCGTGGTGATTCAGCGAGCGGGCGATGTCATCCCGCAGGTGGTTGAAGCCCAAGCGGCCCAGCGGCCGGCCGGCAGTCGTCCCTATCGATTCCCCGCAAAGTGCCCGGTGTGCGGCAGCCGGCTGGTCCGGGAGGAAGGGCAAGCCGACACGTATTGCTCCGGCGGGTTGATCTGCGCGGCCCAGGCCGTGGAGCGGTTGAAACACTTCGCTTCCCGCGACGCTTTCGACATCGAAGGCCTGGGCGAGAAGAACATCGAGCTGTTTCACGGCACAGGGCGGATCCGGACCCCGGCGGACATATTCACCCTGGAGGCGCGCGACGGGCAGGGGTTCCCGCCGCTGCGCGAATGGGAGGGATGGGGGGAAAAGTCGGCGCGCAAGCTGTTCGACGCCATCGAGCGCGCCCGCACCATTCCGCTCGACCGTTTTATTTATGCGCTGGGCATCCGTCAGGTCGGCGAGGCGACCGCCCGACTGTTGGCAAAGCACTATCTGTCTCTGGCGCGCTGGCGCGAAAGCATGCTGGCGGCACAAAAACGCACCGTCGAAGAACACGCCGAACTGCTGTCGATCAACGGTATCGGCGCCGGCATGGTGGAGGATATCCTGGGGTTTTTTGCGGAGCCTCACAACCGCGAGGCCTTGGATGCCCTGACCTTGCCCTGCGACAGGCAACCGCCGCTGGTCGCGGTGACGGACTTCGAGCGGCCTCCCGCCGCCTCCCCCATTTCCGGCAAAACAGTGGTCTTCACCGGCGGCCTGGAATCCATGAGCCGCAGTGAGGCCAAGGCACAGGCCGAGGCGCTGGGCGCCAACGTGGTCGGGTCGGTGTCCAAGAAGACGGATTACGTGGTTACCGGGCCGGGCGCGGGGTCCAAGGAGAAGAAGGCGAGAGAACTGGGCCTGACCGTGCTGACCGAAGAGCAGTGGTTGGAGCTGATCGGCAGGGGCAGCGGATAGAGCTGTTCGGCAGGGTTCGAGGGTTCAAGCAACCGTGTTTAGAGTCAAGGGGCCAAGGGTTCAAGTGGGGAAAATGAACACCTACAGCTCGCTCGAACCCTTGAACCCTCGACTCCTGGACCCCTGATCCGGCTATCTGAAACGAAACGACTCATCGCGATACGAGGGGGCCATGGAGACTCAAAATGTCAGGGCGCACGTGATCATCGCCGGCCGGGTGCAGGGGGTCGCGTTCCGGGCCGACACCCGCTGGGCCGCCCAGCGCATCGGGGTCTTCGGCTGGGTCCGCAACCGCCGCGACGGGTCGGTGGAGGCGGTGATCGAGGGCGAGACGCAGCGGGTGGAGGACATGCTGGCCTGGTGCCGGAAAGGCTCCGCGCTGGCGCGGGTGGACGACGTGAGGCTCGAGTGGGAGCCTTACACGGGCGAGTTCACGCAGTTTATAATAACCTTCTAAAAAAACAAAAAGCGGGTTCACGCACCCGCGTGAACCCGCTTTTTGTTTTTATGGTATCAGACGGCGTCTTTCAGCGCCTTGCCGGCCTTGAACCTCACCACCGTGGAGGCCTTGATCTTGATCGCGGCTCCGGTCTGCGGGTTGCGGCCTTTGCGGGCCTTGCGCCTGGATTTGCTGAAGGTGCCGAATCCAACGAGCGTCACCTTCCCCTCCGGCTTCTTGAGGGCCTTGGTCACGTTGTCCATGAAGGAGTGCAGAGCCGCGGCCGCGGCCACCTTGGAAATCCCCGCATCCTTCGCCACTTTGTCGATCAGTTCCGCTTTGGTCATGGTGTTCTCCCCTTTGGTGTGAAGTTCATGGTGCATGAACGACCGTGTGAAAACGGCGATGATTGAAGCTCATTACAGAAAGACACAGAGCGTGTCAATACAAATCTGCACCCGGTCAGGTCGCTGCGAGGCCGCGCCGGACGTGCGTTCACGCAGGTTCCGTCGTGTCAACCCTCATCAAAAAGCGCGTCCACGAACTGCTCGGGGTCGAAGTCCTGCAAATCCTCGATGGCCTCGCCGATACCGATGTAGCGCAGCGGGATGTTGAAGGCCCGGCAGACGGCGATAACGATCCCGCCCTTGGCCGTCCCATCCAGCTTGGTGAGCGCCAAGCCCGTGACACTGAGCGCCTCGTTGAACATGCGCGCCTGAGAGACCGCGTTCTGGCCGGTGGTGGCATCCAGGACCAGAAGGACTTCGTGCGGCGCGTCGGGCAGCCGTTTGGCGATGGAGCGCTTGACCTTCTTGATCTCCTCCATCAGGTTGATTTTGGTGTGCAGGCGGCCGGCGGTGTCGACGATCACGACATCGATGCCGCGGGAAACCGCCGCGTCCACCGCGTCGTAGGCCACGGCGGCCGGGTCGGTCCCGTCCTTGTGGCGCACGAGCCCGGCGCCGGCCCGCTCGGCCCAGATGGCCAACTGATCGACCGCTGCGGCGCGGAAGGTGTCGGCCGCTGCGATCAGGACGGTTTTGCCGGCGGCGGTATATCGCGCGGCGAGCTTCCCAATGGTGGTGGTTTTGCCGACGCCGTTGACCCCGGCGACCATGATGACGTGGGGTGCTGCGGCGACGGCCGGCGCGGCGTGCGCCTGCCGGGTCAGGATGGAGAGGATTTCGGCGCGCAGCACCCGCTGCAGTTCACCCGCATCGGCCGCTTGGGCGGCGGAAATGCGCTCGATCAGTTCCGTGGCGGTCTGCACACCGACATCGGCCGTGATCAGCAGCTCTTCAATCTGATCGAGGAGCTCGGCGTCGATCTTGCGCTTGCCCGTGAGGATGCGGCCGACGCCGTCGGCGAAACTCCGGCGCGTCTTGGACAGGCGCTGCTTCAGCCGTGCGAAAACACCCCGGCGGGCCTCCTGCGCCGATGGGTCTTCCGCCGCCGGGTCCGGCCCCGGGGCGGCGGGTCGCTTTTTCGTTTGAACCAGGCCACTGCCGTGAAATCCCCTGTCGTGTGAGGCCCGGGCGCTGTGGCGCCCGGACGGACGGTCATGCGGCCTGAGCTTCCGGACGCTTGAGGTTGACGGACACCACCGTGGACACGCCTTTCTGCTCCATCGTGATGCCGAAGAGCATGTCCGCGAACTCCATCGAGCGTTTGTTGTGGGTGATCATGATGATCTGGGATTTCTCGCCGATGTGCTGCAGGAGGTCGTTGAACCGGAAGACGTTGGACTCGTCCAGCGGCGCATCGATCTCGTCGAGCAGGCAGAAGGAGGTCGGCCGGATCAGGAAGATCGCGAAGATGAAGGCGATGGCGGCCATGGCCTTTTCGCCGCCGGAGAGCAGGCTCATGCGGGTGAGCTTCTTGCCGGGCGGGTGGATCATGTACTCGACCCCGGTCTCGAGCGGCTTGTCGGGATCCGTAAGGACCAGCTCCGCGGTGCCGCCGTTGAAAAGGCGCGGGAAGACCTCGGCCAGCTTTTCGTTGATGGCGAGGAAGGTCTGCATGAAGCGCTCCTGGGAGACCGTGTTGATCTTGCGGATCACTTTTTGCAGATCCTCGATCGCCTTTTCCAGGTCCTCCTTCTGCGTCTGGAGGAATTCATGGCGCTCCTTGAGCTGCTGGTATTCCTTGATGGCGCCCAGGTTGACATCGCCGATTCGGGCCATCTTGGTGCGGTAGCGGCCGAGTTCGGCCTCCATCGCCTCTGGCGTCGGCCCGGGTTCGGAGGCCGTGGGCTCCGCCGCCGGCGCCAGCTGCGACCGGAGCTCGGCCAGAGGGGTCTGGTAGCGGTCCTCGAGCTGGCGGGCGACGTGCTCGCGCTTGAGCGTGCGCTGGGTCTGCTCGAGTTCGAGCAGGCGGAACTGCTCGAGGGTCTTTTCGCGCCGGTCCTTGATCTCGGATATCTTTTCGTCGCTCTCTTTGAGCTTGGCATCGATGGCGGCGTAGTCCACCTCGTTGCGTTCGATCTCCCGGTCGAGGTCCGAGGTCTGCCGGTACATCTGGGCGAGCGACTGCTCGAGTTCCTGGACCTTCTGTCTGGAGGCGTCCGTCCTTTCGGTTTTCTGGTCGATCTCAAGGGTCAGCTGCTCCAGCCGCCGGACCCCGTCGGTCTGGAATTCCCGCAGCCGCCTCAAGCTGTTGGTGCTGTTCTCCAGTTTGGCATTGAGGGCCGTCATCTCCATCTTGAAGTTGACGACCTTCTGGTTGAACTCCTGCAACTGGGCCGTGAGGTCCGCGATCCGGTTGGAGGCCTCGGCTACGGCGATCTGGGCCGCCTCGATGTCCGACGTGATGGCCGCCAGCGCCCGGTCGGTCCGGCCGATTTCATCATCGAGATCGCTCGCCTCCCCCATCAGCTGCTCCTGCTCGAGCTGAATGATCTCCATCTGCCGCCGGAGGCCCTTGAGGTCCTCCGATGCCTTGTAAAGCGCCTTTTCAGCCTCGATCTCGTTGTCGCGCGCCTGGTTTTTCTGCTCGATCAGCTGCTGCAGCGCCACATCCAGGTTGCGGACCTCGGCCTCCATGGACTTCAGCTCGAGGCGGGTGGCCTCCACCTTTTGGTCCAGAGCCCGGCCCTGGCGTTCCAGCTCCCTCAGCTCCTGTTTTTTGACCAAAATTCCACTGGCCCCCTCCCGGCTGCCGCCGATCAGGAACCCCTTGGGGGAGATGACGTCGCCGTTGCGGGTGACGATGGTCTGGATCCTGCCGTTGTGGTTGAACAGGGAGACCGCTTCCTCGAGCGTTTCGGTCAGCACCACGTTGCCGAGCAGGGCCCGGGCGATCCCCTCGAACCCCGGTTTGACGGTGACGTGCTGCAGCAGCAGCCGTGCGGGGTCGGGGCGTTCGCCGACGCCTGCCGAGGTGTCGTGCAGCGCGGAGACCGGGATGAAACCGCTGCGGCCGGCGCTCTGGCGCTGGAGGTATTCGATCGCCGTCAATCCGGCCTGCTGGCTTTCGACGATGATGTACTGCAGGGATTCTCCCAGGGCCGCTTCGACGGCATGGGCGGCGGAGTCCTCCGGTTCGATGAGGTCGGCCACCAGGCCGACCACGCCTTCCAGCACCCGGTCGCCCGGGGCCGGTTCCGCTCGCTCGGCGGCGGCCGCCGGTTTCGCGTGCTTCATCACGGCCTTGACGCCGTCCTTGTACCAGTCGAAGTTGTCTTCCATTTTCTTCAGGGTGGAATACTTCGACCGGACCGTGCTGCGCTCGAGCTCCAGGCTCTGGACCTGCTTGACGAGAGCCCCCAGCGCCCTGGACTTTTCATCGAGGCGGCCGCGGGTGTCCGCGATCCGCCCGCCCAGCGTCTCGATGTCCGCCTTGACGGTCGCGAGGCGACCCTGGGCGCGGCCTTCGCGTTCCTGAGCCTCGTCGATTTTCTTGCGGGTCTGGGCCTCTTCTTCATCCGTGCGCTTGAGCCTGCGCTTCAGGCTTTCGCGGTTGGTGGACGCGTTCTGATGGACGTTGCGGTACTGGGATTCTCGGCTCATGAGATCCAACAGGTGCGACTTGGCGGCTTCCAGCTTTTGGTTCATCTCGCCGAGGGCGGCGGTGAGCTGCTCCTGGGTGGAGCGCTCCTGCTCGAGCAGTGTCCGGATCCGGTCGATGCCCTCTCGCAGCCGTGAGCTTTCGGTCTCCCCTTGCGCGATTTCGGCGAGCATGCTCTGGTTTTTATCGTCCAGCCCCCGGCGTGCGCTCTGAAGCTCGCCGGTCTCCCGGGCCAGGCGTTCGATCTCCCCGCGCAGGTGCTTCAGGTCGTTTTCCACGCGGTCGATGGTGCGCTGGATCTCGAATTTCCGGGTCTTTTGTTCGCCGATCGCCTGGTTTTTCTGCCAGCGTTCGAGCTTGATGTCCTCCACGGCGGCGTCGAGTTTCTTCAACTCGGCGGACTGCTCGAGGTCGGCGTCCCGCAGCTGCTGCAGGAGCGCTGCGGTGGCGTCGATCTGCCGGGTGAAGTCCTCGAAATGCTGCAGCCCCAGGCGGACATCCAGTTCCTTGGCCCGCGCCTGGTATTTGTTGAAGAGCTCCGCTTTGCGCGCCTGCCGCTTGAGGCTGTCCATCTGGCGCTTGATCTCGACGATGATGTCGGCCACCCGCAGCAGGTTCTGGTGCGTCTGGTCGATCTTGCGCAGCGCTTCGGCCTTGTGCTGCTTGTAGCGGGTGACGCCGGCGGCCTCCTCGACGAAATAACGGCGCTCTTCCGGGCCGGCTTCCGTGATGACGCCGATGTTGCCCTGCTGGATGACCGAGTAGGAGCGCGAGCCGAGGCCGCTGCCGAGAAAGATGTTGTGGATGTCCTTGAGGCGGCAGGGTTGTTTGTTCAACAGGTAGGTGCTCTCCCCGGAGCGGTAAAGCCGGCGGGTGAAGTTGATTTCCGTGAAGTCCCTCAGTGCCTCCGGCGCGCTGCCGTTGTCGTTTGATAGGGTCAGCGAGACTTCGGCCATCCCTAAAGGGGCCTTGCCGTTGGTGCCGGAGAAAATAACGTCCTCCATCGATTTGCCGCGCAGCTGCTTGACGCTCTGCTCGCCCATCACCCAGCGGATGGCGTCGATCACGTTGCTCTTGCCGCAGCCGTTGGGCCCAACGACAGCCGTTATGCCGGCCGGAAACTCGATGCTGGCCTTTTCATAAAACGATTTGAAGCCGGTGATCTCGAGTCTCTTAAGCTTCATGGGCGTGGATCTCCTCCCTGTTCAGTCAGATGTAACGCCGAAATTGTCGGTCGATCAGTGGTTTTAATAATAGCAGGGTGGGGATCCGATGTAAAGAAAAAACACAACTAAAGGTATGGTTTTAGGCCGGGCGCTACAAGATGTTGGGTGTGTCGCGCTTCTGAATCATTTTGGTGGGTTATCCGGACCCGGCCCTGAAACCTATTTCAATATCTGGCTCAGGAACAGCTTTGTCCGGTCGTGTGTGGGGTTGGAGAAAAAATGTTCCGGCGTCCCGGTTTCGACGACCGCCCCGGCATCCATAAAAACCACCCGGTCGGCCACCTCCCTGGCAAAGCCCATTTCGTGGGTGACCACGACCATGGTCATGCCCTCTTTGGCCAGGGTTTTCATGACGTCCAGGACCTCGCCGATCATCTCCGGGTCCAGGGCGGAGGTCGGCTCGTCGAAGAGCATGACCTTGGGGTCCATGGCAAGGGCGCGGGCGATGGCGACCCGCTGTTGCTGGCCGCCGGAGAGCTGGTCGGGGTAGGCCCCGGCCTTTTCCTGGATGCCTACCTTCTGCAGCAGCGCATCGGCTTTTTCCCGGGCCTCGGCCACGGATCGTTTGCGCACCACGCGCTGGGCCAGCGTGATGTTTTGAAAAACGGTTTTGTGCGGGAAGAGGTTGAAGGACTGAAACACCATGCCCACCTCGGCCCGCACTTTGTTGATGTCGGTTCTGGGATCGAGCACGTCGACGCCCTCGATGAAAACCTGGCCTGAATCGGACGTCTCCAGCCGGTTGAGGCAGCGCAGCAGGGTGCTCTTGCCGGAGCCCGAGGGTCCGATCACCACCACGACCTCGCCGGCGGAAATCGACACCGACACATCCACCAGCGCCTTCACCTCGTGCGGAACCCAGAAGGTCTTGTACAGGTTGCGAACGTCGATCATCCGCCCGATTTATGCAGACGCGACGGCCGGTGTCAAGAGGCCCGCGGCCGCATTCGGAAATGCGAATGCGGGGGCCGGGTCATCGATCTCCACCCCGGCGGACGCCGGAGGCACAAGGTGTTATGGCCATAAAATCATTGTGAAACCGCCCTCCAGGCGCCCTGCGAATGATCTTGACACCAGGGACGCCTGCCCGGTATGTTGATGCTTATTTGCCGTGGCAGACTTCATACGTTAACACCAAGGGGGGGAGGGGCGTGGCATGGCAGAGAAAACCGTGTCGGATCTGCGGGAGATTCTCGACAATCCCATCGTGAAAATGGCGGTGGACGACGTCAGCCGCACGCTGGTGGACAGACGCGCGTTTATGCCGCCGGCTTGCAAGGTGTTCTCCAATAAATATACCACGCTTGAAGAAACCGACATCTACCGCTTCTCCATCGACCGGGAAGCCGAGCGCCAGCTGCCGAAAATCATCCGCAACAAGGTGCAGGTGGTTCGCGGGAAAAGCAAGGCGGACCAGGGGGCGGCTCAGCGCTGCACTGCGCCGCGCCGCATCGGCATCGTGTTTTCGGGCGGGCCGGCCCCCGGCGGCCACAATGTCATCGCCGGCCTGTTCGATGCCGCCACGCGGGCCAACCCCGAAAACCGCCTGTTCGGCTTCCTCATCGGGCCGGACGGCGTTGTGGAAAACGAGGCCGTCGAGATCACCCGTGAGCTCGTGGATGCCTACCGCAATCTGGGCGGTTTCACCATGATCAAGACCGGTCGCGCCAAAATCGACTCCCGGCAGAAGGTCGACCTGTCCCGGAAAACCTGCAAGGCGCTCGGCCTGAACGCGCTGGTGATCGTGGGCGGGGACGACTCCAACACCAACGCGGCCTTCCTGGCCCAGGAGCTCTACGACGACGGCATCCAGGTGATCGGCGTGCCCAAGACGATCGACGGCGACATCCAGGTGCGTGACGACGCAGGCCACGTGCTGTGCGCGGTGTCTTTCGGCTTCCACACGGCGGCCCGGGCGTTCGCCAACTCCATCGCCGGCCTCTGCAACGACGCCAGCTCCGACATCAAGTACTACCATGTCTGCAAGGTCATGGGCCGGGTGGCGAGCCATCTGGCGCTGGAGGTGGCGTTGCAGTCGCACCCCAACCTCACCGTCATCGGAGAGGACCTGGTGGACTTTGTGGACGAGGAACGCCTGGAGAAGGCGCGCCGTGACAAAACCACCGACTACACCGCCTTCGGCATGACCCTGCGGCACCTCTCGCGCATCATCTGCGAGGGAATCGTCAAACGGGCGAGGGCCGGGAAGAACTACGGGGTGATCGTCATCCCGGAGGGGGTGCTCGAGTTCGTCAACGAGGTCGAGGTGTTCATCATGAAGCTGAACACCATCATCGCCGAGTACAACCGCACCCGCGACCGGGAGTTCCATTCCGCCTTCCCGCTGTTGGAGGACAAACTCGAATACCTGCACCGCCTGGCCCAGCGCTCGCGGGACGATGCCTCCTTCAAGCTCTGGAACACCCGCGACGAGGACCTGTTCAACGACCTGCCCGAGTTCTTCCAGGAAGGCCTGCTGACGGAGCGCGACAGCCACGGCAATTTTCAGTTCTCGCAGATCCAGACCGAAAAAGTCCTGATGGGGCTCGTGCACGACTATCTCAGCATCCTCAAGGAGAAGGGAACCTACAAGCTCGGCATTCAGCGCGGCTATTTCCGCAAGACGCTGGCTAAAGAGGGGCTGGACCCCGGTCGCTTCGGCCCGGCCATTTTCGAAAACTACGACACGGGCGAACACCTGTTGACCAAGGCGTCCATCATTTCGGCGAAAACGCTGCGGCAGGAGTTGGAGAAAGCCGGCCTGCTCGAGCCCCCGGACAAAGTCCCGGCGGCCGTCGAGGCCATTTACAAAAAGACGGTCCCCAGCTTCAAAACCCAGGAGCATTTCTACGGGTATGACGGTCGCGGCAACGACCCGACCCGCTTCGACTGCACCTACACCTACAACCTGGGTTTGACGGTGTTCAGCCTGGTCGCCAACGGCGCGACCGGGCAGATGGCCGCCATCCGGAACCTGGAGCACGACTTCGAGCAATGGGAACCCATCGGCATCCCCATCGCCCCTCTCATGCACCTGGAGGAGCGCAAAGGACGGCTGGCGCTGGTGCTGGAGAAGGCCCTGGTGGATGTGGACTCGGTGGCGATGCAGGTCTTCAAGTCCCACCAGGAGAAATGGCTGGGGGCCGATTCAGGGCAGGATCATTACCGCAGGCCCGGGCCCATTCACGTCCACGGCGAATCCGAAGGGGAACGTCCCATCACGCTGCAGCTGAATGCGATCGCCCGGCCGGACCCCTGACCCGCATCTTGTTAAATAAAAAAAACGCGACGGGTTCCACCCGGCGCGTTTTTGTGTTTGAACGCCCGGCCGGGCGTTCAACGGTACAGGGTTTCCAGGCGGCTTTTTTCCTGCTCGGTCAGAAGACGGAGCTCGACCAGCAACCCACCGATGCCGGCCTCTCTCAGCGGCTTGATTTTCATGACCGCATCCGGCTTTTTCTGGTGCAGACTGAAAAAGGTGTGGTGAAGGTTGAGCTTGGTTTTCTTGAGCAGATAGACGTTCTGAATGACGGAAGCCTCTTGCCCGTAGAAAATGATGTGGTTGTTCAGAAAAAAATAGACGGCGGCGCCGGCAGCGGCGAT
The DNA here is from genome assembly GCA_963716325.1 of uncultured delta proteobacterium. Lineage (GTDB taxonomy): Bacteria > Desulfobacterota > Desulfobacteria > Desulfobacterales > SpSt-501 > SpSt-501. Next base: position 35,109 of record CAVQTH010000003.1, on the reverse strand, counting down.
GAGCAGGTACCCCTTGATGCGCGACCACATAGAGCGGTTTCCTTCCACTGCGGAATCTGATAAACTGATGTATCAATTTTACCAGCCTTTATCGAAAGGGTCAATTTTTCGGCTCCGGGGGAAGCATGAATCTGCCGCAGAAGCGTTTGATCTCGCGCGTCGACATGGCCGACTCCATGGTGCTGACCGCTATCTTCCTGGCGGCGGCCTATTGGGGGCTTGAGGCGCTGATCAACGTGTTTTCTCCGGAGGAGATCAGCTTCTACCGCGACATCTTCGGCCCGCACGTCGGCGACATGAGCATGCGCGTCATCGTGCTGTGCCTGTTTCTGATCTTCGGCTCCCATGTCCAGCACACGATCAACCACCGCAAGCGCGCGGAGCAGGCCCTGTTGGAATCCTACCGCAAGCTGCAGCACGCGCGCGCGGCCACGATCCTGGGCCTCGCCAAGCTGGCCGAGTACCGCGACGAGGGCACCGGGACCCACCTCGAGCGCATCCGGGAATACGCCCGACTATTGGCCGAGGAAATGGCGAGGATCTCGCGCTACCGCGAGGACATCGACCAGAGGTACATCGAGGACATCTATCAGTCGGCGATCCTGCACGACATCGGCAAAGTGGGCATACCGGACGCGGTGCTGCTCAAGCCCGGGGAACTCACCGGTGATGAGTTTGAAGTCATCAAATGCCACACCCTCTTCGGGGGCGACGCCATCACGTCCATCCAGGCGCAAATCGAGGGCCGTTCGTTTCTGAACATCGGCAGGGAGATCGCCTACAGTCACCACGAAAAATGGGATGGTTCCGGCTACCCGCGCGGGCTTCGCGGCCAGGAGATCCCGCTGGCCGCGCGGATCGTGGCGGTGGCCGACGTCTACGATGCGCTCACCACCAGACGCTTCTACAAGGAAGCCTTTTCCCACCAAAAAGCCCGGCAGATCATTTTGAATCTCAGGGGCAACCACTTCGACCCGGACGTGGTGGATGCGTTTCTGGCGCTGGAGGGTCAGTTCGACCGTATCCGCGAAGAAAAGCTCGTGCAGGAGAAGCAGGCTGTTCCGACCGCCGGCGAATGCCGGCCGGCGGCGGCTCAGGCCGCAGCGATCGGGTGTCAGAAGGGGTTATGACGCCGCATTTTGCAGGCCTGTGGGAGCGGCGTTCCAGCCGCGATCATCGGGGCTGAAAGCCTCTCCCACAAGGACCCAACGTCCCTCCGGATCTGAGCGAGAGTCAGCCGGTATTCACGGTCAGGACCACGCACCCGTCTCCGGGTAGCACGCCCACCACCTTAGCGGCATCCAGCGGCTTTCCGTTTGCAAACACCGCCGTGCATTCCGTCCAGATCCACCGGCCCTGCCGCGCGATGAAACCCCTCAGTTGGCCGCCGGGGATCAGAATGCCGCGTCCCAGCAGGCCCGGCCCAAGGTCGCGGGCGACCAGGTTGAAGAGCTTGAGTGTGATGGTGATCGGCGCACCGGCCGCCGCCGTCCCGCCGGCCTCGTGAGAAATCTGACGGCGCATGGCGGCGTAAAACCCACCCCGCCGTAGCACGGCGCCGGCCAGGCCGGGCATGGCGGCCGAAAGTGCCAGGACGGCGCCGTCCCCGACGACGGCCGTGCTGAAATCATCCAGGGCCCGGCCGTCCAGAAAAACGGTCTGGACACGGTCTTTAAGATAGGCCGGGGAAACGCCGGCCGCTTTTTGAAGAAAGCCCTCGACGCTCTCCCCCCCGGACCTTTGATGAGGAGGCCTTCTCCCAGGATGGGGAAAAACCGCGAAACGGCATTCCCCGACATGGTGAGGGTAAGATCCATGAGGGCGGGCGACGGTTGAGTGGGCGTTTTCATGTCGGTTCCCAAACAAGAGGGGGAGGCGGATCACGCCTCCCCCGGTGTTTAATGACGGTGCAACCGCAGGGCTACCAGTTGAACACCTGGTCCAGGTCGGAGTCCTTCACCATGAAGGTGACGTTGTGGGGCGGCAGCTTCTCTTTTTTGAAATAGTCCGGCAGCCGGTCCATCTCCTTTGTGAAGCCCGCCTTCGCATTGAATTCGCGCTCCATCTTCAGGATGGATTTGCCCAGAGCGACGACATCGTCGCCGGTCAGCTTCTGGCCGCCGAAACTGCCGAGGAGATCCAGCAGCGCCTGGAAGGTGTCGGGCTGGTCCAGGATGGCAAAGGCGATGAAGAGGCACATGCCGGTCGAGTCGATGGCGGCGGTGGCGATCTGCAGGTTGCGGGACAGCTCGATCTGCCCCTCGGGTTTCAAGGGGTTCACGCTGCCGCCGACCCCCAGGATGTTGGCGGTCACCGCATAGCCGGCAGTGTGGTCCGCGCCCTGGGTGGTGGTGGCATAGGTGACGCCGATGCCCTGCACCCCGCGCGGGTCGTAGGCCGGCATGGCCTGGCCCTTGACCACCGGCACGCGCTCCACCCCGAAGACCTTGCCGGTCACGGCGGCCCCGTTTCCGAGGATGCGTCCGAGCGGGGTGCCCTTGCCGACTTCCTTGACCAGGTTGATGGCCGCCTGCGCGTCGCCGAACTTCGCGACCCCGGCTTCCATGGCGACCGCGATGGTGGCACCCATCTCGATCGTGTCCAGGCCGTAGTCGTCGTCCAGGCGGTCCAGCATGGCGATGGCGTCGAGGTCGTCGATGCCGCAGTTGCCGCCGTGGGCCCAGACGGTTTCGTATTCGGGCTGCTTGGTGAGGTAGTGCCCGTCCTTGTCGTAGAAGGTCCCGGAGCAGCGGATGACGCAGCCGCGGTGGCAGCCGTGGGTGGCGGAGCCTTCACCGCCGCGGGCGTTCTCGGTTTCGGCCTGGGTCTCGCCGCTGATCTTGGAGCAGCCGTCGAACCGGCCCCACATGAAATTCTTGGTGGGGTAGGCGCCGGCCTCGTTGAGGACGTTGGTGAGCACGTTGGTGCCGTAGGTCGGCAAACCCTGGCCGGTGACGGGGTGTTTGCGCAGCCCGGCCACGAAGGCCTTGTTGGCTTCCTTGAACTTTTCAGCATCCTTGGGGCTTCTCGCCTTGCAGCCCGCATCGTCCACCACGATGACCTTGACGCCCTTGGAGCCCATGACGGCGCCGACGCCGCCGCGGCCGGCATGCCGGGTGGGCCGGAACTCCATGTCCGTGAAGGCAATCGAGGCCGCGGCCATCTTCATCTCGCCCGCCGGGCCGATGGAGATGCAGCTGACCTTGTCCCCGTATTCGGCCTTCATCTTTTCGGCCACGGCATAGTTGCCGAGCATCTTCAGGCTCTTGTCCGCCTTGATCTCGACCTTGTCCTTGTTGATGTAGACCCGGTACAGCGTGTCGTCCTTGGGCCTGCCCTCGAGGACGATGGCGGCGTAGCCGAGACGGCCGATCATCTGCGAGGGCATGCCGCCGGCATTGGCCTCCTTGATGCCGCCGGTGAGCGGGCTCTTGCATCCCACCGAGATCCGGCCGGACATGGCCGCGGCGGAGCCGCTGAGGAGCCCCGGGGCGATCACGAGCTTGTTGTCTTCGCTCAGCGGGTGACAGGTCGGCGGGACCTCCTTGGAGACGATGGCCGAGGTCAGGGCGCGACCGCCCATCCCCGCATAGCTTCCGGCCGGTTCGGTTTTGGTCTTGGGGCCGCCGTCGGCGCCCATGTTGATCCTCAGAATTTTGTCCATGGCTTCCTCCTTTGGTTCAATGGGGTTTCGACTGTCAACCGTATCAGGTTCCGCAATTGCCAGGATCAGGGACAGGTTTTTTCGCTGAATTACCTGCGGCTGTAATAACGCGTTAGCCTCGGTAAAGTCAAGAAAGTCGAAAAATGACAGTCGGTCTCACCCGTTTCGTTTGGCAAAGGAGTTCATGAAATCCACTAACGCCTCTACGGCCTCCAAGCTGACGGCATTGTAGAGGGATGCCCGGCAGCCGCCGACCGAACGGTGGCCTTTCAAGCCGCCCAGGCCGCTCTTCGCCGCCGCTTCGAGGAAGCGCTTCTCCAGGTCCTCGCCGGTCAGTCGAAACGTGACGTTCATCTGCGAGCGGCTGGCCGGCTCGGCCGTGCCGCGGTAGAACCCGCCGCTGGCATCGATGCAGCCGTAAAGACGTTCGGCCTTGGTGCGGTTGACGGCCGCCATTTTTTCGAGGCCGCCCACGGTCTCCTCGATCCACTTCAAGACGAGGTGGACGCCGTAGATCGCAAAACACGGCGGCGTGTTGTAGAGCGAGTTCTTCGAAGTGAAGGTGGTGTACTTGAGCATGGCCGGCAGGTTTTCGGGCACGAGCTTGAGCAGGTCGTCGCGGACGATGACCATGGTCACCCCGGCCGGGCCGATGTTTTTCTGGGCGCCGGCGTAGATGAGGCCGAAAGGCCCGGTGTCGAAGGGCCGGCTCATGAAATCGGAGGACATGTCGGCGATGAGCGGCACCCCTTTTGTGTCCGGGAAGCGCTGCCACTGGGTGCCGCGGATGGTGTTGTTGGAGGTGATGTGGACGTAGACGGCACCCGGGTTGAAGGCGATCTTTGCGGGGATGTAGGTGAACTGCCGGTCTTCGGAGGAAGCGACCACCTGGACCGGCTTGTTCAACACCCGGGCTTCCTTGATGGCGTTGGTGGACCAGGTGCCGGTGTTCACGTAGTCGGCGGATCGGCCGTCGGCCAGGAGGTTCATCGGGATCATGGTGAACTGCAGGCTGGCCCCGCCCTGGACGAAGATCACGTGACAGCGGTCGTCCAGCTTGAGCAGCCGCCGGGTCCGCGCGACGGCATCGTTCAGCACGGCCTCGAATTCCTTGGCGCGGTGGCTGAGCTCGACGATGGACATGCCCGATCCCTTGTAGTTCAGAAAGGACGACTGGATTTCTTCGAGCACCGCAAGCGGCAGGGCGGCCGGCCCCGGGTTGAAATTGTGAATCCGATTGGCTTTCATGGCGTTCTCCTCCGTGTAGATACGTGCCGAACAACCCGCGTGCGTTGATGTGGATGCAGGTTCAAGGTTGAAGCACTGTCGTTGATTTCAGCTTGAGGGACATTTCTACAAAACCGTGCCTGGAAGTCAAACGCTATTTCTGCGCGTCGCCCGCTTTTATTACGCCGGCAATCAAATAGGCCAAATTCCAACATCTCACGCACAGGCACCCCGGTCCGCCTTCACCCGAACAAGAGTTGGCATATTTGATTGCCGGTTTAATAATTGTGGGAGCGGCTTGCAGCCGCGATGACCGGCAGTCTGGTTGATGCAATTGACAAGCACCGAGGGAATTGCCTATAAACGAGCGGCCTTGCAGGCTTCGGCCAAAGCGATCCGTTTCTGCCTCAAGCGAAGCGCTCCTCAAGGCCTGCGGCCGCTTGTTTTTTTCCTCTCCATCCCGTCAGAAGGAGACTCGCACCATGCTGAAGATATACGACTATCCTTCCCCGGCCGCCGAAAAGGCGCTCGCGCGCATTGCCTCCCGGGGGCTCGCCTTCACCAAAAAGGAACACTCGGTCGTCAGCCGGATCCTGGACGATGTGAAAGCCCGCGGCGACGAGGCCGTGGTGGATTACACCCGCCGCTTCGATGCGCCGAACTATTCCGCAAAAGATCTGAAAGCCGGCGCCCGCGAGCTCGCGGCGGCGACATCGTCGGCGGATCGCACCTTCCTGCGCGCCTTGAACCGCGCGGCTTCCCAGATCGAAGCCTTTCATCGCCGCCAGCTCCGGACGGGCTTCATCAGCCTCGACCGGCCGGGGACGATGCTGGGGCAGCTGGTCCAGCCCGTGGAGCGGGTCGGCGTTTACGTGCCGGGAGGGCAGGGAGGCAAAACCCCCTTGGTGTCCTCGGTCCTCATGGGCGCGATTCCGGCGCGGGTGGCGGGTGTGCCGAAGATCGTCATGGCGACCCCGCCGACGGCGGACGGCCGCATCAACCCGCATTTGCTCGTCGCGGCCCGAAAGGCGGGCGTTTCCGAGGTCTACAAGGTGGGCGGCGCCTGGGCCATCGGCGCCCTGGCTTTCGGGACCGCGACCATCCCGAAGGTGGATGTCATCGTGGGGCCGGGCAACCTCTACGTCACCCTGGCCAAGAAAATCGTGGCGGGCACGGTGGGCATCGACATCATCGCCGGGCCGAGCGAGGTCCTGGTGGCGGCGGACGACTCGGCCGACCCCGAGTTCATCGCCGCCGATCTTCTGGCCCAGGCCGAGCACGACCCCAGGGCATCGGCCGTGCTGGTCACCCCCTCAGCTGAGCTCGCCGCCGCCGTCCGGGCCGAGGTGCTGCAGCAGCTGTCGGGGTTGGGTCGTGCTGAAATTGCGCGCCGATCCATCGAACGGTTCGGCGCGGTTTTCGTGGTGAAGGACGTGTCAACGGCCATCGATCTCTCCAACCGCGTGGCGCCCGAACACCTCGAGCTGCACCTGCGTGACGCCTTTGCGCACCTGGGTCGCATCCGCCACGCGGGAGCGGTCTTTATCGGCGAGCACACCCCCGAGCCGGTGGGCGATTACGTTGCCGGCCCCAACCACGTGCTGCCGACGGCCGGCACGGCCCGCTTCGCTTCGGCCCTCTCCGTCGAGCATTTCCTCAAACGCACCAGCGTGATCCATTATTCGGCCGCGGCGCTCCGCCGCGAGGCCGCGGACATCATGCGCCTGGCTGAAGTCGAAGGCCTGGGCGCCCACGCGAACACCATCCGGGTGCGCTTAAGCCGTCTCGCTCGCCGCGGGGCCGAGTAGGGTTTTTCAACGCGACGTTCGAGAAAACAACAAAACCACTCCGCAGACCAAGGTCGCGAGGGCAACGACCACAAAGCCGAGCGGATAGCTGCCGGTTGTTTCAACCACCAACGAAAAAGCGGGAAGCCCGAGCAAGATGCCCAGGAATGTGAAAAACAGCGTTCCGCCGGTCGCCATCCCCGTTTGTTCGGGTTTTGCCACGCGCGCCACCTCGGCGAGATAAACCCCGTTCCAACCAATGGCCACGGCGCCGAACAGAGCGCAGGCGATCAGGAGGGCCGGAAAAGGCCATTGAGGCGAGAAGCGTGCCGCCGCTATCGCACCGCCGGTCATGGCCATGCCTAAAATACCAAGCATGAGGCGCGGGCTCAGGTACCGATCGGCGAACGCCCCCCACACGATTCTTCCGATGATTCCACCGGCCTGAGCCGCCGAAAGAAGAACCCCGGCCTGGACCAGCGTCATCTCGATATTCTCGATTAAATAGGTCACCAGAAAGGAAATCAGACACAACTGCATCGTTGAAAAGAAGAACGAAGCGATGGCCAGTCGGCGCAAATCCGGGTGAAGCATCGTCATTTTTACCGGCGCGATTGCAGTGCTCCAGGAAAGCCGGGATCGATTGGAATGCTCCGTGTCAAACCGTTTTCGATAGGGGTGCAGGAAACCGGTCAGAATCAAGCCGGCAGCCGCCACCCATAATGCCGACATTTCCCAGCCGCAGAAAACAACCAGGTGAGGAACCACCGCGCCGGCCAAGGCTCCGCCGAGAGGAACCCCGGTCTGTTTGATTGAAAAGACGGTGGACATCATCGAAAACGGCGTGGTCCTGACCAGCAAGTGGGAACTGGCCGGTGTGACGGGTCCGTAGCCGATTCCCATGATCAATGTCCCAATGACCATCATGGGAAGAGATGGGATCGAAAAGGCCCCCAGCCCCAGCGCGCACAGGATCAGGCAGATTTGGCTCACGCCGATCGGCCCGAACCGGTCGATGAAATACCCGCTGACAGGGGCGAACACCGTCGCACCCAGATAAATCAAGGACACGAAGATGCCGACATAGCTGGCCGGAACATTTAATTCGCCGGCCGCCACCGGCATGAAGACCGGGATGGCCACCACGCTCATCGAAACCATGGCCTGCACCAATAGAGTGAGCACCACCGGGAGGACAACCCCCGGCTTCGACAGGGGTTTGCGAGGCTGCGCTTCTGCGGGGAAAGGCGTTTTGGAAATCATCATCTGAGAGGGGTCAGGCCGGTTTGCGCCACGAGTACACCCGCAGGGGGGGCACGTTGCGAAGCTCGATCTGGGCGTGCGGATCGCCCAGCAGCAGGGGTTCCAGCAGGGCCACCCGGCGCATCAGCTGGTAAGTGACGAATCTTCCGCCAGGGGCCAGGCAGCCCCAGATGTCGCGAAGGATCTTCCGCCCGACGTCGGCCGGCATCGTTGAAAAAGGGATGCCGGATACCACCGCGTCCGGCCGGGCATGGTCGAGCGCGGCCAGTGCCGTCCGGAGATGCTCTGCACTCCCCAGTTGAACGTCCAGACGGGGGTCCGGATAGGCTTTCAGATAGTTCACGAAGTCGGGGTTTATTTCGATCGCCAGCAGATGCGACTGCCGGGGAAGAGCATTCAGGATGGCCCGGGTGGTGCCGCCGGTGCCGGGTCCGAGTTCCACCACCATGCGGCAGTGGGCGATGTCGGCGGCCGCGACCACCCGCTGTTCCAGAAAGCGGGAGCTGGGGATGATGGAGCCGATCATGGCCGGGTTCCGCAGAAAACCGCGAAAGAAGGCGAGATGGCCGTTACCGAGTGCCTGCCGTTGGAAAATCATGGTCTTTACCACCGCCGTTTGGGGTCCACGTTTGATGACTTCTTCGCAATCGGATCATGGCGCCTTGCGCCTCCCGATGCGGGATCAGGTGGCGCGGTGAACTTCAAGAAGATTGCAGCGAGAATGTCGCTCCCATAAAAAACAGATCAACCTTTTTTGCAGCCCCCTAAGCCTGATTCATCAGCCAGTCCAAGAGCAGCCGCACCCCGAAGCCGGTGCCGCCGGGGCCGCAGTAGGCGTCTTCCTTTTTGTGAAAGCCCGGGCCGGCGATGTCGATGTGGGCCCAGCGGGTCTTGCCGACGAATTCCGACAAAAACAGGGCGGCGGAAATGGCGCCGCCATAGCGGGTGTTGGGCATGTTGTTGATGTCGGCGTAGGCGCTTTTCAGAAGCTCCTTGTAGTCACCCGGCAGCGGCATGGGCCAGCAGCGCTCGTGGGCGCGTCGACCCGAAGCGACCAGGGCCGCCTGCAGGGACTCGTCTTTGGAAAAGACGCCGGCGATTTTTTCGCCCAGCGCCACCACGCAGGCGCCCGTGAGCGTGGCCACGTCGATCATCACCTCAGGTTTGAACCGCCACTCGGCGTAGGCCATGGCGTCGATCAGGATCAGCCGGCCCTCCGCGTCCGTGTTGCCGATTTCCACGGTCTTGCCGGTGAAGGTCGTGACGATGTCCCCCGGCCGGGTGGACCTGCCGGAGACCATGTTTTCCACCAGGGGGATCACCCCGATCAGATGACGCTTCAGTTTCAGCCGGGCGGCAGCCATCAGGGTGGCGGCCACCGCGGCCCCACCGGCCATGTCGCCCTTCATGTCGGGCAGGGAGTCGCCGGTCTTGATGTTGATGCCGCCCGAGTCGAAAGTGACGCCTTTTCCGACCAGGACCACCGGCGGGCGCCGGTCGCCGCCCTTGTGCCGGAGGATCACCATGGCCGGGCGGTTGCTGCTGCCGGCGGCCACGGCCAGGAGCGCTCCCATGTTCTTGCGGCGCAGCTCCTTCTCGACCAGCACCTCGACGACAAGCCCCTGCGCTTTGGCTTCGCGGGCCATGAGCGCCGCAAGCTCGGCGGGTGGCTTGGCGTTGGAGGGCAGGCTGACCCACTCGCGGGCCATGAGCGTCCCGCCGCACACCGTCTGGACTTCGGCCGCGAGACGGCGGTGCCGCGCCGCCGACGCCGCCGGGACGACGAGGTCGACGCGCGCCAGGGGTTTGGTGTCCTTCTCCTGCTTGTAACGGTCGAACACGTGGTTGCCCAAAAAGGCGCCTTCCATCATCGCCCGCAATATGTCTGTTTCTTCGATGCCGGCGGCGGCGGGATCCGGGGCGGCCAGCCACATGCGCGGCAGCCCCAGCTTGATGCAGCGTTTGACGCTTCTGCCCGCCGTCCGGCGCAGCGCTTCGACGTCCAGGCTCTCGGCCTTGCCGAGCCCCCTGAAAACCACCCGCTCGGCCGCGCACCCGGGCGGTCGGTACAACGTGATCTCCTGGTCTTTCTTGCCCTTGAACTCCTCCATGGCCAGCGCCCGCTCCACGAGGGCTGCGACCGCCGGGTCGGCGTGAATCCGTTGGTCCTCACAGACGGGGATGAAGAGGGCGTTGATTTTCCGGCGCTTCAGGTCGACGGAGGTGAGGTGCAGCATAGAGGCTCCTGGTGGTGGCGTTATTCGGTTATCGAGTCATAAGGCCGGCCGGTCTGCAAAAGAAAAGCCGAAGGCGGAAACGACCGATGACACGCAGACCGACAAAGCTGACCCCTATATAGAAAAGCGCATCGGCGGCTGTCAATCTTTAACAGGATGATTCTTTTTATTGCTCCGGCAAACAGGCGCCACTTAAACCGATGCCTTTGCGTGAGATGCTGGAATTAGACATATTTACTTGCCGGAGTCATAAATACCCGACCGAGCCGACGGGGTGCGCTTCTCAGGCGTTCACGCGTTTTTTCATCTCCGACATCCATTGCCAGTCGAACGGCTCCTTGCGGCAGGGCAGGACGGCGTTGTTGGTGTAGAGCGGGTCGGAGGCGAGGTCGTAGCGCGAGGCCGCCACCGCTTCACCCCACAAACGGGTGCCCGGGATCGGAGAGTAATACGTCAGGATCGGGGCAATGCCGGCCCGCTTGACGACGTCGATGGAACGGATGATCGCTGCCGTTTCCTGACCCGGCAGCCCCACGAGCAGGTAGGCCCCGATCTGCCCGTCGGCAAATCCCGCCCCTTTGAGCGCGCGCGCCGCCCGGTCGAATTCCGGCGCGGTCACTTTGTGGTCCAGCCCCCCGCGGCGTTCGAACTCGGCGGTCTCCAGTCCGAACCGCAGCGTGGTGAACCCGGCCGCAAACAGCAGCCGCGCCGTCTCCGCCGTGACGCCGCGGATGTGCAGGGCGTTCGGGGTGTGGAAGCGCACCGGCATCCCGCCCCGCACGATGGCCTCCAGCACGGGCAGCGCGTGGCCTTCCGGGTTCTCCAGGAAGGCATCGTCGTAGAGGACGAAATCGGGCACACCCCCGCCGCGGTGCCAGTGGGCGATTTCTTCCACGACCGACGCCGGGCTGCGGTGCATGCGGCGGGGCTCCAGCAGGTGCGATGCGCAGTAGGCGCAGGCGAACGGGCAGCCGCGGGAGGTCAACAACGGGGCATAGGGAATCCGGCGCTGGAGATCGAGGGCCGGGAATGGATACGTGTCAAGGTCGTCCGGCGCGAAGCGCCGTGCTGCCGTCCAACCGGTGTGGGCGTGCAAAAGCTCCATGAGGGTCGGTTCGGCCGGGCCGGTGAAAACCTCGTCGGCCCCGGACCATCGGCGGGCGTGATCCGGGCACAAGGTGGCGTAGACGCCCCCCAGCACCACCGGTGCCCGCGGGAAAACCTGTTTTACCCGGGCGATGGTTTCACGGACCCCGGTGTACCAATAGGTCATGCCCGAGGTCACCAGGACGAGATCCGGGGTGGGGAGCCGTCCGAGATCTTCCCGAAACCAATCCGGGTCGATGCCGTAGCGGGCGAACCGGCGGCGGACGTCATGGAACTGGGACGGCTTGGGGATGATCGATTTTCGGAACGGGCCGCGCCCGTGGCGGCCGCGGGCGGCGGTCCGGGGCATCCGGGGATGGAACCGGTCGAGGCAGTCGAGGTAGCTCACCCGACAGTCGTGCGCGCGCAGGATGCCCGCCAAGCTGAGCAGCCCAAGGGGTTTCGCCCAGAAGTCGTACGCCGCAAAGTCGTGGATCCAGGGGTTGACCAGTAGAATGTGCGGCGCGTCGCTAGTGGATAGGCTTTTGCTCAAATAGCAGCGTTTGCAGCAGCTTCGTTTTTATCAGTCTTCATCGTCGGTGGCAAAGTAGACCATGGATGTTTTCTTCAACTCCTCGCGGCTGAAGAGCAGGGCGTAATCGTCCACGCCGGCGGCCTTCGCCATTTGGTGCGCCGTCTCGCGGCAGGCGGCTTCATCGTCGGCGTGGATCATCGTGTACAGGTTGTAGGGCCATTGGGAGGTGGGATTGCGGCGGTAGCAGTGGGACACCTGCCGGAAGGACGCCAGGGTCTCCCCGATCTCGTCGATGCGGCTTTCCTCCACCTTCCATGCGCCCATGGCATTGGCCTTGTACCCGGTCCTCTGGTGGCGCAGGGTGGCGCCGAACCGGCGGATGATGCCGCGGTCGCAAAGACGGCGGAGGGTCGCCAGCAGAGCGTCCTCGGGAACCCCGATGCGGCGGGCGATGTCAAGATAGGGCCGCTCCGTGATCGGCAGGTCCTGCTGGATCGAGGCGATGACTTTTTTTTCGAGGTCGGTCAGCATAAACAACGGACGTTTTAAGTTTTAAGTGTCAAGTTTTAAGCAAATGGAAAGGCATAATTCTTGTTTTACTTAGGCTTTGTATTGAGTTTACGTGATTAAGCGGTTTTTTTGGTTTTTGTTCTTTTAAATTCTTGCAAAATAAAACGGATTCCTCTTTCTTAGATTTGGGCAAACCTTAAGAAAAGGAGGAATCCGTTGGGCGAGATCGCGATGGATCTTCGCTTGGTGTTTACGATACCAAGTGCGAAGCTGACAATCAATGGTCTGGTGGTGGGGCTGAAGGAAGCGGCCCCGGAAATTCTGGAAACGATTATGACCACGCTGCTGGAGGCCATCGAGGAGCAGGCGGTTTCGCGGCAGATTGAAAAAGACCCGCAACGCTACCGTAAAAACGGCCATCAGAGCAAGCCGCGCCAGTTCAGTTGTTCGATGTGCGATTTTTCGTATCGGTTCGCCCAGGTCAAGGATGGTAAAACCGGCCGCAGCCTGACGCCGTTGGTGAAGGCCTTGGCGATCCCCGAGCAGGTGCGGTTTTTGGATGAGGCGTTGGAGCCTGGGATCGGTCTTTGCGTGCATGTCTCCTACCGGCGCGCGGCTAAGGAGGTTGAGCGCATCGGCGGGCAGACGATGAGCCACAGTACGATTCACCGCCGGTTGCAGGAGTTTGCCGGCAGCCATGCGCCGTTTGGAGACCTCAAGGAGCGCCCCTTTGTTTGGCTGCTGGTGGACGGCACTAAGGTGCATTTGCAGGGGAAAAAGGGAAAAGACCTCGGCCAGGCGCAGATGCGCTGGGCGCTGGCCTCGCAGGGCGAGGGCAAACCCTTTGAGCCGGTGGGCTTCTGGATCGACACATCGTGGAAGCGCATCCGGAAGGATCTGAGCAAGCGGCTGGATTACGCCCGGCTGCGGGTGCTCTTCTCCGATGGCGAAGCCGGCATTGAGGAGAGCCTGCTGAGCCGACGGATGCGGCATCAACGCTGTATGTGGCATGGCAAACACGACTTTCCCTACATCCTCTACACCGAGGGGCTCAAGAAGCCCGATCAAAAGCCCTTCGTGGATCAACTCAAGGCCATCGCGGCGATGAGTATGAGCAAAACGCAACTGGAGAATCTTAAACCCCAGGACCGTGCCCAGGTGCGGCAGTTGGCCCAGCAAACCGAGCAGGGCTTTGAAGAGCTTCTCAAGGCGTTGGAGCCCTATCCCAAGGCCAGGGCCTATATCGAAAACTTGGTCAAACCCGTAACCACCTTCTTGCGCTGGTGGCTGCAACACGGAGAGGCGCTGCCACTGACCACCAATGCCATCGAAAGCCAATTCAGCCAGGTTTGCAACCGGGTGAAACGCATCGGCCGCCGGTGGTCTGATCGGGGCCTGCTCAATTGGCTGACCGTTTGCTTTTACAAAATCTTCAAACCGGAACTCTGGAGTCTACAGTGGCAAAACGCTCCACGAAAACTAGTCAAAATCCGGCTGCGCTCGGTTGAGGCCACCTACCAGTGGTCAGCAGCCATCACGTAAACTCGGAACAAAGTCTTTACTTAACACGTAAAACTTAACACTTAACACTTTTTTTTTCAGGAAACAGCCGGCGGATATCTTCGCTGCTGGCCTTGCATATGCCCCGCTCGGTGATCAGGCCGGTGATCAGGCGTGCCGGGGTGACGTCGAAGGCGAAGTTGGCGGCCGGGCTTTTTTCCGGGCAGATCCGGACGCGGGCCTGGCGTTCGCCGTCCCACCCCTGCACCCAGCGCACTTCCTCCGGGTCGCGCTCCTCGATGGGGATGTCGGCAACCCCGTCGCTCAGGTCCCAGTCAAACGTGCTGGAGGGCAGCGCCACGTAGAACGGGATGTTGTTGTCGCGCGCCGCCAGCGCTTTCAGGTACGTGCCGATCTTGTTGGCAACGTCGCCGGCGGCCGTGGTGCGGTCGCTGCCGACGATGACGAGGTCCACCTGCCCGTGCTGCATGAGGTGGCCGCCGGCGTTGTCGGTGATGACCGTGTGCCGGACACCGCGCTCGGCCAGTTCCCAGGCCGTCAGGCGGGCACCCTGGTTGAGGGGCCGGGTCTCGTCCACCCACACGTGCAGGTCGATGCCGCGCTCGCAGGCCGCGTAGATGGGGGCCGTCGCCGTGCCGTATTCCACGCAGGCCAGCCAGCCGGCGTTGCAGTGTGTGAGAATGTTCACGGTCCGGCCGCCCCTGGCCCCGGCAAGCGTCTCGATGATCGGCAGTCCGTGCGCACCGATGGTGCGGCAGTTTTCGACTTCCTCTGCGGTGACGGCGGCCGCCGCTGCCTGCGCCTGTTCCACCCGGCGCGCCGGGTCGGGCGTGGCCTGCAGCGCTTGCAGAACTCGCTCCACCGCCCAGGCCAGGTTCATGGCCGTGGGACGCGCGGCCGCCAGGCGCGCCGCCTCTCGCCTCAGCTGATCGCCACCTTTGTCGCCAGCGGGAGCCGCTAACGCCGCAAGAACCATGGCGCAGGCGCCCGTGACGCCGATGAGCGGGGCCCCTCTGACGACCATCTCCTGAATGGCAAAGATCGCGTCGTCAACAGTCGTCAGCTCCATCAAGATGAGTTCGTGCGGCAGCCGGCGCTGATCGATGACGACGACCTTCCGGCCGTCATCGCTCATCCAGATCGGTCGACGAGGGGTGGCGTCGCGCGTCATGAGGGATGCCGGTCCCGGCGATTAGATCTTGGCCAGGGCGAAGTTGCTCTGGACTTCGCCGAGCAGCACGTGCCGGCGGAACACCTGCCGCATGCGGTTGGCGTCCATGTGCTGGTAGACGATCGGCTCCGTGTCCAGGACTTCGACGGTCACGTTGGGTTCGCTGCTGCACATCCCCATGCAGCCGGAGGTGACCACGCGGATATCCTGGCGGTCGGCCTCGGCCATCTCCTCCATCAGGGCGCTCATGACGGGCCGGGCACCCGCGGCGATCCCGCAGGTGCCCATGTGGACGGTGATTCTCACCCGGGCGTCGCCCTGGCGCAGGGCCGTCGCCTTGGTGGTTTGCTCCTTGATCCGTTTCAAGTCTTCAATCGTCAGCTTGCCCATTTTGTTTCTCCCTCGTCCGCGAAGTGCTGCCGCCGGCGGCCAGCTCCTGCAGCGACCGGCGGATCAATTCCGTCAAGTGGCTGGCGACCACGGGATCGCTCAGGTCAACGCCCTCCAACTCGCGTTTGAGCTCCCGGGTGTCCAGCGTGAAGTCTCTACCATCTACCTTGTGCATGTAAACAAAGTCAACATGCGGGTTGCCCATGACCAGCATGCCCAGCGTGGCCGCCATGTCCCCCAAGGGCGCCCGGTCGATGTGGCTGCGCCGGAAGGTGGCCGTCACCTCGGTCCCCCGTCCGGGGGCGGCGTTCACGGCGATGTCGCCCTCGCAGCGCCGGGCCGCGGCGGCCAGCAGCGACAGCCCCAGTCCCACCCGGCGGGTGGTGCGGGTGGTGACGAACGGGTCTTCGATGTTCCTGATTTTTTCCTCAGGCATGCCCCGGCCGTTGTCGTGGATGCTGATCCGCATGCGGTCCTCCGGCGTGGATTCGGCCACCTCGATCGATATCAGGCATGCGCCGGCGGTGAGGGCGTTTTCCGCGACATCGAGTATGTGAAGCGACAGCTCCCGCACTTATGAAACGATCCTTCTGCCCTGCTGCCCCTTGAGGGCGAGAGACAACTCATCAAAGGTCGGCGCGGCCATGAGCAACACGCAGCAGGCCCGGCCGATGTCCTTCAGGTAATGGGCATCGGAGGAGGTGATGCAGGGAAGGGCGCCGATGGCCGGCAGGGTTTCCCGTGCCTTGTGCAGGGGAATCCGATAAGATACCTCGACCGCGTCCAGCGCGAGGTCCGGCGGGATGAACCCGAGCTGGTTGATGATGCCGTTGGCCGGCCGGTCCACGTGGCAGCTCACGCTGAGACCGCCCAATCCATGCGTGTGCCCGACGATTTCCGCCAGACTGTAGCGGGTGGCGCCGATCAGGAGCCGGGGGTTTTCGCCGAGCACCTCGTTTTCCTCGTTGGCGACGATTTGATAACCGAACACCTCCGGCTGGTTGTTTCCGGCAAGGCCGGAGTAGACAAACGCCTGCATCGCGTGAACCGACTCGAGGGTTTCGAACAGGGCGAGGATGTGGACTTCCTCACGGGAGCAGATCTCCATGCCGGGCAGCGCCGCCAGGCCCCGCCGCCGGCCCTCGCGCATCATCGCCGCCGCGTTCTCGCAGGAATTATGGTCGCACACGGCGATCAAGTCCAAACCCGCTTCTACGCTTCTTTGAACGATGCCGCGCGGGCTCATGTCCCAGTCCCCGCAGGGCGAAAGGCAGGTGTGAATGTGGAGGTCGGCTTTGAATTCCTTCAGCACGCAGCACCCCGGCCATGGATTACGCCGCCGGACCTCCTCTCGCTTCCGCGGTGTAGAGCCGCCCGGCCAGTTCGAAGGCCGATCCGGGCCATACCAGAATGGGGATTCGTTCCTGTTCGGCCTTGCTCACGGTATCCGGATCCGGCGTGCGCTGCCCCGTGAGGACGACCGCGGCCATCTCCCTCAGCACGGCGACGGCAACGATGTTAGGATGACCCTGAACCGTCAACCACACGCAGCCGATCGGGGCATTCGCCATGACATCGCTCAGCAGGTCGCCGCAATATCCCCCCTTCACCTCGCGTTCGAGATGCTTGTCCCCGGCGGCCACTTGCAGATTGAAGCGTTCGACCAGTTCTTTTACTTTCATCCGAGTCTCCCCTTCTTGGTCCGGCGATTGAATATGTCGGTTTCCGTGGTTCATGAACAGGCCCACCGGGTTGCCGGCCGCGGCGAGCCTGCACCCGAACAAGGGTTGGCATATTGAAGAGTCGGACTAACTATCATCCGATCCGCGCGTCAGCCCGCGTACGGCCATCCAGATGCAATCCGTGAGCTCGGCTTGGCCAAGGACCACGTCTTCTGCAAAGGTCTGACAGTCGGGTGCCCCGCAGGCGCCGCAGTTGCGACCCCCGAGGTTGGCCACCAAGTGTTCGATCCGCTCCGCCTCGACCAGCGAAATGCTCGGCTTGTGCGGCTTGAAGAGCGTGCGCAGCACCTCCGGGCTCTTGTCGATCTTGAACCGTCCCTTTTCAAATTGGCGCAAAAGAGTATCCTGCGGCAGCCTCCTGCCCATACCGAAGACGTTGACCATCTTCTGGACGTGGCGTTTGGCGATGTACTTGTCGACGACGGTCAGAACCCCCCCCAGACAGCCTTCGCGACACGTTCGAAACTCGATATACTCCATGTCCTTGAGAAGGCCCATTTCGATCCGGTTGAGATAATCGTAGGTCTCCTTCAAGCCGTGCACGGCCAGAGAATTTTCGATGTCCATCCGGGCGATCTCACCCCCGGACATGGCCCCGAAAGCGGCATCGGCAGTGGAGCAGGTCTCGAATTCGAAATGCGTCCACGAGAACGGCATTTTGTCCGATGTCAGGATTCTCTCCACCTGGGGCTTCAAGACCGGGTAGATGTCGTTGATCCCGATGGCGACTTCACGGTACTTGGCGCTGCGGGAATCAAGGGTGATGGGCGATTGGCTCTTCGTCGGACATGGATTGATATAATACAGCACGATGTCCCGGTTTTCATACTCGGGTATGACCCGCTCCTCGATTTCCCTGGCCATCAGTGCCACGGGTCGCAGCACCGGGAGGATGTGGGGCAGCAGGCTGGGAAACTGGAAAGCGATGAGGCGCACCACCACGGGGCAGACCGGCGAGATGAGCGGCCAGGGAGCGACCCGGGCGGTGCGGTTGCGTCGGATGAACTCCTCGGCCGCATACTGGAACATTTCAAAGAAAAACGACATGTCGATCGTGTGGTGAAACCCCAGCTGGCGCAGTCCCATCAGGACACCGCCGGGCATGATGTGAGGGAATTGAGCGTACAGCACGGGAGACACCAGGGCGATGGCGATGTGATCGCTGCCGATGCCTTCCGGCAGGCGGGTTGCGGCGCTCACGGCGCCGGCCGGACAGACTCGGACGCAGGCACCGCAGCCGATGCACTGGTCGACGAACCGGATCGACTTCTGCTGACGGATGCGGATGGTCTTGGTGGGGCACACCCTCATGCAGGCGGCGCAACCGGTGCAGCGGTCCTCATGAAACCGCACGAAATTGGTGGATGACGACTCCGAGGTCATCTCCCTGCCTCCTCGGCTGTAAGGGAAAACGTCATCCGCACAAGAGTTCCCCTGCCTTTTTCGGATTCGACGATTATCCGGTCCGCGTTTTTTTTCATGTTGGGCAGCCCCATCCCGGCGCCGAATCCCAGCTCGCGCGCCTCCTCCGAGGCAGTGGAATACCCGGGCTGCATGGCGAGCTCGATGTCTTCTATGCCGGGTCCGTCGTCGGTGATTTCCAGGACGATCTGCTCGGAATCCATGTCAAAGCCGATATGGGTGTCCCCGCCGTGCATCACCCCGTTCATTTCGCCTTCGTAGCTGCAAATCCCGATTCTGCGGATCAGTTTGGGGTCACGGTTCATTGATTTAAGGAGGTTTTGAATGTTGATGGATGCCTCCCCGGCGTGCACAAAATCCCGTGCTTTGACAAAAAAAGTTTTCCGTAAACTAACCATCAGCAGGCTTCACAGCTCGAAAATTTAGTGATGAAAAGGCTGGAAATACATTCGGCGCAAGATCGAGAGAGACGGGATGCGATGGCCGGTGGCCAGTGCGCTGAGCCATGCGGTGGGGCTATCGTTTTCCGTCCATCCCGGTCATCCCGCGTGCATGGAGTCTCCCGCAGGAGATGAACATTGAACAGGGGGTCGAAAAAAGCGGTATGTGCCCCTCTTTGGCCAGCTCGATGACCTCGGGTGCCGGGCGCTTGCCTCTCACATAAATGATCGCCAGAACACCGGCAATCTGGGCCGTCCTGAGCGTCTGGATCGATGTCAGCCCGGTCATGAGGAGGATGCCCTCGGTCGGCCGGGCCAGGACATCGCTCATGAGGTCGGCGGCACCGCATCGTGTGACCTCGTGGTCCAGCTTGTCCTCTCCGGTAAGGATAATCGCTTCCAGCAACTGCACGATCTCGGACAGCTTCATGATCACCATTTCCCACCCTTACGGCACTGAATTTTCCGCCGATGTTGATGAAAAAGAAGCCCGACCATTCGCAAAGCAGTATAGAATGCGGGTCATTCGGTGTCAAGAAAAGGAGCGCTGCGCGTGCGGGCAGCGCAGGAAATCGGAAAGCACGGCGGGACGGGCGGAGGGCGTCGCCCGCATTTCGTTGCAGTGCCTGCCGTGCTCAACGATTTCCCCTCAAGCCTGTCAGTTGCAGAGAATGAAGCCTGCCGCAGGCGACGAACATGGAGCAGGGCGTCGACAGAATCGGCACGCCCTGGTCGATGGCGAGCGTGACGACCTCCGGGGCGGGCGTCTTGCCGCGGACAAAGACGACCGCGCCCACGCCCGCGATGCTGGCCGTGCGGATGGCCTGCACCGTGGTCAGGCCGGTGACGAGGATGCTTCCGTCCGCCGCGCCGGCCAGAATGTCGCTCATGAGGTCGCTGGCGCCGCAGCGCTGGATGTCCATGCCGAGCTTGTCGTGACCCGCGAGAACGGTGGCCTCAAGCGACTGAGCTATCTCCGAGAGCTTCATAACATCTTACCATACCCAAATTGTGGGTCGGTGTCAAAAACGGCGATCGCCTGTGTTGGCGGCACCCTGGCCGGCGCGCCTCATACGAAAAGGGATACGTGCTTGAACTGAAGCACGTCGACCAAGCCCCGGTCGGTGATTTTCAGCTCGGGGATGACCGGAAGGGCCAGAAAGGAGAGCGTCATGAAGGGGTCCTTGAGCGGCGATCCCAGGTCATGCGCCGCACGGACGAGCCGGTCCATGGCGTCGCTCACGGCCTGAACCGGCTCCAGGGACATGAGCCCGGCCACCGGCAGCGGCAGCCCGGCCGCCATCCGGCCGCCGGCCGCGGCGGCGATCCCGCCGCCCATTTCCACCACCGCCCCCACGGCCGCGGCCATGTCCGCGTCCGTCACCCCCGCGACGATGATGTTGTGCGAGTCGTGGGCGACGCTCGAAGCCAGCGCCCCCTGCTTGAGCCCGATGCCGCGGACCATCCCGAGGCCGATGCGTCCGCTGCCGGTGTGGCGCTCGACGACGGCGATCTTGAGCAGGTCCCGGGAGGGGTCCGATACCAGCCGATTTCCTTCGACCGGTGCGGATTCGATCGCCTGTCGCGTGACGATCTGATCGGGGACCACGTCGATCACCCGCAGCCGCCGCCCGCCGGCGGGCCGGCTGAAATCCAGCGCCGGAAGGTTCACCTTCATGGACGGCGGGGCCGGCACGGGAGCCGGCGTCCGGATCCCGGCAACCGGCCGTCCGTTTTTCGCGATGAGTTCGCCGCGGACATAGACATCTTCGACCCGGAAAGCGGTGAGATCCGAAAATACCACCAGGTCCGCCTGCCGGCCCGGGGCGACGGCCCCGAGATGGGTGAGGCCGAAGCGTTCGGCCGGGTTGAGGGTGGCCATCCGGATGGCGGTCACGGGCGCCACTCCGGCGCGGATGGCTGCGGCCACGATGGAATCGATGTGCCCCTCATTGAGCAGATCGTGGGGATGGCGGTCGTCCGTGCACCACATGAGCCGGGGCGAGGAGCGCTCGGTGACGATGGGCAGCAGAGCGGAGAGGTTGCGGGCGCCGGTGCCCTGGCGGATCATGATGTGCATGCCGGCCGCGAGCTTTTCCAGGGCCTCGGCCGCCGTCGTGCATTCGTGGTCGCTGGTGATGCCCGCGGCGACATACGCCGCAAGATCCCTTCCGGAAAGGCCGGGGGCGTGCCCGTCGACAGGCTTGCCGTGCCTGCGGGCGGCTTCGATTTTTTCCAGGACGTCCGGATCGCCGTTCAGCACCCCCGGGTAGTTCATCATCTCGCCCAGGGCAACGATGCGCGGGTCGTGAAAAAACGGCTCCAGATCGGCTGCCGCCAGTCGTGCGCCGGCCGTCTCCATGTCGGTGGCCGGGACGCAGGACGGCAAGGTGTAGAAGACGTTGATCGGCTGGTCTTCGGCGGATTCCAGCATGTAGCGGATCCCGCCGGCGCCCAGTACGTTGGCGATCTCATGGGGATCGGCCACCACGGCGGTGGTGCCGCGCACGACCACCGCGCGGGCGAACTCGCCGACGCAGGCCATCGAGCTTTCAATGTGAACGTGGGAATCGATGAACCCGGGGGCGAGGAAGCGCCCGCCCAAATCGACGGTCGTGCGGGCGGGGTATTCGCCGATGCCCGCGACGCGCCCGCCGGAGACGGCCACGCTGCCGGCCATGATCTCGCCTGAAAAAACATTGACGATGCGGGCGTTCTTGAGGAGCAGGTCGCAGGGCGGATCGCCGCGCGAGGCGTTTATGAACTCACCGGTCTGCATGTTCGCTCACGGTTTCCTTTCAAGATCGTCGGACGTGTCAACGTCGCGCAACGCCGGGCCGCGGTTGCAGGCGCGGTTTTTGAATGCCCGGCTGGTGAGGGCGACGTGATCCATGACCTCCTCCAGGTCGATGGTCGCCACCCGGCGGTCCTTCACCAGCAGACGCCCGGCCACCATCACCATTTGCACGTCCGAGCCTTTGGCGGCATAGACGACGGCGGATGCCGGATGATGGATCGGCGTCAGGTGGGGCTTGCGGGTGTCGATGACGATGAGGTCGGCCTGCTTGCCGATCTCGATGGACCCGATCTCGCCGTCGAGTCCCAGGGCCCGGGCGCCGTCGATCGTGGCCATGCGGATGACGGTTTCGGCCGGAAGAACCGTGGGGTCGAGATTCACGACCTTGTGCAGCTTGGCGGTCATATCCATGGCCTGGAAAAGATCCACGTCGTTGTTGCTGGCGCAGCCGTCGGTGCCGAGGCCGACCGTGATGCCGGCGGCATGCATCTCCACCACCGGCGCCACCCCGGAGCCGAGCTTCATGTTGCTCTCGGGGTTGTGCGACACCTTCGCCCGGCAGCCGGCGATGACGGCGATGTCGTCGGCGTCGACCCAGACGCAGTGGGCCAGCAGGGTGCGCTCGTCGAGGACCCCTGCGTGTTCGAGAAGGCGGACGGGCGACGCGCCGCGCGTGGTGCGGAGATGTTCGTTTTCCCAGCGGGTTTCGGCGGCGTGGATCTGGAAGAGCAGCCCGAACTCCTCGCAGAGCCGTTTGGCGCCGACGAGCGTTTCCATGGAGCAGGTGGTGGGAGAGTGGCAGAACACGGAGGCACGGATCGTTTTTGCCCGCTCCCTCCATCGCCGGCAGAAACGGCGGGCGGCCGTCAGATTGCCGGCCGGATCGGGCACACCGGGGGCGGGGTGGTCGATGACCCCCTGGCCCAGCATGGCGCGAAGGCCGAACGCCTCCACGGCCTCGGCGACCGAATCCTCGAGGAAATAACCGTCGCAGCAGGTGGTCGTTCCCGATAGGGCCATCTCGGCACATGCGAGCAGCGTCCCCCAGCGCACGGACTCCGGTGCGATGACGGCCCGCTCGGCCGGGAAGATGTGGTCTTCGAGCCAGGCTTTCAGCGGCAGGTCGTCCGCCAGCCCGCGGAAAAGCGTCATGGGCAGATGCGTGTGGGTGTTGACCAGGCCCGGCATGAGGATGCCCCCGCGGGCATCGATGGGTTCACGCACTTCGGTCCGCCCGGGTGCGGGCCCCGTGCCAAGGGCCTGGATCTTCCCGCCGGAGACCCCCACCCACCCGCCGTGAAGGATGTCGAAGGTGTTATTGCAGGTGAGGAGCGTGGCGTTGTGGATGAGCGTGTCGAATGGCATGATGGCTCTTGCTATCGGTCGGCCCGTCGCCCGTCGGCCGGTCGCCGGGAAAAACGTTAAGGCGCAATCGGGTCGACCGGCGACCGGCCGACCGCCATCTACCGGTTCCGTGAAATGGCCTCTGCGATCCGGTTCACGTCGTCCATCGCCTGCTCCACGTCGAAGGTCCGGATGCGGCCGTTTTCCATGACGATCCGGCCGTCGATGACGACCGCGGCGACGTCGCTGCCCCGGGCCGCGTACACCAGCTGGGAGGCGGGGTGGTACATGGGGACCAGGTGCGGCTGACGGGTGTCCAGAACGATGACATCCGCCTGCTTGCCCGGCTCAAGGGACCCGATGCGGTCGCTCAACCCGAGCGCCCGGGCGCCGTCGATGGTGGCCATGCGCAGGACGGTGCCGGCGTCGAGCACCGTGGGGTCCAGGCACTGCACTTTGTGGAGCTTGGCAACGGTGTCCATCTCGAGGAAGAGATCGAGATTGTTGTTGCTGGCGGCCCCATCCGTTCCAAGCCCTACGCAGACGCCGACCTCGAGCAGCCGCGGCACCGGCGCGATGCCGGAGGCGAGCTTCATGTTGCTTTCCGCGTTGTGGGACACTTTGACCTCGTGGCGCTTCAACCGTGCGATGTCGTCCTCGCTCAACGCCACGCAGTGGCAGGCGAGCACATTCGGCGCGAGCAGGCCCAGGGCGTCCAGATGCCCGACAGGGGTCCGGCCGTAGCGGTCGCGGATGGTTTTAACCTCGCCGGCGGTTTCGGAGAGGTGGATGACGAGCGGCAGGCCGTTGCGGCCGGCGAGGTCGAAGGCGCGGGTGAGGAGTTCCGGCGCACAGAGATAGGGCGAGTGCGGCTCCACGGCAATGGTGATCCGGGGGTCGCCCCGAAAGGTGTCGATGAGCGCTTGGGTGGTGGCGAAGCCCTGCTCGATGGGGCCGTAGTTGGGTGAGGGGAAGTCGAAGAGCACCTCGCCGACCACCGCCCGCATGCCGGCTGTCTGCGCGGCGCGGGCGACCGCGTCCTCGAACAGGTACATGTCGCAGAAGGTCGTGGTGCCGGAAAGGATCATCTCGGCGCAGGCCAGCAGCGCGCCGCTGTAAACCCTGCGAGGGTCCAAAGCGGCCTCGGCCGGGAAGATGTGGTCGTTCAGCCAGGCCATGAGGGGCAGGTCGTCGGCCAGTCCGCGGAACAGGGTCATGGCGGCATGGGTGTGGGTGTTGACGAGGCCCGGCATGATGATCCCGCCGCGGGCGTCGATCAGCCTGCCGGGCGAGCCGCCGGCGATTTCCCCGGCTTTTCCGACCGCGGCGATGCGGTCTCCGCGGATCGCCACGGCGCCGCCGGGAATGGTACGCCGCTCACCGTCCATGGTCAGGACGAAGCCGTTGGTGACGAGAATGTCAACCGGAGACGCCGTCATCGAGTTGCCTCATGACCCCCGTCAGGACCTGTGCGAGTTGCGGTGCCGCCCGTCGCGCGACGGCGATGATCTCATCCACCGTGGCCGGAACGGGGCGGTCAGGATCGTTCACGTTGGTGATGACGGAAATGCCGAGCGCCGCCATGCCGGCATGAACGGCCGCGATCACTTCCTGAACGGTGGAGAAGCCCACCGCCTCCGCGCCGATGGTTTTCAGGAAGCGGGTTTCGGCCGGGGTTTCCAGCGAGGGCCCCTTGAGACCGGCATAGACACCCTTGCGGAGCATGATGCCGCGGGCTTTGGCCGCACCCTCCGCCAGTCCGATCAGCTCCCGGTCGTAGGCGCAGGTCATGTCCGGGAAACGGGGCCCCCAGCGGTCCTCGTTGCTGCCGATCAGAGGATTTTCGCCGGTCAGGTTGATGTGGTCGGTGATCAGCATCAGATCTCCGGGCGCGTACGTCGGGTTGAGGCCTCCCGCCGCGTTGGTCACCATCACACGGCGGACTCCGAGTTCCTGCATCACCCGGATGGGGAAGGCGACTTCCGCGGGCGAGTAGCCTTCGTAGAGGTGAAATCGGCCCTGCATGACCATTACGGACCGGCCCTCGATGTAGCCGAAGAGCAGCCGGCCGGCATGGCTCGGCACCGTCGATACGGGAAAGTGGGGAATGTCCCTGTACTCGAATGCCGTCGAAACCTGCAGCGCCTCCGTGGCGTCACCAAGCCCGGTCCCGGTCAGCAGACCGGTCCGGGGGGATCGGCGGATGCGGCGCCGCAAAAAATCAGCGGTTTCGGCTGCCCTGTTTTTGAAAGAATCCATTCGGGTGGCCTTCCGGGTTTCCGAAGAAATCGTTCATTGGTTTTTTTGAGAAACCGTCAAGGGTAGCAATAGTAATCGATGCCTGAATGCCCGTCAAGCGTGGACGAGGGCAACTCTATACCGTCATTGACTTTTATTTGCGGGTATGAAATAGATCCGACTTTAAATGAGGTTCACTTGTTGAAGAACGCCCTGAAGCATGAGGAGAGCGCTTGCATGACAACCGATTTTCACCCGAACCATGCCGATATCACTGAAGAAAAGTGGGGCCGGATCGACAGCGTCATTTCCCGCTACAAGGGCGTTCCGGGCTCGGTCATCGGCGCACTGCGGGAATGCCAGGACGTCGTGGGCTACCTCCCGGTCGAACTCATGGACTACATCAGCACCGGCCTCAACCTGTCGCGCAGCGAAGTCTTCGGAGTCGCATCTTTCTACGCCCTGTTTTCGCTCGAACCGAAGGGCCGCAACCTGGTCAAGGTGTGCATGGGGACCGCCTGCTACGTGAAGGGCATCAAGGAGGTCATCTCCCGCATTGAAAACCATTTTCAGGTGAAGCAGGGCAGCACCTCCTCCGACCGCCGGTATTCGCTGGAACCGGTGCGTTGCCTCGGTGCGTGCGGCTTGGCGCCGGTCATGGTGGTGAACACGGACACCTTCGGCGATGTGAAGGCGGACAAGGTCGTCCAGATCCTCGACAAGTACGAGTAGTCAACTCCCCGGGGTATTTTTCATGAAGATATCCGAGATTCGCGATGCTTTGAAAGCCGAAGTGCTGGTGGGGCATGACCAGCTGGACAACAGCGTGGTGGCGGGCGGTGGGGCCGACCTGATGGCAGATGTGCTCTCGGCGGTTGCCAGGGGCGCCGTCCTGCTGACAGGGCTGACCACCGAACAGGTCCTGCGCACGGCCAAGGTGGCCGGCGTGGCGCTGGTGGTCTTCGTGCGCGGCAAGCGGCCGGACGAGCCCGTGCTCGAACTGGCCCGCTCCTACAACATGCCGGTTCTCCTGACCCGCTATTCGCTTTTCGTTGCGAGCGGCCGCCTCTACATGAACGGCTTGCGCGGGTTGGACGGATCCTGGTGATGCCGTGGATCTGCCGGGTCTTTTTTCCGAAAGGCCGGCGCGGGCTCGCCGCCGCTCTGGCCATGCATGCGGTTCGACGGTCCTCCGAAGATCATCCCCATCGACGGCCGGAGTTACAGGAGTGAGGAATGGATAAAGTCAGAACCCAGTTGATGTTGTGCAGCGGCACCGGTTGCCACGCCAACAACAGCCTGAAGTTTCGCGACGCCCTGCAGAAGGAACTGGATCTCAAGGGCCTCGCCGGGGAAATCAAGATCATCGAAACCGGATGCAACGGCTTTTGTGCCGTCGGTCCGGTGATGCTCGTCCAGCCCGAGGGGATCTTCTACCAGAAACTCACCCCGGAGATCGTGCCCCATCTGGTGGAAGAACATTTTCTCAAGGGCCGCCCGGTGAAAAAGCTCTTTTACGTGGAGCCGGCCTCGAAGGCCACCATCCCGAAAATGGACCAGATCCCTTTTTTCGCCAACCAGATGTTCTGGGTGATGCGGAACAAGGGCGTGATCGACCCCGAGGTGATCGACGAGTACATCGCCCGCGACGGGTATTTCGGTGCCGCCAAGGCCCTGCAGGACATGACCCCCGATCAGATCGTCGAAGAGGTCAAGATTTCGGGGCTGCGCGGCCGCGGGGGCGCCGGGTTCCCCACCGGCCTGAAATGGGAGTTTGCCCGCAAGAGTCCGGGCGACATCAAATATGTGCTGTGCAACGCCGACGAGGGCGACCCCGGGGCCTTCATGGACCGCAGCGTGCTCGAAGCCGATCCCCACGCCGTGCTCGAGGGGATGATCATCGCCGCCAAGGCCATCAATGCCCGCCAGGGATACATCTACGCGCGCACCGAGTATCCCCTGGCCATACGGCGCCTGGGGATCGCCATCCAGCAGGCCCGGGACTACGGGCTGCTCGGCAAGGACATCCTCGGGACGGGTTTCGATTTCGACATCGACATCTACCAGGGCGCCGGCGCCTTTGTCTGCGGCGAGGAGACGGCCCTCATGCGCTCGATCGAAGGCAAACGCGGCATGCCGCGTCCGCGCCCGCCGTTCCCGGCCCTCAAAGGGCTGTGGGAGAAGCCGACCATTTTGAACAACGTCGAGACCCTTGCCAGCATCTCGCAGATCATCACCAACGGCGGCAAGTGGTATGCCAGCGTCGGGACCGAAGGCAGCAAGGGCACCAAGGTGTTCGCCCTCTCCGGAGACGTCAACAACATCGGACTGGTCGAGGTGCCGATGGGCACCCCGCTGCGGAAAATCATCTTCGAGATCGGCGGCGGCATCCCGAACAAGAAACGGTTCAAGGCCGTCCAGCTGGGCGGGCCTTCGGGGGGCTGCGTGCCCGAGCAGCATCTCGACATCCCCGTGGACTACGAGGAAATCGCCAAGGTGGGCGCCATCATGGGCTCCGGCGGCGCCATCGTCATGGACCACGAAACCTGCATGGTGGACATGGCGCGGTTCTTCATGGATTTCGTGCAGGACGAGTCCTGCGGCAAATGCACCCCCTGCCGCGAGGGCACGCGGCGCCTGCTGCAGATCCTGGAGAAGATCTGCGAGGGCCGCGGGGAACCGGCCGATATCGACACGTTGGAGGAACTCTCCGCCATCATCAAGGAAGCCTCGCTGTGCGGCCTGGGGCAGACCGGCCCCAACCCGGTGCTGTCCACCCTGCGCTATTTCCGGGACGAGTACGAAGCGCACATCAACGAAAAGCGCTGCCCGGCCAAGCGCTGCGTGGCGCTGCTCAAGTTTGAAATCGATCCGGAGATCTGCACCAAGTGCGGCATGTGTTTTCGCGCCTGTCCCGCGGAGGCGATCGCGTGGAAGAAGAAAGAAGTCGCCCGCATCGACACGGCCAAGTGCATCAAGTGCATGACGTGCTTCGAGAAATGCAAGTTCGACGCGATTTCCTGACGAGCTCATAGGAAACCCAGTTTCGGCGTTGTGCTTTGTTTCGCCGCCGTGGCGGCGCACCATAGCTGCGCCGCGCGTAACGAAACTCGCATGCCGCGAAACTGGGCTTTTAATTCAGTAGCCGATTACCATGGTGCAGGGGTTTAAACGTGGCGACGGAGCAGGGAGTGGTGGTTCGCATCGACGCCGCCGGCGCGTGGGTCAAAACCGTCCGCAGCGAAGCCTGCGACAGCTGCGCCTCCAAAGGCGCATGCCACACCATGGGCGGCGGCAAGGAGATGGAGGTCGCTGTCCTGAACCCCATCGGGGCCCGTGTCGGCGACCGTGTGGTCATCAAACTGGGGACCTCCCCTTTTCTGAAAGCCACCTTCCTCGTCTACATGTTCCCCGTTCTGCTCCTGGTCGTCGGCGCCGCGGCCGGAGAGTGGATCTCGCGTTCAGCCGGGCTCGGCTCCCCCTTGCCCTCGGCGCTGCTCGGTTTCGGTTCGCTTGCGGCCGGCCTGGTCTTCATGCGAATCATCGCCCGCCGCCTGGCGGAGAAGGCCGAGTATCGCCCGCGGATCACCCGAGTGACGGGCCGGGTGGAATGATGACCCCTTCCCGTCAAGCCGCCCGCTTCGCACGCGGGCTTTGATTCAGGCCACCTTACGACTCAGGTCTCAGGGATCGGGGGGGCAGGGAATCCGCGAGGCAGACGGCATAACGCTCGGCCGCCGCCCGCACGATCGTAGCCAGACGCAGGCCCGGTTGCGGTTCAACCCGTCAAGGCCCCGCCGATATGTCTTTTCCCGCCTTGCGTGGGAAAAGATCTTCGATCCGCACATCCTGGATTTTGGCGAGACAGGTTTCCAGCGCCTCGGACTCGGTTTCGCCGACGCCCTGATATTCCTGTTTGGCGATGATGTTGATGAGGTTCGGCACGGCCACGAACCTGGCGGCGAGTTTTCCCTGCACCGCCTCGTGCACATCGATGTAGATCAGGCGCTGGTCGCGGATCAGGTTGTAGCGGGTGATCCGGGTCAGGATGTCGTTGGGATTCAAAGAGGGCATCGGGCGGCTGCCTTTCGTCGGGTCATTCTTCCTCAATCGTCAATTTCAGGGGGAAGCCGTTTTCACGTGCGGCCTCGGTAACGACCTTCACCTTGGTTTCGGCGACTTCGAGCGGGTAAATCCCGCAAAGCCCGGTTCCATTGCGATGGGCCTGCCACATGATCTGAGTGGCCTCTTCCATGGACTTGTTGAAGACCACCACCAGCAGTTCCACCACAAAGTCCTTGGTGGTGAAATCGTCATTGTGAATCAGCACTTTGTAGAGCGGAGGTTCGGCAATCTCGTCGCGGGTTTCCGATAGCTCGCCTTCCACCGTTTCCGGTTTGATGTTGCTCATTTCCGTCTCCCACCGGCGGAGGCGCGGGACGGACACCCGCGCCGTTAAACATGGTATCGTGCAAACGAATACCCGGGGTCGGTTTCTATCCGGAGCCCGAACGGTCCGCAGCAATCTTTCGGAAGGGTAATAGTAAGCGCCTCATGCTCAAAGTCAACGCGGATGGCCTATCTCGATGCTTTGCGGAGCGCGGTCGGCTTTGCCGGGCGGAGCGGGCGCAGGCCCGCGCATTTACCAGACCGCCCAATAAACCCACGCTGCCGCTTGCGGCGGCTTGGGTTTATTGGCTTTCAACTCTTCGAACTTCATGATAAAATGAAAAAGACTGAGTCGAATACAATATTGATCCCGGACGCCGATCGAGAGACTGCAATGACCGAGACCGTATACATCACCAGCAGCAACACGGCGGTTTTCCGCTGTCCGAACTGCCAGCGCACCAAAACCGTGGATGTGTCCGCCTTCGAGGAGCGCAGCCAGCCGCTTCGGTTCAAATTGAAGTGCCCGTGCGGCCACGTTACCGTCTCCACCATCGAGAAGCGGCGCCGCTATCGCAAGGATACTGATTTGCCGGGCTCCTATGTGCACTACGTCAACGGGCAACCCAAAGGCAAGGGGTCTTTGAGGGTGAAGGACCTTTCCACCACCGGCATGAAGCTCCTGATTGCCGCCAGCGAGGCCTTTGCGTCCGGCGACATGCTGAAAGTGTCGTTCAACCTCGATGACGCCCAGCGCAGTCCGGTGCAGAAGAAGGTCATTGTCCGCAACGTCACTCCCCCCCATGTCGGCACCGAATTTGCTCCTACCGAAACCATCGACAAGGCCCTCGGGTTTTACCTGCGCTCCTGAGGGCCGTCCCCTGCAAGGAAGGCTGAATGACCAAAACCCGCTGCGCCTGGGCTGGAGACGACCCGCTGTATGTCCGCTATCACGACCGTGAATGGGGGGTGCCGCTGCACGACGACCGCCGCCTGTTCGAGTTCCTGGTTCTCGAGGGCGCCCAGGCCGGCCTGAGCTGGATCACCATATTGAAAAAGCGCGAAAATTACCGCAAGGCGTTCGACGGATTCGATCCCCAAAAAGTTGCAGCCTTCGGTGAAAACAAGATCGCCGCGTTGCTGGCCGACACCGGCATCGTCCGCAACCGCCTCAAGATCTCAGCCGCCGTCCGCAACGCCCATACCTTTTTGGAGATCCAGGGGGAATTCGGCAGTTTCGACGCCTACCTGTGGCGCTTTGTCGACGGCCGGCCGAAGCAGAACCGTTGGAAGGTGCTCACCGAGGTCCCCGCCGAGACCAGCGAATCGCGCGCTCTGAGCAAAGACCTGATCCGCCGCGGGTGCTCTTTCGTCGGCCCCACCATCTGCTACGCCTTCATGCAGGCCGTGGGCATGGTGAACGATCACCTGGTGAGTTGCTTCCGATATGAAGAAATAGCGCGGATGGGTGGGTGAGCGGCTATCGGGAAGCTGGGGATCTGACAAGTGAAGCGTGCCAAAGCCCGGTCGAAGCGTTTTGCGGTGTTTTATGCAAAACGAAACCCCCCTTCGACAAATGAGGCAAAGGGGGATTTCGTTGGAAGCAAGTTGCGGCGCGCTGCGCCATCCTGCCGGCAATGAAGTGTGGGAGAGGCTTTCAGTCGCCCATCTTCGCCATGTAGTCGTCGTACATGGTTTCGAGGGCCAGCTTGTGCTTGGCCTCCTCCTGGCAGAGCATCTTGAACACCTTCTGGCTCTCGGGGGTGTCCGCCTGCTTCAGGAAGTCGTTGTAGAGCTTCAGGGCCGATTCCTCGCGCTTCATGGCCAGCATGAGGATCTCGTTGTAGGCCATGCCCTTCTGGTACTGCAACTCCACCACGTAGTCGCTGCGTTTGATGTCCTTGATCCACTTCAGTTTGTAGTTCTTCATGGCCTGAGTGAAGCCCTTTGATTTGAATTCCAGCAGCAGCTTCTCGTGCTTGGCTTCCTCTTTGGCGAAGTCCGTGAACATGTCTTTGGTGCCTGAAAAGGCCTCGTCCTTGGCCAGGCCGGAGTAAAATGCCACGGCTTCCTTTTCCTTTTCTATCGCAAAATCCACAATCGCTTCCAGGCTGTCGAATTTCATACGGGTCTCCTTTCCCTTAGCGTCCCTCTCATGGTTGACTGATGCGGCGCTGTGAGTCGCCCCCGACATTTGTCGTCTGAATTCAGGCCACAGGCTGGGATTGTTTAATTGAAGCCAGCCATACCAGGATTAATTCCCAAGATCAATCTTTCTCTAAAGCCGACGGTGCCGGCTTCAGCCCGAAGAGACGGTGCCCAACAGGCCCATGAGGAGGCGGCTGGAGTGTGTGAGGGAAATCAAGATTCCTCTGCCGGAAAAACCATCACGGCGCTGAACGCTTTGATATTACTTGGGTAACTTATCAACGACGGCAGATTCTACGGCGGGTTATATCGATCCGGTGTGGAAAAGCGCAACATGATCAAATGCCGGCCTGTCGTACCTGCTCGCGGCGCTTTCGCTGAAATCATCATTCATATCGATAGGTTGGCCGTGGGTGCCCCCCGGTTTTCCCTCATGGTACGGTGCTTGCTCTATATGGCCGGTAAAACAATCCAATCACCTTCAACCGCCAAACCAAGGAGAGACGCCATGGCAGCCAACGAAAAGAACAACCGGAGAGACCGCATAGGCTACGGCTCCACCTACCAAAGGGGTTCTGGATACGAGCCGGCCCGCGGCGCTATCAAAACCGTCTTGGGAGGCCAAGCCTGGCTGGTGAAACCCGACCAGAAGGCCAAGTCGGCTCACCCCTGCGTGTGGATGCAAGCCGGCGCAGTGAAATTCAAGAACTGCACCAATTTCTTCGATTGCGCCACCTGCACCTACGATCATGCCATGGCGGAAAAGGTCAAGACCGGCAAACAGCCCAGCTGGCAGGCCGCGATGCGCCTGAGGCCGGAAATGGACCGGCAGTGCCGTCACTCGCTCACCGGGCGCATCGCGAAACGGGCCTGCGCCTACAACTACGAATGCGCCACCTGCGATTTCGATCAATTTTTCGAGGATGTCTGGGCCGCCAAGACCGCGGGCGCTCCGGCCGAGCTGCAGCGCATCCGCGGCTTCGACGTCCCAATGGACCACTATTTCCACGGCGGCCACACCTGGGCGCGGGTCGAAAGCGGCGGCGCGATCCGGGTGGGGATGGACGATTTCGCCCTGAAGCTCTTGGGCATAGCGGACGGCTACGATTTGCCGTTGATGGGCAAGGAGCTGAATCCGGGAAGGCCGTCCTGGGGCCTCAAGCGGCGCGGACAAACGGCGGACGTGCTCTCGCCGCTGGGCGGCGTGATCGTGGAGGTCAATCCGAAGGTGCGCGAAGCCCCGGCCGCGGCGAACCGCGAACCCTACGGCGAAGGCTGGCTGTTCCTGGTTCGCACGCCGGACGTCAAGAATGCGGTGAAGCCCCTGATGACCGACCAGCAAACCATGGGGTGGATGAAGACCGAGGTGGATCAGCTCGAGCACATGATCGAAGCGGTTGCCGGCCCGCTGGCGGCCGATGGCGGGTATTTCGCCGAAGACATTTACGGCCATCTGCCCGGCCTGGGGTGGGAACAGCTGACGAAGACGTTCCTGCGGACGTGAAGGGAGTGACGACCATGAACCTTCAGACATCAGACACGGTCAACCGCGGCGAACCGCGCTGCATCTGGATGCAGGCCGGTGTCGTGAAACACAAAGTCTGCGCGCTGGCGTACGAGTGCGCGGAATGCCGCTTCGACCGCGCCTTACGGCGGATCGCCAGCGAGAACCGGACGCGGCGGCTGCAGGGAGAACTGCCGCCCGGCCGCCGCGGAGCCATGGTCGATTGGCAGGAAAGACTCAAACTCCTGCCGCAGTGGAAGCGGCCGTGCTTGCACCATCTTAAAGGCCGCATCGCCTTCCGTGCCTGCACGCAGGACTACCTCTGCAGCCGCTGCGATTTCGACCAGTATTTCAACGACCGCTACACGGTGTTTGCCACGGTGCGCCCGGTCGATGCCCTCAACATCGGCGGCGTCCGGCTGCCCCAGGGGTTTTACCTGCACCGCGGCCACTGCTGGGTGAACATCGAGGAAGGCTCGACGGTCCGGGTGGGCTTCGATGATTTTGCGTTCAGGGTGCTGGCGCCGTTCGACCGGGTCGAGGCACCGCTGATGGGAAAGCAGCTCCGCCGGGACTCGGCGGCCATCGGCGTCGGCCGTGGCGCGCACAGCGCCCGATTTCTGTCGCCGATCGAAGGCGTTGTGACCGAGATGAATCCGCGGCTGAGAGAGAGCGGATGCCGTGCCGGCATCGACCCTTACACCGACGGCTGGGTGCTGCGGGCGCACGCCGCTAACCTGCGAGAGGATCTGCATGGGCTCATGATCGGCGACCAGGCGTCGGAATTTCTAGAAGGAGAGGTGGAGAGGCTCCACGGTCTCATCGAAGAAAAAGCAGGGCCGCTTGCAGTCGACGGCGGCCATCTCGGCCAAGACATTTTCGGCCACCTGCCGCAGATAGGTTGGGATGCGCTGGTGGCTGCTTTTCTGCGGGTATAGGGTGGGTATCACGCGGGTATCTTATCCATTCAGTTTTTGTACCAGCACCGAAACTCCATCCGTCAGGCCGGCTGAGCCGCAGGCAGGCCGGCGGTTTAGAAGCTCATAAATTCTATCTGCTGCCAGTTCGGGGATTCCGTCTGGTAGAAGGGGCTGAGGGGAAAGACGGGTCCCGGCGGTTCAGCTTCCAAGTTCTTTTTAATTTCCGCGTTGGCCTGCTTGGCGATGGGCAGGTAGTAGAAGGATATTTTCATTTCGCCGGAGGTTTCATGGTGCTTGAACTTGATTTGCGTCTGGTTGAGCCTCCAGATGTAGGTGGTCAGGTCGCCCCGGGTTTCGCGGCGGCTGGTGAGGGTCGGCAGGTCGCTCCGGGTTTCGCGGCTGGTCTTGCTGGGCATGCCGTACTTGCGCTGAATGTAGCTCTTGATCTGGCTGAAGATATCGATGCCTTCAATGTTGACATAGACGGCAAAAAACTTGTCGTCGTAAAATCCGTAAACCACATCATCCGGGATCTCATTGCCGAAGAAGGTGTACTTCCGTTCGGGGTTCACATAGTAGGCAATCTTTTCGCTGCCTCCCACCTTGGTAAAACCTTTTAGGTCCTTTGCCGACGTGGACCATTTCGTGTCCCTAAAACCGGATTCGAGTTCGGCGGCCTGCGCCGGCGCGAACAACATACCCAGAACAGCCGCGACCATGATTGTCTTCACCGCAAATTTCATATAAGCACTCATTTTCAATACCCTTTTCGAT
>CAVQTH010000002.1:0-71191 GCA_963716325.1 uncultured delta proteobacterium | reverse complement strand
CTGTTCAGTCATCGACAGCCCGAGGAGGAAGATCATGGCGAATTTGCAAGAACTTCTTAAAATCTCGGCCCAGCGGTTGGATGA
The DNA here is from genome assembly GCA_963716325.1 of uncultured delta proteobacterium. Lineage (GTDB taxonomy): Bacteria > Desulfobacterota > Desulfobacteria > Desulfobacterales > SpSt-501 > SpSt-501. The sequence continues at coordinate 71,107 of CAVQTH010000002.1, read as the reverse complement.
AATCAATGCGCTTCTGGTCGACCCCAAGAACGAAACGGTCACCGGGCTTCTCAAGGTGGTCGAGCGCTACGGCGGGCCGCAGGAGATCAACCGCAAAGCGGCCGAGGCCGTCAAGCTGGAGAACCTCATGGCCCGCCTGGAGAAAGCGAAGTCCCCCTACGTCAAGGACCTCGCTTGGCTGATGGAGCAGCGCGACAAGCAGGCCTTCATTTCCATGGCGGACTATCTCCGCAAGGTCAAGGGGGCGCCGGCGGCGCTGAATCAGAAGAACGCCGTGACGCTTGAGATCAGCGCCCTGCAGTATTTCCCCTGGCTGATCACCGAGGCCCGGCACTGCATCGAACAAGGCGAACTCATGCCGGGCCGGTTCATCCGGGTGCGCAAGATGGTCGAGCAGGAGACCGACAACGGAGACGTCATGGCGGTCGCGGCGGCCATGCAGATCATCGGCGCCAGCTACGTGGAAACCCTTGACACCAGGGGCACCGACGGCTCCAACGTCCACCTGGGCGGACCCGAGACCATCACCGGCTACTTCGGCGGCATCGGCCAGCCCAACCATTACCCGCTCAAATGGGCCGACGAGTACCTGAAATACTACACCACCTACGGCGTGCGCCAGGTGCTCAACATCAACCCGGGCACCGTGCTCGTGGGCTACCTGATGCACCGTCTCGGCATCGACAACGAGTTCAAGATCTCGGTCTTCATGGGCAACGACAACCCCTTTGCCATCCTGTGGACCCTCCTGGCGGCGCGGCTGTTCTCGCGCGAGGACGGCCGGACCTCGCTGATCGGATTCAACTTGTCCAACTCCGCCGACAACGGGACTCTGCGCCAGGCGTCCTATCTGCGGAGGGCCTTGGGCCTGGAGGAGGTCGTGCGCTTCGAGCACCACATCACCGAGACCTGGAAGTCCATTGTGCGCCAGCCCTACAACCGCCGCACCGAGTTGGTGGAAATCGCGAAAGAGGTCCCCAACATTTCCGCCAAGCACGAGGGCGGCGAACCGGAGATCGAGCAGACGCTCGCGCACCCCTCGGACATCCTTGATTACTTTCTCGCCAAGGCCGACGCGGAGAAGGCCGGCCTGATGCCGGCGCTCGAGAAAAACTACATGGAGAAGCACCGCTCGGTGGATCTGACCGCCCGGGCCCTGGTTAAGGCCGGCATCGGCGTGGTCTGCGCTTCCAAACTGCACAACTGATCCTCCGGCACCTGATTTTACAGGTTTCGGCGTTCGAGGGTCGCCGCCGGCCTTCCGGTTCGTCGGGCAACGGGGCTGAGTCCTCCACCACCCGATTGATGCGGCCCCAGAATCGCGGGCCTTTTACTTCTGAAAGGAATTCAGCCCCTCACCGCAAAAAAAATCTTGACAGGTTTTTCCAAAGGCTATACAAATGTTTCATATTAGGAAACTTAACGCCCAAACAGATGGTTTCAAAAACTGAAGACCCGCTTGAACACTCATTCCCACATTTTCTAAAATGAAACAAAACCCGGTGATCGTCGAATCAGAGATCGGGAAAAGAATCAAAGCCTTGCGGGCCGAGAAGCGTGTCACCTTAGAGCAACTCGCCAAGCAGACCGGGTTCACCAAGGGTTATCTTTCCAAAGTAGAAAAATCCAAAAAAGCCCCTCCCGTTTCCACACTCGGAAACATCGCACGCGCGTTCAAAACGACTATCTCGGCCCTCTTGGGTGAAGAGACCCAGCGAACCTCTCTGTGCCTGGTTCGCAAGGGTGAAGGCCCACTCATCGCAAGGGATGGGACGGCTTTCGAGTACTCCTACGAAGCGATGGCCTATAAGTACCCCAACAAGATCATGGAACCGTTCATCCTGACCCTTCCCTTGAAACCGAAAAAGAAGACTATCTACCAGCATGAAGGCGAAGAGATCCTCTTTGTCATTCAAGGGACCATGAAGTTCCTCCACGGTGCCGAGGAGTACATCGTGAAGGAAGGAGACTGCATCTATTTCGACTCCAGCATCCCCCATTTCGGAGAGTCGATCGGCCGCACAGAGGTCAAGTGTTTCATGGTCATCTGCAACCCCACCAACGGCCGGGAAAGGGCAACCTATGGAACTTAAGGAGATCAAACACATCGGGGTGCTCGGCGCCGGGTTGATGGGCCACGGCATCGCACAGGTTTTCGCGTCGGCAGGGTACGACGTGAACATCTACGACGCGGATCCGGGCACGCTTCGGGCAGCCAAAGACCGTGTGGCCCGCAACTTCAAAGCCTTCATCGAGTTGGGCCTCGCCCAACCCGAGGCCATTGACCGCTGCCTCGACCGGATCACCCCCTGCTCATCCATTGATGCGCTTTGCCAAGGCCCCCAGTTCATCATCGAGGCCATCCTGGAGGACTTGAAAACCAAGCAACACGCTTACGCCGAACTCGAGCGGTTCGCTCCATCCGGAACCATTTTTTCCAGCAACACATCCGCCATCAGTATCACAGAGATCAGCGCGGCCCTGGAATTCAAAGGGCGTTTCCTGGGGACCCATTTCTGGAATCCGCCTCACGTGCTCCCCTGCGTAGAGGTGATCAAGGGGGCCTTCACCGACGAGGGGATCTTCGAAACCGTCTATGCCCTCATGGAGAAAGTCGGCAAAGTGCCCGTCCGGGTCCTCAAGGACGTTCCGGGGTTTCTCGGCAACCGCCTCCAGCATGCCATGTGGCGGGAGGCCATCTCTCTTCGTGAAAAGAACATCGCCAGCGCCGAAGACATTGACAAGGTCGTGAAGTACGGCTTCGGAGCCCGGATGCCTTTCATCGGGCCCCTCGAAACGGCGGACTTGGCCGGTTTAGGCCTGACGTGTGATATCCATAAATATCTTTTCCCCTATCTCGAATCCTCGCAGAACCCATCGCCGGCGTTGGAGGATCTCGTTGCCGCAGGCGCCACCGGCGTCAAGGCCGGGCGGGGTTTTTACGAATGGACACCGCAAAGGGTCCAGCAGGTCATTGAGCAGCGCGACGCAGTTCTTTTGCGGATCATCCATGAGATCGTTTCGCCGGCAAGTGCACTGGACCGGAAAGATTCCAGCCGAAACGGATAACCCCGTTTCTGTCATCTGTAAGCGAGGGGGTATTATTAAACCGACGAATAAATATGCGAATTTTGCCATTTCACGTACAGGCGGAGCGGGGTGCTCGCCGCGGCGGGCACCCCGCTCCGCCTGCGCCTTGCCGAGAGTTCACATATTCAATTGCCGGAGTATTAGCAGATGAGTGAGGTGCCCGTTTTCTTTCTCCACGGACTGGCCTACGCCGGACTCCTCTTCCTGGTTTCCGCAGGCCTGACCCTCGTTTTCGGGATGATGAACGTCCTGAACTTCGCCCATGCGGCCATGTACATGCTGGGCGCCTATTTCTCGTTCACCTTGCTGCATGCCACCGGCCAGTTCTGGCTCTGCCTGTTAGTCTGCCCCTTGCTGCTCTTCATCATCGGGGCTCTCGTGGAGCGGTTCCTGCTTCGCCGTGTCCACATCTATGGACACCTGCACGAGCTCTTGCTGACCTTCGGGCTGGCCTACATCATCACGGAGCTTGTGAAGCTGATCTGGGGCAACTTCCCGCTGGCCGTGAATATCGGCGGGTTTCTCGGCCGGACGGTCGAGCTCTTCGGGATGATTTACCCCATCTACCGGATCTTTATATTCGTATGCGCCGTCATCGTCGGGCTTACGATGGCCGCAATCCTTTACAAGACCCGTTTGGGAATCATTCTGCGGGCCGCCGTCAACGACAGCGAGATGGTAAATGCTCTGGGCTTTAACGTGCCGCTCGTCTTTACCGGCGTTTTCGCCTTCGGCGCCGCCCTCTCGGGCCTGGCCGGCGTCATCGCGGGACCCCTGCTCACGACATACCCCGGCATGGCGCACGAAATCCTCATCGACGCCTTCGTCGTCATCGTCGTCGGCGGCTTCGGGAGCCTGGGGGGGGCCGTGGTGGCCTCGCTGCTCATCGGCGAGCTGCAGTCCTTCGGGGTGCTTCTCTTCCCGAAGCTCTCGCTGGCCCTGGTGTACATGCTCATGGCCGCTGTCCTGATCATCAAACCTTCCGGGCTCTTCGGTGAAAAGCAATGATCTCGCAGAAGAAGGCATCCTACCTGATTATCGCCGTTCTTTTCGCCCTCGGGGTCTTGATGCCCTTCGTGGTCAAGAAATACCACCTGAACATGCTGACGGAGATCATCGTCTTTGCCCTGTATGCCGTCAGCTACAATCTTCTGCTCGGCTACGCGGGCCTTCTGTCCTTCGGACACGCCATGTTTTTCGGCATGGGGGCTTTCACGGTCGCTGTCTCCCTGATCCATTTCCCCGGGCTCTCGATGTGGAACGCCGTCCTGCTCGCGCTCGCGATGACAACGGCCGTTGGTTTCATTACAGGAGGCTTTCTGCTCCGGCACAAGGGCGCCTATTTCGCACTACTGACTCTTGCCTTCAACTCGCTGTTTTATGCCGTGGCGACCAAGTGGCACAAAATCACAGGCGGCGACGACGGCCTTAGCATCACGCGGCCCGATCTCCACTTGGGCTTTACGACGATCAAAATGGCCGGCCTGACGAACTTCTACTTCGTGACCCTCGTGGTCATCGGTGCGGCCATCGTGTTCTGCTGGTACTTCACGAAGACGGCCATGGGGCAAACGGTGCTGCTCATGCGCGAAAATGAGGAGCGGATGAAGTTTTTAGGGTACAATACGAACATCAGCCGGCTCATCCTTTTCACCTTCACGGGGGCCCTGGCGGGGCTGGCCGGGGCGTTCTACACGCTGCATTTCCAGTTCGTTTCCCAATCGGCCATCAGTGTCGACATGACGACGACGGTGCTCCTGATGACTTTTGTGGGAGGCACGGGGACCTTTTGGGGGCCGATCCTGGGGGCCTTTGTCTACATCATACTTCAGAACTACCTGAGCGACATCACGGACCGCTGGCCGCTGTTCATGGGGCTGATCTTCATCGTGATGGTCCTCGTCATCCCGGGGGGGCTCTCACAGATTATCCTGTCGATTCGGAGCCTGTTTTACAGGAAAAGCAATACGGGCAAACCGGTTGCGGCAGAGGGATCCTCATCATGACCGACTACCTGCAAGTCCAGAACATCCACAAGGACTTCTCTGGTCTCAAGGTTCTCACCGGTGTTGATTTCGCGGTGAGGGAGAAACAGCGGCACGCCGTCATCGGTCCCAACGGAGCGGGGAAAACGACGCTCTTCAACATCATCAGCGGCAGGTTCAAGGCCTCCTCGGGCGCGATCCTGTTCAAAGGACAGGATATCTCCGGCAAGCCCGCCCATGTCCGCAATCGCCAAGGTGTTGCGCGCTCATTTCAAATCACCAATGTTTTCCAAGAGCTGACCGTCTTGGAGAACATCCGCTCCGGCGTCCGGTCCCGGAACGGCATGCGATATAATTTTTTCCGCAAACCGGACAACCATCGCCAGATCAACGAGCGCACCGAGGCCATTGCCGAGGAGGTCGGCCTCAAAGGCGTCATGCATATGCCGGTCAGCGCCTTGTCCTACGGGCAACAGCGGGCGCTTGAGATTGCCATCACGCTTTCCACGGAGCCGGAGTTGATACTGCTGGACGAGCCCACGGCGGGAATGACGCGCGAAGAGACGACCCAGGCCATCAGCATGATCGATCGCGTGACGGCCGGGAGCACGCTCGTCATCATTGAACACGACATGGATGTCGTATTCTCGCTCGCCGATGCCATATCGGTCCTTCACTACGGCAAAATACTGGTATCCGACGCCCCCGACAGGATCCGCAACGACCAGCGGGTGAAAGACGCTTATTTGGGAGAAGAGTAGCCATGATCGAGGTCAAGGGCATCCATAGCTATTATGGGAAAAGCCACATCCTGCACGGGGTGTCTCTTGAACTGAAGGAGGGGGAGCTGGTCTGCCTCCTCGGGAGGAACGGGGTCGGCAAGTCGACGACGCTGAAAAGCATCATGGGCATCGTTCGCCCTACCCATGGCAGCATTCGGTTCGACGGGAAAGAGTTGGTCGGCAACCAGCCCTATCAGATCGCCCGACTCGGCGTGGGCTATGTCCCCGAAGACCGCCGGATCTTCAAAAGCCTTACGGTCCACGAAAATCTCTTGATGGGGACCCAGAAGGCGAAAAACGGCGGCTCAGCTGAAAGGGTTTGGACCATCGACAAGATATATGACCTCTTTCCCAACTTGAGAGACCGTCGGGGCAACAAAGGCAGCCACCTGTCGGGAGGCGAACAGCAGATGCTCACGGTGGCGCGGACCCTCATGGGGAACCCGAAGCTCATCCTCGTCGATGAACCCACCGAAGGGTTGGCACCGCTGATCGTGAAAGATGTTCTGGAAATGCTGTCGGCCGTTCGGAAGTCCGGGGTGACGGTGCTCATGGTGGAGCAGAATTTCAAGGCCGCCATCAAAGTGGCCGACCGGTTCTACATCATGGCCAAGGGGCAGATGGTCTTCGAAGGGGGTATGGCCGCCCTGCTGGCTGCGGAGGACGTACGGAAGAATTACCTGGAAGTCTGAAATTGCTTTTTCACTCAACACAAAGGGAGGGTAACGATGAAAACGAGAAAGTGGGTTTGTGAATTTCTGGCAGTTGCTCTGATGCTGGCCTTGCCGGTTTTCGCTGCGGCTCAGGACACCATCAAAATCGGCGCGACCGAGCCTCTTTCAGGGACCTTCAAGGACATCGGCGAGCGCTATCTTGAAGGCGTGCAGTACGCAGCGAAGGTCATCAATGAAAGCGGCGGGCTTCTGGGTAAAAAAGTGGAGGTCATCCCGATTGATTCGGAGCTGAAACCGGATGTAGCCACCCGCAAGGCCCAGGCGCTGATCCTGAAGGATGAGGTCAAGTTTTTCTGCGGCGGGACGGGCAGCTCCGTTGGGGCGGCCATGGCCCAGCTCGCAGAAAAAGAGAACGTGATCATGTTTACCTATGGCATGGATGCTGCCAGCATGACCGGCGAGAAGTGCAACAAGAACTTCTTCCGGCCGGGCGGAAGCACTGACGGACGTTCGTTTGCGCTGGCTCAGATGGTTGCCAAAAAAGGGTACAAGGCGGTCGGCATCATCGGCCAGGATTACTCCTTCGGGCACGAGGCCGTGGCGGCCTTTAAGAAAAAGCTCGCCCAGATCAGCCCCTCGACCAAGATCGTTGCCGAAATCTTCCACCCGGCGGGCACCAAGGACTACGCCCCTTATGCGAGCCAGTTGATCGCCGCCAAGCCCGATGTCATTTTCACACCCAACTGGGGCAATGACCTGACCCTCCTGCTGAAGCAGGGTCGGCCCCTGGGCATGAAACAGAAGGTATTCTCCTACTACATCAACGACGAGGTCATGATCTCCTCCCTTGGGGATGACAGCCTGATAGTGGGGGACATGGGCGCCGAGATCTATATGCTGAACATTCCCACGGCGAAAAATCAGGAATTCATCGCCAAGTTCCACAAGGACAAAGGGTACTATCCGACCTGGCTGCGCGGCAAATCCTACATCGCCACCATGTTCTGGGCCGAAGCCGTCAAGAAAGCGGGGACAACGGATGTTGCCGCCGTGATCAAGGCCTGGGAGGGCCTCTCATACGATGGGCCCGCCGGTGTCTGGACGATGCGGGCCTGCGACCACCAGGCCCAGGTTCCCTACTGGGCGGTCGAAATCGTGAAGGAGAACAAGTTCTTCAAGCACGCCTTCGAAGGCCCGGTGACGGAGATCCCGGCGAAGGACGTCGAGGTGCCCTGCGCCGAAACGGGCTGCAAGATGGCCAAGTAGTGTAGTTTCGTTTCCGTCGTCCCTGGGAAGCCTGCCGGCGTGCGATGCAGCTCGGCAGGCTTCCGCCAGGGCTGGTTTCGGAGGATTCTGTTCAGTCGACCCCCCATTTCAGGGGATCAGGAGAACATCACACCATGGCGACCCTGATCACGGGCGGCGCCGGCTTCATCGGATCTTGTGTCGTGCGACTTTTGGTCGAAGCGGGCGAACGGCCGGTCCTATTTGACATCGCAGATGTTCAGGGCCCCCTCCAGGAGCTGCGCGATCACTTTATCTTTGAGCAAGGGTCGCTGGCGCAGTTGCCCGTGCTGATGGACTGTGTCGAAAAGCACTCGGTGGACCGCATCTTCCATCTCGGCGGGATGCTATCCCTGCCCTCTGAGAGCAACCACTGGGCCGCCTTCGATGCCAACATCATAGGTACCTACAATGTGCTCGAGACGGCGCGGATCAAGAAGATGTCTCAAGTCATCTACGGGAGCACGATTGCCACTTATAGCAAGGATATCCCCGGTGACGAGATCGATGACCGCACCCTCCAGCGTCCATCAAGCTTTTACGGCGTCTCTAAGACGTTCGGGGAGTTGCTGGGCCGGTTCTACCACCGCAAATTCGGCCTCGATTTTCGAGGGGTCCGGCTGCCGTCGATCGTCGGACCCGGGGCCAAGACCGCGCACATGTCCATCTACAACGCGTGGGCTATCGAATATGCCATCAAGGGGCAGCCTTACGTTCTCAAATGCGACCCTGCAACCCGCTGCCCGGTGCTTTACTTCAAGGACGCCGCCCGCGCCCTCGTTGACCTTGCGGCCGCCGATCCGGCCAGGATCCGGACGAGAATTTACAACATCGCCGGAGTCACACCGGCTTTTTCAGCGCGAGAGCTTGTTGAAATAATCCAGAATCGAGTTCCTGGCGCCCGGCTCACCTTTGAGCCCGACCCCGTGGTTGTGGAACTCCTGCGGGAGTTGGGAACGCTAAGGATCAATGACGATTGTGCCAGATCCGAGTGGGGCTTGCGGATTGGATATCCCTTGAAGGCGATGGTCGAAGACTTCATCGGCGAATTCGAAAACCACAGGGACTACTATCAATAGAAAGGCAAGAGCGAGGCTGTCATGAACAAACGAATCTTCACCGCTGCATTGACCGGCGCCATTCACACCCCCAGCATGTCACCCTACCTGCCGGTCACGCCGCAACAATTGATTGAGGAAGCCGTCCGCGTGCACGAAGCGGGTGGCGCCGTGGCGCATGTCCACGTCAGAGACCCCAGGACGGGGTTACCCAACGCGGACCAGGCAATCTACCGGGAAATCGCCGAGGAGGTGAGACGGCGCTGCAACATCGTCCTGTGCTTCACAACCGGGGGAAAACTCGGCGAGCCGGTGGAAAACCGGGTCCGGGTTGCGTCGAACCTGAAGCCCGAGCTGACGTCCCTGAATGCCGGATCGCTCAATTTCGCTCTCTTTCATATCGCAGGCCAGGTTTCGGAATGGAAACACGAATGGGAAAAGGCATATCTCGAGGGAACAGAAGACTTCATCTTCCCCAACACCTTCAAGACCATGCGCCAGTACCTGGAAATAATTTACGCCAATGGAGCGAAGCCCGAGTTTGAGATCTACGACGCCGGCATGATCAACAACCTGGCTTTCCTGCTCCAGAAAGGCATCGCCAGGAGACCGGTCTACCTCCAGTTCGTCATGGGCATCCTGGGTGGAATTCCCGCCTCCCTTGAGAATCTTGTGTTTCTCGTCGACACCGCCCGAAAGCAGATCGGCGAATTCCAATTTTCCGTCTGTGCAGCCGGGAGACACCAGATCCCCATGTGCACAGGCTCCCTCATTCTGGGCGGGCACGCTCGCGTCGGTTTAGAGGACAGCCTTTATGTTTCAAAGGGGGTTTTAGCCAAAAGCAGCGCCGACCAAGTAGCCAAGATCATAAGAATCGCCGGTGAGCTTGGAATTGAGCCTGCTACTCCTGATGAGGCCCGACAGATATTAGGTCTAAAAGGGCTTGATCAAGTTAACTTTTAAATTTTCATCTGCCCCGGATATTTCGCGAGTCGAAAACTATCGTTGATTTCAACCATCCGAAATGATACGAAACTTCACCTCATAGCCACCATGCCTGCAGGCAACGCAGGCTTGCGGCGCCATCGCATGTTCTGCATACCGAGGAGATCGAATCATGACCACCCATAACAAAGTCGCGATTGTCACCGGGGCCGGAACGGGGATCGGCAGGGCGGTCACGCTCGCGCTTTTGCACGACGGGTACCGCGTCGCGCTGGCCGGCCGCCGCCGCGAGCCGCTCGATCGAACGGCGGCGGAATCGGGCGACGCAAAACAGGCGCTGGTCGTGCCGGCGGACGTGAGCGATGCGGGATCGGTTCAGGCGCTCTTCGCGGCCGTGAATGAGCGCTTCGGCCGTCTGGATCTCCTCTTCAACAACGCCGGCATTTTCATCCCCGGCACGGAAATCGATGAGCTCAGCGTCAAGCAGTGGCAGGCGGTGGTGGACATCAACCTCACCGGGGCGTTTCTTTGCGCGCGGGAGGCCTTCCGCATGATGAAAACTCAGGACCCGCGCGGCGGGCGCATCATCAACAACGGCTCGATCTCTGCCCACGCCCCGCGGCCGAACTCCGTGGCCTACACGGCGACCAAGCACGCGATCACCGGGCTGACCAAGTCGCTCTCGCTCGACGGGCGCCGCTACGACATCGCCTGCGGCCAGATCGACATCGGCAACGCCCGCACCGAGATCGCAGCCCCCATGGCCAAAGGGGTGCCGCAGGCGAACGGGCAGACGGCCGTCGAACCGCTGATGGACCTCGAGCACGTGGCGAGTGCGGTGCTCTACATGGCGAACCTGCCGCTCGACACCAACGTGCAGTTCATGACCATCATGGCGACGAAAATGCCGTTTGTCGGGAGGGGATGAGCCCTGGCCGCGCCGCTCACGCGCGACGTGGCGCCTGTACTTGCGGATTCCCTGAACCCCGAACCCTAATGACCTGAGCAATTGCCAACAGACACCCATGCCATTCCACTCGGAGGACGTCATGAACCCCAAGAACAAGACAGGGAGAGGCTCCGGCCGGCTGATGCTTCGCGACGGCATCCGGACGAACTACCCGGACGTGATGACGCCGGAGGCGATAGGCGCCCTGGAGGCCCTGGCGGGGTTCAACGGTGAACGCCTGCGGATCATGCGCGAGCGCATCGAACGCCGGTCCGCGCGTTTCCGCGACGGCCGGAGGATCGGCTTCCTCGATCCGGCCGCCGCCATTCCGCGTACCGCGCTCACCGTGCAGCAGGCGCGCGAGGGAAAATTCGTCGGTTCGGAGATCCCCCACGACCTGCAGCGGCAGTGGATCCAGGGCACCGGCCCCGCCACCCGGCCGCGCTCGACGGTGGAGGAGGGCATACGCAACGTCGCCTACGCACTGCTCTCCGGCGCCGACGGCTGGATGTTCGACGGCGAGGATGCACTCGGCCAGGTCGACACCATGTCGCTCGACAACCTGCGCAACCTGAAAATCGCCTTCGGCCGCAAAGAGCCGTTCCTGCGCATCGCCGTGACCGTCGCTGCGGAAATGAACGCCTGGGCCAGGGGCTTCTTCGGCCGGGAAATCATCGCGGACTGGAAAAAGCAGCTCGACTTCACCACCCGCATCTTCCGCCCCCGCGGCCTGCACTTGGACGACCGGCACGTGCGCGACCGCGATGGCGCCGGCTTTTCCGCCTCGATCGTCGACGCCGCGCTCTACGTGGTCAACACCCACCCAACGCTCCGCGGCGAGGGCCGTTCCATCGTCCTTTACCTGCCCAAGATCCAGACCGCCGAGGAGGCCGCGCTGTGGCACGACATCCTCTCCGCCCTGGAGCGGCATGTCGGCCTGCCGGCGGGCACGGTCAAAGCGTACGTGCTGGTCGAGCAGCTCGAAGCCTGCTACCAGTTGATGGAGATCCGGGCCGCGCTCGGCCGGCGCTTCGTCGGCTTCAACACCGGCCGCTGGGACTACATCAACAGCGTCGCGGACGCGCTGGCCTGGGACCAGGGCTTCCACAACCCCAACATCGACGCCGTCACCATGAAATACGGCTACATGCGCATCTACGAGGACCGCGTGCGGCGCGCGGTCAACACGCCCGACCGCAACGGCAACTTCGCGCTCTGGCAGGGCGGCATGCAGCCCAACATACCGGTCGGTTCGGCGAAGGGTATCGCCTTGGGAATGAAGCGTGCGCTCGCCGGCGGCGAGAACGAGCAGACGGCGGGCGCGAGCGGCAAGTGGGTGGCGCACTGGAAGATGGTCCACATCGTAAGGCCGATCTGGGAGAAGGCCGGCGCGGCCAACCAGCTGGGGCGCGCGTTCCCGCCGCTCACCTACGAGCAGAAGGACGCCGACGACCTGGTGCTGCTCGAACCTGCCCTGCGCACGGTGCGCGGGGCCCGCGACCTGCTCTCGATCGCGCTGCAGTACGGCAACGCCTTCGGCCGCGGCTTCCAGGCGGCGGCGCTCAAGCCGGCCGACTACTTCGGCAACGACGACGAGCTCTACCTGATGGAGGACATGGCCACCGGCGAGATCCGCGTCAGCATCCTCTGGGAGTGGCTGCACAAGCAGGCCCGCTTCACAGCAGACGACCCGGCCGGCGGCGTCAAGGCCGGCGACCCGTTCACGCCCGCATTTTTCGATCGGCTGATGGAAGAGGAATACGAAAAGCTGCTCAGGGCGGGAAACAAGGACGTCCACGAGGACTCGAAGCACACCACGCTGCCGATCGCCCGCGACATCGTCGAGCGCTGCGTCCGGAACCCGGTCAAGGCGCCCTGGTGCATCGACCTGCTCAACCTGAACCTGAACAACCACGATTCAGGGCGTGCGCGGGAGCGCATCGAGGCTTACTTCACCGCCTTCGAGCGCGACGGCACGCGCCTGACGGGTAATCCGGATCTCTCAGAAACTTAGCAAAATAGCAAAAACAAGCATCCGACCGCAGGACCATGCTATCAGGCCAGGGGCAATGTTTAAGGTTAAAAGTTTAAAGACAAGACGCTGTTCGTACTACTTTTTACTTTCAACTTTAAACTATTAATCGTTGCGAAATAATACCGTCATGCCGGACTTGATCCGGCATCCAGAAATCCAGTGGATTCCGGCCTCCGCCGGAATGACGACGAAAAGACAATTATGAGACGATTAATATGTTCATGTGACGATCCTCTGGCCCCACCCTACCCGCTCGTCGCACCAGAGGGCAACTGAGAGGACCCGCTCGTCGGAGAATCTCGGGCCCACGATCTGCAGGCCGAGGGGCAGGCCGGCCGGGCCGCGTCCCGTGGGGATGGTGAGGGCGGGCACACCGCACAGCGACCAGATGGTGCAGAAGGCGGGATCTCCGGTCTGCGTCAGGTCCGCGGGCGCCTCCCCGAGGGCGGGCGGGGTGATGACCCCGTCAAAGGCACTCAGAAAGGCGTCCAGTTGTCTTGCGAGCTGACCCTTTTTCTCCAACCCCCGGACCAGGTCGGAGTCCGGAATGCCCAGACCCTCGTCGATGAGGGCGTTGAGACGCGGGCTGAGCCTGTCACGGTCGCGGCGCTGAAGCTCCGCAAAACCCCGCGCCCCCTCGCCGTACATGATGGTCCGAAGCACGGCGTGGGCGCCTTCGAACTCCGACGGCAACTTCTGTTCTGTGACCTCCGCTCCGGCTGAGCGCAGCCGTGCCACCATCTTCAAAAAATGCTCCTGGGCGTGCGGGTCAGCCAGATGCCAGACCGGGGAGCGCACGGCCGCCAGCCGCGGCGGGCGCGCCATGGCTGCCATATCGCCGGATATCACCCCCTTGCGCGTACTCGCTGCCGCGTCGGCATCTCCCCTTTCCACGAGAGCCGCTGCCAGAAGGGCGGCGTCGGAAACGCTGCGGGCGAACACGCCCGCCTGATCCAGGCTGGGGCTGAAGGGGTGGACGCCGGCGAGGGAGATGAGGCCCGCTGTCGGCTTGTACCCCACGACGCCACAGAAGGCCGCGGGCCGGATCACCGAACCGTTGGTCTGTGTGCCGACCGCCCCCGGCAGAAATCCCATGGCCACCGCCGCCGCCGAGCCGCTGGACGATCCGCCCGGCGTGTGGGCCGGGTTCCATGGATTGCGGGTTTTCCCGGGGGTGTAGAAGGCGAACTCCGTCGTGACGGTCTTGCCCAGCACGAAGGCGCCGGCGGCCTCTGCACCCTGGACCAGCTCCGCCGAGCGAGCAGGCACATGGCCGTCAAAGATGGGCGAGCCCATGTCCGTGGGAATGTCCCGGGTTTCGATGATGTCTTTGATTCCGATCGGAATGCCGTGCAGGGGGCCCACGGCCTCCCCGGACCGCAACCGCCGGTCGGCCTGACGTGCCAGGTCCAGGGCCCGCGCCGGGTCGATCCACTGGAAGGCCTGGACCGTGTTCTCGTGCTTCGAAATGCGTTCGAGCAGCGCACGGGTCAGGTCCTCGCTGCTGAGATCGCCTTGGCGGACGGCCCGGGCTGCTTCAAGCAATCCCATACGGTAGAGCGGTGTTGGGGTCATGGAATCCCTCCTGTCTAATCCCTTCGGGCATCGGAGTTGGTTTTATGTGGGAGTGGCATCCTGCCACGACGATCGCGGCAGGATGCCGCTCCCACCAAAAGAAAACCATAAAAGCGCTCAGCTTTCTTGGAAGCAGGTTATGGCGTGTGGCGCCATCCTATTGTGGAACAAAATCCCCCCGACCCCCTTTTCCAAAGGGGGAGAGACTCCAGGATACTCTTACTCCCCCTTTAACAAAGGGGGGTGGGGGGATTTTGGAATCGACTTCCTTGGAGGCCCTGACGTTGCCGGCAGCAGGGTATTCAAAAACGGCGCCTCGGGCTGTCAGCCAAGACGCGCGGCGTTTTGGAAAGCGCAGCATATCGTAAGATATGTGAGCATTTGCAAAACGTCGCGCAACGCCGGATCACGGCCCGCGGCGCCGTTTTTCTATGGATTAAGCAGATTGGGCGGTGTGCCCGTGGTCAGCGCCGCCACCAGGTTCTGCGCAGCCAGCATCGCCATGGCGTGGCGCGTGGCCTCGGATGAGCTGGCGATGTGCGGCGTCAGGACCACGTTCTTCATGGCGAGGAAGGCCGGGTTCAGATTCGGCTCGTTCTCGAAAACATCCAGCCCGGCTCCGGCCACCCTGCCGCTTTTCAATGCCTCGACCAAGGCGGCGTCGTCCACCACGCCGCCGCGGGATGCGTGGATGAGGATGGCCCCCGGCTTCATCTTCCCCAGTTCCCGACTACTCATCAAGTGGTGGGTCGCCGGGGCGTAGGGGATATGGATGGTCAGGATGTCGGCGCGTGCCAGAAGCTCGTCCATGCTGACGAAAGCGGCGTTGCAGGAACGCTCCGTCGCCGCGTCCGCCGACTCGGTGTCGTGGTACAGGACCGTCATGTCGAAACCCAGGGCCCGGCGGGCCACCCGCCGGCCGATCCGGCCGAAGCCCAGTATGCCCAGGGTGGCATGATGCACGTCCGCGCCCAGGAACTGCTTGAGGTACCAGCCCTTCCACCCGCCGGCCCGCACGTGCGCATCGGACTCCACCACCCTGCGGGCCGTAGACAGGATCAGGGCCCAAGTGAAGTCCGCGGTGCTGTCGTCCAGGACCCCGGGCGTGTTGGTGGCCAAGACCCCGGCTTTCGAGCACGCCGCCAGGTCGATATTGTTGAAGCCGACGGCGATGTTGCAGACCGCTTTGAGCGTGGGACAGCGGGAGAGGAGCTGCGCGTCCACCCGGTCTACCAGGGTGGTCATGGCCCCGGTCTTGCCGGCGAGGTTTTTTGCCAGCGTCTCGGCATCCATGGGCGTGTCCGATTGGTTGTCGGTCACATCGAAATGCTGGCGCAGATACTCCAGGACATCGTCGAAGATCTCGCGGGTTACTATCACTTTCGGTTTCATGGTCTTACCCACTCTGTGGTTGTTATCGATGTTCTCGTGAAACGTGCATGTACTTTAAGGGGTGTCACGAGGCATGGTAGCTGCCCCCCTGGCCCCTCCCGCAAGGGGAGGGGAGTCCGCTTGGGCAACTTCATCCCCCTTGATGGAGGCAACCTTTCGACCCTGCCTCCCCCGTGACGGGTGAGGCAGGGTGGGGATGAAGTTGTGCGCGGCCGTAGTCCTTAATGGCCGTACACCAAACTCGGCAGCCACAAACCGATCGCCGGGAACATGTACAGCAGGAATATCGCAAGCACCTGGATCGCCATGAACGGCAGCATCCCCAGGAAGATTTGGTTGAGCGTCACGTGTGGCGGCGAGACGCCTTTCAGGTAGAAGGCGGCCATGGCTACCGGCGGGGACAGAAACGCTGTCTGCAGGTTGAGCGCCACCAGCAGGCCGAAGAAGAGCGGATCGATGTTGAATTGCGCCAGCAGCGGAAGGAAGATCGGCAGGAAGATGATGATGATCTCGGTCCACTCCAGCGGCCAGCCGAGCAGGAAGATGATCACCTGCGCCAGAAGCATGAATTGCACGGGCGACATGTCGAGCGACTGGACCCACGCGTTGATAATCTCCTGGCCGCCAAGGAGCGCGAACGCCGCAGCGAAGATGCCCGACCCGACGAACAGCCAGCACACCATGGCGCTGGTTTTGGCGCAGAGGAAGACCGCCTCCTTGAGCATCGTCATGTTGAAGCGTCCATAGGCGATCGCCAGCACGAACCCCCCGAACGATCCCATCGCCGCCGCCTCGCTCGGCGTCGCGAGCCCCATGATGATGGAGCCGAGGACCCCGATGATCAACAGCGCCAGTGGGAAGAAGGAGGCCAGCAGCATCTTGAAGATTTCGAGCCGCACAAAGGTGAAGATCGTATATAAAACCGCGAGCCCCGCCGCGAAGAGGCCGAGTGTGACCCAGTAGGCGGTGGGGACGGGCTTGCGCGCGGCCGGCGCGGCCTCTGCCACAGGTGGCGTGGCCGGCTTCGCCTCGGCGGGCGCCTTCGGGCTTTCGGCCGCGGCCGGCGCTTCTGGCACGGTCTCGGCCGGTGGCGCCTGCAGTCCGCCGGCTTCCTCAGCGTCCTCCAAGTCCCCGGTTTCGGCATTGCCTTCCTCGTCCTCCGCCGCAAAGCCCATTTCCTGCAACTCCGAGGGCACCACGTAGTCCGGAGCGGTCACGGCAAGATAGATCGAGCCCATGAGCAGCGCGACCGCCAGGGCCGGCAGCAGGGCAATGCCCAGGTGGTTGATCAGGGTGCGCATCGGGACGTCGGCGTTGCGCTTGCCCTTGATCGCGCCAATCAGGCCCATCATGACGTTGCTGCTCCCGATCTTGGTAATGACCTCCGCGAATTTGGGCAGCGGCACGTACTGGTCCTCCGCCGAGAGCGGCGGCGCGATGCTGGGCTTTATTTTTGCGTAAACGATGACATAGAGGACGTACAATCCCGCCAGCATGATGCCGGGAAAGAAGGCGCCGGCGTAAAGCTGCATCACCGAGACGCCGGCGGTGGCGCCGTAGAGGATCAGCAGGACCGAGGGCGGGATCAGAATGCCGAGGGTGCCGCCCGCGGTCACGGAGCCCGCCGCGACCCGGACGTTGTATCCGGCTTTCAGCATCGCCGGAAAGGCGAGCAGGCCCATCAGCGTCACCACCGCGCCGATGATCCCGGAAGCGGTGGCGAAGATCGCACAGGTGACGATCGTTGCAACAGCCAGCGACCCGGGAATGCGCGAGGTCGCCAGGTGCAGGCCCTTGAACAGAGCCTGTATAAGATTGGCGCGCTCGACCAGATAGCCCATGAAGACGAACAGAGGAACCGAGATCAAAACGTCGTTGGTCATGACCCAATAGGCCCGCTGGACCATCAAATCGAGCGTCTGCTGCACCGCCAGCGACGGGTCCGCGCTATTGTAGGCAAACCAGGCGAACATCGTCCCCAGGCCCATCAGTGTGAACGCCGTGGGAAAGCCGAGCATGATCGCCACGACGATCAGCGCCAGCATCAGGAGCCCCAGGTGGCCGTTGGTTATCTGCGATGCCGGCGGCATCAGGACGAAGAGGGCAATCACCACCGCGGCCATGATCGAGAGTCCGAACCAGGCTTCTTTTCTCATTGGTCGCTTCCTTTCTTGGCCGTCACGAACTCATCGAGCTTGGCGATATCCTCGTCCTTGACATTCATCTGTGCCTTCAGTTTCTCGACGTCGACCTCCTCGACGTCCTGCTGGCGCGAGGGCCACTGGCCCTGCTTCAGGCAGAGCACGCAGCGGATGATTTCGACGATGCCCTGCACCAGCAGAAACGCCCCCGCCACCGGGATGACGGTCTTGAACGGGTAGATGGGCGGACCCTCCGTGGTGATGCTCGAGTGCTCCCAGATCGCCCATGAGTCGGCGGCATAGGTGTAGCCGGCCCAGCAGAGCGCGGTCACCCCGGGCAGGAAGAACACGATGTAGAGCGTCAGGTCGATGCCGGCCTGCAGCCGCGGCGGGAAGAAGCCGTAAAGGACATCGCCGCGAACGTGGCCGTTCTTGGACAGCGTGTAGGCGCCCGACATCATGAACAGGGTCCCGTACATAATGAGCATGGCATCGAAGGCATAGGCGTGCGGAGCGTCGAGCGCGTAGCGCGAGAACACTTCATAGGTGATGAGAAAGGTGAGCGACACGATGAGCCAGGAAAACGTCTGGCCGACAAACGTGCTGATCCTGTCGATGGTGAGCAGTATTTTCTGCATGTTCGATCCTAATCAGAAATCAACCACCCGGACGCGAACACCGCCCGGATGGCTGATCGTTACGAGTCCGATAAATCACTTAGCTTTTTTTCGCCGGAGCCTTCTTGCCGAAGTAATGGTTATACGCCATGCGCCGGCTGATGTTGGTGTCTTGGTCCCAGGCCACCGCACGCTCGGCAAAGACTCTCTGCGATTCGACGATCTCCTTCCACAGGGGGTTCTCGGCCGCCTTCTTGGCCGACACCTGGTCGAAGACATCCATCTGCTTTTGCAGGATCGCGTCGGGGGTCTTGTAGAACTTGACCTTATCCTTTGTCTGCAGCTCAATGTAGTCCTTCGAGTAGCGGTCGATCGCCTTCCACGACAAGTCGGCCGAAGCCGCTTCCACGGCGTTCGCAATGATGGCCTTCATCTTGTCCGGCAGCGCGTCGTACTTGGTCTTGTTGAACAGGATCTCGAACGACTCGGCGTTCTGGTGGTAGCTCTGCAGCATGCAGACCTTCGAAACATCGGGGAAGCCGAGCAGGCGGTCGGAGGTGGCGTTGTTGAACTCCGCCCCGTCCAGCAGTCCGCGATCCAGGGCCGGCACGATCTCGCCGCCGGGCAGCGCGTTCACCGCGGCACCCAGGCCGTTGAACAGGTCGATGGAGATGCCCACGGTGCGGAACTTCATGCCCTTGAAGTCCTCAATCTTGGTGATCGGCTTCTTGAACCAGCCGAGCGGCTGGGTGGTCATCGGCCCGTAGGCGAAGGAGACCACGTTGGCGCCGATGGACGCGTAGATCTTGGCCAGCAGCTCCTTGCCGCCGCCGTACTTATGCCAGGATAGCATCATGTTGGCATCCATGCCGAAACCAGGGCTCGAACCCCACAACGCCAAGGCGTTCTGCTTGCCGTAGTGATAGACGAACACGCCGTGGCCGCCGTCGAGCGTGCCTTTGGAGACCGCGTCCAGCAGGCCGAAGGCCGGCACCACGGCGCCGGCCGGCAGCACCTCGATCTTGAGGTCCCCGCCGGTCATGTCGTTCACCTTCTTGGCGTAGTCGAGGGCGTACTCGTGGAAAATGTCCTTGGTCGGCCAGGTGCTCTGCCAGCGCATCGTAATCGGCCCCTGCGCCTTGGCGATCATGGGGAAGCCCAGCGCCGCTGCCCCGGCCGCTGCGGCCGTCAGGAAATTTCTGCGGCTGACACCTTTCTTAGAACCGGTCTTGCCTTCATTCTTCTTCGCACCGAGTTTCTTTTCGTCCATAGCCTTCCTCCTGGGTTGTTTTTGCGGGTTAAAACAAAAGATTCCCGCTGTTTGGGGTATGTTTCGCCAGCACGATGCCGAAACTCCGCATCATCCCTCCAGAACGTTGCGCTATAAAAACCGGGAACCCTTCAGCCACGGGGGCCCGGTTGAAAACAACTTCACAAGAAGAGGAGAAGCTGATAATTTTTAAAGCTACATTGTGAATCCATAAAAATCAATAGGAATTTGATGGTCATTCAGATAAAAATCCGATCTAAAAATGTTCTATATGCCGGAATTCTCGAAGACGAAAAACCTCTCCCGGTGTGCGGCCGCCGGCAGAGGGTTGACCATCGTTGCCCTCACCCTATATAACACAATACTATTATCTCGATCATATCGGCCCGCCGATGGAATCGGCGATCAACACTCAGCCAGGAGGAAGTCCATGAATCTATACCGGTTGCTTCAAGCCCGGGCGAACGAGAAAAGGCCCGTTCGCGTCGGCGTCATCGGCGCCGGCAAGTTCAGCAGCATGTTCCTGTCCCAGGCCCGCCTCACGCCGGGCATGCACCTGGTGGGGATTGCGGACCTGGACCCCGACAAGGCGAGACAGGCCTGTCTCAGGACCGGGTGGGCCCCGGATGCGCTGGCGTTCGGAACCTCCACGGCCGCCATCGAGGATGGCGCCGCACAGGGCAAGACCGTGATCACGGGCGATGCCCGGCAGCTCATCGAAGCCCGGCTGGACGTGATCGTGGAGATCACCGGGGTGCCGGAGGCCGGGGCGAAGCACGCCTGGCAGGCGCTGGAGGCCGGCACGCATGTGGTCATGGTGAACGTCGAGGCCGACGCCCTGCTGGGACCGGTCCTCGCGCGCAAGGCCGAGCAGGCGGGGCTGGTGTATTCCATGGCCTACGGCGACCAGCCCGCGCTCATCGCGGAGCAGATCGACTGGGCGCGCGCCGTGGGTCTGGAGGTGGTCTGCGCCGGAAAGGGGACGCGCTACCAGCCCGCGTACCACTACTCCACGCCGGAGACGGTCTGGGGCCATTACGGTTTCTCGGAGGAACGCGTGGCCTCCGGCGACTACAACGCCAAGATGTTCAACTCCTTTCTCGATGGGACGAAGTCGGCCATCGAGATGTGCGCCGTGGCCAACGGCAACGGGCTGATCCCCCAGCGCTGCGGCCTGCAGTTTCCCCCGGTGAGCGTGGATGACCTTCCTCACGTCCTGAAGCCGAGCGACGCGGGCGGGATCCTCGAGCACGCCGGCACGGTCGAAGTGGTGGCCAGCGAGAACCGCGACCGTTCGCCGGTGTATCGCGATCTCCGCTGGGGGGTGTACGTGGTGTTCCGCGCGCCCTCGGAATACGTGAAACGCTGCTTTTCCGAGTACGGCCTGCGGACCGACCCCTCGGGCGAGTTCGCGGCGCTGTATCGACCGTACCATCTCATCGGCCTCGAGCTGGGGATCAGCGTGGCTTCGGCGGCACTGCGGGGCGAGGCGACGGGGTCGAGCCGGTCCTTTCTCGCGGATGTCGGCGCGGCGGCCAAGAAGGATTTGAAGCCCGGCGATGTGCTCGACGGAGAGGGCGGATACACGGTCTACGGCCGGCTCGTGCGCGCGCAGGAGAGCCTTGAGCATGGCTGCCTTCCCATGGGCCTGGCCAGCCACGTCAAGCTCGTGCGCCCGGTTGCGAAAAACGCACTGGTGGCCTACAAGGACGTCGAGATCGATGACAGCCTCTTTTCTTACAAGCTGCGGCAGACCTTGGAGCAGGAGGCGAGAAACGGCCTGAACCCCATGCCCCACTCCCGGGGGAACGCGATCAAGCCCAGCTGAAAACACGCACCGTTTGGAACGCTTGCAGAGGGTTAAACCGCACCTGGAGCCCCATGTTGGACTCCCAAATCGAAACCATTGTGATCGAAATCGACGAAGAAGAGTCCAAGGCCAACACCAAGAAGATGATGATCTCGTAAAACGCCATAGCCCCCCTGGGTGGGGCTGGGCACCGGCGGCCCACAAAGCAAATCCCCTCCTCGTCCTTCTCAGAATGGGGAGGGATTTTTTTTGCGGAGAGAGCTTGCCTGCACGGTGGGAGGCCCGCTTTATTGACAGCCTGCTTGAAAATTGACTATATTCCAACAAAACTACAATTGTGCGGTCTTCTATCTCAGGCGGGCTGCCCCCTGGGAAAAACGTTCATCACCGGTAATCCTGTTTGGTTCTGCGCAGCGCGTGCAGCGGTCGACCATTCCGTTTCACGCTGCCGGCCGGCGGCAAGGAGGCGGCCTTCGAGCTCAACACGACCGAACGCACCATCAAAGCGCACCGTGCCAGAATCATGGCCAAGATGGGCGTCGACTCCCTGGCGGCCCTGGTGCGTGCGGCCGGACAGTTGAAACGCTGCGGAGCCTTCGACTCCAAGGAGTAACCCGCCTTTATTGCACCAAAGTACAATAGCCTCCTGCCGTTCAGTTGTTATATTCCGGTGAATAACACTACGCCGTTCGAGTTGACTCGATGCCGCCCCTGGGGGTCGGGGGTTGTATCGGAGGCGGGTCGTGAAGGGACGAGCCAAGAATCGGCGGATCGATATACGGGTCACCGGCAAGTAGCCCTAAACCCGACGCGTGGCCGACGACGGCTGACCGTTCGGTCGGCCACGCCCGACGATGTGCCCATATCGGCACGAGACCGAATTTGCCTTACGGGCCGGCCCGGGCGGGACCAACCGCCCGCCGGTCCAAAGACCACCGAGGAGGAAAAGATGAAGAAATGCTTGATCCTGGTCGTTGCGGTAGTATTTTTTGCATCCTGGGCTGAAGCCGGGGGGGATCCCCAGGCGGCAGCCAAAGCGTTTGGGGCCGGCAAGCCGGTGGTGGTCAGGGAGAACATCAAGACCCTGACCGCGACGGTGGTGGCCATCGACCACGCCAAGCGGCTGGTGTCGCTCAAGGGGCCCAAGGGGAACGTGGTCGAGCTCAAGGTGGGGGAGGAGGTCCGTAACCTGCCCCAGGTGAGCGTGGGAGACCATGTGCAGGTCCGATTCTACGAATCGATCGCGGCCCAGCTCGCCAAGCCGGGCACGCCGCTCGGCGCTACCCTGCAGGAGGCCGCCGGAAGAGCCAAGCCGGGTGATATGCCGGCCGGCGCCGCCGCGCGCCAGGTGACGGTCGTGGCGCTGATCGAGAAGATCGACAAGAAGAGTCAGATCGTCACTCTCAAGGGCCCCGAAGGGGGAACGACCGACGTGAAGGTGGCCAGGCCCCAGATGCTCGAAAAAGTGAAGGTGGGCGACGAGGTGGCGATTACCTACACCGAGGCGCTGGCGATTTCGGTGGAAAAGGCGGTCAAGAAATGAGCGTCGGTCCCACACCGCGCAGAATCGCTCGTGTGACGCAAACGTCCTGCCCGCGCGGTCGGGGGCAGGTTATTTTACGAGGAGAAACCATGAAGATCAAAAACGTGTCAGTCGGGATCCTTCTCTGCATGACGCTGCTGCTCGGCGGCTGCGGCTACAACACCATGCAGCAAGCTGAAGAGCGTGTGTTCAAATCGTGGGGTGATGTGGAGGCCGCTTTGCAGCGGCGCGCGGACTTGATCCCCAACCTGGTGGAAACCGTCAAGGGCTATGCCGGCCACGAACGCGAGACGCTCGAGGCGGTCATCAATGCGCGCGCCAAGGCGACCTCCGTAAAACTCACGGCGGACGACCTCAGCGACCCGGCCGCCTTCGAGCGCCTGCAGCAGGCGCAGGGCCAGATCTCGTCTTCGTTGTCCCGGCTGCTGGTCGTGGCCGAGCAGTATCCCGACCTCAAGGCCAACGAAAACTTCCGGGATTTGCAAAACCAGTTGGACGGGACCGAAAACCGCATCAACGTGGCGCGCCAGCGCTACAACCAGGCGTCGGAAGAGTTCAATTCCATGATCCGGTCTTTCCCGAACAGCGTCACCAACAGTCTGCTGCTTCATCTGAAGCGCAAAGAGTACATCAAGGCCGACGAGGCCTCCAAGGCCGCGCCCAAGGTGAAGTTCTGAGGGGTGGTGGGGAGTTTTCCGCATGAAGCCATCGGTGCGCACGGGCTGGAGACGGATCCTCGGGTTGCTGCTGTGCATGGCGGTGCTGCTGCCGTGCGCGGCGGCAGCGCTCGAGGTGCCGGCCCTCAGGGGCCGGGTGAACGACTACGGCGGCATGTTGTCGCCTGAGACCGAAAGCCGGATCGAGACCCTCCTGAAAGAGCTGGAAGAGAGGGATTCGACCCAGGTCGCGGTGCTCACCGTCCCCTCGCTGGATGGGGATTCCCTGGAAGACTTTTCCATTCGGGTGGCCGAACGCTGGAAGATCGGCCGCAAGGGGTTCGACAACGGCGCCATCCTGGTGATCGCGCGCGACGACCGCAAGGTCCGGATCGAGGTGGGCTATGGCCTGGAGGGCCGGCTGACGGACCTCACGGCCGGGCGGATCATCCGGGATCGGATCGTGCCCGAGTTCCGGGCGGGCCGGTTCGATCAGGGGGTTTTGAACGGCGTGATGGCACTGGCCGAAGTCGTGCGCGGCGAGTTCCAGGCCCCCGCCCGGCCGCCGACCGGCCCCCCGGCATCCGGGGTGGAAGACCTCATGCCGTTCGTGCTCGTTTTCTTCTTCGTTGTGTTCATGCTGGGCCGCGTGAGCCGACCCTTGGGCACCGCCGCCGGCGGGCTCTCCATGCCCTTTCTGGGTCACATGGCCTTTGCCCCGGGGCCGTTGATGCTGCTCGGCCTGGGCGGCATCGGCCTGGTCGTCGGCTATGTGCTGGCGTCGATTGCCGGCGCTTCCTCGTCCATGGGCCCGCGCGATCCCGGACGAGGGTCCGGCCGCGGCGGGACCGGCGGGTTCCCGATAGACTTTCCGCGCGGGGGCGGAGGGTTTTCCACCGGCGGCGGCGGCTTCTCGGGCGGAGGCGGCGGGTTCGGCGGCGGCGGGGCTTCCGGGAGCTGGTGAAAATGATGAGAGATCCGGTGAAAACTTTTTTGCGGGCAGCGGAGCTGGAGCAGATCGAGACGTGCGTCAGGGAGGCGGAGCTTGCGACCCGGGGGGAGATCGTGGTCATGGTGGCCCCCGACAGCCACCGCTACCCGGTAGCCGGCCTGCGCGGGGCTGCCGCGTTTTCGATTCCGGCGGCCGTTGTCCTCGCCCGCACGGTCGGACCGCTCGTTTGGGCCGGCCCTCACGACCTATGGATTTTCCTGGGAATTTTCTTCCCCCTGTTTTTCCTCTGCCGCCTGGTCGTCATGCGGCTTCCCCGGCTGAAGCGCCTGTTCGTCTCCGAAAAGGAGATGGACCATGACGTCCGGGAAGCCGCCACGATCCATTTTTTCTTGAAAGGCTTGTTCCGGACGCGGGAGGAGAACGGGGTCCTGATCTATCTATCGGTCTTCGAGGGGAAAGTCTGGGTGATAGGCGACCGCGGGATCGATGCCGCGGTGCCCACCGGGTTCTGGCAGGGGGTCGTGGACCAGGTCGTGGCGGGGATCCAGGAAGGCCGTCAGGCGGCCGCCATCTGCGAGGCGGTCGGCAGAATCCGCGGAGTGCTTGAGGAAAAGTTCCCGGTGGCCGCAAGCGACACGAACGAACTCCCGAACCTGATCGTCGGCGCCTAGCGTCTTTCGGGTTTCTGTTTCAAAGGGGACACGCTGTCGGCGATCGCCAAGCAGTTCTACGGCAAGGCGAACGACTACCCCAGGATTTTCGAGGCCAACCGGGAGGTCATCAAGGATGCCAATCTGATCTTCCCGGGCCAGAAAATCCGCATCCCGCTGGATTGATCCTGGTTCGCTCGTTAGAAGGCCGGCAGTTCGTTCATTTGCCGCGGGCATAACCTTTACCGGAGCATTCCCCCTTCCGGCCGGCCATGCGACCGGGCCGGAAGGGGGAGACCCGTATGCCAAAAAGGAAGGAAACCGATGAACATCAGCGATCTGTTGGGAGCCATGATGCAGTCCGGAATGAGCCCTTCTTCCGGAGACCGCATGAAAAACGCCCTGGGCGGCGGAGGCGGCGGAAGCCTCCTGGAGAGCCTTTCGGGGATGCTGGGGGGACAGTCCCAGCAGGGGGGCGGCCTGGGGTCTATTCTGACCCAGGCGCTCGGAGGGGGATCCGGATCCGGTGGGCTGGGCGGCATCCTCGGCAGCGTGCTGAGCGATGCAGGCAACGCCGTGGGCGGCAAGCAGAATCTGGCGTTGGGCGGCCTCGGTGCGCTGGCCGGCGCTCTGCTCGGGGGCGGAGGCAAATCGTTGGGCGGAGCCCTGGGCGGCGGGGTCATGGCCCTGCTCGGCGCCATGGCCTTCCAGGCGCTGAAGGGCGGCGGCAGCCAACAACCCGAGGTGCCCCTGGGGCTCATGGAACCGCAGTCCGCGGCCGAGCGGCAACAGCTGGAGCAGAATTCCGAGACCGTGCTGAAAGCCATGATCAATGCCGCCAAGGCGGACGGGCAGATCGACCCAAGCGAGATGCAGCGCATCGTGGGCAAGCTGCAGGAAACCGGGATGGGCCAGGAGGCCCAGAAGTACGTCCTGACCGAAATGAAGAAGCCCTTGGACACCCAGCCACTGATGGCAGCAGCCAAAGGCCGGCCGACGCTCGCGGCGCAGATCTACGCGGCGTCACTGCTGGCAATCGAGGTGGACACCCCCGCAGAGAAGAAATATCTCGATCAGCTGGCGGCCGGGCTGGGCCTTAAACCCGAGGTGACCCAGCGGATCAGGGACATGGTCGGTTTGCAGGCATGAACGAAAAATAACTCGGCGCGGAATTCATTGGGAGCAGGTTGCGGCGCGCTGTGCCATCCTCCTGCTGCGCTGCAATCCCCCAACCCCCTTTGCCAAAGGGGGTTGGGGGGATTTTGGAATCAACATCATGCCGGTCCGGCGGGTTTCTGGGCCGTTCCGTTGGTGATGATACCGCCCCATATGGAGCCGTTCGGAATGGTGATGACCTGGTGGTCCGACCGCAGGGTGGTGGACACCAGGCTCATGGCAGCCACGGTGCCGCTGGTTCCGGCCACATTCACAAAATCGCCGATGTCATAGGGGCGATACAGCAGGATCATCAGGCCCGCTGCAAAATTGCTCAACGTGCCCTGCAGGGCGAACCCCAATATGAACCCGGCGGCGCCGATCGCCGCCAAAAAGGGCCCGATGTTCACCTCCAGCATGGAAAGGGCGACCACCAACCCCACGACAAATGTAAGCTTGCGAATGCTGCTCACCAGAAAGTCTTTGAGCAGCTCGGATACGTTGCTGAGTTTCGAGACCGCTTGGTGCGTGGCCGAACCCAGGATTTTCGAAAGGATTTTGAAGGCGATGAGCGTGAGAATGAACATAAAGATGTTCTTTGCCCACCGCAGCCCGCCTTCCGGGGATTTCAGCCATCCGGTCAAGAGCACCCAGCTGCCGCCGGCATCACTCACGTCGACTTTCACGCCGGAGAGCGTTTTAAGGTATTTTTCGTAGACATCCACCTCGCCGCCCTTCTTGCGCAGCTCGTCTGCGACCGCCTGCACGCGGTCCATCAGGGCGGTCTGCTGCTCCTGCAACTGGGTGGCTTCAGCCAGGATTTGGGTCTTTGCATCTCCCTCGGCCCGCATGGCGTCTATCTTGTTGCGGCTGACCCGGGTGGCGTGCTCTTTCAGCAGGCCCACCCAGCCCTCCGCTTCGACTTTCAGGTCGTCCCTGGTCAGCGGCCGCAGCAGCAGCTCGAACTCACTGAGGGGAACCGCTGGGTTCGTCGTCGTTGCCGGGGGCGGTTTTTCGCCTTCGGCCCACGCCGGAACGCCGCCGATAATCATGGCCGCTGATAGAACCATCGCGCCTGCAGTCAACAAATAACGCATCCTTCTTGAAAACGAATTTTGTTTGGTCACGTGCAACCTCCTCGGCGAATGAATGGGCAGATTTGCCTATTTGCCCGATTTTTGGCAAAAGGATATGACACATAACGGCAACTGGCAATTGCACGTTGGTCCAAGCCGCCCGCCGTAATGATTTCTGTTGTGGAATGCAGCCTGGCTTTCCCGAAAAAAAAATTGATGTTTACCGGCTGTCTCTGCTATGAATCCCTCGAGGTGATATCCGAATAGAAAAAATAGATGGACACGGCTTTGCGCCGGCTTGCGAAAGTGCATTCGGCTTGCGGGGCCTGGCTCAAATCGGTAAGCAACCGGTTTACATAAAAGGGGAGAGAGAAAGGGGGCATCGTGAAGAGACATGTGTTGGTTTTGATCTGTGCCGTGATCGTGGGGTTCAGCGGAACCCAGGCGGCGGCCTATGACTACAAAGTGGACGATCCCTACGTGTCGACCATCGTCGGGACTCCCGAGGTGCTCGAGTGGCAGAAACTTCCCGAAAAGGTCGACTATGAACTCCTGGGCTTGAAGGTTTTTCCTGAACGCCCCATGCCCGACGTGTTCTGGTATCAGCGGGAGTTCCTGTACACGCTGAGCTATCAGAAGCAGGAGGCGCCGCTGATTTTCGTCATTGCCGGAACCGGCAGCAGTTTTTACGCCTCCAGCATGATCTTTCTCCAGAAGGCCTTCTACGCGGCCGGTTTTCACGTCATTTGCCTCTCCTCACCCACCCAGATGAATTTCATTACCACGGCATCCGCGACCTGCGTGCCGGGCAACATCTTAGAGGATTCGCAGGACCTGTACCGGGTGATGAGCCTCGCCTGGGAGCAGGTCAAAGGCCGGATCAAGGTCTCGGAGTTCTTCCTGACGGGGTACAGCCTGGGGGGGTCCCAGTCGGCGTTCGTCGCCAAGCTGGACGAAGAAAAACGCGTTTTCAATTTCAAGAAAGTCTGCATGATCAATCCGGCGGTGAGCCTGTACACCTCGGCCAAGATCCTGGACGACATGCTGCTCCAGATCGATCCCAACCGCCGCCCGGAGGTATTCGACCGCTGGTTCCACGAGCGGTTAGCCAGGTTCGGCGAAGCATACAGGCTGCTGCGCGAACCCCCACTCGATAACGACTTTCTCTACAATGCCTACCGGATTCTCCATAAAAAAGGGCAGACGCCCCGGCGGGAAAACCTGGCCGGCATGATCGGGACCGTGTTCCGGCTGGCGTCGAGCAACATGATTTTCACGGCGGACGTGATGGCGAACTACGGGCTGATCGTCCCGAAAAACCGTGTGCTGGGAAGCGCGGATTCGCTGACCGATTACATGAAGGTCACTAACCGAGTCAGTTTCATCGACTACTTCAACGAGTTTCTCTACCCCTATTCCCAGTCCCGGAACCCGGGCCTCACCAAGGAAGCGTTGATCGAAAGCACGAGCCTGCGCAGCATAGAGGCGTACCTGCGGAACACCCCCAAGATCGTCCTGATGGACAATGAGGATGACCTGATTCTGACGCCGGAAGACCTGTCGTTTTTAAAGGACGTGTTCGGCGCCCGCGCGAAGATATACCCGCGCGGCGGCCACCTCGGCAACTTGACGTTCAAGGACAATATCGACCACTTGCTCAATGTCTTCAAGAACTGAAAGGACTCACTCCTATGAAACGCGCTCTGTGCCTCATGCTGCTCACGGCGTTCCTCTTTCTGGCCGGCTGCGGGACGGCGCCGGTCCGCAAGGAACCGGAAATACCCGCGAAGCGGCCCGTCAGCGAATACGTCGACCCGGATGTCACCTACGCCATCGATGCCTGGGACCCCTGGGAGCCGATGAACCGCCGGATCTACAACTTCAACGCCATCTTCGACAATTACGTCTTCCTGCCGGTGGTCCAGGCCTACGAGTTCGTGCTTCCGGTTTTTGTCCAGACGGGGATCACCAATTTTTTTAACAACCTTACCGAAGTCACCAACCTGATGAACTCGCTGTTGCAGTTCAAAATCGAAAAGGCCGTCAACACGTTCGGCCGGATCTGCATCAACACCACGGTGGGGCTGGGCGGGCTCATCGACGTGGCTACCATCAACGACGGTATCCCGCGCGAGGACGAGGACTTCGGGCAGACGCTCGGGTTCTACGGCCTGGGGCCCGGCCCGTACCTGGTGCTGCCCATATTGGGCCCGTCCAACGTGCGGGACACCGCCGGCCTGGCCGTGGACTCGGTCGTCTACAGCCTGATGCTGGGGCAATTGATAGCCGAACTGGGCATGGACGACACCTATGAGGACATCCTGAACTACAGCCTCACGGCGATTTACGCGGTCGACAAGCGCCACAACGAACCGTTCCGCTACTTCAAGACCGGGTCTCCGTTCGAATACGACCTCGTCCGGAGGCTGTTCCTGATCAAGAGGCAATTCCAGATCGATAATTGATGCCGTCTCGGAGGTCTCTTGAAACTGCGGGCTGCGCTTTTTTACCGGTGGGTTTCCTTCCGCAACAGCGGCAATCCATAAAGGGGGATCTGATGAAACCTCGCCGGTTCACCGGCCGGAGTTTCCGGGGCACGGTCTGCGTTTTTTCTTTGATCGCAGCGCTCGTGCTGTCCGGGTGTGCCACGCCGGTGGGCGTACGCCGCCTGGATTCCAAGGAGGCGAACCGGAAGCTGACGGAGAGCGTCCTGGCGGGGGAAAACCTGAGCGCACCGACCCTGCAGGTGCTCAATCGATCCGGCCTCACAGAGATGTACCGGGACAAGCCCGCCGATGCGATCGCCGCGCTTCATCAGGGCATGCCGACGGTCGGCAGGCCCGATCGGCTCTTTGCCCTTGCGGAGCTTTCCTATCTGCACGCCGGCCGGAGCGGCGATCGGTCCTCCTACTTATCGGCCGCCGTGTATGCATATGCATTTCTTTTCCCCCCGGGTTCCGGCAGCGCACCGGACGCTTTCGATCCGCGCCTGCGAACCGCCGTCGACCTCTACAACCAGGGAATTGCGGAGGGGTTCACGGACAAAGCGTCCAAGGAGGTGGTGCTGGCGGCGGGCACTTACAAACTCCCCTTCGGGGAACTCGTCGTTCGCATCGACCCGAACGAATTCCGCTGGGGGCCGTTCCGCATGGATAATTTCGTGGCCGCGGACCAATTCGCCGTGCGCGGCCTCCACAACGATTACCGCTGGCCGGGGATCGGGTCGGCGCTGGTCGCCGGCCTGAAACATGTCAAGGGAGAGCGTGAAGCGGCTTTCACCCGAGTGCCCTCGTCGCTGAAAATGGCGGCCACGGCCTTGCTGCAGTTGGATAACGTTGATGCAGGACTCTTGAACGGCCGGATCGAGGGGGCGCTTTCCCTTTTCACCACGCAGGAAGGCACCTCGGTCAGCATCGGCGGCCGCACGGTGCCGCTGGAGTACCGACCGACCACCGCCTTAGCCTACACCCTGGATGGATCCGAGGTCTACTCCCTGGAGCTCAAGGCGCTGTTCTCGGGGGATCTGGCGATATTGAAGAAATCGCCTCGGTTCAAGGACAACGTCTTTCTCATGGGGCCTTACCGCCCCGGCCGGATCCCGCTGGTGCTCGTTCATGGGACGGCCTCCAGCCCGGCGCGCTGGGCGCAGCTGCTCAATGAGATCATCAACGACCGCGAGCTGTATCAGCGCTACCAGGTCTGGATGTTCACCTACAACACCGGCAACCCCGTTCTGTACTCCGCCGGGATCCTCGCCCAAGGCCTGCGCGGCGTCGTCAGTGAGCTGGATCCCGAAGGCAAGGACCCCGCCCTGCGGAAAATGGTGATCGTCGGCCACAGCCAGGGCGGCATGCTGACAAAATTGACCGCCATCGACAGCGGCCAGCGTTTTTGGGAGTCAACCTTCACGCTTCCGCTGGATCAGCTCGACGTCTCGCCCGAGGCGCGCGAGCTGCTGCAGCGCAGCCTCTTCTTCGAGCCCCTGCCCTTTGTGCACCGGGTCGTTTTCATTGCCACGCCGCACCGCGGGAGCTACCGGGTGGGAGACAAAATCAGCAACCTGCTGAGGAAAGTGATCTCGCTGCCGTTTGCCATCATAAGTCCCCTGCAGGAGGTGGTCGACCGCAGCCCGGAAGCCATCGCGAAACGTGGCATCGAAAACCAGGTCCCCCGCAGCACGGACAACATGAGCCCCACAAGCGGATTTATCAGGCTCTATTCGCCGATCCCCATAGCACCGGGCATCATTGCCCACTCCATCATCGCCGTCGACAACCCCGAAGACCCGCAGGAGGAGTGGAGCGACGGCGTGGTCGCCTACAGCAGCGCGCACATCGACGGGGTCGCCTCCGAGCTCATCGTTCACTCGGGTCACTCCACCCAGGAGACCCCCCAAACCATCGAGGAAGTGCGGCGAATCCTCCTCGAAAACCTAAAAGAACCCTGAGGCAAAACTCGATGACACGCTCTTTAAGGTATGCCGTGGTGCTGCTCCTTGCCGTTGCCGTGGTGCTCATGACGGCATGGGGAGCGCTGGCCATTTTCTACTCGAATCTCCCGGGGGAGTCCCTCCGCGCCGCCTTGGCCGCCGTCTTCGTTCTGGTCACCTGCGCGGGATTCATTTTCCTGAAAAGCCGGTGGAGGGCGCTGGCAGGCTTTCTCGTGCTTTTTACCGTCCTCGTCGGCTGGTGGCTGACCATCCCGGCCTCGAACGACCGGCCGTGGCAGCGCGACGTGGCCGTTCTGCCCTACGCCACGGTCCAGGGTGAGCAGGTCACGATCCACAACATCCGCAACCTGAACTACCGAACCGAGACGGATTTCGACGTGCGGTACTACGACAAGACGTTCGAC
This sequence comes from uncultured delta proteobacterium, assembly GCA_963716325.1. Taxonomy (GTDB): domain Bacteria; phylum Desulfobacterota; class Desulfobacteria; order Desulfobacterales; family SpSt-501; genus SpSt-501. Next base: position 38,614 of record CAVQTH010000002.1, on the reverse strand, counting down.
CTCGCCCGGCTGGACTCGGTCGACCTGATCGCGGTCTACTGGATGGGGGATGCGATCGCCCACGTCATGATCACGTTCGGGTTTCAGGAGAAGGACTTCGTGACCTTCTCGATCGAAACCCGCAAGGAGGTCGGGGAGGGGTACTCGACCCTCAAGGGGTTCTTCAATCAGTACGAGCTGATCGTCATCGCCGGCGACGAGCGCGACCTGATCCGGGTGCGCACCGACTACCGCAGACCGCCGGAGGATGTCTACCTCTACCGGACCCGCATGCCGCGGGAGAACGCCCGGAAGTTCTTCATGGAGTATGTCCGTCAGATCAACTCCATGAAGGACCATCCCGAATGGTACAACACGGTCACCTCGAACTGCACCGTTGACGTGGTGCGGCTCATCCGCGACGCCGGCGGCAAGGCCGGCTACAACTGGAAGGTGCTGCTCTCCGGCTACACGCCCCTGTATGCCTACGAGCTGGGGGGCCTCGATACGCGCATCCCCTTCGAAGAGCTCCGGAAACTCAGCTACATCAACCCCAGAGCCGTGGCCATCGGGGACGACCCGGAGTTTTCCATGAAAATCCGTGAGGGGCTGCCGGTGCCGGGGCGGTGAAAAGTGAATCGCCCATCATCTCTTGAACCGCTCTTCCAGCGCGCGCCCCATGCGGGTTAGCGCCTCTTTCAGGACGGACCGCGGGCAGCCGAAATTCAGCCGCACAAAGCCCGGACCGTCGAATTCCCGGCCGTCCTGCAGCCCCACCCCGGCCTCCTCAAAAAAGCGCACCGGTTCATCCAGGCCGGCCTGCCGGATGTCGATCCATGCGAGATACGTCCCCTCCACGGCCGCCATCGACAGCCCGCCGGGCATCCGTTTCAATGCCTCGTCCAGCGTGTCGCGGTTGCCCCTGAGATAATCGATCAACGCCCGGCGCCACTCCTCGCAGTCCCGGTAGGCCGCCTCGGCGGCCAGGTAGCCGTATGGGTTGATCATCGGCACAATGCCCGCCTTGGCCTGCACAAAGCAGCGGCGCAGAGACTCCGAGGGGATGACCGCAAACGAGCAGCCCAGGCCGGCCAGGTTGAAGGTCTTGCTGGGCGCCATCAAGGTGATGGTGCGCTCCGCGACCTCCGGCCCCAGGGTGGCAAACGGCAGGTGACGTTTTTCAGGATCGAGCACCAACCCGCAGTGGATCTCGTCCGCGCAGACGATCAACCCGTGCCGCAGGCTTAATTCCGCCAACCCCTGGAGCTCCGCAAGGTCGAACACGCGACCGACGGGGTTGTGCGGGTTGCAGAGCATGAAGAGCCGCATTCGCGGCGTCAGGGCAGCTTCAAGGCGCTTGAAATCGATGCTCCAGCGGTTGGCATTCTCGTGCATGGGGACCCGCACGAGCCCTCGCCCCGAAAAGCGCGGTGCCGACAGAAACGGCGGATACACCGGGACCAGTGTCAGCACATCGTCGCCTTCCTCGCCGACCGACCGGCAGGTGACGTTCAGGCCGGACACCAGGCCCGGCAGCCAGACCAGCCAGGCCGGGTCGATCTTCCAGCCGAAGTCGCGCTCGAGCATGCCCACGACGGCGTCCACCACCTCCGGCGATGCCTTGGTGTAGCCGAAAACGCCGTGTTCGGTGCGCCGCCGCAGCGCCTCGATGACGGCCGGCGGCGAGCGGAAGTCCATGTCCGCCACCCACATCGGGATGATGTCTTTTCCCGCGTATTTCTCACATTTCTCGCTGCCCGTGCAGCGCCGATCAATCACTGTGTCAAAATCAAACACCCTGTCATCTCCTTCCGAATCGTTTCTCAGCGTCAATTTTGCGGTCCCACTGCAAAATTGCCGCGAATCAAAACGCGGATGGCGAAGCCGTCAGCGTTTGGTGCGCAATAATTTATGGTAGGCCTCGTTGAGCTTCACGAACTGCTCGTGATCGCCGCCCTTGTCCGGGTGAAGCTCCTGGGCCCTGCGCCGGTAAAGGCGCCAGAGGTCCCGACGGTTCATCTTCTTGAGCGCCTCCCGGCCTTTGCCGAGGATTTCAACGATCTCCTGCATGCTGATCACGACGGATGCGGGCGGGCGGTATTGCCGGTGGCGGTTTATGAAGTCGCGGATGTATTCCGCGGCGAGGGACCGGGACGCGTACTCGTTGTCGAAGTACATGATCACGTAACGGATGAGGTAGTCGCTGAGACGGACGCCGGCGTCCATGCCGGCCCAGAACGCGGCGTCGCCGTGGATCCGGCAGACCTCCTCTATGAAGTAGGCATCGACCGCATCCGGGTCCAGGAGCTCCGGGGAGTCCTTGGCGAACCGCTGGTGGAAAAACTGCTGCAGGTTGAATATGACGTAGGTGTAAGCCTTGTATTCCCGGGGTTGGAGAACGGACTCCATTTCCATGAAATCCTGCTCGATCTCGTCGCGGGATTTGCCCCGGAACCCGCGCCAGGTGGAGACCGGCATCCGGCCGATGGCCCGCTGGTCCATCTGGCCCGTCTTCAGAAAATGGACCCGCCGCCGGTCGAAAAGGTGAACGCTTTCCGGGCTGAGACTTTCAGGAGTCTTGCGCTCGTCTCTCCGCCGGCGCTCCTGGCGCCGGAACGGCTCGAGCTTGTAGCGGATATCGGGCCTGAGAAACGGCCAGAACATGTTTTCCATGTCTTCCGGAACGGGATCCGACCCCAGCGACCGGATCGTCTCTTCCACGGCATCGTCGATGTAGAAGGCGTTGCCTCCCGGATAGACGATATATCTTGCGGGGTCCGTGCCCAGGTCGCACAGGTCCCGCCACAGACAGGCATCCTGCCGCCGGAAGGACTCCCGGATGACGTAATGCGCTTTACCGCCGACAGTTTTGCGGGCGAGATACATGGTCCTGTAGCCTTATCGCCGTATGAATCGCTCAATGGCCCTCATCGGGTGAAGGCCGAATGGCCGGTCACCTCCTGCCCGAGCACCAGCGTGTGCATGGAGGCGGTACCTTCCAATGCGCTGACGGCCTCGAGGTCGCAGAGGTGGCGGATGACGTGATGGTCCGCCAGAATGCCCCGCGCCCCCAAAATGTCCCGCGCCATGCGCGCGATGGTCATGGCTTCGCGGACGTTGTTCAGCTTGGCCAGAGACAGCTGAGGCGGCCGCGCCTGGCCGGAGTCCATGAGACGCCCCAGGTGATGGTTGACAAGCTGCGCCTTGGTGATTTCAACCAGCATGGCCGCGAGCTGTTCCTGCACCAGCTGATACGAGGCGATCGGGCGGTCGAACACCCGGCGCTCGAGCGCAAAGCCGCGGGCCGCCTGGTAGCAGGCGATGGCCGATCCCACCGCCCCGCAGGCCACCCCCCAGCGCGCCAGGTTCAGGCATTGGAACACGGATTTAAGGCCCCGGGCCCCCGGCAGGATGTTTTCCTCCGGAATGCGGCAATTCTCCAGGCGGATGAGCGCGGTGGGCGAGGTGCGATAGGCAAACTTGCGCTGAATCGGAGCGGCATGGTAGCCGGGCGTCCCGGCCTCAACCAGAAAGCCGCGGATCTCGCCTTCCAGCTTGGCCCATATGACCGCAAGCTGCGCGATCGGCCCGTTCGTGATCCACATCTTGCGGCCGTTCAGGACAAACCCGCCCTGCTCGCGCTGCGCCGAGGTTTCCATGCCGCCGGGGTTCGACCCGAAGCCGGGCTCTGAAAGGCCGAAGCATCCGATCGCCTCGCCGCGGGCCATCTTCGGCAGCCAGTTCCGGCGCTGCCCGTCGGAGCCGAAGGCAAAGATCGGGAACATGGCGAGCGAGTTCTGAACGGAAACCATCGCCCGCAGGCCGCTGTCGCAGCGCCCGAGTTCCTGGCACACCAGACCGTAGATGGTTTCGCTGCGCGGCGCGCAGCCGAAGCCCTTCACATGCAGGCCGAAAAGGCCCAGCTCGGCCATGCGCGGGACCAGGTGCATCGGGAAGCTGCCGCGCTCGAAATGCTCGGCGATGATCGGCAGGCACTCGCGATCTACAAAATCCCGCACCGTCTGCCGAAAGGACCGCTCCTCTTCCGTAAGCAGGGCGTCGATTCCGTAAAGATCGGGTACGGCGGTTTTATCCATGGCCATTCCTCCGAGGCTCCCAGTGGTCGTATATATGCCTCAGCCGGGCCGCTGTCAATTTGGCGGGGCCGCCGGCAAGGAACCACTTGAGATTTCCCCTGACCGCCATTAATGTGGTCTTGAGATGCAAGGGCCATCGGCCCGATTCCGCAGAAACATCAGCACCCGGACTCAAGGGAGGATCGTCATGGAGGCATTGCGGCAGCTGGGGACAACGGATATCCGCATATCCCCGATCGTCATGGGGATGTGGCAGGCCGGCAAGGAGATGTGGGCGGGGATCGACGACACGGAAACCCGCCGGGCGGTGCGCGCCGCGTTCGATGCCGGCATCAACGCCTTCGACACCGCCGAAATGTACGGCAAGGGCCACTCCGAGCGCATGCTGGCGGCGGCCACCGCCGACATCCGCCCCCAAGGTGGTCTACATGACCAAGGTCTTTTCCAATCACCTCCAGTACGACCAGGTGATCGCCGCCTGCAACCGGTCGCTCAAAAACCTCAAGACCGACTACATCGACCTCTACCAGATCCACTGGCCGTCGGGCACCTGGGGCAGCCGCAAGGTCCCGGTCGAGGAGACCATGCGCGCCTTGATCGACCTCAAGTCCCAGGGGAAGATACGGGCCATCGGCGTTTCCAACTTCTCCCGCGCCGAGCTCGAGGAGGCGGCCCGCTTCGGCCGCATCGAGAGCCTGCAGCCGCCCTACTCCCTGCTCTGGCGCCAGGTGGAGAAGGATGCCCTGCCCTATTGCACGGCGAACGGCCTGACGGTGCTCGCCTACTCCTCCATGGCCCAGGGGATTCTCGCCGGACGCTTCGGGGCCGAACCCGCGCTTCGCAGACGGCGACCATCGCAAGGGCCACCGCCTCTTTCAGCCGGACATCTACGACCGGGTGCTGAAAGCGGTGGAGGGCTTGAAGCCGATCGCGCAGCGCAACGGGATCACGCTCGCGCAGCTCGCCCTGGCGTGGGTCATCTCGCGCCCCGGCATCTGCGCCATCGCCGGCGCCCGCAACGCCGCCCAGGCCGCCGAAAACGCCGGCGCAATGAAGGTCGCCCTCCCCGCTTCCGACCTCGCCGAAATGGAGACCATCAGCCGCACGGTCACCGACCGCCTGGACGACAACCCGGTGCAGTGGAAGTTTTAGTTGGTTGGACGTTGCTGGAGTAGGTTTGACGTGCGCTGCCGGAAAGACTCGACATCACACCCCTCGCCGAGCTTCCGGACTCAGATGGGGGTATCTTTCCAACCGAGGTTATCGGAAAGATGTTTCAGGAAATCCGCCTCCCCCAGCCGGGAAAGATGTTCAAGCCGCTCGACGCTCTTTCGCAGCTCGGATACCAGGCGAAGAACGATGTCTCGGTCGAAATCAGGCATGAGCGACCTCTTTCAGATAGCGTTTCCGAAATCGGGAAAATTCAAAATATTGCTTCCGCACCTTTCCTTCAAATGCCGCACGAAGATTGGGGTCTTGGTCGATGACCAGCAGGCCGCTCTTGATGACCTGGTGCTGAAACGAAAGCGGTGCCGAGTTGAGGACCCGCACATCGACCGGCAGCCGGACCTCTTTTTCAAGCGCGGCCTCCATGGACAGTTCGTATTCAAGAGCCGCAGGAACCTTCTCTCCCGCCAGCAAGATCCCTATGTCTATGTCCCCGAAACTCTCCCGATCGACAAACGATCCAAAAATATAAGCCGCCGCTATATCCGGAAAGCTCCGGACCAGACGTGCTGCGATCGTTTCACAAATGCGAGCCCGCTCGGATTGGGGCATGGCATGCTTTTTATGCTGCATGCGGTCGTTGCCTTTAATTTGGATTGTACCTGTTCAGAGAGCAATCCATCAAAACAATCCCTCTTATCGATGCCCTGATGGTCCGCTCCGCATTTTGCAGGGCTACACACCGCATTGCACTATATTAGAGTTCTTAGATCTGCAATGCAACTAATGCAAAATTCTACAGCAGGGTAAAGCGACGGCACCCTTTGAGCGATCTGTCGAAGGTGAGTGTGGTCTGGGCACCGGCGCGTTCATTCGCATGGCCGATCAAATAGTCTGAAAAATCCGCCGCCCCCTCTGAGAAATCCTCGAGCGCCTTCCAGATCACATCCTTCTCGGCAATTTCAAACTGCACGGTGCGCATGACTTGTTCGATCACGGCGACGATTTCGGTTTTCCCATAGCCGTAAGCGCTTTCCAGAACCCAGACCAGCTCGCACAGGACAATGGGTTGAACCAGCACCTTCGCGCCGCCTCCGACGGCCCTTTCGATCGCCCGTTCTGCCATTTTCGCCTGGCGGGGATCGTCCTGCGTGATGTATCGGACCAGGACATTGGTATCCACGCCGATCATCAGGCGCTCCTTTTCCGCTGCTTGATAGCGATGTTCATATCCTCGATGGAAACCGCCTTTTGGCCTGGCCTGTGCAGCATCCCCTTCAATTTCCGGACATCCTGGGCCGCGGGGCGTATGAGGATGTCCCCGTTTTCCTGAAGGATGAAATCGATGGTGTCGCCGGGCTTCAAACCCAGCTGCTCCCGTATCGCCTTGGGGATCACCGTCTGGCCTTTGCTGGTAAGCGTCGCCGTGGGCATGGTCCACCTCTTATAAATTTCTTACAAATATATATTTTTCTTACTACAAGTATTACAAAAAGAATTTGGAGTCAAGCCGCAAAGAAAAAGACACCATCCGGTCGGCCTGACCTATTCCGCGGTCAGCCGCCGCATTTGGATTTTTAAAAACCTGATTCGCCAGGACAACCAGGTGAGAAGGAAACTCGGGAACTTAAAGTCAATAATCAAGATTTGACACCTAACCTTCTTCGGAAATGGACCTGAAGCGGAAGCGCTCTCAGAGCGAAGTCGAGGTCAATCGACGAATCTCGTAGCCGGCTTTGGCCAGAATTGCCGGGAACATTCTTATTGCATTGCGGTCGGAAGGCTTGACGTCCTCAGGCAGTTCAGACCATGGAACGATGCAAGGGTGTATTTTCAGGTTTTCGTCTTTTGGTTTTCCAAAACGCCAACCGTCCCGCAAGCGTTCTGCATTCCAGCGGCCGTGCTCCATTTCCGCCATCTGTTCGATTTTGTCCAGGTCGGAGTCCGTGAACTTGAATACGACGGGGTTATCGACCTTCTCCAGCGCGAAGCCGGCGGCCGCGAGGATTTCAGCCGAATAGCCCGCCTGTTCGAAATTCGCTTTCCGGTAGGTCGGGTGGAGCTGATCCCAGGGTCGCATGTTGGATGGCAAGCGATTGGCACTGCCGGCCACGAAATTTTCGTGAAATTTCTCGGCCATAACAGTAAGAGTGTCTTCATCGAAGCTGACTTCGGCCTTTATGGCAATAGCCCGGATGGTGCTCCAGTCTGCCGGGAGACGGTAGAAATTGGGCCGTTTTTGCCACAACGGGTCCGCCGCCATCGCGTCGGCGGTTCCTCCGGTCCCGGCCACGACCCCGACCTCCGCTCCAAGGGCAACCCCGATCTGGTATTCGGCCGCGCTCAGCAGCCCACCGCCGAATCCGAGCAGGAGGACCTTTTTCGGGTCGATGCCCGCAGCCAGGACGTCTTTCCATCCCTGAAGAATATGGGCAGGGTTAAAAAACTCTTGAAATTTTTTAACTTCATACGCGTCGTGCCTGCGGCCATCCTCGGGGAAAAGCTTCGGGACGTAGGCCAGCAGGTTGAAACCCTTTTTCCCGGCCTTACCGAGCTCGTCCGCAATATCGCCGACACAGCCCGGCACGCCGATAGCGGTGCCTCCTGAAATGACCGTCCCCTTGAATTTCTCCAGTACGGGCAAGATGAACGGTTTTATCTTTTTGACCATCTCGCCGGTCATGCTGGCGGCCCCCCCGGCGATGACCAACACAGGTTTCTTGCTGATGTCTATCTTTTTCCAGGATGTTAGGGACTCCTGGCCTTCTGTTTTAGATCTAAGGCGCACGACAGCCTTGGCGATTTCGAGCAGCTCTAAACTCCAGGAATACTGCTCGGGCAGAAGCTCGGCCGTGTGCACCTTCTCCATCCACTCAATTTCGTCCTCCAGGACGTACGGGGGCACGACGTATTCGCCGGACAGATAATGTTGGATTCCCCGTGCGTACCACCCAAGGGCTTCGTAACCTAAATTCAGGGCTTTGTTGGGTTTTTCAGGATTTGCGCAACTCCATAGAAGCAGGCTTAAGCGACCGGCCGTGAAACAGGCGTAGGGCATTTCGGTGTTGCCGAGGGTGTGCTCGCGGCAAGTTTGAATCGCCTCCAGGATGGTCGCACGCATGATGCCTGCAGACTTTTGGTTGCGACTGATGAAAATTTCGTAATCCAATACGTCTGCCAGGTAGTACGGATTGTCGGGTTCAAGCTCCAACGCTGTCTGGTAGTGATAACGGGCTTTGCGCTCGCCGTTTTTCTGTTGCGCAAACGCCCAGCCTAAATAGGCATGCGCTCTGGCTTCTATATTCTTCAGTTTGCGAAGATTCGGGACTTCGCAGGCTTCACTGCATTCGCAACAAATGACCACACTATAAAGCCATTGGATTCCCTTGTCGAATTCGGCGCTCTTCGGTGTCTTTCGGTTGGCCTTGCAGAGCGCATTCCCCAGGTACAACCGGATTTCGCATCCCAGCATGCCGGTTGCCTCGAGAAAAGGCTTCTGATCGAGGAGGTTTTTGACTTGATGGTATTCCCCGGAAGCCATTAACAGTCGAGAAACCTGAAGGGCTATGGGCGGCTTATTCTCATTTTTAGGTTCGTTATTTAGAAGCAGCTTCTGTATCGCGACCTCGTTTTGGACAACGTTCTTTTTCGCATGTTCGGAATAGTTGGCGACGATACCGTCGATTTCCTGCGCCAACCGGCTGAACGTGCGGTCGCCGTCCTCCATAATGGCTGCCAAAAGAGCTCCGGTCCGATTGATTTCCGGGGAGAGCTTGATCTGAGTCTTGTAGATCCGGTCGTGCAGCGTGTCCGCCCAGGCGTGCTGCACCCAGGTCCTCACCTGAATCTCGGCGCTGCGTGTTCCTATCGTTTCTTTATCAGCGGAATCAAAGCCAATTTCTCGACCTTCCTTCAGCCGGACGATGTAATGCATGTCCCGGTAGCCGAACTCGTCCTGCTGCAGCAGAAGCCCCTTGTCTTCTTTTTCGAGGATCTCGAAATTGGCTTCGATGAAATTCTTTACAGCTTGAACCTGCTCGAGGGTCTGGACGATGACTCGTGCGCCACAGAGATCGGTGAACTGTTTGGCGGGGTCGATATACTTTACCCCAAATTTTCGGACACATTTTTCGGCAAAGCTTGAAACGGTCTTGGCCCGGGATTGGACCAGCGCCTGTGGTACTGAGCTCTTGCAGGCGTTTTCCAGCACCGCCTGCAAAACCCTGGCATATAAGACGTAGACGTCGCGTTCCTTGGAGTACCGGTTGATCTGGTTTTCATGCTCTTCTCTGGAGATCATTTCGGCCGGCATATGCAACCCTCCTTTTTACCTGTTGCCTGGGACCCAGGCCTTTGATAATTAACGGGCTACACATCTTCTGGGAGGCGCTTTCCAATGCGCGAACAGGCGGTATACCCCGTTCCTGTGGTCCGTCTTATCATAGCCGATTCTGCCGGGAAAGTTCTTATTTTGCAGAGGCAAAATACCATGCACGCCGAAGGTCAATGGAATCTTCCCGGCGGCAAGGTGGATTATGGGCGCATCGTGGAAGACGAAGTGCGCAAGGAGTTGATGGAGGAAACATCACTCGAGTGTACTTCCGCGCGCTTCCTGTTTTACCAGGACAGCCTTCCGCTCAAACCGGGCGGCATGCACTGCATCAACCTCTACTTTGAGTGCGCCGTCAGGGGCTCACTTCGCCTCAACGAGGAGTCCAGCAAGTTCGCCTGGGTCGGCCCGGAAGATGTGAAACACTACCAACTGACCTTCCGTAATGACGAGGGGTTGCAGCGGTACTGGAAGGAAGTTCGGAACCCTTAAAATACCCGAACCGGCAACGTCCAAATCGGCCTTCCAGGAAATGGCGCGCTTATTGGGTGGGAGCGGCATCTTGCCGCGATGATCGTGGCTGGAAGCCACTCCCACAGGACATGCCTTCTTTCCACAACGGGCGGCGCAGAGCGCCGAAAGCTGCTTTCTGCGAAATCATTAAGTCTGGAGAATTTATGGCAGACTCCACCACCCAGCGCTGGAGATCCCGGCCGGTTTTCATCAGCAGCACGTTCCGGGACATGCAGGCGGAGCGGGACTGGCTGAAGCACCACGTCTTCCCCGAGTTGGCTGAGCGCCTGCGGCAGCGCCGGCACCTGCTGGAGCCGATCGACCTGCGCTTCGGGGTGGAGACCGTCACCACGGCCGCGGAGGAGGCCAAGGAGCTTCTCGTCCTCAAGGTCTGCCTGGACGAAATCCGCCGCAGCCGGCCCTTCATCGTGGTGCTGCTGGGCGAACGCTACGGTTGGGTGCCCGAGGAGGCGCGCATGCAGGCGGCCGCGGCCGAGGCCGGGTTCCGGGCCGATGTGGGCGGCAAGAGCGTCACCGCGCTCGAGATCGAGTACGGCATCTTCAAGGAGAGCCCGGAGCAGCAGCGGCGCTGCTTCTTCTACCTGCGCGATCCCCTGCCTTGGGGCCGCATGCCGCCGGAAGGTAATGGGGTGTCAAATCTTGATTCTTGATTTTAGTTGACCACATTACCCTTCTCTGATACTCGGTGTTCATGTCACGCGCCTGGCGCATAGAGTATCCTGGAGCCCTTTACCATGTTCTTTCCCGGGGAAACGAGCGGCGGGAAATCCTTGTCGATGATGACGACCGACGCATGTTTTTGGACACCCTGGGGGAGATGGCCGAGCGTTTTGAATTGGATATCGCCGCCTACGTGCTCATGGGAAACCACTACCACCTGCTGCTGCGAACCCGTCGCGCCAATCTTTCCAAAAGCATGCAGTGGTTTGGGGTGACTTACACCAATCGGTTCAACTCCCTGAATTCTCACAGCGGCCACTTGTTCCAGGGACGATTCAAGAGCATGATCGTCCAAAACGACGCCTATCTGCTGCGGCTGTCTTATTACATCCACCGCAATCCTGTCAGGGCCGGTGTTGTCGAACGTCTGATCGATTACCGCTGGAGCAGCTACGCCAAATATGCGTATGGCAAAAAAGAACCGGATTGGCTGAACACCGAACTGATCCTTTCCCAATTCGTTAACGTTGTTGACCCTCACCGTGCCTATCGGCAGACTGCCCAGAAGTATTCCAAGGAGGAGCATCTTCTCTGGGAGGACCTGCGTCATGGTTTTATTTTAGGCAGCAAACAGTTCGTAGAAGCCATCAAGGCCGGCTATCTTCCGACGGCTCCGCACAAAGAGATCCCTCACCAGAAAAAAGTCGCCAGGGATATGGATCCGGCGGTGCTTTTGGAAAAAGCAGCGACGGTCTTAAAAGCCGACCTGGAGCGATTCAAGAATTCCGGCAAAGTATCCGGGCAGGATGTGCTGGACCGAGACCTGCTCCTTTACCTGGTCTGGCAGCTGGGGCATCAAACCAACCAGCAGATCGGTGATCTGTTCGGCCTGACCTATTCGGCGGTCAGCCGCCGCATTTCGATTTTTAAAAACCTGATTCGCCAGGACAACCAGGTGAGAAAGAAACTTGAGGACATAAAGTCAATAATCAAGACTTGACACTATGCTGGCTACAATCGGCCATTGCCTGATTAATGGCGCCAATTTGGCGTCAATGAAAATTTTCAAGTTGCCATTTTGGCGCCAGAATGTTAATTGTAACTGAGATAGAATTTTTTTTCATAATGGAGGATCTCAATCATGCGGGCTACAGACAACCAGAGGGTATCCGCAAGGGTATCCGCGAAAGTTTACGATGCGCTATCGCAGGCGGCTGAACTTACCGGGGCGACCTTGAACCAGTTCCTGGTGCAATCAGCCTACGAAAAAGCTCAGGAGGTCATTGAAAAGGAACGCTTCATCAAGCTGACGGTTCGGTCCGCCTCCGTTTTTTTCGATGCGCTCGAGCAGCCGCCGGCGCCTGCAAAAAAACTGAGATCTGCTGTAAAGTCGTATAAAAAGGCAAGCGATGCCGCTAAAAATTGAACCGGTCAACCGGTCGCACAACCGGCGCAGCTTTGATTGCGGTAACGCGGACCTGAATCATTATTTGCAGAATACCGCACGCCAGCAGAGCGAAAAGGGAATATCGCGCACGTTCGTGCTGGTTGACAGAGAGAATCCTTATGAAATTCTTGGCTTCTTCACCTTGGCTGCCTGCGAGATAGTTGTGGAGAAACTGCCGCCCCGGTATGCAAAAAAATACCCTCTGCGGGCTTCAGCCGCAAAACTTGCCCGGCTGGCGGTGGCGAGCCATAGGCAGATGCAAGGGCTGGGGCGTTACATGATGCTCAATGCCATGGAGAGAGTTCTTCATGTCGCAGAACACCTGGGGGTCATGGGTTTCTTTGTCCATGCCAAGGATAATGTTGCAGCAACCTATTACCGCCAATTCGGTTTCATCCCTTTGCCTGACAACCCGCTCGAGCTTTTCTTAACCATTGCCACAATCAGAAAGGCTTTCAAATCCACCTGACCTACCGGCTTCTTACAAGATCGTTTGCATCCTGAACCAAGAGTTGACGCCATGCCGAGCGCGTGCGGCGACCTCAACTCAATAATCATAATTCCCTCAGAATTTTAGCAGCCTCCCTGCGCGTGACGTGCAGAACACGGTCCATTTTTCTCTTCGCCGTATCCTTATTCTTGAATGCGTCTTGAATACTCGTTTCAACCAATTCCTGTAAGGGAACGAAAGCCGCTTTAAATTCCTCCAGTGCCCGGCTTGCTTTCGCAGCCAGGAACTGCCGGCTTTGAAAAAGGGAGTCGAGTTCGTCACGCCGATTTCGAAATGCCTTCCTGATGGAGTCGTATTCCCTTACGTTTAAGCGCCGGCTCTCAAAGAATGCCTGAAGGCTATGTTGCAGCGCTCGAATAAACTCCTCCAATCGGCGCAAGTGCCGCAGCCGGTCCATCCAATGAGGTTCCAATTCGGCCTCGGCCTCTATGCTGCTGCGCCAGGTTGAGACCATCTGTTTTTCATATAACCTCAAAGCCCGGATGTTTTCTATACTCAGAGTCTTCTCTCCGAAGACGTTCTTCGCTTGGGCCAACAGCTCTTTGAGTTCCCGAACATTGCCCAGCCAATTATAAGTTCGAAGCTCCTGCAGGATTCTATTTGTCAAGGGGCGGTGGTTCGTCTTATCGAATTTGGACCACAACTTATTGGCCATTATCGGAATATCATTGGGGTGGTCCCGCAAGGACGGAGTCGAAATCAGAAAGCCGCGCAGCCGGTAATAAAGATCTCTTCTGTAGGTCCCGGCCTGCACCATCTGAAAAAGGTCGCGGTTGGTCGCGCTGATGATGCGGGCCGAAACTGGTATGTCTTCAAGGCCGCCGACACGGCGAATTTTGTTCTCCGCGACGGCCCTCAGTATCTTTACCTGGTGGTCGGGAGACAAATCCCCGATCTCATCCAAAAAGAGGGTGCCATCGTTGGCATATTCCCAAAGGCCGATTTTTCGAAGGTAGCCCTTCTGTATCACATCAGGCTCGCACCCGAAAAGCTCCAATTCAAGGAGCTCCCTCGGTATGGCACTGCAATTGATCGATACAAACAGCCGGTTACGCCTCTCGCTGAATCGGTGGATATTGCGGGCAACCAATTCCTTTCCGGTTCCGGTTTCGCCCAAAATCATAACAGGCGCAATGCTCCTGGCTGCCTTGAGAGCCAGCCGACGCACAAGGTCAATTTCGGCGGAATTGCCCACGAAGTCCTCTACGAATGACTGAGGCACGATGCTCGGCGGCAACATATCCAGCAAAATGCGTGCTGCCAGGTTGCCCGAAACGATGCCTCGTGCCGAGATTTTTCCCTGAGAGGCCTGGCCCCCTGCCATCGCCGGGTCGGCCTGCTCCCAGAGTTCTTGAAACACCCCACTCTTGGCGCCGACAAAGTAAATGTTGCCGTCCCCTTCCTCAGCAGCTCTATTCAAAAGGGATTTAACACCATATCTCAGCCGCGCGGCCGAAGCATATTTCGCCTCGATGACCGGCACTTTTTCCTGGTTGAGCATCGACCGGGCAAGCTCCCAATTTTCCCTCTGCAATTCGAGGTCGATAAAGCCCCCCTCGATTGCCGGGTTCTTCGCGATAGTTCTCAGATTTCCCGCCTCGATAACAAAGGCGGTTCGGGGATTATTTTCTTTGAGCTTGAGGATGTCGTCTGCGGATTTGATGGTCAGCTGTTCTTGAGCAATCTCTATCTTCTGCTCTTCCAGTTTGAAACGCAGGGCTTTGATCGGCATGGTCCCTCCGCCAAGGTGAGTTTCGTAGGTCCATACCAAAATCTGCAACTCAACTCAACTTGGATTAAGAACTACTCGAAACTCACCCCCGAAACTCACCTCTCTTGGATGGCCCTCATTCTTCCAATCATCTGAAATCACAATTTTAAATTTTTGATTTCAACCGTGGCACGGCTCTTGATCTATTTATCTACGCTTTAGCGGGTAGTTCCCGAAACCTAAGCCAAGGAGGACCGCATGATGGAGGCGCAGCCACACAAAGTCTGGGACGACGATTCGGCGCAGCAGACGCTCCTGCAGATCGCGGAGCTCAGTAAGAATGCGGTGCAGCTCGAGCTCAAGGTGGCATCCGACGCCACATCGTTCATGCTCAGCCCTCGCAGCGGGATCACGACGGAGCCGGGCATCCTGTCGGTTGCCGGCCGGCTCACCGATGACGGCATCATCGTCGTGAAGGTCGAGCTCTTCCGAAGCCTGGACGAGGTTCGGGTGTCGGCGCCCGCCTTCTGCGGGCTGCTCTCGCGTTTGGGAGAAAAGACGCGCCTGAGCCCTCCCCCGGCCGGCTTGGCAGTGGAGGGGTCTCTGTGGGCGGAGCTCAAGGTCAAGGCCACGCCATTATCCGTGACCCGCGCCTCGGCCCTGTTGGCCGAGTTCACCACGTTGTCCGAAATGGCCAAGCTCATGCAGGCCGGCCTTCCCGCGGCCCTGTCCGACAGCGCGATCACCCAGCTCTACGCCGAGTTGACAGGCGTCCTCGCCCCGATCCACCCATGGATGCAACCGGATCCGGCATCTGCGGCATCGCTGATCGCCTTCGGCCGCCGGGTACTGGATTTTCTGAGCGCGGGTCTGAGTATCGCAATCGCCTCTGCGTTCACGGTGCAGCAGGATGCTGCCCTGGCCGTCGTGGCCCAAGCCGCGCGCGCGAGCAACCGCACCCTGGGCCGCCTGGTGCTTCCATCGGTCAACGCGCGCGGCCTGCTGGAGGTGGTGCGCAAAGCGCCGGGAACGGTCGCGGCGTCCGTTGCCAACCTCAGCCTGGGGTCCAGCCCCTACGAGCTCGGCAGCGACATGCTGGCGCTGCTCTCCACGTTGGCGGATGGCAACTCCCCGGTGGCCTTTTACGGCCGGTTTGAGGACCTCCAGGCCGTTTTCCACGGCGGACAGGGGGGCGTCAGCGACCCTCTGCGGCCGGTGCTGGTCCGCGCGCCGGATATCCCCCTTGAAAGCCTGGCCCGCTTCGCCGTGATATCGGCCGGTCGTCTTAACCCGGGCAGCCTTCCTCAATCGGCGCTGGACGAACTCACCTCCGATGCGATCGCCGCCTTGGGCGGTTTGCCCTCGTCCGTTCAAAAAAAAATCCTGCCAGCGCTGGCCCGCCGTTCCGCCGGGATCCGGGCGTCGGGCCGCAAATCGCTGCCGGGCGCCTCCGCCGATTTCGCCGCGGAGGCGGGCGGGTTGTCGGAAACTTTGTCGGGGCTAAGCCCGGGACCGCGTGCCAGGCGCGCGGCTCAGGTACAGGAGCTTTTGACTCGAATTTTGACCGACCCCGCGCTGTTCGACTATTTCCGGGAGCACCTTCTGGCCCAGGACACGGCGCTGCGCGGTTTGGCCGATCGCTTGGCCGGCGAGGCCCTTACCCGGCCGCGCCACCAGCCCATCCGCTACTGCGCGCTCGGAACGCCGGCGACCGGCAAGTCCGAGAGCGCGGCCCTGCTGGCCCGACGCCTCGACGTCCCGCTCATCAACATCGACGCCGCCAGCATGTCGGACTACCACACGGCCGCGGCCCAGCTGCTGGGCTCGGGCCGCGGCATCGTGGGCTCGCACCAGGCCGGCCGCCTGGAGCAGGCCGCCAAGCACCACACGGGGGTGGTGGTCGAGGTGAGCGACATCGACCATGCCGTGCCCTCGGTGCAATCCTACATGGCGGACCTTTTTCTGCAGGTGCTGGACGCCGGCGAGGCGCAAAGCTCGATCGGCCCCAAGTTTTCCTGCGCCAACCTGATCTTCGCCTTTACCATGAACCTGCCCGGCGGCATGGACGAGCGCATCCGCCAGAGCATGGGCTTCAGCCGCTCCCCCAGCCGGCGGGAGGTGACGGCCGGGGTGGCGGCGGAGGTGAAGTCGATGCTGTCGGGGGCCTTCCTCAGCCGCATCGGGACGCCGATTGTTTTCGACCCCCTGGACGGCCCGGCCCTATCGCAGATCGTCGGTCGGGCCGTACAAAACGCCGTACACTCGGCCGCAGAGCGGCTGGGATTCTCGGTCGCGGAAGTGGTCGTCGCATCCGGCGCCGGCGAGGCGGTCCTGGCTCGCCTGCAGTCGAAGCTGGCCTCATACGGCGCGCGGGCGCTCCTGGAGCATGCCCGTGACCTGTCTGCGAAAGCCGTCCTCAAGTGGGTGCGGTCCGGCCCGTCCGCAGGCTCCGTGAATCTAACCGTCGCCGTCGATGCCGGCGGCGATCTCATCGTCACATCCAACTAATAGGAGAGTCTCATGAGCAAGCAGATCTATCGTCTATGGATCCCTGATGAATACCGCAAGGCCGGTCCCAGCGACCTGATTGAGCTTAAGCCGGTGCCGGGGTTTCATCCGCTTTTTTTCAGAAAAGCGGAGCTTGAGCAAATTGCTTACGCCATTGTTGCGAATGAGCCCTGCCACATTTCAGGTCCGACCGGCACGGCCAAGATCCTCCTTGATAGAGGCGCTCTACCGGGTGCCGGAGAATTTTTTCGCGCTTTGCGCAGCCGTCGAATTCCCGAAAAAGCCGCTCCGGCTCTACCCCATCCAGGTTCTAACCTATGAGACGCCCGGCGAACTCTACCAGCGGCGCGCCCTTAAGGATGGGACGACTTTCGACGAAAAAAGCCTTTTGGTCCAGGCCTAGAAGAGGCCTGTGGGCTGGTCAAAAACTATTACCCGCTTATCTGGCTCCGAGAGCTGGGCCGCGTACATTCTTCCAGCGTTCAGGGCGGGCTGCTCGACATGATGACCAAGGGCGATATCGTGCTGCCCGACGGCTCGCGCATCAACGGCAGCGGAATCTCCTGGATTGCCGACAGCAATTACCAGGCTGAAAACGATTCGACGCATACCCTGGTCGTTTTCGACACCGCTTTGAAGAGAAGATTCTGCATCAATATCACGCTGGGTTATCTCCCGGCCGAGCAGGAGACCCTGGTAGTGCGCGAAATCCTGAAGAAAGAAAAACCGCGCGGCTATCAGAAAACGGACGATGAGCTGATCGACAAGATCGTCATGCTGGGCCATGCCATCCGCCGTCAGCGCGACGAGGGCAACCTGCACTCGGCCCCGCCGCCGACGATCAGCGGATACCTGGCGTTTGTGCGCATGGCCATCCGGCTGCGGCATCTGAGCCTGCAGCAGGTGGCCATGGCCACCCTGCTGGGGCATTGCAGCCGGGAAGACAGCAAGCAGGCCGCGGCCGTTCTGAACGAGGTCTTCGGGTTGCAGGCCATCGAGGCGGATGACCCGGCAATGGGAGTGAATCTCTTCTGAGCGAGGATTAGACCCATGGAGTACAGCCCGCATTATCCGGACAGCTATTCGTACAGTTCATACAAGCGCCGCTCAAAACTGGCTTGGGCCGGGATCAGTTTTGTCGACGCCTTCAAGTTGAACCTCGATTGGGACGAGCGCCTCAAGGGGTCGCAGCTCTTCTATGTTGCGGTCAAGCAGGCGCAACTGGCCGTGGCACGGCAGGTCAACCCGGCGCTCGATTCGAGCTTCACGCCCAAGGTGAAGCCTCAGATCAGCGCCGCCTACACCACCTACCCTGCCAGCCTGGCGGTGCCGGCGTGCATCGGTCAGACGGCGTTTCTGGAGTACCAGCAGTGGATGAAGGAGAAAATCCTTATTTCCTATTTATCCGAATACCTGAAAAACCCGGCCGAACACGACGAGGTGCGCGTCAATCCCGATGCCTACCGGCACCTGGTGCAAGTGGTGGCTGAAAACGTTCAGACGCGCCTGATCCTCGAAGCGCTCAGCCGCCTGCCGCCGGCGGCCACGGTCGAGACCGCCCGCCTTTACCTGGCGAGCCAGCAGACGCTGCGGTTCGAGTCGCTGCCTGAAATTTTGCGGGCGGTGGTGCTTTTCGGGGACGTTCTGCCCGATTGGCGCGGCCGCGAACTGCACCCGTTGACCTTCAACATCCTGGAGGATGCCTCCGACGCCAGCGCCCATTTTCTGGCTCGCCTGCGCCACTCCAAGCCCCATCAGCTCGTCGATGACGGTGTCAGCTGGGTCAAAACGCTCAGCCGATGCCTGGCCCAATACCTGCCTGAGCCGCAGTTGCAGCCGCAGCAGCCACAAGCGGATCAATCCGGCGGCGTTTCCGGGGGCGCGGGCGGCCAGGGCCGCCCCCCGGCAGGCGAAAAGCAGCAGGAGCGACCTCAATCCCTACGCGCCTCTCTTTCCGCCCCTTAATTCCAGCCGCGCCCCGACCCTGTTCGAGGAGCCGGACCCCATGAAGCAGTTCCTCCAGGGCCTGTCTTCTTCCCGCAGCCGGGAAGGCGGAAAATCTCTGACTGCGGGACAGGCCCAGGCCGAAAAAGGGACCGTAGATCCTCTGTCGCAGCTCGTCAGCGATTTCGCCCAGACCGTCAGCCAGGCCGGTGGGCAGTCCCAGCAGTCTCAGGACATGCGCTCGGATCTGGTCGAACAGGCCTCGCGGAGCGCGGCGTTCAAGGAAGGCCCGATCCAGGGCAACCCGGCCGACGGCCACAACGTAAAGGTGCCGCTCGGGAGCGGGCAGGAGGCGGGAGGCGAGATCTTCGACCGTCCGGTGGAACTGTCGGACGATTTCTCCGGTTACGAAAATCTCAAGCGGGAGGCCCAACCGGTGATCGATGACCTACGCCGCTCGCTCTACCCCAACTTCACGCAGGTGCCTGAAACCGAGCGCCTGCGCACCACCGGCACCCTGGATCCGGCGCGCCTGCCGCTGGCCGACGTGGTCTCGGCCATCTTCCGGCGCTACAAGGTCCACGAGCAGGCCGACAAGCGCGGCCGGCCGGTCTTGATGGTGGCCTGTGACGGCTCCGGTTCGTTGAACAGCTCGCAGATCCACATGCTGAAAATCCTGTGCTGCGGCTGGCTTCTCGCCACGGCCGGCAAGGCCATCCAGGTGCTGGCGGGGCTTTACCACAGCGGCACCATCCGGCAAGGCCTCGGCGGCCCGCTGGTGCAGTGGATTTACCATCCGCGCAAGACCCCGGCCACCGGCCGCAAGGACGCCGCCCGGGCCCTCTTGTCGCTGCCGGATTCGGGCACGGGGGCTCAGTCCGACGCGTTGTCGCTGGCCTTCATGATGGACGAGGCCGCGGCCCTGGCCGCCGGCCGCCGGATCTACCTGATTCTGCTCACGGACTGCGCCTGGAACACCAGCTTCAACGCTCGGCAAGTCCGGCAAGGAAGAAGTCTACTCCTATTTCCAGGGCGCCTACGAGCGCTTCGGGGACAAGCTGCACGCCACCCTGGTGGCCCTGGGGGTTGCCGGGCAGACCGGCTTCGAAGACCTGCTCGACAAGGTGATCACGGTCAGCAACGACGAGCTGAAAGACCCGTCGGCGGTCGCCGGCAAAATCGGCCTCTACGTGGCGGCCTGCATGAAGGAGCGCCGGCGTCTGATGGCTCGCAAATGAAAGGGGGATAACGATGATCAAAGGTCCCGAAGGCAATTCATATGACAGAGGGCCCCGCGGCGGCAGCTCATGGCCGCGATGGCTTCTTCGACGATGATTGGGGCCGCCCTTCGCGGCGCATGAGCCGCCAGGGCTTCGATGCCGCCGTTTCGCCGCTCATCCAGCAGCTTGAGATGTACGATACGGCGGCGCAGCTCTCTGGAAAGCCGGGAGGTGACCCCCGTCATGATGGTTTCGATGACGGAGATTCTCAAGCACAAGTTTGCCATCGAGGGACACTATCACGAACACAAAGTGGCGCTGAACGACCAGGCCTCCGTACGCGGCCTGCTCCGCGACCTCGGGGATTACGAATGCCGCTTGGAAATCCGCACGGCGGCCTCGGGCCTGCCGCTGTATTATTTGCCCCGCAGTCTGGCCCGACTATCGCTCCGTGTACAGCCTGGTTCTCGAAGACCTGTACCGGAGCGCGGGGTATCCCATCGGGGACGAGCGCTTCGTGAAGATCATGTGGAGCGGCCACGAGGTCTATTTTCTGCGCCTTTCGCAGTTCCGCAAGCCCCTTCTCGAGGGCCGCGATCCGGAAAAGGAAGCCGGGGCCCAGGACGAGGTGGACCCGCTGCTGCTCAAAGTCGGCCGCCACGTGTTCCAGGCGTGCTGGCACGAAGACCAGTACGTGGGGATGGCGGCGGCCGGTCAATTCGATCTCGTCAATTTCCGCCGCGCCATCGAGCTGTTGTACCTCTGCCTGACCGCCGAGCTGTGCGAGCTTCGCAGCGCCATCGACGACGCCATGCTGCGGTTTTTCAAGGAAGTCTACGTCCAGCCCGCGATCGTGGCCTTTCTAGAGCGGCTGGCTCGTCTCGACGGCAAGGCCCTGGCCGAAGTGCCCCAGGCGGCGCTCAAGCACTTCCCGGGGCTCTCCCGGACCTTCAGCCGGTTTCTGGCGGTGGAGCTGCCATGGGGCCGCAAGAAGGCGCTGGTGCCACTCTACAAGCTGCTCTTTGCCAATTTCTCTCGCTTGGACACCGTGCGCGAGGCGATCGCCGAAAAGGACGAACTCAGGCAGGCGGCCGAGGCCCTGGAAAATCAGTCCCAGGCCGTGATCCAGGCGCTGTTGGAAGGGTCCGGGGATTCAGGCGCGGGGCCCGAGCCGGCCCGGGAACAACTCAGGGTCGTAAACGGATAGATGTGAGGATGCCATGCAAAACCCGATACGAAAAAAATCGTTGCCCTCGTGTTTGAGGACTTCCACCCGCGGCTGTGGGTGCTGGCGTTCATCGCGCTAGTGTTCATCAGCATCGCCTGGCTTGCGTTCACGCGGCCGCCGCCCATTCGGCCTCGTTCTATTCCTTATTTGCCTCGTTCGAGGAGGAGGAAAAGAAGCCGGATCCGCCCTGGGGGGAGCGCACCCCGCTTTTCACCACCAACTTTTATGATGCGCTGCCCGATGGCGTCGCAAGAGAGATCGGCGACTGTGTGCACAGCTTGACCGCCGATGTGGACGGCGACGGCCGCCGCGAACGCGTGTGCGTGCGCGTCGCCGTTTACAAAACCCAAGAAGGCCAGGCGCTCTACGATTCGCTGATCGTGGACATCTTCAAGAACGGCGACTGGCTTTTGCGTCAGGAACTCGACCGCGGCCTTTTCCGCGAAGAGCGCTTCCATCTGCTCCGCGACCTCGACATGGACGGCCGGGCGGAGCTTGTCACGCTGCTATCTTCCGGTTCGGAGCGCTCCGGCGGCGATGCCTGCCGGATCTACAAGTTCGACGGCTACGCCTTCGTAGAAGCCATGCATGTTTTCGGCCTGCCCCCGCAGGACGCGTCGGTGGCCTTCTTCCTGCGCCACCTGCCCGAAGTCCAGGCGGACATCAGTGCGCGCTACATCGAAGAGACCGGAAGCGATGATCTCTGCGGGGACCCCGGCGAAGAGGGCGACTGTTTCGCGGGGTCGCCCTGGCTGCTCGACTCCAATGCCGACGGCCGCCTGGAACTGGTCCAGCTGCTGGAGCCGCCCGGCGGCGGGGATGCCTCCGAAATCCGGCCCGTTCCGCCTGTTCGTAAAGGAATTCCGGCGCCGCGGCACGGAAGGCCGCAGCCGCTTCCACTCCATTGGGCGCGGGTTCCGGCAGCTCCAAAGCCGGAACGATCCTCTTTCACCGGTCGAACGAAGGCCGCGTGCTGCTGCTGGCGTCCTTCGCCAACCCCGGCGCCCTTGCAGCCTCCGGCGCCATGGCCGCTTTCGAACTCTCCGGAACCGGGGTAAAGAAGGCCGCCGGCTTCGGCGGCTTCCCGATACCTGAAAAATCAGAGCGAATGCGCCTCGCCCATCAAAGAGGAGCTTTTGGAAACAAGGTATGTGAAGTGACCCATAGTGCCTTCTCCAGGAAGAGCGCTTACATGCGAGAACCTTTCATATTCCTGATTCGCAGAGGAGATAAGTCCGAAACTCGAATTTCGAAATTCGAAAAAAATAAAGCACCCGAATAATCCAAACTCAAAGCATTCTCTATTTGTGGGAGCGGTATCTTGCGGCGATCTTCTTGCCTGGAAGCCGCTTCGAGATCGGCCCCGCCCCGTTCCTCAACCAGGGGCGCAAAGCCGTTGATCCCCCTCCCCTTGCGGGAGGGGCCAGGGGAGGGGCACATGGATGTCATAAAAACCAATCACTGGGATCGATGCTTATGCGGCCTAAGTTCATAATTTTCGCAGGGATGGTTTTAGTGGCTGCGAGCGCCGCGGCCGACTGGTGGTTTTCGCGGCCGCCCGGTTCCTCCCCTGTCCCGCCCAGCCGGCAGATCGCGCAGCCGGAACCTCCAGAATGAGGCCGTTGATCAGGAATCTGAAGCGGAGAATAGCGCTTCGAATGTCGTCGGTTTCGGTGATGGCGCGGATTATAATGAGGTGGAGCGTCAGACCAGCGAATGCGTGCGCACCCTGAAAGTCGATTTCGACGGCGACGGCGAGCCGGAAGAACTCTGCGCGAGCGAAGCCTGGATCCAAACCCATCCAATGCCGCGCTCCCTTCCGCAGACTCGTCATGGACCTGTACAAAGACAAGCAATGGCTCCTGCGGCAGCAGCTGAACCCCGGCGTTTTCTGGGAGGAGCGGTTTTACCTCGTGAAGGATCTGGACGGCGACGGCCGGGCCGAACTCGTCACCCGCCTTCAGCTGAGCCCGGACTGCTCGGGTTGCACCGCCTACCGAATCTATACCTTCACAGGGGATCGTTTCGTCGAGGCTCTGAGCCTTTTCGGGGTCAGCCCCCACTCCCCGCAGGTGGCGCGGGTTTTGCGCGATCACATCGACATTCATGGGTCACATCGACACGCCGCTACCGGATCCTGACCGCCAGGAAAAACCCCTGCGGGTATGGGGACGAACCTTCCAGCTGTGCAATCGGATCGACGTGGCTGCTCGATTCCGACGCCGACGGCCGCGTGGAGATCGTTCAGCTCCTCGATCCGCCCACGGACGATTATTTTCTCAAGTCGCGGTTCTATCGCCTGTTCGTGATGGAGCTGGGCCCCAAGAAGACCAAAGGCCTGCATCGTTTTCATCCTCTGGAGATGGAGGGCGACCAGGGTTTCATCGCTCTTCTGGGGTTTCTCAAAACCCGCAATGGCCGGGTGCATGCGCTCGTCAACTTCGCCCACCCGGGCACCAGCACGGCGTATCCGATCCTCAATGTCTTCGAGGTGAAGGGCCTCAACCTGAAACGGGTCGCCGAACTCTATGGATTTTACGAGCACGTGGTCCCGGATCGGCTGTGGGACGTCAACCAGGACGGCAACACCGAGATCATCCACGTGGCCTTCCGATTACTGGCCGCCGGGCAAATCCCACGCCGATGTCATCCTGAACTACGAGATCGTGGAATACAAAAACGGCAAATACGTCCCGGCCGGCCCGGAGATCGAAGGCATGGTGGTCTTGAGAGAGGACGAGGATGAAGATGAGTAGAGAAGATTGTATTTTCAGCTTTCACCGCAGAGCCGCAAAGGCCGCAGAGAATTTAAGCTTTGCCTTTGCCGGTGAGAGGCCGGCAAAAGCAAAACCCTCAGCTGCTGCGCGGCAGGGGTTGGTTGGCTGCCCGCAGCGCGAGCAGTTTTTCGAACCGCCGTTAACCCTGCCCCGCTGCCCTTGAGCGGGGTCACGGCGGTTTGAAAAGAATTGTCCCCCTCTGCGTCCTCTGTGCCTCGAGCGAAGCGGGCGGTGAGTTGAATCAATTTTCAGCGCGTCGATAGGCTTTTTGTTTTGGCCATGCATCAACAGCTTATGAAAAAGGAGGGGGAAGATGAAAAACCAATCGACAATGTTGCACCTGGGATTCACTCTTGCGTTGTGTTTTCTGACAGCCTTCTATGGGGGCTGTGGAAGTGGAGGCGGAGGCGACAGCGTCCAGGGTGGTTCGGCTGTGCCCCCTCCCATCGCCTACCAGGTGTACGGCCTGAACTTCGGCCCCTACGAAGACGGCCAGGACCCCAACCAGGGCGCGGTCATCAGTGCCGAGCAGGTCGAACGGCGCATGCTTATCATCGCCCCCTACACGAAATGGGTCCGAACCTTTGGCTGCACGCGCGGCCTTGAATATGCCGGGACCATCGCCCACCGCCTGCAGCTCAAGATTGCCATGGGCGCATGGATCAGCGCCGACCTGGCCGCAAACGAAATCGAACTGGAGGCCCTGATTCGGGAAGCGCAGAGCGGCAACGTCGACCTTGCCGTCATCGGCACCGAAGTGCTCTTTCGCGGCGACCTGCCGCCCGCCGATCTGACCGCCTACATCCGGCGGTTCCGGCTGGAAGTCCCCAACGTGTCGGTGACCACCGCCGACACCTATTCCGATCTCCTCGAGAACCCCGGAGTGATGGCCGAGTGCGATGTGATCCTGGCGAACTACTATCCCTACTGGGAAGGGGTGGACGTGAAGGAAGCCATTGCATGGCTGCATGCCAGGCACCAACGTCTCGCCGCGGCGGCCGGCGGGAAAGAAGTCATCGTCTCCGAAACCGGCTGGCCCAGCAGCGGCACCACCATCGCAGATGCCGCCCCCTCGGCTGAGAACGCCGCATTCTTCTTCCAGAACTTCGTTTCGTGGGCCCGCGCCGAGGAGGTCGACTACTTCTATTTCGAAGCGTTCGACGAATTATTCAAGGCTGCCTATGAGGGGCCGCAGGGCGCGGCCTTTGGGACGTGGACCTCCGACGGGGAGCTGAAGCCGGGCATGCAGGCGGTGTTCGACGGCGAGATTATGGCGGACAACTGGACCTGCGGGGACATCCCGGGCGGAACCGGGACACCGGCCATCGAACTCACCGCGGTGCCGCCGATCGGCTCTTCGGAGGATCTGCGTGGGCAGGTATGGCACATCGCGCCCGGCGACTCACGGGGTAGCGGTCTACATCAAAGTGCTCGGCGGCTGGTGGACCAAACCGTTCTGGAACAACCCGGTCACCTCTATCTCCTGCGACGGCTCCTGGGTCTGCGACATCACCACCGGAGGCAGCGACCCGCAGGCAACCGACATCGCGGCCTTCCTGATCCCGCTGACCTACACGCCGCCAACCGCCGCCTGGGACGGCGTTCTGCCGGCCGAGCTTTACGTAAACAGCGTGGCGTATGTCGAGGTGAAGCGGGATTGAATTTCTTGGCTATACGCTTCCACCCTACCCAACATGGATGGCCTCGAAACCAGTCATAGGAAGGAGATTGCTATTCGGCCCAAATTTGCCGCCTCACAGGAGGACACGATTGCGGTTTTATTGTTTTCCCGGAAAAAGCCGATTGAATTTTTGGGAGAAGTTTTTCTCGGCTGGATTTATATATGCCTATAATTTTGTCATGACAATTTTATAGGTAAGTGGTCAACCGCCAGATTTAGATTTCTAAGAACTTGATCCTCCGGGCGATCTGGATAACAAGAAACTGGAGCGGGTAAAGTCAATAGACAAGATTTGACACCCTAATTTTCTTCGGCCCAAATTTGCCGCCTCACAGGAGGACACGATTGCGATTTTATTGTTTTACCGGAAAAAGCCGGTTGAATTTTTGGGAGAAGTTTTTCGCGGCTGGATTTATATATGCCTATAATTTTGTCATGACAATTTTATGGGTAAGTGGTCAACCGCAAGATTTAGATTTCTAAGGACCTGATCCTCCGGGACGATTTGGATCAATAAGAAACTGGAGGGAGTATAGTCAATAATCAAGATTTGACACCCAGATTCCTTTAAAAACACAAAAAACGGCTGTCAAAAAGCAGAAAAAACAAACCCGAAAGAAGGTGAAAACTCGTAGTTTGCAGAGCCGTCCGATGTCGCTTTTGGAACACTTCTAAGTGGCTCCATTACGGCTATCATCGGTGGTTCCATTAGACCGATCATTGACAGAAGACGCCCAGGCCACCGACATCGCCGCCTTCCTGATCCCGCTGAGCTACGCTCCGCCATCTGCCACCTGGGCGGGCGTTCTGCCGCCGGAGCTTTACACAAACAGCAAGGCATACGTTGAGGCGAACCGTAATTACATCTGTACATAAATTGAAAGTCGGCCCAGTTAAAAATTTCCCATAGTAGCCCCTTTTGGAACAACGGTTGTCGCTTTCATCATCATTCCACCGCCAAACCCTTCACCAGTTGGAAGAGGTACTTCCCTATAGCTTGACCGTACTGCTATATCGACATCGGTTTTGTTAATAATGATGTCAATATCTCTCAACACAAATTCTCCAAATTGAATCCAGAACCATCCACTTTCAATGCCATATTTACCGTCAATGTTAACCAAGGTAATGCTATAAATATTGTTATCAGACTTCCAGGTTCCACCATCAAGTGATTGAAGAACCCTCAAATACATATTGATATCCTGTTGAGTCTGATAAGTTCCTTCTATTACTTTATGTTCGCCGGAGAGCACCCAAAGAGGCTTAGTGCCAGGTTTGAAGTTAAAATTAGTGCAGCCAAAGCAGTCCATAGGGACGAAACTAAAAACCGAACCGTCAGCGGTAACAACGCGAGGAAGCTCGCGAGTTATGGCTATGCCGAATTTATTTATAGAACCCCCATTTTCATCAATTCGTTCGAAGACAACTCCAGACTTCCCATCTCCAAGATTTTGGTTGCCATGGAAACCCATAATCATATTCTCGCCATCGATTACAATATCGACCGTGCCGACGGATAAAAACATAAATCCGGAGACAGGAAAATCTTTGCTGTGCATTATGGGCTTATTAAAAAGAACGCTTGGAGGTTTTATATTCTGGGCGATTAAATGCTGAGTTGATTTATCTGAAGCATTTATTAAATTAATATTAATGGAGAGAATTATGGTAAATAGCGATATTAACAAAAGAATGGTTTTCATTTTTTCTCCATGGTAGAAATTGATAATTTCTATTGTCTTATTAATTCATATAAAAGTGAATCAAAAAAAATTTTTAAAAAAACTATTTAGGTTGTCCGACACGCAGCGAAATCCCAAATCATCCCTTTTTACATCTGCTTCAGCCAACCGTTCAAGAGCAGCAATTCCATAAACCTCGCAAGTCGATTTCCATCCCCCGCCTTTGACAATTTTTAGGGTTCCGGTGATAGGATTTGTCCATTCATTTACATTTCCACAAAGGTTAAAAACCCCATAAGGGCTTGCACCCAATGGATAACTGTCAATTGGAGCAGTGTTTCCTTTGCGTTCTTCCGCTGTGTTGCAACGACTTTTGTCATATTTGGATCCCCACGGATAAAGTCGTCCATCAGTTCCTCGAGCGGCTTTTTCCCACTCTTGCGTGGCTGGTAATCTTTTTTTAACCCACGCGCAGTAAGCCGCCGCGTCTTTGAAGTCTACGTTTGTAACTGGATGTTTACCAAAATCTACAGGGAATGGACTATTTCCGTCCACCCAATGACTGGGTTTTTGGTAATGCGTCTTTTCGACAAATATTTTGTAATCCTCGTTTGACACTTCATATTTATCAATATAGAAACTTGGTAAATAGGCTTCACCGAATTTGTTTCTTGATAAGCTTGCGTATGACGAATCGTCAAGTGAGAATGATTGTATGACGGTTCTAATTTCATCCTCTTTTAGGCCCTTGAAAAATTGCCCTGAAGGGATGTAGGCCATATCTGTTTTAAAATAATCAAATATTGATCTTAGATTTAAAGTAAGTAAAATAGCTGAAATAAGAAAAAGTGTTCCCGTAATAATAATAGTTGATCTGCGCAATTTAAAAAATTTAAGCGATTTTTTTTGATTGTTATATTTCTCTATAGAAGTCTCTGGCTTTTTCGTTTCGTTTTCTTTTTCTTTTGCGATGTCAAATGCTTTTCTAATTCTCTTAAGATAATCTTGTTCCTCGAATTTGTACTTGTGTAATTGTTGTAATCCAGCGCTTATCAATTTTAATCCACGTGGAAGTTCAGTTGGCTCTAAGTAAACGAACAATCTAGATTTCTTTTGCTCTGCAGCATAAGTTATTTCGTTTTCACAGACGAATTCAGATTTGATAGCATTGGAGGTTATGAAGGCAAGAAAAAGAGTGCATTTATCTATTTTGCTCTCGATGGTTTGATAATACCTCTGCGTCGGAACGATCCCATCATCGTACCATACTGCAATTCCCGCCTTTTTAATTTTTTCAATCTCAGAGCATACTATTTCCTTATCCTTTTCGGTGTAGGAAATAAAAATGTAGGAATCCTGATCAGTTGTTGACATTTTTGATAGCCTGCTTTTTATATTATATTCAGTTTGGATGACCAAATTATTCCATTTCTACTTTGGATCAATCGGGATAGCCTTAATCACAAATGGCTTGCTGAACTCTTTCAGGACAGGTACAACCATATTTAAAGATTCCACGGCGGAGGATAGCGCCTGGCTAAATCCTGCTTGGTGAAATTGAATAGTTGCGTCTTGGAGTGCCTGATGCGATTTAATTAAAATTCCTGTAGAATTTGACAAGTCAGCAAAAATATTGCCCAACTCTTGTGTCTGCAAAATTTGTCTCTCCATAACTTCACCATATTTCATTAGACCGGTTGATAAATTGGAAGCATTAAGCTCTTGCAAGGCACTTATAGTTGCTTCGTGTGCTTTTAAAATGAGTTGGCTTGACTGTACCATTTCATTCATGCAGTTTATGTTTTTTTCCAACTGCCCTGTTTGCTTATTGATGGTATCGGACAATCTATTTTGAAAAGTCAAAAAAGTGGATTCGTGGCTTTTTAGCGAAAGATCGAATTCTTCTTTTTTTTGAGAAATAAGGTTTGTAAGGCCAGCCGTTCCAGTTGTCATAGAAGCGAGAGTATTCGATATAATATTATTTGTATTATCTGTTATCCTTGAAAGTTCGACGGCACTATCTTTAAAATGCTTCGAACATCGAATAAGCCATTCGTCCAGATCTTGCCGTTCTTCGTTCAGTTTCGTCGAAATCCGGAGGAAAATTTGTTCCGAAGTTTCAGCAAGTTTGTCAAAGAAAACTTTTTTGGTTTCCTTAAGCTCTTCACGGTACGCTGATTCTAATTCGGTATCTATATTGCTGATTTTTATTCTATTCTGTTTTCGATCAACCTGCTGTAGAAAAGGCACCATCTCATCAATAATAATTTTTTGTACGATTGACATCAATCTATTTTCTTTATTCTGTAGGTTGGAAGAAATGAACATTAATATTAGCGATGTTGCTAATCCTTCGAGCGTAATTAGAAATGCGAATGAGAGCCCGCCGGTCACCGAAACGAGGTTTTTTTTAATCTCTGCCACCTCATCAATTGATCCGCCAAGAAAATGCGCAAATCCTCCAACCGCAATAGAAATTCCTATCACAGTGCCAATAAGCCCTAACACCGGGAGCGCCCAAACGAACAGCCGTACCACACTATAATTTCGATGGAACGCTGCCTCGTCATATGCCACGTGTTCTTGAAGTATAAAGTCCACACTCTTAATTTCCGGTTCTATTAACCATTGCTTTAGTAGGCTTCGAATTCTTCTTAGCAATGGAGAAGCTTCGACTTCGCTAGTATTCATTTCTGTGCAGGTAGATTCTATCCCGACCTTTTTAATGCGTGATTTTATCCTTTGGATGAGTGTGTCAGAAGGGATTTGACTCAAAGTTTTTAAGTTCGCCTGACGAATGAAGCATAAAAATAAACCCCAAAAAAACAAGATTAAAATCAACACCGGGATGGCAGTTTCAGTACTTTTTATATCAAACATTCTTTATAGTGCGGACTGTTTTCCTGAAGATAAATATATAACGAGAGAGGCTACCGTTCCTGCGACAATACCAGCTCCAGCCGAAAGTTTAGCCCCTTTTTTATCTGAATAGTTCAGTACTTTATAAGTTTTTATATAAGAGAAAGATAAGGGCTCATTTCCATCTATCGACAATTCAGTGTTTGTACTAATTTGCAACTCTGCGGAATCATTGCTGCCGGTGTTAACAGTTGTAACTGGTTCGCCGAAAGTTTGCCCCGCTTTTTCCATTTTAATTTCCTCCAAATTTAATGTCGGCTATTGAGCTATAATCTTTCCACCACCACCACCACCCAAGGTAAAGGAGATGGGATCGCCTTCCGGTTGGGCTCTCCAATTTGCAGCAAATCCCTTTTTAAGTGCAATTTCTCGCGCAGCATGGAATATTTCTATCCCATTTGGCATTACACAGTAAATCATGGCTGTTTCTTCTGGCTTTAGTAATTCAAGATCACTCAAGTAGAAACTATGCTGCCGGGTTAGCTCGAAAATTTTAATCCCGGCCTGGGATAGCGGTATGCAAGTAAGGCTATAATTTAACCTTGTAACATTAATATCTTGTTCCACTGCTACAGAAAGAACAAGTTGCAAAAATTCATCAGCCACTTTAGCCCCATCCGCTTTCTTCGAGAATTCTTCAAAACCTTTTTTCGAACGTTCTGGTTTTCCGACAGATTCCAGTAACTTGTCAACTAATTCATGGCGTAAGGGAAAAATCTTACTATCGGTGCAAATATAGTAAGCTGCTTTTTTTAAATCAGTTTCGTGCTCTAGTGGTAGCCGTTTATAAACCATCGCTCCGCCAGCGGTTAGCACCGTAAAAATTAAAATAAAAATCATGATTCCCACTGTGTTTGTCAGCATATCCGCCAGAGGGACGAGTGAAGGCTCATAAAAATGTTTCTTTTGAGATCGTCGGGCCATAATATCTCCAAAATATGTAATTGTATTAATTTGATCAATCTTCTTCTATTTTTTTAGACGCAAGCTAACCTTTTTGGTTTGAGCTAACGGTTCATATCCTATCAGTATATTTTTATCACGAAACTGCATAGTTAGTTGTGATAGGGATTTAAAGCCCGACGGCCTCACTGCAATCAGTGCATAGTGAGTATTTTTGATAGTTTCCATGCGGTCCAAAGCATCATAAAATGCCTTATTCATTATATTCCGCTCTTTTTTCTTTAAGTAGTATGTGTTTCCCCCCATTGTTACTTTTTGATATTCATCAGGATTATAACCCGTAACTACTCGACTTTTTTCAAAGTGAAAGGTCGCCTCTTCTCCATCCCACTCAACTAGAAGAGGGGTTCTTGAACCAACACTTGCAGTATATTCTTGGCTAGGTAGGAAGCCATGCTTCTCCGGCATCTAATCCCATTGTTAATGAGGCCATACTAATAGTAACGAGGAGCAAGCATCCTAGCACGCACATGAGAATTGAAATAAAGGGCAAAAGATCAAAATGATCCGAATCCATATCGGACTGTTGCATTATTACCTCCTCTAAAGAACACTTAAAACATAAATTTAGACGCCAAAGTTTTGAGCATATTATAATTCCTCTCTTCGTAAGGCTTTGAGTATTCAGCGACCAGTTGGATCATTCGGGGGTGCATTAGGCATTGGGTTCGGACGTTGCAATCCTTGCAGGTAGTTTTGCCGGAGATGCCAATTTTACCAACTCCCGCGAGTTCGCCCGAGCCCGCGGCCTTAATCACGGTGCCGAGCCCCTGCGGAGTGATCCAGAACGCTAAGTGGCAGTTCAGCGCTTCGAGCTCGAGCCAGTCGCCCGCCTCCAGGGTGACGCAACGCCAGGTGCGGACGCCTCGCTCGGTCATGGACTTGTGCCAGACCTGCAGGCGCCCCTCGATGACGCCGTAGATCTCGACCGCCGGAAGCCCGTGGACGTGGACGTCCTGTTTGTCCTTCGGGGTGAAAAAGCTCCAGGTGAAGCCGAGGCCTTGTTTTTGGTAGGGAAGGTAGGGGTCTGCTACTCGCAAATTGAAAGCACGGCTGCCTGCATCCAGAATGCTGCGAATGTCGGCAGCCTTCACATGCCGCACTCCGCCCTTATTCCGTGCAGACCAGTGTGAGGCCAAAGCGTCCATGGATGGACCATGATGGACTTCTTTCAGAAGCTGTGGATATTTGTCTTTAATGTATTGGGCAATCGCACGAACATTCGGTTCTTTTGCGTCCTGGAGAATCTCTTCGAGAGTCCTCCAAACCGATTCTTTCCCATCAGCCTTCAAAGAGGCTGCAGCCTCACTGGTTAGCGATACATCAACCGGGTAAAGGTACCATTTCTTGGTAAGACCCGGATACCGTGGGCTCTCCCCTTCATTCGGAATCATGCCAAGCTCGTTCTCGGGATAGTAGCTCAGCGGAGGAAGCCCAAGATCCTCCTCCATCGGCCGCACGAGCGCCTGATAAAGTCCTTCGCCCAGTCTGAATTTTGTCGGCGGAAAAGTCATGTGCGCCTGCTTGCGGAGCATTAGAAATCGAACCGGACCTGCCCTCTGGGTTCTTGTTCTGAGCAAGCAATAAAGCACGAGAGATGCTGTTTTATCCTTTGAATTCAAATTTTTAAGCCCTATATCTCTTTTAAAATCTGTGAAATCACCTCGATTGCGTAATTTCCAGAACCCGCGGCGCCTCCTGGTTGCGCATTCAAAAGATCATTCAATTCACGGTCGAACAAGTCCAGTCTGGTCTGGATGACCGGAGCATAGCGCGTGAAGATGGTCTGCAGGTAGCCTTCACGTGTCGCGGCATTGATGGATTCGGCCACGAACCAATTGCCCAGGATGAGGACATGACTGTTTCGGCGCATTCTCCTGTTAATCGCCACTCGTACGAGGCGATCCGGCATGGACTTCAAGAAAGAGAGCAGCTCGTTGAGCCGTGTCCTCCTGGCTCCGGCCTCCAAGTCACTATAGGACTTGATGGGATCGATGATCAGGCTGCAGCCGCATTTGTTGGCATGCTCCTCCAAGACCAGGCGTTCCTCGCGCTGCAACCGGCACTGATATTTACTGAATCTGGCTTTCCCGTATCGTTTGCGCCAAACCGGGTGGCTGACCGGTTTATCGGGGATGTTAAAAGAGCTGAGGGCTCCCTTCTGGCGCACATGCCCGTAGCTGGACAAATTGATCACCCGCCTCGCATAATCCACCATCATGTTGGTCCTGTCTTCGTGGTATTCGGCCACTTCATGCAGAAGGCGGGGCTTGCGCGGGGGGTGTCTCACAAGTGATGCAAAGTTCTCCCTTGAAAGCTTGGAACGATTTTTCTCGCGCCAGTCCTCACCCGTTTCCCACGAAACCGCCTGAAGCTCGCTGATCATCTGGCCCGGCAACTCACCGTAGCACACCGGCATGACCGGAATGTTCAGCGCCATTGCATAGCCGATCTCCTGGTGGATCCAGCTGCGGATAATTGACTCCTTGGTGAGGACCGGCATGAATACGTGGGCGTGAGTGATGTAGTTCTTGATTTGATCGGTGAACCCCTGACCGGATGCGAAGCTCTTGTCAAGCATCGGCTGCAGCCCGTTCTCTTCCAAAATCGATGTGATCTGCTCAACCAGTTCCGTATCCTCGTGGGAATAGCTGATGAAGACCCGGTATTTGTATTCGTCCTTGGCTATGTGGTTCACCATATCGACGATAGCGTTGGCCCAGGCAGTTCAACACAAACCCCTTCAAAGCGAAGAGGCGGGAAATCAAGCCGTTGCAAAGGTATTATATGGAACGCAGAAATTGGAAAAAGCGCCCCTTTCTCGGGTCCTGGGAAAGGGATAGCTGAAGCCGGATAATGGCGTTGCATCAATGCGCAGGCCGGTAACCGGCCGGGGATTCAGGCGGAAGGGGGGCGGATATCTGACCGAAGCGGACATCGACATCTGCCAGTCCCAATGGATCTTGGGGTTAATGAGGAGGAACGAAGCGCATCTCCACCGCCAATGGCGGCGGAGCGTGTTGATCAATATTTTATCGGCGTCCAAAAGTCAAGGTCGATGGATTTTCGAACCAACCTTCACCGGAATCTTCATCGCTGAGGTCGAAGGTGGACTTCAAGCAGTGAAGGGCAGCCATCAACCGGGTGCTGACAGCGTGCCGCCTGTTGTCCGGACAAAAAATTGCTCCGAAAAGCTCATCGAGTCGATCCCAGCCGACCTCGGTGCCCAATTTGATAATTCCATGATTTGGATCATCTATCCCGGGAATCAGGAATTCCAGAACATCCTGCTTTGGAAATGCAGGCGCATCGGGCTATGCTTTATAGTCGAGCAGCCACTTCCATGCCGGCAAGATCTCGATGCTCAACCCGTCACGGGTGATGCTGGATTCCTCACTCAGATTCAACAGCAGCAGCTCGGCCCCTTTGTTATCCCGTCCCGCTTCGACCAGTGCGCGGACCTCGCGTTCGCGGGTGCCGGAGTTGCTGATATCTACCGCTACTTGAATGATTTGACGCCGTCCATCGAAATACTCGGCAAGGAAGTCGGCTTCAAATCCCGATGAGGTGACAATGTAACTCACCTGGCATCCTCGACGGCACAGGTCCAGGTAGATGCAGTTCTCAAGGAGCCGGCCAAGATCCGGATCACGGCTCAGGGCGAAGGCATCCGGCAAACCGCAGTCGGCTGCATAGACCTTGACGGGGTTCACCATGCGTCGTCTTTCGGAATCCGCCTTAATGGCCACGGTGTGGAGCAAAAATGCATCACGAAGGTGATCGATGTATTCATGCACGGTCGTTTTTGCCACCTTGATGCCCTGCGACTTCAAATGATGGTAGAACTTGTTTACGGTAAAATGGGTGGCCGGGTTCTGGAGCATATGCCGGATCAGGGTTTTCAAGACGCTCAGGTTGGTGACGTTGAAACGCTCGACGATGTCCCGATACAGCACGGTGTTGACATACCCCTGGAGGAGAATGCGACGGTCCGGTGCCGGCAGATGCTGCGCTTCGGGGAACCCGCCTGAGACCAGGAAATCGCCCAGCATTTTCTCGAAAAGCGAGCGCATCTGCTTGGGCGTTTGCCGAGGTGATTTGGGGGCATCGGTCCCCCGGCATTTCAGATGCTCCCTGAAACTATAAGGGTAAATGACCGTCTCCACAGAGCGGCCGCGCATTGCTGAGGCGATTTCGCGGCTGAGCAGCTTGGCCGAGGATCCACTGACGAATATCTCCACGTTTTCCGTGTCCAGCATCCTCCGCACAAACCGCTCCCACCCGGCGACCAGCTGGATTTCATCGAAAAAGAAATGCACCTTGTGAGCCCGGTTGTGAGGGAACATCACATAATACTCATCTGCTACCCAGTGCAGATCGGCGCTGGTCATGCCCGCCAGGCGCTCGTCTTCGAAATTGAAATAGACAAGTCTCGATCGATCTACGCCTTGACTCGATAGCCTGCTTATCTGTTGAAAGAGAAAATAGGTCTTGCCGGCACGCCGCATCCCGATAACGGCAAATGCTTTATTGGGAATCGGCGGAAGCCTGGCCTCTCTCTCGACTAGAGTAGGCAGCTTCATGGCTATGGAATCCGCAAGGCGCTGCTGCACGATCGCTTTCATTTATTTTATCCCTTTCCAGACCAACAGAATTAGGATATTTGTCCTTATCAAAAAGGATAATTATATGCCACCCTGCCCAATGTCAAGGGAAACCGACAGTTACAAGGGCCCGAACGGCGACTTTCCGGATCGCTTGGGCCTTCACGGTAGAGTGATAGATGAATATCGCACATGTTCGTGTTGGTTGTCAGTGAGAACCCTTGCGGAGAGAGTCCTTCTTGCGGAAGATCACTACGGAGTCAGGGGGGTTTCTCTTCGATTCCAAGGACGAAGTTGCGGAAACCTGGAAGAAAAATCAGAAGCGATGCAAGCAAGAGACGCCCTTCGAGGCGCGGCGTGCTCCGGCGCGGCGTGCTCCGCCGGGCGCAGTCCGGCTACCCGGAGCGGCGGGCGCCCTCAAGTGCCGTCAGCGCAGGCGAGAGGTATGGGGATCGGCCTCTATCCCCTCAGCAGGTGAACGGGTAGAAGTGATGGTAGCAATAGCCGCCGGGGTCGCCGTAGGCCACTTCGACGTCCGCCAGGCAGGAGCCGATCGCCTCTTTTGAAACGGCTTCGTAGTCAGGCCGTTTTTCCTCGGTGCGTTTGCAGGGCAGGCAGATCGGCTCGTGATCGAACACCGAGAGGATGCGCTGATCTTTCGGGCCCAGCTTGGTGTTGCAGCGATGGCATTGGGTCGCGCAGGACAGTTTTTCCTTCCAGCTTTCGGACATGGGAACCTCCTCGTGTTGAACTCAAAGGGAACTGAATTACCCCCTCCTCCCTTCCTCCCCTTTCCCCCTCCCTCTTCCGTCCCTCCGCTCCTTCCCTCCCCCTCCCCTCCTCTCGGAATTCTAAACTCTAGCGCACCATCAAATGTCTAAATCAAAATAAATTCATTAGAATAAATTCTAAGCACGAAATTCGAAATCCGAAACAAATCCAAATGGCTGAATGATCGAAGCCGTCATTTTTTCTTCAGAAAGTCCTGCACCAGCTCCTTCATGATGTCGAGCAGGTTGCCGCCGCGCTCCTTGGCGATGCGGTGGGCGTCGTCGACGATCCGCCCGGCGTGCTGCTGGATGTCGGGTTCGGACGGCGCCGGAAGCTTCTGCTTCTCGCACTGCCAGCGCAAAAATCGGGCCGCCAGCTTTTCTTCCTGGTTTCTGAAAAATCCCATGTTCAGCCCTTGGGCGAAGCCGATGCGCATATCTGCAGGACGACCCGCTCCAGTATCAGGCGCGGCTGAAGCGTTGATGATTTCAGCTTCAGGTCGGCCTCGTTCACCGCATTCAGCGCCTCCAGCAGATCGGCCTGGCGGAAGCGGTCCGATTTTTTCAGCAGCTGGTAGACGGGAAACGCGTTGGCGGGGTTTTTGGCCAGCACCAGGTCGGTCGCAGCCTTGGCCTTTTTCTTCTTTTCCCCGTCGGAGGGAGGACCCGCCAACGCTTGATCCCAGCTCTCGAGCCGCGCCAGAAGTTCCCGGTCGTGCTGCACGATGGCCGGCATGACGTTCTTCTGAAACTGGGGGTAACCGCAGGCCGGGTGCCAGGCCGCGCCGGCCGGGCTCGACGTGAAATCCTTGGCCACGATCAGCTTGCGGACCTGGTTGGCAATGGCGGCCAGGGCCTGCAGGCCGTGAATCTCGCCCTCCAGCAACGCGCCCAGGAAAAAAAGCGCCTTTTCCGCATCCCGGTCCGTCACCGCGTTGGTGAACTCGTACAGGGGGTCTTTTTTGGTGCGCGTGAGGACCGCCCCCACGTCCTCGGCCGTGATCTCGCGGCGCTGGCCGGCGTAATCGATGAGGGTCCGCAGGTTGTTTGAAAAGGTGCCGGGATCGAAGCCGGTCATCTCGCAGAGCGCGAGAAAGGCCGCGCGGTTCATGGTTTTGCCGGGGGGCCCGAGGATCGCCTGCATGTGCTCGGAGAGCACCGCCTCCTGGGCCTCCTTGTCGGCCTTGCGGTCGCCCTTGGGCACCGAGCAGTCGACCACCACCCCCTTTTCACGGATGAGCTTGTAGAGGCTGCGCCGCCGGTCGGCGATGTCGGTGGTGATGATGAGGTGGTGTCCTTTCGGGAAACCGCTTTCGACCGCCTTCTCGAGAAGGTCGGCGGCATCGGCGCTCGTCGGCACCTTCAGGCGGCCGGTGGCGCAGTGCTCGAGGATGCGATCGATCCAGGCCTCGTCCTCGCCCG
Organism: uncultured delta proteobacterium; assembly: GCA_963716325.1. GTDB lineage: Bacteria > Desulfobacterota > Desulfobacteria > Desulfobacterales > SpSt-501 > SpSt-501. The sequence goes on along the minus strand of CAVQTH010000002.1, from coordinate 457 downwards.
GGTCGTAACCGGCAGGCAGGAGCCCGGACCGGTTCGAGGCTTTCATCTCCTCCAGGGAGAGTTTCAGCTGCGCCAACGCCGCCAGAAAGCGACGGGCGGCGCGGGGCAGATCGCCCTCGGACTGGGCCTCGCGGGCGCTGTCCAGCAGCTTTCCGGCATCCTCCCGGGTGTGAAACAGGCGTGCATCCTTGAGGGCCACGACCTTGGCACCCCCCAGAAGGGAGTAGGTGTTGAGGCTCGCCACCACGTCGCCGATCCCGGCCGCAGCACCGTCGAGCGGCTCGTAGTTGAGGCTGTCCTGGGCGCCGGGCAGGATGCCGCGCAGGATTTCGTCGAAGGCCATGCGCACGAACAGGTCCTCGCCGTGGATCAGGTGGACGGCTGCCGGCGCGCGCTTGGCCGGCGCCTCGAGGTCTTTGAGGTAAGTCCTGAGCTCATGGTAGGTGATCTCGGCCAT
>CAVQTH010000001.1:0-28792 GCA_963716325.1 uncultured delta proteobacterium | reverse complement strand
AAAAACCCCGTGCTTTCACACCGGAGTTTTTTCGGGAGAGTCAGGCAGGCTGTGCGGGCACTGCTGCGTCAGATCAGAAGTCGACCTGCCACTTGGCGCCGGCGTACCACTGGTTGCCCTGGTCGGAGCCGTTCACGCCGTCCATGTAGTCGTAGTAGCCGACTTCCGGGCAGAGGTAGACGCCCGGGGCCATGGTGATCATCGCCTGCAGGTAAGCGACCCACTCCCCATCCGGCTGGGAGAAGCCCGGGGCGCCGTCGGCGTTGTCCTGGCGGAAGCCGACGCCGGCTTCAAACCGCAGGGTGTCCGAGAACTTCAAGGCCGGGACGATCATGGCCTGGAGGGTGTAAACATCGGCGATGTCGTCGCCGTTCTTCAAATAGGGCAAGCTTGAAGTGCGGGCGTTGGAACCGGGATCCCAAACTCGTAACCGCGCCCTCGTTCATGCCATAGCTGAGCTGGCCGCCCGATCGAGAAGGCGCCGATGTTCCATCTGGTGCTGACGCCGAGGACCTAGGACCACACGTCGAGGCCGCCGGTGACGTTGCCGAGCCCGGTTTCCTCAACTGTGTAATACTGGAAACCGGCGAAGGGTTTGATGTAGCCCGCGCCGAGCCTCAGCATGTAGGCCGCCTCGAGTCTTGGAATGTAAGAGTCCGGGTCGCCGCCGGTGGCGCCGTTGACACCCGTTGTGGTGGTACCGACGTCGGCGCCGTAGGACGGGGTCAGGAAAGCCAGCTCGAAATCCCCGATGCCCAGGGTGAGCCCGGCCGGGCGTCGGCCGTAGAAGTTGCCTTCGCCGTACAGATTCCCGTCAGCGTCGAACCACTGGTTGGAAATGACGTCGGTGACCGTGGCGCTATCCTTGCCGACTTTCAACCACGCGTTGTCAGTGAACTTCCACACGCCGTAGGCGCGCCGAGTGACCACATTGGTATCCCCGCCGTCGCCGCCCGTACCAAGACCGAACTCGATCTGGCCGCTGACCTTGTCGGCTTTGACCTTGGCGCCAAAACGGGAGTTGCCCTGGAAATACCATTGGGTGGCCTGGTCGTCGTCCTGGCCATTGACCGTGGCGTCGCCGTAATCCCGGTCGACGTACCAGGTGGCGATGCGCTGGCTGCCGTAGAAAGACCAGTCAGCCGCCATGGCGGGCGCCATAAATAGCAGAACCGCGAAAATCGCAATCAGTTTCTTCATCTTCTCAACCCTCCTCGATGAGCTTGAAAAACGGTTTCAGCCTAACCTAATAATTTCCGCCTTGCCTGACTCTCCCTTAACCTCCTTTCCCACAGCGAACGCACGGACAACGCCTGGAGAGATCCCAATTTAAAAATTTCTGCAGGTGCCGTAAGAGCAGATAAGGCGCGAGAAGATAAGAGGAGGGAAGATGTTTTAATGGGCTTCTATGTTCAGGATGTCAATAGGATTGCTGGTAGTTCAATAAGTTACAGCTAATTACCGAAGCCTACACCAGATGCCCTGCCGCTCGTCACCATGTTGAAACCAATACACTGCGACAAGGAGATCATGATCTTTGAAAAGGTTAGGCGATTACCCCAGCACGACATGATAAAGCAGGCCCAGGGCGGCAGAGCATCCGATGGTTGTCATCATTCCCAGTTTGAAGCGGAACAGCGCGAGCATGGCAAAGAGTGCGATCAGCAGGGTCGGTACATTGATCGTGTCCCAAACCGGGACGAGCAGGTGCGCCCCCAGAAAATGAACATCGCGGATCGAGCCGAAGAGCGTGTGCAGGGCAAACCAGACCGCCAGGTTCAGCACGACTCCCATCACTGCGGCGGTGATGCCCGACATGGCCGTATTGAGAGACTTGTTGCCCCGCAGGGTCTCCACGTACGGCGCTCCTAAAAAGATCCAGAAGAAGCAGGGGACAAAGGTCACCCACACGGTTACCACGGCCCCAAAGACACCGGCGAGCATGGGATCGAGTTCCCCCGGGCTGCGATAGGCCGCAAGAAAACCGACGAACTGCAAAACCAGGATGAGCGGGCCGGGCGTGGTCTCGGCAAGCCCCAATCCGTCCAGCATTTCTCCCGGTTTGAGCCACCCGTAGGTTTCCACTGCCTGCTGGGCGACGTAGGCCAGGACGGCATAAGCCCCCCCGAACGTCACCACGGCCATTTTGCTGAAGAAGGCCGCTTGCTGAACATAAATGCTCTGCGGCCCAAGATAGAAGTGTATCAGGAGTATCGGCCCGAACCACAGCGCCGACCACGTGAGCAGGACCTTGAAAAATCGTGCGATGGAGGGTCTGATGTGGTCCGCCTGACCGCCATTCAGGAGCGCATCCACCACCGGTTCGTTGCACGCATCGGCCGCGGCGGCCTTGGCCGGGCCTGCGGCAAACGCAGCGGGCCAGAAGCGGCCCCCGATGTAGCCGGTGATGGCGGCGGACAAAATGATGATCGGGAATGGCACATCATAAAAAAAGATGGCCACGAAGGCCAGCGCGGCGATGGCCGCCATCAGCCTGGTCTTCAGGGCCTTTTTCCCGATCCGCAGGACGGCTTCGACCACGATGGCCAGCACTGCCGGTTTGAGGCCGAAGAAAATCGATTGCACAATAGTCAGATCCTGGTACCCGGTGTACAAAATACTCAATACGAGCAGACAGATGAAACCGGGGATCACGAACAGAGTTCCAGCAACGATCCCGCCCCATGTCTTATGCAACAGCCACCCGATGTAGGTCGCCAGCTGTTGCGCCTCCGGCCCCGGCAGCAGCATGCAGTAGTTGAGGGCGTGCAGAAAACGGCTTTCGCTGATCCAGCGTTTTTCCTCCACCAGGTAGCGGTGCATCACCGCGATCTGACCGGTCGGGCCACCGAAGCTGTTGAGCGCTACCTTGACCCAAAGCCAGAAAGCTTCGCGGAAGGACACGACCGCCGGCGGCACCCCCGCGCAAGCGTCTTCCGCGCTATCCCCCGCCGGGTTCGGTTTTGTGATTTCGGACATGTTCGAGCTCCCCTGTTCTGCAAGATGATCCATGCCGTCTAAGCTTTCAATTCCTGGGCCGCTTCCGGCGGAGTTGACAAATGATACGTATGTATCATATTTATGTCAACAGTATCATGGAGGTGATGCATGGCCGAGTGCAGCGAGGGACGATGGCTTCTGCTGATCCACCAACTCCCGCCGAAGCCGGCCTACCTGCGCGTGAAAGTCTGGAGGCGCCTGCAGAGCCTGGGCGCGGTGACCATCAAGAACACCGTGTACGTCATCCCGAAGTCCGACGGGACGCTCGAGGATTTCCAGTGGATCGTGCGCGAGATCGTGAAGGACGGCGGCGAGGCCACCATTTGCACGGCCAGTTTCATCGAAGGGCTCTCGGACGAGCAGGTCGAGACCATCTTCCGGGCGGCGCGGGATGCGGATTACCGCCAGTTTGCCGGGGATGCCAGAGAGCTGCTCCATTCGGTGCCCCGCCGAGCCAAGCATGCAAAGAGTGAAGACCGTTCGGCTTTTGAGGCCGACCTCAACCGTCTGCGCAAGAGGCTTGCGACCATTGCGGCAATCGATTTTTTCGAAGCCTCCGGCCGCAGCGTTGCCGATGCACTGATGCTTCAGTTGGAATCGCGTTTGGGACAAGCCCGCCGTCCCCTATCCGGTCAACCCAAAGACGGGCAATTGAATGCCTCCGACTTTACGGGGCGAACCTGGGTGACCCGCAAAGGGATCTACGTGGACCGAATCGCCTGCGCCTGGCTCATTCGCCGATTCATAGATCCGGAAGCCAGGTTTCGTTTTGTGTCGGAAAAAAGCTGCAAACCCAAACCCACCGACGTGCGTTTCGACATGTTCGAAGGCGAATTCACCCACGAGGGCGATCTCTGTTCATTTGAGGTTATCGTCAAACGATTTTTCCCGAAGGATCAGGCCCTGGGTGAAATCGGCAAGATCGTTCACGACCTGGATTTGAAGGACGCCAAGTTCCGCAAGCCCGAAACGGCCGGCGTCGGAAGCTTGATCGCGGGTATGGTATTGACCCACCCGACAGATGAAAAGCGGCTGGAGGTCGGAACCGCCGTGTTCGATCATCTCTATGCTTGTTTCGATCGGGACGGACAGACCCGCCTGATGTCCGTCCCGCAGCGATGATGAGGTGCTTCCCGCGGGACAACCGGCTCAACTGTCTTACAGCGTAAAGGGCGTCCTTTATGGACCTGTTCAACCGATTCTCCCACAAGAAAACGTGCCGCATCCTGGCCGACGACTCCAGCCGCGTCGCCCGGAAATACAAGTTCTTCAAGGAATTCCTCGATCACAACCATGGCTGCCTGAGCGGGATCGCGGATTTGGAGAACCTCTATCACGGCGGTGCGGCGTTTGAGATGGAACCGGTGAGAAGCACCTGCGACGGGATCATTCAGGCGGCCCATGACCTCACCCGATGCCTGAACCAGCTGGCAGGCGGCCGGTATGAGGCGCTTTTGCCGGCCGTCGAGAAAATCACCGCCGGCATACGGCGTCGATTGGCGGAGCGCCCGGATTACGGGTCGATTCCCTTCGTACTGCCCTTGGACGACGTCCGGCGGGACATGGTCGGGTTCACCGGTTCCAAGGCCGCCAATCTTGCCGCCGTTCGCAATGATGTCGGCTTGCCGGTCCCGGCGGGGTTCGTCATCACGGCGGCGGCCTCGCTTCATTTTTTTGATCACAACCAACTGATGGCTGCGATCGAAACGGCGCTTGCGGGAATCGCTGCCTGTGCGCCCGAGGAAAGGGCGGAGCGATGCCGCGCGCTGCAGGAGAAGATCCTGGCCGGCTCGGTTCCGGCGGCGCTCGCCTCCGCGATCCGCTCGGCGTTTGACCGGTTGGCGGCGGAAGCGGGGGGCGTGGTGCATGTCGCCGTCCGCAGCAGCGCCGTCGGTGAAGACACCGCCGCCTCGTTTGCGGGCCAGTATCACACCGAGCTCAACGTCGCCGCAAACGGGGTGCTCGACGCCTACAAGCTCGTCCTGGCCAGCAAATACTCCGAGAGAGCGGTCCTTTACCGTTTGAGCAAGGGGTTCGACGAATGGGACACCCCGATGGCCGTTCTCTGCGTCGCGATGGTGTCCTCCCGCCACAGCGGGGTCATGTACACGCGCGACCCGTCTTCCGCCGAATCCGAAACCATGAAGGTCGGAGTGACCGCCGGCATGGGCGAGGGGCTCGTCAGCGGCGAGGTGTCGGGAGACATTCTGCAGGTGGACCGCGCCACCGGCCGCATCGCTTCGCGGGAGAGCGCCGGACAAACCTCTGCGCTCAATATCGATCTCCGTCATATCGAGGAGCTCGCGCAATACGGGTTGCGGGTCGAGCGCTTTTTCGAGGCGCCGCAGGACATCGAGTGGGCGCTGGACCCGCAGGGGAAAGTGTTCATCCTTCAATCTCGGCCGATCTCTTTCTGGGGAGTACCCCAGCCAGCCGACAGAGTCCCCGTCGCCTTACTGCCGGATCATCCCATCCTCCTCCAGGAGGGACGGCCGGCATCCCCGGGGGTCGCCTCGGGTGTGGCGTTCATCGCGGAGGTCGATGTCACGCGGGTCCCGGAAAATTGCATTCTGGTCGCCAGAAGCGCTTCGCCGGAATATGCCAAGTTCATGGACTCGCTGAACGGGATCATCACCGACTTCGGCAGCCCGGCCAGCCATCTGGCCTCCGTGGCGCGGGAGTTCGGCGTGCCGGCCGTGTTCGGCACGCGCGTCGCGACCCAGGTTATAAGAGCCGGCATGGACATCACGCTGACCGCGGAAAATGCCACGGTCTATCAGGGCCTGATCTCCAGCATCCGGGCCTCGGGGAGAAGCGGCAAAAAGGCCATTTTCGAAAGCCCCATGAGCCTTCGGTTGCGGGCGGTTCTGGACGACATTTCCCCCTTGAACCTGACCGACCCGGAAAGCCCGGACTTCTCGCCCGAAGGCAGCCGCACGCTGCATGACATCGTTCGGTTCGCCCACGAAAAGGCGGTGCAGGCGATGTTCGGGATGGCCACTGAAACCGACGATAGCGTCGTCTCGGCGAGGTTGTCCTTCAACATCCCCATCATGCTTCACTTCATCGATCTCGGCGGGGGGTTGAGCGCCGGGCTGACATCCTGCGACAGCGTCACCCCGGACCACATCGAATCCATCCCCATGAAGGCCCTCTGGAAGGGGCTCTCCCATCCGGGCATCAACTGGTCGAGTGCGGTGAACCTGGATTTTCACAACCTCATGACGGTGATGGCCTCGAGCGCCGTCGGCGGGGGCGGGCTCCCCGGCGGGGACAGCTATGCAATTGTGACGGAGGACTATCTGAACCTGAGCGTGAAGTTCGGGTACCACTTCGCCAACGTGGATGCGTTCTGCGGCGCGAACCCCGGCCAGAATTACATCACGCTCAAATTCGGCGGGGGCGTGGGCGCTTACTACGGCAAGCTGCTGCGCATCGGGTTTCTGACGGGAGTTCTGAGGAAGCTTGGATTCGCGGTTCGGGCGAGCGGGGATATTCTCGAGGCCCAGGTTTCCGGCTTGGACCGCCTCTCCACAGAGGAGGCGCTGGACCAGCTGGGGCGGCTGCTGGCCACCAGCCGCCTCCTGGATGTGGGCATCCGCAGCCAGCAGGACGTGGATGAATTCATGGAAGCCTTCTTCCGGGGCGAATATGACCTGCTGAACCTTAGGCTGAAAAAGGATCTCCCGGGGTTCCACACCCCCATCGGCGACTGGGAGCTCGCCGCCGAGGCCGAAGATACGGTCTATGTCCAGGACGGGTCGCGCTGGGCCGGCGCCGTTTCAGCGAAAGTGGCCGGTGTGATGACCCGCATGATGGGCGCCAAGTACCAGCAGTTCCTGGACACCATCGACGCCTATTTTCATTTTCCCCTTGCGATCGCCAAGGACAGCTTCGTAGAGAAAGGCGAGGTTTCCCTGCAGGTCAAGCCGACGGCCGGCAAGATCGACCAGGCCGGCGGCCTGGCCTTCGGGATCCGGAACATCGGGAACTATTTTGTGCTCCGCGTCAACGCCCTCGAGGACAACCTGATCCTTTTCGAGTTCGTCAACAGCCGGCGGTTTGAAAGGCAATCCGTCGCAAGAACGATCAAGACCGGCCAGTGGCACCGGCTCCGGGTTGTCGTCGACGGCAGCCGAATCGCAGGTTTTTTAAATGACGAACTCCTCATCGAACACACCGCGGCCCGTTCGGCGGCCGGCCACGTCGGTCTCTGGACCAAGGCGGATTCGGTGACGTCCTTCAAGGACCTCCGTTTTTCCACAGCTCGCTGACCCGCCGTCGAAACGGCTTCGGCGGGCGATCCCGATGTCTCATGAGTGTTCTCGTCGTTTGGACATAATTCACAGCCGCCGCGTTCCGCGGTCGACCGGGTCAGGTTTTTTTCAATAGTTTGCGGATCTCCTCGCTTTGGGCACGGTGTTCGGAACCGCCCCTGCGCTCAAGGGCCTGGGCGAGCTTTTCCAGGAGGTCCTCCAGCCGGATGGGTTTGAGCAGATAGTCGTAGGCGCCGGACTGCATGCCTTCCATGCTGGTTTCGAGCGAGGCGTGGCCGGTGAGCAGGATGACTTCGGTTTCCGGGCGGGCTTTCTTGATTTGGCGCAGCGTCTGGATGCCGTCCATGCCGCCCGGCATCTTGATGTCCAGGACCACCACGTCGAACGGGTTTTCCTTCACCAGCAGCAACGCCTCCTCGCCGCTCGCACAACCGAGCGCCGCGATTTTTCTTTTTTTGAGCCGGTTCATGAGGGTTTCGAGAAAGTCGCCCTCGTCGTCGACCACCAGAATGCTCGGCTGTTGCATGTGTCCTCCAGGTATCTTCGCTGATACGATTATTTTTGCATGGGCTGCACGATCGGAAGCGTGATCGTGAAGGCGGCTCCCTGGCCTTCCTTGCTCTGCAGCGCCAGGTTCCCCCCCATTTTCTCGATGATGTTGTAGCTGATCCACAGGCCCAGGCCGGTGCCCTTGCCGGTGCTCTTGGTGGTGAAGAAGGGGTCGAAAATCTTTTTCTGCATCGATTCCGGTATGCCCGGGCCGGTGTCGGCGATCACAACGCGAATCTTCGATTGTTCGCGCGAGCTCCTGACCGAGATCGTCCCGTCCTTGCCGATGGCGTCGATGGCATTGTTGACCAGGTTCAAGATGACCTGCTGGAGTTGAGCCTGGTCGCCGGCCGTGATGGGCAGGGTGTCCGCCAGGTCGGTCTGGATGTCGATGTTGTTGGACCGGGCGTAGTTCTCCAGGATGTCGACGGTCTGGTTGATGGTTTGGTTGACGTCGACGTCCTCCAGGCGCGGTTCCATCCGGCGCGCATAGCCGAGCATGTTGTGCACGACCTTGCGGGCGCGCTCGACGTGCTCCTCGATTTTCTTGACCGAGGCGCGGAACTCCTCGCCGTTTGCACTTTTCTGAAATTCCTCCTCGTCGAGAAGATCCTGGAGCCAGCCGGTCTTCTGCAGGATGACGGCCAGCGGGTTGTTGATCTCGTGAGCGACCCCGGCGGCCATCTTGCCGAGGGACGCCAGCTTGTCGGACTGGACCAGTTGAGCGTCCATCTCCTTCATGCGGGTCTCGGACTGCACGAGTTGCCGGATCATGAGGCGGGTCGTGAAGACCGTCGTGAGGATGATCGCGATGACGCCGGCCGTGATGATGGCGATCTGCATGTTGCGCGTGGCGAAAAGCGCGGCCATCTCGTTTTCGACATCGCGGCTGATGACGAGCAGCCAGTTCTTGCTTTTGAGCCAGGCGCCGGCGAGCAGCAGCTTGCGGCCGCCGGCGCCCTCCTGCTCGAAGGTCATGGTGTGCTTGCCGAACAGCGAGATATCCAGCGGTGCTTTCTCAAGAGTGGTCCCGCCGAAGCGCGGCTTGGTCTGCCAAACACCCTGCTCGTTGACGAGATAAGCGTCTCCGGTTCTGCCGGTGTGCGCCGCCTGAACGATCCGGCTGAAGATGTCCGGGTCGATCGTGGAGCGCAGGATCCAGCTCCTCTGGTTTTCGTGGCGGCGGACGGCGATGATGAAGTGGGGCACTTTCCGGAAACCCAGGTAGACATCGCTGATGTAAATCCCCTTGCTCATCACTTCGCCGAACCACGGCTGGTCGTAGTAGTTTCTGCCCTTGAGATCATACGGGCCGACGTAGGCCAACTGCTCGCCGGTGTGGTCGATGACCCCCAGGTCCACGAAAGCCCCGGCTCTCAGGTTGATCACGGCGAGCTTGCGCGCCAGATTCTCTTCTACCACCATCGTCTGGAAGCCGTGAGTGTCGGCGATGGTCCCGAGGATGGCGGTGCGCTCCTTCAGGAACAAGTCGAGGGCCTCGGCCTGGAACTCCGCCCGGTAGCTGATCTGCTCGCGGATCTTCTCGGTGTACATGTTGGCGAACTGCCGGTAGATGATCACTCCCAGCAGCAGCAGGGGCGTAAAGGTGACGAGCAGGGTGAGCAGAATGATTTTAGTTTGAAGGCGTGTGTAAAGATTGATTTCCATAAGGGAAATTCTCAAAACCGCAGCGGTTGAACCATGCGCCGGGACCAGGCTCCTGCCCCATCGGCTTCGGTTTCATATTACAGGAAACCACTGAAGATGCAACCGCAAACGCCATCGTCTTTCGGTGCGGCAGGCGCCGGCCGTCATGTTGCTGCGGCCAGCAATCCCTCGATGTCCGTGCGGTACTTGTTGCGGTAGTGCTCCACATACGCCGGGTTGCTCATGATCATGTCCATCTGCCGGGTGTGCAGCGCCAGGTAGCCGAGAATCTCGACGCGCTTGAGCATGTAGTCCGCGTTCTGGCCTTCGACCCGGGAGAGCAGGTGGTCCTCGCGGATTTCCACGCGGAAGCCGATCGGCTCCAGGATCTCGGCGATGAAGTGCACGCGTCCCAACCGCCGTTCGAAGTCGGCCGCGCCGCCCTTGAACTGGAAACTCACGTAGTTCTCGGGCGTGCGTTCGCTCACCAGCGCCTCCAGGGTTGAAAAGTGAAACCCCAAACGCTGGCTGAGGCTGCAGTAATTGCGGGAGATCATGAAGTAGTTGCGTTCGGCGTACTTGGATTTCACCCCGACGGTGAGGGCCTGGTTGGTCGTCGCCCGGAACATGACCGACAGCATCCCCTTGCCGTCCATGGCCGGCGGCCCCTCCCAGGGGATGGCGATGAACCCCTTCCAGAAGGCGAGCATGGGAATGCAGGCGATCTGCTCCAGCTTGACATGCTTGCCGGTGATCTCCTCAGTGAAGCCGTCGTCCAGGTTCAGCACCCACCACTGCATGGGGACCTTGTAGTGCAACTGCTTGCTCGAGCGCTCCGAGAAGTTGTGGTCCCGGCCGAAATTGAACATCTCGTGCACGGACTTCTCATGGATGAAACGGGTGATGTCGTGCAGGCTGCGGCAGTTGGCCGGGGCGAAGTCCGACGATTCCGGTTCCAGGAGGCCGAGCGGCACGATCATCCGGCTCGCCTCGGAGAGAATCTCGTAAACGGGGCTGCCCTGCATGAGGGATTTGCGCACCGGCGCCTGATGGAGCAGGGCTTCGATGCGGCCGCGGTGTATCGCCTGGCCCGTGGCATCCACCGTCGCAAGATCGCCGGTGCGAAGCAGGCGGGTGGCTTCCGGGACGGAAAACAGCGCCGGTACCCCGAACTCGCGGGCCACGTTGGCGAGGTGCCCGGCAAAACCCCCCTCCTCGGTGACGAGCGCGGCAGCGCGGTTGAGCAGCGAGGCCCAGCGCGGCTGCGCCTGCCGTACCACCAGGACCGAGCCCTCCGGAAAGGCCAGCACGTCGGAGCCCTTGTCGGCGATGAACGCCGGGCCGCTGGCCGCCCCGGGGCTGGCGGTGATCCCGCCGCGGTAGACCACGGAATCGCCGTCCGCCGCCGTGCCGGGTTTCGCCGTTTCGACCGGCTTTTGCTGCAACGGCCGGCACTGCAGGAAATAAATGAAGCCCTGGGGGTCGATGGCCCACTCGATGTCCTGGGCCACGTCATAGTGGCGCTCGAGTGCGATGGCCGCCCGCGCCAGCTCGAGCGCCTGCGCGCGGGTGATGGACGGGAGCAGCCGTTCCCCTCCGGTCACGTCCAAGCGGCAGACGCCTTCCTCCGGGTAGCAGACGAACTTGCGATCCTTCGGCCGGATGTCTTCGGCGACGACCGTCAGAGGGTCCTCGCGCGAGACAACGAAGAGGTCGCAGGCAGCGCTGCCGTCCACGACGGCCTTGGGAAGCCCCCAGGCCGCGTTGGTGAAAACCCGGTGGTCGTGGATGTCCACCGGGTTGCGGCTGTAAGTGACACCGCCGGCCGCGGCGTCCACCATGGCGAGGCAACCCACGCACATGGCCACGTCCTCGTCGCGGAAGCCTCGGGTCAGCCGGTAGGTGATGGCCTGCAGGCTGTACTTGCTGGCCAGAACCTCGCGGTAGGCGTCGAGCACGGTCTCGGCGCCGACGTTGAGCTCCGAGCGGTACTGGCCGGCAAAGGAGCTGCCGGCGGCGTCCTCGCCCAGGGCGCTGCTCCGCAGGGCGACGGTGACCTTGCGGCCGGCCTCGGCCTCCATAACGGACCAGGCCTCGCGGATGGCCTCGGCGAGGTCCGCGGGCACCTCGGCGCGGATGATCATCTGCTGGATCTCGGCGCTCAGGGTGTAGAGCGCTTCGATCCGGTCGCTCTCGGTGGTTTGCAGGCGCCGGTCGATTTCGGCCTGCAGGTCGTTGTGCTCGAGGAACCGCTGGTAGGCGCGCGCGGTGATGGCGAACCCCGGCGGCACTCTGACCTTGAGGCTGTTCTTGATCTCCCCCAGGTTGGCCATCTTGCTGCCGACGACATCCGCCATCTCCTTGGTCACCGCGCTCAAGGGGACCACCAGGCGCTCGTCGGCGAGGGGTTTGCGTCGGGTCAGGACGTCGTCGATGGACTTCTGGATGTGGTCGAAGCGGTTGAACAGCTCGGCATATTTGCCCGGGGCGAGCTTCTCGATGTTCCGGACCATGGAAAAGACGTTCACGGAGACCGAGGTGCAGGCGGCGCGCACGAAAGTCATCCCGAAAGGCCGGGCGCCGTGCAAGGCTTCCTCGATCTCGGCCATGATCTCGAGGGCCTTGTGGTTGGCGCTCAGGAGCAGCTTGAAACTGTGGTAGCGGTCCTTGAAGTCGATGCGCAAAGCGTCGACGTTCTCGGCTTCCCCGGGCTGCTCGCGGTTGAATATTTTATTGAAAAAGCGGCCGATCGGCATAAAAATCGCCCGAACCTGGAAGCTCGAAGCTAAAAGCGTGGAACGATATTTGATTTCTCTGAGTTCGAAAAAAAAGAGGACGCAGCCGCCCGGATAAGCGGTTTTCCGCCTCCGGCGGACAGCTGCAACGTATCCACCGGAGGCGGCCGGATGTGTTTAACTTTTTTTCTTCCGGCAGGAATAAAAAACATCAATGCTCAAGCTGCATGCCCCAGCCTTCGAACATGAACATGATGGCGAACCCATACCAGAGGGTGTAGATCACGTAGAACACCAGCGAGAAGACCACCACCCCCAGGCGGTCCATAATGCTCTGGGGCTCCACCCGGTAGAAGTTGTAACTTGCTTCGACGCCCTTTTTGCTGATGTTGGCGACCGCCTTGGCCTCCTTGAATTTCTTCTGGCTGTTGAGGTCCTTCTCGATCGCCTTGAAGGCCTGCCACCAGGTGTAAAGGGCCTGGCGCTCGCCGAAACCGTATTTGTCGGCGACCGCTTTTCCGTCGTTCTTGTACATGGCATCGGCGTCAGCGAGGACGCCGTCCAGGATCTTGCCCAAGTCGCCGGAGACCTTGAGCGTGGCGTCGGTCACGCTGACCGTGGCCCCCGTTTTCGTTAAGAGCCGGGAGGTCTGTTGGGCCTGGGTCGGGTTGGCCATGGCAACGGACAGCTCCACGTTGTTCCCACTGAAGGTTTTGGCCTCGTCCTTGAGCTTCGGGATGTAATAGGCCGAGCCCTTGGAGATGGAGTTGTAGAGGCTGTCGAGGTAGTCCAGGCCGTTCAGGCCTCCGAATATCGGGGTGAAGAAAAGGGCCAGCACCGCGAAGAACGCGATGAGCATCGTCAGGCCGAGAGTGAATTTCTTCTTGTGTGCGATCATTTTTTCACCCCCTTTCCGAGCAGAACCGGAATGTTCTTGAGGAACGTCCCGATGACCCAGACCGAGAAGATCGTAATGACGATGAAAAACGCGTAGATCCCGATCGACTCCAGGAAGGAGCCGGCCTCCTTGGACAGCGGGATGAAGCCGACGTCGCTGAGCTTGGAGGGCAGGGCGAAGATCCGGTTCACGAACCCGGCGAGCACCGCCATGGCGTAGAACCCGCGGATGGTGATGCCCGGGACCACCTTGGTCGCCATGGCGCCGATCTGGATGCCGAGCAGCGAACCGAGCAGCATGCCCATGGCCAGCGTGTAGAAGATAAAGCCGTAGATGGCGTACTGGGAAATGGCGGCCCAGCCGGCCGTGAAGATGATCTGGAAGATGTCGGTGCCGACCGTCGTCATGGAGGAGACGCCCAGGACGTAGACGAAAATCGGAAAGGTGAGGAACCCTCCACCGACCCCCATGATGCCCGCGGCCAGGCCCACCAGGGCGCCGCTGGCCACCAGGAACACCCAGGAGATCGCACGGCCGCCGGGAACGAGGTCGTGGTCGAAGCGGACCATGGGCGGGATCTTGACCCCTTGGATCTTGCGGGGCAGGCCGCCGATATCGGCGCCCTCGGATTTGCCGCCGTGGTGGGCGGTGGTGCCCTTGGGGGCGTCGGCCTTCTTAGAGATCCCGCGCGCTTTCAGGAAGTCGAACAATGCATAGAAACCGAGGAAGCCCAGCATGATCGAATAGATCGTGGTGATGAAGGCGTCGCTGATGACCGGGTTGAGCTCGTAGAGGCCGCGGTTGATCAGGCCGCCGAGGGTGGCGCCGAGGACGGCGCCGATCAAAAAAACCGCCGCCAGCGGGACCGAAACGTTGCCGAGTTTGCGGTGGATGACGCTGCCCATGATGGCTTTGGCGAAGATGTGAAAGAGGTCGGTGCCCACCGCGAGGATGCCCTTGATGCCCGCGCTCATCAGCGCCGGGGCGATGATAAAGCCGCCGCCGGCCCCGATGCAGCCGGTAATCAGGCCGGCCATCAGCCCGATGCCGATCGAGGCCAGGAAGATCGTGGTGGAATAAAAGGCCGGGCTGTAGGTGGACTTGCCCCCCAGCATGGCCGGCAGGTCGTCTGCCAGCGCGATGCCGCCGATCACGACCGGCAGCATGAGCAACAGCAGCACGAACAGCCGCCGCCGGTCCCCGAAGATCCGGTTGGACACCTCCAACTCCCACTGCGCGTGGTAGCGGGCGCCCGCCATCATGAAGCGTCCCAGTTCTCTGAAAAATTTCATCTCTCTCCGTTCCCCCTTTTGCAGTGTGGTTCTTTCCAACGACAGTGCCTGCTGAACGTTGAATCAAATTGGTTTCACTTCCGGGACTCAATCACCCCCTCTATGGTTTTGATTTTATGCTGCTGCAGGGTTTTCTTCTTGTAGGCGTCTTCCAGTTTGTAGAGGAGTTCGTCGAGGTCGATCGGTTTCATCAGGTAATCGAAGGCGCCGAGCTGCATGCCCTCCCTGGCGATCTCCAGATTGGCGTGCCCGGTGAGCATGATCACCTCGAGCAGGGGGTGGGTCGACTTGACGGCCCGCAGGGTCTGGATGCCGTCCATCCCCGCCATGCGTACGTCGAGCACCACGATGTCCGCCGTCTGCTGCTGCAGCCAGGCAAGGGCCTCCTCGCCGCTGCGCGCGCCGAAGGCCGCTACTCCGCGCTTCTGCATGCGCTTGAGGATGGTTTCCAGAAAATCCGCTTCATCGTCCACGAACAATACGCGGAAATCGCTCACGTCGCCTCCTGTTGTTTCCGGCTGCCGATCCGTGACAATCGTAAGATTCAGGTTCGGACAAGATATAACATATACAAGCGCTTAAAGATTAATTCAATAATAAAAAAACCGCGTCGGGGGGCACGCGGTTTTTGTTAGTCAACAGAGGTGAAGAGCAATGACGCGAGGATTTCTTTGACCTTCAGCTGGAGAGATAAGCCGGCTATCAGGCCAACACTTGTTGACGAAGGAGGTTTTCGGCGATCTGCTTCAGGCGTTCGACGCTGCTGCCGCCTTTTTCAACGGGGATGAACGTCGGCCGCGCTACCGGCAAGGCGTTGGCATAGTGGGAGTGGATGACGATCGGCACCGGGGGCATGCGGTCTTGAAGGGCGTCCAGCAGATGGGTGTCGACGGCGTCGGGAAGGTCCGGGTCCAGGATGATGAGATCGACGGGCTCGTGGTTGAACGCCCATTGCAGGAGGTCCCGGGCATTTTCCGCAAGTCGGATCCGGTAGCCCTCCCTGCTCATCTCCCGCTGCAGGAACCCGCGCACATGCGGGTTGCGGTCGGCGATCACGATGGTGAACACTCTTTCCACGCAAACTTGCAGAGCAACTGATGTGCCAAGACAGCGGCATCCGGCGGGGGTGCTTCAACTGATTGAATCAAATCAGATTGCTGTCGAGAAGAGAGACGCGGAGATAGGGGGGCGTTCCGTATGTCTGTCTGGTTTTTTTACAGAATGTAAAAGCCATGATCTTAGAACCGGTTGAAAACCGGTTCGATACTGGCTGCTGAAAAACAAGCATCGGGCCGTCAGCCAAGGCGCGTGGCGATTTGGAAAGCGCAGCATATCGGCAGATATGTGAGCATTTACAAGAGCCACGCAACGCAGGATCACGGACCGAGGCGCCGTTTTTCAGCAGCCAGTTAAGATTTGCCCTCTTTTTTTTCCCATGCCGCCTCGATCTTGGTAACCAGCTCGTCGATCTCGCACGGCTTGGTGAGGTAGTCGTAGGCGCCGAGTTTCATGGCCTCGAGCGCCGTGTCGATGGAGCCGTGGCCGGTCAGGATCAGGGTCTCGGTGAAGAGCCCCAACTTCATGATTTCCTTCAGGGTGGCGATGCCGTCCATGCCGGGCATCTTCAGGTCGAGCACGATGACGTCGAAGTGGTTCTGCTCGAGCTCGCGGATGGCGCTGTCCCCGCTGTTCACGGCGGTGACCTGGTAGCCGCGGTTTTTGAGAAGCTTGGACATGTTCTTGGTGAAGATCGTCTCGTCGTCGACCAACAGAACCCGGGATCCAGGCATACGTCGTCTCCTTTTACGCCGGCGTTTTCGTCGTCGTCGGCTTCTTCGCCAGGCTGTCCTGCAGTTCCTTGGGCGGTGTGTAAGGCAGCAGGATGGTGAATTCGGTACCCTTGCCCACTTCGCTTTGAACCGCGAGGCTGCCCCCCAGCCGTTTGACGATGCTGAAGCAGATCGACAGCCCCAGGCCCGTGCCCTTGCCGACCGTCTTGGTGGTGAAGAAGGGGTCGAAAATGCGGTTCAGGTGCTCCGGTTTGATGCCCGACCCGCTGTCCGCCACCTTCACGGAGGCCATCTGCCGTTCGGGGTCCGCCAGGGTCGTTATGCGGATGGACCCGTAGGGCTTGCCGTCGTGGGCATCGATGGCGTTGGTGATCAGGTTCAGAAACACCTGCTGCAGCTGCGAGGGGTCGGACGAAATGGGCGGCAGGCCGGGGTCCGGCTCGCTGAAAAATTTGATGCCGCTGGTCCGGGCTTCGCGCTCCATCAGGTCGACCACCTCCTGGACGAAGGCGTTGAGGTCCACCGTCTCGATCAAGGACTGGGTGCGCCGCGAGAAGCGCAGCAGGTTCTGGGTGATGCGCTTGCAGCGCTGAACCTGGATGTCGATCTGGTTCATGGAGTCGGTGAACTGCTCCTGGAACTCCGGGTCCGCGATCGGCGCGTGCTTGACCGCGTCCAACAGGAGCTGGCGCTCGGTGAGGATGATCGCCAGCGGGTTGTTGATCTCGTGGGCCACGCCGGCCGACAGCTCGCCGATGGAGGCGAGCTTCCCGGCCTGGAGCAGCTGCTGGTTGAGCTGGTCGGCCTCGGTGTCCCGGCGCTTGATGCTGGTGATCATGTGCCGGGTGATGAAGACCGTCACCACCAGGATGCTGGCCGCGCTGAGGTGCAGAAAAACGAGGGTCCAGGTGTTGGCGTGGTTGACGTCGGCGAACGCCTCGGCGTAGTCCTGCTGCACCACCAGCAGCCAGCGCGGGTTGTGCAGCCAGGCCTTGCAGGCGATCTGGGTCGGCCGGTCCAATCCCTGCGCGTTTTTCATGCCGTCCAGCACGCGGACCCGGATGCCCTCATGGTATGGCTCGATGGGAAATGAGGACATGTCCATGATGGCGGCATCTGCGCGGGGGCTGGTCTGGTAGACCCCCTTCTCGTTGAGGAGGTACACCTCCCCGGTTTTTCCGATGCGCACGTTTTCCACCAGGGAACGGAAGGACTCGGTATTGATGGTGGCCCGCAGGATCCATTTCTTGTCGCCGTTCGAATGCGTGACCGCGATGATGAAGTGCGGCTCCTTGCGGAAGCCCATGAACATGTCGCTGACGTAGACGCCTTTCTGCATGACCTGGGCGAACCAGTACTCGTTGGAGTAGTTGCGGGCCCAGAGATCGTAGGGGCCGACGTAGGCCAGGTGATACCCGTGCTCGCCGATGACGCCGAGGTCCGTCAGCGTCCTCTGGTCCTGGTTGAAAAGGTCGAAAACCGTTTGCAGGGCGCCGGGTTCGAGGAGTTGGTCCCGGTCGTGGGTGCGGGCGATCAGCTGCAGCTTGGAGGTGTGCTCGCTCATGAACCGCTCGATGAGTTTGCGGTGGTCCTCCACCTGGGTCTGGAAAAAATTCAGCATGCGCTCGCGGGCAAACCTGCTGTAGTGCAGGTTGATGCCCCAGCCCACCAGCAGCAGCGGGACCAGGGAGCACAGGATGGTGAGCCACACGAACCGCCAAAAAAGTCGGGAATAGGTGGCCTTGCGCGCCGCGGCGATGTCCGGGGCCGCGGCGGCCTCGGGTCCGTTTTGGGCGATGGGAGGTTTCTTTGCCATTGCCTCAGCTGTGACTATGTAGTCGCTTTTTTCAACTCCGTGGGAGCGGCTATCCAGCCGCGAAAATCGAGGCTGAAAGCCTCTCCCACAAAAACCATACTTCATTATTGATAGGATGGCGCCGCACCGATAGGATGGCGCCGCGCGCCAATACTTGGTTCTCTAATAGGCCGCTTTCGAAACCACCCCACCCCCTATGCAAAAGGGGGCCGGGGGGATTTTGTTCCACAACCTGCTTCAAACATCCTACAAGAAACATGCCATCCGCCCGGCCCCGGCGGCGGCCGCGATCGATTCCCGGAAACCCCCGTGCGGTGTGCCTTTGGGCGGCACGCCGTCGATCGCTGTTCGGTCCATGAACTGAATGGATGTCACCTGGCAGATGACATACATGGGTATTGCTTATTTCAGTACATCCCAGTAGCCGCGGTGAATCTCGATGGCTTTTTTCAGGGCGCCCAGCCGGCCGGGGTTGTCGGCCGCGACTTTTTGCAGGGATTCGAGGTTCGACGGCGAGGGGCGGCAGAGGGCTTGGAGCACCCTGAGGCCGCACTCGCGGATGCCCTCGGCGCTGTAGCCGCCCTCCATGACAAATGCGATCCGGCCGTTGCAGGCCTCGGCGGCAATGTCCGCCAGCAAGGCGGTCATCAGGCCGTAGCCCTCGGCCGAGACCCGCATCTCGGCCAGCCGGTCGTGCAGCCAGAGGTCGAACCCGCAGGGCACCAGGATGATCTCGGGTTGATACGCCTTGGCAAGAGGGCGGACCAGGAAGTGCAGGACGCACAAAAAGTCCCCGTCGCCGTGCCCTTTGCGCAGCGGCACGTTCACCGTGTAGCCCTCGCCCTTTCCGCGCCCCACTTCGCCGAGCTTCCCCGTGCCCGGGAACCCCGGGAACTGATGAATGGACACGCAGAGCACCTCGTCCGTGTCGTAGAAGACCGCCTGGGTGCCGTTGCCGTGGTGGGCGTCGATGTCCACCACCATGATGCGCTTCAGGCCGTGGCGCCGCTGGAGGTAGCGCGCCCCCAGGGCCGTGTTGTTGAACAGGCAGAACCCCATGCCGCGGTCCGGCTCGGCGTGGTGGCCCGGCGGCCGGACGGCGGCAAACCCCCGCTGGATGCGGCCGGACCATATCTCCTCCACCAGGTTGAACACCGCCCCCGCCGCCAGGCAGGCCGTTTCGTAGGATCTCTCCGTGGTCTGGGTGTCGAGGTCGAAGGAGGTGAGCGGTCGGCCCGCCGTTTGCGCCACGCGGCCGATGTAGGCGGGGGTGTGCACCCATGCCAGTTCCTCGAGGGTTGCGGTGCGCGGGGCGATCCGCGTCAGCTTGCCGGAGAGCGAGGGGTCTTCCAGCACGGAGCGGATCGCCTCGTAGCGCTTGGCGTTTTCCAGGTGGAACACGTTTTCGAGGTGCTGCGTGAACCGGTCGTCGCAGACGACGCCGACGGCCGGGGCCGCCCCCGGGATGAACGCCTTGCGGACCGCAGGGTTCTGCGAGGCGACGGCGAGCAGGTGCTCGAGGTCGGAGAGACTCCGGCGGCAGCGCAGCAGGCCCCGAGTGGCGGCGGTGGCGACGGCCGGATAAGTGCACGAGGACAGGGCCGTCTGCGCCATGGCCTCCACCCGCGCGTGCAGCGCACGCTCGCGATCGTCCCGGCTGCGCCGGCGCAGCCGCTTGATGTGTTTCATGACGAGATCGCCGAGCTCGACCGCCACCTTGGGCGGGAGGCCGGGGCAGTTCTCGGCCATCAGCAGGATCGTTCGCAGCAGGTCGGGGCTGGGTTTGGAGAGCACGTACCGGTGGGGCCCTTTGGAGGAGAAGCCGACACGCGCGTAGAACCGGCGGGCCTCGACCTCGGAATCCAAAACAATCTCCCGGGCCCGGCAGTATGCGGTTTTCCACAGCAGCCAGGTCCCCGCCACCAGAAAACGGCCGACCCCCCGCGGGGGCGGCTCCTCGTCGTCGCGGCGTCGGCCCCGCAGGGTGGCGATGTACTTGATTTCCAGGCCGAAGTAGAACAGCGCGGTTTTCAAGGCCAGGAAAAGCATCCCGACGACCCGGCCGTCCACCGCGCAGGCGAAGAGGCGCTGCTCCTGGCCGCGCAGGAGGCAGGTGAGCAGGAACCGGACGTGAAAGAATTCCAGGTTGATGTCCGCCACCTGCATCAGGGCGTCCAGGCAGAAGGGGAAGGGGATGAAAAGGGCCTGCCGGCCGTCGTCGACGGCGCCGCTGAAGATCACCCGGTCGTCCCCGGCGGAGGCCGGGACCTGGGCCGATTTTTCCGATTTAATGCCGTTCAGGACGGCGATCCGGCCCTCGGCGCCGCCGGGGATGTCGGCGTCCGCGAGGCTGCGCGCCCGCTCGATGGCCGCGTCGATCTCGTGCGCCACCAACAGCCGCAGCCCGGCGCGCCGGACCTCGCGGGCGGCCCGCAGGAAATCCCGCTCCTGCCGGCTTTCGATCAGCTCGCGTTTGCGGAGAAGCTCCCCGTACTTGATGAGCAGCCCGCGCTCGATGGGCGCCGCGCCCTCGTTGATGAAGATGAACTTCTTGACCCGGACTTTTTCCTTGTCGAAAAAGAAATGGAAGTCGGTGTCGGTGGCGGCGTCCTGCGATGAATCAGCGGTCCCGATGCGGCCCACCCCGAGCAGCTCGTCCAGTGCACGGCCGATGTCGGGGGACCGCTCGGAGATGGCGTCGATGGCCTGTTTTATGTGCTCGCGCTTGATCACGGCAAGGTACAAGGGCTCAAGGGTTCAAGCAACCGTGTTTAGAGTCAAGGGTTAATTTCACTCTGTCGCCACATTGTCTGGTTACGAACCATCGCGTTTAAGATAGCCAAAAGTTTTCGCATACAGGCAACGATGGCGACTTTAAAACATTTGCCGGCTTCTCGGAGCCGCTGGTAAAATTGTCGAATGATGGGATTGAACCGAATCGCCGACAACGCGCTCATATACAGCGCGGCGCGCACCTGGGCTCGGCCGCCCCAGATCGTGCGCCGTCCCTTGTACTTGCCACTGTCGCGGTTCAGTGGGGCAACGCCGGTGAGGCAAGCGATTTTCTTGCGATCCAGTTGGCCCAGCTCCGGCAAGCAGCTGATCAGCATGGCCGAGGTCGCTGGCCCAACGCCAGGGGCACTCTGTAAGATTTGGTCTCTGGTGTGCCACAGCGGGCCATTTTTAATGTTACGTTTGATCTCATCGTCCACTTGTTTCAGGCGCTTTTGCAACCAGCGGATATGCGCCTGGATATCGCGCTGATTGCGCCGGGTGGCTGCTTTAAGTCGGTTGGTTTCGGCGACGATCATATCAACGATCTGCCGGCGCCGTGTGACCAAGCCGGTAAGCTCCTGAGAGGGACTGTCCTTCAAGGGGCGCAACTCAGGCTTAACGGCACTGGCAAAGCGAGCGATGACGCTGGCGTCGATGCTATCGGTTTTAGCCAGCCGGCCGATGGACTTGGCAAAATCGCGGATCTGACGCGCATTGACGACCACCACCGGAAGCCCCGCGGCGGCAAGGGTGCTGACCGCTAAGGTTTCGTAACCGCCGGTGGCTTCGAAAACGATGAGCCGCAATTCGATGGGCTTAAGCCGCTTGATGAGCTCATCTATTCCGTCGGGACTGTTCGGCACGCGGAAAGTATCCTGCGTCGGATAGACGCAGACATCCAGCGTGTCCTTGGAAACATCGATGCCAACAAAATACTCTGTGCTCATAGGTTCCTCCATTTCCCTGCCTTGCGGGATGCGGGCTCTGAAGCGCCCAGGCAACCGTTCGGGTTAGTGGAAGACTCGGTGTGGCGATCCGTGCTTGAACACGGTCTTTGTGTATACCAAGGGGCCATCGATCTGCCACACCGAAACGTTGAGTCCATTCGACTCTAAGCACAGATGAATGTATTCTTTAAATCAAAGAAAAAATACAAGGGCTAAGATACAAGGGGCCCGGGGGTCAAGGGAAGAAGCACGTCCGGGCCTTTCTTTTCACTCGACCCCTCGACCCCTTGGACCCTTGACCCCTTATGCTGCGGCAGGATGCCACTCCCACCAATAGCTCCATCCCTATTATCCGCCGCATTCATTTGAGAGGCAGCTCCACCGTAAAGGCGGCACCGCGGCCGGGCACGTTGCGGACGGTTATGGAGCCGCCCAGCCGTTCGACGATCGTCCGGCTGATGGCGAGCCCCAGGCCCAGCCCATCGGGTTTGGTCGTGTAGAGCGGCTCGAAGATTCTCTCCACGTCCTTTTCGGGGATGCCGGGGCCGCTGTCGAAAACCGTCAGCCGCAGCCGGCCGCCCTCACTGCGGGAGCCGACCTCGACTTCCCCGCCGTCCGGCGTGGCGGCGATGGCGTTGCTGATGAGGTTCTGCAGCACCTGCCGCAGGCCGTCCGGGTCGCTGCAGATCGTGGCGGCCGGTTCGGGGGAATCCCGCTTCACGCGGATGCGCTTGAAGTGCAGCTCGCGCCGCATGAGATCCAGAAGCTCGCCGATGAGCTCGTGCACGTTCAAGTCGATGCACACCGGGCCGGCCGACGGCCGGGCCAGCTCCAGGCCGCGCTGGACGGCTCTCTCGCTGCGGTGGATCTCGGCGTCGATCTGGTCAAGGGTGCCCGAGATGTCTTCGGGATCGGGCTCCGCCTGGGGGCGCTGCCTCCACAGCTCCCGCAGCCACTGGGAGGCGCTGTGGATGTTGGCCAGGCTGTCCGTCATGTCCTCGAGGGCCCCCTGGGCCAGCCGGCCGGAGGACGCCATCTGGCTGGCGTGCTGCAGCTGCTGGTCGAGGAAGCGCAGGTCCTTGCGCTTGGACTCCAGCCGCCGCACCAGGTTGTTGGTGGTGAAAAGCACGGTGGGGATGATCAGCAGCGCGCCCAGGACGAACGTGAAGAGGCAGATCCAGCGGACGCGGTCGAGATCGGCGAAAATGTCCGCCCGGTTCATCGCGACGATGCTCACCCAGGGCACGGTTTTCTGCCAGGCCATGGCGAAGATGCGCTCGCCGCGCTCCTCGATGCGGATGCCCTCGAAGGGAGTGATCTGCAGGAACGGCGATTTTTCCATGGGCGCCCCGGCGTTCCGCGGGCGGGTCTGGTACACGCCTTCGCGGTTGACCAGGTAGGCCTCGGCCTTGAAGTCGCCCGCGCTCGCGGCGACGAAACGTTCGAAAAAGTCGGCATCCACGGTGGCGCGCAGGATCCAAAACCCGTCCGCATCCTGCTGCTTGACGGCGATGATGAAGTGGGGGACCTGGCGATACCCCAGGTAGACGTCGCTGATGAAAATGCCCTTCTCCACCGTGGGCCGGAACCAGAAGTGATCCCGGTAGTTGCGCGCCATCAGGTCGTAAGGGCCGACGTAGGCCCGGTGGTTGCCTTCGGAATCGATGACCCCCAGGTCGCTGAAACAGGAAAGCTCCTGCTGCAGGGAGCGGTAGGCGCGTCCGAGCCCGCCGGCGTCCGTGAGCTGCGCAAAACCGACGTTGGCTGCGAGCAGCCTGAGGTCCGAGGCCCGTTCGGATAAAAACTGGTCGATGACTGCGCGGTGGCCCTGGACCTGGAGGCGCAGGGTCTCGATGGCGTTCTCTTTCAGGGCGCCGGTCGTGTAGACATAGATGACGCTCCCCAGGAGCAGCAGGGGCAGGAATGCCGCCGCGAGGAGCAAGACCACCACGAGGTTCCACAGGCTACGGAAATAGGGAAAATCCCCGCTTTGAGAGGAGCCCTTTGCGATACCGTTCGCGGACATGGCTGAATGCCTCCTGCGTTAAAGGTATTTAGGTAATTGGGTATTTGGGTGTTGCGGTGTTCGGGTATCTGCCAGACAACAAAAAAAACTAAATACCCAAATACCCCATTCAGCGCGACAGGTGTTGCAGCACGTCGTTCAGCCGGACGATGCCGGTGACCCGGCCGTCTTCGATGACCGGCATGCAGCGCACGTTGGTGTCCAGCATACGGCGGGCGACCTCCGCCAGGTTGGCTTCCGGGTCCGTGGCCACCGGATGCCCCGGGCGCATGATGCTGCGCAGGGGCTCTGCCGGGAGCCACTCCGGGTGGCCGATCAAATCGGCCCATTCGATGGAGCGCTCGGGCCGGTGTTGCCGGGCGGCCTCCAGCAGGTCGCGGCGGGCGACCACCCCCTGGAACCGGTTTTCCGCGTCCAGGATGTAGAGCTCGTCCCTGACGCTCATGCCCGGGTCCCGCATGAAAACCCGGAGGGCCTTTTCCAGCGGGTCTTCGATTTCCAGCCGAATGAAGGACGGCCAGGTGATTTCCTTCACCACGTGACGGGGCCACAGCACGGGGTGGCGCCGGATGTCCTCGATCTCGTGGGCCTCGGTGATTTTGGCAACCAGGTCTTCGATGTCGCAGGGTTTCATGAGGTAGTCGAGCGCGCCCTCGCGCATGGCCGCAATGCCGGTCTCGACGTTGGCGTGCCCCGTGAGCATGACCACCTCGGTCTCGGGGGAGATCTCCTTGATCTTCCGCAGCGTCTCGATGCCGTCCATGCCCGGCATTTTGACATCAAGCAGCACGACCCCGAACCCCTCGCTTTTCTCGACCGCGGCCACCCCGGCTGCACCGTCGAGGGCGGTCGACACCTCGAAGCCGCGGCCGCGCAGGAGCTTGGCCAGGTTTTGGACAAATCGCTCCTCGTCATCGACCAGCAGAACGCGGATGGGGTTGCCCATGGCGCCTCCATGTTTGATGGCTTCGTAAAAAACCCAATTTCGGCGTTGCGCTTCATCCCGCTGTCGCTGCGGCGTACTGCACGTACGCCTCACTCCACGGGATTCGCGCGCCTTGAACTTGGGCTTTTTACAAAGCCATCGGCTATGATGGCTTTGTACGAGTCCATTGCACCGTTGACAGGTGCTGAATAAAAACCCCGGCCCATGGTGGATTTACCATGCGGCCGGGGTGGACGCAAACCCGAAGGGACGTCTTCGGGGGAGAGGGCTCAGTCGATGCCGTCCGCCGTCAGGCGAAGTGGAACATCAGGGCGGCGGCCAGGCTCACCATCAGGAGCGAGTTGGCCAGTTTGCCCTTGCGGATCGGGTGGAAATGGGCGTCGTTCCGGCAATGGCCATGGGGGCAGGTGTAAATCCAGCCTTGGCCGGAGGGATCCCGGTCGCGCTGCACGAGTTCAGCGCAGAAGCCCTCCTGCGGGCTGCCCTTGGTGCAGGTCAGGCGCTGCCCGGTCAGGTGGGCGATGAGGTTGAGGACCCAGTTCCAGGTCAGCGCGATGATGAAGAGGGCCACGAGCATGGCCTGGAAACTTACCACCGTGAACCCGATGTCGGCCAGCGCCCGGCCGATGTTCGGCATGGCGAGCGGGCCTTCCACGCCGCCGAAAAAGCCGAGGTAGTACAGGGCGAAACTCACGGCCATCACGATCATGTTCAGCCCGAAACCGGCTTTCCATCGCTGGGCAGGGCTGCGTCTTGGAATCTGATTCATCGGTGGGTCCTCTTTTTTCTTCTTTGTCATTTGTTCGGATGTGGGGACCCCGTTTCCGGGGTCCCCTTCCCAAGGAGGTCAGCAGGCAGACAGCGGGGGTTCCTCCTTGTGAAGCCGTTGTTCATGAGACGCCGAGGGCCTTCTTGATGTCCGGCCAGGATCTATAGGTGCTGTAGAAGGCCAGGATCAAGCTGTAAGCCGGCACCACGAACTGCCAGATTCTCTCCGGGAACACCCGCGTCGCCCAGGGGGCCACGACCGCGGAGAGGATGGTTGCGATCATCATCGAGGGCAGCAGAATGTAGTCGATGACCACGCCGCCGGAGAGCATCAGCAGCCAGACGATGATCGAGTAGGTGCTGACGGTGCCCTCGGAGATTGCGGTGACCGCCATCATGCTTTTGGCCGGAACGCCGGAGAGCAGCCCGCCGATGGTCACCACCGGGCCGTAGCCGCCGCCGCCGACGCCCTTGTTGAAGCCCGCCAGGAAGGCCCAGAACCCCATCATCTTGGGCCGGTACGGGCGATTGCCCTTGTCGGACATTCCCTGGTAGAGGGAAATCACGCCCATGCCGAGCAGCAGCGCGCAGACGTAGAGGTTGATCCAGACCTTGGCCACCTTGAAGATGGCGTAAACCGAGGTCACCGAAATGGTTACTGCCAGGATGCCGGGGACGGCGATATAGAGCCAGAGCTTGATGGTTTCCGACATCGGCTTGAACTTCCACTCCACGTTCTCGTACTCGGCGTGCAGGAAGGTGCCGACGAGGCCGGCCACACCCTGCTGGATCATGACCACAGGGACGATCTGCTTGGGGTCGAAGCCCATGAGCATCAGCAGCGGGGTGATGGCGGTGCCGAAGCCCATGCCGGCGGTAGCGTCCATGAACTCGAAGGCCATGGCGACCCAGACGACGCTCCAGATGATGGCCCATTCGTTGGTGCCCACCCAGCCCATTTCCTTGACGAAGGTGGATGCGATGCGCTGGGTGGCTTGAAACGGGTTGCCGGCCAGCCAGCAGCCGATCAGGAACACGATGAACAGGGCGCCACAGCCGTAGAGCGCCGCCATGATCTGGCCCTTGTCGGGCGCCATCCGTTCCCACATGGTCTTTTCCTTGTCGAGCTTTTGCGCGATTTCAAAACCTGTTTTTTTCACTTGTTCTTCTGCCATACTGCACCCTCCTTCTATTCCGTTGGATTCGGGGTTAAACAAGCGGGCGGGCCCACCGCTCCGCTTCATGCCGATACTTACCGGGTAGATCCTGAATCAAGATGCGTGCCAATTTTCAGGAGCCGTTGGAACGGCGCCTGAAAATTGAGTTAACACTTTAAATTGATGCGAAATAAATGCGGGGCGGGCGAGAGCGGCAAGGCGGATAGAATACCGAATGGCGTTGAGAGTGTAACCTTATGAGCGACAGGTTTCTTTTCCTATGAAATTGCTGGGAGACACGCGCGGGGTTCGTTCCCAGTGTGGAGGATTTGCTTCGGCGGAGTCGCTTAGGCGCGGAGTGGCCTCCGAGTCAAGCAGGGTATCGGTTTGCGCCGCCGGAGGCGGCGGAGGCGCTATCTGCGGTCGTTTCTTGGCACATCCCTTGCTAATTCCAATTTACCAAGCAGCCGAGTGCAGGGCCGCATCGAGTTTGCACTGCAGGCATCAACACCCTGTTAAGCCGGAGCAGGATCCGAGAGGAGCGCAGCGACGATGACTTCACGCAATATCGACCCCATCATCCGGCCCTGCACCGAAGACCTGCCGCTTGAGCCCAGTGTCGGCATCGGAGAGAAGATCACCCGCGCCATCGAATTGATGGTCAGCCACAATCTAAACCGCATCGCAGTGGTTCGGAACCGGCGCGCCGTCGGGATGATACGACTGGAGGACGCCTTCCAGGAAATCGGCCTGGAGATGCCGGCGAAGTGAAATTGCCGCTTGCATGGCGGGTCCTGCCGCTCCGCTGTTTTAGAGCAATCGTCAGAATAGAGTTCCGATGGCGGTCGGGATGTTGATGTGGGAGCGGCATCTTGCCGCGAATAGGATCGAGGCGGGACGCCTCTCCCACCCATGGGGTGGTTTGCCCGGATTCATGTGGTTCCGCCCAAACGGAACATATTTCTGACAGTCACTCTAACCGAGAAACTGAATGCTGCATCGCTACCCGATATTTCCGCCCACTCCTTCCTGTCATCCTGAAGGGTACACCCACATAGGACCGCCCACTCGCCTTGCCTCGCAACGGGAAAAAAAATTGGGGGGCATCCATAATAAAATTGGACAATTAAGACCTGGATCCCGGAGTCGGCGATTCGGGCGGGGCATTTGGCACGCAATTTGATTGCCGGTAGAGGGATACCGTTCATTTAAGCAACCACCTCATATGTGAAGAAATGCAGATCGAAACCCGTTTAAAAGGAGGAAAAGGGCAATGATCGATCTAGGTTGGCTCGGCTATATCGAATTTTCGTGGAAGTTTTTATTTGCCGTCGGGAGCATCGTGCTCATCGACCTGGTGCTGGCCGGCGACAACGCCGTGGTCATCGCCATGGCGGTCAAGAACCTGCAGGGCAAAAAGCGCACGCTTGGCATCATCATCGGCTCCGGCGGGGCGGTTGTGGTCCGGGTGGTCTGCACGTTCCTGGTGGCCCAGCTGCTGACCATGCAGTACGTCAAGCTGATCGGCGGGGCGGTCATCATCTGGATCGCCGTCAAGCTGCTCACCGACACCGCCGGCGAGGAATGCCATGGCAAGGAAGCGCAAGACATCTGGCAGGCGCTCTGGATCATCATCGTGGCCGACATGAGCATGGGCATCGACAACATGCTCGCCGTGGGTGCGGCCAGCCACGGAAATTTGTTCCTGCTCCTCTTCGGGCTGATCCTGTCGATCCCGTTCGTGGTGTTCATGAGCACCATGCTCGCCAAGCTGATGGACCGCTACCCGATCATCCTGTGGATCGGGGCGGCGCTGCTCGGCAAGGTCGGCGGCGAGATGATGGCCACCGACCCGTTCATCGTCGGGCTTTTCAACCTGCCCCATTGGGTGGAGTATGCCTCGATGGTCTTCTTTGTGCTCTTTGTCTGCGGGCTGAGCAAGTGGATCATCCAGCGGCAGAAGGCGAAGTGCGAAACGGAGCCCGCCCACGGCGGCGATGCGGCCGTGGCGGTGGAAGCCGGTCGCTCCGACGGGGGCAAGTGATTTAGGAGGTGATCAGGCTTACAGGCGCTGCGGACGGCTCGAACGGTTCCTGATCGCTGAAATAATCAACCCTCTCCATGTCCGCTGGAGAGGGTTGATTATTTTGAGGGTGAAGTGCAACGCCG